>NZ_JAXIWG010000010.1:0-1155 GCF_034652275.1 Yoonia sp. 72 | reverse complement strand
CCTGGCGTCCGGCGCGCAGGCAACGCTGACAATCACCGCGACCGTTCGGCCGACCGGCGTTTACGCCAATACCGCCAGCATCACCGGTAATCAGACCGATCCCAACACCGCGAACAACACATCGACGGCCACGCCTTTAGTTGCGCCTGTTGCGGAAGATGACCTTGTGGCCGGGCTGCCGACGAACACGGCTGCGACGCTGGACCCGCTGGCCAATGACAGCGATCCGGACGGCAATCTGGATGCGACCACGGTGGTCTTCACCAGCGCTGACGCGACCGATGGCGGCAAGACGCTGGCCGTGCCGGGCGAGGGGATCTGGGAGATCGATCCGGCGACGGGCATCGTGACCTTCACGCCCGAGACCGGCTTTACCGCCGATCCGACGCCGGTCAGCTATACGGTTGCCGACAATGACGGCAATGTCTCGAACGCGGCCACGATCACGCTGGCGTTCACGCTGCCACCCGTGGCGGTTGACGACACCAGCACCGGCAATGCGATTGGGGCGACGGTGGTTGTTGATGTGATGGGCAATGACACGGTTGGCGATCTGCCACTTGATCCGGCCAGTGTGCGGCTGATCGATGCGAACGGCGTTGCGGTCAGTATGCTGGTGGTTGACGGCACAGGCATTTGGTCTGTCGATCCGCTGACCGGCACGATCAGCTTCACGCCCGAGGCTGGCTTTACCGCCGATCCGGCACCTGTCAGCTATACCGTGGCCGATACACAGGGCAATGTGTCGAATTTGGCGTCAGTGACGGTTCTCTATACAGCTGCACCGTCGATTGCGGTGGTCAAATCTGCCGTCGTGGGTGGCGCGGGCGCTGTTGGTGACGTGATCACCTATACATTTGACGTGACCAACACAGGTGATGTGCCGCTGACAAATGTGACTGTGGTGGACGAACTACCCGGCCTGTCGGCGATCGCGCCGGCGGGCGTGGCGAGCCTTGCACCGGGCGCCTCTGCGGCGTTCAGCGCGAGCTATGTGGTCACGCAGGCCGATGTGGATGCGGGCGGGGTGACGAACCTTGCGACAGCGACGGGCGATGACCCCGCGGGCGTGCCTGTGAGCGCGCAATCGGCGGCGGGCACGGATGCGGCCGGCGCGCCGGTGCCTCCGGGCGCGCAGACCCCCGGCACGCCGAC
>NZ_JAXIWG010000009.1:0-1229 GCF_034652275.1 Yoonia sp. 72 | reverse complement strand
AATACGGCGACGGGGATGGGCGATGCCGATACCACGGGTGACGGCGTTGGCAACGAGCCGCAGATGGCCTCGGATATCGCCACGGCCACGGCGACGCAGGACCCCGCGATTGCGGTGGTGAAGTCGGCGGCACTGGGTGGCGCGGGCGCTGTGGGTGACGTGATCACCTATACATTCGACGTGACGAACACCGGCAATGTGACGCTGGCGGATGTGGCGGTCAGCGATCCGCTGCCCGGCCTGTCGGCGATCGCGCCGGCGGGCGTGGCGAGCCTTGCACCGGGCGCCTCTGCGGCGTTCAGCGCGAGCTATGTGGTCACGCAGGCCGATGTGGATGCGGGCGGGGTGACGAACCTTGCGACAGCGACGGGCGATGATCCCGCAGGCGTGCCTGTGAGCGCGCAATCGGCGGCGGGCACGGATGCGACCGGCGCGCCGGTGCCTCCGGGCGCGCAGACCCCCGGCACGCCGACCGTGGTGACACTGGCGCAGGACCCGTCGATCGCGGTGGTCAAGACGATCACGGCCGGGGCGAGTTATGCGGCTGTGGGCGATGTGATCAGCTACGAGATCACGCTGGCCAATGACGGCAATGTGACGGTCTACACTCCTGTGCTCGGTGACCCGCAGGCGACAAGCCTGACCTTTGTGGGCGGCGATGCGGGCACGATTGGCGTGCTCGAGGCGGGCGAGATCTGGGTCTATACAGCCACTTACGTGGTCACGCAGGCCGATCTGGACGCGGGCAGCTTCACCAATACGGCGACGGGGATGGGCGATGCCGATACCACGGGTGACGGCGTTGGCAACGAGCCGCAGATGGCCTCGGATATGGCCACGGCCACGGCGACGCAGGACCCGTCGATTGCGGTGGTGAAGTCGGCGGCACTGGGTGGCACGGGCGCTGTGGGTGACGTGATCACCTATACATTCGACGTGACGAACACCGGCAATGTGACGCTGGCGGATGTGGCGGTCAGCGATCCGCTGCCCGGCCTGTCGGCGATCGCGCCGGCGGGCGTGGCGAGCCTTGCGCCCGGCGCCTCTGCGGCGTTCAGCGCGAGCTATGTGGTCACGCAGGCCGATGTGGATGCGGGCGGGGTGACGAACCTTGCGACAGCGACGGGCGATGATCCCGCGGGCGTGCCTGTGAGCGCGCAATCGGCGGCGGGCACGGATGCGGCCGGCGCGCCGGTGCCGCCGGGCGCACAGACCCCCGGCACCCCGAC
>NZ_JAXIWG010000008.1:0-1477 GCF_034652275.1 Yoonia sp. 72 | reverse complement strand
TCATTCACAGGCTGGAGTTCGGAGAGGTGTCCGGGCATCGGGTTCTTATCAAGAGGGGACCGGGAAATCGGGGTCCTACGGAATGTGGAACCACCCACGAGGCCACGTCTGGAATGTCTTCGTGAGACCGGCCTCATCCTGAGGTGCGACCGGAAGGTCGGGAACCCCTTCCAGACAAAGCAGGGGAGTCGACCCTCCTGTCCAGATCAGGAGGGGAGAAAGGGCTCAGAGGAGGGGGTGCCGGAAAACCTCGGTGTTCCTCTCGAGGGAGACCGGGATTTCGGGGAACTTTGTGGGTCGCATCAAGGGTGCCAAGGGCCCTTTCGACCTCCAATTCCTAACGTGGGACTTCTCCTGAGGCGCTGTAGCGGGAAAGGGCTTCATCTTGCGATGACGGGGGAGCCACGTGGTTTTTCTCGAGTTACGGCGGGATTCTCGAGTTACGACGGGGAATTCAGGCTGCCTCTTGTGTTGGCCCAGGCAAGTCCAATCTTCCATTCGAGTTGCGAAGGAAAGCTGGGGATTGCTCTCGAGTGACTGCAGGGCCAATAGACCTCATCTAGGCTTGTGTCCAGAAGCCAATGTTCCTCTCCAGGGGCGACAGGGATCTCGGGGTTGCATTCCAGACGCACCCGGGGAGACAGGCATTCATCTCGAGTGGAAGCAAAGAAGCCCGCTCTGCTCTCGAGTCGCGACGGGTATCTCTGGGAGCTCACTGGGTGGACTCAAGGGAGTCAAGCCTCCTGAGGCGTTTGGAGAGAGGTCGCGAGATTGGTCGCTAGGCCATGCAGGAGACGAAGGCCCTCCTCTCTCGATGACGGGGGAATCTCGGGGTTGTTCTCGAGCGGCGGCCCCAGTGTGCGGTTTCTCACGAGGTACGACGGCGAGGTCAGTGAGCCTCTCGTGGGGCGCCAGGGAAGTCGGGTCTCCATGCGAGTGGCGAGGGGGAGCGCGTCATTGCTCCCGAGCCATGGTAGGGGAATCTGGCCTCGAGACGTGTTGAAGAAGGTCTCTCGAGGTCTTTCCCGGGTTGAGGCAGGAAACCCTGGGTTCCCTCGACTTGTGCAGGTGACCTCAGGGGGCTTCTCATGGTGGCTCTGAGAAGCCAGGGAAACTGGAGGTGGGAGGGGCCTCTCGGGACTCCACTGGGCTTGGTGCATTGGAAGAGGGCCTCATCTCCAGTTGAGGCAGGAACCGCAGGGTACCTCTGATTTCAGACTCCGATCGCAGGGTCCCTGCAGACTGGGGACAGGAGAGTCAGGCCTCGTCTTGGGTTGAGGCATGGAACTCCGCTTGCCTCTCGAGATGTCCCCGGGGAGAGAGGCCGCTTGTCGAGCTGTATTTGGAACCTGGGGTTTTTTCCGAACGATGCACGGAAAAACTGCCCCTTCGTGTTGACTTCATTCACAGGCTGGAGTTCGGAGAGGTGTCCGGGCATCGGGTTCTTATCAAGAGGGGACCGGGAAATCGGGGTCCT
>NZ_JAXIWG010000007.1:0-17814 GCF_034652275.1 Yoonia sp. 72 | reverse complement strand
TGTAGACCGTCACATTGCCGTCATTGGCCAGCGTGATCTCGTAGCTGATCACATCGCCCACAGCCGCATAGCTCGCCCCGGCCGTGATCGTCTTGACCACCGCAATCGACGGATCCTGCGCCAGTGTCACCACGGTCGGCGTGCCGGGGGTCTGTGCGCCCGGAGGCACCGGCGCGCCGGCCGCATCCGTGCCCGCCGCCGATTGCGCGCTCACAGGCACGCCTGCGGGGTCATCGCCCGTCGCTGTCGCAAGGTTCGTCACCCCGCCCGCATCCACATCGGCCTGCGTGACCACATAGCTCGCGCTGAACGCCGCAGAGGCGCCCGGCGCAAGGCTCGCCACGCCCGCCGGCGCGATCGCCGACAAGCCGGGCAGCGGATCGCTGACCGCCACATCCGCCAGCGTCACATTGCCGGTGTTCGTCACGTCGAATGTATAGGTGATCACGTCACCCACAGCGCCCGTGCCACCCAGTGCCGCCGACTTCACCACCGCAATCGCGGGGTCCTGCGTGGCAAGCACCGTTGCGGTGCTCGGCCCAGCGGTGGCCGTGCGCCCGCTTATCGTCAGCGCGGCGGTTGCAGTGTTCACGACCGCACCTGCATCCAGATCGGCCTGCGTGACTGTATAGGAGCCAGTACAAACCCGCGTGCCACCGGGCGCGATGGAGCCCGCGGGGCAGGTAACCGTCGGCACCAGCGGATCGCTGATCACCGGCGGCGAGGGCAGCGTTGCGCCGCCTGTATTCGTAATGAGGAATTGGTAGCTGATCACGTCACCAGCGGCCGCGTAACTTGCTGTGGGGCTGGTCTTGCCCAGTGTGAATCGCGCAACGGGAACGGACTGGGTGATCTGGTTATTGCCAGCCGTGCCAACCGTCCCGCCGATGCGGTCGTTGAGGGCGCCGGTCTGGCCGGTGAAGGTGATTGCGTTCCCGCTTGCGCTGGCGGGAATCGCATAGTCAAAAGTACAGACTGTCCTGTTGTTTGGCGCTATCGGCGAGATCGACGCTGGCACAGCCGGTGTACAGGTCAGATTCGAGATGGTGCCGATATTGACCGACGGCGCACAGGTGGCGCCGCGTGCCGTGTTGGGGCCGTTGTTGGTGCAGGTCAGCGTCAGGCCGGAATAGGTTGCGCCGGGAATGACCGCAGCGGGCAGCGCGCTGAACGCAGGCTGCATATCGGCCACTTCACCGGAAACACCAATGAAAAAGCCCTCTGCACCGTTGGTGGGCCATGCCGTTCCGCCCTGATTGCTGCGCATATAGCTGCGCAGAAAGACAGTGCTGACCGCGTCGCCCAGCACCTGGACCGAGCCGCAAGCACCGCTGTTTGCGGCGGAGCACACCGAACCGGGGTTCGCCACGCCGTTGTTGATCTGATTGCCCGACACCACAAAAGCATCATTGCCCGACAGACGGGCAATCCCGGTCGCTCCGCTGGATTGGGCCGCAATAAAGTCGAATTCGATGGTAAAGTTCTTGCCGCCAGCGTTTCCACCCATACCTGCAAGATGAAGCACGGGATTGGACAAGGGCGTGCTGAAATCCAGCCGGATGTCCGCAAAATAGATCCGACCGGCATTCGGCGCGCCCGCCGCCCGCAAACCATTTGTTCGCGCCTCCAGAAGGAAGGCGTGGTTTAGCGCAACATCAATCCCTGTCCCAGCCGTCACGCCGGGCAAGGACGTGAACTGGTTATTCTGCGCACCGCCAAAAAGGTTCATCCGTGTATACAGCGGATCGCCCACATCGTTACCGCCGATCATCAACCCGTTTGCGGCGAAATTGGTGCCGTTGGCATATTGCTGGTTCAGAATCCGTATCGTCACCGCTGGCGATGGCGCTGAAATCGCAGTGAATGTGTTTGCGCCCGCGTTATCGGCGTTGTTGAACAAGGTCGCCGATGACGGGCCTTGTGTCGGGGGGGTCGCGGCGGTCGATGCACCCGCAGAGGTCATTTCAGAACTGGGCAGCGGCTGCGCCTGCGCAGAAGACGCCATCAGCAGCGTCAAGACGCTCAGGATCACCACAGCAAGCTGTTGTGCAAACAAGCGGCCGGCTTCCTTCATCCGGAAGGACCGTGCAAATACACTGGCTTTACGCATGAGTCTGGCTTTCTGAAACGCAGGGCACAAGCCATGCGGCTGCATGGCGTGCTGTTGGCTGGAGATCGAAGATTGCGGGTGTTCTATCAGCCTGTGACCGCGGCCGTGACCGCGCCATCGAACAGGCTGGCTGCGCATGCGGATAAAGCATGCGCACGAATGGATAAAACGACCCCAATGGTGCGCACGGTGTCGCGGGGCGCATGCAAGACGCCCATGGTTGCAGCTGTCGTTGAGGGGGTGAGGCGAACGTCAGCATGCAAGCTCGCCGAACAAGCTTGCCTTTTGAGCATCAGGCCCGGCCAAAAAGCCGAGCGGAATCAGGGGGGAAAACGCACTCACGTGCGTTTTTGCAACGCATGCCCAGCCCGACAGACAGGCCAGATCAGAACGCACTGCGCCGATACTCTTTACGACAGGAACCAAGACAACCACTTAAACTTTTACACTAATTGTGCACTAACAGCTCTTGGCTTTTGCGACAAGCAAAGATTGGGGCCGCCCTGAATACTAAGGTCTATGGTTGTGCAAAACCTGCTTAGGCTGATCTGTCATTGCGCGATCTGCGACACGTGTCAGGCGTGGGCGCGACTGCGTTTGACAGGTGTGCAAACGGCCATATCCATGCCGCGATCCACGTGTCGGGGGTCAAAGGTCGAACAGCTAGGCCATCGGAAACCTGACGCCGTGCCGGCGCAGTTCGCATGATCACTTTGTTGCAGGAAATGCGCACAAGGGTCCGGCGACACAGCGCGGCGCGCCCGGACCCTGCAAACGTAAGATGCGGAAATCCGTTGCGGTCAAAAACCTAAATCATGCGGGTGAATTTGGATGGTGCTGTGAGAGAGGATTGAACTCTCGACCTCACCCTTACCAAGGGTGTGCTCTGCCACTGAGCTACCACAGCATCCGTGAGGCGGGGGATTACCGACATTCGCCTGCGCGTGCAAGCCCTCTCTGGACGGTTTTTGCGGGTCTTGCTAACAGGGTGCATGGATAGCAAAGACAGCAAGCCACAGCCTGCCAAGACCGCCCCAACCCGCGAAGAACGGTTGAAAGCCGCGCTCAAGGCCAATATGGCCAAGCGCAAGGCACAGGCGCGTGCGCGGGCCGCGGCAACGGACAGCAAAAAGAAAGACTAAAGCGATATGGATTCCATTCTGGTCAAGGGCGGCGCGGCACTCAACGGCAAGATCCAGATCGCGGGGGCCAAGAACGCGGCGCTGGCGCTGATGCCTGCGACGCTGCTGTCGGAGGAACCGCTGACGCTGACCAATGCGCCGCGCCTGTCGGATATCAAGACGATGACAGCACTTCTGCAATCCTTGGGCGTCGAAGTCACGTCGATGCAGAACGGCAAGGTGCAGGTGCTGTCGTCGCATGCCATGACATCGACCCGCGCGGATTATGAAATCGTGCGCAAGATGCGGGCGTCCAATCTGGTGCTCGGCCCGCTCTTGGCGCGGCACCATCAGGCGATTGTGTCCCTGCCCGGCGGTTGTGCCATTGGTGCGCGGCCGATGGATATTCATGTGACAGCTTTGGAAACCATGGGCGCCACCATCGAGCTCAAGGACGGCTATCTGCACGCCACCGCCAAGGGCGGGCTGAAAGGCGCGCGGGTTGCGCTGCGGTTCGCCAGCGTGGGGGCGACCGAAAACGTGCTGATGGCCGCGACGCTGGCCAAAGGTACGACGATCATCGAAAACGCCGCGCGCGAGCCCGAAATCGTGGACCTCGCGCAATGTCTGCGCCGCATGGGGGCCCAGATCGAAGGCGAAGGCACCAGCACGATCACGATTGAAGGCGTGGACCGTCTGGGCGCTGCGACTCACCCCGTCGTCACCGACCGGATCGAGCTTGGCACTTATATGCTGGCCCCGGTCTTTGCGGGGGGCGAGGTGGAATGTCTCGGCGGGCGCATGGATCTGGTGGGGTCCTTTGCCGAAAAGCTGGCCGAGGCGGGAGTTGATGTGTCGGAAACCCCTGATGGGCTAAAGGTCAAACGCAACGGCAGCCGCGCCAAGGCCGTCAATGTCACCACGGCCGTGTTCCCCGGCTTTCCGACCGATCTGCAGGCGCAGATGATGGCGATGCTGTGCACTGCCGAAGGCACATCGGTGCTGGAAGAAAAGATTTTCGAGAACCGCTTCATGCATGCACCCGAACTGATCCGCATGGGGGCAAAGATCGACGTGCAGGGCGGGACCGCCACGGTGCAGGGTGTGGACCGTCTGAAAGGCGCACCTGTCATGGCGACGGACCTGCGGGCCTCCGTGTCGCTGATCCTTGCAGGGCTGGCGGCAGAAGGCGAAACGCTGGTCAGCCGCGTCTATCACCTTGATCGTGGGTACGAGCATGTCGAGGAAAAGCTGCGTGCTGTCGGCGCCAATATCGAACGGGTATCGGCATGACCGAGGACGCCAGTTTCCGCGACGGGGCGGACAAGCCTTTGCGCCTGCGCGCGCTTGACGCGGATGATCTGACGGTGATCGCCGCGATCACGCAGGATGCCGTGTTTCCCGTGGCGGAAATGCGCTGGGACCGCAAGGCGCGCCGCTTTGCCCTGCTCATCAACCGATTTCGCTGGGAAAACGGGCGTCAGCAGCCCGAGCGCGTGCAATCCGTGCTCGCCTTCGAGGATGTGATGGCCGTGCAAAGCCAAGGCATCGACAAGGCCGACCATGATCTGGTCTGTTCGCTTTTGTCGATCAGCTTTGCCCCTGCCGCCGATGGCGCGGGACGGGTCGAGCTGACGCTGGCAGGTGACGGTGCCATCGCTTTGCAGGTCGAGGCGCTGGAGGCTGTGCTGCGCGACGTCACGCAACCCTATGCCGCCCCGTCGGGCAAGGCTCCAAAGCACCCCGACTGATACCATTGAAGCGGGTCGCGGTCCCCGCTATGTCCCCTGTCACGAAGGAGACATCAATGCCGCAATTCCTGTCCACGACCGATCCCGATTTCGAGGCCCGCTTTACCGCCCTTCTGGGCGCAAAACGCGAGGATAGCCCCGATGTCGATCATATCGTGGCCGAGATCATCGCCGATGTGCGCGCGCGCGGCGATGCGGCGGTCATTGAGCTGACGTCGCGGTTCGACCGGCTGGACCTGACGCCCGACACCTTGCGCTTTACGCCCGAAGAAATCGCCGCCGAATGCGCGCTGGTCTCGGACGAGGACCGCGCGGCACTCGAACTCGCCGCTGCGCGCATCCGCGCCTATCACAGCCGCCAGATGCCCGAGGATGCCAGCTGGACCGATGAGACGGGTGCGATGCTCGGCTGGCGCTGGACGCCGGTGTCGGCGGCGGGGCTTTATGTGCCGGGTGGGCTCGCCAGCTATCCCTCCTCGGTGTTGATGAATGCGATTCCGGCCAAGGTCGCGGGTGTTGGGCGCCTTGCCATCGTCGTGCCGACACCCGATGGCGTGACCAATCCGCTGGTCCTGATGGCGGCCCAGATCGCGGGCGTGGACGAGATTTACCGCATTGGCGGCGCGCAGGCGATTGCGGCACTGGCCTATGGCACCCAGACCATCCCGCCCGTGGACAAGATCACAGGGCCGGGCAATGCCTTTGTCGCGGCGGCCAAACGGCGGGTGTTCGGCAAGGTCGGCATCGACATGATCGCGGGCCCGTCCGAAATCCTTGTCATCGCTGACAAGGATAACGACCCCGACTGGATCGCGCTTGATCTTTTGTCGCAGGCCGAACATGACGAAAGCGCGCAATCGCTGCTGATTACCGATGACGCGGCATTCGGGCGCGCGGTGGCAGAAGCCGTCGACAAACGCCTGCAAACGCTGGAACGCCGCGCCATCGCAGGCGCCAGCTGGCGCGATTTTGGCGCGATCATCACGGTTGCGGATATGAACGAGGCTGTGGCCCTGTCCGACCGGATCGCCCCTGAGCATCTGGAACTTTGCACGGCGGATGCCGATGCATTGGCAGGCCGGATCACCCATGCGGGCGCGATCTTCATTGGCGGTTGGACACCCGAGGCGATCGGCGATTACATAGGCGGGCCCAACCATGTTCTGCCGACGGCCCGGTCGGCACGTTTTTCGAGTGGATTATCAGTGATGGACTTTATCAAACGCACCACCCTGTCGCGCATGACGCCCGACGCGCTGGCCGCCATCGGCCCCGCCGCCGAACGGCTGGCGAAATCCGAAAGCCTGCAAGCCCACGGGCTGAGCGTGCGCGCGCGCCTTGACCGGCTCAACCGGGGGGTCTGAGATGCCGCGCATCGTCAATATCACTCTTGATGACAGCGGGTTGCCCGCACCCACGCCCGAGATTGATCAGGAACGCAAGGTCGCGATGTTCGACCTCTTGGAAGACAACACCTTCGCCATGCCCCCGCGTGATGACCGTACCGTGCCGGAAGGGCCGTTCCAGCTGGGCCTGTCGATCCGCGAAAAGCGGCTGGTGTTCGATATCCAGTTGGAAGACGGGACACCTGCGGGAGAGTTTCATCTGTCGCTCGGGCCCTTCCGGCAGGTGGTGAAGGATTATTTCCAGATCTGCGCCAGCTATTTCGACGCGGTCAAAACCCTTCCCCCCAGCCAGATCGAAACCATCGACATGGCCCGCCGCGGTATCCACAACGAAGGGGCGCGGGTGTTGCAGGAACGGCTGGAAGGCAAGGCGATCGTCGATAACGACACCGCCCGCCGCCTGTTTACGTTGATCTGCGTGCTGCATTTTGGGGGCTGATGTGGACGATACCGGCAAATACGCACCCCTGCCCCAATCGGTGCTGTTTTGCTGCGATCACAACTCTGTGCGATCCCCGATGGCCGAGGGGATCATGAAAAAGCTTTATGGCAAAAGGTGTTACGTCCAGTCGGTCGGCGTCAAGAACGATATGGAGATTGACGGTTTCGCCGTCACCGTCTGTGCTGAAATCGGGGTCGAGGTGGCGCGCCACCGGTCGCGGTCCTTTGACGAGATGGAACAATGGGGGGATGATCTATCGTCCTTCGATCTCGTGCTGGCATTGTCGCCCGCCAGCCAGCGGCGCGCGCTGGACCTGACGCAGTTTTTCCATATGGATGTCGAATACTGGCCGATCCTCGACCCCACCGGCATGGGCGACAACCGCGAGGCGCGGCTGGCGCTCTACCGTCAGGCCCGCGACCAGATTCACGACCGCCTTGTCGCCCGCTTTGGCCCCGCAACCAACGATCAAGCCGAATGACGTAGGTGCCATTCGCCGCAGACGCATATTTGCCCTTGAAAAACGCACCGGACAGGCGCATTTAGCAGCGGTCCGCAAACAGCGGACGAGATATACAGGAGATCACATGGCCAAGGAAGAACTGCTCGAATTCCCAGGTGTCGTGAAAGAACTTCTGCCGAACGCGACATTTCGGGTCGAGCTGGAAAACGGCCATGAGATCATCGCGCATACGGCAGGCAAGATGCGCAAGAACCGCATCCGCGTTCTGGCCGGCGACAAGGTGCAGGTCGAAATGACCCCTTATGACCTGACAAAGGGTCGGATCAATTACCGCTTCAAATAGCGTGAAACACAGTTTCACGCAGCATGGGTAAGCGTTTGGCCGCAGGCGAAATGCGGCCCTGCAGCGGTTGCGGAGATCACATGACCACCCTGCCCCCCGAAACACGCTTGAAACTCATCCTCGGCTCTGGCTCGCCCCGGCGGCTGGAGCTTTTGGCGCAATTGGGGGTCACCCCCGATGCCGTGCGCCCGCCCGATATCGACGAGGATGTACGCCGCGCCGAACTGCCGCGCGATTACGTCAAGCGGATCGCCACGGAAAAACTCGCCGCGATGGTGGCGGATGACGATACTGTCGTGCTCTGCGCCGATACGACCGTTGCACTTGGTCGCCGGATCATGGGCAAACCGCGCGATGCGGGCGAAGCGGCGGCGTTTCTCTATGCGCTGTCGGGCCGCCGGCATAAGGTCATCACCGCCGTCGCTGTCAAGCGTGGCATCCGCACATGGCTGCGCGATGTGCAAAGCACCGTCGCGTTCAAACAGCTCTCAGACGCCGAGGTGAACGCCTATCTGGCCAGCGGCGACTGGCAGGGCAAGGCGGGCGGCTATGCAATTCAAGGGGCTGCTGGCGCCTTTATCCCGTGGATCAACGGGTCCTATACCGGCATCGTCGGCCTGCCGCTTACCGAAACTGCCGGACTGCTGACAGCGGCAGGCTATCCACTCTACAAGGACGCACCATGAAGGGTCGCAGCATCATCCTCGATCATGTGAACGGGCTGGAGGCTGCCGCCTATCTGGTTGACGGCAAGCTTGACGACCTGCTGATCGACCAGACCGACGCCCCCCGCCCCGGTGCGATCTATCGCGCGATCTGTGACCGCCCAATCAAGGGGCAAGGCGGCATGATGCTGCGCCTGCCCGACGGCGACACAGGCTTTCTGCGCGCGAGCAAAGGGCTGCGGCAGGGTCAGGCGCTGCTGGTGCAGGTCACAGGCTATTCGGAGGGCAGCAAGGCTGTCCCCGTCACCGATCGCGTACTGTTCAAAAGCCGCTATGCGATTGTCACACCCGGCAAGCCGGGCCTGAACATCTCGCGCCAGATCGTGGACGAGGATATCCGCGACACTCTGCTCGCCATCGCGCATGCGGCGCATGAGGGCGAGCACGGGCTGATCCTGCGATCATCCTGCGAAACGGCGACCGAGGACGAGATCACCGAAGATATCGCCGCTATGCTCGCCCTGGCCGATGCCGTGCTGGCCGATGCGACGGGTGACAGCCCCGAGGCCCTGACCGAAGGTGACAGCCCGCATGTGCTCGCCTGGCGTGACTGGACCGGCGCAAGCGAGATTGTCACCGATCCGGGCAGTTTTGCCAGCCACGGCGTGCTGGACCAGATCGCGGCACTGGGTCAGGCGCTGGTGCCGCTGGGCGAAGGGCAGATGTATGTCGAACCCACCCGCGCACTGGTCGCCGTCGATGTGAACACCGGTAGCGACACGACCCCTGCGGCGGCGCTCAAGGCCAATCTCGCTGCCGCCCGCGCCTTGCCGCGCGCCTTGCGGCTGCGGGGGCTTGGCGGGCAGATCAGCGTGGATTTTGTCTCGATGTCCAAGACACATCGCAAGCAGGTCGAACAATCCCTGCGCGCCGCTTTCAAGAACGATCCGGTCGAGACATCGCTGGTGGGCTGGACGCCGATGGGCCTGTTCGAACTGCAGCGCAAACGCGAACGGCTGCCCCTGCCAGCGGACCTGCTGAGGCGTCTGTGATGGCCTGCCCGATCTGTAACCGGCCTACCGAAAAGGCCTATCGTCCCTTCTGTTCGCGCCGCTGCGCCGATGTCGATCTGGGCAAATGGCTGACCGGCAGCTACGCCATTCCGGCAGGCCGCGACGACGCCGAGGACGATGATCCCGACCTGCCGCAAGACGATGACGGGAAACTGCATTAAGCCCGCCTTTCCCTCTGGACACCCGCGCAGCCCCCGTCTAAAAGCGCGCTACCCGACGGTTCAACCGTCCCCGTGCCCGGGTAGCTCAGGGGTAGAGCAGTGGATTGAAAATCCTCGTGTCGGTGGTTCGATTCCGCCCCCGGGCACCATTTTTACAGAATAGTAACAATGCGTTGGCGCGCGCCACCGATGTGGTTTCGCCGTTCTAACGGGCTGCGGGTTTCAGCGGACAAAGATCGCCATCGACTACCTTTTCGACGCTAGGCAAAAAGTCTTGCCTAGCGAACCTTCTTGCGGCACTGCATTCTTTGCGCCAGTCCACGTCATTGCTCCGCGACGAAAATGCCTTCTATTGTGCCACTGCCATTTGGTCCGTCATATGAACCGGCAGCATTGCCAATCATAAATTCGGCAGCGTCGCCCCTGAAAAAGCCAATCACTCTCACCTCGATGTCTCGGCCATCGGATAACGAGCCAGTAGCTTCTGCACGATAGGAACAACAAGTTGGGAAAGTGCTCTCATCCCAGCCAACGGTGCCGCGCAGTGTGGTACCATCAGCGGATCGAAAGTTGTCGAACCTTCCAGCGGTTGTCGCGTCATCGAAGCCAACACTCACAAAAACGGTTGATCGGATGTCCGCATCAGAAAAGTCACCGCTTCGGTTGCGATCAAGGACAAAGGCGGCGAAGCCTGTATATGTCGCCGACCCGCTCGGCAATTCCGTTGGTGTCGGAGGGGAAAGATCGCTGAACCGGTCAGCAAGCGATACACCTTGATCTTCCAATTCCGCAAAGCTCAGGGAATTGTCTGCACCACTTCCCGCGCCGCATGCGGCTAGTAGAAGTGGCAGCGCCATAAGACATGGCAGTTGGACGTATTTCATGTGACTGTTTCTTTCAAGATCGACCGCCGGAGCGGAGCCATTGGCAGGGACAAATTGCGCTGCATTTGTCCCAAACAGAGGGATAAGGGATACTACCAAACGGTAGCATTTCGGCTGTCACCGGACGCGGGACCGCAGCGCATTTATTTTCCAGCGTCGCCACGCTCTTGCAGGTCTTGTCGACAAGGTTGACGTCGCGCGAAGAATGCCGCGCCACAGAATGTGGTGTCAGTTCTAACAGGTCCGCGATGCGGCATTGATCGCGCCCCGCTTCGCGCAGCGGCATCTCGACAGTGCGGGACAGCGCCGCCTGCTCCGGCCCGGTCTTGAAGCGGTGCCAAACGGTGGAAATGCCGTCCTAGATGTCCAGTCCCGGCTTCTGGTGGTCCGGATTTGGTATGGACCGATCCAGCTCTAAAGTCCCGATCTTGCAGATGCAGGCGTTTCACTATCGCCGGTCAGTTTGAACAGCATCAGACAGATACACGCACCTCGCCATAAGCCACTCGACCCGCAAACGCGTCGATTTGCAAAACGAACCTCATTCCATATTTCCCACAGCGGACATGTCGAAACCGATGCGCGTCATCTCGTCAATCATCAAATCCCAAGTAGTGGCGCGCTGTTGCGGGTCGCCCTGAAAGGCCCTGTAAAGATGCGGCTGATAGGCCAGCGCCTGACGGATGGTGGCGCGATCTTTTGCTGCTTCACCCGCAGAGGGATGGCCAAGGATGACGGCATACTGCCAAAGCACCTGATCGCGGATCAGGCGGACATCGTCGGTATCAGGCAAAGGCGGGTGCCGCTCCTCGCTGGTTAGGCGCAGCATCAGGTCGCGCATCAGGACATCCGAGGGCGCGCTCAGGTCGATGGTCACCGCATCGTCTGCGGTGTCGATCCAGTCCTGCGGCCAGTCCTGTTCATAAAGCGCGATCACCATGCGGTCGCGGCAGGCCTGCGCACCGCCCTGCGGACAGTGCACTGTCAGGCGATTGTCGATGGCATCCTCGGGCAAGGCGCAGGTTGGGTCCTGCAATGCAGCATCGACCTCATCAGCCCTGTCGATTCTGCACCGGACGGATGGCGCACTCTCGACAGGCGCGGCCGGCCAGCCTCCGACCAGCGCCAAAGGCGTCAGCGTTGTTGGCAATATGAGGGTCTGATCGGATGCAATCTGGCCATCCACAGCGAACTGCGGGGCGAACATGGGGAAGGTTTCGCTGCGCACCATGCCTGCAAAGATTTGTACAGGGCCTGTTTGACTGAAGCTGGAGCCGATCCATGGCCAGGTTTCCGGCAGCCAGAGGCGCACATCCATATCATTGGTCGTCGGATACTGTCGGGACACAACGACCGCGCGCTCGAGTGATGCGATATGCCAGCCTGCCAAAGGGTGTGGCGGCGAAACTTCCATCGCGCGGATGACCGTGTCCTGCAGACGGATGCTCAGCCCACAGCGCAGCGGTTGCTGGAAATCTTTGTGACAGCGGATCATCGCATCAGGAAACTGCCAGCGTTCGGCAAGCGTCATTGCGGGGTCCAGCGGCCCGGTCTGCGGGGTGTCACGCTGAATGAACAGCGTGGGTGGTATCTGTTGGAACGACAAAACGTCGCCGAGGAACGCTATATGCATGGCCTGATTGATCCCGCCTGCACCTTCCCGGACGTCTCGGGCCGAGACAAATGGCCGTTGTTCCGTCATCGGATCAATCAGCAGTGACGCGATCAGGATCGCCACGCCTAACCGGAACAGCAATGCAGGCTTGACCCGCCAGACCGGTCGCACCAGCCAACGTCCAAACGCACGCGACCGGCGGGTGATGACCGGATGGATACGGGCCGCAAAGGACAGTACCGGCAGGACCAGCGCGCGCCACAGGACATAGTAGAAGAAATAGACCGCCGCTGTCACAAAGGCTCCGCCAACGGTGCTGGTCAGGTTTTCTGGCGTCGTGACCCCGAATAGGCCCAGCAAGGCCACAATCGTCACCGCACCGCCGCCCACGACAAGAGGCGGGGCAACCCATTGCGAAAACGCCGACTCCTGCGTCTCGTCGATCTGGATGGGGATGGACGGCGGTGGGGCAGCACCCAGAATTATCTCCTGCGTCGCGCGCGCATGGGGAAACCGGCGTTGAAAGCCGACACCATCGGCGCGCCAGCCAAAGAACGCATCTGCGGCGAGTATCCACTTGTCTGGCGGCGTTTGCCCTTGATTTCCGATGGCTTTCACAAGATTGCGTTCGACCGCACGCACCATATCGGGGGATTCGGACTGCAACGCCGCAAAGACCGGGTCCCAGTCCGAGTATGTATAAACCCGTGCGGCAAGCAGCTTCTCAACCTTGTCGGTCAACCGCTGAGGTGGCGCCACTTTCCATGGCGACGGGGTCGCCTTGGGTACGATGACAGGATCGTCGGCCTGTGGTTCAACCGCCTCTTCGGTCGTGTCAGCGGGCAGGTCTTGTTCCGTAACGGCGGGGTCCGGCTGCACAAGCGTCGCGCGCGGCTGGCGCGGCGGTTCCGGTGTGTCGCGGATGGCATCCCCCACCAAACTGCGGCGCTGGGGTCGCGCGCCATCGCTGCGCGCCAAGGCAAAGTCATAGGCCGACCGCAAACGCTGGAACGCATCCGCATCCTCTGGCGGCAAGGACTTGAGCACTTTGGCATAAGCGCGCCGGATGGTGCGAGCATCCTGCGTCGGCGCATCAAGCGCCAGTTCGTTCCACGGCCACCCCGCGCCGTTAGCGGACATAGCCCGCCTCGATCTGGGTGACGATCTTGCCGATCCGGTCGCGGGTCGCGGCAATCGCCCTTGGGTCCTGACTGGCCATTACCAGCTCGAATTCATTCAGCAACTGCTGCAGAAACATCCGGTCCTCGCCCAGCAGCATTTCATAGAAATGCTTGAGCGTCTCGATCAGCGCCTGATTTTCCGCCATGTCGCGCGGATGCACGGCGATCGCCTCCAGCGCCTGCAGACGGCGCGCCTTTTCCTTGGGTGTCATCGCCGAGGCAAGGTTGTCGACGACATCCTTGATGACCTCGCCCGTGGACAGCACCGTGACGGTGACCGCCAGCAACCCGCTGACGTCATAACTGAACCGCACCTCGATCTGCTCGCGGCCCTTTGGCGCGCGCGGCACCGGCACGAACAGCTCTGCCAGCTTGATATTCTCGGATGAAAACGGCGACTCGCCCTGATAGATCCGCACGAGGATCTCGATCTGGTTGTCGACTGTCGTGTTGAAATACTGGCTGCGGCTGGCGGGCAGGATGGTGTTGCGTTCAATGATCGGGGCAAAGCGGTTGTGAACCTGCCGGTTGTTGATTTCCGAGGATGAATCGATGCCGAGCGAAAAAGGTGCCACATCGGTCATCACCACATCATCAAGCGCTTCGTGCCGCGCGATCAGCCCCGCCTGCACCGCCGCCCCCAGAGCGATGGCCTCGTCAGGATCGACGCTGCGTTCGGGCAGGCGACGGAACACCTTGGCCGCGACAGAGCGCACCTCTGCCATGCGCGTCGCACCACCGACAAGGATGACCCTGTCGATATCCTCTACCGAAACGTTGCAATCATTCAGACAGGTATCAATCGGCCTGCGCAGCCGCGCCATCAGATCGCCCGTGATCGCCGCCGCCCGCGCGGAATCAAGCGCGAAGCTGTATTCCTTGCCCGCCGCCATCACCTTGGCGCTGGCAGCATCGGCACCAGCCAGCTTGCGCTTGATTTCCTCGGCCACCGCAAGGATGGATTCGCAATCCCCCTTACCAAGCTTGGCCCAGTCCAGCCCGACGCTGGACGCCAGCTCGCGCGCGATGGCATCGGTGAAATCCTCGCCGCCCAGCCGTGCATCACCGGAACTGGCGCGCACCTCCATCACACCGTCGAACATCTCGAGGATCGACACATCAAACGTCCCGCCGCCCAGATCAAGCACCACGAACCGGCTTTCACCGTCGCGGTCCAGCACACCCGCCGCCAGCGCCGCAGCCGTGGGTTCGTTGATCAGCCGTTCCACCCGCAACCCCGCGATTTCGGCCGCATCCTTGGTAGCCTGCCGCTGGATGCCGTTGAAATAGGCAGGCACCGTGATGACCGCGCTGTCCACATTGCGCGAAAGCGCTGCTTCGGCATCGTTTTTCAGACTGCGCAGCACCATCGCCGACAGGTCGGTCGCGGTATAGGCTTTCTTGCCAAGCATGATCTGACGGTCGGTCCCCATGAGGCGCTTGAAACGTGCCGCCGTCAGGTCGGGGTGGCGCACCAGCCGCATCTTCGCGGCGCGCCCCACCAAAAGCGTCTTGCGATCATCGGCCAGCCCGACGACCGAAGGGGTCAGTTTTTCGCCCAAAGCATTCGGAATGATCCGTGGCCCGCTGTCCTCATAGATCGCGACGAGAGAGTTGGTGGTTCCGAGGTCAATGCCGATACAGGTCATTCTGTTACACGCGTCTTGCTTGGCATGGGTCTGCATACTGTCCTGTGGTCACTGCCGTTAACGGAGGTATCACATCTCCCCAGAGTTGAACGCAAGAGGTTTAACCCGCGATTTATCTGTGTTGCACAAAGCTTGCGATGTGACAGGTCCCCCCTTCCCCAGACGAATGCACCCCACGGCTTCTGCAAGCGCGATGCAAAGGGCAGTGTATCCGTTCAGGAGGGGGATACGGATCGAGATCGTTGCGACCTGTCAGGCAAAGTCACGCGCCATGCGGCGCTGGCCCGGCAGTTTCAGACCGTGCATCTTGGTCTTGACGCAGCTTCGCTGGTGATACCAGCTCCGGTTTCGTCTGAACGCCGTTTCGCCGCCCGCAGGCCCTCGTTTCTGGCGACCGCACCAGCGGTGACAGTCTTTCGCGACTTCGCGGTCTGGCGGGGCGGGATGATGGCGATTTGTGCAACAACTCCAGATCGCTGTGGAAGCATTTGCTGCCCGGCCACCTGACATCAAGTCACCGACGCTTGCGCCCAGGATTTGAGCACCTCAATTCTGATGGAGGTCCGATAACAGTGTCTAGGCTTCCTTTAGATACCCCGCCTAAACCGACTTCGCCCGACCTGCGGCGAAGCCGGAGGCACAATTGCCGCCCAAGGCCTCGCCCGCGGCACAGCTCATCAGCCCGTGTAGGGCGGCGTGGGACAGATCGCCTTCGGCGTAGCGGCCGGCCTGGACCCCATCCCCGATCCCGCTTTGCAGATCCGCCATCACGAGGCTGATGGCATTGCTCCGCATGCTGGCGGCATAGCTGTCGAGGAAGTCTGTCCCGTGGACCGCTGAGCTGAGCCCTCCTGAAAGGGTGGCGTCGTTACTGCCTGCACCACACGCGCCTGCGCTGGTGCGATCAAGCTCAGGGCGACGCAGAGGCAAAGAAGGAGTGGAAGGATGCGCATGAAATTTATTGGCCCATCGTGGGCTGGAGAGCTATTCGCTTACGGCTATCTAGTGCGGAAGTATGGGTGCGAGCACCCATCCTACGCTTGCTATCGGTATCAAACTGGAGACAGCAGAATAAACAGAGGCGTTGAAACAGTAATCAAGCGTCCGTTTCCTTTACATAAGGAACATATTTTCCCGTAGACTCTCCATCGAGCCAAAGTCGGCCACAGCTATTGCAAAACACTACCGATGCGGACGCCTTGTGGACCTCATGCAAGAGAAAATCTAGTTTGGCAGCATCTTCCGAGACAAAAGGCGAAGCTCCGAGACCTGATAACTGTTCGAGCAGTTTTGGCAGGTTTTCACTCAAGAAAGCCTTGTCGAGAAGAGCTTTCTCGTATTCTTCAACACCAGTCTTCAGTTCGATTATGGCACCACATTTACAATTCAGGTATCCCATCAATCTGCACCTGTCAGGTTGTTCACAACAGAGCGATCAAATTGCCTTAGTTGTCCGTTTTGCAAGAAGAGCAGCGTATTTGCGTTTCTGGTCGATGGATTGTTGAAAACACGAACTGCGGAACTGTACATATCAACCTTCGAAAAATCTGAGGGTACGCTGACGATCACCGAGTCAGCTTGACCACCGGCGATGTTGTCAACGACACCACGAACCACCGTATTCTGCGTGGGGTTAGTTGGAGTATATTCATCCACGCGCCCAAAGCCGTCGACGGTGAAGTCTGGTCTTCCTACTCCCTCAGCGCCCAAGTTCCGCTGCACGATGTTCACACCATAGTCATTAGATGTAAACGAATCTGCGGCAGCTTGTTCATTCCTCCTAGGCTGAACCGGATCAGGATTGTTGACCGCTCCGATGCGAGGAACTACGGCGTTACCCGCCGTGCAGCATGGCGGTGAGGGTCGTGTCGTTTTCTGCCTGCACGACCCGCGCCTGCGCTGGCCCGATCATGCTCAGGGCGAGGCAGAGACTAAGAAAGAGCCGAAGGATGCGCATGCAGTTTATTAGCCCATCGGGAGGTGAAGAGCTATCGGCTTACGGCTGCATCTAACGCTGAACCATGGGTGCGAGCACCCATCCTACGCTTGCTGCGCTATCCCAAGGCCAGAGTATCAGGTGACAGATGAAGCGGAGTGATCAGACACAAAGAGGGATATCCATACGGGAATGTCTTCCTTTAGATCAACATAATCATCCCAGTATTGAAGCCCTAAATGGTCGAGCCGGTGACTAACTTCGGCTAACGATTCAAAATCAAAGTAAGGCCCATAAACAAGCAAGTGCGCTGCTTCACCACTGGGCTTATCGAATGCCAACAGGGCAGAGGTTTCTTGGTGAGACAGGCCGAGGTTGGTCAAAGCCTCGCGCCTGATGACCAGGGACTTTTCAGGAAGTCTAACCATAAACACAACCCTCAGTTTGGAATGGTGACGCAGTCCGGTACGTGAATTCGAACGTTTTGGATGGGAGTACTGGTCGCCGGCTGGTAGATAACTCGGTCAAGGCCTGTACTGCTCCCCGTGCCACTGTGCATCATGGCCTTGGGAGCTGGGAAATCAATCCAAATGCTACCTGTCGCCCCGGGAGGCCTTC
The DNA here is from genome assembly GCF_034652275.1 of Yoonia sp. 72. Taxonomy (NCBI): domain Bacteria; kingdom Pseudomonadati; phylum Pseudomonadota; class Alphaproteobacteria; order Rhodobacterales; family Paracoccaceae; genus Yoonia; species Yoonia sp. 72. The sequence continues at coordinate 396 of NZ_JAXIWG010000007.1, read as the reverse complement.
TTTCAAATTGCTGCATCACGAAAACCCTTGGAATAGATGCGCCCGGCACGTCACCAACCGCTGAAGGAATCGCTGTGCCTTGATTGTCCAGCCACATCCGCGCTTCTTGTGGCGAAACTCAACGCGAAACGTAGGTATAGCCGTCGGGCAATGCTCCATCGGCCGCACCGGGCCCACGCGGATACACTGTCTTGAAATTTCCACGTGGCGCAGGTGGCGCTTCAGGAATTGCGGCTACTGTCCTACCTGTGGCCACCCCATCAGCAGCATCCGCCTGATTTCTTGCGCTGCGATCGCCGCCCGTAAATTTGTCGACAACCCGTTGCGACATTCTTGTCGAAATCTGACTGTTCAAGACCCCAGTTGAACGGGCCATTGATGTGCCAAGAAGGCCCT
>NZ_JAXIWG010000006.1:0-33024 GCF_034652275.1 Yoonia sp. 72 | reverse complement strand
CCGTTGCGACATTCTTGTCGAAATCTGACTGTTCAAGACCCCAGTTGAACGGGCCATTGATGTGCCAAGAAGGCCCTCAACCCCACCAACCGCACCGAGCAAGCTGTCTAAGTTGGCCTGATAAATTGCATGCAGGCTATCGTCAGTCCCACTGTAACGGTCCCAGAACCCAAAGTGGTTCGATGTAACCGCTGCGCGCGCTAGTCCCGCAGACAGGGCTTAGCTGTTCGTATGTGCAACATCTTGAAGAACGCCATCAATCCCGTCCTCGTCAAACAAGTTGTCGTATTCAAGTTTTATCCAAGCATTGCGCAAGTCCGAGGCATTTTCGAACAGTGCGATCATCTCCGTTCGCGACAACTGGTTCAGGTATTCTGCACTTTCGTTCAAAATACCCCGATAAGCGAGCGTCGTTCCCGTTTCGAGCGTGTTCGTCGTCTCGAAATTCAGGCTGCTATACAGCGCATGGTTGGCATAAAGAACTTCGCGATTAATAGTTGAATCTCGGTATTCAACACTCGTCCGGTCGAGCTGACCGAACAGGGTCTGCCCGTCGACCAGCGTGCCCGCTGCATCCAACCCATCCAGAAACGCCCGCGCGGCGTCGTTTTCGACGATATGGGCAAAGCTAGACGCTGGTTTCGCCTGCACGGGCGCAAGCGCCAGAAGCGTCACGGTCAGCAGCGCCAGAAGGCCGGTCAGGAAGATGGGCAAGCGCAATTTCATGACCCCTTCCTAACCGGAGTTATATCCGTCACAAAGCAGAACCTCGACGCCGCAAATTTCAACGACGCAATCGGGCTGATCCGGAACGATGCCCGCGCCTTCTGGTGCGAACGCACAGGGATCGCCACGCCAATCCAGGACGCAACGGGCGGATATTTCGGCCCGATTACAATGCCACGGTATCAGGCAGAAGGAGGCTGAGACGGTTAGATCTAAAACCTCGATACCGCGAGCAGCGCCTTCAGTTTCCTATGGTACGGCCAGTCCTTGGCTGTGCTTTCTCCGAAAATCTCGACGAACTGGGGTTTGGTCATCCTCATACGGCTAGCTGACTGAATTGGACTCGTATCGAGAGAGTAAGCAGCACCACATCGGTCACAAGCAAGAACAATCTCTCCGCTCGCAGTTTTTTCATAGAAGGCACGGCCATCTCCGCAACATGGCGGCTCAAAATCAGACGCCAAAAACATAAACTCAGCCAACATATTGTATAAATTGTTAGCAAGGTCTAATTTTTTTCCACTTTCAAAGACATGCACACCTCGGATGATCTGCGCCAAGGTGTCATTAAATGGGCAGTGCTGGAAAACGTCACTTGGTGACGGAGTTTTATAGCCTCCATGAGCATATATTCGAATTGCTTCATTTAGGAAGCGTTCGCTGCCTTTTGAAGTAAATCCCAGAAAGTATGAAAACTGATCTCTACGGTAAATTAAGTCCATATTAACACCTACGGCACAGGATAGGCAGAAATCAGGTTCCCAGCACTGTCGGTCTGAACCGTGATCCGCGAAGTCGAGTAACCTCCCTGTGATTGACGGACTGTTCCGACTGGCTGACCGACGTCTACTGTTCGCACATAGGTCGGCGTACCATTTATCATTTTCACTTCCGTTACAGGCGCAGACACAACCCGATCAGATCGCAGAATACCTCGTACCTCAGATTGTGAAAGCGTGAACTGACTTTGGGTGTTCCTTCCCCCAAAGTGACGGAAGACCACGTGAATCCACCCTGATGCAACAGGACTCCCTGCATCATTCAGTGGTGTGAAGCGGGTCGGGCCACTCGCTATATTGACTCTAGACTGCACCCTTCCCGGCACGTCGAGTACATTATTTGATGCCACCCCATCAGCAGCATCCGCCTGATTTCTTGCGCTGCGATCGCCGCCCGTAAATCTGTCGACAATCCGTTGCGACATTCTTGTCGAAATCTGACTGTTCAAGACCCCAGTTGAACGGGCCATTGATGTGCCAAGAAGGCCCTCAACCCCACCAACCGCACCGAGCAAGCTGTCTAAGTTGGCCTGATAAATTGCATGCAGGCTATCGTCAGTCCCACTGTAACGGTCCCAGAACCCAAAGTGGTTCGATGTAACCGCTGCGCGCGCTAGTCCCGCAGACAGGGCTTGGCTGTTCGTATGTGCAACATCTTGAAGAACGCCATCAATCCCGTCCTCGTCAAACAAGTTGTCGTATTCAAGTTTTATCCAAGCATTGCGCAAGTCCGAGGCATTTTCGAACAGTGCGATCATCTCCGTTCGCGACAACTGGTTCAGGTATTCTGCACTTTCGTTCAAAATACCCCGATAAGCGAGCGTCGTTCCCGTTTCGAGCGTGTTCGTCGTCTCGAAATTCAGGCTGCTATACAGCGCATGGTTGGCATAAAGAACTTCGCGATTGATAGTTGAATCTCGGTATTCAACACTCGTCCGGTCGAGCTGACCGAACAGGGTCTGCCCGTCGACCAGCGTGCCCGCTGCATCCAACCCATCCAGAAACGCCCGCGCGGCTTCGTTTTCGACGATATGGGCAAAGTCATCCGACACCCCGCGCAGCGTTTCGGCGGTCAGAAGCGCTTTGGCGTCGTCACTGCTGATGCCCTGCTCTTGGGCAAATACATCGGCATAGAGTTCGATCAGCTCGACCTCGCGGATATGCAACTGCCGGTTATAGGCGACCGCCGTCCGCGCGAGGCTGGAGCCTTGGTTCACATTCATCGCGTTCCCGCCCGAGGTGATGTACCCCAAGGCCGCCCCCACCAGCGCCGCGCGGTCCTGCTCGAACGCCAGCCGCGCCGCCTGCTGACCCTGCGCATCCATCGCCGGATCGGCGGCAAAGGCATCGCCGAGCCTGCCCGCGACCAGTTCGGTCCCGAAGCCCACCGCAAAGCCGGACCCGCAACTGCCGCCCGCGATATCCGCTGACAAACAGCCGACCCCGCCATGCAGCATCGCCGCGCCAAAGCTGCCATCGGCAATGGCAAACCCTTCTTTCATCTCGCCAATGCCGAATTGCGCAGTGCTTGTGATCTGGTCCAGCGCGAAACTTGCGATATTGGCGCGGAAATTGTCGCGGAAGTCAGTGCCGTAAGCCACGGAGTGCAACCCCGAAGAAACAGTCGCATTGGCAAAGCCGTTCAGGAATGCGTCAGCGGAGAAGACCGCGGGGCCACTGCCTTGGGCCGGGATACCAACCCAGCTTTTCGAGCCCTCAGCACCTGTCCAGCCGCTGAGGTCAACAAACGACGACACATAGCTGCTGGCCCCGGCAAAGGCTGCATCGCCCAGAATTTTGCCCATGTCGATCTTGCCCGCTACAGCACCGTCAATTACGCCGACGATGGTGCTTGCCGCGGCGGCGTTCACGGCAAGGCCGGTCGTGGTGACGGTCGTGGCTGTCGCTGCCGTTGTAGCCGTGGCCGCCGTGCCTGCGTTGACCATGCCCAGCTGTCCGGCCAGCCCTGTCGGTCCTGCAAGTCCTTGCGTCACAACGATAGTGAGAACAGCCTTGAACGCGGGGCTGAGCGCTTGTTGGCGGTCGTAGAAGTGGTAGCTGACCAGTTCGATAGGGTCGTTGATCGTGGTTTCGCGCGCCAGCAGGGCCGCGTTGAAGGCGAAGGCCTCGCCCTCGGCCTGCGTGGGCACAGGCGAGAGGACCTTACTCAGCGTGCCGTCCTTGTCGGCCCAGTCCATCGTGTCGCGCCAATGGGCGGGCTCTTCGTCGGATGTCGTGTCTGCTCTTTCGCGCGTGTCCGGGGCGTCCAGATAGGCGCTGGCCAGGTTCATGCGTCCGCCATTGTCGCCATCGGCGACCCAGGCACCCGGATGCGCGCTGTCCAGCATCGGATGGCGGATACCGGCGAAGATGATCGGACTGTCGAGATCGAAGTTGACCCCGCCCGCCGCGACGATCCCGTTATAGGTCACGCGCTCGTTCATGGATTCCGAGCGGATATCGGTCATGATCACGCCGTTGTCGCGGCGTTCGCTCAGCGCCTGATAGTTCATATCGATGGCGGCCAGCAGATAGGTCGCGCCGGTGACCTGCGTGTTGAACTGGCCTGCGACATCGAATGCGACTGCTGTCAGGGTCAGGTCTTCGCCTGAGTTGATCAACATATCGCCCGCGGCCTCTACCGTGGCGCCGCGCACTTCGGACATGAGCGAGCGGAAGTCGCGGGTGTTGGTAATCAGCCCACCCAGAATTTTGCTGGATCGGTAGTGGGATTCAGCGCGGATATCGACCGGAGCCGTGAAATTGGTGCTGCCATTGACGGAAATCAGCGCCAGTTCGCTTTGCGCGGCGTACCCCTCCGGCACACCGCGCACACGGATGCTGGCGCCATCGATATTCAGGTCCTGTGCGGCGACGCCGGTGATCTGCCGGGCCGACAGTGACGTCACCTGATGCGAGATGTCGAAAATCTGGTCGCGCCGCGTTGTTTTCTTGAGCCCAAGGAACGAACTACTGGACCGCCTGCGGTCGCTGAAATAGGTGTCGGCGACGGCTGCGATATTCAGATCACCGCCGCGCGCGATCATCGTCAGAGCGCCATCCGCCTGCACGCTGGCCCCTTGCAGGGTGATGTCGTTCTGCCCCTCGGCCTGACCCGACGACAACAGCGTGACATCGCCCTCCGAGGTCAGCGTGGTAATCAGATGGGGTAGGCTTTCGATCCTGTGGAAATTCCTGCCGGAGTCGTTCCCTGTTGCGCGGGCCAGTGCCAGCGCCCCGATGGTAGTGTCACCACCTGCGACAAAGGCCGCTCCGGTGCCGGCTGTGATCTGTGCGCCCCGCGTGATGATGTCATTGGAGGCGCGTAGCACCAGCGTTCCGCCCGCCTCTAGCGTGGCGGGGCGCGCTGCACGGTCCATCCGGTCCAGCGGGGGTGGTGGCAGGGAGTCGTTGCTGATCTGGGAGGCCAGCGCGCGCAAACCGCTCTGCCCGCCATTTCGCGGGGTAACCACCTGACGCGCACCTGTGGTAATGTTGATCGTATCGGCACTGATCAGGATGTCGCGCGCGCTGACCGCGCCGCTGCTGGACACATTGCCCGTCGAGATGATCGCCAGATCATCGCTGGCTCGAATGGCGCCGTTGTTGCTGAAATCTCCACCGCGAAAAGTGACTTCGCGGGCGGTGATGGTCGCACCGCTCAGGCCCGCAAAACGGATTTCGGGGTTGGCCAGATAGACGCGCGGGGCAAGGACGATCTCGCCGTTGATCTCGGTCCTTTCAAGCCAGATGATATCGCTTGTCAGCGCGCCGATCTGCGCAGGTGTCAGCGCCACGCCGACAGTCAGGTCAAGGTTCTGGCGTGCATCGATGGCGTTGTCATACATCGCCTGGATCTGGGCGCGTTCATCGACACCCCCCTCCAGGATCAGCTGCCCAAGCAATGCCAACAGCTGTTTGCGAATATAGAGCGCCTCGGCATAGGCGTCGCCAAAGCGTTTCAGTTCCGGGTCGTACTGGATGGCGTTCAAAAAGTAATCGGACGATACGAACCTGTCGAGGTTTACGAATTCTGTGCGAGTCTCGACCAGATATGCCGCGTCAGGGTCCCGGTTGACGACAAAGAGACTGGAATCACCGATTGCGTCCGACACGGTGTTGCCGAGGTTGATACCCGCACCGGGCCTGACGTTGATATCGTCCGCCAAAGCACCATTGCTGGTGAAACCAGTGACATTGGCGCTGATCACGCCCCTTGCTTCGATAGTCCCAAACAGCGCGCCGACAAATTCAAGCGCGTTTGGATCACCCGCAGCGGGCTGCATGATATTGGCGCCGATGTTTTGCAGGGACGCTGCGGCAATGGTGATGTTGCCCTGTGCGGAAATCAGGCTGTACTGGTTCACCAAATTGGCGCCCGTCAGGGTAATGTTTCCGGCAGAGACGATTTGCGCTGCCGTGCCGCCATGCGTCACTGCACCCGCCAGGGTCACCGCGTTGATGCAGTCTTCGCCGGTGCAGCTGGGATCGTTCAGGTTTTCGTCACCGATCTGAAAGCCGCCTGCCAGAACCGGTGCTTCGCGCCGGTTGGTGAACGTCTCCGCCGCGATCGTAATGTCGCCGCTGATGGTTTCGACACGCCCGCCGTTTTCATTGGTGAAACTAGCCGCGCGTGCGCCCGTCTGCCCACCGATGCTGACCGAGGCATTCGCGACGATCTCACCGCCGGTATTGGTGATGCCACCATCGCTGCGCAAACGCAGCGCGGTATCGCCGAACAACAGCCCCGCATTTGTGATGTCACCTGCTGTCAGGATCAGGTCACCGGTAGAAGAGGCCAGCACCCCTGCCCCGTCAAAGCTGGCGGCAGTAACTGTCGCGTCACCCCTTGCGATCAGTTCGGCGGCATTGGCGACATGCACCGCACCCGCAACTGTCAGATCGAGCGCCGCGGCGGTCGCAACTTCGGCGCCCGTTTGCGCCTCGAAATTGCGACCTATCTCCAGCGCCGCTGCACTTTCGGTGACGAGCTTGGCATTGGCCTGCAGGACCAGATCCTGTGCGGTGGTGATGTCCAGCGCACCGCCTGCAACAATGTTCTGGTCCTGCTGCACGACAACTTCGGCACTGCTCTGGATCGACACATTCCCGCTGGCCGTGGCACTGCCCATGACCAGCCGTCCATCGGCAGTGACCATCATCTGACCGGCATTGGCCGCCATGTTCTGCGGCGCGCGCACGCCCACGCCGTCTTCTGTCGAGGTGATGGTGATCGCATTGGCGTACATGCCGCCCAACACGGTGGAATCGATGGCCAGCGTTGGTTTGGCCGACCCGTCGTCGGCCTTTTCAGTGATTTCGCCAGTTGCATAGAGCACGTCATTGCGGCCCGCGATGACGCGGATACGCTGCCCTTGCACGGCACCTGCCACGCTGATCTGGCGCGAAATCAGGTCAAACTGCGTTGTGGTGGATGCATCCAGCCCGCCTGCGCCGATGTTGATGGCACCGCCATCAACCGAAAATCCGGTAAAGACATCCCCGGTCTTGCCGATGCTGCCCGTCGTCAGCGTCAGGCGATCCGTGTTGATGAAACCGCAACCGTCGCAGGTGATGCCATAGGGGTTTGCGATGATGACATCCGCACGGGCGCCGCCGACCTCCAGAAACCCGTTCATCGCGGTTGGATTGGCGGACGTGACCTCATTGATGATGACCGCCGCCGTGCCGCCCGCAAGGTTGCTGTTGCCCTGCACGATCCCGCCCAGATCGGTCGCGGCGGTGTTGACGCCCACATTGTTCAGGATAACGCCATCCGGCCCGACGCTGAATTGAACATAGGTGTTGTGCGACACGCCGTTTGCGTCCGGCGTTGCGATCATCACCATCGTGGTGCCGTTCGCGGACTGGATCACCTGCGGCCCGCTGCCATCCGCAACGACCGACTGCGCCATGATCGGCTGTGCCGTGATCAGGAAAATCCCGACCCAAGCCGTGGCGTTACGAAAGGCTTTTTGCAGTTGGCGTGTCACAATGATCATCCTTCAATGCAATATCAGAAAGTGGCCGTCACCGACAAAAGAATGACTCCCTTGGGATCGAGGACAGGCGAAAGCGTGGGGCCGGGATCGGTTTCTTCGTAAATGCTCAACAGCCTGTGCCACGCGAGGTCGACCGATACCGTGCCGCCGGTGGTGCGCACTCCGATTGCCGCACCCGTCAGCGCCTTGCTGGCACCGTCGCGGTCGAAATCCACAATGCCTGCATCCAGCCCCGCATAGGTCTGCAAGGCCCCGAAGGTCGCCGGCAGGGTGACATTCGGCGACCATGACACGTCATTGCGCCAGACCAGCCCCGTATTGCCTGTGAACAGACCGAGGTTGCGGCTCGGTGTCTCTTTGAGAGGCCCGTCACCGTCCGGATCGGGTATCGATGCGCTGTTCCAGACCTTGACGCCACGCACGCTCGATTGTCCGCCAATCCCGAATTGGTATGCGCCGTAAAGCGCATCATCGCTCCATTGCCCGCGGAGCGTTGTGCTGAAACCGATGTTGCCGCTTTCGCGCGGCCAGCCCCGGCCATAGCGCAGCTCGAAATCAGCCAGCGTAAACTGCGGGTTCGGGCCAACCAGCGGGTCTGCGGCCACTTCGGCACCAAAGGCATCAAGCCCTTGCTCATAGCCGATCCGCGCCGACAATCCCCCACCCCAAAGACCGCGTTCGTGGTCAAGATCGATGCGCGCGCTGGCCAGCGTCCGGCTGGAGGCATTGATCTGGATTTCTGCAATCCGGTTGACGTTGTCACGCCAGGTCACAACACCCCTGACGCTGGTCTTGCTGTCCTGATTGCGGTGCAGCACGCGCGACAGCGATAGATCGGCGATGTTGGTCCAGCCGTCCGTGCCGATGCTGGTGATCGGGCCAAGCGTGTCGGTCTCGTAATAGGAATACCGGTACGTCCCCTGCAACGCCCACGGCCCATAGGGCAACCGCAGCCCGAGGCTTGCGTTCTCGGTTGCTGCACCGCCGGTGTCGCGGGTAAACGGGTTGCCTTCGGCACCGCGCGACAGATTCAGCGACCATGTTTCGTTCAGCCCGAGCAGATGGTCATAGGTCAGATCGGCAAAGCCGTTGTATTCGCCCTTTTCAGGTGTCCCGAAATTGTTGGCCCCGATGCGCGCTGTCCAGCGTTTGTCGGCCGCAGCACTGACATCAAGGATCGACTGGCCTTCGGCTTCGCCTGCCGTAATCTCCATCGTCGCCTCAAAGCTGGGCATGCCGCGAATGATATCCAGCCCCTGTTCGATTTCGCGCAGGTTGGCGGTGCGCCCTGTCAGCCCGGGAAATGCGATCTGCTGCCAGATGCGGCGCTCTTGCCCGTTGAAACGGATCGCCGCCAGTTCGCCTTCGACGACACGGATATCTAGGCTGCGGTCCGCGATATTCTGTTCGGGCAGATAGGCGCGCGCGGTGATATAGCCGCGATCCACATAGAGAAATGTCACCGCCTCGAGCGCGGCGTTGATCTGCTCCATCCCGAGACAATAGCCCTCGAATTCGCGTACGGCATCTTCAATCTGGGATTGCGTTACGAGTGTTGCGCCCGTGACATCGATCCGGTCGATCGGCACACAAAAACCCTGTGCCCCCGCAGGACCGGCCAGACCTGCAATCAGGATAGCAAGCGCGCGCATCCGGCGGTTATTCAGCTTCGGCGCGGATACGCTCTTCGGTCCATGTGCGCGCTTTGGCCTGACCTGCGGCGATGTCTTCGACGGTCATCTCCGCTTCGATCCGGTCACGCCAGAGGGCGGCGTCATTCAGCCCGCGCACCACGGCCAGATTGGCATAGGCATAGGCGGTGACGATATCCGTGTCCGCCAGCAGCTTGGCATATTCAAACATGCCACCGGCATTGCCCAAATCGGCCGCCTGCAGGAAATGGGCTTTTGCGGCATCCACATCACCCAGATCCAACTGGTACTGCCCCAGCACATTCATCGCCAGAATGTTGCCTTGATCTGCAGACATCTGCCAGTAAGTGACTGCCTGCTCGGTATTTTCGGCGACGCCGCGCCCGATCTGATAGGCCAGACCACAGTTCAACTGACCATCTGCATCACCGGCATCAGCCGCAGCGCAAAGAAGGCGCGTGCCTTCGGCATAGTCGCGCAACAGCACGCGGCCCTCGTGATACATCAGCCCCAGACGCACCTGCGCCCTGACCGACCCGGCATCAACCGCCGCACTATAGAGGTTGGCCGCGCGCATTTCGTCCTGTTCCGTGCCCAAACCCAGTTCGAAAAGCCGGCCCAGATAGAACGCACCTTCGGGTTCACCGGCCTCGTAGGCGGCTGCAAACTCGGTTGCGGCCGATGCGACGTCGCCATCGTCCAGAAACGCGATTCCATCTGCCACACCGCTAAAGCCCGGTGCTGCGGTAAAACCGAGTAAGACAGTCAAAACAGCGATACGCATCGGTATTCTCCACAATATTTGCGACCTGCAATAAGCAACCATTGCGCGAGGTGTCAACAAAGGACAGACGGCTATCTTCTGATGTGTGGCATTTCTTCACCGGTCCCACGGGCGTTGTTGTGCATCTCTGTGCATCGAGGACTTACCTTGCGAATTCATGCAGATGGACGGGCTGCACGCGCAAGCCATCACCCCGCCGGCAACCGGACGACAAACTGGTCCGTTGACACTGCATTACTGCGCTGCGTGGCTGGATGTTGATCTGGCGTGCCAATGACATGACATTGGCACGCTCCGCTGGATGGCAGCGGCGGCACGCGGCCTGCGGTCTTCTCGGATGCGGCGATCCGGTCCTGCCTGACCATCAAGGTTCTTTGCAAGCTGTCGCTTCGCGAGAAAGCCGTGCAGTTGCGGTGAGGCTGTTAACAGCCCTTCATCCCATGCCGCGTGGCTGTCGCCAAGGTGAGCCGGGCTTGATCTTCTCAAGCAACCACGCGGATCGACATCGCTGCCGATCCGCCGCTCGGACGCCGGATGCGCGGTCATATCATACGCTACGACGCCAAGTGCCGCGGTTGGCTATTTCTTCTTTTCGTTGATGTTCAGCGGTGTCTTGCCCTTGTTGAAGTCAGCGGTAGCCAGAACCTTAACGGCTTGCTTCTTGGGTTTCTTGGCTTCCTTACTGCCGCGCTGCTTGTCGCCTTTTGACATGATGGTGTTCCTTGCTTCAGATTTCGTCGATCATCCCGATCAACCAGGGTCTCTGTCGGACACCCCCGCGTTGCCACGCAGGTCAAGCCCCCCGAGAGAAGGGCCGTGAGGTGATTTCATCCTATGCCGGCTGCAAACGCCAGCACTGATTTGTCAGATCTGCTGTCGCAGCGGTCATTGCCGACATGACAATCACCGACGAGATTGCTTGGGTTCTTGGTGGCGTGACCATTCACCATCTGGCCCTGACCAATATGGCGAAGAACAGCAAATCTGCGTCGCGATCCTGAGGCGAGAACCCGGCAACGCGCTTTCGCACGCGTCCGGTGCACTGACAAACATGGGACAGGGAACTGTTGCGTTAATCTGGTCAGGTCGAATGTTGCGCGAAGCGGCTTGTGGGGTCACGCAGCTCCGAACCGCTCATCGCTGAACTGGATTCGCCCCTGACGCCTCGTCGTTTGGTATGGACCTCTTCGCGTTTGCGGTACGCATCGTCTTGAACCCGCTCATGATTGGTTTCGCACTTGGGAAAGATCGCAAGCTTTGACGGTCGCCAATTGGGATGATGTCTCGTGGAAGGCGGTGAAGTTTGCGCGGCCGTTGGCTCGGCATGAAGGCGTCCTTGCATCGCCAACGTCAAGACCATCTGGCCGTTCATGCAACAATCCTCAGCGATGCCTTAGACGCCAGCTTTCTCGGAGCTTTCTGCCGCAAAGAAAAAGCGGATCATTTCCGCGCTGGCGTCGGGGCCTTGGGTGTCGGTGTAGCTGCCCGACGCCTGCCCGCCCGACCACGCATGACCGGCACCATCAACCAGCCAATGTTCCACCGCCTCGCGGCCATCATCGCCGAAGGTGGTGCTTTTCTGGAACGACCTGCCGTTGGTCCTTCCGGCTTTTGCGACAGCCTCGCCGCTGTCCTGCCCATCCTCCTGCGCGTTCAGCGCGATGCGGTCGCCGTTCGAGGGAACAACAGTTCCGTCCGCGCTGCCGTGAAAAACGCTGGTGCGCATGGCAGGGCCATCCCCGCCGGTGATACCGCGCAAACCGGCCATCGCCGCAAAGGCGGTCGGCACATTGCGCGCAGCCCCCGCAGGCAGCCCCGAATGCGCCCCGACGGCGCTGAAGATATCGGGATAAGTTTCACCCAGAATGACCGCCATCGCCGCACCAGCGGAAAGGCCCGCAACAAAGACGTGGTCGGCCGGAATGTCATGGCGTGCGATGACAAGGCGGGTCAGCCCGGCAAGGATGGCCGGTTCGCCGACATCGCGCTGCTGGTCGCCGCGGTCAAACCAGTTCCAGCATGACTGGGCCTGATCCTCGGGCGACTGGTGCGGATAGACGACGACAAAGCCATGTTCATCGGCCAGCGCGTTCATGCCGGTGCCTGCCGCGAAATCCTCGGGCGATTGCGTGGCACCATGTAGCATCACGACAAGACCGGTAATGCCGCCCTTTGCCGTGGCGGGGACATAGGCCAGATAGCGCCGCGATCCGGCATCGCAGGTGAACCTGTCCTCGGCAAAGGTGGCTCCTGCCGCGATGGGCAGGATCACGGGCAGCGCCTCTGGCGTGGGGGTGGCGCGTGCAAAGACAAGGCTTTGCATCGCCGCTGGCCCCGACCACATCAGCCGCCAGCCATTCGCCATCGTCTGCAACGCAAGGCCGCTGGCCGCGTCATGGACCTTGCGTCCCGCCTGTGTCGTGGAACGCCATGATCCAGCGCTGAAGTCAAACATGATCGATGTCCTGTATTGCCACCTCTTGCCCAAGGACCGGATCACACATGCTATGCGTTGACGGTGCCATAAGGTCATCGGGTGACGGGCCGCAGCGGTCGCTGCCTGTGGTCAAAACGCGTAACTGGTCGGAAAAGGGCGAAAGGCCCTGACCATCTGGCCGCAAGAGACGGTTGCGATAGGACAGAATGAGCATGTGGGTCGCAGAGAGGCCTGCCGCAAGGGCGCATGGCCCAAGCGGCGCCAAACCGCCGGTCTAGGTATGGCGCACCGAATTGCCGCCCGCGATGATGCCGTTGATCAGCTTTGCCACAGCCGTGTGCAGCGCCTTGCTGTCGCCCGGCGGGCAGTTTTCATGCGCAGTCGCCGAATCCTTGAGGATTCCGACGATTTCTTTTTCGGGAAGGATGTTATGTTCGTTCAAGGCAAGCAGGAGCGATTCGCATATCGACAGGGCTGCTGTTCCGGCGACGTCATTGGGTATCGTCATGGTCTTATGTGCCTTTGTGTTCGGTCGTGTGGGTGAGGTCACGCCTTTGCGGAACTTGCCGCGACAATAGACACTTTTTGCGGGGTCGGACTGATGCAAAGCAGCCTCGGGCACCGAAACTTCAGACATAAGGAAACGGAACGCATTTTTGACAATGCCCGCGCGGAGAGCCGATGCCTGATCTGAAAAGCCCGTTGACGAAAAAGCTGTCTGCTTTCGTTGCCCTGTCCGATCCCGATCTGGAAACCCTCAGCCGGTTCTTCAGCCAGCGGCGACACTTCCTCGCCGGTCATGAAATGATCTATGAGGGACAAAAGGACGCCTCGGTCTTTATCCTCGCGGAAGGCTGGGCCTGTTCCTACAAAACGCAGGTGGACGGGCAAAGACAGATCATCGATTTCCAGCTTCCCGGTGACTTTCTGGGCCTGCGTAGCGTGCTGTTCCGCACCTCTGATCACAACACTGATGCGATCACGGCGATCAGCGCCTCCGAAGTGTTGCCCTCGGATATCTTCGATGCCTTCCACAACGCACCCCGCCTTGCGGCGGCCGTGCTCTGGGCGGCTTCGCGGGACGAGGCGATGGTGGTCGAACACCTTGTCAACATCGGCAGGCGGTCGGCCGAAGAAGGGATGGCGCATCTTTTGCTGGAACTCGGGGCGCGGCTGAGCCTTGTCGGGCTTGGCGACAAAACGGGGTTCGACTGCCCGCTGACGCAATACCATCTTGCCGATGCCTTGGGGCTGAGCGCGGTGCATGTGAACCGCGTCCTGCGGCAATTGCGCGAGGCAGGGCTGGTCACGTTCCAAAAAGGCCGCGTTGAATTTGGCGATATCGTGCGGCTGACCGAACTGGCCGACTTCGACCTTGCCTATCTGGATCAGGACGGCCCCTTCCTGCGGTGAAGACAGACGACGCAAGACAGGTCGTACCGCGTGCACCGACCTGCAATTCAACCCCTCCGGCTAATGTAGGTCAGCAGCACACGCAAAGCGCGCAGATACGGTGAAGGTGCCTTTCGATTCGCCGCGCATAAAATATCCATGCGCAGCCCCCTGCAAACGCCAGAGATCACGCTGCGTGGCTCTGCCTCATCGAGGAACGGAAAACACCATGGCTGATACGATTGCACCATCACGGTCATCGACCAACCAAGCCGATCAGCACCTGCCGGAGGTATCCCGCTGTGGCGATCCCCGGACCAGTGTCGCCAGCCAGATCGGGCCGATGCGCGCCTATGCGCGGGCCTTGGTGGTGGATGGCGACGCGGCGGATGTCTTCGTGACAAAGGCAATTGCAAAGGCCTGCGAAGAGATCGACAGGTTCGCACCCGAAGCGGATATCCGCACGTGGCTTTTCGGCATTCTGCGCAGCGCCTTCGATGTGGTCCCCCATCAGGGCGATGGCCGGGTCGCCAACGTCCGCGGGCCGCTCTCGAGGCCGCGTGTCGATGGCCATGTGACGCCCGAGGAGTTCACGGCCGCATTCAACGCGCTTGGCGTCGCCCAGCGCGAAGCCCTGTTCCTGACGGTGGCCGCACAAATGTCCTTTGCTGACGCGGCGGCTGTGTGCAAATGCTCGGTCATCACCCTGAAACGGCACGCGATCGCAGGCCGCACGCGGCTGGCCATCACCCTGTTCGTAGGCAATAGCGCGCGTCAAAGGCCAAGTCCTGCCACCAGCCGCGGGCTGCTCCGGTTGGTCGTGTCCTCGTGACGGCGCCCGATCTGCTGACGCACAAACCTTCATACCTGAAACACTGCGAGGTACAGCATGCCGCTTCCTAAACGCCCGTTCCGCCTGTCCCCTTCGGAGACACGCGCCGCCAATACGACAGAAGCGGCAAGAGACCTTGTCGACACGCAGACCGCCGCGCGCGAGGCGCAGGTCAAGCGGCTGCGACTGGCACGACTGGGTCGTGACAGCGCAGCGCAGGCGTCTGTGCCCGCAGCGAACGAACCTGCGACTGCGAAAGGTGCAAAGCGCAAGTGAGAGCCCATCTATGCCAGCCCACGTTATCCTGCACGATCGGGATGTCGAGCATCTGCGCCAAATGGCGACCCATGTCCTGTTTGGGCAGGATGACTTGGTCCTCCCCAAGGGTCAGGACCGTTTGAATTCAGCGCTTGAGTGTGATTCACCGCTCGAAAACGGAGGTGTGAGATATCTGATCTTTTCTGGCTGAGCGATGCGCAGATGATGGTCAGCCTTGCAGGCGGACAGGGCGAAAAGAACACCGTGATGTTCGACGCCGCGTATCTCAAGGCACAGCGAACCGCGACCAGTATCGGCGCGACACAGGGGAGTCGCGATCAACCCTCGCGCAAGGCCGCAAGTCGGGCCCATGCAGCGTGGAACCCGTCAAGCGATACCGCCAAGACCACCGGTTGCCCTGCGTCTACGATCAGGTCAACATCGAGCATGCCGCCTGTGTCCAGCCGTGCCAGTGTCGCCGTGTCAAGCTGCGCCGTTGCCATGCAGCCTTGTGGTAGGCAAGTGCGGAACGGCGCAAGCAATGTCAGGACCGGGCCATCGTCGGTTGCCTGCACGGATGTGCGCAGCACGCGCTGTCCGGCCTCTGCCTCGCTCCGCTCTTGCGTCATTTCGCAGACCTGCGTGGCAGGCGTTGTTTGCGGATCGCCTGCCACCGTGTCGCACCGCAGGATCCAGTCACGGTAGGTTTCCTCGATCAGGTAGGGGCCGTCAGCCGCGCTCTGCGCTATGGCAACTGACGCTGTCAGGGCAACGGCAAGACCCGCCGCGCGGATGATCGCGCCCCGCCCGGTCACCAGCTGACCCGCACGCCAAATGTCCCCGACAGGCCCGTTAACTCCGCCCCTGAAAGCGCGCGGTTTGCCGCAACCTCGCCAAAAACCGCTGACGGCTGCGCATCGTCGCCCCAGTTAGGTCCCGCCAAATCCGACCTCGGCCGTCCAGCAAGCGGTCGTCGCCTCAAGCGCCGTGCCATCGATCAAGACGCGGCTATCGCGGTCAAATCCGTGGATCAGATTCGCGATCCCATAGACCCGAGATCCGGGTCCGGTGGCCCACGCCTTTTTGCCCGCCAGCCCAAGGCGCAGGCGCAGGCTTTCGCTTTCCTCGACATCAATCGCTGCGCCGCTTTCGGTGGTAAAGCTGTCGATGCGGACATCAGACCAGCCGCGTTGCGCCTGTGGCGTCCATGTCAGGCCGTTGTCCTGCATGAACTTCTGCCCGATCTCGACCGAGGCCATGCGCCCGAGACCTTCCTGCCCCGCGATCAACGTGCCGGACCAGTCCGCGACCACCAGCCTGTCGCTGGCCGACCCGTCACCACCCGGCACAACGTCAAGCACCAGATCGGATGTCGCGCTATAATCTCCCGAAACGGTCAGGATCGTCCCGGCGTTTCCCGTCTCGCCTGACAGCGTCAGGGTGCCGATGCGTTCGCTGGCAAGCACTTGCAGGATCGCGTCCCGCTCGACCGTGACAGCGCCTGCATGATTGATCGCAGCCCCGCCATCCAGGGCAAGTGTGCCGTTTTGCACCGTCGTCGGGCCGGTGTAGCTGTTCGATCCGGTCAGCGTCGTTACGCCGGTCAGCGCATTACTGCGATTAACCACAAGCGCTGCATTGTTCACGACCGCCGCGCTGCCCAATGTGCCGGTCGTGCCACAAGCGCCGACCCGCAACATGCCCTCACTGATGGTTGCGGTGCCGCTGGAGGTGTTGTTGCCCGTGAGGGTCAGGGCAGAATTTGCTCCAATCGACAGCCTCGTCGTATTGGTCGCCCCGTCCGAGATCACGCCACCGAAGGTCGAACTTTCTCCAATGAAAGAAGAGCCCATGAAAAGCAATCGGTCCACGGCGCCAGTCCAGGTCACATCCTGCGCCTGTGCGTGCCCGCCCAGCACCACGGCCCCACCTGCGGCAAGGATGAAAATCAGTTCGGTCGCACGCCCAAAGCGGAACTGACGGGACAGGCTGCGCTGACGCACCCCAGCCTTGATGACGGCTTACCTGACATTTTCGCGCCAATAAGTCCTGCTCCCGGCGAGCCAAAATGCCAACGTCAATATGGTGGCTCGAACCGGGTGCAACTATCATTTTTCCCAGTAAAAAATTGCTATTCGCGTCTGTTGATCAGACAACTTTTATTCAGCGCCCGAGAGCACCCAGTTAAGTGATCTTTCTGCCTGTTGCGCGTTTGCGCCCAACTTCGTGACAGCTTCCATGCCGGGGGCCGTGACAAAACAATGCCCGAAAGCAGCATGCCCCTGTGGTCTCGGCGAAGGTGGCGGCATGGCGCGGCAGCTTCAACCATTACCGCCCGCATTCAAGCCTAGTTGGCCTGACACCGCGGGAATAAGCTATCTGGCCAAAGGAGGACCAAAACTGAACAGAGCGAACTCCTAGATGAGGCCGCTCAGGGGAGCAGGTCGGTCATCCACAGCACAAGACCTGCAACGGCCCGAGCGGACACAGTTGATATCAAGCGCGAGCGAAGTGTCGCATCAGCGTGTCTTCTTGGGGTGGCATCACGCCAAGCGCGACACGCAGCGTTGCAATTGCCGCGGTCGTGCCGTCGATCACTGGAACAGCGACCTTCGGCTGCAAGCGTGCCGCCAGACCTGCCAGAGGTCCGCCACCAAGAACGATGCTGTTGACGCGATCCTCGCGCGCCGAGGTCTGGCACAGGGCAAGCAATTGCGCGGCAAGCACGACTTGTATCTCGCCGGGGTCGTCCCAAGTCGCCCCATCAACCATGTGCATCGCGGCGATACGTTCACCATGCCCGTAGCCGACCGCTGTCTTGTGCAAGGCGTCCGCCATATTGGCCGCAAACGACACAATCGACATGCGCGGTCCCAGCACAGATGCCATTGCATAGGCCGATTGCGCGATCCCGACCACTGGCAGGCCGGTCTGCGCACGCACGGCGTCCAGTCCGGTATCACCGAAAGAGGCCAGAATGATGCCATCAATCGGCTGTTTCCAAGCCGCAAGTGCGCGCGTCACGGCCTGTTCGGCCCGCTGCGCATCATCAGGCGTGACGATCAGTTCCGGCGCGCCGGTAGCGCAGATTGTGGCAATCTGCTCTCCAGATTGGCAAGCGGCCTGTGCTGCGGCATCTATCCGTGCTGTGACCGAGACCGAGGAATTGGGATTAATGATCAGAAGTCTCATTGCGTCATCCCAGTATCATCGCGGGAAGCCAGAGCGAAATGGCCGGGAAGATATTGACCAGTATCAGCGCGACTAGCATCGCCCCGATAAACATCATCAGTGGCGGAAGAATCTTGCCGATAGAGATTTTGGCAATCGCGCAGGTGATCAGCACAACAGAGGCAACTGGCGGCGTTTGCTGACCGATCCCCAGATTGATCGTGATGATCAACCCGAAATGAACCCGATCAATCCCCAACTGGTCAGCCAGCGGCAGAAAGATCGGCACCAGCATCAAGATGGCCGGAGTGCCATGAACAATGGTGCCCGCCAGCAGAAAAAACACGTTGATTGCCAGCAGCACCACCCAGTAGTTTTCCGATATGCCGAGGATCGCATTGGCAATGTCCTGCGGGATGCGCTGATTGGTCAGATACCAGCCCAGCAGGGTCGATGTCGCGACGATGAACATCAACATGGCGCTGCGCTTGCCGGCGATACGCAGCGAGTCAATAAAGCTGTTCCAGCTTAGCGTGCGATAGATGACAGCGGCGAGGATAATCGACCACAGCGCTGCGACGGCGCCTGCTTCGGTTGCGGTGAAAATACCGCCCAAGATTCCGAACAGGATCAGGATAGGGAGCGTCAAAGGCAGCGCCGCATCCTTGCCTGTGTCCACAACACGGGCAAAGCTGAACGCGCCTTCGGTCGGGAAACCCTTGTAGACCGCGATGGCATAGGCCGTCAGCAACAGAAGAAAACACACCAGAAAACCGGGCAGAATACCTGCCGCGAACAATTCGGCGATAGAGGTGTTGGCGACATAGGCATAAAGGATCAGGTTCAGCGAAGGCGGCACGATGATTGCCATCGTGGCTGACGTCGATGTGACAGCCGCAGCAAAGGCCGCTGAATAGCCACGCTTCTTCATCTGCGGAATCATGACCGACCCGATTGCGGCGGCATCCGCCGTGGCAGTACCTGAAATCTCGGAGAAAAAGAGCGAGGTCAGAATGTTGACATGCGCAAGCCCGCCCCGGATATGGCCGACGAGCGACGTCGCAAAGGCGATCAGCTTTTCCGCGATCTTGCCTTGGTTCATCACCTCGCCCGCGATCATGAACAAAATTGCCGCGACCAGCAGGTAGTTATTGGCACCGCCAAAAGGGATCAGACCGATGATCATCGGCACCACTGCCGGATCAAGGAAAATCAGCACCGATGCCGTGATACCCAGCACGAAACCGATCGGAACGCCCATCAGCAAAAGGGCGATCAGCAGGATTAAAATCAGATATCCCGGGTCAAGAAACATCAGCCATCTCCTTCGGGCAGTAATTCATCGGGATTGATCCGTCCCATGATCAGGCCGACCAGCCGCACAAGGCAGATCAGCACGATAAGTGCGCCACCGAGCGGAACAGCGCCCCGGAACAGGACAAGCGGCAGGTCAACGGATATCAGTGTGCGCCCCATAAAGCTGAGCGCCGCCTTCCCGCCATACCAGAACATGGCAGCGCCAAAGCCCGCCATCAGGATCTGGTTGATGCACGCCAGCAGACGTTGCGCGCCACCATGCAGCATCCGCGCGAAGGAATCGAAGCCGAGATGCTCATTGGTGCGGGTCAGGTAGGCGGCGCCAACGAATGTCAGCATCGCAAGAATATGCGCGGGCAACTCTTCGCCCCATGATACGGAGCTGTTCAGGATAAACCGCGAAAACACCGCGTAGTTCAACAGAACCAGCAAAATGCCCGCGACTGTGACGGTAAAGATGTCCAGCACGCGGCACATCAACCGGTCGAGCCAGAGAACAACATTCCCCAGACTTTCCATGCCATTCTCCTGCATTCGGGGCGGGTAAGTGTGCGGCCTTGCGCGATGGCGCAAGGCCGCGTCAGGGCTCAGTTAAGGCCAAGCACGTCGCGGGTCACAGCAATCATGTCAGCGCCAATGGCTTCGGTGAACAGCGGGTCATCGTAAAGCGGCAAGGCCGCCGCCTGGAACGCTGCAAAATCGACCTCATTAATGGCGATCTTGTCAGCTAGGTCCGCGATGACGCGTGCATCGGTTTCCTCGCCCCAGTTAAAGGTCCATGGCGCGGTTTCCGCTGCGATCCGGAGCAAGGTTTCTTGCACTTCTGGGGTTTGGGCGTTCAGCCACGGCTCTCCGAACAGCATGAAGGTGGGCAGATACACATGGTTCGACAGGGACATATAATCCTGAACCTCGTAGAGCCGCGCGCTTTCGGTGATCTGCGCAGGGTTTTCCTGTCCGTCGATCACGCCCTGATCCAGACCAGAATACACTTCACCAAAGGAAAGCGGTGTGGCATTCGCACCCAAGGTGTTGAACATCGCAACCCGCTGGCGTGACGTTGGCGTGCGGATTTTCAGGCCTTGCAGATCGGCGGGAGTGACAATCGGGCGGACATCGTTGGTGATCACACGGAACCCGTTGTCCCAGAGCGCTGAAAGAACGATCCCCTGCCCTTCGAAACCCTCTGCCAGCAGGTCAAACGCGGGCGATGTTGCGAATTCCTGTACTTTGGCGCGGTTCTCGAACAGATAAGGCAGATCGAACACGGCAGCGCGCGGATTGATCTGGACGACGGCAGAGGCCGACAGCGACGCATGATGCGTGCCAAAACCAAGGCCTTGCAGCACGTCCTCTTCTGACCCAAGCGTGTTGCCCATGAAAATCTGGACATCCATGTCGGGCAATGCTGCTTCTACCCGGCTCTCGAATTCGATCAGAAAGGCATGTGCAAAACTGCCATCGGGCAGTGAAGAGTTGATTTGAAGCACCTGCGCTTGCGCAAATGCAGGCAGGAAAAAAGCCGCGGATGCGGCAATCGCAGAAAGACGGATTGGAAAGGACATCGCTATACCTCGTGGGTAGGGTTTCGGACAGCCTGTTGCGGGCAATGTCACGGTATGAATTTTTCATAGTTTCTTGCTAAGAAAAATTATTTGCACGCAGCAAACTTTGATCTGGTGCTACGAAAACAGGCTTTTTCAAGCTTGCAAGATAACACCTGCTTAGCGAACAAGCAGTTCGGGAACGCTTCGTTCAAAACTCATCAAGCGAATCGTGCAGCCCTTCAATCATCAAAAGACGCTTGCGCCCCGCCAGCCCCGAACGCTCCAGCGTGCGGGTGGCAAGGATATGGCACAACATCAGCACAGCGTTGTGATTGAACAACGGGCCCGGTGCGGCGGTCTGGATCCGCAACCGCCACCGCGGGGCAAGCTCTGTTTCCAACAAGGAACTGTCTTCGCCGGGATCGGGGGGCACATCGCTGACAAGCGCGGTAAGCGCAGGTGACAAACGCAGTTCACGACACAGCGCTGGCAACTCGCGCACCGTGCGTCGCAGCGCAAAGACAATCACAACATCCTTGGCAGAGATACTGCTCAGGCTTTCGGCAAGCGTCTGCCCGACTTGCGGCAACAGCGTCACATTCGGAACGATCTGCCCGATCTGTGTACCCAGATACAGCGCGAAAGCCTGCGACGTGCGAAAGCCAAGGATCCATACGCGCTCTGCTTTCAGGATCGACTCGGCCAGTTCGTCAATCTCTGCCAAGGTAATGGCGGCAAAGCTGCTTTCGACATTTTGCCGCCCCTGCGCGATCTGTGCCATCAGTGCAGATTCAGGCCCCTGATCGGGCACAGAGACACGAAATACCGCAGCCCCGGTCTGCTGTGCCGCGCGCGCAGCTTGCCGCGCCTGATCAAAGCTCTCGTACCCAAGGCGCCGCACGAACCGTGTCACTGTCGCATTTGACACATTGGCCAACAAAGCCAATTCGGTCGCCGAATAGCTGGCAATCTCGCCCGGAAAAGACAGGATCGTATCCGCCAGACGCCGCTCGGATGGGTGCAACGAAGGTAAGGCAGCCCTGATGCGGGAGATGTAGGAACTAGACGCAGCTTTTGTCATAAAGTCTTGGTAGCCGAGTGATGGAACCGTTGACCAGCGATTTGATGCATCCTGACCCGCGACCCTGAAAACTCCGCGATTCAGTGGGCCAGTCGCGGTTTGGCACCGCGTTGAGCGATATGGATATGTAAAGCGCGATCTCGACGAAACCATCACGGTGATCGCGTGACATAGCTGCGGCGGGAAACGCGACTTCGTCAAGCCGCGCAGTTTGATGGTCTTGCGCTGTGATGTTGGACCCAAGCATTGCAATAATCGTGTCACCAATGCAATCGCGTCCGTTGGACGGGAGCGCGCAAACCCACCTCACGTATATGCGTGTCCGGTGATCGACAACGATATCCGGTTCAGGTCAGCGTTGAAATCGGCGCTTTGACCACTTGAATTGCGCATATCCGGCCGCGGCGCGCCAGTTAAGAGGTCCTGACAAACGCGAGATGCTCGAAAAGGCGGGCCACTGCTTCGGCGCCGGGATCGACATTGCCGTGGAGTTGGTCGGCATTGATATAGGTCGCGCGTCCTGCCTTGGCGCGAGTCAGTGTCGCTGTGTAATCCGCACCCGCACGTGCCGCACGGGCTGCTGCGGGCAAACCCGACGGCAAAGCATCAAGCGCGGGCAGCAGGGCATCGACCATCGTCCTGTCGCCCAGATTTGCCCCGCCGATCTGGCGCATCCGGTCCAGCCCCGCTTGCAACGCCTTGCCCATCGGCAGGCCGGAGGACGAGGCATCCCCCGCTGCCGCAAAGAAGATCGCCAGCAAAACACCCGACGACCCGCCCATGGTCTGGCTCAACTCCAGCCCGATGGCGCGGTAAAGCTGCGTGTGATCTGCAAGTGGCAGGCGGTCCATTGCGCCGATCAGCGCACGCGCTGCGGTGGCAAGGGTGGACCCCGTATCGCCATCGCCTGATTTTGCGTCGAGCGCGTTCAGATCAGCCTCGGCCGCGATCAGGATATTGCAGCAGTCGGTCAGGAAGGCCTGCGTCGCCGCATGAGGTGACGCGGGTGCGCGGATCGGCGACAGACCGTCGGGCAAGGGCAATACCTTCGGGACCGTGACGGGTTTGCAGCCCGGCCAGCCCGGCACCGCGACAGGCTGCGCCAGCAGTTCCGCATCGCCGTTGTCCAGTTCCATCACCGACACCGAAAAGCCGTGCATATCCAGCGCCGTCATCATCGCATCCGGCCCGATGATGAACCGCAGGTGCTGGCCCACCGGCGATTTCAGCAGGTCATTGGCGAGGATTGCCATTTCCAGCACCGACGATCCGCCCAGATTGTTCAAAAGTGCCACATGCGGTGTAGGCGGCATGGTCGCGGCCAGCTTTTCGACAACCTTGGCCATCGCATCATGCGCACCGCTGGCGGCGACCTGTTCCACACCTGCCTCGCCATGGATACCAAGGCCAAGCTCGGCCATGCCATGCGGGATGCGGTCTTCTTTTAACGATCCTGGCACGGTGCAGGTATCGAGCGACATGCCGATGCTGCGGCTGCTTTTGATGACGCGTTCGGCGGCCAATGTGCAGGCCTCCAGATTTGCCCCCGCCTCGGCCATGGCGCCTGCGATCTTGTGGACGAACAAGGTGCCCGCCAGCCCGCGTGCCTGTGGCAGATCGGGCAAGGCTACGTCATCATCGACGATGACCATGCTGACCTTATGTCCGAAAGACCGCGCGCGTTCCGCCGCCAACCCGAAGTTCAGGCGATCTCCGGTATAGTTCTTGACGATCAGCAGACAGCCCGCAGGCCCCGTGACAGCCAGAATGCCCGCCAGCACCGCATCGACCGAAGGCGAGGCGAACACATCGCCGCAAACCGCGGCCGTCAGCATACCACGCCCGACGAATCCCGCATGTGCCGGTTCATGGCCCGACCCGCCGCCGGTCACCAGCGCGACCTTGGATTTATCCCAGTCGGCACGCACCACGACACGGATATGCGGATAACCGTCCAGCCGTGTCAGCATCCCGCCAGAGGCGGCAATCGTGCCGTCGATGGCGTCTGTGACCATGTTTTCCTTGGCGTTGATGAATTGTTTCATGGTGCTTTCTCCTCAAGCGACGCGCGCGCCATCGGCGGCGAAGTAGAACGGTTGTCTGGGGCTGATGCGGACGATATCGCCTTCTTTCAGGTCGGTATGCGCGTCCGTCACCGTAATCAGGTCGTGGGTTTTGAACGTCAGATGCAGGCGGGTCTGGTCGCCCAGCCGTTCGACACGCTGGACGATGCTATCCTCGCCTTCGCCCTGCGCGATTTGTTCGGGCCGCAGCCCGATATGCGTGGCCCCCGATGGCGCGCCGCCAAAGACATCCGCAGGCAGGATGTTGATGCGCGGCTGCCCAAGGCGGCTGGCGGCATAGATGCTGACGGGGTTCTGGTAAATCTCGCGCGGAGTGCCGAATTGCACCAGCCGACCGCGATCCAGCACGCCGACATGGGTGGCCATCGTCATCGCTTCAATCTGGTCGTGGGTGACGTAAAGCAGGGTCGCGCCGGAATTGGCCTGAATGCTTTTCAGCTCGATCCGCAGATCGGACCGCAATTTGGCATCCAGCGAACTGAGCGGTTCATCCATCAGATAGACAGACGGATCACGCACCAGTGCGCGCCCGATGGACACACGCTGCATCTCGCCCCCCGACAGCGCGGTCGCTTTGTTGCCGAGCTTGTGGCTGATCTGCAAAATCTCGGCCACTTCGCCGACCTTGCGGTCGATCTCGGCCTGCGGGGTCCGCAGGATCGGGGATTTCAGGGGAAATTCCAGATTTTGACGCACGGTCAGATGCGGATAGAGCGAGTATTGCTGGAACACCATCGCCACATCGCGCTGCGCGGGCGTCAGCCCCGTCATGTCGCGCCCGCCGATGGTGATGCGGCCACGGTCGGGTCTGTCCAACCCCGACACCATCCGCAGGGTCGTCGTCTTGCCCGCACCCGTCGGCCCGAGCAGGACGACGAAAGACCCGTCTGGAATGGTCATTGTCACATCGTCCAGCGCCGTGGTCGCGCCGAAGGATTTGGAGATACCTTGCAGGGTGACTTCAGCCATGCGCCAATACTCCTTCATTAGCTTCGGACCGCAGCGCCTGTCCGGTCTTTGCGTCAAAAATCGTGACGGTGCGCGGATCGAAGGTCAGGCCGGTCGTGGCGCCGGTGGCGACGTGATCGCTGCTCGCGACACGGGCCTTGACCGCGCCATTGGCGGTGTCGAGCGTCACGATCTGCGTCGTGCCAAGATATTCCGTCGCCACCACCCGCCCGCGATAGGGCGCGCTGTCATCCAGCCGCACATGTTCGGGGCGCACGCCAAAGGTCAGCGCGCCGGAGGCACCATTGCGGCTTTGCGGGACCTGCATGGTGATCCCGTCCAGCGCCACACGGTCTGCGCCCGCGCCGATACTGCCGTGGAAATCGAGAAAATTCATCGGCGGCGATCCGATGAACTGCGCCACGAATTTCGTCGCGGGCCAGTCGTAGATATCCTGCGGCACGCCGAATTGTTCGACCGATCCGTGATTCATCACGACGATCTTGTCGCCCATCTGCATCGCTTCCAGCTGGTCGTGGGTGACATAGACGGTCGTGGCCCCCATCCGGTCATGCAGGGCGCGTAGTTCTTCGGACATATGTTCGCGGAATTCGGCATCCAGCGCGCCAAGCGGTTCATCCATCAGGAACGCCTTGGGTTCGCGCACGATGGCGCGGGCCAGTGCCACGCGCTGCCGGTCGCCGCCCGACAACCCGCCGACCGGACGGTCGAGGATATCCGTGATCCCGAGGATTTCGGCGATCTCATGCACCTTGGCCGTCACCTGCGCGCGCGGCATGCCCTGGCTGACCAGCGGATAGCTGATGTTCTTGCGCACGTTCATATGCGGGTAAAGCGCGAACATCTGGAACACAAACGCGATGTCGCGCTGGCTGGCGGGTTTCTGGCCCACCTCCTGCCCGTCGATATAGATTTCGCCTGATGTCGGCAGTTCCAGCCCCGCCATCATGCGCAAGGTCGTGGTCTTGCCGCAGCCGGACGGCCCCAGCAGCATGAAGAATTCGCCATCCTCCACCGTGAAGGTCGAGGATTTGACGGCATTGAACGCCCCGAAATCCTTGCGCAGATTTTCGATCCTGATCTGGGCCATGATTACTCCGGGAAATGGCTGACGATGATGAACATCACCGTGCCGACAAGGGTGACGACGAAGGAATAGGTATAAAGCACCAGCACAAAAGGCTGCATCAGCATCACGACGCCAAGGCCGATCAGCACCGTCGCCAGCATTTCCCAAGGACCGCGCCGCAGCCGCAGCAGACCGTTGATGAACCCGCTCATTTGCGCACCGCTCCGAATGTGATCCCGCGTAGCAGGTGTTTGCGCAACAGGATGGTGAACACCATGACGGGGATCAGAAAGATCGTGGCACCGGCGGCGACGGCGGGCCAGTCCTTGCCGCTTGTGCCGATGATCGTGGGGATGAACGGCGGAGCGGTCTGCGCATTGCCCGATGTCAGCAGCACGGCAAAGGCATATTCATTCCACGCAAAGATCAGACAGAAGATCGCGGTCGAGGCGATGCCCGTCGCCGCCTGCGGCAGCACGACCTTGTAGAAGGCCTGAAACCGCGTGTAGCCGTCGATCAGGGCGGCCTCTTCATATTCGACGGGGATTTCGTCGATGAAGCCTTTGAGCAGCCAGACCGACAGCGACAGGTTCACTGCGGTATAAAGCAGGATCATCCCCAGATGCGTATCGCTGAGCCCCAGGTTGCGGAACATCAGAAAGATCGGGATGGCGACGGCGATGGGCGGCATCATCCGCGTGGACAGGATGAAGAACATCAGATCGTCCTTCAGCGGCACACGGAACCGGCTGAATGCATAGGCCGCCGCAGTGCCGAGGATCATGCACAGTGCCGTGGAGCCGAAACCGATGATGACCGAATTCAGGAACCTCTCGCCATAGCGCGACGGGCCGGTGATGACGGTGCCACGGTTGCGCGCGATTTCTTCGTACCAGGTTTCCGGTGGGCCTGCGGCCTCCAGCATTTGCGGGGTGGCGCGGGTGCGGTCGGTGAACAGGTTGACGTAACCTTCCATCGTGGGCTCGAACAGGATGACGGGCGGATAGGCGATGGAATCATTGGGCGATTTGAACCCTGTCGCGATGATCCAGAGAAGCGGGACCATCGTGATGATCGCATAGCCGACGACAAGGATGCCGGCCAGCCATTTGGTGGCGCTGCGCGGTTCGGTGACGGAAAAGCTCATCTTTGTTTGACCTTGTTCAGGGCTTTGACATAGATCGACGCAAGGCCAAAGACGGTCACGAAAAGGATCACCGCATAGGCGGATGAATAGCCGGTGCGCCAACGTTCGAACGCCTCTCGTTTCAGGTCGATAGAGGTCAGCGTGGTTGTGTTGCCCGGCCCGCCGCCGGTCAGTTGCACGACCAGATCGAACATCTTGAAGTTCTCGATCCCGCGGAACAGCACCGCCAGCATCAGAAACGGCAGCGCCATCGGCACGGTGATCGTCCAGAACTGCCGCCATTTGCTGGCGCGGTCGCATTCGGCGGCTTCATAGATGCTGTCGGGGATCGACCGCAGACCCGCCAGACAGATCAGCATGACAAACGGGGTCCACATCCACGTGTCCACGATGATGATCGCCCAAGGTGCCAGATGGACGTCGCCGATCATCGAGAAACTGGCAGGGTCCGCGCCAGTGAAAAAGGCGACGACATAATTGAACAGGCCGATCTGTGGTTGATAAAGAAAGGTCCAGAAATTGCCGACCACGGCGGGCGACAGCATCATAGGAAACACGATGATCGTGGTCCACAGATCGTTGCCCTTGAATTTCATGTTGATGAGATAGGCCAGCGTGAAACCGATCAGCACTTGCAAAATGATCGTCCAGATCAGGAAATGCGCTGTCGCCTGCATCGTGTCCCAGATCGCTGGGTCCGACAGGATGCGTTCGTAGTTGCGCAAACCCACCCATGACACTTCGTTGTTGGGGCGGTTGACGCGGTAATCGGTAAAGCTGAGCCGGATCGTCCAGATCAGCGGAAAGATGTTCACCGCCAGCAACAGAAAGATCGTGGGCGCGACAAAGATCCAGGCGATCGTCCGGTCGGACAGGCCACGAATACGGCGGGCCACCCCGTGGGGCGTGCCGGCAGCCGCCCTGTCAATGGGGGAAAAGGTCATCGGAAACGTCCTTTGGGCGCGATTTTCGGAAGTTCCGCCCCAGCCGGGGGGGGAGATAAGGACCGGCTGGGGCGATGGCACCGCCCATGACAGGCGGCGTCAGAGGATCAGAGCTTGCCTTCGTCCTCGAAGATTTCGGTCCAGTCGGCGACCAGCCCGTCAAGCGCCTCTTGAGCCGTCCCTTGTCCCGCGACCACGTAGTTGTGGATGCGGTTCTGCATCGCCAGCAAAAGGTCAGCATAGGCGGGTTCGGCCCAGAAATCCTTCACGATCGCCATGCTGTCGAGGAAGGTCTGCGCATATGGCTGGCTGGTGGCGAAACCGGGGTCCTCGACCACGGCGCGCAGCGCGGAATAGCCACCCAGTTCCCACCATTTTGCCTGCACTTCAGGCTGTGCGAACCACTGGATATACTCCAAAGCGGCATCCTGCTTGGACGAATAGGCGACGACCGAAATGCCCTGACCGCCAAGCTGGGCGAATTGTCCGGCAGGTCCGGCGGGGTTCGGGAAATAACCCGCACGGCCGCCGCCGACGTTTTCATCCGCCTCGACACCCGGCCAGATGAAGGCAAAGTTCATCTGCATCGCGACCTGACCTGACCGGAAAGCGTCGATATTCTCGCCCATGTACCAGTTCGACGAACCGGGGGGTGTCGCGGTGTCATAAAGCTCTTTGTAGAATTCAAGGCCCGCGACGGCCCCTGCCGAGTTCACGAACCCTTCCAGATCGTAAGGCTGGTCGGGGTTTTCATATAGGAAGCCGTAGTTATAAAGCGCGTTGGTCACGCCCATCGTGATCCCTTCGGACCCGCGTTCGGTATAGATCGCCGCGCCGTAAACCGTGGTGCCGTCGATATCGCGGCCTTGGAAAAACTGCGCGATGTTTTTCAGTTCTTCCAGCGTGGCGGGCACATCCAGCGCGCGGCCATAGGTTTCCTGAAATTCGGCCTGCAGTTCGGGGCGCTCGAACCAGTCCTTGCGATAGGTCCAGCCGACAACGTCGCCAAAGGCAGGCAGCGCCCAGTAGTTGGGCGTGTTCTTGGGCCATTCGGAATAGCCCGTCACGGTTGCCGGAATGAAATCATCCATGCTGATGCCGTTGGCATCGAAAAAATCGTTCAGCTTGACGTAATGGCCATTCTCGGCGCCGCCGCCGATCCACTGGCTGTCGCCGATCATCAGGTCGCACAATTGCCCGCCAGAGTTCAATTCGTTCAGCATCCGGTCGGCAAAGCTGGTCCAAGGCACGAATTCGAACCGCATTGTGTGGCCGGATTGCGCCTCGAAATCCTTGCTCAGCTCGATCAGCGCGTTGGCGGGGTCCCATGCCGCCCAGCACAGCGTCAGGGTTTCAGCTTGGGCTGCGGATGCGAGGCTGGCCACTGCCAGCGCGCCTGCCGCCGTTGTCGTCATAAAACTGCGTTTCATTCCGTGTCCTCCTCCTCAGGATCTGTGACCGGCCCAGCCTCCTCGCTGCACCTGCCGCCTGACGTGACGTTAATGAGGCACGTGCATCAAGACAAGCGTTTTGTGAGACACGTGCATCAAGACCTGCTATGTCGGGGTATCAAAGCACTGCTGATGCTTGGGTTACTTGCGGGCAAATCACTGATAAGCTGATCGAAATGAACAGAAGTCTAGACCAGAAAACGATGCTGCGGCCGACGACAAAGGACTTGGCAAAATCCGCCGGAGTCAGCCGCGCCACCGTGGACCGCGTCCTGAACGGGCGCGAGGGCGTGCGTCAGGAAACCGTCGACCGCGTGAACAAGGCCATCGCAGAGTTGGGATTCGTGCGCAATTTGCAGGCTGCCAATCTGGCCAGATCACAAAACTACAGGTTCGTTTTCGCATTGCCGCGCTCGGGCGACCAGTTCCTTGACCAGATCATCCTTCGCATCCAAGAGGCAGAGACACTGTTCTCCGCCGACCATGTCTGGTGCGACGTGCATCACATCGACGAAAACGACCCGCACAGCATTTCTGCCTATCTTTCGTCGCTTTCCAAATCCGATGTGGCCGGGGTTGCGATCATGTCGCCAGAGTCGCCGCAGGTCCGCGACGCCATTACACGGCTACAGGAGCGTGGCGTGGCTGCCTTGCCGCTTATTTCCAACCAAACGATGATGGATGCCGACTGGGTCGGGATCGACAACCGGGCAGCTGGGGCCACAGCCGGACTACTGATGGGGAAATTCGTGGCCGGGCGGCGCGGCACCGTGATGGTCATTGCCGAAAGCATGCAATCGCGTGACAGTCTGGAACGCCGTCTCGGCTTTGATCACGAGTTATGTGAGAACTTTCCAGAGTTGCGCGCCCTGCCGTCGCTCGAGACCTACGGCAGTGCCGACCGCGCCCGGACGATCATCAGCGCCAGCCTGCAAACGCACCCCGATGTCGTTGGCATATATGTCGTGGCGTCCGAAGCACGCAGTCCCCTGTCGATTGTGGCCGAGATGGACGTTCCGCGCGACGTGATCAGGATTGCGCATGAACGCACGCCATTCACCGAACAGGCCCTGCGCGACCGCACACTTGACGGTGTCATCGCGCAAGATGCAGGTCATCTGGTACGCAGCGCTATTCGGCGTCTGAAAGGTATTGTTGATCGCCGCAAAACTCTCGGATCGCAGGAGCAGATCAGGATCGAGATATTGCTGCGGACGAATATTTGAGGGTCATGGCTTTCATTGGTGCGATCAAAGTCAACAAAGAATCCCGCAGCCATTTGTCGTGAATCAAGACGCGAACGTTTTGCGCGAGATGAAGATTTCGGCCTCACCTGTGCGGTCAGTGATGCAGACGTCACTATCAGGAGATTTGGGCGCGCGACGGCGCGCTGACCCTCTGTGTCTTAAGCCCTGCGCGTGGCAACTTCTTTTAATTCGGCCACACGACCGCAGCGAACTCCTGCTTTCCGCCCGAAACGCCGATCATCACCAGTGAACGAACAGCCCCAAGCGTCCATGGGCTTGGGCCACAGTGAAAGTCCGCATCGGTCCAGAGGTCATCTGTCTGGCAGACCTTGACCACAACTTCATCAGCTTGGAGATTTTTCCAAGCTCGCCCGTGGTCGCGCGCCAGGCCGCGCTGCAGTCAGCGGATCTCATCGGGCTGGGCATCGACTGCCTGAACCACGTTCGCCGGCCGCGAAAACTGCTTCTGCCAAGTCTAGATCGACTTGGTGCTGACGCCCAATCTTTCAGCCACCTCGCGCACCGGATAGCCCCGATCCTCGACTTGGGCGACTGCATTGCGTTTGAGCTCGTCTGTGAATTTGTTGGCGGACATCCCGTCCCCCTTGCTTGCAAAATCACCAAGCAAGGCGTCTACAAATCGAAGTGCTAGTCAATCCGAGCTTGTCGGCGGTTTGCCCGACCAAGATCCGCGATCTGCCGTCAGCTTAGCAGGCAGCTAGCGAGGCTTGAAGATCGGCACCCTATCCGAATGTATAGTTCAAAACCTGCTTTTGCGCCCGGCTCCTATACGACGTGTTCAGTGCGCTGAGCCTCGTAGTGAGACAATGATTTCTTAGGGGAAAAAGGAGAACCAACATGTCCTTGCTTGAAACCGCTCGCCACAATCGTTTGAAAGCCTTGGCTTCGCTTAGCTGCAAAAGCATCATGACCGATGGGGTTAGGGTCTCCGTCTCGCACTCGTTGCGTATCTTAAGTCGCACCGGCCGGCCAGTGAACCGCTTTAAAAAGGCAGCCTTTCGTGTGTCAGAGCAACCTGAGATGTGCTGATGCGCCTGGCACCCAATAAGAACAGCTCATGTGCGCGAATTCATGCGGGCCGACACGTGGTGAGCTCCTGACCTGCTCGGTCGCCTGTCAGACTGAATCCACCGCTGAGCGCGATTGATCGGCGGAAGGTAGGGGAATTGTCTCAGACGCTGGCCGAGCCAGATATCCGGCCCGCGGCATTGAAAACCATTCGCGGCTGGATCCAGTCAGTGAAAGTCCACGAGACTGCCTATGGCTTGCGGATCGACCTTGACGGTGCGGTCACCGCCCTTGCGGGGCTGGCTCAACCGGGTGCCGAGGCTGTTTTAGATAGTGGTTCGGTACAAATGGTTACGAGAGTTCGTCTCGGACACAGTTTTACAAGTTTCAGCAAGGCCCAGATTGATCGCTGATGTTGCTGTGGCACCTCGACCTACGTTTGCGCTAGACGCGCTTGTGCTTCTACGCATGCCCTTTGACCGGTGATTTCACTCAGAACCGAGACGGTTCTTCACCGAGAAGCAACCCACCTCTGGTTACGGATATTGGTTCATTCTGGGGCCAAGCTGTGTGCTGTTTCCTTCTCCTTTGCAGCCGATGGCGCTGCTGAGCTTGCTTTGAAGCGGAAGCTGTCGGTTCCGGTTTCAAGGATGAGCCAGCGCTGGGTGAGGCGACCCAGCAATGTCATCTTGGCCTAGCCAAAGACCGTGGCCCATTCGCAAAAGCTGATTTTGGTGCTGATCACGACGCTGGTGCGCTCGTAAAGTTTTCCGGGCAGGTGGAAGACCAGCGCCCCACCTGACGCCCCCAACGGCAGATTTCGCAACTCGTCGAGGATAACGAGGTCGGGCTTGGGACAAGGTAATCGGGCCAATTCCCGGCTTTGCAGGCGCGGGTTTGTCTCTAATAACGATCCCCCGCTACTACAGAAACTGCCCGGTTTAAGTCCTCAGTTCATTGATGCGACTGAGCCAGTTGACGCAACGCGCAGCTTGGGGGGGTGTCTCTGCCGGATTGAGCTGACCGGTTGAAAGGGGCCGCTCTGCTGTGCAGAGCGGCGCGCGTTCTAGAACTTGCCGATGATGTTGACGAAGACGCCTTCATTT
>NZ_JAXIWG010000005.1:0-123515 GCF_034652275.1 Yoonia sp. 72 | reverse complement strand
CGCGGGATGGAGCAGCCCGGTAGCTCGTCAGGCTCATAACCTGAAGGTCGTAGGTTCAAATCCTACTCCCGCAACCAAATTATAAAGAAATATCAAATACCTAGAACCCGACCTAATCAGTCGGGATTCTACTCCTCTAAAACACATCAACGCCACATCAACGTTTACCAAGCCCTCCAGAAATCTGGCGGGCTTTTTGCGTTGGCGAGGGCAGTTTGTCATAAGCGTTTTCAGGAGGGCACTGGCGGTTCAGCGTATCCGTCCGGTGTGGGCGCGGTCTCAGGCGTTTTTGGGCTGCCAGTTCCAAGGCATGAGATCTTCGATGCGATTGATCTTGTGATCAGGCAAGCGCTGGAGGAGCCATGTGAGCCACGCTTCACCGCCGCCTTCAGGGCCGCCGCGCCTTCGATGGGCAAATCGACCGAGGCCGGGGCCTCGGGTTCGACCCAGTCGCAGAGGCCACCAAGCGTGCGGTCGGCCTCCAGCGCAGTGCCGATGGTGGCGATCAGGGTGTCGAAGGTGCTGGCCCGACCGGTGCCCGCCTGGACGACGACCTCCAATTCGGCGCGGTGCTGATAGTGGTATCGCATGGGCGACAGCGTGACCTCCGGTTCGCCCGGTTGGCCATCGCGCAGGATGATCAGCCCGGCCGCCTGGATACGCTCTGGCAGCACCTCGTCACGCAGAACAAGGGCGGCAAGCGGCTGCAGCCGCGCATGCAGCGCGGCGAAGATGGTTTCGCGAGCGGTTGGCATTCGATGATGTTAGCTTTTACCAAGTCCAATGTAGCTGATAATCCGCTAGCATTTGTGTTTGAGGTACATTTACGGTAAGGATCGTTCTGCCAAGGGATATTTTAGTTTTTGCAACGCCATTTAGTTGTCTTCTATCTGCTCCTCTTTTCTCGATGACCCAGTAATTTTTTGGAGGGCGGCCTTTAAGAAACTTCACCTGGAGTTTGTAAGACTTTGATGGAAAGTATTGATAAAGATCCCAGTATTCTTGATTGGATGGAAAAGAGTCATAAAAAGTCAAGTTAGTAATTTTCGTTACGACGTCGCCCTTCATGAGAATTTTTGGGAAAGTACTTTCTTGATATGTTTTGGCTCCCTCACGCCAGACCTTAGAGATTCGACCGGGGCGACAATTTTGAATTTTAATAATTCCGTCAGAGGTCCAATCCTCAACGAACTTATCTAACCTGTCGACTTGTGCTACTATTCTATGTTCTTTTCTTATTTTACAGATACTTCCGTCTATTCTCCTGAAATCAAGTTCAACTTAAAGGTGCTCTGAAAGGAAGTCCCAAGAACTGCTGTTGGGAGAGACAGCGTCAAGAACGTCCCGAAGGCCAACTGCATAGTCTGTTCGGAAATCGGCATATTTTTTATCCAAAAGAAGAAGCGGGATGCTTGCATCCTGAACAACACACGGTAGTATCATCTTTCTTTTGGCGCTTGCTTCAAGCGAAAAAAGTGCACTTAACTCGGCTGTAACCCATGGCCGCGAAAGTGAGTCCTTTGTGATCACAATAACTGCAAAATCACACTTCGCTAACCCGTCCTCAATTGAAGTTCGAATGGAATCACCAACTCTAATATTTTTTTCATCGATCCAAACAAGAATGCCTCGGTCCTCGAGATCTTTTGCCAGCATCCGAGCAAATGCTTTGTCAGCAGAAGAATGAGAGATGAACACTCGTGCCACGATATTGACCTCTTCCTATGCTTGAGCTTCTGCAAGTAAGCGCTGCCGTTACTTTTTTTGCAAGCCTAGTTGCCACTCCGCCACGATTCGCCCAGGCACGCCGTCTACCGCCCGCTCTGCATCCCGCGCTAGATCCAGCCGCTTGCGCAGCTTGACCTGCGGTACCAGCAAGAAGATCGGCACGGTCGCCACGCCGCGCCCGGTTTTCGACCTGGACGCCACGGCCCGGCCTTTCGAATTCAGCCACCCTTCGGCGACCAGGAGGCTGGGCCCCCGACGGCGGTAGATGAACCTCAGGCGCAACCCCGTGCGGCGTTCCCATTCGCCGGGAGTGATCCGGCCGCCTTTTGTGCTTTTCGCGGCGGCCGGGGTCGGGATCGCCAACCAGAACCCATCCTTGGACCGGATCAGTGGCCCGGTGACATGCGCGCCGATGATCACCGGGGCATTTGACCAGACCAGCGCGGCGGCGTTCAGGCTGTCGCCGGATTTGGGGAAGCTGGCGAGGCGGATGGAGTTGCCCAGTCGGGTGCCGAGGCCAGCGCGGGTGATCTGCCCGCGCCAGGGGGATTTCAGGGAGCTGCCTGCCTCGCGCATGGCCGCTGAGACTGCTTTTTCCCCAGCAGCGATTTCGGCCTGCATCACGGCTACGAGGTCGGGATCGAAGGCAATCTTCAGCTTTATGATGGGCGCAGGTCCAGCGACCAGATCAGGCGCTCGCGGTCGCGCACTGGCTCGCCCTGAATGGTGAAACTGTCCACGCCGATCACGATGAGATCGCCAAGGCGGGGATCGGGCAGGTCGGACATCCACCATCATTGTGTCGTTGACAAAGCGCCCAGCGCCGAATTCCGTGATCCGATCCGGGGCGCGACGGATGACGCGGATGGGGCGTTCCTCCGATGTCGTGCCGGAAATCCAGACAGCGGCCGCCGCCATGGACGGGTTGGCATAGATCCGGTCCATGGCGGCGGCGAAGGCGTTCATGTCGGGGCCGTCAGTTCGAAGTGTGGATGCGGATCGCGATGCGCGGCCGCTTGTTCACCGGCAGGATCGAGGCCTCGGTCATCAGGTCGATCCAGCGGCCCTTTTCGTCCAGATGCTGGCGGGCATAGAGTGGCAGGCCGAGCGTGTTAGGTCTGGCCTTGCAGCAGGGTGATCACCTCGCGGGTATAGTTCGGGTTGACCTCATATTTGAGGACATCGCCCATGCTGGGCTGTTCCGTCAGGACGGGCATTGGTCAGTCTCCATTTTTTTGGGGGACGGGGAAGGGGCGCTGGTTCAGTGCTTGGCGTCGGTCGCAGTTTTCTTGGCAGCGGCTACGATGGGGCTTTCCTTCGAAGCCGCTGCCCGGGGCACGGGCAATGATGCCTGCCGCGTCGCTACGGGCGGCAAGATCGGCCAGCACTCGGGCGCGCAGGGCCTCGGGCTTCAGACCCTTGCTGACCGCGTCCGCCGCGTCGATGGTCACGCCCAGCCGGGCGGCCTGGGCGCAAACCTGCGCTACCTCGGCGGCTTCGGCACGCACAGCATCAGCGGTCATGGCGCTTGGCGCAGCATCGGCCGCCGCAGCCGGTGCGTCTGTAGCGGCCGCGACCGCAGGCATTGCCGCAGGAGGAGCGGCAACCGGAGCCGGGTTCGGGGTTTCGGTTGCGCTGTGATCGTCACAAGGCGTCGCCATCCTCATCAACCAGCCGGTCCGCCATCAACAAAATGGTCAGGAAAACGGCATCGGAGTGCCTTGCCAGTGCGATGAGATGTTCACCGCTCGGCCCGCGTTCAGCGGCAAGCCAGTACTTTACCGTTCGCTCACTGGCTCCGGTCCACGCCATCGCCGTCTTGATGGCGCGATGCGTTAGCCCAAGATCTTCGATCAAAGCTAACGCAATCGCCTTTCGGTAATCTGTTGGAAATGCCTCAATGTCCACAATTGTGCCCATTTTCGGCACAACTGTGCCCATCTTGACCCGCATCGCACCTGTCCTTTCCATTAAAAGTTGGGAAATGACATCAATGCGGTAGATTCGTGTTCGGACCTATAGTGGCGACATCAGGACCGTGGCCGGAGTAGACCGCAAAATCTGAACTGGAGGCGGACGTGGTTCGGGTGAATTCGTATCTAACTGAAGCAACATCATGTCAGCCCGTAAAGCTTCGCGCCGCAGAATACGTGCGCATGTCGACGGAGCATCAGCAGTATTCAACGCAAAACCAGGCGCAAACAATTCGCGAATACGCTGAGCGCCGAGGCATTGAGATTGTGAAGACCTATTCCGATGATGCACGAAGCGGCTTGATCATCGAGGGACGGGCAGCACTGCAACAGCTGGTCGCAGATGTAGAAAGTGGTGCAGCGGAATTTACCGTCATACTCGTGTACGACGTCACACGCTGGGGGCGGTTTCAGGACACCGACGAGTCCGCATATTATGAGTATCGGTGTCGCAAAGCGGGCATGCAGGTTGCCTATTGTGCGGAACAGTTCGAAAATGATGGATCGCCAACATCTACCATCGTGAAAAGCGTGAAGCGTGCGATGGCTGGCGAATACAGCCGCGAATTGTCAGTCAAGGTTTTTGCAGGGCAGTGCCGGTTGATCGAGCTTGGGTACCGACAGGGTGGTCCGGCAGGTTTTGGACTGCGCCGCGTGTTGATTGATGACCGGGGCAACGTGAAGGCAGAGCTGAGACGCGGAGAGCACAAAAGTCTTCAGACCGATCGGGTTATCCTGGTGCCTGGTCCCGACGCTGAGGTTGAGGCGGTGCGGTTTATCTATGACCGCTTCTTGAAACATGGCCGATCAGAAGCAGAGATCGCACACGAGCTAAATCAGCGTGGGGTTCTGACTGATTGGGAGCGACCATGGACGAGAGCGACGATCCATCAGGTTCTGACGAATGAAAAGTACATCGGCAACAACGTGTATAACCGCCGATCATTCAAGCTGAAACGCAAACGTGTCGCTAATGGTCCGGAAATGTGGATCCGCTCGGATGGCGCTTTTAAGGCAATTGTCGATGCAAAGAAGTTCCATAAGGTTCAAGCTATCATCGCATCACGCAACCGTCGTTTTTCAGACGAAGAAATGCTCGAGCGCCTGAACAAGGTGTTTCAGCGTTACGGCTACATATCTGGACTGGTGATCGACGAATCAGCGGATATGCCATCGAGCGGGGCTTATGCGCAGCGCTTCGGCAGCCTGCTGCGCGCATATACGCTTGTCGGGTTTACGCCGCTTCGCGACTACCAATATCTCGAAATCAATCGTTTGCTGCGCGTATTCCATCGCGCAGTGGTCGAACGGGTGATCCAAGATATTGCCGAAATGGGTAGCTCGATCACACGAAACCCCAAGACTGAGCTTTTGACGTTAAACGACGAGTTCACAGCATCGGTAGTTGTCGCGCGATGTCGTGAACTGCCATCGGGTCGCCTACGTTGGAAGGTACGTTTTGATACTGGGTTGTCACCTGACATCACCATTGCGGTTCGCATGAACCGGCAAAACACGGACGCTCTCGATTATTATCTGCTGCCCCGTTTCGAGATGCGACGTAACCGGTTGGGGCTTGCCGAAGAGAATGGTCTGATGCTGGATGCCTTTCGCTTTGCTACCCTTGATTTTCTATTCTCTCTGGTGCGACGCGTACCCGTTGCTGAGGTAACACCATGCTGAGTGATATGGCCGAAGAGGTCGTGCGAATTCCGATTGCTGCGAGTGTTGTGGAGAACCCACGCGAGCGCGCCGAGAAGACTTTCCGCGCATTGATTGACAGCATTGCAAAAGTTGGGCTGAAGAAGCCGATCACGGTTGCCAAAGTGGCGGGCGAGGGCGGCGACACCTATCGATTGGTTTGTGGCCAGGGACGCATGGAAGCCTGCATGGCTTTGGGTGAAACCGAAATACCTGCAATCGTCGTTCAGGCTGAAGAGGCAGAAAGGCTGCTGCGTAGCGTGATTGAAAATATAGCGCGCAGGTCACAGCGACCATTGGAGCTGTTGCAGGACATCGCCATCCTGCGTGACCGTGGGTATTCTGATGATCAGATTGCTGAAAAGACCGGACTTTCGCTGTCCTATGTGCACGAAATCGGAGAGCTTATTGCTAGCGGCGAGGAGCGTCTGCTGGTGGCGGTCGAATGCGGCCAGATGCCGTTGAGCGTTGCGCTCTATATCTCGAGGGCCGACGAAAAAGACGTACAGCAGGCGCTTGAAGCGGCCTACGAATCCGGCGAACTGCGTGGCAAGAAGCTTCTTGAGGCCCGCAGGTTGGTCGAGTTGCGCCAACGGCATGGCAAACAGAAAGCGCCAGTACGTCAGGGACAACGCCAGGTTCGCATGACTTCAGCCGCGCTGGTTAGGGCATACCGGGGTGAAGTTGAACGCCAGCAAGATATGGTGCGCAGGGCCCGGTCGACGCGCAGTAGCCTCCTCTTTTTGGATGCCGCGTTTCAAGCACTGCTCAAAGACGATAACTTTCTGACCCTGCTGCGTGCCGAAGGGCTCGACTCGCTTCCGCAAATTATCGTCGAAGGTCTTCAGGAGCCGCACGCATGACAAATCTGGATAAATCCGTCTCGTTGAAAGCTCCCGCCTTCGAGCCAAACCTTGTGTCGATCCCCATTGTAGCAATCCTGCCGATCAAACAGGTCTCCGCCACAGTACAGAAAGGCCCGAAATATGCGCAGATTGCCGCATCGATACGTGAGGTGGGCCTGATCGAACCACCGGTGGTGTCGCGGTCAGGTGAAAAGGATGGAGCGTTCATTTTGCTTGATGGCCATGTGCGTTTGCAGGTGCTGAAGGACATGAACGAACAGATGGTCACCTGTCTTGTTGCGACTGATGACGAGTCCTTTACCTACAACAAGAGGATCAGTCGCATAGCAACGATCCAGGAGCACAAGATGATCCTGCGAGCTGTTGAACGCGGTGTGTCTGAGGCGCGCATCGCTGCGGCATTGAATGTGGATGTGGCGCTGATCCGTCGCAAGCGAACACTTCTAAACGGCATCTGTCCTGAGGTCGCCGAACTACTGAAAGCGCGGCACTGCCCACTGAATAGTTTTCGTGCATTGCGCAAGATGAAGCCTTTGCGCCAGATCCAGGCGGCGGAGCTGATGATTGCTGCTAACAACTTCACGGTTACATATTGTGAAGCCATTCCGGCCGCCACTGATGCTTTGGATCTCGTTGATCCGTCGACCAAGAAGGAACCCGCCGGTGTGACCCGAGATCAGGTCGAGCGGATGAGGGCTGAGATGTCCGACCTGCAGCGCAACATCAAGCTGATCGAGGGTACACTCGGGCCTGATCATCTGCGCCTTGTTGTGGCTGGGAGATACGTCGCGCGGCTTTTGCAGAACGAGCGCATTGCCCGTTATTTTGAGAAGTATCATGCTGAAATTCATGCTGAGTTCCGGCAGATCGTGAACCGCCTTGAACAGCTGAGCGCGACACCTCAGCAAGAAGCAGTTTCAGAAACATAAACGGGCAGTGGGATTATCAGAAGTCGGATAGGGGACCCGGACCCAGAAGCGCGGGGACCGCAGGAGACGCCGAACAGTGGGTCGGATCAAGTGCGGGGTGGGGATGGCGGCGAACCCGCACGGAGCCCACCACGGTCGGCGCAGATAGAGCCGACCACGCAGGTGTTGTGATGTTTGCGGGCGCGCTTGAGCTTGATCTGGACACTGCGGTATTTCAGAAGCCCTGCGCGCCCGATCCCACCACGTAGGCAGCATCGAGGCAGTACTTACTGAAAGTAGTAATTTTGTCGCTGGGTTAGTCGCCCACCAGAATATTTACCGATAACGATAAAATTCTTGATTGTGGGCGATTGATGCATTATTTTTATCGAAAAGGGTAAATACATCGGCATGTCCACTGACGCAGATCAAAAGCTTCTCGCGGATACTGGCCGACGCATCAGGGCCGTCCGCAATGCGCAAGGCCTCAATCTGGATCAGCTCGCCCGCCTGACCGGGATCAGTGCTCCGGCGCTTTCTGTGATCGAGACGGCAAAGCGGGATCCACGGCTAACGACGCTTGCCCGGATCGCAGCGGCGCTGCGCGTGCCTCTCGCCAGTTTGTTGGAAGAGGCCTCTTCGGGTCAATCCGCTACAACAGATGAACCTATACAGGGCTATGACCTTGGTGATTACGAGTGACGGCGTCTGTTCCCATCTGGTTTGATACGCTTGAGGTTGGGCAAATCGAGGTCGCCGAACATGGCGCGCTGTCGTTGCGTTACGGCGAGCGGTGGCTTCAGACGACAGGAGCCTTCCCGTTGTCGGTGACCATGCCGCTGAGCCCAGTGCCATATGCTTCTGACGTAATCTCTCCGTGGCTTGCAAACCTGCTGCCGGAAGAGGAACAGCTGCAAATATTGACGCGTTCGCTCGGCCTGGATCAGGCCGATGTGTTGGCCGTTTTGCAGGAGATCGGCGGGGACACAGCGGGCGCTCTGTCCTTCGGGGAGCCCGCTGACAGCAGCCGCTGGTCATATACGCCGCTGACGGACTTCTACGGCACCGATGATCCGCAGGATGCGCTTGACCGCCATTTCGAGGACCTAAGCCGCCGACCGTTTCT
The DNA here is from genome assembly GCF_034652275.1 of Yoonia sp. 72. Lineage (NCBI taxonomy): Bacteria > Pseudomonadati > Pseudomonadota > Alphaproteobacteria > Rhodobacterales > Paracoccaceae > Yoonia > Yoonia sp. 72. The sequence goes on along the minus strand of NZ_JAXIWG010000005.1, from coordinate 115,213 downwards.
GGTTGGTGAGGAAGGGGTGCGCCAGTCGCTGGCAGGTGGCCAGAAAAAATCAGCGCTGGCCTTACTTGGTCCTAACGGTGCACCTGTGCTGCGATTGCCGGCAGCTGGTGACGTGCTCGCAATACCTCTGAACGGCGCACCTTCCACACTGATCGTGAAGCCGGAAAATCTCAACCTTCCCGGCATCACAGAAAACGAGGTCTGGTGTCTGCGGATGGCGCAGGCGATCGGCATCAATTCAGCGCAGGCGACAATCCTGCGGGCGTCAAACCGCACTGCAATTGGTGTATTGCGTTATGATCGCAGGGAGGGGCGCAATGGGCAGCTTTTACGCTTGCATCAGGAGGATTTTGCGCAGGCCAATAGTCTGCCCCCCGGGCGGAAGTACGAGCGTGGCACGTTGCGGGGCCTGGATCTGAAAGCCTTGCTGGAAACGGGACGCTACGTTAGCGCAACAGATGCCTTGGCGCTACTTGATCAGATTATATTCAACATCCTCGTCGCCAATACCGATGCACACGCCAAGAATTATTCGCTCATTGTGCCGGTTGGAGGCACACCACGTCTGGCACCGCTCTACGATGTGTCCTCGGTCTTGTCCTGGCCGCATGTGGTCCAGAGCTATGCCCAGAGCATTGCTGGCAAGAGGCGCACGCCAGACATGATCGCAGGGCAGCACTGGGAAGCGATGGCGCGCGAGATCGGCTACCGACCTACCGATGTGCGAAACCGTGTTCAAGAGTTGATCGACAAGCTGGTGGCGAACCGGGTGAAGGTTACGGCCGAGGTGGTTGCATTGCACGGCGCTACCGAAGGGTATGTCACACAAACTGCCGCCGCGGTTGAGGCAAACGCGTTGCGCATGGCGGGGAGACTGTAGATGGTAACTAATCAAAGCAATTTACTGCGATATTGGCGAACCTCATTGGCTGACGGCGCGCTGGGTGAAGGAAAGTTCACCCAGTCTGACCGCAAGCGCTTTGTTGAGGTCCCAGGCGATGCAGTGAAGTCCGGTGTCCTGCCGCGCGAAGCCATTGAGCGGGTGTTTCGCGGGCAAGCAGCAACCAAGACGATCGGTATCCGGTTCTGGCCTTTGGTCATGGCGCGGAAGTCGTCACACGGATCAGCACGGGCGGGTGGGTTGCCTGAGCTTGTGGCGCCGGTGGTGACCGAGGCGACAGTTGATCGGGATGGGCGGATCACGCCTATGCGAAATGCCTTGGCGCGGGATCTACTGACGCCCTTGCCCTCTGGCGAATTTGCAATCGGAACGGTTGAAGCGCTTGATGTGTTCCTGACCGAAACGCCGCTGCCCGAGATGTCTGGCGAACTTGCTTGGCAGGAGTACCTTGGTCATTGCCGAAAAATGGTCGATGCCGTCTCGCAGGGCTGGCCGCGCGGCGATGCTGATTACCAAGCCATCGGGTCAGGCTTTCTCGAGCTGGCTGAAGATGCAAATGCAACCGTCCGCGGTATTCTGGATCTTTATGACAAGCTGCTGGCTGAGAAACCTGAAGCGCAACTGCTTAGGCAAGTTGCGCGGCCCGAGCGGGTCGCAGCGAACCCGGACCATCGGATTGAACAGGAATTTGCCCGGCGGCTTGGTCATTCCAACTCGACCTTCCCATTAGCAGAACACCAACGGCAGGTTCTGGCCTGGCTTGACGCCTCGACCTCGGGAGAGGTGATCGCCGTTAACGGCCCGCCCGGGACAGGGAAAACTACCATGCTGCTTTCGGCGGTTGCGGGCCTTTGGGTGCGCGCTGCTCTTCGCGGCGAGGCACCACCAGTGATTGTTGCGGCGTCATCGAATAATCAAGCGGTTACAAACATCATCGACGCTTTCGGCAAGGATTTTGGTAAAGGAGAAGGGCCTTTTGCCGGGCGCTGGCTGCCGGAGGTGGACAGTTTCGGGATGTTCCTAGCGTCACATTCCCGACGCCTGGAAGCGGCACGGCGCTATCAAACTGAGGAGTTCCAGGTCGAACGGGAGACAGTCGCCTACGTCCAGCGCGCGAAGGATGCCTATCTCGAAGCGGCAAGGGCGGCTTTTCCCGCGCTCCCCAATCCCGATTTAGCAACCGTGGTAGCAGCCCTGCAGACTCGGTTGGCAGGTGAAGTAGAGAAGCTGGCGCAGATTGATCGTGCCAAAAATAATCGGCAGACAGCTATCTCTGCTTTAAAGACGGCCCTGGGTGTTGATCCTGATGCTGCTGAGGCAAAGTTTGGTGAAGAGGCGGCGACACGACAGGCCGCTGTCGAAAAGCTTCGTGCCGCAAAATCTGCTCTCGACCAGTATCTGGCATCGGAATCGTCGCTGACTGCTGTGGTTGGATTTTTATCATCCGTCAAAGAGAAGCGCGCCTTGCGGGCTCGGCTCGCGATTGGCGACTTGATGCTGGGGCTGGAGACAACCAAGCGGGTTTCAGATATTGAGGACCGGGTTCGGACCGACCTTCGGGCTGCAGAAGAAGCGCTGCAATCCGCCGAGCAGAGACTGACAAAAGCCAGATCTATGCGTCTGAATTTTCAAGAAGCGGAAAGCAACTGGGCTCAGGCGACTGAGGCCTTGGGCGGGAGCGATGATCTGGACGCACTGGAACGCCGGGCCGACCTTGACGTCCGGTTTCCCCTTTTCCTTTTGGCAACGCACTACTGGGAGGGTCGCTGGCTTCTGGCAATGGAGGCCGACCTCGCCGGAATCGTAGCCTCAAAAGGAAAGAACGGAAAAGCGACAGTTATTCCTCGTTGGCATCGCCGTATGATGTTGACGCCTTGCGCTGTGGCAACCTTTGCCAGCCTGCCGGGTAAGATGACCTACACCCGCCGCGACGGGGGCAAGTGGGCGACCGAATACCTCTTTGATTTTATCGACCTCTTGATCGTCGACGAAGCCGGTCAGGTTCTGCCTGAAGTTGCAGGCGCTTCTTTCTCTTTGGCAAAGCGCGCCCTGGTCATCGGTGACACCCAACAGATTGAACCGATTTCATCGGTGCCCCGACCGGTGGACGTGGGCAATCTTCGAGACAGTGGGGTACTCGCAAGCGAAGCCGACATCGATACCCTTTCTGATCGGGGGATCTGCTCTACCACTGGCAGTGCCATGCGCCTTGCACAGCAGGCTTGCCGCGTATCGCCGTATCCGGACCTCGAGAAAGGACTCTACCTGTTCGAACACCGGCGGTGCTATGACGAGATCATCAGCTTTAGCAATGCTTTGTGCTACAAGGGAAAGCTGCGGCCGTTGCGCGGCAATGCCCCCTCAGACGCTGGTCTTCCGGCACTTGGGTACCTGCATGTCGATGGCCGTGCCGTCACTTCGGGGAGTAGTCGGGCCAACCTGCTAGAGGCACAAACCATAGCTGCATGGCTCGATGCCAACCGCTCTCAACTGGAAGCCCGCTATGGCAAGCCCATAGAGCAGATCGTGGGCATCATTACCCCCTTTGGCCGACAAGTTCGCGAGATCCGCGATGCATGTGCCGGTCGCAAGATCGCGGTCGAAGGACGCGAAGGCATGACCATCGGAACAGTCCACGCGCTACAAGGCGCCGAGCGACCCGTGGTGATCTTTTCGCCTGTCTACTCCAAACACGCAGACGGAGGTTTCATTGACGCCTCGCCCAGCATGTTAAATGTGATGGTTTCCCGGGCAAAAGACAGCTGCCTTGTATTCGGGGACATGGACGTTCTGGCAGCGGCTCAAGCCGGATCGCCACGGGCCATCCTCGCCGACTTTTTGTTCGCGTCAGAGACAAACGCTCTTGAGTTTGCGGCTGAGCCGCGAACAGACCTGAAGCAAGGAAGCGGCCAACTTCAGATGTTGCGCGACGCAGTAGGGCATGATGCTTTCCTTCTGGATGCGCTTGCGGCCGGTGGGCGCCGCTACACCATTGTCAGCCCGTGGGTGATCGCAACCACAATGGAACGCGTTGGACTGCTTGCTGCTTTCGAAACCGCAGTCCGGCGTGGGGCCGAGATCGATGTCTTTACTGATCCGCTGCTCAACATGGGCCAAGCTGCTGGTGGAGTGACCCAGATGGAAGCAGTCGAAAAGGCGTTCTCAAAGATCGGTGTAAGACTGCACAAGCTCCCGAAGTTACACAGCAAAATCGTGGCGATCGATGCAGACCTTCTTTGCATAGGCTCATACAACTGGCTCAGCGCCGACCGACACGGCCAATACGCGCGACATGAGACATCGTTCGTTTACAGGGGCCAGCATCTTGAAGAAGAGATTAGTACCATCTTGGGCAGCTTAAAACGCAGGGAGCAGACTGCATGATCGCGTCCTTGGTGACCGCCGTCGTGCAGTTTCGTTAGAAACAATTCGATTGCGTCAAAATTGACAAACGGCCCTTTCCGGACTTTCAGAAGTGTGCAGGTGCTGCAGTGCCGCACCCCAAAAGCAGCCGTTGCTTCACTTGATCTGAATACGCATACTCATTCGCAAAAGAGTATTGGAAGAAAGCATGGCTAAATATGATTGCATCTGTGGATGCGGTGAGAAAACAAAGGGTGGGAAGTTCTGCCCAGGTCACGATCAAAAACTTAGGAAAGCGATAGAGGACGCAGTCGGAGGCTTAGAAAGCTTACGGTCAATCGCTGAAGGCCATGTCGGGAAGCCGATTTCTACTCGGCCTACTGAGTGATGTCGGCCTATTTCAGTTACTCATCTCTGAGTGCGTCGCTGCAACGCGGCGTGCGCATAGCTGCCATGGATGATGGTCAGCCTCGATAAGCCACCATCTCCACAGTTGGGACATCTTTGTTCGATTTAGCCCTGCTTGAAATGGAATTGCTCTGGTTTCACACGCTAATCTGATCTGCCAGAAATCGGGTGTTTTGACGTTAATGGAACTTGGGACGAAGCTTTCTGACTGTGGGTTGATCCTACTCACCTGTTTCAAGCACCCTTTGTTCGTTTATTGACGGCCTCGATCATCGACTGAGGTCGAGATACGTCCAGAACCACAACCGAGAGCTTCTCCCTCAAATGAGGCGGAAGATCATCTACTAACATCGCCTCAAGTGCCTGAGCACTATCGGGACCGTCGGCGCCATCGCTTCTCTTCGGCGCCTTGAACTCGGCACCGAACCAAAAGACGAGATAGATTCCGAAACCGCAGGCGTCCGGATCCGCTGCGTAACCCGCGAGCTGGGTCGAAGCGGCTGTCCAGAGCTCGCCATTGTAGTGCCGTTTCGCCTCGATCGGCAGATTCTTGCCCCCGTGGCTCAGCATTAGGACGTCGGCCCTGGTGTTTTCGCCGCGACGGGCTTCGGGAAGGCTCGCTGCAATTCCGTATCCTTCGAACCGAGGACGAAGCAACTCAAGGAGGCGGTCCCTATCCTCGTTCTCAATCTGTGGTTCGGTCGCTGCCCCGTACTCATCGGTGTTCCAGAACCGCTTCCAGGGCGTCTCACTGCCGGTCCTGAGCGAGCTCTTGTACCTTTCGACCTCTTCGAGAACGATGGCCGAAAGGTCCGATGGTGTCGCCGGTGCGCCATCTGCGAGCGCGCCTATCAGTTGGCTCACCGAAGGCGCCTCGAATTGCGCATCGCGCAACTTGCGGGCATGTTCTGCGGCCGCATGCGCGATATGGGGCGCCCAGGTCGGGTCTACCCTCGGAGCAAGCTCTTTCAGGTGCTCTCCGGCTGCGGCCAAATTTGAAGCTCCGAGACGCCGGATCGCGGCTCTGACAATCCCGCTCACACCATCAGAGTGCCGCCAATCATTGTCGTGTGCAGGGTGTTTTTTCCCAAGAGCGGCAATCCTGATTCTGTCCAGCAGGTCGATGTCTGGGCTCAATTCGTTGAATGTCTTAGCCAAATCTCCGTTCGGAGCCACCAAAGCAGCTTCGAGGTCTTCTTCCGAGAGCCGATCGGAAAGTTCCTCGGGCGTCAGCGCCAGACCGACGAACGACCAAATATTTCGTTGGGTCTGTTCGAGGTCATCACGCTCCAATGTGCGGCGTGCGAGTTCGACTAATTCTCCGATTGTCGAACTGCCGGCGCACGCCCTGATCGCCTGGCTTAGGGCGGGATCTGGCAGCCCCGGCCTATCGCCAAGCAAGTTGAGCATGCACAGAGAGACAAGTGCCGGTTGATCCGCATTCGTAAGGTGATGAATGGCGTCAAGATCATCATCGCCAGCATCAAGAGCGGCGTTCCAGTACCGCAACATCATGTCAGCACCTTGCTCAGGATCCTTGGCAAGGCGGGCGGCTGCCCAAACAGCAATCGAAGGATCGTCGTCGGCACTGAAGTGGGCTTCCCGAAGCCCGACCAAGGCGATGATCAACGGAGAAGCGTCGATGTCGTTTTGACGGCCATGCAATAGCGCTTGGTGCAACCCTGCCGCTACGACATACTCGTGAGGGTAGGTCCCAAGCTTAGCTTGGGCCTCGCCGAGATCTTCGACACCAACCTTGATGTCGGTATTGATTGCAAATTGGACGAAGCCTTCCGCGATCGCCGCGGCGATCTCCTCATTTGTGTACTTGACGATGTCTTGGAACGGCGATTTATCGTTGCTGATCCGCGCGTTACGGTAGTGCCCGGCAGCCCAATTCAAGACGTAATATTGATCCGGTGCGCCACTTGAGATTCTGTCAATTACCGGGGTTAGCTTGGCGATATTCGCCTTCTGCGAGTTTGCCGTTTTCTTTTCCAGGTTGGCTTTTCTCTTCGTCTCCTTCCGTTTCCATCCCGCGTTCGGGTCGGAGAGGAGAGACTTGATGAACCCCTTGAAATCTCGTTCCTGCTCTAGCAGAGACACGATCGGCTTTTGCCATTTCGGCCAGAGTGTTTCGCCCCGGGCGGCATACGCGGCGATCTGAAACATTCGTTTTCTGGCTTTGCGCTCATTCGTTGCTTGAGCCATATCCAACAACTCCCGGATCAATGCGTCGGAGGGTAGCCTTCTTGCGGTCGAGATGTAATCGTTGCACACCATCCACGCGCCTTCTTCGCCGGAGCTTTGGTTCTCGACGGCGAGGAATAACTCCAATTCCCGACGATCCGAATCGCAGTCAATCCACATTCCAATGACTTCAGCAACATCTCTGTCGAGCATGTCCCATCGATGTTCTCGGAGATTGCCGAGCCACGATAGAAGTCGAACGGCGGATATGTCCGGGTTGGCTTTAACTGTGGCGACAAACGCACGATCTAGGAGCGACTGGACCTGAAATTTGTGCCGGCGGGCAACATCGCTTCTTCCAATCCCCTTGTCGAATAAATCCGGTCGCGGAGACCGCGCGATCGCTATGCTCAGAGAGACCAACGAACCAGTGTCGTCGTTGTCCTCCCCATCACGGGTTTTCGCAGGCAAGCTGTCGAAATCCTCGAGCAACGCGTGGATATCCGAGAACTGAACATCCTGTGATGACATGCTCGACAGGACGTGGGCACGGATCGCCAATTGGCCCCAATCCGCCGTCGTGTCGACCAGATCGTCCAATAGATCACGTTGAATTCCATTCCTGTCGCTGGCTTGGGAGACGAGAACTTCAGCCGCTCTCTCCCGCATCCACAGAGGTCGGGTAGCGTCGAGCACGATCTCACTCAGCTTACCCGACATGTGTTTAACGGGCGGACCGTCCGCGAGGGCCTGAAGCACGGTGACCTGCAGATGACTACGGACCTCAGCGTCGAGAATGGTTCTGAAATCGTCAGCGAGATCATCGCCGGCGAGCCCGCCTACGACAGTCGCATCGTCCTGCGAGGCGAGGAAGAACGGGTCATCACGATCCAGGTGATAAAGAATTTCTCGTCGTCCAGCCGTATCGAACGCCGCGGCGTCGCCATACGCCAGCACCGTGGCGGCATCATGCTGAATGAGGCGTCTCGCCCCGCCGGAATCTCCTTCCGATTGCAGGTGGGCAGTAAACCACGCATACAGCCCCCTGAGCTCGCTCGGAGCCCTCTGGTCGTGTCCGGTAATGAGGCTAATCGCCCGCCGCAACGGAAAAGCGAGCGTTGCTCCAGCGCCGACCACCCTTCTTGCCAGAAATCGGCCTGCCAAAAACTCAGCGACCGTTCGGTGAAACGGCGCGAATGTGTGTCCTTCGCCCCTGAAAAGCGGGGTGTCCAATGCGGCTTCGAGAACGCGCGTATCGAGCCCCAGGGAATGCGTAGCTATATATTCGTTTTCAGCTGACCCAAGCGGTAACGCGTTTGAACGCCAGAGCCCTTTCGCCCCGGAAGCGAGGACGTAGAAGCTCATGGCGGTGGCGGCGGAGAGGATTTCGTCCGCTCCAGGTCGCGGGTCTGTTTCGCGCTCCGGGTCGTATTCGTGGGCAAGCGCCGATGTGGCTCTCGCGAACAAGTCAAAGCGCGAGGTCGGCCATACTCCGTTTGAGACGACAACCGAGTAAAGCAATCTAAGACTGAGCGGATTTTCTAGAAATGCACCGGCACCCCGGTTCCGCGCTTCACCGATGAACCGCTCTGGATCGGTTTCTCCCAGAGAGACCAAGACCAATTGCGCTTCATCGTCGTTCAGCGGCAGGAGATGAGCCACAACGATGGGCTCGTTGTTCGCCGCACGCCGCATCGCGTTGATGTCCGCTGTTACGCGCCAGTCCTCAGCGCGGCAGGTGAGGCGCCATCTGCGTGCACTGCTCTTTGAAATCGCGTTAGCGAGACGCAGGAGTTTGTCTTTTCCACCATCACCTGAACGATATTCATCAAGGGCATCAAGATAGGCAGTCCCAGACCCGCCAATCGGAAAGCCGTTCATTACTGCCCTGCAAGTTGCGACCTCTCCACCCTCGGCACGAGCCTCTTGTTCCAGAGCCGTCGATTTTCCCGCGCCGGGCTCGCCGAGCAACACAACATATGGCTGGCCGCGCAAATGGCTCAACGGTTGAACCACAGTCTCGTGATGAACTTGTACGGTGACTCGCCTGTCTAAGGATGCGTTTTCCATTTTGAGAAGATACTGACCCTAGGTTGCTTTGAAAACATGAAACAGTTCCAATTCATAAAGCGAGTCCGACGTCGGCTTTTTCTCAAAACAGCTTGTATCTTGAGGCAGCAGCGAACGTCGGTGACCTGCCCTCTGGGTAGGTCACGCCTGGTTCGGCGGTATGACCCGGGCGGAATGTCTGCTTCTGTGTTGAGGCAAGAGCGCGTTTGCTTATGCGGCGAACGTCCGGAAACCGCCCTTCGGGACAATCATAAGCGAAGCTTTGTGATGTCGAAGGCTAATCGAATGGGCACAATTGTGCCCATTTCACCATGCGGCGAGGCTGGGATCCAGTCGTGGACACTGGTCGGCGGTTGCTGCCTGCGACAGGGTCGCCGGTTACAAAAGCTTGGTTCTATCTTTGCCCGCACTCCCGCACCTGGTCCCGCAACACAGCATAATCCGCCAGCCATTCTGTGATCAGCGCCCTGTCTGGCAGCGCAGCAACTTCCTCCGCCATCTGCGCCTGCTCAGCCCGACTGTATTCCGCAACGGGCGGGCAGGCGCTGGACACTGTATCAAAACCCGCCCCCGCGCAGCCGGTCAACAAGATCATCGCGGTTGCGAGGGCGGCGGGCGGCTGCAACGAGCATTTGGCGTTGGACGGCATTGGTCTTCTCCATCGTCGTGATCCGTTCGGCAGCGCGGCCCGCACGCTCGGCCGTTTGGCGCAGGTTGAGAATGAACAGGGTGATGGTGAGTGCTGCGAGGACGAAACGCGCCACCCGCAGTACGCATGGCTTCGCCAAAAGCCGAGGCAGCAAACTGGCCCACATCAGCGCAGCCCCTTTTTCCAGTCATCGACCCGGGCATGGATGGCCACGACGATACCGGCGAGCGCCAGTGCGATAAAGACCCAACGCAGCGTGTCGAGGTAGGGCACAAGCGGCAGGACCGCGCTTTGTGCCTCGGCCAGAATGTCTTGTGCGACCTCGACCCCGGCTGCGCCGATTGTTGCGACACCGGCGGCGCCGGTTCCGCGCAGGGTGCGGCTTTGTGCCAGTACCTCGCGGGCAAGCGGGGCTTCTGGAGCGAACGGTACGGCGCGAGGCGGAAACCTTGTGCCCCAGCTGCGTGCCGGCCCAAGGTCAATGTGCATGAAGCCGGAGCGGGGATAGTGCCCGATGCCTAGAAACCCGACAGCGCGTGCCGCCGCCTCGGACGTGGCAGGGTCATGATTGGCCATCGCGATATCAAAGGCCGTGCCTTCCATATGTTTGGAGAAAGCCGCCCCGCCGACGGCGCGATTGTGGCTCGGGCTGCGGTAGGCCGACCGGATAATCAGGGGCTTGCCGAGGTGGTCGCGCAGCGCCTGCAGCTTGTCGAGGGCGTCGGTGTTGATCTTGATGGCACCAGTGCCGCGGCAGGCAATTTCGGCGGGCGAGAAGTTGGACCAGCGCCATGCGCCTTTGGGAACATCGCGGAAATGGGTGTAGGATGTGGTGGTCATTGGTAAGTCTCCAGACATAAAAAAACCCGCCTGCTGGCGGGTGAGGTTGGTGTTTTGGTAATGATGTGAGGCATCGCCGGCGGCTGCGGTCGGCGTCCGCATCACGGTGTTCGCGCTTGTGTCGTCGTCGCCGATGATTAGCGCCCTATGTCGCCGTCAGTCCTCGCCCATTTTGCGATCGAGCCGGTCGAGGGTTTTGCCGATGCCGATCAGGCCTTCTTCGATGCGGCCGAGCTGGACGGCTTGCAGGGCAACGGAGGTGGTCTGGATATCGACCTTGGCTTCCAGCTTGGCGATATCGCGTTCATTGGCATTGCCTTGTTCACGGTTCTTGCTCACGCCGACCTCTATCCTTTCCCAAAGGGCGGCAATGCCGAGCAGGAGCGGCCAGACCTCCTGCACTGATTCCCAACTTGGCATCCGGTTGTGCCTCCTGTCTTTCGTCTGTGTGGTGATGTCATAAGCAGCGCGCGCCATCAGTTCGGGATGCCAAGGGTCATGTAATGCACGGAAATGCGCACAGCGCCGCTGGTGAATGCACCGCCCTTGGCGGTCAGGACGATGGGCGTGTCGGCATAGAACGCCTGCGGGCCGATGACACCGGCATTGCTGCTGCCAGCCGCTATGCCCAGCGCTGCCCCGAACTTGTCTGGCTCACCTGCAATCCCGCAATCATAGGATGCAGCACCGGTGATCGCGGTCACAACCCGACAGGCGACGCCGAAGACGATGGCGCGATCCGGGATCCGGATCGTTGTTTCGCGCGATGGTCCTGATAGACCCGCAAGCGTTTCTTCCAGCACCCCGACACTCGTACCTCCACCATGCGGGCTTTGCGCGAGTGTGACGAAATCCCCCCGCAACAGCGACATCCACCCGGCCGCAGTCTGCACATAAAGCGCCTGTTCATCCACGACCCATGCCTGCCAACCGGGCTGTGCGGGCAGCCGCATCCAGGCGCCATCGACCCAGAGGGCGACATCTCCTTCCCAGCCTGCCCAGAGGCCTGTTGCACCGGACGCCACAATGTAGCGGACACCATCTGCTGGCATTGCGGGCGGAGCGGCCAGATCCTTGGCCTGCACGGCGAGCTGCACGATGCCATCGAGCAGGCGCAGGGCTTCGTTATGGGTGACATGCTTTTGGGCCTGCGCTGCCATGATGAATGGCAAAAGCAGGTTGGTCGTGGTGTCCGACATGATGTGTCCTCAAAATGTAGGGTGAAGTAGGGATGATCGGATGCGCCGGTCACGGCAGAGTGCCGGGCGAACGTTTGTCAGAAATGCAGCGTGACAGCGCGCATTGCCCCGCGCCCGAGCAGTGCAGACAACTGGGCAATCCGGATGGTGAGCGTATCGCCCGGACCCAGCAGCCTGCCGAAATCCGCAACCTGATCTGCAGAGGCATAAACCACGCTGGTCGTGCCTGTCGCGAGCACCCGCTTTCGCGTTACCCCGTCCATAATATCGACCTCATAGGCCTCGATCGCTTCTGACTGCGGCACCTCGACGGCGGCCCAGCTGTCGGCAACAAGCGCGCGGTCGCGCCGCGTCCAGCGGAGGATCAGATCGCCGGGAACACGCCCGATCATGCGGGGCTGCGCCACATGCGCCACCGCAAACTGCCGCAGCCCGACACTTGCTGGTGTGAAGCTTTGGTCCACGTAGCTGTCATCGGTGAAGGGCAGGGAGGCCGGCCCGATCCGCCAGTTCCACGGCAGACCAAGGTCGGATTGTGCAACAGGCATGCGTGCTAAGGCTGCATCCAGCACAACGACGCGCGCGCCAGCGGGCACCATGTTGGCGATCGCATATTCCGTGCCGCGCTGCCCGCGCAACAACCGAGTGAGGCGGTACTGTCCTGTGCCGATCAGCTCTGCCCGGCCGGCCTGCACGATCTCCCATGTGCCTGGCGCACTCTCGACGGCAAACGCGTTGGCGCCGCCAAACAGGGCAAGGTCCGTCACACTCTCCAGTGCGCTGCTGCCCATATCCACCACCAGCGCATTGCTCAGATCGAAGCGCGACACCGGCCCGGTGTCAAAGCTTTCGATCAATGTGCCAATCCGCGCGCGGCTGCCGAAGGTCTGGAACAGCGCGAAGGCATCCGCTGATGCGCTGCGCCAGACAGCAATGGTGCCAGGCCATGGACGCGCCGTTGCGGCAATGAGGGGTTGGTGTGCGGTATCTGCATCTGTGAGCTGTGGCAGATCCAGAAACACGACCTGTGTTCCGCCAAAGACCACTGGCGCTGCCAATGTGCTGGCCCGCGGCTGACCTGGCGGCAGGTCATAGATGGCGGCGTCTTGCAGGATGCCGCTGATGGTGCGCGCCTCGTTGTCGGCAATACTCAGGACACGGATATCCACCAGCCGCCCGTCATGCTGCAAGGCCAGCACATCGCCAGGATCAAGGGCCAGCTGCGATGGCGGCAGACGCAAGGCTGCCGTCTCGCGTCCGACCCAAGCCTCCATCAGCGCGCGCCGGCAACGCCGGTCGGCTTCTTCTGGTGGGACAGCAAAGGGAAACATATCCGCGGCGATCCGCGTCGAGGACACTGTGATGCGACGCGCCTCGACCATGGCGGCATCATAGTCTTCATCAGAGCGTGCCAGCTGCCACTTCAGGGCTTGCGGCAGTTCGGTCTCTTGCGCGCGGGTGAGCTCGAACGGTTCGGCATCGGCACTGCCAGTCACAACCAGATCGTCATAGGAAAAGGTTGTGACCGGCCTGCCGCCGCGCATCACGAACCGTAGCACGCCCTCGCTTTCCACCGCATCGTAGCCGAAATGCCGCGCCAGCGTGGTGATCGATGCCCGCGGCGCCTCCAGCGAAGTGATGACGTAGCCCTCAACTGCCCCCCACAGCCCACTGACATCGATCTGGCTCGACGGCATGCCCGCGCGCAAACACAGGGCACGGACCAGCGATTGCAGTGACACCGACCCCAGCCGACCTGCCAGCCAATGCCCTAGCCGCCAGTTGCCACCGTCGGACCAGATGTTTTTCTGGTGCGGAAAGAACGGATAAGGCCGCGCATCCCAGGTCCAAGCGGCGCATTCAGCGACATTGACCATGCGCGGGCCATATATTCCTGAAACCGGATTGTGAGCGGGATCACTCCAGTACGACAATGTGGCCTCCAGATAGGCGCGCTGGATCGCATCATCGCGCCAGCCGCGGGAGTGGTGCGGCACGGCGGTCTCGGAGGACTTGGCATCAACAAAGACATTCGGCTGGTTGGTGCCACGATCGATTGCAGGACAGCCGAACTCGGTGAACCAGAACGGTTTTGATTGTGGCACCCAGACGGTGGGCGTTCCACTCTCGACGCCGCCGATCCGGTTGACGTGCGGGTTGGACCACCAGCTTGCCAAATCCTTGAAGCGGTACACCCATGGCTTGCCATAGGCACCATCCGTGATCGGGGTGCGGGTTTGCTCCGCGCGATCGGCGTCATCGGCGTAAAACCAGTCAAAGCCTTCACCGCCAGTAATGTGCGATTGCAGATAGTCGCGGTCATAGATGGCGGGCCACTGCGCTGCATCGCGATGGTCATTCCCGTCGCGCCAGTCCGACAGCGGCATGTAATTATCGATGCCGATGAAATCGACATTGGGATCGGCCCAGAACGGGTCCAGATGAAACGCCAGATCGCCTGACCCGTCCTGTGGCTGATGCCCGAAATATTCCGACCAATCGGCGGCATAGCTGATCTTGGTGCCGGGCCCGAGAATGGTGCGCACATCCGCAGCGAGCACCCGCATCAGCTCAACGGCCGGATAAACACCCGCAGCAGAGCGGATTTGTGTGAGACCGCGCAGCTCGGAGCCGATGACAAACGCGTCGACGCCGCCAGCCGCTTTGCACAACAATGCGTAATGCAACACCATGCGCCGCAGGCCCCACTCCCAACCGCCTTGCCAAATCACCTTAGTGCCCGAAACCAAAAATTGCTCGACACGCGCTGTCCCGAAAAACTCTGCAACCTGCGCTGCTGCGGCTGCTGTTTTGTCGACGGTGCCTGCATAGCCTGGTGCAGGCGAACACGTGATCCGGCCACGCCAGGGAAAAGCCGGCTGGCCGATCTGGCTGGCATTGTCGCTGTAAGGATTGGGTCGGGTATTGCCGGGCGCTACATCCATCAAGACAAACGGATAGAATGTGACACGAAGCCCGCGGGCTTTGAGTTCGTGAATGGCCTGCACCACTGAGAAATCAGCAGGCGTACCACCATAGGAGGGCCGACCCGGCGCTTGCTGGCTGACCAGATAACCGGTGACAGTGCGCAGCGTCCCATTGACACTCCAGCTTTGCGGTGTTGTCGTCTTGTTGCGCACTTCCACACCTGGTCGCAGCTGGCACTGGTCAGCGCGCAAGTCGGTCCCGAACCAGGACACGACAAGCGATACAATTTTAACTGCAGGCGCTTGTGCGCGCAGCCGGTCCACAGAGACGACGAAATCAGCCTCACCTGCCAGCGCATGGGCGTTCTCGGCTGTCGTTGTGGTGCCATCTGTTTTGCGGATGATCTGGGTCGCATAGGCAAACTCGCCCGAGGCCGGGATCATCGCAACGGCGCCGATCATGCCTTCGGCGCAACCCTGATCGACGAGGGGGCGGAACACCTCAAAAGAGATCTGTGGCAGGCGGTTGCCGTAAGCGGAAAGTGCGAGGTTCTCGAACACCACATAGGCAAGACCGCGGTAAGCGGGTGTTGTCATGGCGCCCATTTTGGCGCGGATGAACGTATCTGGTGCTTGGGTCTCATCCCCTGGATACCAGCGCCAGGTTACACCGGCCATGTCCATGGGCTTGCCATCAGCCCAGATGCGCCCGATCCCCGTAACTGGTCCTTCGCAAAGAGCGACGGCGAAAGAGGCTGAATACAAATACTCGGTTGTTGTGATGGTGCCGCCGCCACCGCCACCACCACCTTTGCCACCGCCGCCGATAGTCTCGGATGTTGTGTTGACGCTTTCGACAAAATCCGTGGCCCAGATGATATTGCCGCCGATGCGCATCCGCCCGAACAATTGTGGGACGACCGCGCCTTCGGTCGACGAGGTGATGCGAAGGGCATCCAGACGTGCGCCCTCGAATGTCTGGTTCGGTGTGGACGGCGCAATCAGCCAGCTGTTGATGCCGGCACCAATTGACGAGCCGATAAATCCACCGATGGCAGCCGCACTGACCCCCAAAAACGAGCCACCAATGCTGCCGCCGACGGCAGTGCCAACGACACCGAGAACAAGGGTTGCCATGGATTACTCCGATTTTGGTGGGATTATGGTCGAAGCCGCAAGGGCAGGGCGCTTCTTTTGCGTTGGGCACTCTGGCCGTGGAAAACGAAAAGCAA
This sequence comes from Yoonia sp. 72, assembly GCF_034652275.1. Lineage (NCBI taxonomy): Bacteria > Pseudomonadati > Pseudomonadota > Alphaproteobacteria > Rhodobacterales > Paracoccaceae > Yoonia > Yoonia sp. 72. Next base: position 99,434 of record NZ_JAXIWG010000005.1, on the reverse strand, counting down.
AGGCGATGCGCCGGCGCCAAGCATCAGTGAGTGGTTCCTCAACGACGCCCAGACGGTCATAGGCGTGAATAAAGTGATCGGGGCTCGTCAGAATGCCGATGTGCTTGGCGATCGCTGCACGGTGCATCCGGAACAGCAGCAGATCGCCCGGCCCGGCATCGCTGACTTGGACGGCAATCAGTGCTTTTGCGGCCCCTTCGACTAACACTTCGCGTGCACCAGCCTCGCCCCAATCGCGGCTATAAGGCGGGATGGCAAACGGCTCGTCACCGATCACATCGCGCCAGACACCGCGCGCGAGACCAAGGCAGTCGCAGCCAACGCCGCGCAGGCTGGCTTGATCGTGGTAAGGCGTGCCTAGCCAGGCACGGGCCGCAGCAACCAACTTTGTCGGATCGGCGCTGGCCGGTTTTTTGTGGCGCGAAACCCGGGTCAAAGCACGTCACCTTCATGGCCACCGGCGCGTGTGGCATAACGCAGCACAGCGTCTTGTCCGGGGATATGCGGAAAGCCGCGAAAGTTGGCGATATTGCCGAACTTGCCGCCGCAGGTCTCCGCACGCTTGTCGCAGCCCGCACGGATTGTGAAGGCATCGGTGATAGCGACCGGACGCACGGGCACTTCCAATAGTGTGATGGTGACGAGGCCGCCGGTGCGCGCGTGCAACATGACTTCGGCGATCCGGCCGAAGTTGGTGCCCGATGCCCACGACAAAGTACCGCCAGTGAACCAGCTGTCAGCGAAACCGCCAAGACCCGCCGCGTGAAACGACCCCTCGCGCAGAACATTGGCGACAACGGCACTGCCGCGATAGGCGGGTGTATCAAGACCAATCCCGCAGCGCGCATCACCCAGAGCCGCATCGCATGTTGCCTGAAACGTTCGGCCAGTTGTCTGGCCCAACGCATGTGCCAGACTGCGCATCTCGGCCACAAAGGCGAGCCGGCCGCGTCTGATCTGCCCGATCGCACCGCGGCGCATCATGACGCGCTGGGATGTGTCGGCCCAGTTCACCCACCAGACCTCGACCTGCGCATTGTCCCAGCGGCCGTCGCGAATATCCGTCTCGGTGATCCGCTCCGAGGTCAGCACACCGCTGGCGTCTTGCGCGTCCACTGCAAGATCGGAACTGCTGCGGATCTCGGAGGGGATCAGCCCGCTCTCGCTCTCGAATGTGGTGCCATCGAAGGCGAGCGGCCGGTCGTGGTCGGTGAAGCCAAGCACCACGCCATCGTTGCGGGTCAGGCGCCAGCACCAGGCAAGCGTAGTTGTTCCCGCGCGCAGATGCGCGTGCAGGGCAGGGTTCAGGGCTTTCATGGGGGGGCTAGTGGGGATAAGGAGGATGTTTGCTTGTGGACGTCACCAAGCAAAAGTTACCTGATACAAACTGGGCATTATTTTTTGGTGCGGTGTCATTTCATGAACAGTGAGATTGCGCCTCGGCTGGCCCAGTTCAAATGCAGCGGATACATCCTGCAGATCGAGCCCCTTAGCGGACAGTCATGCATGGTGCAGCATTTGTAGTGTCAGCGAAAAACAGGGCGGGAAGCAGACTCGCGGCGGTGCTGCATTGCAGCTCCAATAGCCTATAAGAACAGCCGTTCGGGCGAACCGTAACGAGACCACAGTCAGCTCGCGAAGGAAACAGAATCGACGAAAGACTCGCAATCAGAAGGGTAGTCTGGTTACGGTATCGCTGTGGAATGGCCTCCGGCCTACCACCATGCGCGAGGAAACGATTACATTGGCCATAGCGATCACGCCGCCGTCGAGACAACTGCTTAAGCGCATGGACACGAGGTTCGCGCTTCAGCAGGATGACTGGGACGATTACAGTTTCAGGACCCTTTACCATCTCCATTATCGGAACCAGAAGGACCCGCAGGACGTAACCTATCTGGGTGGGGTTAAGATTCTGCGCAGGGGGCAGAAGGCCAACGGGCAACGGCTTATTGAGGAGCCATTTAACAAGTTATCTGACGAGTGGGTGTCCGTCGGCACCAGCCTCGACTACTACCAGCGCCTGAACGAGCTTCCACCCGTGAATCGGAAGTCAATCATGGATGCTCTCAACGATGCGGTGGCGCACCCCGAACTCGTTGCGCTTTTCGAGGGCGAACGCGGTTGGAAAAAGTCGCTCTTCCGCAACAATTCCGATTGGCGTAGCTTCCTCGACGACGCCCGGGTCCTCTTCGAGGGCAACTTCTCCGCTCTCGCCGATATTGAGGAGACGTTCTCCTACACGCCTGCAGGCGCGGAGGAGCCAATCCATTTCGACTTTAGCTCACCTGAGCCCCCCTTCTACTTCGGTCCCTACCGGCGGCTTGGGCCACGGCAGCGCAAGACACTTCTGCCCAATCGAATCATTGTGCTCGTGGGCCGAAACGGGTCGGGCAAGAGCACGCTACTGTCCCGTCTTGCTCACGTGGCATTCGCGTCGCCACAGGAGCGGACCACTAAGCCAATGAAGGCACTCGGCATCCTGCAGCCAATGTCGATCGGCTTCATGCGGGTGATCACTATCTCATACAGTGCCTTCGACAGTTTTACGGTGCCGGGCTTGGACGCCAAGGAGCTGTCGCAGACGACGGAGGACCTTGCCAGCGGCGAGGGGAGATTCGTCTTTTGTGGGTTGCGCGACGTCGTGGCGGAGGCCCGTGCGGACGTAGAAAGGGGGGAAGCTGTCCAGTCAGATGAGGATAGCGAGGAACGGGTTGAACGGCGCACAACGACTTGCCTCAAGCCGGTCGAACAGCTCGCTGATGAGTTCTCGGCACTGATCAAGCGTATCCACAAGCAGGACAGAACTGAGCTGCTGAAGGCGGCACTTGAGCCCTTGCTCGGGGATCCCTCGTTCGCAGAACTGAAGGACCAAATGGACCGTCTTCTTACGCCGAGAAAGTCGGTTCGATCAGTTTTCTTGGGCTGGAGCACCGGCCACAAGATCGCCCTGCATGTCGTGACGTCGCTGGTCGCACACGCGCGGCCTCGCTCTCTCGTCTTGTTCGATGAGCCTGAGGCGCATCTTCACCCACCGCTAATGGCGGCACTGATGCAGTCGGTGCGTATCGTCTTGACCGAATTGAACGCTCTGTGCGTTGTCGCCACGCACTCGCCCGTATTGCTTCAAGAAACTCTGTCGCGCCACGTCCGACGGGTGCGCAGGACGGGCAAATCGATAGAGATCAAGCAGCCAGGTCTCGAGACATTTGGGGAGAACGTGGGGGTCCTTACCTATGACACGTTCGGGCTCACCGCATCCAGTACCGACTTCCACAAGGTCCTAGACCTGCTTGTTCAAGGCTGTGGCTCGCCCGAAGAGGTTGACGCCTTGTTCGACCCCGGCCTCAGCGCCCAGGCTCGGGCGTACGTTCTCACTCAGTTCGCGCGCACAAGATGAGGAACCTGCCACAGCCTACCCGAGAAACCGACCGGGTCGACCTGCGGACGGCCGTGCGCGAATACCGTTATCGTGGCCAAACCCGCGGCCACGAGATCACAGATGAAGAGGTCGAGCAGATTGTGGCCCTCTACGACCGATACGAACAAAACCGGGGCGCGCCCTGCGTTGAACTTAGGGGCGCGGACCTGCCCGACACGCTGCGCGATACGATCCACGCAGCCTACGCTAAGACGCAGGAAGGGCGCACCCTGCAGCCTTTGAGGGGCCGGCTATTCGAGGGCGTGGACCTATGCCCTGTTTGCGGTATCGATCCCGCCACTGAGCTTGATCATCATCTTCCCCAGTCGGAATTTAAACCGCTTGCCATCCACTCGCGCAACCTCGTGCCGATGTGCCACCCCTGCAACCACACTAAGCTGGCCGGAGTCGACGAAGCTGGCGAGGGCGTTCTTCATCCTTACTACGACATATTGCCGGACCTGGACTTCCTCGTTGCAACCATCAGCATCGACGGAGCGACGCTAATGGTTTCGTTCGCAATCGACCCGATGGCGGCGCTACCTGCTGGCTTCGCCGACAGGCTCACCACGCAGATGGAAGCACTGAACCTTGATGCGCGGTACCAGCAGGAGGTTAACACATACATCGCCTCGCACGCGGCGGCCCTGCACCTTGCGCACCGTGCCGAAGGCCAGGTCGGGGTTCAGCGGACGCTGCGGCTCCAAGCGCGATATGAAACTCAGGCGTTTCACCGAAACCACTGGCGGCCGACTCTGCTGCGCGCGCTGAGCGAACTCGATGAATTCACCGGGGGAGGGTTCGCTGCTGTATTGTCGATACCTGACAACATGCTGGACGACCTCGACGGCTGACACCCTAGAATGAGCCCCACTTAAAGGGGCCGATAGGAAGGTTAGTGCGTTGTAGACCTTTTCTCTGTGGGAATGTTACTTTCGGGTGTCACCGGAAGCTTTTGCGTTGCTGCGGTGCGACACCGAAAGCCCTCGGTTCTGACCGCTATGGGCCGGTAACGTCACGAATGATAGCCATAGTCGGCAGCGCTTTACATTTCGCTGATGCCAGAAAGTCGCCGTTCAGTTCTTATCACGTCGCACCCGCAGCGAACGGCGGCTCGGCAAACCTGACAGTCGATATGTCGGCAGTACGCCGGTCGCTTACGCCTGCTAGTCGGCTGACTTTTGTTGAGTGGCGCCCAAAGTTTATCGGGCAGGTTATGAAGGTGTTCAGCTCACTCCAATCTGGTAGACCGCTTCCCAGTCGATGACGCTGCCGGCGGTGACGGCCGTCGCCCCGCCAACCGGCACAACGCTGAAATACACCTTGTTGCGCGCAGGCACAGCGATGGCATCGATGAAGGCGCCCGCGATGAATTCTGCGCCACGGATCACCTCGATCTCGCTGCGGATACCGGCACCGGTGGTGATCAGACGCGCGGTATTGCTGTTGGGAAAGCCGTGGCCTGCCACCTCGATGTTGACCGGAGCATAATCGGGCGCGGCATAGCCTTCGGTCGACACCGATCGCAGGATCGGCAGCATCGCGAGGTAGGCCGCCTGCAGGGTCATATTCCGTCGCCACGTCAGATGATGGGCCAGCCGCATCTCGCTGCGTTCCCAGACCCAGCGGGCGACCAGATCCGCGGCCAGCACATTGGCCGCATTATCCACCTCCCAGAGCTGCGCTTTCTGGATCGCTTCAATGCGCCGCGCGCGCAAAGCGGTACTGCCGTCCGGCACAACGCGTTGCCCATCGACCAGTAGGATCAGCGGGCGGGTCTCCTGCATATCGCCATGCGTGCTGCCGCCCATAAAATCTGATTTCCCGACTTCACGGATGGCCACCTCGAACTCACCGCTGTCAGTGAGCGCGATCCCTGTGGAAAACGAGGTCTCACCCGTGCGACTGACCGTGGTCAGCGATGTCAGCCGCCGGCCCAGAGCGCGGGTGGCGGGATCGTCGTAGCGGGTCAGCGACCAGCGGATGTATTTGGCTTGCTCGCCTGCGCGCTGCGCGATCTGGATCGCACCCGCACTCTGGGTGAGGACCAGTTCATCGTCGGGGAATGTATCGGCGGCAGGGGCGGGCAGACGGGAAGGGATCGAGCCGGTGGTCGAAAAGACGATGGCGGCGATCCAGTTACATGCCACGAAGCAGTCAGATGCCAAAACCCCTCGTGTCCGCAGTGGCACAAAACAGGCACAGGTCATTGCTCTCCTACAGCGGCCAGAGGGCGCGACCATTGCTGAAATTGTCGAGGCGACGGCGTGGCAAGCGCACAGCGCGAGGGGCATGATCTCGGGAGCGCTGAAGAAGAAGCTGGGGTTGGCGGTCACTTCGGCCGAAGTCGACGGAAGAGGAAGAGTGTACTGGATCGGAGCATTTCAGCATTGTTGAACGTTCAGTCAGAACGCTAACGCTCTTTTCATTCCGCGCCTTTGCGTTGAGTGAAACAGTTTGTTTAATGACGGCGTTGTGGAAGTTGGACTGGTTCGTGGGGTTAAACTTGTTTACGATCAGTCAGCTGCATGCACGCGCTCCGGGCTGAGTGCGCTAGCCACATCGACGTAGGTTACCAGCTTCACTCCTGTAGACGCAGCAAGATCATTCGCCGCTCGCGTGAACGTTGAATTTGTCACCACAGCCGCATAGTCCGCGCGGTAGTGGTCTCGTGCAGCGGCGATTTCCTGGACAGCCTTGTTTCCGACGGGCCGACCATATAGTTTGCACTGCACTACGAGGGTCTCGTCCTCGAAGGTCGCAACGATGTCGGCCCCTTGGTCACCGCTATTCTTTGTTGTCCTCGCATCCCAGCCGGCCTCTGCGAGTTTCTCGACGCAGAGTACCTCGAACCCAAGCGGCGTAATCCCCTCCAGATCGCGTGATGTATTCTTGAGTTCGGCGACTGCGCCTTCAATCATCTGATGGATGGCGCGACCAAGAACATGCTTGCTGCGATCGGGGTACTCACCGAGTATATCGCGATACGATGGTGATAAAGGCACGCCTGCACTGAGGCATTTTCCTGGGAGGATGAACCGCCAATAGTTGTCCCATTCCGAAAACCAGCGACCTTGGTCTACTACACCATAGTCGTTCTTTGAGGAGAGCTGGAATTTTTTCCGCGCTAGGACGGCTACGTCCTTTTGAATGACATTTAATAGCGCCTGTTCGAATAAGTTGACCTCAGTTCTAGGTCTTGCCCACTTAATAAACGCGATACAGCTTAGAATTAGGAATATACCCCCAAATACTAAAGCAGTCCAGAAAACGAATCCAGCCAAGCCAGGAAATAAACCCAAGGCTCCCAGACCTTTGGCTACGATAGCTGCAAAAATAGAACCAATAAACCATACAAAGTTTTCCAAGCTCGAGACCTTCCCAAGGTGCATTAGCATTATAGCAGAGCAGTATCGTATTTTATATAAACTACAAGTACTTAAGGGTGGTCGTTTCAGCGCGTCGAGCCGGTCATGGCCATGTGTAAAATCCGCTTGGCGTGACTGGCTCAATCAAGCGACCAGACCCCTTGCCTTCCGATCGGCAAAGGTCTCGCCCGTATTTGCCAGTCTGGCGCTCATTCCTGTGAACTGCTGCCAACGCTCGATTGCGACATCGACATAGCCCGGGTTCAGCTCGATGCCGTAGCAGACGCGGCCGGTGGTTTCCGCTGCGATTAGGGTCGTCCCTGATCCCATGAAGGGCTCAAACACTGCCTGTCCGGGGCTGGAATTGTTCAGGATTGGTCGGCGCATGCATTCGACCGGCTTTTGTGTGCCGTGCACAGTCGTGGCATCCTGATCCTTGTTCGCAATTTGCCACAGCGTTGTCTGCTTGCGATCGCCAGCCCAGTGCCCTTTGCCTGTTTTGCGTCCGCAGGCCCCAACCCTGACCTCCGTTTCCCCGGCCAGTGGTTCCAGTCCGAGACTGGCTTGCATCAGAACTGGATGCGGGACTACGATCCAACCACAGGGGGGTACATGCAGGCCGACCCACTGGGGTTGGTCGACGGGGCGAGCGTCTATGGCTACGCCCTGCAGAACCCGGGGCGGTATGTCGATCCTACCGGTGAGTTCATTCCAGTTTTGATTGGGATTGGTATTGGTTTCTTACTGGACACCGCTATAAATGCGATTGAAGAATACTGCGGTTGCGAGCCCGGTATTCTGCCAAGCAACAAGTATACGGCTGCTGGAGGAGCTTTTGGTGGAGTAGGACCATTTGCGACAAAGCCACGGGGTGGGATCGCAGGAGGGGGAAAATCGGGAGAGCGGACCAGTTGGACTAGTACCGGCAGCTTTAAGCAACGAACACGATTCGGAAGGGACGCCGGACCACGCTTCTCGTGGGGCATCCCAATCATGGGTGCCGGCTTTCTTTTGTATAATGCTTATAGGCTTTGGCATTGTCTTGAGCAGAAATGACAATAGATATGAACATTGAAGACATCAAGGCAGTTATGGATAGGTGGGAGTTAAAGCCATTACGTCCTAGTCATCAAATATCGCTCGATTCAAGGCTAGTTCACGATCTTGGTATTTCAGGAGATGACTTTGATGAGTTGCTTAGATGTTTGGGGATAGACGATTTAGAAAACGATAGATGGTCTCCAATCAAAAGATACATACCAACTGAACTAAGTTTCGAATCGTTCTTCATCGCTATGGCTAGGACCAAGCTAGCAAGAAAATTTCCGTTGATACGGGAATTTTATCTCAATCAGCTGAAATCACCAGATTTATCTGTAGGAGAGTTTTTAGAGTTAGCCGGTATGGCAAATATCAGATGCTGTAAATGATGATCTCTTGCCCCAAGCGGGGCAGACGATCCACTCCCTGCATGACATGGGTGGCAACCGGATTGCCGAATATCTTTATGACGCAAGCACCGGCTCCAGCAGCCTGATCCGCGAGTATATCTGGGCGAACGGACTGGTCGTAGGCGTGGCCGAGGCGGGGGTGCTTTACTTCGTGCGCACGGACCATATCGGGCGGCCGGTCTTCGCCACCGACGCGGGGGGGCGAGGGTCTGGGAGGCGAGCTATCTGCCGTTCTGAGGCGTTCAGGCGTCCGCGGGCTCCAACCTTGGCCTTCGCTTCTCGCTCGGCGGGGAAACGGTCCCCCGGACCGTTTCCTGTTCCGCCTCGAAAAGTGGTTCCAGTCCGAGACTGGCTTGCATCAGAACTGGATGCGGGACTACGATCCAACCACAGGGGGGTACATGCAGGCCGACCCGCTGGGGCTGATCGACGGGGCGAGCGTCTATGGCTACGCGCTGCAGAACCCGGGGCGGTATGTCGATCCAAAGGGGGAGCAGGTTTCCGCGTGGTGACCGGTGCCCCCTTAACTCCTGAACGAGGTCCAGTTGGCAATCATCAGGACGCGAAAACGCCGACTGGCCGACGATATACAGCCAAACATGTACCCCGCAACTAGGTCGGCAACAGCAATCATGAAATCCACCAGAGGCGACTTGAGCGCCCCAGCGCGGGCTTGAAATCGCTCCAAACGAAAGGAGGCCGTGCGTCATTCCCTCAGTTTATGCTTGGCCAAGTCTGCTCACGCCATTCGTATCAGATCACGGACCGACGTGTGAAACTTTCATGGCCAGATTTCTGCAAGAGCGCCATGGGAGTGGCGCAATACAAGGTGAAAAACGTATCTTGAAGTAGGAACTTTTGGTTGACGCACGTTAAGCGGACATTAATGTAACCCCTGATTGAGTTGACCTTTCGTTGTGTCAGCTAGCTCTCTCGACTTGAAGAGGAGTTCTGGCTGCCTACGACTACTTCTTTACCTCGTCGTAGGCGCAGACATACTTGCATTAAATTGGAGCTTTTCATGCGGTTCGTTTCTACATTTTTGGCTGCCTTGTTTACTATTTTTTGGGCCGCTGCCGCATTTTCTGACAATTTGACCAGTCTGGGCCTTCGCGACGACGGAGTAACCGCTTGGCGTCTGCAGAATGATACTTCCGCCACGCAGGACGTCACACTCGGGCGTTACGGTGGGGGCTTCGAAGAAATCTTCAGCGTACCACCGGGACGCACCGTAGTCTTTGGAGGTGATCCGGGCACTTACATCGCGCAGTTCGCCACCAGTGGCAGCACAAATACAAAAGCTTCAGGACCCCAGCCATTCGATGCCTGCTATCATCTTGGTCAATGCATCGACGTAGAGATAAAGAGCGGCGTTGCAACACCAATCAAAGCGACGATTGGGCAGACGATATTGCTGGATCCGACAGCCGGACTGGATCTGTTGGACGGAAAAACGCTTCGTGCTGACTGGGTGTGGTCTGATCGGCCTGCCACGAGTGTTGCGGCTTTCTCTGATCCTGCTGCCTTGCGACCAATGGTGATCATTGACGTAGCAGGCACATATCTGGCGCGGGTCAATTTTTACGATGCATCAGCATCATCAGCGGTTGCGCCGCTGTATGCAGCAACTGTCGAAATCAGTACCGAGAACCTGCACCCGATAGCGAAAATCGTAGGGCGCAGTACGCCTGGAGTTGATGCGCCGTTTATCTTGGACGGTAGCGACAGCTTTGACGTTGATGGCGACTTGCTGACTTATGCATGGGCTGTCGTCGAAGAGCCATCTGTTGGCAGCGCCATGATCGCTGATCCGAGCGCACCTCTTACAGCAGTCAGCTTTGCCGACTTCGGGCAATATCAGATCACACTTTCTGTCCAAGATTCGACAGGGCGCGTGTCTGAGCCTGCAACGTACCTAATCGACTTTGCTGGCGATACCGCTGCTGCACTCAGCCTAGGCGAGACGCTTGGCACTTTCAATCTGGTGACAAACGCTTTGACTAGTACGCAAACTGTGCAGGGTCGCAGCTACATTGGCAGCACGATGACCGGCGTGTCAGGTCAGTTCGGGACAAATCTGCCAAACGATGGTGCCAATTTTGCGACACTGTCGATTGACGGTGATTTGCAGAATTCCAACATCAATTTAGTGCAGGGTGCCGAGGCCCGTATCACCGGGCTTCGCGTTCAGTCCAATGTAAATAACGGTGTTCTCATCGAAGGCGTGACTGACCTGCCGATATTCGACTTCGAAGAATTCAAGGCGACTTCGGCATTCTTGGCAGGTTTGACAGGTTCAGCACCTAATTTGTCGGATCAGAACCACAAGCGTTTTGGAGGTGCCGCCAATATCGATCCGACGCAGGCTGTGTTCGGCCCGCGAACGCGCGTTGTTACGACGAGCATGCAAGACCTGCTGACAGGTGGATACTCGGTAGACGTCAGCAACGTGGATACTGTGATCATAAACGTGTCTGGGACAACCGGCACTTTCCAAATAAATCCGCTGGGTGGCACCGCGTGGGCGCCCAAGGTTATCTGGAACTTCTTTGAGGCGACATCGCTGAACATAAACTCTGTCGTCGCCGGACATATTCTGGCACCGCATGCGGAGCTTCGCGGGTTCTCTGGTGGATCAGAGGGCAGTGTAATTGCGCAATCTGTGCAGCTTTCTAACGGCCCATTGCGGCAGCGCGCATGGCTTGGCGATGTTCCAACATCTGATGACGGAGTAAGGCGCAATGTCGCACCACGGGCAGCGCTGTTTTTTGCACAGATGCTCGGTGAGGGCTCCTTTACGGCCAGTGCGCACGACAGCACGGATCTGGATGCCGATCCTCTATCACCGTCATTCGACATCGTATTTGGCCCAGACGTGTCCTTAACGTCTGAAGAAGGATTTGCCAGCATTGATTTAAGTGGGCAGGACGACGACCTTCTCTTGTCGCTACGGGTTAACGATGGCTTGATGGCCGATGGTGATGTATTACTCATCGCTCCCGCTGGCGGGGCTGTGCGGCCAAAGGCGATGATCAGCTCACCAGTTGTCGGAGTTGGTGGCTCAATCACGTTGGATGGAACACAAAGCTACGATCTCAATGGCGACTTGTTGACCTATGAATGGGCGCTGATCGCGCGACCTTCGGGAAGTGCGTCAACGTTAAATGCAACTACGCCATTTGCTGAGTTCACCGCCGATGTCGATGGCACATATATTGCCCAACTCACGGTCAGTGACGATATCGCGGCATCTGTCCCGGCAACTGTGATCATCCAGACACCAGTCGGTTTGCCTACTGCGAATGCAGGTCCTGACGCGCTTGCCAGTATTGGAGGTGTGGGATTTGTCGACGCCGGTTTGTCTGTTGCAGACCAACCAAGTTATCTGTGGTCACCAACGAATATCACTGGTGCCTCCGGACTACTTGGTACGCCAACTTCGGTCGGAACTGATGTGACTTTGGAGGACGACAACGCAGGGGGCTTTCTGTCCTCGGCAGTACAGTTGTTCGTGACCGACACGCAGGGCATCGCGAGACCGACAACGGTTTTGGTCAGCGATGGCAACCTGCGCCCTATAGTGAACCGTGGGACCGAAGTAGCAGCGCAGAGCGGTGCTGCCGTCACGTTGAATGCGTCCAGTTATGTCAACGACCCCAATGCCGATTTGCTCTCTTTCACTTGGTCTTTGCTCTCGCGTCCTGCCGGTAGCTCTGCGGCTATAGATCCCAGCGCACCGGATGTAACGCGCGTTTCAAGTGATCAACTCATCTTCACAGCTGACGTCAGTGGACTTTATCTCGTACAGTTGGTAGCACAGGACGCTCAGTTGGTCTCGCGGCCGGCCGTTCTGATCGTGCGTGTTGAAAACAGCCCACCGACGGCGGTTGTGGGTACGTTGTCAGAGGCTTTCGTTGGTGAGACTGTCGTTCTAGACGGGACAGCGTCGTTTGATCCGGATGGAAATGCGATCAGCTATCTGTGGAGCGTAACGAACCGCCCCACCGGTAGTACCGCGTCGATCAGCAATGCCACGGGAGCCGCCCCTTCATTTACACCTGACGTAAAGGGTACGTATACCTTTGCGTTGGTCGTATCGGACTTTGAGCTAAGCTCAGCGGTAGCCACGACAACCCTGACAGTACCCAACCGAGCCCCAGAGCTTGTCGTTAACGGCCCAGATAGCGCTATTCTGGGGGAGGTTGGTGTGTTCGATGCGTCAAACTCATTCGATCCTGATGGCGATGAATTAGCGTTTTCAATTGAGGTTTTCGCTCCAGCTGGCAGCGCAATTCAGACCGAGGAACTGCCGGGTGGCGTGTTTGGTGTGCTGTTTGATGTCACCGGAAGCTATACAGTCACAGTAACGGCCACGGATGGAAGTCTATCGACATCCGAGACTCTGACGCTTGCAACAGCAACACGAAACAGGCCACCTGTCCTTGGCAGTCTTCGCGACGACTATACTGTCGAACTTGGGCTGGAACTGGCGCTTGAACTGACTGCAGTGGACCCTGATGGAGATGTCACGACCTTCTTTGCCAATCTGTTGCAGTTACCGGCCGGGGCCAGCCTTGATGCGACCACGGGCAGTCTGAGATTCCGACCTGAGGCCGGGCAAGAGGGCAGTTATCCACTCACACTCGGTGTGTCCGACGGTGCGTTAACAGATCAGGCGACGATAACGATCAACGTTGTTGCCGGTACCGCGAGTGATACGTCGGTCTTCGGTTTTGTGCGAGATGCTATCGATTTCGCCAATGGCGTTGATACCCCACTGACTGGTATGCCGGTCAGACTGGATGGTGCTGCCCTCGAGACTTCAACAGATTCAGATGGGCGCTTTGCCTTTGGCAGCCTGACCGCAGGACGCGACAAGATCCGGATTGATCCGGATGCAGTCGGCGGACCGGGGGGGTATCTGCCGTTAGAACGCCTCATCACCGTCACCGCAAATCAGGACCGTGATCTTGCGCCCGACTTTTTGCTGGTGCCGCTGAATGAGGGTTGCGCCGAGGTCATAGCTGGCCAGGCGACTGCGCTGACAGGGGTATTGACCGGGGTTGAGGTAACGATTCCTGCCGACACCATTCTCGCTGCCGATGGCAGCGCGTTTACAGGCGAAGTTTGTCTGGGAGCCTTGCCTCAGCAAACGCCATTACAGGGTTTCCCTACTGACACGCTGGCGTGTCAAGTCTATGGCCTGAGTGCACCGGGTGCAATTTTCAGCTCGGGCGCATCTATTGTTGCCCCGAACTACGACAACTTGCCCGAAACGACTCGACTGACCTTATGGCAGAGCACGAACGGTGCAAGTTTTCGTCGTGCAGCAAATGCCGACGTTGATGTAGGTGCTGCCACTGTCAGCAGCCAAAGCGTGCAAATTGCAAGCGGCAGCTTTTTCAGCTTTCTACCGCAAGCACCGCGGACGGTGCGCTCTGGTGATCAGGCAACAGGAAACCGGCAGTTAAGTCCGTTCGAGGGCAACCTGAACGAGGTGTACACGCTGCCGGGCTACTTCGCCTTCAATCGACAACAACAGGTCGGGCTAAGCTATAACTCTGCAGCGGCCGACCCGACAATTATCGTTGCAGGTGACGTCACCGTAGCTGACGATGCATCCTTGCCAGTTACACTGAGCACGCGGATCAATGTAAGGGGGCTGTCGATAGCCTCTGACGTGCGCTGGACACCGCGTGAGGCTGCGAGCGGCACTACTCCGGCCCTTGTCGGGCAGGCTCTGAGTTTGCGCCAGTCAATGCCGGTGGATGCAACAGGGTTGGCTTCAGGGAGATATCCGTATGACTTCATTGCGCAAGCGAACTACGAGTGTTCGACCGTCTCAGCACAGCACCAAGCAAACCTGTACGTACAAAACGAGACAAACAGTCCCTACGGAACAGGCTGGTCAATCGATGGGCTGCAGAAACTGACGCAAAACCCAGACGGGTCTGTCGTGATCATCGATGACGACGGGATTGTCGTCTTCAACCCGCAACCGACTTTCACCGAATTTGAAGATGAACCCCTAGTGTTTCCCGCACGTGGACCACAGGACATCAAGGTAGCAGATATTGATCTGGATGGAGATCTTGATGTCGTTTTTGGGAACAGCGGGACTGGCACGATCAACGTTTTGATTAACAACGGTGATGGTACCTTTACCGCGCAGGAGCCAGTTCAAGTTGCCGATCCCAACAATGTTCCCGCGACGGGTACGTATGCACCAAATCTTGCTTCCATCGATATTGGCGATCTGACGCAAGACGGAGCAAGCGACGTTGCCTTCGCTTTGCAATTGCAAACCTCCGTCGGCTATGTGGAAAATGACGGATTTGGCAACTTGGTCGAAGGTAACCGTTTCAATAGCGGGCGGGCCGCGCTTGCGCTAACTGTCGCTGACATTGACGGTGACGGCCTTGACGATATTATTACTGCACAACGTGGTGGTGGGCTCGTTAGTCGAAACGAGGTCTATGTGAACTACGGTGGACCAACACTGGGCGACCAGATTCTGATTGCATTGAGATCAATTTTTTCACTTGGTGTTGCACCGCTGGAAGTATTTGTTGCCGATATTGACGGTGACGGCCTTTTAGATGCGGGATTTCGTAACAGAGCGGGCATCTATGCCGTCTTTAACCAAGGCAACAGAAGCTTTACAGCGCTACAGACCATCGTCACCATCAACACTTCTGATACGTTAGGGAAATATGCCCAGTTCGCTGACTTTAACGGCAACGGAAGGCAAGACCTGGTTGTAAGTGGTACGACTAATCTCGCTGTGTATCTCAACAATGATGGTCGGCGCTTTGCTACAACGCCAATCATACTGCAAAGACCACCGACTGTATCAAGATCCGAGCCAGTTTTCGCTATTGATGCAAATGGCGATGGTGTTGTCGACATAATTCTTCGAAATGCCGATGGGGTTTCCGTTTACGAGGGCCGCGGTGACGGTACGTTTCTACCATTCCGAGATGGATTTCTTGATTATCCACTGACAACAATTGCGATCGCTGATCTTAATGGCGACGGCAGCCTTGACCTGGTTTCGACGCAACGGTTCACGGTCACGGTTCACTTTTCCAAGCCAACAGAAAGTGGTGAATTTCGCGCAGCGGCTGGCGAGTTTTCTCAATTGAGCCGCCTGTCCGATGGGTCTTGGGAAAGGCGCTACAAGGATGGAATGATCGTCATTTTTGACGCGACAGGCTTGCAAACGGCAGAAATCGACCCGCAAGGAAACCGCCGCCAATTCACCTATGCCGATGGTGGCCGTCTGGCGGCAGTGACCGATCAGGTTGGGGGGGTCACATCGTTTACATATGATACGTTTGGACGGATGGCGTCGACGACTTACCCCGACGGACGTACGACGACATTTACCTATGACGATGCTGCAGGGACACTTGATCAAGTGACCGAGCCGACGGGAAGCAAAGTCAGCTTCGCCTATGACGAAGACGGCCGTCTTGTGTCGACCACCAATCAGAACGGCAATAGTACGGCCTATCGTTTCGACGCGGTAGGCCAGCTAAGCGCGGCAACGCTTCCTGATGGATCAAATATCGCCATCAGTATCGCCAAAAGCCTGGGCTTAGCGGATGGCTTGGGCAGCACTGGGCCCCTGTTTTTTGTCGCGCCGGAGGATCGCGTAACAACTGTGACGGACCGCAAAGGCGAAATCACCGAAATCATCGTCAATGAGTTCGGGGCGCCCGTCCATATAACGGACCCGCTAGGGCGCATCACACGCATAATCCGCGACGAAAACAATCTGGTCACGCGCGTCGAACGCAATTCTGATGTGATCCCGGGCGGCGTACGTGTGGATGAAATCACTTATGATCTGCGGGCCAATGTAACCTTGATGACCGAAGCGGTAGGGACGCCACAGGAACGCACGACGCGCTATACCTATGAGCCAGTCTTCAACCGTGTTCTATCCATGACCGACGCGGACGGATTCACAACAAGCTATGCCTATGATGCATTTGGTGAAGTGACGCAGATCACGGACCCTGAAGGGGGTGTCCGCCAGATGGTGTATAACCCCGAAGGTAAGGTGACATCGCGCATCGATGAGAACGGCAACGAGACGACGTTCATCTATAACGCGAACCAGAACCTCGCTCAGATGACCTATGCCGATGGGTCAATCAGCACGATGATCTATGACGCGCGCGGCAACACGACTGCGGTAAACGAGGCTGTGGGCACATCCATAGAACGTCAGATACAGCGAACTTATGATGCCTTGAACCGTGTCCTGACGGTCGAAGTGACCGGCGCGGACGGGGTCCAGATCGACGGTATCACGCAGTACAGCTATTTCCCCGCAGGCAACCTTGCGACTGTCACAGATGAAACCGGGTTGGTCACATCGATGACCTACGATCGGCTTGAACGCTTGGTTGCCCTTGATGACCCGGCAGAAGGGCTCATCCAGCGGACCTACAACGATGCCGGTGAAGTCACCTCTCATATCAATGGCGACGGGGACATCCACCAATACGCCTATGACGAGGTCAGCCGCCTGATCCAGACCATCGACCCCGAGGGCTTTGTCAAATCCTTCGGCTATGACAGCCGCAACAACGTGACCTCGGTCACCGACGGGCGCGGGGGTGTCACAACCTTCGGCTTCGACCCGCTTGACCGGATGACGACGCGGACCAACCCCATCGGCCAGACGATGACACGGGCCTATGACCGGCGCGACAACCTCGCCTCGCTCACGCGCGAGGATGGATTGACCGAAACAGCGCTCTATGACGGGCTGGGACGCCGGACCGAAGTGGTGACACCGGATAACCGGCTCACCTATGCCTATGACCCACGCTCGAACCTGACAGAGGCCGCCGATAACGACAGCCGCGTGACCTTTGCCTATGACGAACGCAACCGGCTGATTTCCACAACGACAGACGGCACGGTCGGCCCGCAGCCGGAGGTGACGATCACCTATACCTATGACGAACTGGACCGGCGCCTGTCCATGTCCGACAGCCTTGGCGGGACCACCACCTATGCCTACGACGTCGAGGACCGGCTGGTTGATCTGACCGCCCCCTGGGGCACGGTCTACAGCTTCGGCTACGACGGCGAAGGGCGGCGGACCTCGCTAACCTCGACCTCGGGGCGCAACACGACCTATGGCTATACCAACGGCCTGCTGACGGCGCTCAGCCATGTGCAATCCGGTGTGGCGCTGACCGATCTGGCCTATGATTACGCCGTTGACGGCCAGTTGACTGCGATCACTGATAATCTCGATCCGGCGCGGTCGCTGGCGATCAGCTATGACGACCTGAACCGTCTGGTGCAGGTGGCCCGCGGCGCGCCGGGCGATGTGGGCCTGCCGGTCGAGGATTACGCTTATGACGGCGAGGGGAACCGGACCGCCTCGCATCTGTCGTCGCTTTATGCGTCGAACGCGCATAACCAACTGCTGGAGGATGCCCGCTATACCTACGCCTATGACGCGCGGGGCAATCGGATCAGCCGGACCGACAAGGCCACGGGCGCGGTCGAGACCTACAACTATGACAGCCAGAACCGACTGATCGGCTATGCATCGGACACGACGACCGCCAGCTACGCCTACGACGCGCTCGACCGGCGGATCGCGAAAACGGTAGATGGGGTCGCAGAGGCCTTTGTGTACAACCCCTGGGATACCTACCGATCTACCTCATCAGACGTAGTGCTCGACTTCGTCGATGGTTCGCTTGCCAAGCGCTGGTTGCGCGGCACTCGGGTCGATGAACCGCTGGCGTTCGAGGCTTACAGCGCGACAACAGCAGGTGGCTCGGGCGAAGCCTACGAGCTTTACGCCGACCGCCTCGGGTCAATCCTGCATGTTGTAGATGCAGCTGCCGGCCTAATAGCTGCGGATTATGGCTACGATAGCTTCGGGGTGCGGAATCAGTCAGGTGTGCTGGAACAGCGCTATGGCTTCACCGGACGTGAGATCGACGGTGAAACGGGCCTGATGTACTTCCGCGCACGTCATTACGATCCGATGATCGGGCAATTCATTCAGCGTGACCCAATTGGGTTCTCGGGCGGGGATTTGAATGTCTATGCCTATGTTGGGAACAACCCGCAGAACTTCATCGATCCTACCGGGTTACTCAAAGGACACGCGAGTTTCAATCTACCTGGACCAAGCACGGCAGAACATCAGGTTGCGCTCAAAAGAGACGCTGCTATCCGCACAGGCGCTCTCGTGCCAATTATGGGCCGTGTTGCTGCCCTGACAGCTTACACCGTAGGTATTCTCGATGCGATTGACCTTGGGCTCGATCTGGAGGAGGGATTGCCGGATGAAGAACCTATGCCAAGCAGCCAAGGCAGTGGTGGGAACCATAATCACCATTGCCACCCCACCGCTTATGGTGGCGCAGATGAAAAAGGCAACATAGTTCGAATCAGTATTGTTGATCACAAAAGGCTACACAGTTTGATGCAAGCACGCTTTAAACAAATCATCGATGATGTGACGGGCAGATCTATGGCAACGAGCGGCAGGCGGGATGGCGCATCGGTTATCAGGGACTTCGGTCTAGATCGGATTAAGGAAGAACTTGAAAAATTCTACGCTGATTTTCCAGAATTTGGATGTTAACCAAATGGCATTTGTTCTTGGTACAGATTTTAACGGGATTGACCTTTTAAAGAAAGATGGATCGGTACGGTGTTGTGTAAAATGCGGTCAACCGACGCACAAATACTCCGAACCGATCGATACGCGAAAAAAGTCGAAGTGGGATTTTTCCGTAAGCCGTGACGGTTTCTATATGGTATCCGAAAGGGTAAAATCACTGTTCGAAGAGAACGACTTCCGGGGCTGCCGTTTCATTTCACTTTCAGGTGGAGACTACGTATTGATGCCTGAACGCTGTGTCGACCTCGACCTAGACGCGATGGCGACATGCGAAGCTCGGATCTGTGACGCTTGTGGTCAATTCATAAAGCTGACAACGGACTCTGAAAAACCAAAACTGGCAGCGAATCGAAGCCCCATTGCAAAGAATGAGTTTGTCCGTAGCTGCCAGGAAACCCCGATGGTCGTTGGCTGTGATTTTTGGTTGATCGCTGGGCAGGCAATTGTTGCTTGCCTAAAGAAACACTGTATTCAACGCGTTGTTCCACATAAGCTCTTAGATTGATTGTGCATAGCATTTTACAAATGGCATTTTGCTGCTGCCTCGACAATCGCTAATACGGGAGTGACAGAGCAGAACTGACCGAGACTATCAGGATAGAGCCTATGACGCCCGCGGCAATCGGATCAGCCGGACCGACAAGGCCACGGGCGCGGTGGAGAGCTACAGCTACGACAGCCAGAACCGGCTGATCGGCTATGCCTCGGCCACGACGACCGCCAGCTACGCCTACGACGCGCTCGACCGCCGGATCGCGAAGTTGGTGGATGGGGTCACCGAGGCGTTCGTCTTCGACCCCTGGAACCCCTACCGGCCGGTCGCCAATGACGTGGTGCTGGACTTTGTGGCAGGCGCGCTGACGCGGCGCTGGCTGCACGGGGCGCAGGTGGACGAGCCGCTGGCCTTCGAGAGCTACACCGGCACGGTGGTCGCCGGGACCGGGACGGCCTATGACCTGCACGCCGACCGTCTGGGGTCGATCATCAGCGTCGTCGATCCCGCCACGGGGACGGTTGCGGCCAGTGCGACCTACGCCAGCTTCGGGACGCGGACGCAGAGCGGCCCGGTGGAACAACGCTATGGCTTCACCGCGCGCGAGCACGATACCGAGACGGGGCTGATCTACTACCGCGCCCGGCACTACGACCCGGCATCAGGGCAGTTCATCCAGCGCGACCCGATCGGCTTTGCGGGCGGAGATCTGAACCTCTACGCCTATGTCGGCAACGATCCGTACAACTGGACCGATCCGAGCGGGTTGTACTCCTCCTCTATCGAAATGCGGAACTTGGCGCGCGGTGTAGCAGTGGGATCAATGGCTGCGTTCGCACAAGCAACACGGGCGTGTTTGGCAAATCCTGCTTGCCGGGTTGCGACCAACAACGCTATGCAGGCCGGCGTAGGTGCGCTGGCAGACGCGTTGGAGATCGGGCAACCGTCAGGCGCATCCCCCGCGAATGGCGCAGCCCAAGGCGGGCTAGGCGGCCTGTTCGGCGCGATTGTGGGGCTTGGCCAGAAGATTGGGCAGGCACTTGAAGATCTGGGGAATGTGCTCAAGAGCGAGAGTGAGGGTGGAGAAGGTAAAGGAAAAGGTCGAGATGAAGAGGCAGACAATGAGTCGGATGTTCAATTTGGTGACCCAAATGACGCAAATAAGCAGCACCATATTGATAGGCACCTAGATGGTACTGGTATCTCGAGAGACGATGTAGAAGACGCGATTAAGGGCCACATAGAAGGTGCACGTGCGAACGGTGAGCTACAAAATAAAGGTGATGGTTATCGCGGGAACGTAACTGTTGACGGACAGGAATTTGAGTTCAGAGCTCACAACATTGGAGGCAGGATAAATGTTGGGACCATCTTCCCAATCTAGGACTGTAATGAGCCAAGAGTTCAAGCTTGCTATTGCATTTGTCAAAAAGGCGGAACTTAAGTGGGAACTAGCACCTGATTCATTTTTGACCTATCCCGGTAGAGGAACAACAATTATAAAAACACAGAGTAATAAGGGTAAACGCAAGATGTTGAGTGGCTACTTTTTCGATCCAAG
Source organism: Yoonia sp. 72 (assembly GCF_034652275.1). Taxonomy (NCBI): domain Bacteria; kingdom Pseudomonadati; phylum Pseudomonadota; class Alphaproteobacteria; order Rhodobacterales; family Paracoccaceae; genus Yoonia; species Yoonia sp. 72. The sequence goes on along the minus strand of NZ_JAXIWG010000005.1, from coordinate 78,468 downwards.
TGATAATAAGAAAGTCCATGTTGATATGCTGATTGGTTCTGAGGTGGCTGAATTAGAGATCTGGCTTTGGAAACCTGAACCGAGCGATGATCCGATCTGTGTTCCCAAATCACCTGAGGTTATGTTTGACCCATAAGTAACTGATGTCGTCGGTTGATGGTGCAATCTTTTCCCCAAATGGGGTGCGCCGATTGATTGGGTGCGTTCTCCTCTCTGCGACAAGCTATTGCAACTCTAGGTTTTTGATCCCATGGTTCAAAGGTGCGATCCTTTCGTTAGATTGGGGGCGCTAATCGACGTCGTGGGTTCTCGGTTCTGCGACAAGCTACCGCAGTTCAAGGATCCGTCCTTGGGTGCCACTACTAGGATAGCTTATGATCCCGATTAGTCTCTCGCGTCCATTGCTCTGCAAAAAGACAGCGAAGTTCGCCTGCGAAGGCGCTGTCTGTGGGAGCCCCGCCGCGAGAGCACGCACGTTGTCTTGTGCGACAGCATCGGCAACACCGTTACGTCCCGAATGAACAGTTGCCATCGCGAGGAGCGCCTCGCGTTGTTCTGTATCAATATCGGCAATGCGGATTAAATCTTCTACCCGTTGCAGCCTTCGGCCGTCACGTCGCCAATCCCAGAAATTAGCGGCAGCGGTGTTTGGAGCATTAAGGGCGGAAAACAACCGTGCCAGCAACTCTGGGCGGCCAGTGTTCAGGTCAATCAACCCGCCGACATCCTGTATACGCAGGCCGACTCCGTCGAACGGGTAGGGTAGGCTGACTACATCAGATAGACTTGAATCAAGATCAATTGAAATCAACAGCGTCAGGATCTCAGCATTCACAAACTGTCTTAGAGAAAGTGTACGTTCGCCCGTCTGCATCTGAATTTGCGCGAAGCTGCGGTTGCTGGCGATAGCGAAGACCGTGGTAAGTATCAGGAGCGAGGCAAGAACAACGATGATTGCAAATCCAGCTTGCCTTGGGTGCCCCTGTTGTCCAAGTGCGAAATTCATTCTAGTCCTTTTCTCATGCTAGAAAACAAACCCTCTCGCAACGTGCTAGTTGCGCTGCATCTTGCAGTTTACTCCGGCTTTGCCCTTTGGGGAAACGGGTTTCAGGTTGTTCATCCAATCTTTGCTCCGATCCTCGCTGCTTTGCTTATCTGGATCAGCGTGATCGATATCATACGGTTTGAGATTCCTGACCTGGGTGCTGGGCTGCTTGCGTTGACCGGGGCCGTGTTCGTCGTAGTCTCGGATGCCATCATTCTGGACCATGCGCTTGGAGCCATGATATGGCCGCTGCTGTTTTGGTTCGTGGCCACCGGATATATGAGAATGCGTGGCTGGCAGGGGCTTGGGTTCGGCGATGTAAAGCTGATGGTTGGAATCGGTGTCTGGCTTGGGTTTCATCAGGCAACGCAGGTAGTTTTTGCAGCAGCGCTATCAGGTATCCTGGCGGTGGTTGTATTTGGGCTTATGAAAAGAAAATCATTTGCCGATATTGGCTCACGCGCTGTTGCTTTTGGTCCATTCCTTTGTCTTTCTGCTTGGGTGACTTGGGTTGTATGAGGGGTTGTCATGAAATCCACAAAGAATCTCAGATGGACACCAAAGTCCGGTATTACGATTCTGGAAGTTTTGATTGTACTGTCGATCATCGCCCTGATCGCTGCCGTCGCCGGACCACGGTTAATCGGGTATCTCGGTCGCGCGAAGACAGAAACAGCAGAATTGCAAGCAACACAGCTTCGCCAAGCCGTACAGTTATTCTACATTGATGTGGGTCGCTACCCGTCTGACAGTGAAGGCTTGCGAGTGCTAACAACGGCGCCGCCCGGTGAGACATCTTGGGCCGGTCCTTATCTGGAAGCGCCGTCCGCGTTGATAGATCCGTGGGGTCGCGACTATATCTATATCGCACCTGAGGTGGGCCGCGATTTCAGCATCATCTCACTTGGTTTGGACGGTCAGCCCGGAGGCACAGGCGAAAACGCCGATGTTGGACGCTAGCGTTCTTGTGCAAGAGCTAGTCTGACCGTAAATTCCGGCCATTCTGGAGTGCTTGCCTCATCAGCAACTATTCGAACCAAAATTGGCAACTTGTTGGGATCATCCCAAGTCCCACGCCAACCATCGCCCGTAGGGTCATCCGTATAATAGCTGATAGACAGGTTCGCCAAATCTTCTGCAAGGACCCGTTCATATGTGGTGATGGGGATGCCCGCGTCATCTACGCCAGTGACAAGGAGTCGTAAGTCTTTTCCTGCCACAAATAAGTTCACCTGCAGTGCTGCATTTTCTTCGGCAAATTGCGTCGGGGACAAGGTGGTGAAAGTCATGCTCGTCGCATCGCCTGTCAGGCGTGTATCGAAATTCGCCAGCACTGAAGGGGGGGTGGCGGCGGTCAGCCAGTGCCGAAGGCGTGTGCGGAGCGCAATCTGTGGATTTGTCTGATCGAGCTTGTCTGTCCGGTCCAGCACTTGCACACCAAGATTGGTTGAGGACGCAATTCCGACTGCGATCACTGCTACTAAGACAAGTGACACGAGAACTTCCAACAGGGTCATACCGCTGCGTTTGTTCCAGGTCACGGGATTGCTCTGAGTGTTTTGACCTTCGCCATCTGCCTGTTTTGCATGTCGCGGATCGTGACGGTGATTTGAAATATCTCTGTCACGGTAGATATCATGTCGCTGGCCTGCACATCGATTATGACAGACCAATCGCGGTAGCGATCTTCGACAATGCCAAGGGCCAAGGGCTCGGCAGTACCCAAGAGTGCTATGCGCGACAAAGCATAGTCATGTGCAAGGGACTGTTGTTCCTGCATGGTCGCACGTATCAACAGTTGCGATTGGCCTGGGATCAATGCCGCTAGTATTACGGTGAGGATCACAAAGGCGATCAACACCTCTAATAGTGAATATCCGGCGCGACCCTTCACTTGTTGTCCAAAAGAGAAAGCTGCGCTGTAAGCGGATCAAGCCGCACGTGCTGTTCCACGGTACCGACGGTCAGACAGATATCTGCTTGCTGTGCTGTACCATCGGCAAAAAAAGTGAGTGAGGTCAAGCTGCCAGAGCAAGTTGGCGCGGTGAGGTGGATCGTGTGTGGGATGTTTTCAACAACGGCGACGCTGCGGGCGGAGGCTACTTCTTTGTGCAACTCACTTATATGCGCCTTGAGTTCGAGTGACGGCGATCGGCCAAGGTCTGTTGCCGTGAGAGTAGCTACGGTCAAAGCTAAAACAGCTAGAACGACGAGCATCTCCAACAGGCTGAACCCGGCTTTGCGCTTCTCAAAGAACCGCATCGTTCAGATCCATGATTGCAGAAACAGTCGAGAGAATGATGGCCCCCACAGTCGTACCGATAATTAATGTCAGGATCGGTGTCAGCATTTTTGTAAGCTGAGACATCATCTGGGATGTCTCAGCTTCAAACCTTGCAATTGCCGGTTCGAGAACCGCCACCAATTGGTCGCTCTCCTCGCCCGTTTGCAGGATATTGCGAGCCATCGGATCGATACGTGGATCGTCCAAGAGAGCTTCACGCATACTTTGCCCAGCTTCAATGGCCTTTTTGGCATCTGCAAGCATAGTTTTCCAGCTAGGGCTTCCTACAGTTGACGCCGCGGTTCCTATGGCATCGGTCAACTGGCCGCCACTGGCAAGTATCAGATACATGGTTTGCAAAAGAGACAGCGTTTCACGCTTTGATCGAAACTGTCGCAGGCCTGGCACGCGAGGCAAAAACCATTGCCAGCCAGCACTGATCCGGAAGCGCGCGAGAAATAGAGCAAGCAGAATGACCATCAATGTGCCAAGAACTATGGACCAATGGGCCGCAGCAGTTTGCTGTATCCTCAGCATGACTGAGATTATCATGGGCGGTGGCGTATTCGCAGAGGTGAAGACGGGCGCGAGAGTTGGCGCAAGATAGAAAACAAGTACTGCCATGACTAGAACAGACATGGCTAGCAAGATAATCGGGTAGACGAGTGCCTGCCTCAGATCGCTGCGTAATCGCGCCTCAGTCTTAAGCATCGTTGAAGTGCGTGCAGCCACCTGATCGAGCGTGTTTGAAACCTCCCCCAGTCGGATAACCTTAGTCAGTCGTTCCGGGAAAGCGACAGGGCCCCTTGATAGAGCATCTGAGAGTGACTGACCGTCTTCGACAGCTATAATTGCTGTACGCAGTGTACTCTTCATCGTCCGGTCACTGGCAATATCCCTACAAAACTGTAAGGCGCGCGTTAGGGGAACCTTTGCTTCCAGCATTGCCGCCAATGACCCGAAAAACTTTTCAGTTTCTTTTGGGTTTAACTGCCGTGCTCCAAACACCTCTAAATCGCGGTTCCACCAAGGCACCGTGCTCGCCTTGTCGGAGATGCTGATAGGTGCAAGCCCCTTGGCCGCAATTATGTCCAGTGCCGCTATACGATCAATCGCAGATAATTCGCCTGAAATCGGAGCGCCAGTTTGATCGATTGCTCTGTAGGTAAAGGTCGGCATGCGTACTATTGTAAAATACGGTGGCCCACCGTCGGTGTAGAAATCCCGTTCGTGATAAGACCGTCCACTCCTCCGATCCGCTGCCGCAACTCTTCGGTGACATTCCGCGCCTCTTGCCCGTTGCGGATGACGCGCGGCGTGATCAGGATCAAAAGCTCGGTCTTTGTCGTTGTATCTGACCGGTTGCGGAACAACGCACCAACGACCGGGACGTTACCGGCACCAGGTACCTGCGCATTCGTGCGATTGCTGCTTTCCTGAATCAGCCCGCCAAGGGCTATAGTTTGCCCGTCGCTGACGATCACAGATGTCTCTATCCGCCTCTGTGCAATGGTAGGGCTGTCGATTCCGGACGTTGTTGTATTCGACACACTGCTGACCTCTTGCTCAATTTCCAAGATCACCTGTCCCCCACTCGACACACGCGGTTTCACACGTAGGATGATACCGGTATCACGAAACGAAATTGTATTGACGACAGGTGAGTCAACCGACCCGGTATCCCGGACCTGCTGCGTTGCGATCGGCACCTCATCCCCGATTTGAAGGGTGGCTTCCTGGTTGTCGAGAACGAGCAGGCTGGGTGAGGAAACAACATTTACTCTGGTAATGGAATTCAAAGCATTCAGAGCAACCATTGGCGATGCGCCGTTGAAAACAAAGGATAGACCAGGAAAATTCGACGCCACAGATCCGTTAGAGGCATCGCTAAACGTCCCAGTCGTGTTGCCGTTTTCGAAGAACCACCGCAAACCGAATTCCAGTTCATCGTTGAGTGACACTTCAGCGATTGTTGCTTCAAGCAAAACCTGCACGGGCGTACTGTCGAGTGACGCAATCAACCGGGCCAGGCTTTCCTGCTCGGTATCATTGCCCCAAACGACAATGGCATTCTTTGTGTCATCCGCCACGATGCGCGCAGTTCCGGACACGGCCGATGTACCCTCGGCTGCAACTTCCTGCAGCATCTCCGTCAAAATAGGGGCCAGTTCAACTGCACCTCGGTTCTGTAAGTTGTACACAACAGGCCTTCGGCTGGCCCCTCCAGCACTGCGATCAAGATCACGGATCCAGCCTTCGGCGTCTGCAAGATATGCCTGTCGCGAAGTCACCACCAGAACAGCACTCAGGCGTGTCGAAGGCACAAAGGTTATGACGTTCTGCAGGCTACCGCCCTCGCGTGCTTCGAAAATCACGTTAAGTTCCTCAACAACGGCTTCCGGCTCCGCCGCGCGCAAGCGAAACAATCCGACAGACTTACCTTCAAGCACATCCACATCGAAGAGGTTTACAGCATCGATGGCTGCGTTAATCTCATCTCTCGTTCCCGCAATTAGAAGGATGTTGCGTTGCGGGATCGGCTGCAGGCGGACCGCGTTACCAATGATGGGCTCCAACAAGCGAACCATTTCAGCCGTCCCTATGAATTCTAACGGGACTGCAACAACCCGCGCACCCAATTGCTGCGGATCACCTATGCGACTGACGCGTTGTGTTGCACCTGCAGCCGGAACGATGCTGATCAGACTATCGTTCACTTGCATGACGGCACCGTTCAGTTCCAAGATGGTCTGAAATGTCTCGAGCAAGGCGCGCTCCGAGAGTGGCCTTGTCGTTTGTAGGGTTACGGTGCCCGTGACTTGCGGTTGCACGGTGTAATTGCGCCCTAAGGCTTCTCCCAAGACAGCACGAGCTGCCTGTTCTATAGGCACATTGACTAGGTTGAGCGTAAATTCACCTTCGGACGAGGTTTCAATTAGCGCGGCATTTGGGTTGCCGGTAGCAGACAGGAACTCGTCCGTTCCGAGGACACGACGCTCCGGTGCAGGGCTGTTCAGCATGGCCTGAAATTGCTCAATCGCAGTCCCACCAGTTCCGGCGGCATTCGTCTGATTAGCCAGAAGCCGCGTGCGTTCCCGCTCGGCGGCATCACCACAGCCGAAAGCAAAGATCAGGGATAAAAGTGCCAACGCCCGCAACTGAGTGCAGAAATAAAAATTTGTCATTCAAAGAGCTCCAGGCGAAAGCTGTCGTTGCCGTCGGTGAGTGTGATTGCATCGGGCCCGATGTCGGTGATAGCCCAACCTTCGATCTCGTCATTTGTCCTAAACCACTCACCTTCCAAGCCCCCAACCGAAATGAATGCAGATCGGCTGAGTGTACCGTCCAAAACACCAGACAGGACGAGATTATCGGGTCGCCGGATTTCCTGCACTTGCTCCGGTTCCTCAATTTCCAGAACTTCCGAGATCATGTTGGGGCGTCGGGACGGCGCGAAAAGGGGCCGGTCGGTAATGGCGTCGTAAAACACATTGGGGCGCGGTGTGGGAAGAACACTGGGTTCGCCTTGTTGCGGCGATGTCATTATCGCTATCTCCTGCGGAACTGGGGGCATATCTGCTGCACGGGAAGTGAAGCTATTGACCGCCAAAAAGGCAGATGTGGCGGCCCCCGCCAACAGGATAAACGAACCGAACAAACCTAAGACGTTGCTCATTCAGACGGCTCATCAACAAGTGTAACCGGTGCTGCTATGTCGATTTGCACCAGTATGTCCGGCTGGCTGCTAACATCATTAGGTCGAACAAGACGACGCAAACTCGCGCGGGATATGAGTAGAACTGGTTGGTCGTACTCTACTTGTTTCAGAAATGGAACCAGTTGGTCGAGGCTTGCCTCAAATTCGAGACGAAAAGCGACTTCGTTGGATTGCCCGTTGATAGGAGCAATAGAGCGCATCGGGATTCCATTGCGGCGCGCAATATCATTGAGTGCTGATTGAACGCGAGCTGTCGCTTGGCCCATTTGGGATGCCTGCCACATCACTCCGGTGAGATCTTCGCGCGCAAAACTGTCACGTTCTGCCTGCAGACGCATGATGCTTTGCGACAGCTCCTCTTTTTCAGATTGTACTAATAGGAGGCTCGAAGTGGTATCATCTCGCCATATTGATAGCGGAGCAATGATCAGAAAGTAAAATACAAGAGAAAAGCCCAAGATCATTGCGGTAAAGGGCAGTTGCGCGCGGATCATTGACGAACCTCTTGGGGACGAAAGACCAGGCCAAAGCGTTCTTTTCCCTCTGCCGTACGGGAGACGGGTCCAGTCAATGCTGGCACATAAGACAGATTGGCCTCTGTCAGTGCCAGCACAAGATCGGCGGCTGACTGCGACGTTTCTCCACTCAGTGTAATTTCGCCCGATGCGATTGACATGTCCGAGGCCCAGACATGGTCTGGTAGGGCGACGGAGAGTTGGCGCAGAGCATCGACAACGCGGTCACGCCGGATGAAACTGTTCACAAACTGAGTGCGTTCGTCGTCGACACGCTTGAGAGCCTCAATCTCGGACCGAAGAGCCACGGCTTCCTCAAACAAAGCGGTAACTGCCTCCGTCTGGCGGGCCATTTCGGTCCGTGCCTGCCAGGCCGGCTGGAGCCAAACCGAAAGCAAAGCCAGGACTATGACACCAGCAGCACCATAATTGATCCGACGTTGAAGCTTCGCATGCGGCGCAATGTCTGCAGTAAAGTCTGCCAGAACCGAAGCACTTGGGTGACCAGCTATCAAAAACCGACGCACGCGAAAGCCGTGAGTGGCCAGAGCGGATCGAAAACTTACGATATCGGACCTCTTGGCAACCCATTGCGTGTATGTATCGGCATTTCGGTCTGTGTTAGCACCAAGCGTCCAGTAAACCTCATCCAACGCGAAAGGGGTGCGCCTGAGAAGATCAAGCTCTGCCAACGCCTTACGGTTGATCTTGCTGGTGGCGGGCATCCTGATCGTTCGTGCCAACAGCAGGGCGGTTGGCACCAAGACGTCCACAACTTTATGTCCACGGACTTGCCCGCGAGTTGTCAGAACGGACTCTGGCTTTGCCATCGCTCCCTCTGGTGGTGTCTCGCCGATATAAAGCAATCTGGCGACCGGTTCTGCAAAGAACGCTACGCGCAACCAAGACGGCACACTTTCGTAGAGTGCATCACTGATCTTTCCTGTCAGTTCTGATAAAGTGCCTACTGACATTGTCTGCCCTGTCAATGCTACACGCTTAAGTTTTCGTGTAGTGTAGACCACTACTTATAGTATGCATACCGATGATGAACACAAACGGACTAAAAATTTCATATGGATCAGAAAGTGCGTCCCTTCGATGAGATTAGTTTTCTCAACCTGATCGCAACGAGGTCAGCGTTGCCCGATCAAACCATTCGGCGGATTGCCACAGCTGTGAAAGAGACAAGTATAAGTGTTGAGCGTGCGATACTTGAACTTGGTATATTGGATGAGGAGACGGTATTTCGTGCACTAGCAGACTACTTCGAAGTGCCGTTCATCACGCTAGACATGATTGAACTCGGTAAGTTGGAGGCAGACTTGTTGCGCCCGGATTTCATGAGGCGAAGTCTCGCTGTGCCAATAGCGCACGATGAAAGGGGCTATGTCATTGCGATGGCAAATCCGGACCCCGCAGACCTGCTGGCAAGTATCAGCTATCTATTGGAGGCGCCGGCTACATTCGCCATCGCAACTCCGACGACAATTAAAGCAGCGCTCGACCTGCTTACCTTGCAGGATCAAGTTGCAGTCGAAAGCGCGACACAAAGCGACGTTGCCCGTCTCGAGGCACTGGCGAACGATGGCCCCGTCATTACGCTTGTCAACGACATCATCGGTAAGGCGGTAGCTATTGGTGCATCAGACGTGCATGTTGAGAGCCAACAGCAAGGGATGCGCCTACGATACCGCGTAGACGGTGTGCTCCAAACAGATCGGTTAATACCGGACAATTTGCGTCATACAATCGCATCGCGCCTAAAGATCATGGCCAACCTCAACATTTCGGAAAAACGACGGCCCCAAGATGGTCGAGCTGAACTGGTAGTACGAGGGCGCACGATTGATATCCGGATGTCCACCATTCCGACCCAACACGGCGAAAGTATCGTTTTGCGCTTGCTGGATAGGAACCGTATTCAACTGGATTGGAACGCATTGCAGTTTCCTACCGATCGTGTTGTCCAAATCGAAAAGCTAGTGGGGAGCCCCAACGGGATTTTTCTGATCGCCGGGCCAACCGGCAGCGGAAAAACAACCACACTTTATACTGCGCTGCGCGGTATAAACACTGACGACCGCAAGATCATGACGGTTGAGGACCCGATTGAGTATAGCTTGGAAGGTGTGAACCAGGTGCAAGTTGAGCCAGCGATTGACATGTCGTTTGCAAAGGCCCTGAGAGCCATTCTCCGCCAAGATCCCAATGTAGTAATGGTCGGTGAAATCCGTGATGAGGAGACCGCCGATATTGCTGTCAGGGCAGCCCTTATCGGTCGCCTAGTTCTGTCGACAATTCACACCAATGATGCGATCAGTGCTGTCGACAGGCTCCTTGATCTAGGGGTGGCACCTTACCTTATAGGTGCAACGCTGCGCGGTGTGTTGTCTCAACGTTTGGTGCGAAAAACTTGTCAGCACTGCGTGGGCGGCGGGTGCAGCGAATGCAATGATACGGGACGACAAGGTCGTATGGCAGTTTCAGAGATCGTGAAAATCGGCCCAAAGATCTCTGAAGCCATTTCGCAAGGTAAGCGTGGTGCATCACTTTTGGTGGAAGTTGAAAAGACAGGATTTGTGGGGATTAAGGCACAGATGCAGGAGCTTGTAGACACCGGTAAGGTCCCATTGGACGAAATGCAGCGTGCGCTGGGAATTGACTAAGTTTTTAGTTCTGCATTTTCGGCCATATGGTCACAGACTACGTCCTTAGCCAAACTCCGCGATGATCGCCCGCGTCGTCTGCACAGCTGTTGCGAGTTGAGTCCTGTCGGCCTTCGTGAGCCCCATTCCGCCAGATCGACCGACAACTGACCTGACCCACCGCCACCCGCTGCAGCGCGTGCTGCTCGGCCGCGCGCCCGACCTGAAAGCGCGGGCTGCGGATCCTGCGTCTCCGTTGCGGGTGCTTCAACCGTCATCGACGAGGACACAGTCCCAGACCCCTGCGCTCCTGCAGCAGCCCTTGCCTCCTGCAGTTCCTGCTTCAGCTTTTCCACGGTCTCGCGCGTCTCGGTCATCTGCCGATCGCGCCGCAGCCCGTCCTCATCGGGGTACGGGAAGCTCGCCGCTTGACCCGCATGCAGAACCTTCAGCGCCAGGTCGTCGAAGTATTTGATCCGCCGCGCCCGGATCGGCATCTGCGCGTCGATGACGAGGATCACTTCGTCCAAGTTCATCCGCCGGGCCTGATCTTCGGTCAGCAACGGCGTATCCTCGGTCCGCTCTGAGACGCTGCGCCCCTCGAAGGGATTGCGCCCGACCACGCGGGACCGGGTGACCGCGCGCTTGGTGGTCTTGCCAACAGTCTGGCTCAGCTCCTCGATGGTTTTCTGCTCGGACGGGGTGAGGCATGTGCGGCGCCGGGGCGGGCGCAAACGGGCGATCGGCACGCGGGCCCCGATGATGCTGCCGCTGATGCCGAACCAGCGCTGGTCGTTGGACTTCGTCTCGGACCAGTTGACCCCTCTCGGCAGATTGCTTCGCAATCGCCTGCCGGGCAGTGGATGGCCGCCGGTTCCGGATCTTGACCGTGGTCGATGACTGCACGCGGGAATGCCTTGCCCCGATCGCCGATACGTCGCTGTCCGGCGCAAGGGTGGCGCGGGAACTGGCAACCCTGTTCGATACCCGGGGCAAACCCGCAACGGTGGTCAGCGACAATGGGACCGAGTTCACTTCGAACGCGATCCTGACCTTCGCCGATGACCGCAATATCAACTGGCATTACATCGCGCCCGGCAAGCCGACCCAGAATGCCTTCATCGAAAGTTTCAAAGCCGCCTCCGGGACGAGTTGTTGAATGAGACACTGTTCCCATCCCTGCACCATGCCCGCGCCACGCTGGCTGCCTGGCGCACGGACTACAACACTGAACGCCCCCATTCGCGCCTCGGCTGGCAGACGCCTGCCGCGTTCGCCCAAACCCTCACCCCGCGACGGGGCCTGACGCTGCGCAATCCGCAAAGCTCCGCGCCAGTCCCGTCCTGCGGACCCCAACCCGCCCAAATGGGCAAAACTCAGGCCCAGAGTCTCGCTCACGCTGGATAAAAGTTGGAGCAACGTCACTAAGCTTGAAGATTAGATGCTTCCTTGATAGCCGTTGCTTCTGATCCTGCGGCAAAAACAAAGAGATGTTATCTGTGACTGATACCTGAAGATGGCGAAATCGGACGACTCCGGGCAAACCGCCTTTTCGGTTGCCGTCAAACTGCTTCGCGAAGCATTGCCGACACGCGGTAAACTGCTGGCCCTTTCGCTGTTCAGCATGGTCGGCGTCGCAGCATTCACGGCGGCATTGGCTTATTCAACACGGCTTATCGTGAACGATGTGTTTGTTGCCAATGACTCTGGGGCGGCCGTGCAGGTCGCGCTTCTTGTTGTGGGTATCACGCTGGGCAAGAGCGTTTTCGGCTACATGAACTCGGTCGTGACCGAGGTGTTCATGCGGTCGGTTTCCTCCAGATATCAGAAACTAATCTTTCGGAACATCATTCTAAAAGACGTGCGGCATTTCGTTGGCAGGCACGCATCCCGTCAGATGGCTCAGGTTCGCTTGTTCGGTCAGGCCTGCGGCACGGTCGTGATTGGCATTTGTTGCAAGTTGCTGACCAACTTACTGACGGTGATCGCACTTGTCATTGTGATGTTCCTGCAAGACCCTTTGATGACACTTGCAACGGCAGTGTTGCTGCCTTTGATCATCCTGCTTGTCTCGACCCTCTCAAAGCGCGTCCGCCGGATTGCCAATGCTGAAACAGAACTTACTGGCGCGTTCTTTTCGATCGGCGCAGAGGCCTTTGAAGGCATACGAACAGTAAAAAGCTATCAGCTAGAGGAAAAATCGATCAGCCGCTTTGACGGGGCGGTCAATAAGCTGCAGGACCGACTTTTGAGAATTGCGCGCGTTAACGCCGCGACGCTTCCCCTTATGGAGATTCTCGGAGGAATTGTTCTGGGGTTGTTTGTGATCTATGCCGCATGGAAAACAATCGTCCAGGGCCAGTCACCGGGGGAATTTACGGCGTTCATCACTGCTTTTCTCATGGCATATCAACCCGCAGAGCGTGTCTCGAAAACATGGGTCGAGCTACAAAAATCACTGATGCATGTGGGGCGCATGTACGAATTGCTGGATGAGCCGCTGGTTCCGCCGACAAAAAAGAGCCGGTCGTTGCAAGCGGTAGAGCCCAGCATCCGTTTTGATCAGGTCAGCTTTCACTATACCGCCAACACGCCTGCTTTGACGGATATATCATTCGGAGTATCAGCAGGCGAAAGCATTGCCATTGTCGGGCGCTCTGGCGCGGGCAAAAGCACCTTGATTGACCTTGTGCTGGGCTTTTACAATCCAACTGATGGCAAAGTATTCATTGGCGACCAGAACCTTCGCAAAGTAAGCGAAGAGTCGCTGCGTCAGACGATCGCGTTGATAAGTCAGGACGTGTTTCTGTTCGATGGCACCATCCGCGACAACATCCGAGACGGCAATCCTGATGCGACTGACGGGGACATAGCAGAAGCCGTGCGTATGGCGCAGCTGGAAAATGTGATTGCTGCCCTGCCCGATGGGATCGACAGCGTGGTCGGCCCCAATGGCACAAAGCTTTCAGGCGGGCAAAAACAGCGGGTCGGCATCGCACGGGCGTTGGCAAAGAAAGCAAAAATCTATATCTTTGACGAAGCGACAAGCGCCCTCGACGTTGAAAACGAGCGGCTGATAATGGAAATGATCACGCAAGACCTAGAGGGGGCGACGCTTCTTTTCGTCACACACAGGCCTTCGACATTTCAGTATGTTAATAGGGTGCTTATGCTGGACGCAGGACGTCTGGTCGGGTTTGATCACTTTGAGGCTCTCAAACGCGAAAACCATCAGTTTCAGACCTTGTTTGATCTGAAAGCCGGTCCGTGATCCGGGAAGTTCAATAGGTGGCACACATGCACGCCTCCGTTATTATCCCTACCTATCAGGACTGGTCCAGACTTCAGACCTGCCTGAACGCTCTTGCCGCGCAGACATTGCCGCAGGACGCGTTCGAGGTGATTATTGCCAACAATGATCCAGCAACGCCACTACCCGATAACTTTGCGATCCCGCAAAACGCTCGGATCATCGATGTGATTGAACCTGGCTCTTATGCGGCACGCAACGCCGCGCTGCAAATTGCCAATGGGCCCATTTTGGCCTTCACCGACGCCGATTGTATCCCTGACCCACAGTGGCTTACTGAGGCAGTAGCGTTTTTCGATGCACAGCCTGAAATCCAGCGCATTGCTGGCAGCATACACCTTTTTGTAGAAGACGGTATATGGACCGCGGCTGCGCTTTACGACCGCACATATATGCTCAGGCAGGATAAGTTTGTGTCAAAGGGCAAGGCAGCAACGGCCAATGCCTTTATGCGCCGGGAGGTGTTTGACGCGGTTGGGCCATTTGATCCAAAGCTGCTGACGGGTGGTGACCACGAATGGTCAATGCGGGCCGAACAGGCGGGGTATGCGCTTGGCTATTGTCCAGCAGCAGCCGTCAGACATCCGGCACGCAGCCGATTCGCGCAGCTCCTGCGCAAAGCGCGGCGTTTTGCAGGCGGGACAATCGCAAACAAGCGCGCAAAGGGCCAACGCATCATTCTGCCCCATTTCGATAACCTGCTGCTTCCGATCCGTCGCGGGGTATTGCTGTTGCGATCAGACGATCTGACACTTTGGCAGGCAATCCGCGTATGGGCCGTGCTTTACGCAATTCGTATCGCGATAGTCGGCGAACAAGTGCGATTGACTGTTTTTCGAGGTGAAGCGGAACGACGCTGACTACCGAAACGATTCAGACACGCGGTAGCCCAGATAAAACGCAGCGAGCTTCAGCCTTGTTCTTTTTTGAGGTGTTTTCGACAAGGCGTTTCGCGCCTCCACACCCCATCCTGCCCGCAGGGCATGTTTGATCCACCGCGCATAGATAAATTCTGAAGCGCCTGCATCATGCGCCATAAGCTCGCGATGGGTTTCCGCAATCAGCCGAAATGCTGTGGCGCGGTCCGCAGACTTCGTGCGGCTGGTCACATTCTTCATTTCATCGTTGTTATGCGGATAGACGACAACCCCCGGCTCGGGCGAAAACCAGCCCCGCAACTCAGAGGCGTAAAGCCGACAGCAATATTCCGTGTCAGAATTGGTTGCGAGCCGTTCGCATATCGCGCCCACTGCTTTATACGCATCCCGCTTCATCCAGAAGCCCGCACTGAACGGGAATGTCCGACGCGCGAAATCGGTACGGGCGGATACAAACCCATGCGGCAACCCACGATCTTCAATCCGACAGGTGCCGCTATCCGCTTTGGCATATTTTCTGGCGGCGAACCCAAAATCCGCCCCGTCGGCGATGGCCGACGTCAGAATGCGGTCGTAATAGTCCGGCAAAACTTCATCATCGTCATCCAGAAAGAACAGCACGTCTCCGGTTGACTGCTCAATTCCCCTGTTGCGTGCCGGCGAACCCCCGCCGCCTGCGGGAACGTCATTTCTGACCACCCGGATGCGCTCGCACAGTGCATCCTTAAGAACCTGTCCCGCCGGAATATCGCTCGCATCATCCACTACGACGATTTCCGCCTTGCGCGGTAAGCCAGCCAAAGCTGATGAAACAGCACGCAACAAAAGTGATGGACGGTTACGGGTGGGGATTATGATCGAACAGCTGGTCATGCATGCCCCGCTGCACTTGTTTCGTATCGCGGCTGACTCGAACGAGGCAGCTGGCTTAGTTTTTTGAACCTAAGTGAGTTTTTTAGCACTCCGCGCACCGTCCTTCAACCCAGGATGGTACAGCGTCACTTAGGCGGGAAATCGCCTTTTGGGTTAAGCTCGTAACTTCCTTAATCGGTCTTTCCAGACTTGCCACCTTGAACGCCCGCCCGCCAATGCTTTCAAAGCTCTCGCTTCAAGCAGATCACGCCTTTGTTTGTTGACGGTGCAAGCGTCTTCCACGGACTGAATTATAGGCACATCATCGCCGGGGTCTTGCCCGACGAGGCTATAGTCGATGTCCTTAAAGTGAATGTCATACTGATCACGAAGCCCGATAAGATCAGTGTTCAGTTTCGTGATATATGCCGCGACATTCTCATGGAGTACCGGCTTAGTCGGCTCTGGTATTCTCTCGTCCAACCTCTTGACGACTTTGGTAAGCCGACGCTGCGCCTTTAGGCTGGCCATGTCAGAAATTGCAGCGTCGGGTGCCAGTCGATGAAGAACTGACATCGCCTCGGCAGAGATGGACGTATTTTCCTCTTCCACAGAAAACTGTGGCACCAGTTCAGGATGTCCGATCCACTCCGCAAAATCTGAAACCACATCGTAGTTGATCAATCTGTCGCGCTGAAATGCGCGTAGCTCTACCTCAGTGCCTAGACAGTCTTGAAGCGCCGCAACTGCATCGAGCCTCCTATACTTGCTAGGCTGCTTCAACAGACGTGCCCCCTTAAGTCGTTGTTGTTGAATTGACAGGTAGTACAAAGTCGGGCTTCGCACATACCCTAATATTCGGGGTGGGTCGTTCGAAATCCGCTGCACAAATTCTCTCATTTTCTCGGGCCGAGCATTCAAAAGGGAACCGAAAAGTCCCTCCGAACTCAATATAACGGTTTTTGGCCTCGCCTTGGCGACCTGTTCAAGAACGGACTCACATTCCCTAATGGATGTTTGAAGCGCCTTTTCTTTGGTGCCCCCAAGCCGGGCATTCAGAACACTATCGTCCGTATAGTCATAAATGGCTGGCCCCAGCACACGGTGATTAAGTTTCGTCAATTTTGTCTGTGGATAAAGGACACCTCTCTCAAGCAACCAAGGTCTTGCAGCAGAAAGGGTATTCTGAATCGAGGTTGTGCCGGTCTTTGGGTGGCCGATGTGAAGTATTAACTGCGGCTTCAACTGAGTCTGCCTTTTTGCTCTAAGCTGTTTCAAGGACCGAGATACGGACCATCCGTAGGGACCGACGTTATGAGTTCAGCGAACTCAGGTGCCGCCGTACCATAAAGCTCATTCAGTTTGCCAACAGTCGTCAGTATAGCAAGATTTCGTGACTGGTGGCGCTCTTTGTGTGCGTGCTTGCGCTCTAAACCGTTGCCGCCCGACGAAAGGCGAAACACAGCTCCGTGGGTATAGCGATACTTGTATTTGTCACCAACGCGTTGTTTCTGGCTTGGCATCCACGGCGGCTTCGGCCAATTTTGCCAAGCGCCGGGAACACCCAAATTCGACAACAAAGCTGTTTTGCATCGAATACCATACGGGAACCTCTCATCAAAAGCACCCTGTGCCGTACAGTGGAATGCGATCTGCGGCTCTTCGGTGCTTTTTGGATCAGGCTCCAGCCGCCCGAAATCGCCGTTGTCTTCCAGCCTGTGCATAGGGACGATCTTGTAAGCGGTGAACGGCCTGCTCTGACAGTCCTTGCGAAACTGTTCGAACGACGCTTCGGTGAAAACACAGTTTCCGTCCAGTACAGCCGTCCACTCTGCGCGTTCCTTGCCTGCCGTGATCCCGGCATTGCGTGCACCGTTCACTCCCATAGCGTAGCGCATTTTGGGGCCGCAGGCCCATATTTTCATGCGCATTTGCATTTGACGACCGTGCCCGAAAAACTCGGGCGAACTAAAAAAATCTGCTGAACCGAAGGGTTCAATATCCCAACCCAATGCGGCGTATTCGTCGGGAACAAAGGGCAGAACAAGCGCCTCTGCGTCATGATCTGCGATCAGCTGCAGGGCCTCACTTTGTAGCGCTTGGTCAAACAAACGGTTCAAGATGAACAGTTTGATAACGCCGGGAAACTTCGGTTCATTCTCAAGGATGAACCGCAAATTATTAAGCATTTGCCCTTCGACATGTCGGGGATAAAGGTCATTTCCGATCACGCGGGCGATCATGATGGTGCCCCGCAAGTTGTCAGGCACATCGGGGCGTTTGTAACCCTTCAGCAAGGCAATTTTTTGCTTCAACCGAAGCACTAGATCCCGACGGAATCTCTTCAAATATCCTTTGGGAGTCATGTAGAATCCTCGCTTTAGAACCGCAGAAGCGATTTGATCTGTTGAAACAGGCTGGAAGGCTTCTCTGATAGCATCAGAGCCCGGTAATGGTCCAATGTTCTATCGAAGTCATCAGGCATAAAAATTGCGGCGCTCTTAGAGTAAACCTCGAAGTCTGACTCGAAAAGTGCTGGGCGAGAAAGGCGAGAAGCTAACGTTGCGTTACTCGCAGCAAAGTTTTCCAAAAAGGCAGCGGCGTCATCTGCGATTATCTTCCGAGGTGGACCAGCCAGCTCTTCTTCAATTTGACGCTTCAGTTTTCTAAACGCCTCGTTGCGCCGCCCCGAGGGCAAATGCGACGGGAACTCTGCATTCAATGCTGAAATGATGTATTGCGCCGTCAGGCTCATGGAGCTGTTTAGCGACAACGCGTTGGTGCTGGTCTCCAGTTGAACATGCAGGAAACTGCCCATGCGGGACGCCGTATCCAGCCTGCGACCATTGTCCTCATAATGCCAGATATGAAAGTTCTTTGCCGGAACATGGTTTTTAAACCGCTCTAGCAACGCAGCATAGTCATAGTAGTGTTCGAAATCGGATATGTGTCGATGCGGAGGTAGAGCGACATAGGCATGCGCGTGGATGTCTTCAAAAACATCATCGACGCCCCGATGACCCGCGCGTATTGCTGTGCTGAATCGACTGACCGCAAGTTTGTCCTGGCGGCGAAGCACTGCAATGATATGCACTTCGTCGACATGGTCAGCAAAGTAAGAAAACAAGCGGTCAATTTCTGTCGGAGTGTGCAGGCGACTATGGATCAGCTCGGAACTGAGCAAGAGCGTATGCCAGTCTGGCCCCCCGGTCATCTCCCGGAGCAGATCCGTGCAAAAATTCGACCTCAGCGCCGGTTCATCCTCGCGTCGGGCAGCCATGATGTGTGCCTTGGTATTGTCGACCACATGGTCATCGAGAGAGGCCGCTACTAGTCTGGTATGGTTCTTTGATCCTGCCGACAGAGGGTACAACACGCCCGCATCCCGAAGCACGCCACGGTTCGACGCGAGCAGTTGCTGTAAAGAGGTTGAGCCGGTTTTCTCAGTCCCAATATGCAAAACGGCGCGCCGTCGAGAAGTTGTGCCACTACTCATTTAAGTAAAGAACTCCTTCTAGGCTAATTCGACCTCGGCAAGCGTCAGTTCAATACGCAGCAAGTCGCTTTCTTTCACTTCCAGATCAAGCCCTAACTAGTCCGCGATTGACGTTGGCCCCAACTTTTACCCAGCGCGAGCGAGACTCCGAGTTTGAGTTTGAGTTTGAGCTTTGCCGTTTTCGGCGGGTTGGGCAGCTTAGACAGCGCAGCCGACCTTGGTGCATCACGCAGCGACTGTCGGCTCTCCGCCTCCTCGGGACGGGGGGGCAGTCTCGCTGCCAGTATCGGCCCAGAGTTGACGTGCATCGTAATGAGCTTTTTGTACTACCGCGACACCGAAGCTGCCTTTGGTCCGTTCTGTAGCATTCTCCAATTGTAGATAGTCGAGCCTTCGTTCCGGCTGCTCCTCACGTTCGGGAACCGGACCTGCTCAATCTTCTGACCACCGCGCGCAGGGCGGCGTCGAGCGGGCCTCGCTCCCAGTTTCGCCGCCAGAGTGTGGCGGCGAGCGTGACAGCCCCCCAGATCAGAAACGCCACGCCCAGAAGCGCTGCATTCCCAAGCGTTCCGAACAGCCCAAGCCCCCAGCCGTGGAACAGCGCGCCCGCCAGAAGCCCCTGCGCGACATAGCCTGTCAGCGGCATCGACCCGGCCGGGGCCAACAGGCCCAGCCGCGGCGTCAGGCGCAGCACCGCAACGACATAGACTGCGGCCAACGTGGGGGCGCCAAGTGCAAGCGCCGCATAACCAAGGGTCGTGGGCCAGCCGGCAGAGAGTATCCCCAAGGTCGCCGCTGCATAAAGTGCGTTGGTCGGCAGGGCCACCGCCAGCAGGACAGGCACCCGTGCGGCAAGCGCGCCTTGCACTGGGGCTTCGGGCTCAAAAAAGCCAGCTTTTTGCGCCGCCAGACCAAGGCAAAAGGCCCCGAAGGCAAGCGGCCCGTTGAACAGCACGACAACCGCCATAGCGATGGGCCAGTCGGCCATCCGCTGCATCACCGCGTCCATGAAGCTGCCCTGATACCCCAGCCCGCTCAGGTCGACAGTGCCTTGGGCCATGTCTTCGGCAGAAGCGTCAAGAAGCGCGAGTGCCGCAAATGCCAGAGAAGCCAGTGGCACCATCGCCACTGCGATCTGGGCAAGACGGCGGGGGGCGGTTTCGCGCAGCGCCCAGAGCCCGGCCCCCAGAACGGCATAGGCCAGCAGGATGTCACCGTGAAAGACAAGCACCGCATGCGCGACCCCGAACAGCCCCAGCGCGATCAGACGCGCCCGGTATTGCGCTGCTGCAGGCACCCCGGCACGCGCGGCCGAGGCCAGCTGCACACCGAACCCCCAGCCAAACAGGAAGGAAAACAGGACAAAGAACTTGCCCTCGACTAACAGGCTGACAATGGCCTTGCCGATCAGATCAATGACGCCGTCAGGGGATTGAAGCGCCGCCGCCATGGGCAGCGCCAGATGCGGCAGGTTGACGATGCCGATGCCCAAAAGGGCAAAGCCGCGCAGTATATCAACAGAAGAGGAACGAGTCATAGGGTGATTCCTGATTGAGCATATGCTCAATTTACTAGTCATTGAGCATATGCTCAACCCGTGATATACGGCCAAACATGACCACCGACCGCCGCGCCGCCATCCTTTCCGCCGCCGCAGACCTGATCCGCGAAAACGGGGTTGCGGCTGTTCGCACGCGCGATGTCACCGCCCGCGCAGGCGTCGGCATCGGGCTGCTGAACCATTACTTCAAATGGGGTGAACTTCGTGCCCTTGCGGCGGCGCAGGCACTCTGGACCGAGATTGACCGCGTCGCGCCCGATGCGCCGACGCCGGACCGGCAGCTGCATGTCTTTCTGGCTCGCGCATTTGGCGAAGACGCCGACCCGCTCTGGCGGCTCTGGATCGAAGTGACCGACCTTGCCATGTCCGACCCCGACATGGCGCGCGCGGCCGAGGGCTGCGCCGAGGGCATTCTCGACGAACTGGCAGCCATTTTGGAACAGGGCGCTGCCAAAGGGCACTGGCACTGCCGCGTACCCCGTGCGTCGGCTCTGCGCATCCTTGCGTTTCATGACGGGCTGGTCGGTTTTGTGCTCACAGGCCTGCCCAAACTGACACGCGCCGAGGCCGCAGAGCATCTCAACCGCTTCGTGGCGCTGGAGCTTGGGCTGCCATTGCTCGAGACCAGCTGATGTGGGCAGGGCCGCACGAGTCGGATATCAGCGGCCAGCCGCTGTCACCTGCATTTCTGGCATGGACCGGATGTGATGGGCTGACTGCGAATAGGACCGGAAGGGCTGCGAACGGTCTTCGATGAAGGCCATCCACGATAGTTCGGTTCGATAACTGATAGACCCAGCAAAGCTTGCCCGTTACGCTTTTCTCGACACAATGAAAGAAGCCGGATGTCAGCCACTGTTCTCATTATCAATGCACGCGTTCTGACGATGGACCCGGATGCGCCCGAAACCGACGCTGTTGCGATAGCAGGGGACCGGATCTTGGCGCTGGGACCAGAGGCGATTGCTGCCGCCGGACCAGAGTGTCAGCGGATCGACGCAAATGGCGCGACCGTCTTGCCCGGCTTCATCGAAAGCCATCTGCACCTGTTTATGGGCGGGTCGGAACTGGCGCATCTGCAGTTGCTGGATGTGGCGGGGCCGGATGCCTTGGCCAAGGCCATCCACGATTATGCCGATGCCAACCCCGACCGGCTGGTGATCGTCGGGCAGGGCTGTGATTATGGTATTTATGGCCGATCCCTGACGCGGCACGACCTTGATGCGATCCTGCCGGACCGACCTGTCTGTCTGTTGGCCGCGGATCATCACACGGCTTGGGCCAATACAATGGCGTTGGAGATGGCTGGTATATTGCATGGCGCAGAGCTTGGGCCGGGCAACGAGATCGTGATGGAAAACGGCATCGCCACAGGCGAATTACGCGAATTCGAGGCGAAAGCGCCGGTGCTGAAACTGGCAGGCGAAAGCCGCATTATGGCAGGCATCGCGACCGGCCGCGATCCGGTGCCCTATCCGACGCAAGCCGAAATGCTGGCCGATCTGCCCGCGATGGAACGTGGCCTCGCGCATTGCGCGCGGCACGGGTTTACCAGCCTCGTGAATATGGACGGTAATCGCTATACCTTGGACGTGCTGGACCATCTGCGCCGTGAAGGTCGGCTGACCGCGCGCGTGCGGGTGCCGTATCATTTCCGCAATAACCATGAAATCAGCGATCTGGACACCGCCAGCGCGATGCGCGCGGATTACGACGACGATTGGTTGTCATCGGGTTTCGTCAAACTGTTCATGGATGGTGTCGTCGACAGTGGCACGGCCGTCATGCTCAACGACTATCCCGACCAACCCGGCTGGCGCGGTGATCCTTTGCACAGCGCCGAACGCTTTGCCGAAATCTGCATCGAAGCCGACCGGCGCGGCCTGCAAATCGCGGTCCATGCGATTGGTGACGGTGCCGTGCGCCGCGTGCTCGACGGATACGAGGCGGCGCGCAACGCCAACGGCGCGCGCGATGCCCGCCACCGGATCGAACATATCGAACTGATCGACCGCGCCGATATTCCGCGCATGGCCGATATGGGTGTGGTCGCGTCGGTGCAGCCTTCGCATCCGCCCGGCGCGATGGATTTCCCGCTGTTTCCGACCCTGGACAAGATCGGGCGTGACCGCTGGAACGATGCCTATCTCGTGCGCAGTCTGCGCGATGCGGGGGCGCCGATCGTTTTCGCCTCGGACTGGCCGGTCGCGGATGTGAACCCGCTGCGGTCCATTCAGGCGGCGGTGACACGCCAACCCTACGAGGGCGCGCAGGACGAACGCTTGTCTTTGCGCGATGTGCTGGCGGCCTATACGATTGGCGGGGCCTATGCCGAACATGCCGAGGATCGCAAAGGTATGCTGCGTCCGGGGTATCTGGCCGATGTGGTGATTTTGTCGGGTGATATCGAAGCCGTGCCGCCTGACCAGATCGCGAGCCTGACTGTGCAAAAAACAATCTGTGGTGGCAGAGTCGTCTGGGAGAACGCAACTTAGGTCTGACGAGATTGCGAAAGACCTTGAAAGACCCGCCGCCCAGGGTTTGACTGTCGGTTAAAGGAGTCGTGCCTTTGGTCACAGATCAGCAAAATCATCACGATGAAATCGAGATTGTGCGAGTCGGCAAGGTCTTTGGACAAGGCGACACAGCCTATCACGCACTGATCGATATCGACCTTGCCATCCGCAGCGGTGAATTCTTCACGCTGCTTGGCCCGTCAGGGTGTGGCAAAACCACCTTGTTGCGTGTGATTGCAGGATTTGAACACCCCAACAGCGGCACGTTGCGGATCAAGGGTGTAGATGTCGCGGGCCAAGCCCCGAACCAGCGGCGCGTGAACACGGTTTTCCAGAACTACGCGCTGTTCCCGCATCTGACCGTGGCGCAGAATATCGGCTTCGGCCTCAAGATGCTGGGGCGCCCACGCGCCGAAATCGCCGCCACGACGGACGAGATGATGCATCTGGTCAAGATGGACAGCATGGCTGCGCGCAAACCCGCTGAACTGTCAGGTGGTCAGCAGCAGCGTGTCGCGCTCGCCCGCGCCTTGGCCCCGCGCCCCAATGTGTTGTTGCTGGATGAACCGCTTAGCGCGCTGGATCTGAAGTTGCGCAAGGAAATGCAAACTGAACTGAAACGCCTGCAGGTGGAAACCGGCATCACCTTTGTCTTTGTCACGCACGATCAGGAAGAGGCGCTGACCATGTCCGACCGCATTGCTGTCATGCAGCAAGGCCGTATTCTTCAGCTTGGCACCCCGCAAGAGATCTACCATGCGCCTACGACACGTTTCGTGGCCGATTTCATCGGGGAAACGAATGTCCTGAACCTGCAGGTGGTTGCAGTGCAAGGCAACAGCGCCGAACTTGCGCTTCCCAGCGGTCAGGTCGTGTCCGCCCGCTTGGCCGCAGGTCTGGTGCCAAAGCAGGGCGACACCGTGGCCGCAGTCATCCGCCCGGAGCAAGCCACGCTGACCACACCAGATGCAGGCCACATGCCAGCAACCGTTCATAACGCGGTGTTTTTCGGCACCGACACACATATCCATCTGACGCTGGCGGACGGGCAGCCCTTTATCTTGCGCAGGCAGAATAATGCAGGGCTGTCTGATCCAGAGCAGGGATCGCAGATTGGCGTCACGCTTGCGCAAGGGGCTTTGCAGATTTTGAAAGGGGATTGATGAACCGCAGCACACATGGCTGGAAATGGCTGCTGGTCAGTCCCGCATTGCTGGTGCTGGTCTTTGCCGCGTCAGGCCCGCTGCTGATTGTTGCGGTCTATTCATTCCTCAGCCCGGGCAACATGGGCGGCGTCGCATGGGAATTTTCGACCGAGGCGTGGTTTCGCGTCTTTTTCAAACGCGACATCTTTGAACCGGAGAATGTGGCGCTGAACGCCGATTTTCTGGCGGTGTTCCAGCGCACGCTGTGGCTGTCGTTTCAAACGACAGTGATCTGCGCGCTGCTCGGGTTTCCGACGGCCTGGTTCATCGCAACGCGCCCACCGCACAGGCGGATGATCTGGCTTTTCCTCATCACCGTGCCGTTCTGGACCAACCTTCTGATCCGCACCTTTGCCATTCAGGAACTGATCCGCAACAACGGCACGATCAACACGCTGTTGCAATGGCTTGGCATCACGTCCCGGCCCATCGACATGATGTATACCGACTTCGCCGTCTTGATGGGGATGAGCTATGTCTTTCTGCCGCTGATGGTGCTGCCGCTTTACGCCGCGATGGAAAAGCTGGACTTCCGTCTGGTCGAGGCGGGCTATGACCTTTACGCCAGCCGGATGCAGGTCCTGCGGCATGTCATCCTGCCATTGGTCAAGCCGGGGTTCATCGCTGGCTCTATCCTTGTCTTCATCCCCTCCATCGGAGCCTATGTCACGCCGAGCGTTCTTGGCGGCGGCCGGTCGATGATGGTGGGTAACCTGATTGCCTTGCAGTTCGGGCAGGGGCGCAACTGGCCATTGGGCGCGGCTCTTGCCATGCTGCTGTTGGTGGTCGTGGTGACCGCCTTGATCTTCTATCTGCGGGTCACCAGCCGCGAGACGGGCGAACGGCATGGCTAACCCAGCTTTCGATGTCCGCCGCCTGCCCGGCTTTGGCACTGTCGCGATCCTGACGCTGGCCCTGCTATACCTGCCGATCGTCATGCTTGTCGTGTTTTCCTTCAACGAAGCACCATCCCAATCCACATGGGGCGGGTTTTCGCTGAAATGGTACGAGGCGGCGTTTAACAACAGGCAGGTGATCGAAGTGTCGATCCGGTCGCTTTGGCTGGCATTGGTGGCAGCGGGAATTTCGACGTTTCTGGCGACACTGGCAGCCCTTGCCACAACGCGGGTAGGCCGGTTTCCGGGCCAGACGATGATTTATGCGCTGATCAACCAGCCATTGATGGTGCCCGAAATCGTCACCGGCATCGCCCTGCTGATCTTCGTGGCGTTTCTGAAGGTGCAGACCGGCTATACTGGCATGGGCTATCTGGTGCTGGCGCATACCGCCTTTTGCATCCCCTTTGCCTATCTGCCGATCCGCGCGCGATTGGAAACCATGGACCTGACGCTGGAACGCGCCGCCGCGGATCTTTACGCCACCCCGGTCAAGACCTTCACCTATGTCACCTTCCCCTTGCTTGTGCCGGGGATCGTGGCAGGGTTCATGCTGGGTTTTGTCGTGTCCCTCGACACCGTGGTCATCACCGAATTCGTGAAATCCGCCGGTCAGGATACTTTGCCGACGTATATGCTCGGCCAGTTGCGGCGCAGCATCACCCCCGAAATGAACGCGATTGCCACGCTGTTTCTGGCGCTGTCGCTTGTCGTGGTCAGCCTGTTTTTCCTCATCACCCGTAAACGGGGATAAATCCAACCGCAACCAAAGGGAGACGATCCATGAAAAAACATATCGCAACAGGTCTTGCGGCCTTGCTGGCGACAACCAGCCTTGCGGGTGCGCAAGAGGTAGTGAACCTTTATAACTGGGGGAATTACACCAGCCCCGAACTGATCGCCAAATTCGAGGCTGAAACCGGCATCAAGGTCAATGTCACGGACTACGACAGCAACGACACTGCCCTTGCCCGCATCCGTCAGGGTGGACACGGCTTTGATATCGTCGTGCCGTCGAACACGTACATGCAAACATGGATCACCGAAGGTCTGGTCGTGCCGCTGGACCGCGAGATCGTCACCAATATCGGCAACATCGCCCCTGAATGGGTGGATGTGGAATTCGATCCGGGCCGTGAATATTCGGTGCCGTGGCAGTGGGGCACAACGGGCATCATCGTGAACACCAGCGTCTTTGAAGGCGACATCAATGATGCCGGCCTGATCTTCAACCCGCCGCCGGAATTGCAGGGCCAGATCAACGTGATCCCCGAAATGTCCGACGTCATGTCGCTTGCCATCTATTACGCTGGTGGTGAATCCTGCACCAATGACATGGAGGTCATGCGTGAGGTCCGGGACATGCTGGTCGAGGCCAAACAGCATTGGAAAGCGCTGGACTACGGCACTGTCGACGCCCATGTTGCCGGTGATTTCTCGGCCGGGATTTACTGGAACGGCTCGACCATGCGGGCGCGGTTGCAGAACGAGGATCTGGCCTATGGCTATCCCGCAACGGGCTATCCGATCTGGATGGACAGCGCGGTGGTACTGGCCGATGCGCAGAACACCGAGAATGCGATGAAATTCATCAACTTCGTGCTGGAACCGGAAAACGCGGCCATGATCTCGAACTTCGCGCGTTATGCCAATGGCATCACCGGATCTGAAGAGTTTATGGACGAGGTGATGCGCGAAGCCCCTGAAATCGTCGTCGCACCCGAACTTGCCGCCGCAGGGCGTTTCAGCCCCGCCTGTCCGCAAGAAATCAACGATCTGCAAACGCAGATCTGGACCGAAGTCCTGCAATAAACCAGCAGCGGGCGCGTTCGTTTGACGGACGTGCCCGCGCATAACGCGGGATTTTTGATGCCAAGACTGATTGAAACACACGGCTTCGCCCGCGCAGATGCCCACCTTGGAAACTGGCGCACGCGACCTTACAGCACGTGGGCGTTCAGCCATGTGAATGAACTTGTGCCTGTCGCGCGGATTGCGGCGCAGAACGTGCAGCGAGGCGAGCAGAGTTTTCCAGATGACAGCTTGCTGGACGAACTCATCACGGTGTCACACGGCCCCGAAACAGTTGGCGATTTTCTGACCCGTTCGGAAACCGACGTTCTGCTGGTGCAGCGTCACGGGCGCACCATTGCAAGCTGGCATGCTCCGACCTGCGACCCCGCTCTGCCGCATATCGTTTTTTCTGTCACCAAATCGGTCACCGGTATCCTGTGTGGCATCGCACAGCACATGGGCCTGCTGGACCCGGACCGCACAATTGGCGATTATCTGCCCGAAACCCGCGCCGGTGCCTATGGTGATTGCCTTGTCCGCCATGTGCTCGACATGCGTGTGAGCCTTGATTTTCAGGAAAACTATCTGGACACGCAAAGCGACTACGCCCGCTATCGGCGCGCGATGCTCTGGAACCCGACAAACCCTGATGACCCGACCGAAGGACTGGCCCCGCTTCTGGCAGGGCTGAAGAAAGGTGCCGCCCCGCATGGTGGGCCGTTCGCCTATCAATCGCCCAATTCAGATGTCCTCGGTTTGTTGCTGGAACGGGTCACCGGTGAAAGCTATGCCGATTTCGCCGCACGGGTGCTGTGGCAGCCGATGGGCGCGCAGGACGATGCCTTTGTCACCGTTGATGCTTTCGGGGCGCCACGCGGCGCTGGTGGATTGCTGTGCACCGCGCAGGATCTGGGACGGCTGGGCGGGCTCATGCTGGACCCGCAGACTGTGTTGCCAAAGGCGTGGCTGACGGAAACATTGTCCGGGGGTGATCGCGCCGCGTGGGACCAAGGTGACTTTCGCGATTTCATCGAGGGCGGGTCCTATACCAATCAATGGTATCGGCTAGGGCAACCGCATGATGCGCTGACCGCGATCGGTATTCATGGGCAGTATCTTTATGTCGACCGCAGGTCCGCGATCGTCATCGTCAAGCTTGGGAGCCAGACGCTGCCTCAGGACGAGATTTTGGACTGTCAGAATATTCTATTCCTACAGCAGTTGATCGGGACGTATTCGTAACAGAGAACCAACGGGCCCTTGTCGCCGCAGTAGCGCGGCCGAGAAGCTGCGCAATGTCGAAGAAATGCCGGGTGACTGTTCACGTTGCCCTATGTCGAACGACCTATTGCGCTGGCAGGTGCAGCACTACTGTTCTGGCTCGCGTGGCAAAGTTTTCGTGACGCAATTGGCCCGGTTCCAGAGTGCGACCCGTCAGCAGGAAAGTCAGGGTCTGCTTTTGCCGTCGGTGCCGCACTATCGCTCTCAAACCCGCTAAACATCACCTACTGGGCTGCACTCGGGGGCACCGTCACCGCACTTGGTGTAACAGATCCCGGTTGGACTGTGTTCGCTGTTTTTCTTTCAGGCTTCATGCTGTCATCCGTTCTCTGGTTTTTCTTCTGTGCTGGTCTCATTGCCGTTATGAACGTGTTGACCGACGATTGGTTACGCTTTGGCGTCGCACTTAGATAAAAACCGACGTCCAAACAGCTTGCAGCATGATTTCGTGGGCTCAAACTGGGATTTCGCCGCGTTGACGACAAAGCCCGCTACCGGACATGACCCCCCAAGCCCTGTCTGGATAATCCGCATCAAGGCGCGGGCCTTGCCGTTAGAGGTAGTCGGCCGCTTCGCGCTCCAAGGCTGTGATCAGGCTTTTGTATGGGTGAGGCCCGAAGCTGATACGCGAAACACCAAGGGCCGCTATGTTACCGATGCGTTCCGGATCGGCGACCATCATCACGTTGACAGGAAATGCGACACTTTCGCAGATCTTCCGGATTAACCTTTTGTCGGTCAGTCCCGGAACAAAGAAACCATCTGCGCCCGCTTCAGCATAAGCATGTGCGCGCGCCAAGGCATCATCAAGCAGATTTGCAGGCTCCGCATCCGGTTCAGCCTTCAAGAAAACGTCTGTGCGCGCGTTGATGAAGGCTGGAATACCCGAGGCGTCGGCGGCTTCACGCACTGCGCGCAGACGCGCGACCTGATCCTCAATGCTGTAAAGGCCGTTGCCGTCCACCACCTGATCTTCAAAGTTCAGGCCTATGACGCCAAGCGCCAGCAGACGGCGGACGTTCTGGTTGACCGTTTCCGGATCAGCAGCATAGCCACCCTCGAAATCCACTGTGACTGGAACATCCACGCTGTGCGTGATCCTTGCGACCACTGCCAGCACGTCATCAAGAGGCAGCTCTTCCCCATCCTGATAGCCTTGTGCCGCCGCCACTGACCAACTGCCGGTCGCAATGGCTTTCGCCCCGGCCGCTGCGACCGCCTTCGCGCTGCCTGTATCCCAGATGTTGTAGAGGATGAGTGGATCATGAGGGGTGTGCAGGCTGCGAAAAAGTTCGGCCTTGGCGATCTGCGATATCATGTAACCGTCACTTTCTGCCACGTCTTGAGTTGCCGCTCGATCTCGATCAGCCGCTGTTTGCGCCACAGGCCGCCGCCATAGCCGGTCAGTGAGCCGTCTGCTCCGATCACCCGGTGGCAAGGAATCATCAATGCGATCTGGTTCGCGCCGTTGGCACGCGCGACGGCCCGTATTGCCGTAGGCCGACCAATCTGTCGGGCGATATCTGAATATCTGCGCGTCTCGCCAGCGGGGATTTCGCGAAGTGCTGCCCAGACCTGCCTCGTGAACGCGCTGCCTGCCAAGGCAAGCGGCGTCAGGAAGCGGCTTGATCGGCCAGCGAAGTAGTCTGCAAGCTCCTCCGCTGCTTGTTCTGCTGGGGGCAGAGCGCCAATCCCGATCCCTTCCTTTGACGCGGCCTGCAAGCGCGCCAGTTCAGCAGGCAGACCTTTGCGGTCCAAGAATTCCAGTAGATGTAAGTGACTTCGGCTGCTGACTGCGATCATATCACCCAGTGAGGTCGGTATCCACGTTGCGCGCAGCAGCCGGTCCGCGCGTAAATCAGCCGGGGGGCAACCAAGGAGACGCGCAAAGGCCGCACGAAAAGCACTGGACGATTCAAAGCTCGCTTCATGCTGCGCGGTGATGATCTTGCCGCCGGTGGCCAGCATCTTGAACCCTTCGCGAAGGCGACGCTGGCGTGCCATTTCCAGAAAGGTCATTCCGAACTGCCGCTTGAAGGCGCGTCGCACAGTAGAAAGGTCGAAACCGAGCTGTTCGATATGCCCCTCCGTCCAGCGCAGGTCAGCGCGCGCGTCCAGCGCATGAAGCAGCGCTGCGACAGTCGGATCAGCCAAGGCAGCGGCCTGTAGCGGATGACATCGCTTGCAGGGACGAAATCCCGCCTCGATACATTCGCCAATCGTGGCGTAGAAAGTGCAGTTTTCCTGCTTCGGTTTGCGGGCGGGACACGTCAGCCGACAGAATACGCCGGTGGACGAGACGCACACAAAGGCTTGCCCGTCGAAGCGGCTATCGCGGGCAAGCAGT
This sequence comes from Yoonia sp. 72, assembly GCF_034652275.1. Taxonomy (NCBI): domain Bacteria; kingdom Pseudomonadati; phylum Pseudomonadota; class Alphaproteobacteria; order Rhodobacterales; family Paracoccaceae; genus Yoonia; species Yoonia sp. 72. The sequence goes on along the minus strand of NZ_JAXIWG010000005.1, from coordinate 48,122 downwards.
GCCGCATAGAGTGTCTTGTGGTCAGGAAGATTGAACAACATGTGCCACGTCTACCATCGTACAAAGTGCTGCGTCGCCGGTTTTCAGGCGCCTATTCTTTTTCCTGTCAGCAGGGACAAAAGCGTCTGGTCATAACAAGCGGCTCAAATACGGTGGATTTTATCGGTGTCAAAAAGCGGTCGAGTTCTGTGTATCACTCCGATGTCCCCCGCTGCGCATGGTGCTGGAGGAAGGGTCACATGGGTCAATTCTCAATGGAAAATTTGCTGCTACCGGGGTCATTTCCGGGTGGAAATCAACAAACCCGGTTGCTGGGCGCAGATCATTCGGTGCCAAAACTGTTGCAGCGAGATTTGTTATAGTATAACACTCTCGCAATTGAAGCGGGAGGCGACATACAGACGATAGATCAGTCTTGCAAAACCGTAACCACAGGGGCGCGCGATGCTTGACGTATGATCCTGATTATGAAATTTCATACTCAGATGGTTCCGGCAGGGTGTAAATCTGCGCCGGATGAAAAGGGAATACGGTGAAGGTGTAGGCATCAGCCACCAAATCCGTGACTGCCCCCGCAACTGTAAGCGGTGAGCTACCCTGCGATGACCACTGCCCCCAAAAGGGGTGGGAAGGCGCAGGCAAGCCACGACCCGCAAGTCAGGAGACCTGCCATCTTCAACGTAACTCGACCCGGGCGGGGTGTCCCGAGGAGGCTGAAGATGATCCACTGGCGCAACCCGCCACCGGTCCTTGCCAGACTTTTCCATGCTCCGTCCTTATGCGGAGGGCATGGCAGAGATCATGACGACAGGACAAGCAACCGCACCGGCGGATAGGCGAAATACATTTTCACATAGCGCGCATAGCCCGCATCTGGACCAGCCATGCGGTTTTGGTGCCGCCTTTTGCGTGCGCGGCATGATCCGTATGCGCCTTGTTCCGGCGGTGCTGTAATGACCTTGCCATCCGACCAATCCACAGATCACCTGATTCTGTGCCTGTCGCAACCCAGCCTGTCCGCCGCTGACGAAGCGCGCTATTTGGCGGCCCTGCGCGATGCTGGTGGTGCCGCATTCGGTGGGCCGGTCACCGCGATCCGCCTGGAAGGGGGCGGCGCTGATCTGGTGACAGCGTTGCGCACCGTGCGCGACAGTGGCGCGATGCGTGTCAGGGTGCAGCCAGTGGGATTTCCGATGGCTGCCAACATTCTGGCATGGCTGCCCGGCGCAGTTGCCCATTTTGCCCACACCGAAGCGCAAGGGATGGCGATCGACCTCGCCGATGTGCCGGACCCCGCTCTCGCTGCAGAGGGACTTATTGCAAAGGCCCTGCAATCTGGTGTGCGCGACGGCGGTCTTGCAAAGCCCAGTCTGGGCAAGCCGGGCTGGCAGTTTGTGCCCGACCACGACACCCATATCCTTGTCTGCACCGGACCGCGCTGCGCCTTTCGCGGTGGCGGTACCTTGCTGGCACGACTCAAGGCGATGCTGACCGAACAAGGGCTGTCCGACCGGTGTCTGACAACCACCACAGGCTGCCTGTTCCCCTGTAATCAGGGACCGGTCCTTGCGCTTTATCCCCGCAACCTCTGGTTTGCCATTCCGGACGAGGACGCCCTACGCGCGCTCGTCTGCGAGGTGATCGGCAAGGGGGGCGATCTGCCCCATCTGCGGCTGGCCCAACGACTTGTTCCGCGTCGAGCGGTCAATTCCTGAACGTGTCTAACCATGAAAGAGGACAATTTGATGCTTTCACCCTTGTTTGCGCGCCGCCGTTTGCTTGCTGCCTTTGGGCTGTCGCTGACATGCGCTTTGCCGCTACAGGCGCAGTCGGACCATCCCGGATTGCGCATTGCCACATCGTTCACCATCGGCAGTATGAACCCGTGGGAAGACGGTTTCTGGATGCAGGAATTCGGGCAGGCCGAATTGTTGATGCAATTCCGTGACGACGGCCAGCATCACCCGTGGCTGCTAGAAAGCCTGACCAACACCGACCCGCTGACATGGGTGCTGACCCTGCGTGACGGGCTGTCGTTCCAGAACGGCAAGGTTGTTGATGCTGCTGCCGTCGTTGCCGCGATCGAGGCCGCGCGGGAACACTCCAGCGCTGCACAGGGTGCCGTGCCGGATGATGCCACCTTTAGCGTCACCGGCCCGCTGGAAATCACGCTGACCACGACCGCCCCTTGGCCCGAAGTGCCCGGCGTGCTGGCCGACGAGGCAGTGTTCCTGATCCTTGATGCGGATGCCGTTGCATCAGTGGATGAAGACTGGCCCGCACTTGTGGGGGCGGGCATCTATACCGGCCCTTACGAAGTCACTGCGCTGACCGATCAGGCAATGACCGCAACCGCCTATGACGGCTATTGGCAAGGCACACCGGCGCTGCCGGCCCTGACCGTCAGTTTTGTTGCCGATCCCAACGCTCGCATTCTGGCTGTGCAGAACGACGAGGCGGATATCGCGCTTTACCCGCCGCTTGCCGCACGGCCCGCAGTCGATGCGACGCCGGGGGTCCATTTCAACATTGGTGCACTGGGCACGGGAGGTTTCATCGGGTTCATGAACGTCAAGACGGGGGTCATGGCCGACGTTGATGTGCGCCGCGCGGTGTTGCACGCCGTCGATTACCGCGAGATCGCCGACGATGTATTCCGTGGCGGTCTGGGGCAAGCGACGTCATTTTATGCCGCAAATCTGCCTTTCGCGCTGGAAAACTACGGCACCGATCCAGAGGCGGCGGCCATGATGCTTGACGCCGCTGGCTGGGCAGCAGGGCCGGACGGTATGCGCAGCAAGGATGGCGCACGGCTGGAGATCACATTGGCGATCTATCCGCAGCAGCCCGATCTTGTGCCCCTGTCCACTGCTGTGCAGGCACAGCTGGCGCGGGCCGGTATTGACGTGAATGTTGTGTCCTTTGACGGGATCAACGATGCGCTGCTGGCACCCGACACACGGTGGGACCTTGCAATTGTCAGTTCCGGCACGGCTGGTTATGGCAAGGTGCAGACCTTCCTTGACGCCTATCTGCTGCCGGGGGCACGCCGCAATTATGGTGGCTATGACAACGCCGAAATCAACGCCACCGTGCAGGCGCTCGCGACCGAGGCCGACCCCGACGCGCGGCTGGCCATGCTGCACCGTATCCAGACAATCCTGTGGGACGAAGACCCCTATGCCTTTGCCTTCAACATCCACAAGGGCCGGGTGATCGTGAACGACCGTTATGCCTGCTATCAGCCGGGCTATGCGCTGTATCACGTCTCGTGGCAGACGGCCCCTTGTGAGTGACGCAGCGACCATAACACAGCGGCGCTGGCGATCCGGCGCCCGCGCCCCTGCGGCCAAGATCATGCAGGCGGGTCTGTCTGTCGTGGGCGCGAGCCTGCTGGTCTGGGCGATGATGCCACTTGCGCCCGGTGATCCGGTGAACATGATCCTTGCCGCGCGCCGGATTGAAGAGCCGACGCTGGAACAGATCGCAGCATTGCGCGCGCAGTTGGGGACGGACCTGCCGCTGTGGCAACAGTATCTGGTGTGGTTGCGCGGCGTGCTGACCGGAGATTTCGGGTTCTCGTGGCGCACAGGCCAGCCCGTGATGGCTGAAATCGCCGCACGCCTGCCAGCGACGCTGCGCCTCGTGGGGACAGGGCTTGCCATTTCGGTTGTCTGGTCACTGGCACTGGCGCTGGTGGCCGCCCGCTGGGTCGGGCGATGGCCGGACCGTCTGGTGTTAGCCTATACACGGATGATGGCGGCGCTGCCGTCATTCGTTTTGGCCTTGCTTGTCATGCAATTCGTCGTGGTTGGCATGGGGCTGGGGCGGGTGCTGTCGGGCGGGGCTGGCATGACGCTGGTGATTGCGGCCATGGTCATCGGCATTGACCGCGCGGCGGGGTGGACCCAGCTTTTGCGGGCAGGCTTGCTTGCGCAGATGGCACAGGGCCATGCTGATGTCGCCCGCGCACGCGGCGCATCCGAAGGGCGCATCCTGACGCGGCAGGCGCTGCCCGGTGCCGCTTTACCTTTTCTGACGGCGGTCGGTATCAGCATCGGCGGGCTGATCGGCGGCAGTCCGGTGATCGAGGTAATCTTTACCTGGCCCGGTCTGGGCGAACATGTGCTGATGGCCCTTTCGGTCCGCGATGTGCCGGTGATACAGGCCTTTGTCCTGCTGGCTGTGCTGGCCTATGTCGGCGCCAGCCTGCTGATCGATCTTGCCGCGCTCTGGCTTGATCCGCGTCTGCGCGGGCAGGGGGCGCAAACATGATCCGGCTGACGGCAGGAGGCGCATGGCCGCGCACCCGCACCGCCGCATCCGATGGTCTGCTGGCTGCGCTTTGGCAGCACCGGCAGGGGCGGGCAGGGCTGTTGCTGATGCTGGCGTTGGTGTTGCTGGCTGTGCTTGGGCCCGCGCTGTTGCCACATGATCCGAACCTGCCGAACTATGCCAAGACCCTTGCGGCACCATCGGCAGAGCATTGGCTGGGCACCGATGCCACAGGGCGTGACCAACTGGCACGACTGGCAGATGGGGCGCACAGGTCGTTGGGCGGGGCGGCACTTGTCATGGCGCTGGTGTTTGGTGTGGGCCTTATCGTCGGCGTCGTTGCGGCCGTTGCAGGCGGGCTGCTCGATATCGTTCTGATGCGCATTGTTGACGTGATGATGGCGCTGCCGGGGCTGATCTTTGCCTTTGCGGTACTGGGTTTGCTGGGGCCGGGTTATCTGAACCTTCTGTTCGCGCTGGCGGTGGCGGACTGGGCATACTACGCCCGCCTTGCCCGTGCGACAGCGCTTGACGCTGCTGCACGCCCGCATGTCGAGGCCGCGCGCATGATGGGCCGCGCACCATGGCAGGTGTTGATCGCGCATATCCTGCCAGCCGTTGCATGGCAGCTTGCTGTTCTTGCCACATTGGGCATGGGCGGGATGATCGCCGCTATATCGGCGTTTTCGTTTCTGGGCCTTGGCGTGCAGGTGCCTCATGCGGAATGGGGTGCGATGCTGGCGGATTCGCGGTTCTATTTCACGATCGCGCCTTGGCTGCTGATTGCGCCTGCTGCATTGATCTTTGCCGCTGTCCTTGCGTCGAACCAGCTGGGCGAGGCTTTGCGCGACATCACCACACCCGAGGGCCGGTCGTGACGGTCGTGCTGCAAGTCACGGGACTCGGCGTCGCCTATGGCGGGCGGCCGGTTGTATCGGACATCAGCTTTACCCTGCGCAAAGGCGAGGTGCTGGCGCTGATCGGGGCCTCGGGCAGTGGTAAAACCACGCTGATGCGCGCGCTTCTGGGCCTGCTGCCGCCGACCGCACGGATCACCGGCAGGGTCGAGATCGCAGGGAAGGTCATCGACCCGACCGACCGGCGCGCCATGCGCGCGCTGCTGGGGCAAGCCATCGGTTTTGTGGCCCAAGACCCTTTCGCCGCCTGCGCGCCCCTGTCGCCGGTGCGCAATCATATCGCAGAGCCTTGGCTTGCACGCGGCCTGACGCCAGACCCTGCACGGATCGCTGCGCTGATGGATCAGCTGCGCATCGATCCCGCCGCCCTTGCACTTTATCCGCATCAATGGAGTGGCGGGATGTTACAACGGGCCAGCATTGCTGCCGCCCTCGCGCTTGATCCACAGGTACTGCTGGCGGACGAGCCAAGCTCGGCGCTTGATGCCGATCACGCGGGGCGGGTAATCGACCTGTGCCGCAGCGCTGGGCGGGGCACGCTGATCGTCAGCCATGACCTTGCGCTGATGAGCGCGCGTGCCGACCGCGTTATCCTGCTTGAGACAGGGCGGATCGTGGCGGAATGTATGGCCTGCGACAGCGTGACCACGACCGCACCCGTCCATGTGCGCCGCTTTACCAGCGCTGCCGCACTGCCACTTCCGCCGCCGATTGCAGCGGGTGCAAAGCCGTTGATGTCTGCGCGCGGTCTGGGCATGCGGCTGGGCGCGCGGATGCTGTTCGACGACCTGCAGATTGATCTGAAAGCAGGCGAGGTTCTGGGCGTCGCTGGCCCCTCTGGCAGCGGGAAATCCACGCTACTGCGCGTGCTTTCCGGTCGGCTGGCACCGACAGCAGGCGCCGTTTCACCCAACCTGCCGGCGGGTGCGGTGATGCCGATCTTTCAGGATGCGCAAGGCAGCCTGAACCCGCGCTGGCCGCTTTGGCGCATCGTGTCAGAGCCTTTGCGTACAAGATGGCGCGACCGCCTATCAGGTGCCGCACATCGCGCCTTGGCTGTGCAGGCGCTGGTCAATGTCAGCCTTGGCCATCTGTCGCCCGATGCGCGACCGGGCACCCTTTCCACCGGGCAATGCCAGCGGATCGCAATCGCGCGGGCCCTGATCCGCCCGCCACGCTTGCTGGTCGCGGATGAACCCACCAGCGCCCTTGATCCGCGGCAAAAGGCCCGCGTGATCGCCGCCTTGCACCGAGTCGCAGCGACCGGCTCCGCGATTGTGCTGGTCAGCCACGACAGGGCCGTCCTGCAGACAGCATGCCACCGTGTGATTGAATTGGGTGACGATAGAAAACCGTCAATTGCTGGAAGTTTTTGAATTTCTGCACAAGGCATCGGACGGTGAACAAGGATACCAAAAGCCCCGTTCTCCGCATCCGGATTGTCTGCGGCGACAACGATATGATCAGCCCGGCCAAGGCCGAGTTCCTAGGGTCTGGACACATTTACTTTCACAGCCAGTAGATGACGAAAGCAGCGAGAGCAGACCAGAATAACACAAGCGGCCCTTGCCGAAAAAGCAGGCGTGAACCGCGTTACTGTGGCCGAGATCGAGACAGGCCGAAAGCAGGGCTCCGTCGCAACCCGGCGCGCCTTGGCCGATGCGATGAGTGTCAGTCTGGATGATGTCACAGCGTAAGGTTGGCCCTTCGTAACTGGTCGAGCGATCTCGGTTTCTTTGTGCCGACACTTTGGCTGAGCCGCATCCGGGACTGAACTCGCATCATCCGTGTTGCAAAGGAGACCGGGGGGTCGTCAACAATCACCCTGTCACGTCAAAGATCAGGGACCGGTCGTCCGGGGCAGTCAAACCGAGGCGGATCTGTTTTTCCACCTCGATGATCGCAAAGAACACTGCGCCGACCCCGACAATCAGCAGAGCATCGGTCAGCGACACCGATGCTGTGCCAAAGATTCCCTGTGCCAGCGGCAGGTAGGTCACGACAACTTGCGCCGGCACCACGATGGCCAGACAGATCCACACTGCTTTCGTGCCGCGGATCGCGGCCCATGTCAGCGACGTGCTGCGTAGGTTGCGAATGAAAAAGAGATAGAAGATCTCCAGCACCACGACCATGTTCATGGCAATCGTCTGGGCCAGCGCAAGGTCATGTCCCTCGTTCTTGGCATAGGCAAATATCCCGAAAATTGCCGCAACGAATAAGACAGAGACGAAAGCCACCTGCCAGACAAGGGCACCGGTCAGCAACGGTGCCTTGCGTGCGCGGGGCGGGCGTTTCATCGTATTCGCCTCGGTCGGTTCGAAAGCCAGTGCCAGTCCTAGCGTTGTGGCGGTGATCAGGTTGACCCAGAGAATCTGAATGGGCGAGATCGGCAGTGACATGCCGAGCAGCAGGGCAATGATGATTGTCCCAGCTTCGCCCGCATTGGTCGGCAGTGTCCATGAAATGACCTTGCGGATGTTGTCATAGACTGTGCGCCCCTCTCGGACGGCTGCCACGATGGACGCGAAGTTATCGTCGGCCAGAACAAGATCTGCGGCCTCCTTTGCTGCCTCGGAGCCTGTGACCCCCATCGCAATGCCGACATCGGCGCGTTTCAATGCGGGGGCGTCGTTGACCCCGTCGCCGGTCATCGCAACGGTCAATTCCTTGGCCTGAAGCGCCATGACAAGGCGCAGCTTGTGCGCGGGCGATGTGCGGGCGAAAATGTTGGTCTCGATCACCGCAAAGGCCAGATCGGCATCGCCCAGTTTTTCGATGTCAGCGCCGGTCAGCACCGAACCGGGGTTTTTCAGCCCGATCTGGCGCCCAATCGCACCAGCGGTTCCGGCATGATCGCCAGTGATCATCTTGACCGCGATACCGGCCGCGTGACAGTCAGCCACTGCTTCAATCGCTTCCTGACGCGGCGGATCGATCAATCCGACCAAGGCCACTAAACTCAGCTTTCCGTCGAGGCTGGCCGCGTTCAACGCACCCTTCGGGGCCTTGCACAGGGCCAACCCCAGCAACCGTTGACCTTGCGCTGCAATGCGCTCGGCCTCGCCATTCCAGAATGCCGTATCAAGCGGCTCTGGCCCTTCCGGCCCATTCTGATCGCCGCACATCGCGAGGACACGCTCTGGTGCGCCCTTGATCAAAACCAGTCGTTGTTGGTCCGGCCCTTCGACCAATACCGCCATAAAACGATTGGCGGCGTCGAAGGGTATCTCGTCGTGGCGGGTCCAGCCTGCGGCATCGGCCCCCGTCTTTGCGGCAAACGCCAGCAGCGCGCCTTCCATCGGGTCGCCCGCTACCTGCCAGCCTTCATCCTTTTGCGACAGATCCGCATCATTGCACAAAAGCGCAATCAGGCCCGCGTCGTCCAGCGCGCCCGAGCCCGGGGTGGGGCTGATCTCGCCATCCGGGGCATAGCCGATCCCGTCAATGGTCACGCTGCCCGAGGTCAGCACGGCGCTGGCCACCATCATCTCGTTGCGGGTCAGCGTGCCGGTCTTGTCGGTGCAGATCACCGACACTGCGCCGATGGTCTCTATCGCGGGCAAGCGACGCACGATTGCGTTGCGGCGCGCCATCGCCTGAACGCCGACCGAAAGCGTGATGGTCATCACGGCAGGCAAGCCTTCGGGGATGGCCGCGACGGCAAGGCCAACCACGGCCATGAACTGTTCGGCAAACGCGATATCGCGGACAAAATAGCCATATAGCAACAAGACCGCGGCCAGCAGCACGATCAGCACCGTCAGCCACCGGGCGAAACGGTCCATTTGTTTGACCAGCGGCGTTGTTAGAACCTCGACCTTGCCAAGCAGGTCACTGACCTTGCCGATCTCGGTTGCGGCTCCTGTAGAAATCACCACGCCACGCCCGGTGCCTGCGGCAATCAGGGTGCCACTGAAAGCCACGCCGGTGCGATCTCCCAGTGAAGCATCGGACGCTACCGCTTCTGTTGTCTTTTCGACGGCGACCGACTCGCCGGTCAGGATGGCCTCTTGCACTTGCAGGCCCCTGACCTCGATCAATCGCAGATCGGCTGGCACCTTGTCGCCTGGTTCCAGCAGCACGAGATCGCCCGGAACCAGATCTGCGGCATCGACATCGACCCGCCGTCCGTCGCGCAACACTGACGCATGCGGCGCCAGCATCGTTCGGATCGCCTCCATTGCCGTTTCGGCGCGACCTTCCTGCACGAAGCCAATCACCGCATTGACCACGACAACCGCCAGGATCACGCCGGTATCGATCCATTGCGACAGCAACGCTGTCACCACCGCCGCGCCGATCAGCACATAGATCAGGACATTGTGGAAATGTGCAAGAAAGCGCAGCACAGCCCATCGCCTTGGCGCCTGCGCCAGCTGGTTCGGCCCGTAATCGTCCAGTCTGGTCGCCGCTTCCGTTGACGACAAGCCGTCGGCCGTTGCCGACAGCGATTTGAGCACATCCTCGACAACCTCTGCATGCGCATCAAGGGTGTGGTCCGCCTGATCGTTCATCAACGTCTCCTGTTCCGGCCAAAACACCCGTCCAACGTGCGGCACCTTATTCGGCAATTATCCAGACCGCCCTGATCTGCATTAGCCCGGCTATGCCCGGTGGCGGATACGCTGCGCACACACCTGACCCATGGGGAGCACAGCACGATGCCATCCACCGAAGAACAAGGCACCAAGCAGGGGCCCCGCTTTCCGTCTGCATTCACGATTCTGTTTGCATTGATCGTTCTGGTCGCGGCTCTGACTTGGATCATCCCGGCAGGCCAATACGAGCGTTCAGCTTCCGAAGCTCTGGGCAAGGACGTGCCCATCGCGGGAACCTACGCACGCACAGACGCGGCCCCACAAGGCGTGGTCGATGTCATCCTTGCCCCGATCGCGGGCTTTTACGACCCTATCGACTATGTCGCCCGCGCCATCGATGTGTCGCTGTTCGTGCTGATCATTGGCGGGTTTATCGGTGTTGTGACCGCCACGGGAGCCATTGATGCGGGAATCGCCCGCGCCATGGTCCGCCTGAAGGGGCGCGAGAACTGGATGATCCCGATCCTGATGGCGTTGTTTGCCCTTGGCGGGTCCACCTATGGCATGGCCGAGGAGACGCTGGCCTTTTACGTCCTGCTGATCCCTGTGATGATTGCCGCCAAATATGATGCGTTGACGGCGGTAGCCGTGATCTTGCTGGGTGCCGGCGTCGGCGTTCTGGGGTCAACCGTCAACGCGTTCTCGACCGTCATCGCCTCCGATGCGGCGGGGATCAGTTTTGCGGACGGTCTGGGACTGCGGGTGATCATTTTGCTGATTTGCTGGGCCGTGACGGTGGCCTTTGTGATGCGCTATGCCGCAAAGGTCCGTGCTGATCCCGCAAAGTCGCTGGTCTATGACAAGAAATCCGCGAACGAGGCGCATTTTCTGGCCGACACCCCGACCGAGGCCGCGCCATTTACCGCGATGCACAAGATCGTCCTGGTCCTGTTTGCACTGACCTTTGGCGTGATGATCTGGGGCGTGTCTATCGGCGGCTGGTGGATGGCGGAAATGAGCGGGCTTTTTCTGGCCGCGGCCATCCTGATCGGCATCCTTGCCCGGCTGGGTGAGGGCAAGCTGGTCGAAAGCTTTGTGAACGGTGCGCGCGATCTTTTGGGTGTCGCCCTGATTATCGGACTGGCGCGCGGAATCGTAGTGATCATGGACGCAGGTATGATCACCGACACGATCCTGCACGCGGCGGAAACAAGCGTGGCGGGCCTGTCGCAAACAGCCTTCATTCTGGTGATCTACTGGACCCAGGTCGGACTGTCGTTCTTTGTCCCATCGACCTCGGGACTTGCCGTTTTGTCGATGCCGATCCTCGCTCCGGTGGCCGATTTTGCGGGCGTCAAGCGCGAACTGGTGGTCACCGCTTTCGCGACCGCCAGCGGCATGGTGAACCTGATCACCCCAACGTCTGCAGTCGTGATGGGCGGGCTGGCTATCGGCCGCGTCCCTTATGAACGCTGGCTGCGCTTTGTCTGGCCACTGCTTGTGGTTTTGACACTCATCGTCATGGCAGCCCTTGCCTTGGCCACCTTGTTAGGAGGCACACCCACATGACCCTTACTTATGGCGTTCATTCCGAAGCGGGGCAGTTACGCCGCGTGATGATGCACCGGCCCGGATCGGAAATGGCGCGGCTGACGCCTGCCAATGCCGAAAGCCTGCTGTTCGATGATGTGCTTTGGGTCAAACAGGCCCGTATCGACCACATGGCCTTTGTCGACGTGCTGCGCGAACGTGGCGTCGAAGTGGTGCTGATGCGCGAGATGCTGGAGGAGGTCGTCTCCAAACCAGCGGCGCGTCGCTGGCTGCTTGATGCGCGCATCAACGACAATTCAGTGGGCGTGGGTCTGGCGGCTGACCTGCACGCCTGCCTGATGGAAATGCCGGCCAATGCGCTGACCCATATCCTGATCGGCGGGATGAGCCGGGCGGAATTGCCCGTTCCGATGGCGGGTGTCGTGGCACCGATGCTGCGGGACGAGGACTTTCTGCTGGCGCCGATGCCGAACCAGATATTCACCCGCGACAGTTCCTGCTGGATCTATGGCGGTGTCACGCTGAACCCGATGTTCTGGCCCGCGCGACGGCTGGAGACGTTGAACCTCGCCGCGATCTACAAGTTTCACCCCGATTTCGCGGATGCCGATTTCCCGATCTGGTACGGCGATCCGATGGCGGATCACGGGCTTGCCACCCTGGAAGGTGGCGATGTCATGCCGATCGGCAATGCCACCGTCCTGATCGGCATGGGTGAACGCACCACGCCACAGGCTGTGGGCCAAGTCGCCCGCGCGCTTTTTGCAGGCGGCGGGGCAGAGCGTGTGATTGCCTGCCAGTTTCCGCGCGCCCGGTCTTCCATGCACCTCGATACTGTCTTCACCTTCTGCGACCGCGATCTGGTGACCGTGTTCGCCGAGGTGACGGATGCGATCGCGACCTATTCCTTGCGACCGGGTGACAAAGGCGAGGTTCTGGTAACCGCAGAAAAGGCGCCGTTTCTCGAAGTTGTGGCCGCTGCGCTTGGCGTGAAGAAACTTCGCACAGTGCCGACAGGCGGGGACGCTTACGAGAGCCAGCGCGAACAATGGGATGACGCCAACAATCTCTTGTGCATCAGCCCTGGTGTCGTCGTTGGCTATGCCCGCAACACACATTCGAACACCCTGCTGCGCAAGGCGGGCGTCGAAGTCATCACCATTTCCGGTGCCGAACTGGGACGCGGGCGAGGCGGGTCGCATTGCATGACCTGCCCGCTGATCCGCGATCCTCTTTGAAAGAATTGTCACATGCCACAAAACCTGCACGGTCGTAGTTTCCTCAGACTGTTGGATTTCACCCCGGACGAGCTGCGCTTTCTGCTCCGGCTTGCGGCCAGCCTGAAAGAGGCCAAGGCAACCGGTACCGAAAAGCAGCTTCTTCTGGGCAAAAACATCGCGCTGATCTTCGAGAAGGACAGTACCCGCACCCGCAGCGCGTTCGAGGTGGCGGCGTTTGACCAAGGCGCCCATGTCACCTACCTGGGCCCTTCGGGCAGCCATATCGGCACCAAGGAAACGATGAAGGATACGGCGCGCGTTCTGGGGCGCTACTATGATGCCATCGAATACCGGGGCTTTGGGCAGACACAGGCCGAGGTGCTGGCGCAATTTGCAGGCGTGCCGGTCTATAACGGATTGACGGATGAATTTCACCCGACCCAGATCCTTGCTGATCTGATGACGATGCGCGAATACACCCACAAGCACCTGTCCGACATCGTCTTTTGTTTCGTTGGCGATACCGGCAGCAACATGGGAACATCGCTCATGGTCGGCGCGGCCCTGATCGGTATGGATATCCGTCTTTGCGGACCCAAAAGCCTATGGCCTGATGCAGCGCTGGTGGATCAGTGCAGCAAGCTGGCTAAAGCAAGCGGCGCGCGGATCACGCAAACCGAAGATCTGACCGAGGGCGTAGCGGGCTGCGATTATATCTACACCGACGTCTGGGTGTCGATGGGTGAGCCGGACAGCGTCTGGGCCGAGCGTATTGCGCTGCTCTCGCCCTTTACCGTGACGCAAGACGTGATGGACTTGTCCGGCAACCCCCACACCAAGTTCCTGCATTGCTTGCCTGCCTTCCACAACCGCGACACCAAGACAGGCGAGGCGACGTTCCAGACCTATGGCATCGACTGCATGGAGGTGACGGACGAGGTGTTCGAATCCGCTGCCTCTGTTGTTTTTGATCAGGCGGAGAACCGGCTGCACTCGATCAAGGCAGTGCTTGTCGCCACGATAGGAGCCTAGAGGATGCGCATCGTGGTAGCCTTGGGCGGAAATGCCCTGCTGAAACGTGGCGAGCCGATGACGGCCGAAGCGCAGCACACAAACGTGCGGATCGCCGCCGCCGCTCTGGCCGCTCTTGCGCGGGATCATCAGATTATCGTGGCGCATGGTAACGGGCCGCAAGTGGGGCTGATGGCGCTGCGGTCTGCTGCCTATGCGCCTGACAACCCGTGGCCGCTGGATATTCTGGGCGCCGAAACCGAAGGGATGATCGGGTATCTGATCGAACAGGAGCTGATGAACGCACTGCCAAAGGGCACCGACTGCGCCACGCTGCTGACGCGGGTCGAGGTTGATCCAAAAGATCCCGCCTTCGCCAAACCTACAAAGCCCATCGGTCCAGTCTACACGGCCGATGAGGCAAAACGTGTACGCGACGAGCATCAGTGGTCGATGGTGGAAGAGGCAAAGGACAGTTGGCGTCGCGTCGTGCCCTCGCCGCAGCCGATTGCCATTCTGGGCATCACGCCGATCCGTTTGCTGGTCGAAGCGGCGGTTTGCGTGATCTGCGCAGGTGGGGGCGGCATACCAGTGGTGCGCGGTAGCGATGGCAAGATGGAAGGTATAGAAGCTGTCATCGACAAGGACCGCACCTCAGCATTGCTGGCACAGGCGTTGAATGCAGATATTTTGCTAATGCTGACTGATGTGAAAGCAGTCTTTCGTGACTGGGGCGGGCCTGATCAGGCCGCGATCAGCAGCGTAACCCCCGACGAATTGGGTAGGATCAGTTTTGCCGAAGGTTCGATGGGGCCAAAGATCGCTGCCGCTTGCGATTTCGTCCGGGCGGGCGGCACGATGGCCGGCATCGGGCGTTTGCAGGATGCATCTGCGATTGTAGAAGGGTTGGCTGGGACACAGGTGCGCCTCGACGTGGCCACCGACCGCGCCCGATAGAAAACCGCTCATTCATGCCCGGCATGCGTATTCCCCCACATCCGGATGTCCTGCGGGGTGAACTTGGTGATTGGCGTCGGGCGCTGGCCAAGCACTACAAACGTCTTGGTCACAACTCGCATCAACGCAGGTTCATGGTCGACTTGCCATACACTGCGCTACAGACTCTGGCGGACCGGGCCAGCACTAATGTCGTGGTGGGCGTGCAGGCAGACGGTCGCCTAATAGGAGTTCTCGAGATGATAAAGGGGAAGTAGCAGAGAGAAGATGCGTTGCTACTTGTCTCGCGCGGCATGGGCGCTGGATCGACCAGCTTCATCTCGAGCGGACCTGTCACGGCATGTGCAAAGAATGCCATGACAGAATGACAGATACAGCTTGCTGGTGACACCAACCAGTTTCAGGGTATCGCAAGCCGCCTCGCGCGAGTAACCTGAACGCGCCGACGGTCTGCAGAGAGTTCGTCGGTCAAGGGGAAAGCGTCGGTGAAGCGGTCAAGATGCAACAAGATACGAACGTCATCAAATGAACCAAGGCATGGTCAATTCTGAAGGCCAAACGGTCGTGGTTTGCCTTGCGCCATCTTATGAGGCTTTCGGGATGGTGATGGATTTTCTTGCTGAATCTGATGTGTTTGGCAATTTTGAACTGTCCAGTTTAGCGGGCGTGGTGCGCAAACAGTTGCGCGATAGTAATAACCTCGCCGGCATCCGTGACAACCAAATCGTCGGCTATGTCGGGTGGTTGCACACAACGGTCACGGTCGGCGAAGAATGGATGCAAAACCGCGCAATACTCAAGCCGTTGGCACAAGCTGATTCAGATGCCGCAGCGCTGACTGTTGTCGCCGTTTCTGACCCCAAAGTAACCCCGAGGTTGATCCGAGGTGCGCGGGAACTGAACAAAGGCAAGCGGGTTTTCTTCAAGCGTGGCTATGACGGTGTCGTTAGGTCAAGCCGCAAGAGCAACGTGCTAAACATTGTCAGAGCAGATCCATCTTAGCGAACCAATCGCTATCGGTTTGGTATCACAATAAAATTCATTGCCTTGAGGTCGCCGCCGCCAGAGGAGCAGCCAAGACTGCGTGAAAAATGCTATGCAAATCGCACCATTTTCGAGTATAGTAACGAAGAATTGAACAAAAGGATTTTTCTCGTGAACAGCAAGATGATGATGGGATCCGCGTCAACTGTTGCTTTGGCAGTGGCAGGAGCACAAGGCGCTGTGGCGCAATCGCCTGCAATGTTGGAGGGTTACACTCTGAACGTGCAGGGCGGTGTCGGCATTATCGACAACGTCTGGGCGGACAAGGTCGAAGGCGAGAGTTCGGAAGAACAAGACAAAGTTGGGGCGGACGAAACCCATGGTGCATTCATGGGGTCATTGTCACTGACGCGCCAGACCGCACCGGGACGAGATATGACCTTGGGTCTCTCGCTTGGAGGATCGCCGGACAACCGCTACGAGAACACCTTTGAAAGCGGCGGGTCGTCGTTCACGTCGATTTCAAAGAACGAACTCGCATTTGCGGCTCTCGATTTTGAGCTGGGAACCGCCATTCCTGCTGAAATTGCGGATTTCCGTTGGCACTATGGCGTGCGTGCGCTGGGCACAAGCGCGCGGCTATCTCTGGGTCGTGAAGCAGACAAGATTGGTGGCACGGTTGAAGCTGAACCATCCCTCAAATCGGAATTTCTAGGAATTGGTCCTCGGGTGGGCGTTGGCTTCACAACCCAGCCAGCGGCCGGTCCGAACGCGGGTCAATATGGTTTTTTTGGTGACATTGGAGCATCAATCCTTTTCGGAGATCGCAAGGATACGTTCGGCATCCGCGTGACGGAAGACGACGGATCAGGCGGCGTGTCGTCAAGCGGCTTCAGCAGCAGCTTTTCCGAACGCAAGACGGTGACGAGTCTCGACGCTCAAATCGGCGTAGATTATTATCTGTCTGACAATTCAAAGGTATCTCTTGGGTATCAACTGCAGCAGTTCTGGAACATTGACGAATGGTCTGATGAAGAAAGCGAAGCCGATAATTCCGGACCACGGTTGATGCAGGGCGTTTTTATCGGATACACCACGACGTTCTGATCTGCACAGGCGGGCCTAGGTGGCAAGAGTCAAGAATGCGCCCGATCATCCGGGCGCATTTCGTTTAACGGGCGATCACAGTGACAGAACGCATCATCACCACCGGGACCCCATTGTCCGCGGCATGGCAGCAAAGCCCTTGCAGCGTCCTTTACGAAATGGCGCGTCAACGTCCGGCGCAAGATCTTGAGCTGGAGCTTGGCGGTACAGTCTTTCCGTTGGTGCAGAACAGCGCGACCGCACGTCAGATCTTGCGCGACACCGGAAGCAACTACAGTAAATATTATGGCACTTATGAACAGCTGTTCGGGGTCAGTCGGCTGACTACGGACGGTATCAAATGGCGCCAGCTGCGTGCGTATTCTCAACCCTATATCACAGAAACAAACCCCGACGCAGTCGTTCGGACGGCTCGTGAGTATTTTCTCGCAGCTGCACAGGGAATTCTTGCCAGCGCGCAGGGGGGATCTGCCCAAGTCGAGAAACAGATTGATTTCGCCGCCGCCGCCACAGTGTGCAAACTGGTACTAGGCTTCCCCATAGAGGATTGGGGGCCGGAGACGATCAGTGATATCCGCCATATCCTGCGGCTGGCATCCTTCGAGAATTTCCCACAGCCTTCAACCGGCTACGTCGAGCATGCGATGCTAAAGATCGACGCAGAGGATGCGAAGGCACGCCTGACGGCAAGGTTCAGCGCACTGGTTGCTCACCGGAGCGGGCGGTCCGAGGGGAGCATGATAGACGCTTTAGCCAATGCTGAGCCAAACGAGGTGGACATTTTCGGTGAACTTTCGACCCTTCTTTTTGCTGGATTTGATACCACGGCAAGCGCCATCACATGGGCTATGTTTTTGCTGGGCAAAGACAAAGCGTTGCAAGACCGGCTGCGGCAATCTGTACGCGGCTTGTTCAGTCAACAGACAATCAGTGCAAACGACCTGACGGGATTGGTGGATCTGAACGCTTTTCTGCTTGAAACCCTGCGCATTTTTCCACCAATTCCGCTGGTAAGCCGGATCGCCGTCGGCCCGCAGCAGATTGGTGATCTGCATATAAAACAGGGCAAGCGCGTCCTCGTTTCTATCATCGGCATCCAGCAAGACCCGGCGATATTCCACGATCCAATGAGGGTCGATCTGTCCCGGCACCCCGAAGGTGCTTTATCGAAATCCGGTGCCGCCAACTTTGTCCCGTTTGGAGATGGTCGGCGGGTGTGTCCCGGCTCGCGTTTTGCCAACCTCGAAGCGTTAACCGCACTCGCGGTCTTTTTGGAAACGATGTCAATTCAGACACCGCACAGCGACCGGATCGCGTTGCGCTGGGATGCCAGTATGCGGCAAGCAGACGGCACCAAACTCGTCACAGCCGCGGTTGTGTAAAGCGTCGGGAGACACCCAATCCGTATTCTTTTTGCATCATTATCGTGCCTGATCGACCCGGCGAGCGGCGCTGCAATTTCGGTGCGCACGATCTTGCGGCTTCTTGCAGAGCGGGGACACGATGTCTTGGCGTTTTCGGCCGGTGGCTTTGACAGCGGCCAAAAGCCGACCCCTGATGAAATGCTGCTTTGGAGCGGTTTTTCAAAGGACGCCGGTGAAGCGCTTTTCCGCTTTGATGATGGACCGGTCAGGCACTTTGCCTGCGCGACTGCGACACATCAGATTGTCAAAATGACATCAGACGACTTTGCTCTCGCGGCCAAAAGCTATGCAAAAGTCATGCGGGATTTTGCTCCGGATGTGATCATTACTTTCGGCGCCACCGCCTTCGAGGAAAACATCCGTCAGGCTGCGGTCCTATCCGGCATTGTTTCTGCGTTCTACCTTGCCCATCCGGGCTACAAGGATGCTGAAGTATTCAGGAACATAGACGTTATCCTGACGGACTCGATGGCAACACAGGATTTGTATTGGGACCGCTTTCAGCTACGCAGCACTGTCATCGGCAAATTCATCGCGAGACCAACCGCCAGACGCCCCGACAAGGCCACACGGCATGTCACCTTCATCAACCCGTCCTACGCCAAGGGTGTCACATTGTTTTACCGCATCGCAGAAATGATGCACGTGATGCTGCCATCTCTTCGGTTTCTGGTCGTCGAGAGCAGATCCGATCTCCAAAAGGTAGAAAAACAATCCGGCATTCCGTTCTCTCAGATGCGCAACATACGGCGGATCGGGCTACAGACCGACATGGCCGCGGTGTTTTCGCGGACGCATGTCTTGATCATGCCATCCCTCTGGCACGAAAGCGGCGGGCGCGCTGCGATTGAGGCGATCTCTTTGGGCATTCCGGTCCTGTGCTCGAACCACGGTGGCTTGCCCGAACATCTGGGCGAAGGTGCGCTGCGCTTTGATGTTCCGGAACCGCTGCGCAACACACATCAACTCATTCCTCCGCCGTCGGTGGCTTTACCATGGGCATCGGCCTTGGCGCGGTTGTGGGCGGAACCCGATTACTGGCAGGAGAGAAGCAATGCAGCGCACGCGCAGTGGGCCCATCATGCACCTGATGGCCGCTTACAACTGATCGAGAAGACCTTTCAGGATTGCCTTGATGCCCGACGCGCCGTTTAAGCATTTCACTGCCCCCATCATGGTCGAGATTGGTGGAAGCTACAGCTACGTCCATGTTGAAATCTGGGAACCGGATGCGCCGGACAAGGCAATTTGTCTGATCCATGACATTGCCGGACGGGCCGACGATTTTGCGCCCTTGTGTGCCCATCTTGCAAGGTCCGGTCACCGGGTCGTTGCCCTTGACCTGCCCGGGCGCGGCAATAGCGCTTGGATACCACAAGACCTCTATACGGCGCAGACCTATGTGCAGGTACTACTGGCCGCTCTTAAGACACATGGGCTAAACAATACCGCGCTGCTGGGACAAGGGTGGGGCGCAATGATCGCCGTTCTGCTTGACAGGGTTGCACATCGCAGGTTCTCGCAGCTGTACCTGCTGGATCTGCCGGGACAGTGGGCGTTTGAGGTCGATCAATCAGCACAAACGTGGTCAAAACTGGCTCATATCAAGTCACCAAACAAGTCGGCGTTTCTGAAAGAAATTGATGCTGCCGTTCCACCTGAGATGCCCGGACGCACCGAACTGCTCGACCTCGTGGTGGAGCGGGCGCGCTTGGTCGACGGCCTTTATGGCCTTAACGTCGATCCTGCAATCTTTCGCCATTTGAAAGAAAATAGCGACAAAGTCTATGATCTTGATGTCGCGCTCCTGTCGGCCAATGCGCCGATATGGCTGTTTTCAGGCATGCACTCAATCCCGTCGGAACGGTCGCATAATGCCAGAGAACGTTCCTCCCAAATCCGGCACACCTGTGTTCTTCGAGCCAGTAACCAGTCATGGCACAGCGACGATATCCTCGCTCCCGTTCTTGGAGCAGTTTGTATGCTCGGGCGATGACCATCGTAAACTCACTGCGTTTCAGTGCATCCCAAGTTGGAATGACCGTTCGATCGGGAACGGCTTGCTCCATATAACGTCCGCTTCTGCCGGTATTCCTGCCCTAAACCAGATTGGAGCATCGACGGAATAGTCGGTGCAGTGAATGACTGTTTGTGTCTTTCCAGACTGCGCCCGCTTGCAGGTCCCGCAAAGGACGAATTCACGCCCCTTGCAAAGAGGGCCTATGAGGCCTCCCGCTCTGTGCCTGCCGTAGAGCAAGTCACGCGGCGCGCGATATCAGAAGCTTGTCGATCCGCCGCCCGTCCAGATCGACGACCTCAATGGTCCAGCCCTGAAACTTCAGAACTTGGCCGACGTCCGGCAAATGCCCGATTTCCTCCAGCACCAGCCCGGCGACGGTTTCAAAGTCGCGGTCCTCGGCGATGTCGAGCGCGAGCAAGGCGGCGAACTCGTCGACCGGCATCCAGCCTGCGACCAGATAGGACCCGTCGGCGCGGGTTACGACCTTTGGCTCGTCCGAAGCGTGATCGGGAAATTCGCCTGCGATGGCCGTCAGCACATCCATCGGGGTAATGATCCCCTCGAAATGGCCGTATTCGTCATAGACCAGCACCATATGTGCGGGCACTGTGCGCAGACGGTCGACAACCTCGAGCGCGCTTTTGCCATCACGGACCACAGGGGCCTCGCGCAGCAAGGCGCGCAGGTCGAAGGGCTTGTTCATCAAGGCGGGTGCAAGGATATCACGGATTGTCAGCACACCGATGATATTGTCGACATCACCATCCCAGACAGGGACACGCGACCGGCTTAAGTTACCCAACCGCTGAAGCAATGCCGCCTTGTCGATGTTGGCATCCAGCGTTTCGACCTCGTTGCGCGGTGTCATCAACCCACGTGCGGTGCGGTCGGCCACGCGCATCACCCCGGCGATCATCTGGCTTTCGGCACGGTTCATCGCGCCCGAGCTTTCGGCTTCGGCGATGATCAGGCGCACTTCTTCGTCGCTCACACCCCGTGACTGTTCACCGGATTGGCCCAGCAACCGCAGCACCAGCTTGCCCGAACGGTCAAGCACCCAGATCAGCGGGGCCGCCACACGTGCGATGATCCGCATCATGGGCGCGACCCGCGCGGCGACCTGTTCGGGCGCGCGCAGCGCGATCTGCTTGGGAACCAGCTCGCCCACGATCAGCGACAGATAGGTGATCGCTACAACCACCGAACCGACGCCGATTGGCTGCGCCAAGGCAGCCGGAACGCCTGCGTCGAGAAGGCTGGCCGCCAGACGCGCACCCAACGTCGCGCCGGAGAACGCCCCCGCAAGGATGCCGACCAGTGTGATCCCGATCTGCACGCTGGACAGAAACCGGCCCGGATCCTCGGCCAACAGGATCGCCGTCGCCGCACCCTTGCTGCCCTTGTCCGCCAGCATCTTGAGCCGCGCCGGACGGGCCGACACGATGGCCAGTTCCGACATGGCCAAAAGCCCGTTGATCAGCGTCAGCAGGATGACGATCGCGATTTCGAAATACATAGTGTCCCGTTCTTGCCGGATCATCCGGCGGTTGATGTGGCGTCATGGTAAAGGGTTGCATAGCCGATGGCCACCGCTGGCCCAAGGCCGCGCGATGCAGCCGGAATGTTCTGGGCAAAGTGAAATGGCGGCCAGCAAAGCCATCCACCCGCGCACGCAGATCCGCGAAATACGCCTGCGGATCAGCGGGATCGCCCGACACAAGATGTGATGATGAGACCATGATGGGTGCCCATCAGCTCCTGTAGGTTGGTGCCGGACGCGAGGGTGCGGGGCTTTGATGACCGCATGTCGTGAGCAGGTGAGGCAACTGCAAGATCGCCTGCGAAATCTTTTTCATTTGGGACAAGATGAATCATTATTTTTCCGGATGCCTTGCGCAAGATCGGGCCGATACACACGTCCCAGAGCGCAAGGGCAGATCACCTGCCCCAAAGGACCCCTTCCATTGGATTATGTATACCTCGTCGCCGGCTTGATCGGCTTGTTCTTTGGCGGTGAAGCACTTGTGCGCGGCAGCGTCGGGATCGCGCGGCGACTTGCCATTCCGCCCTTGCTGATTGGTCTGACAGTCGTGGGCTTTGGCACATCGACGCCGGAACTGCTGGTCTCGGTCGATGCCGCATGGCGCGGCGTGCCTGATATCGCGCTTGGCAATATCATCGGCTCCAACATCGCCAATATCCTGCTGATCGTAGGTCTGACCGCGCTGGTCTGGCCAATCACCGTCATGGGCGCGACCTTGCGGCGCGATACGCTGGTGATGGTCGCGGCCGCCGTGGTGCTGGTGCCGATCTTTGCCTTGGGCTTCATGGCGCGGCTGTCGGGTATCATTCTTGTTGCGGGGCTGGTCGGCTATCTGGTCTGGGCCTATCGCACCCCCGGGGATGCAGCGGCCGAGGATGACACCCTGCCCGCTCCGTCCTCGACGTTGCACTCTGTGCTGTGGGTGATCGGCGGGCTGGTCGTGCTGATGGTCGGCGCGCGGTTTTTGGTGGACGGATCGGTCAATATCGCGCGCGGCTTTGGTGTATCCGAGGCGTTCATCGGCTTGACCATCGTGGCCGTCGGCACATCCTTGCCGGAACTTGCCACCTCATTGATCGCAGCCTTCCGCCGCCAGTCGGAGATTGCGATCGGCAATATCGTAGGGTCCAACATCTTCAACGTTCTCGGTATTCTGGGGATCACCGCCGTGATCACGCCAATCCCTGTCGCGGACCGTTTCCTGAGCTTTGATCTGCCGGTCATGATCGCCGTGTCGCTTGTGCTGACGGCCCTTTTGCTGACCCGCCCGCAAATCGGGCGCTGGATGGGTGTTGCGCTTTTGGCTGGCTATCTGGCCTATGTTCTGGCGGCGCAGGGGTGATCTTGCGCCTGACATCCCTACTGGTGCTTGTGCTCTCCCTGCTGGCTGTGCCGGCGGGGTCAGGACAAAATGCGGGCACCGCTGACCGTCCGGTGGCGATAAGCCAGATTTCGGTTGCTGACGCCGTCTTGACCCATCAGCGCCACCTGATCCGCGCGGCGGCGTTCGACGATGGCACTGATTTCATGCAACCCGCCGCGCGCGCTGCCAAGCGCGCGACAGATGGGGCGGTTCTGATCCGGCCACAGGCGCCGGGGGTGATCCTTGCTGCATCACACATTGTCCTGCCACCGCTTCGTGGACCGCCTGTGGCCTGACGCAATCTTCGTCAGACTAATCTTTCAGGCAATCATGGATATTGAATATGCGCCGACCAGCATGGGTCTTGATGACCTATGTCGCACTGTTGTTTCTTGCAGTGGCGACAGCCCTTCCGAACTTTCTTTCAACCGCAACCCGCAACGCGCTGCCGGACTGGGCGACCAGCCAGACGGTGTCATTGGGCCTTGACCTGCAAGGCGGTGCGCATCTGCTGCTGGCAGTGGATCGCGATGATCTGGCGCAGGCCCGCCTGCAGGACCTGCGCGAAACACTTGTTGCCGAGATGCAGGCGCAGAACCAAGGCCCGTCCGCGATCACCAGCGATGGTTTGACGCTGGATGTCCGCGCCGATGACGCGCTGTTCGTTGCGATGCAGGAGATTGCCGCCGCCACGGCAGAGCCGGGGATGCCGGTTGATTTCACGGTCAGCCGGACTGACGGTGTGATGCGCCTTGCCCTGACCAGCGCCGGACTTGATCGCGCGGCAACAGATGCTGCGGACGCCAGCCTTGAGGTCATTCGCCAGCGCGTCGATCAGGTCGGCGTGTCCGAACCGGTTATCAGCCGGGTGGGCGCGGACCGTATTCTGGTGCAGATGCCCGGCGTCGAAAACCCCGCGCAATTGCGCGATCTGCTGGGATCGACCGCCAAGATGAGCTTTCAGATGGTCGCCCCCCAAGCCGGACTGGGCGTGTCATTGCTCGAGATGCGTGACGGCAGCGGTGCCATTCCGGTGGAAAACCGTGTCGCCTTGTCCGGTGACCGGCTGGACAAGGCGGCGCTGGGGTTTGATCCCGAGACGGGCCGCCCGATGGTCACCTTTGCTTTTGACCGGCAAGGTGCCGTGACATTCGCCGAAATCACCGCCGCCAATATCGGTCAGCGTTTTGCCGTGGTGCTGGATGGGCAGGTTCTGACGGCACCGGTGATCCAGACCGTCATTCCCGGTGGGCAGGGGCAGATCACCGGTGATTTCACGCCGGAAGAGGCGCAGACGCTGGCAGTCTTGCTGACCTCGGGCGCGCTGCCCGCCTCGCTCCAAGTGATCGAAGAACGCAGCGTCGGTGCAGCACTTGGTGCGGATTCGATCAAATCCGGATTGGTCACAGGCGTTGCCGGTCTGGGGCTGGTGATGGCGATGATGGTCGGCCTTTACGGTGGCTGGGGCCTGCTGGCCAGCGCGGTGCTGGGGATCAACGTCATGCTGACGCTGACGGCATTGGGGGTGCTGGGTGCGACACTGACTTTGCCGGGGATTGCAGGGATCATCCTGTGCCTTGGGATCGCGGTGGACAGCAATATCCTGATCTTCAGCCGCATCCGCGAGGAAACCGCCAAAGGTGCCGTCGCGATCAAGGCGCTGAAGCAAGGCTATGCGCAGGCTTGGTCCACGATCTTTGACGCCAATATCACCACGCTTTTGGCGATGGCCTTGCTGTTCATGTTCGGCGCGGGGGCCGTGCGCGGTTTTGCCATCACGATGAGCCTTGGCATCCTGATTTCCATGTTCACCGCGGTCGTACTGATGCGCATGGTGATGGAAGGCTTGGTCCGCCGCCGCAAACCCGCGCGGCTGACGATTGCGCCGCTGTTTGGGCGCGTGACCGCCCCCGGTGCCTTTGCGTTTATGCGACGCGGGCGGCTGGCGTTGGCTGTCTCGGCCATGCTGTCCATCGGGGCGGTCACAGCACTTGTGGTGCCCGGACCCAACCTCGGAATCGACTTTACCGGCGGTGTGCAGATGGTGCTGCGCTCTGACACGGCGGTGCCACTTGCCGATCTACGCGCTGCCATTGCTGCCAATGTGCCGGGTGACGCCAGCCTGCAAGCCTTTGGCGACCCGAAAGAGGCGTTGATCCGCGTCCAAGGCGAGGCCGGACAAGCCACCGTCGCGGCCGTCGAGGCTGCTGCTGCGCAGGCTGTGCCGGGTGCTGTCTTTGACCAGATCGACCTTGTCGGACCGACCATCAGCGGTGAGTTGGCCACCACCGGTCTGATCGCGCTGTCGCTCGCCGTCATGGCGATGCTGGCCTATATCTGGGTCCGGTTCGAATGGCATTTTGCGGCGGGGGCGATTGTCGTGCTGTTCCTCGACATCACAAAAACCTTTGGCATCATCGCGTTGGCGGGCTGGGAGGTGAACCTGACGACCATCGTCGCCTTGCTGACGCTGATCGGCTATTCGGTGAATGACAAGGTGGTGGTCTACGACCGGATCCGCGAACATCTGCGTGCAGATACCGGCGCGCCGCTGGCCGAGGTCATCGACCGCAGCCTCAATCAGGTGCTGGCGCGCTGTATCTTCACTTCGGGCACGACCTTGGCCGCCCTGTTGCCGATGGCGATCTGGGGCGGACCGGCCGTTGCGGGGTTTGCCTGGCCGATGATTACGGGGGTCGTGATCGCGACGGCATCGTCGCTGTTTGTCGCAGGGCCGGTTTTGGCGTGGCTCGCGGGGCGTGGACCCGCAGGTATAAACGCGATGGCAGTTCAATTGGGCAATCACGACATAAGAATAGCAGATTAACTGCTCCGCACGGGGCGCGACAGGTTTGCATGGCCACGCGCCCCGATTTTGCCGGCCCATCCGCATAGCAGCCTTTCACATAAACCGCAGCAAAGGTCAGTTCTCTGCCCTATCAGACATATCCTCAGAACGGTACGACCGGACCGCACTGGTCCTTGGCCATCCGGTCGTGCGCTGCGATGCAGCTTCACCAGACCGGACTTTCGCGGCGTTGCCGAAATTTATGTCCGACTAAAATGCGCGGTCTGCAGGAGTTTGCTGGCTGACGAAGAGGGATGGTTCTGCGCACGACCCGCTTCTTGCCTCTGGCTCATGCTGTTCCCAACGGAGAAGGACGATCTAACCGAGGTGGCGATCACGAGATTTCGCGAAAACATTTTGAGGAGAGGATTGCACATGACAGGCCAATTGCATTCCAGCCGCAAGCTTCGCCAGGACGACCTGGTCTTGCCCGAAGTTGCGCTTCTGGCAGCAATAGAAATGCACGTTTTGTTGTTCGAGAGGTCCTCTTTTCGGTGGTGGCGGGCCGTTTCTTGCCCAAAGGCATTCCGTCCCAAACTTTTCTTCAGTCGAACTTGTTAACCTCTCAGAATACCCGGCAGGTTCAGCCCGTGTTCGCGCGCGCAGTCCAAAGCGATATCATAGCCCGCATCAGCATGGCGCATCACACCTGTCGCCGGATCGTTCCACAGCACATTGGCCAGCCGCCGGTCCGCGTCCGCTGACCCGTCACAGCAGATCACCATGCCCGAATGCTGCGAAAACCCCATGCCGACACCGCCCCCGTGATGCAGGCTGACCCAGGTGGCACCTGACGCACAGTTGAGCAGGGCGTTGAGCAGGGGCCAGTCTGACACGGCATCCGATCCGTCCCGCATCGCCTCTGTCTCGCGGTTGGGGCTGGCGACGGAACCGGAATCCAGATGGTCCCGCCCGATCACGACGGGCGCTTTCAATTCGCCGTTGCGCACCATTTCGTTGATCGCAAGCCCTGCGCGATGCCGGTCGCCCAGACCGATCCACATGATCCGCGCGGGCAGACCCTGAAAGGCGATCCGGTCGCGCGCCATATCCAGCCAGCGGTGCAGATGCGCGTTGTCGGGGAACAATTCCTTCATCTTGGCATCGGTCTTGTAGATATCTTCGGGATCACCCGACAGCGCGGCCCAGCGGAACGGCCCGATCCCGCGGCAAAACAGCGGGCGGATATAGGCGGGCACAAAGCCGGGAAAAGCAAAGGCGTTTTCCAGCCCTTCCTCCAGTGCGACCTGACGGATATTGTTGCCGTAATCCAGTGTCGGAACACCGGCATTCCAGAAATCGACCATTGCGGCCACATGCGCGCGCATGGATGCGCGGGCAGCGGCCTCGACCTCTTTGGGGGCGGTTTCCTGTTTTGCGCGCCATTGCGCCACGCTCCAGCCCAAGGGCAGATAGCCGTGGATCGGGTCATGGGCAGAGGTCTGGTCGGTCACCATATCGGGGCGCGGGCCTCCTGCCTGCATCCGGCGGAACAATTCGGGGAAAACCTCGGCCGCATTGCCGATCAGGGCAACGGATTTTGCCTCGCCTGCCGCCGTCCAGCGCGCGATCATCGCCAGCGCTTCGTCAAGGCTATGGGTCTTTTCATCGCAATAGCGGGTACGGATACGGAAATCGGCCCGCGTCTCGTCGCATTCCACGGCCAGACAGCAGGCCCCCGCCATCACAGCGGCCAGTGGCTGCGCGCCCCCCATGCCGCCCAGACCTGCGGTCAGTATCCATTTGCCTGTCAGGTTGCCGCCGTAGTGCTGGCGCCCGGCCTCGACAAAGGTTTCATAGGTGCCCTGCACAATCCCTTGCGTGCCGATATAGATCCACGAACCGGCGGTCATCTGGCCGTACATCGCTAGACCTTTTTTATCCAGTTCGTTGAAATGGTCCCAAGTTGCCCAATGCGGCACAAGGTTGGAATTGGCGATCAGCACGCGCGGCGCATCCTTGTGGGTGCGGAACACGCCGACCGGTTTGCCCGATTGCACCAGCAGGGTTTCGTCATCCTCCAGCTGTTTCAGCGCGGCCACGATGGCGTCGAAATCCTCCCACGTCCGCGCGGCACGGCCGATACCGCCATAGACGACCAGCTCATGCGGGTTCTCGGCCACATCGGGGTGCAGGTTGTTCATCAGCATCCGCATCGGTGCCTCTGTCAGCCAGCTTTTGGCGGTGATCTCGGTGCCGGTGGCGGGATAGATGTCGCGGGTGTTGTGGCGGGGATTTGTCATGGATTTTTCCTCGATAGGGCAAAGAATGGCAAAAGGGCGATCATGGCCGCATGTCCAGCACTGCGGTCGCAAGGCTGTGCAAAATCTGCGCCAGCACAGGGCGCAGCTGCGCGGCCTTGTGATCGCTGAAGGCAAACGGCGGCTGTTCCTGCGCCAGATAGGTTGATTGCGCCAGTTCCATCTGGATGGCGTGAACCCCGCGCTGCGGCTGGCCGTAATGCCGCGTGGTCCAGCCGCCTTTGAAGCGGCCGTTCACCACATGAGTATAGGGTGCAGCCGCCGCACAGATATCCGTGACCACCTGCGCAAGGCGCGGGTTACAGCTGCGCCCGTCATCGGTGCCGATGTTGAAATCCGGCAAGGTGCCGTCAAACAGGAACGGAATCCGCGACCGGATCGAATGGCAATCAAACAGCAACGCCACACCGTGCAGCGCCCGCACCCGCGCCAGTTCGGCCTGCAAGGCCGCGTGATAAGGCGCGTGAAAGACGGCAAGCCGTGTAGCAACCGCCTGCTTATCCGGCACTTGCGCCCAGATGTCGTGACCGTCGAAATCCGTCAGCGGCATAAGGCCGGTGGTGTTCTGGCCGGGATAAAGGCTTGCGTCATCCGGCGCGCGGTTCGCGTCGATCACATAGCGGTGGAAAGTGGCGCGCACCGTCGTCGCCCCCGCCAGCAACCCGTCATAGAGGCTGTGGATGTGCCAGTCGGTATCGGCAAGGCTTTGCCCGCCCGCGTTCAACGCCGCCATGATATCCGGCGGCACAAATGTCCCCGTATGCGGCAGGCCCAGCACCACAGGGCTGTCACCACGGACCACCGCAACCGGCGTCATAGCGCGAAATCCAGCCCTGCGGCCTGCAGCAGATCACCGTCGCGGATGAGGCGGCTTGCTGTTTCGATATCGCCGGCAAGGAAACGATCCTCGGCCAAGGCCGGAACCTGCGCGCGCAACGCGCCCATCGCGGCTTGCAAGCGCCGCGATGTCACCAGCGGCGCGCGGAAATCCACCCCTTGTGCCGCGCAAAGCGCCTCGACCCCCAGAATGACCGACAGGTTCGCGTTCATCCGCCCCAGACGCCGCGCACCATGCGCCGCCATCGAGACGTGATCTTCCTGATTGGCCGATGTTGGCGTGCTGTCTGTGGAACAGGGGTTCGCCAGATGCTTGTTCTCGCTCATCAGCGCGGCGGTCGTGACCTCGGCGATCATATAGCCGGAATTGAGGCCGGGATTTGGCGTCAGAAACGGCGGCAGATCATGGCTGAGCGTGGGATCAACCATCAAGGCGACCCGCCGCTGCGCGATCGCCCCGATTTCGGCCAGTGCCAGCGCGATGATATCGGCGGCAAAGGCCACCGGTTCGGCATGGAAGTTACCGCCCGAGATAATCCCCGCCTCGACCACCAGCGGGTTGTCGGTGACGGCATTCGCCTCGATCTCGAGCGTGGTCGCGGCATGGCGCAGCAGATCGACGGCAGCGCCCGCAACCTGCGGCTGGCAGCGGATGCAATAGGGGTCCTGCACGCGGGCATCCCCCGCGCGGTGGCTTTCGCGGATCACCGATCCGGCCATCAGTGACGCCATTTCGCCCGCCACCTCGATCTGGCCGCGATGCCCGCGCAGGCGGTGGATTTCCGGCTCCAGCGGTGCGGTCGATCCCATGATCGCATCGGTCGACAGACATGACGTGACCAGCGCGTTGCTGGCATTGCGCCAGCCGTCAAACAGCCCCACAAGCGCCAGCGCCGTCGAAAACTGCGTGCCGTTGATCAGGCCCAGCCCTTCTTTCGGACCCAGCACCAGCGGCGTCAGCCCTGCCGCAGCCAGCGCCGCCGCACCGGTCATCCGCTGGCCGTCAAAAAACGCCTCGCCCGTGCCGATCATCGCGGCGGTCATATGCGCGAGCGGCGCCAGATCGCCCGACGCGCCAACCGACCCTTGCACTGGCACGACAGGTGTGACGCCACGCGCCAGCATCGCCTCGATGAGGGCGATCACCTCCCAGCGCACACCAGATGCCCCGCGCCCGAGGCTGAGCAGTTTCAGCGCCATCATCAGACGCGTGGTGGGGATATCCAGCGCCTCGCCCACGCCGCAGCAATGGCTCAGGATCAGGTTGCGTTGCAGGGTGGCAATGTCTTTGGGCGCGATCTTGACCGACGCCAGCTTGCCGAACCCTGTGTTCACACCGTAGATCGCAGCCTCGCCCGCCGCCACATCACGGACTTTCCAAGCCGCCGCATCCACGCCTGCGCGGGCCGATGGGTCCAGCCGCGCGGGTAACCCTCCCCGCCAAAGTGTTTCCAGTTGCGCAAGCGTGGTGGCGCCGGGTGTCAGGGTCAGCATAGAAGGCCTCCGAAAATACGCATATGCAGCGGGTTGAAACCGATGCGGTAAGACAGCTCTGCGGGCGTCGATACATCCCAGACCGCGAGATCGGCCCGCAGCCCGCGCGCGATAGCGCCGGTATCATCAAGCCCCAGTGCCTTTGCGGCATGGACGGTGACTCCGCGCAACGCCTCGTCCGGTGTCAGGCGGAACAGGGTGCAACCCATGTTTATCGTCAGCAAAAGCGAGGTCAGCGGTGACGATCCGGGGTTGCAGTCACTGGCCAAAGCCATCGGCACACCCTGCGCGCGGAACGCGGCGACGGGGGGCAACTGCGTTTCCCGAATGAAATAATAAGCACCGGGCAACAGCACCGCGACACTGCCCGCTGCGGCCAAAGAGCGGGCATCGGCATCGGTGGCATATTCGACATGATCCGCCGAAAGCGCGCCATACCGCGCCGCTAGCGCCGTGCCGCCCAGATGCGACAATTGTTCGGCATGCAGCTTGACCGGCAGGTCCAGTTTCTGTGCCGCATCAAACACACGCGCGATCTGCGCGGGCGAAAAGGCGATCCCTTCGCAAAATCCGTCCACCGCATCGACCAGCCCTTCGGCATGGGCCTGATGCAAGGCGGGGATGCAGATCTCGTTGATATAGGTATCCGCACGGCCTGCATATTCGGCAGGCACCGCATGTGCGCCCAGAAAACTCGTGCGGATACGCACAGGGCGCAACGCCGCCAGTTCGCGCGCCACCCGCAGCATCCGCAGTTCGGTGTCGATATCCAGACCATAGCCTGACTTTACCTCGATGCAGCTGACGCCTTCGGCCAGCAGCGCATCCAACCGCGGCATGGCCTGCGCGAGCAGGTCACCCTCTGACGCCGCGCGCGTGGCAGCGACCGTGGACACGATCCCGCCGCCTGCGCGCGCGATCTGCTCATAGCTCGCCCCTTCGAGGCGCATTTCGAATTCGCGCGCGCGGTGACCGGCATGGACGATATGGGTGTGGCAATCAATCAGGGCAGGCGTGACCAGCCGACCTTGCAGGTCCAGCGTTTCTGCGTCGCGATAGCCTGCGGGCAAGTCGCCAACCGGCCCCACCCAGTCGATCAGACCGTCCTTGATCGCCACGGCACCCGCCCCCGCGACAGGGGCCGCCATCGTCGCCAGTGCGGCATTAATCAGAACTGTGGTGCCAGCCGATTGCATCTTGATTCCCCTGCGGACTTGTCACAATATGTCTATACTTATTTTTGTGTCAACGGGGAATGGCGGGCGATCATGGGCAGGATCTGGGCAGAACGGGCGCTGCTGGCATCGGGCTGGCACAGCGATGTCGCGGTTGTTGTTGACGGCGGGCGCATCACGCAGCTGCACACAGGCGCAGCCATTGCGCCGGACGATACCCGCGTGGGCGCGCTGCTGCCTGCGCCGACCAACCTGCATTCCCACGCATTCCAGCGCGCAATGGCAGGGCTGACCGAACGGCGCGGCCCTGACCCCCGCGACAGCTTCTGGACATGGCGGCAGCTGATGTTCCGCTTTCTGGACCAGCTGACCCCCGATGACGTGCAGGCGATTGCCGCCTTTGTGCAGATGCAGATGCTGGAGGCGGGCTATAGCGCTGTGGCAGAGTTTCACTATCTGCACCACGCACCCGGCGGTCAGCCCTATGCCCACCTGTCCGAAATGGCAGACCGCATCACCGCCGCCGCCGCAGACAGCGGAATCGGCTTGACGTTGCTTCCTGTGCTTTACCAATTTGGCGGTTGCGACAAACGCCCCCTTGGCGCGGGCCAGATCCGGTTCGGCAATGACCCCGACCGCTTTGCCGCGCTGCTTGACGCCGCACAGACCGCCTTGGCCACATTGCCTGACGATGCCCGCCTTGGCGTGGCCCCGCACAGCTTGCGCGCTGTGTCACCCGAAGGACTGGCCGCCTGCCTGACATTGCGCCCTGACGCACCCTTGCACATGCATCTGGCCGAACAGCTGGCCGAGGTGGACGAGGTTTCAGCCCATCTTGGCGCGCGTCCCGTCACTTGGTTGCTGGACAATGCCCCCGTGGACCACCGCTGGTGCCTGATCCATTGCACCCAGATGCAACGGGGCGAAACACTGGCCTTAGCCGCAACCGGTGCCGTGGCCGGATTATGTCCGATCACGGAATCGAGCCTTGGTGACGGGATATTCGACGGCGTGGCATGGGCAGGGGCGGGCGGCGCATGGGGCATCGGGTCGGACAGCAACATCCGTATCGCCCTGGCCGAAGAATTGCGCACCCTCGATTATTCGCAACGCCTGCGCGACCATTCCCGTGCCGCACTTGCCACCCCTGACAAATCAACGGGACGCGTGCTGTTTGAAGGTGCCGTAGCAGGCGGCGCACAGGCGGCAGGGCGCGATGCAGGCCAGATTGCGACGGGAAAATTGGCCGATCTGATCGCCCTCGACACCACCCATATCGACCTTGAAGGCCGCGAGGGTGATACCCTGCTTGACGCCTTCATCTTTGCCGCCGACGATTGCGCGATCACCGATGTCTGGTCCGCCGGACGCCACGTTGTCACCCAAGGCAGGCACATGCACCACGACACGATCACCGCATCCTACCGCAAGGTGCTGCGGCGGCTGACCGCCCTGTGATGGACGGCCCCGTTACATGGCAATCCGTGCGCGCCGAAGCCTTGCGCCGGATCAGGGCGCGCGAATGGCCCCCTGGCAGCCAGATCCCGCACGAGGCTGATCTGGCAACCGAATTCGGCTGCGCGCGCGCCACCGTCAACCGCGCCCTGCGTGATCTGGCCGAGGCGGGGTTGCTGGACCGCCGCCGCAAAGGTGGCACGCGGGTGTCGCTGACGCCTGTGCGCAAGGCGACTTTCGAGATCGCGATCATCCGCCATGATATCGAAGCGCGGGGGCATGGTTATGGCTATCAGCTTTTGTCCGATACCTGTGATCGTCCGCCGGACACCATCCGCAAGGCGCTAAAGCTTGACGACACAACCAGAATGCGCGCGGTGCAGGCGCTGCATCTGGCCGATGGACAGCCGTTTTGTCTGGAAATGCGCTGGATCAATCCGGCCCTCGTCTCGGCCGATGTCAGCTTTGAGACGACCAGCGCGAATGAATGGCTGGTGCGGAACATGTCTTATTCCGGTGGCGATTTCATCTTTTACGCGACCCCTGCGGACGACGCTTTGGCCAAAGTGCTGGATTGTGCGCAAGGTGCGGCCCTGTTCGCCATCGACCGGACCACGTTTTCAGAGCAGCATCCCATCACGGCCGTTACCCTGACCTATGCGCCCGGCTACCGGATGTTCACGCAGGTCTGATCTGCACACCACCCGAACAGCTCAATCAGAATGCAGCCCGCGAGCTTCGCAGCGCAGCAAGTGACTGTGCCAACAAAGGGCAGGGTGCCAAAACGCAAAGCCCGGGCTAAAGGCGGTGACCATTGCGATCCGGATGATCGAGTTTTGCAACGCAGGCCCCTCCGCTCTTTGTAGCCCAGACCCATCGACAAAAGCGCCGTAAGCGCTTCTTTTGCTTCCGGCACGCCGTCAGATATTTGCAGTCGAGAAATCAGAACCCCGGCCTTCTCGTGATATGTCCGGGCCGTTTTGTGATGGATGCGGATGGGTGAAGGCAGGATCACGCGCCAGTTGGGTTTCGGGTTCCATCTGGCGAGTATCAAGCGCAAGCATGTGGTCTTTCATCTGGGCTACTGGCACACCAGCGATAATGGCATCGACGGGCTGGGGTAGGGTCAGCTGCGCCTACGGAATGAGCGATCCATTATCGTCCGCGGCCCGCCTGCCAGTGCTTCGCCCTCGCCCAGCGTGGCAGCGCTGGCAAGCGACAGGCCCAGTCCCGTTTAGCCCGGCAGGGGGATTATGGAACGGGTGCGTTAACACACAGTGTAGACAGCACTGTGCCAGTGCGTCTCGAAAGCTTTGTTGCGCCGCAAACAATTCACAGGCGGCGCGCGCTTTGGTCTTTAATGTTCCATTCATCCCCAGATCATGCGGGTGTCAGCTTCATCACCCATCTGACAATCATCGCGTGAGGATGGTCCGAACGCAGTCGAAGGGAAAAAAAGATGATGTCATTTATCAATCGCACAGTCGCCACAGCCGCTTTGCTTGCCGTGTCGGCCTCCGCCGCTTTTGCGGTCACAGCCACAAAAATCGACACCACAATCACCCAGGCCGAGGTCGAGGCGGCCCAGGTCGCATGGGGCGAAGCTCTGGTCCAGATTTCTCAGGATTTTGAGGAGGGCGGTATCGACAAGGCCCGTGCCACCGCAGAGGCCGTGATTGCCGCAGCCTATGGCTATGACATGGGTCCTGTCTTGTTCAAACCCACCCTGACAGAAGCGCCGCAAACATTTCGCACCACTGCAGAAGGCGCCTTGGCCTATTTCGTCGGCGACAACGAGGCATTCCCCGATGACACCGGCTTTGCCCTGAAAGGCTGGACCGCCGTCGAGATCGAGAATGCCGCCATTTTCATCAGTGGCAATACCGCGACCACGATGGGCAACGTTCACATCACCGATGCGCAAGGCAATGTGACGACTGTGGACAAAACTTGGGGCTACCAGCGGGATGACGAAGGCAATCTGCGCATCATCCTGCACCATTCGTCGCTGCCCTTCAGCGCCGACTGACACAGGCTGCACCTCTGGCCCGTTCCTGATAGCTCAGGGGCGGGTTTGCACGATCCGGTAGCCCCGACCGCGCACAGCGGCGATCGTGACCCGCGCGTCAAGAAACGCGATCTTGCGCCGCAAACGGCTGATATAGACATCCACCACATTCGTCAGGGGATCACGGTCCACCTGCCAGACCCGCGACAGGATGCGTTCCCGGCTGACAGTGGTTCCGGTATGGGCGACCAGCAGATCGATCAGGGCCATTTCCCGTGCGCTCAGAAGGATCTCGGTCTTTGCGTTCCGCAGGCCGGGCAAGGTCCGGTCTAGGATGATATCCCCGATCTTGGGCAGGTCCATCTGCACGGGGCGCACCAAGCGGCGCATCAAGGCTTCGATCCGCGCGAGCAATTCATCAAAGTCAAAAGGCTTGGCCAGATAATCATCCGCGCCACGCCGCAAACCATCGACGCGTTCATAGCTTTCGCCCATCGCGCTTAGCATCAGCACAGGCACATGATGACCACGCTGGCGCAGGATCTGGCAGATGCTAAGACCATCAAGTTCCGGAAGCATGATGTCGAGTATGATTACGCCTGCGCTTGATCGTTGGGCGCAGTCCCGCGAAAATGCTTCAGCGGCGGCCAGTCCGGCGCGACCGGTCTGGACCAGTTGCACTCCATAGCCTTCGGCTTGCAGACCGCGCACCAGAAAGTCGGACACACGCCGGTCGTCTTCGATCAAGAGAATATCCATCAGTCGTTCCTGCTTTGCACTACCTGCTCTGTGGGGATTTCCAGTGTTGCCACGACGCCGATCCCCTGATCTCCGGGCCTGAGCGTCAGTTTGCCATGCTGCGCCTCGGTCAATTGCCGCGCGATTGCCAGACCCAGACCCAAACCATCCGGACGATGGACGCGCGCCGCGTCAGCGCGCCAGCCGCGGTCGAAAACCCGCGGCACGTCGCTGTCCGCGATACCGATACCCTGATCCGCAACTTCGATCAGAATCGTGTTCTGGGGGCGGCGCTCCATCGTCAGCCGGACAGTCCCGCCGGGATGCGAATAGCGCAGTGCGTTGTCCAGCAAGCAGGTCACGACCTGCCGCAACCTGTCCGGGTCAGCCCAGAGGTCCCAACAGGGCAGGGGGTCTGGGCCCTGCACGCTGATATCGCGCTGCCGTGCGAGGCTGCACGCCACATCCATGGCCGGTGTCACCACCTCGGCGATGTTTGTGTGACGCGCGTCTATCCCGCTAAGCCGCTGTGGATCGCGCACCAGAACCAGCAAATCTTCGATCAGGCGGCTCATCTGGCGGGACACATCGACGATCCGCGAAAAAGCCGCCCGGAAAAGCGCGGGGTCATCCTGTTTCATGCGCAGCGCCACCTGCGCCTCGCCAAGAACGGCCGTGACGGGGGTGCGCAATTCATGCCCGATATCCGCAAGCAGTTTTTGGCGCGCCCCTTCGGATGCCGAAAGTTCGTCCAGCGTGCGGCGTAGTTCAGCGGTGCGCGCCGCGACTGTCTGCTCAAGCGCGGTACGATTTTCGCGCGCGCGGCCGCGGGCTGCCTCGACTTCGGTCGCCATGGCGTTGAGTTGCGACCCGAGATCGATGAATTCCCGATCACGAAACCGCGTGAAGCGATAGGAAAACTCTCCGGCTGCATAGGCCCGCAATCCGGTTTCAAGTTCACGAAAAGGCTGTCGCAGGCGTCTTGCCAAGATCAATGCGACAAGGACAGTCGCCACCAGACCGAACCCGCCGGCAGACAGGAACAAACTGCGCGCAGCGGCCAGACTTTCATCGGCGCGTTCGCGTTCGCGGATCAGTGCCTCGGCCTCGGCCGACAGTGCATTCCCGAGAGCTTCGGCAAAGGAGGTTCCGCGTAGTTGGTCAAACCTGCGGTCGATCCGCGACAAAAGTGGCGGTTCCGCCAGATCGCCCGCCGGAAAATTCCGCGTGTCGATGTCGAGTTGGGTGACAACATCCTCGAGAAAGGCGAGCATGATCAACCGATCGTCATGTTCCTCCAGAACTTTTCCGCGCTGACGATCCAGATCAGCCGCAAGCTCGGCCTTGAAGGTCATATCATCGATCTGCGCGCGCATCCGGTCCAAGAAAGCGGCCCGTTCCGCATCGTCGGCAGGCTGGCCAAGGGCCTGTCGGTAACTCCACTTGCGCAAAGCGGATTTTTCAATGTCGAACTCCAAGAGTGCGGTGTAGATGTCGCTGGCGATCCGGCCACGCTCTACGCGATATTGGGATTCGTCCAGAACATGCCACCCAAGGAAAGTCAGAACCGTGGTCGGCATGACAAGGCCAGTCAGCGCGAGCATAAGTTTTGCGGTGTAGCTGCGTAGGGTGATTGCGACGACGGATCTCAAAAAGATTACCCTTGTACGGGATCGGACAAATCCGCCGTTTTCAACCTACGGATCTGGCAAGGCGCGGTCGCGACGCGCATGTCCATCCTGATTTCACCCTCAAACTCATTCATCGACCCGCCCGGCATGTTGCGCGAAAACCCGACTAACCAGCCGCCGTGATTGATGAAGCACGCGGGCTTTGCACTGGTCAAGCGTCAAGGCCTACTGTTCCGGCCTGTGCGCCTTTCTGCCGCTGCGGGCAGCGTCAAAAACCGAATTGCACGCCGATAAAACCCGATACCGCCGTGCGGCCCATGATATTGCCGTCGTTCCGGCTGTGCATCATGCCAAGGCTGAGGTTGCCTGCATCCATGACAGGCACGCTATACTCGAACCCGAGATCAAGCTGGCGCTGGGCAGGGGCAAGACTGACGTTATGGCTTGTGAACTGCACCTCTCCGGCGGACATTTGCATCGGCAAGTCCATGCTGGCTGACCCGCGCATGATCCCGATGGGTTGGCGCGCAAAAACGGCAAGGATGTCACCGGATCTGCTGATGTCAGCCCGCTCCAGCGCGATGCCGATCCGGTTGTAGCTGACCGTGCTGAAATCATCGATCATGCCCGCGCCATCGGCCTCGGACAGACCCAACTCGGCATCAAGGCGCAGAGCCATGCCGGGCGACAGCGGGGCAGCGACGATGATGTCGAGGGCATTGGTCACAGAACTGATCTCGCCGCTGTTGCGCGGGACGCTGACCCCCAGAAAAGATCCGTCGGTGCGCATGGTGGTAAAGCCCAGCTGCGCCTGTGCGCCCGCAAGATCGAAAGTGCGGTGCAGCGACAGCCCCGTGGTGCCGTTGCCGTTCAAGACCGCCAGGGCCAGATCGTTCTGCGCTGGTAACATGGCGATGGTCTCGCCGCCAAGCAGGTCCGCGCCGTTTGGGTCGCGCCAGGCCGTCCGGTAGCCCGACAGGCCGACACCGTCGCGCAGCGCCGCTGAAAGCCTGCTGCGGTTGGCGGCCATGTCCGGCGCCAGTGCCGCCACCAAGGCCACAGCGGCCGGGTCAACGGGCATTTGCGTTCCGGTCAAGCTATTGGCCGAAACCGCAAAGCGACCCGATAGCTGATCCGTCGCCATCACGTTCACGGCGGCAAGCGCCTGAGCAAGCCCGTCGCCCGAAGCTGACCCTGTCATAATCATCGGGGTGCCTACGGCGACGGATCCACCGGTCGGCATCGGCACCACGGCTTGACCAATCGGGAGCAACGCCGCTCTGAGGTCCAGAAAGCCATGACCGAATTCCGCGTTATACCCGTGCGTGATCCCGGGGGCGAACTCCCTGACGGCATCATGCGTGAAAAAACCGTTGTCTGCCGTGGCAAGCAGCCGGTTGCGCAGCTGGGTGGCTGTCAGATCGGGAAAAGCCTCTGCAAGAAGAGCGATCGAACCCGATACCTGAGGTGCGGCGAAAGATGCGCCGACGCCGACCTCGTAAGCGGTGTCGTTGGTCGCGGCCGCAACCTTGATCTGGCCGTTCGCCGCAAGACAGAAGCTTGCCGTTTCCAGACAGGCTGCCGATATGCGTTCCGCGCTGATGATTTCTTTGTCATTGAACACGGGAACGGCGTTGATGACAGTGATCCAGTTTGGTTCCAGATCGGTCAGCGCGACGGGCAAAGCGGCCATTATGCTTGCGCTGTTGGCGGTGTAGTCGTTTTGCAAGGCAAAGACGATCACGCCGTCAGTTGCAAAGGCACGCAGGCCGTCGAGATACGGCCTGCGCGTTTCATTCTGGAAAAACGTAGCAGGGGCCGTCGTCCTGAGCGTAAAGTCGATCAGTCCCCATGAATTATTCGACACGATCGCGCCGAGATCAGCCGCGGTGCGCATGTGGCTGCCAAGAGCGATCCAGTCGACGGGCGCATCAAACTCCAGATAGCCCTGATGAATGTCCGCCCCCGGAGCAAAACCGAGCGTGCCGCCATTCGTACCGTTGCCCGCCAAGACAGAGGCGACCGCCGTGCCGTGGAAATCGCCCGTCTCTGTCCCGTCACCCGACGAATGGATCTGCTTGCCCGTGAACTGTTCATGCGAAAGCCTGATTGCGCTGTCGATCATCGACACGATCTGTCCGGTCCCTGTCAGGCCCGTGGACAGTGCATAGTCCAGACGGGCCGCAGCCAAGGGGTGCGCGTTTATCTCGACTCCATCGCCATAGGTCGGGTGGTCGTCAATCTGCAGGACAAAGGTGAACCTGTTGGCAAGATAGCCTCGCAGGGCGCGAATCTGCTCTACCTTGGCGCTGTCGAATTCAGTGACGTAGTAACGCTCCCATGCCAGCAGATCCTCTGGCGTGGGCGCATCATTGGGGATGAACGGACCGGGTTGCGATGTTGCCGCAGTGGATGAAACCGGCCCGCCACCCTCGGGAATGCAGGCCGCGAGCATCAGCAACATTCCTGCGCAAGCTGATTTTCTCAACGTTTCCGTCCTTTGCCATCACGTTAACGGGTTAAAACCACCCATACTGCAACAGGTGGTGGTGGCGCTACTGGCGACGACACGTATCCTGCCCAGAAAGGTGCAGCAGATGCCATCGACGGTAAAGCCAGAAGACTGGAGCTTCCCCAGCAGATCATCCAGCTTGCGGGCCTGCGCATCGGTGTTGCATGGTCGGTTTTGCTCTGCTTTCCACCAGAGGCAACAGGCTGCAATCAAACCGCTGGCTGAAACCGTCCTTTTCAATCGAAAGGTTGAAAGTGGTTCGACGGCTTAGGCAGCCCGTTGCGATCAACGCAGACCCGGCAGGCGCAACAGCTCTTCTTCCGCTTCCCCCGAAAGCCACCCGTCAAGGCAACATACGACGCCATGCAGTCGACGTTTTGCGCGATCAATGCCGGTTCCACGTCGGTGACGGTGGTCTGAAATTTGCCTGGCTCTGTCTGGTACTGGGCGAAGCCCGCGTGCCCCTTTGCCGGTTGGTCGATATCGGATTCTCGTTTGACTTGCAGGAAGCGCCTCAGCCAAGAATGCGGCTCTTTTTGACGGCTGACCATCGTCCCGCTGGGGTGTCATCACCTGCGCGGTTTACGAACAACAAGCACCCAGTCTTGCCTGATAACAGGCGGGTGCAAGGTCAGGCGGGCACCCGTAAGTGCCCGCTGCCTTGGTAAAAGGTGCACCTTTGTCAGATGCTGATGCCTTGTTCGACCTTTTTGACCTGAACCCGCGCCATGCCGAGGTTGGCGGATTTCTTGTCGAGCGCCACGTAGATAAAGACCGATGGCGTGTTTTCGAGGGGGCGGATCAGATGGAACTGCTTGCCCAGCGTGATCAGCATGTCATCGATGTGGTCGTTCAACCCAAGCATCTTGACGGCTGCCAGCTTTGCCTTGACGACTTCGGTGTTCGCGGCTGCGGCAGCCTCGAGGTCGAACGAACCGCCACCGACCGACGCCATCATCAGCCCGGTCTCGCTGTCAGCAAGACATCCGCCAATAAAGCCGCCAATCTCGCTCAGACCGGTAATATCGATAGCCATAGTAATTTCCTTTTGTTCAGTTTGTTGCATTTCTATTTCGGGTCGTGTTTCATTTTGCCCTGACGATGTGGATTTGTCGCGTTTCATCCAAGCGGCACCACGCGCTTTCTGAAAAATCTTCAATTTCCTGCTCCACCTGGTTGAGTGCTTTTTGGTAACTCACATCCATCAAGTCTTGATCCGATACACAGAGCGCCAAAACGCAGGCCTGTGCATGCCCTTGATCAGCATAGTGCCGCATTGCGTCTCCAAATTGTTCGAGTTTGGATTTAATTATGGCATTTTCTGAATTGTAACCTTCACCATGATCGCGGTCTTTCAAAACCTGCCGCATTCCGGAAATCAATTCGACCAAGGAGCTATCATCGCCTTTTATGGTCCGGTTCGAAACCGAAGGCCGGATGTCGCGGCGAACCTGCACCGCCCGTTGTGCGACCTGAATGGATTTCTTGATTTCCTGTAACAGCCTGTCCGCACCACTTTCGATCCACAGGTCCTGATTGGTTACTCTGTCGTGCTGCATTGCGGCCGCGCCCTTGATCGACGAGATCGGCACGACACTGCCGAAAACGGGTCCTGCGTCGGTTTCAAGACGCCGGATCACCTTGGTCAGATCCTGGGCGCTGGCCAACTGGTCAGCGCGCGTCACGGTCAGGATGCTTGTGTCGCGCAACCGCGCGGGCAAAGACAACCATGTTCCCTTTTCCGACTGGCGCCATGCCTGATTGGCGGGTGTGCACCAAAGACAGAAATCCACATTCTCTGCCACAGGTTCAAGCGATCCCGATGCAATGCGAGGGTCGGAAATCCCCGGTGTATCAACGACATCGCAAAGCCGGAGCAGCGGGCTGTCCAGCATGATCCGAACCAACGAATAGCTGTCAAGCACGTCCCAGTCCGGCAATCCCGACCGTTCGGGACCGGCAGCGCCATCGGTCGTGAACCCATGCCAATGCGGATCTTGTCCATAGGACAACCAGATCACCGGCAGCTTTGTCGCCGTGACCTTTGTGGGGATCAACGGCTGTGCAAGCAGCATGTTCAACAAGGTGGATTTACCGGCGCTGAATTCACCCATCAGGGCAAAAACAGGTTTTGCCTGAAACCATTCTGCCATCTTTGTCCGGTCATCGCTCGACATGCCCGCACAGTCCTGCATCACGCGCCCGGCACGTGTGCCAGCGGTCCCCGAGTGAGTTGTGATACGACATGGTCGATCACTTCAAGTCGTTTCTTGATCTCCGTTTCGAGGCCAAGGCGGTTGCGCATTTCGGTTTTCTGGTCATTATCGGTGTCCAGAAGATTTCGGATGGTCGAGACATGACCGTTCAGAAAGTCCTGTAATTGTTTTCTGGCTGTTTCAAAAAAATCAGCCAAGAGGATTTCCTGAACTTCTGCGATCATCGCATGCATGTCATCCACGACGATGTTGCTAAATCTTTCCTTGAATCTTTCTTTCGCCGGCTTGCGCAGCAACCATTTTTCCAGCCAATTCCCCGCGATATCGATTGTCATTGATTGCATCAGCCGGGTTGGTGTGCGGGCAGGGCTTACGACTGGAGCCCTAACAACGAATAGCGCCGTGTCCGAAGAGAGGACCTGTTCATAGAACGCCGATACTATTTCCGCAGCTTTCGTGGAAATCGCCGACACTTTGGACTGGGCATTTTTTTCAAAGGCGCGATACGCGATGTTCAGGTCGCGCCGCAGTTTTTCGGTGCCGGGCTGCCATTGGGCGGGCCGGCCATTTGCTGCGAAGACTGCGTCAATCGCTTTGGTCTCGGCGCTGATGAAGTCGTGGTAGGCGTTCGACATCTCGTATAGCAGCTGCTCCGAACAGGCTTTGGATGTCGCAAGGCATTGCTGGTCGACATCTTGCAGCATGGCGGCCAGTTGCTCGCGCAACGCCGCGCCGTCAAGGTCGCGACGAATGG
The DNA here is from genome assembly GCF_034652275.1 of Yoonia sp. 72. Taxonomy (NCBI): domain Bacteria; kingdom Pseudomonadati; phylum Pseudomonadota; class Alphaproteobacteria; order Rhodobacterales; family Paracoccaceae; genus Yoonia; species Yoonia sp. 72. Next base: position 5,280 of record NZ_JAXIWG010000005.1, on the reverse strand, counting down.
TTGCGCCATTCCCCAGCGCTTGGCGCATTTGTATGCTGCTTTGCTGGCAAATATCATGGGCGATGTTGCGCATTTCGGCGAAGAATGGTGTGCCGAAAGCACGGGCAGATTTTTCCTCGATCACGCTTTGCAATTCGAATAGCCCCGACAGATCGCTGGTCTTGTGCGTCGTCGCTTGTGCCACGCCGGGCGCTGCGGTGGCAGCATTATGGAACACGGTTTTTCGCAGACGGGCTGCGACAAGGCGGTCCATCGCCTGATTGCTCCGTTCGATCACACTGTCTGCCAGACCTTCCGCGGTCGATCTTGCCCAAAGCGCGCTGCCGAAGATGATGGGCAGATCGGCGGGCAAACCCTGTTCGACCAAGGCCGCACGAACAAAGCCGTCGATTTCGTCGATCTGCCTGTCAGGATCTTCCAGCTCGTCGATGCGGTTCACAAAAAGGACGATCTGTTCGTGTTTCAGTGCCACCAGCAGGCGCAACAAGGCGATATCGACGCTGGTAAAGGCTTGATGCGCGCTGAGAACGATCACGCAGATGTCCGTGTCCGAGAGGCTGTTAAGCGTCACGGTTTCGCGGATCAGGAAAGGATCATTCACGCCGGGGGTGTCGCGGATGACTGTGGGCAGCGGATAGCTGTCGTCATCGATATAGATATCGGCCGATCTTGTGAGATCGGCAAACCTGCCTTCGGGTGCGTGTTGTTCGTCCTCATCCCCCAGACAGACGTAGCGCTTGATCAGCTCGGCACTGAACCCCGAAAAGTTATGCGCACTGCCCAGCAAATACTTGAAATTGCGCCCCAGCCGCTGGACGGCCTTGGCCTGCATTTCCTTGATCTGCGACTGAACGGTTTCGAATTCATCCTCGAAATTGGCGCGTTGCGCTGCTTCGCCCAGACGGCCGCCGACGGTGACCATGTCGTCCCATTCGTTCTGGTTGAAGAACGTAAAGACGGCCCTGTTGTCACGTGGTTTGACGGTGTTGATATGGACCGAGGTGATGACGGAGGTCCATGGGTTCACGTCCGACGGCAGAAGGTCGGGGAAATTGATCAAACCATTGGTCAAGGCGGTCTTGCCGGCCTTGACTTGCCCGATCAAGGCGACCCTGACGCTGAACTGGTTGATCGCGTCCTTGCACTGCAACAGACGCGGCAGCGCATCGGGCACCACTGCGGGCTGCACCTGATCCAGAAGGTCCGAAAGCTGGGATAGCTTGTCGCGCAAGGCCATCCCCGGGGCATCGCAAACGGTTGGTGTTTTCTGCAAGGGCGGGCTTGGCATCTTCAGAACTGACAACATGAAAAACTCGAGAAAAATAATATTGCAAAATGTACATATGTGTTGGGTCGTTTGTATGACGCAAAAATGTCAAATGAGAGGTTTGTTTTGGCGAAAGACTAAAGGCGCTTCAGGCCGGATTGTGCCACCCCATCTTGGCTTGCCTGCCAACTGGTGACGACCTGTCGATTGCTGCCGTAGAGCGTGACGTGCAGGTTCCCCTGCGCGGGAAGGTGCGCCAACAAGGCCTGAGCCACGGCGACCGTCCGGTTCAGTTCTTCCAGTGTGAATGCCTCTGGGAAGGAAACGGGCCAGCCCTGCGCATTGCAGGCCCATCCTTGCGATCCGGTGCTGACGGGTCCGTTGATCGCGCCCAGCAGATCACGCAGACCAAGGTTCGCCGCCACCGGCTGTGCCAGGTCGCCAAGCGTGTAGCGCACGGGCTGGCCAGCGCGCAGCGCCGTTCGCACGCTGCCGACCAAGCTGTCCACGTCCTGTGCGCCGCCAGTCAGCGCAAAACCGTCCGGACCCGCACAAACCGTGGTGATGTCACCGCCGATATCCAGAACAATCAGGCGCGGGATTTCGCAACGTCCGATCGCGTTGATGATCCGCCAGAAGACCTGCAGATCCTGCTGTGCGAATGCCAGTCCGGTCAGCACCAGCGGACCCGGATCTTTGACCGCAAGGCGCGACAGCGAGGCAAACACCAGTCCGAGGTTCAGTCCGGCCTTGCCTTGCACGATCATGTTGCCGTGGCGTGAGACCAGCGTGCAGCCATTGCCCGTCTGCGCCACCATGGTCGTGGCGTTCTGCACCGCTTCAAGGCTGCGCCACAACGACAGAGCAGAATCAGGCGGATCCTGCGAGGGCGCCCCCCGCGACCCACCGGCGACCTGCGAAATTCCATTTTGGTCAAATACATAGGCGGCGGCAAAATCCGCTGTCTGCATCACCGGCCAGTCTGCAAGCATCATCTTGTCCGTAGTTTCTCTTCCCCACCTGTTGTTGATGCCATGCGTTTGCATAAATTGAAATGAACTGGTTGCAGAGACCGCAAGGCTGTCCGCCTTGAGAAAGGACGGCACAAGAAGGGCCTTGCTGCATTGTCTTGGTTCCGCACCCTTATGGCTGGGCCAGCACGATCTTTCCGACATGCCGCTTTTCCAGAACGGCGTTTTGCGCATCCGCGATGCGGTGCAGCGGATACCCCCGACCTACACGACCACGAACTGGCCGGCCTAGAATGAAGCGCTCAATCGCCGTGGGTCGCTGACGATCGGGTTGGCCGAGAGCCTGTTGCATCTGATCGGTTTGAATTGGGTGGTCCCCGACTTCAGGACGCTGTCGCGCCGCCAGAAGGGGCTGGCCGTGCACGTCCCATATCGTGCCTCTATGGAACCACTGCGCCAGGCTATCGCTAGCACCGGCATCAAGGCTTCGGGCAATGGCACGTCTGGCGCAAGATCCACCTCGGGATTGACAAGAAACACGGGAGGTTCGCGCTGTCGAGATCACCGGGAGCCTCATCGGTGATGCGCCGGTTTTGCCCGATCTGCTCAACCAGATCCCGGCGGACGAGCGGATCGAGATCCGACACGCGACGCCGCAAGGCAGGACATCGTCGAATACATCGAGATGCTCAACAAACCCAAGCGCACACACACGGCCAACGCCATGCTGCCGCCCATTGACTTAGGGGAAAGATAGCACAAAATGGACCGCGCCTGTGTCTAGGAAACTAGGGGCACCTCAGATTCATGGGGTTCGCCACCACTGGTTCGGTCTGTTTTGTTGAACGGATCTGTCGCATAGGTTGTCTGGTTACGAGTAGTTTGTTTTGCGTTGTCGTTTGTCAAATAGAAAAGCACCAAGCCCCTCTGGTCACCACCTCGTCGTGAGGGGTGAACCTTTGTACATCATATGTACATGGCCCGGACCATCGGTTTGCGCGCGTGGCGATGACGGCACAGACGTGTTGTCGGCATGCCCGATTGACCCGACCTATCCTGATGCGTCTGCAACCTACCCGGTCGCACCGTCACATCTGCCCCAACACATTGATACAAACAGCACCCAGTGGAACCGATCCGTCACGCCGCGCGGTAGGGGCCAAGCGATTCTTTTTTTGCTTCAGAAAGTCATTTTCATGCGTAGCCGTAGTGCCTTTGCCCAGTTGCCTTTGGAAAAAACACGCCACCACGGTCTGTCGCGTGATATGCGTATGTTAGCGTTATGCGCACGCGTGGCGGGCGTGGTTCTGACACTAGCGCTGGCGCTGGCGTTTGTGGTTTCTTTCTCTGGAGATGCGCGCGCACAGTCTGAAAGCAATCTGTGCGGTCCGTCAGGCGGCACGTTGAGTTCTAACTTGTTTGCCAACGACGGCAATTTCGGTGTGGGATCGAACACCGCCGGTACAACCGGCGCCCCCCTGCCTGCCGGACGCACCACATATGACTTTGTGAATTATGGTGCCAACAGTCCGAATGACGGGCAGTACAGCATCGTCAACAGGCTGAACCAAACAACATTTGAGTACTGGCATAATCCTGTCAGTGGCAACACAACCGGTCTGGTTTCGGACCAGATGATGGTGGTCAACGCAGACTTTTCTGCCGGTGTGTTTTACCGCGAAACGCTAACCGTGCAGCCAAACACGTATTACCAGTTCTCGACACATATCCTTAACTTGCCGGACCCGAATTCGTTCGGGTGGTCAGAGTATGCTTTCCCGCGCGGGGTTGCTGGTGACCCAAACCAGCCCGGCGCCAATATCGCCCCCAACCTGACATTCTCGGTGAACCGGCTGGGATTCGATCCTGCTCCGGTCGGCTTGTTCAACAGTGGGAACGTGCCATTTTCGTTGACTCCGACATGGCTGCAATACGGCGGTCTGTTCAACTCCGGCAATGCGACGCAAATTGAATTCAGTTTCCGCAACAACGCGCCTGGTGGCGCCGGCAACGACTTCGCGATGGACGATATCCTGGTCGCAGAATGCCAGGGCCTGCCCCTCGGTTCGATCAATGGTGTCTTGTACGAAGACCGGAACGGGAACAACGTTTACGATGCAAGTGTCGACGTACTGATGCCTGCGGGCATCGTTATCGATCTGATCAATGCGTCAGGGCAGGTTGTTTCATCGCAGCAGACCAACGCAAGCGGGTTCTACGAATTCCCCGCTATTCTGGTAGGAAACGGCTATTCGCTCTCTATCAATCCGGCGACGGTGCCTGCCGGGTTCGCGTTTTCGGCAAACCCCAGTGGCGCAAGTACAACAGGCTCGCAAGGTGACGTTGCAGTTTCGTTGAACCAGGCAACGAGCGACCAGAACTTTGGCTTTCTCGGGCCGCTCGCGAATTTGTCGATCGTCAAGACGGTCAACAATGCGACGCCAACCGTGGGCAGTGACGTGGTGTTCACGCTGGTGGCAAGCAACGCTGGCCCCTCGACCGCGACCGGCGTTGCGGTGACGGACCAGCTGCCGTCGGGCTATGAGTTTGTGTCGGCTGCCCCTGCGGCTGATTATGACAGCACGACCGGTCTTTGGACGATCGGGTCCCTGGCGTCCGGCGCGCAGGCAACGCTGACAATCACCGCGACCGTTCGGCCGACCGGCGTTTACGCCAATACCGCCACCATCACCGGTGATCAGGCCGATCCGGATGCAGATAACAACACATCGACCGCAACGCCTGTGCCTGTGCCGGTTGCAGATCTGTCGATGCTCAAGACCGTCGATAACGCGACGCCAACCGTGGGCAGTAACGTGGTGTTCACGCTGGTGGCAAGCAATGCTGGCCCCTCTACCGCGACCGGCGTTGCGGTGACGGACCAGCTGCCGTCGGGCTATGAGTTTGTGTCGGCTGCCCCTGCGGCTGATTATGACAGCACGACCGGTCTTTGGACGATCGGGTCCCTGGCGTCCGGCGCGCAGGCAACGCTGACAATCACCGCGACCGTTCGGCCGACCGGCGTTTACGCCAATACCGCCA
>NZ_JAXIWG010000004.1:0-400471 GCF_034652275.1 Yoonia sp. 72 | reverse complement strand
GGCCAGCAAAATCTGGTGGCCCAGATTTTCGGAAAAATGATTTCCAAAGTGACATGGCGGTCTCTCCCGTCCGTTACTCTACTCTGAGACAGTAGGGCGTTCAACAAACTCGTTTTTGGTGCATAATTAAAACACCTCGATTGAAGCAACCACAAACCCCGTTCAACACCCAAGCAGGAATTGGAGGTTTTTGGATCGACCGCGATAGCGGACGTCCCTGCATCACGCAGCATCAGTCACTCTGGGCTCGAAGCCGCCATTCCCAAAGGTCTTCCCCACGCAACGCAAAAGGCCCGCCGTGATGGCGGGCCTTTTCCTGTCTGGCGTCAGGATCAGTCGATCTTGGGTAGCAATTCGTCCAGCGACTTTTTCGCATCGCCATAGAACATCCGCGTGTTTTCTTTATAGAACAGCGGGTTCTCGATCCCGGAATAACCGGTGCCCTGCCCGCGCTTGGACACGAACACCTGTTTCGCCTTCCAGCATTCCAGCACCGGCATGCCAGCGATGGGGCTGTTGGGGTCGTCCTGGGCGGCGGGGTTCACGATGTCATTGGACCCGATCACGATGACCACATCGGTCGACGGGAAATCCTCGTTGATCTCGTCCATTTCCATGACGATGTCGTAAGGCACTTTCGCCTCGGCCAGCAGCACGTTCATGTGGCCCGGCAAACGCCCCGCGACGGGGTGAATGGCGAAACGCACAGTCTTGCCCTTGGCGCGCAGTTTGCGGGTCAGTTCGGCGACCGAGGCCTGCGCCTGTGCCACCGCCATGCCGTAACCCGGGATGATGATCACGCTGTCGGCCTCGTTCAGCGCGGTGGCGACACCATCGCTGTCGATGGCGATCTGTTCGCCCTCGACCGCCATCTGTTCACCCTGCGGGCCACCGAAGCCCCCCAGAATAACGGACACAAAGCTGCGGTTCATCGCCTTGCACATGATATAGGACAAGATCGCGCCGGAGGAGCCGACGAGCGCGCCGACCACGATCAGCAGGTCATTGCCAAGGCTGAACCCGATCGCCGCCGCCGCCCAGCCCGAATAGCTGTTCAGCATCGACACGACGACAGGCATATCCGCCCCGCCGATCCCCATGATGAGGTGATAGCCGATGAAAAGTGCGGCCAGCGTCATCAGGAACAGCGGGAAGAAACCGCCCGTGTTGAAGTACCAGATCAGGCACAGCACCGAGATCGCCGCCGCCGCCGCATTCAGCATGTGACCACCCGGCAGTTTCGCAGCGGCCGTGTTCACCTTGCCCGCGAGCTTGCCATAGGCAATGACCGATCCGGTAAAGGTGATCGCGCCGATGAAGATACCAAGGAACAGCTCGACCCGCAGGATATTGATCTCGACAGGCGTTTTATAGGCCAGAAGGGCTGCAAAACCATCAAGGCTCGCACGCTCGATCGCATCCATGCCCGCGACGCGGCCCAGTTCGAAATGCGCGATGAACCCGACCAGCACGGCGGCCAGACCCACAAGGCTGTGCATCGCGGCGACCAGTTCGGGCATCTGCGTCATCTGCACCTTGGTCGCAAGCTGGTAACCGATGGCACCACCCCCCGCGATCAGGATCAGCGACAAAAGCCAGAACCCCGCACCCGGGCCGACCAGCGTTGCAGACACGGCCAGCGCCATGCCCGCCATGCCGTACCAGACCGCGCGCTTGGCGCTTTCCTGCCCCGACAGACCGCCAAGAGACAGGATAAAGAGAATTGCTGCGACGACGTAAGCCGCTGTTGTGAAACCGTATTCCATTTCTCTTTACCCCTTTACGACTTCTGGAACATGGCAAGCATGCGCCGTGTGACCAGAAAGCCGCCGAAAATATTGATGCCGGTCATGAACACGGCGAGTGCCGCAAGGAACACCACAAGCCACGACCCCGACCCGATCTGCGTCAAGGCGCCCAGAATAATGATCGAGGAAATCGCATTGGTGATCGCCATGAGCGGTGTGTGCAGGCTGTGCGCGACGTTCCAGATGACCTGAAAGCCCACGAAAACCGCCAGCACAAAGACGATGAAATGCTGCATGAAGCTGGCGGGCGCCACCAGACCGACGCCCAGCAGCAGCGCCGCACCGACGACGAGCAAGGTCACCTGATTGCGGGTCTGCGTCTTGAAATCGGCGGTTTCCTTGGCGCGTTTTTCTTCCGCCGTCAGTTCCTTGGGCTGGTTCTTTTTGGCGACCTGCGCAATCGCGTTGATCTTGGGCGGCGGCGGCGGGAAGGTGATCGCCCCTTGGTGGGTCGCCGTCGCACCACGGATCACGTCATCCTCCATGTTATGCACCGGCACACCGTCCTTGGCCGGTGTCAGATCGGTCATCATGTGGCGGATGTTGGTGGAATAAAGCGTCGAGGCTTGGGCGGCCATCCGGCTGGGATAGTCTGTATAGCCGATGATGATGACGCCGTTGTCGGTGACGATCCGTTCGTCCTTGACCGTCAGCTTGCAGTTGCCGCCGCGTTCGGCAGCAAGGTCGATGATGACCGAACCGGGTTTCATCGAGGCGACCATGTCGGGCGTCCAAAGCTCGGGCGCATCACGGCCGGGGATCAGCGCCGTGGTGATGACGATATCCATATCCGGCGCGATTTCGCGGAACTTGGCCAGCTGCGCTGCAGCAAATTCGGGGCTGGAGACAGAGGCATAGCCGCCTGTCTTGGCGCCGTCCTGCTGTTCTTCCTTGAAATCGAGGAACACAAATTGCGCGCCCATCGATTCGACCTGTTCGGCCACTTCGGGCCGCACGTCGAAAGCATAGGTGATCGCACCAAGGCTCGTGGCCGTCCCGATCGCGGCAAGACCTGCGACACCCGCGCCGACGACCAGCACCTTGGCGGGCGGCACCTTGCCTGCGGCGGTGATCTGGCCGGTGAAGAAGCGACCAAAATTATTGCCCGCCTCGATCACAGCGCGGTAACCCGCGATATTGGCCATCGACGACAGCGCATCCATCTTTTGCGCGCGGCTGATGCGCGGCACCATATCCATCGCGATGACGGTGGCACCCTTGGCGTTGGCGGCCTCAATCAGGTCCTTGTTCTGCGCGGGGTAGAAGAAGGAAATCAGCGTCTGGCCTTCGCGCAGGCGCTTGACCTCGGCGTCCTCGGGGGGGCGGACCTTGGCGATGATATCGGCGGCCTTGTAAAGCGCCGTAGCGGTCTTGACGACCTCGACACCGGCCTCCTTATAGGATTGATCGGTGAAGCCCGCGGCCAGACCGGCCCCGGTTTCGATCACGCAATCATAGCCCAGTTTTTGCAGGTCTTTCGCCGAAGCAGGCGTCATGGCAACGCGGTCTTCGCCGGCAAATATCTCTTTTGGTGTGCCGATTTTCACGGACCATCCCCCATATTTGTGTCAGCAGTCGCAACGGACTTAGCGCGCGAAAGATTGTTTCACAAGGGAATGGCTGCAAGTCCTTTCCTGTCGTGCGCTAACAGTCACAGCCAGCGGCGGGTCTTTTCGCAATACCGCGCAAAATCGGCGCGGAACTTGCGGCGCAGGCGGTCCTCTTCGGGCAGGATAAAGCGCTGGGTCAGCGTGGCCATGAACAAAGGCACCAGCAGCAGTGCGACAGGCGCATCCCAGCGCAGGGCCAGCCCCGCAAGGATCAGCGCATCGCCCAGATAGATCGGATTGCGGCTGCGGGCGAACACGCCGGTGGTGACCAGCGCATCCGCTTCCATATGGGGAATGACGGTGGTCTTGCGCTTGCGCATCTCGGCCACGGCCAGCAGCATCAGCACAAGGCCAGCGCCCACCAGCAGGCCGCCCAGCAAGTCCAGCGCCGGATGGCTGATGGCCAGCACCTGCGGCTGCAGCACACTAACCTGCCACGTCATGACAAGCGCCAGCACAAGCCAGACAGGGGGAATGTCGATCCATTTCATGGCTGACGTTGTGACCCGCCGCTTTGCCCTTGTCCATGCCCGCCGTGCGGGTAGCATGGGCGCAACTACCGGGGAGGCAACATGGAACATGCAGGCAAACACGCGCTGGTGACAGGCGGCGGCACAGGGATCGGCAAAGGCATCGCGCTGGCCTTGGCCGCGGCGGGTGCCGCGGTCACGATCACAGGACGCAATGGCGCGAGACTGGCAGAGGTCGCAGCAACCCATCCCCGTCTGCATGCGCTGGTCATGGATGTGGATGACGAATCCTCCGTCCGTGACGGCATCGCCTCTGCTGCTGCCGCACGCGGCCCGGTGCAGATCTGCGTGGCCAATGCGGGGATCGCCGAAGGCGGGCCTTTTGCGAAAACATCGCTGGCCGCATGGCGCAAGACGATGGCCACGAACCTTGACGGTGTATTTCTGACCTTTCAGGCGGCGCTGGAAACCTTGCCACCCGACATGGCCGCGCGGATGATCGTTGTCTCCTCCATCGCGGGCGTGCGCGGGCTCAAAAACGCGATCCCTTACACCGTCAGCAAACACGGCGTGATCGGACTGATCCGTGGATTGTCCGAGGAATACATGGCCCACCCGATCACCTTCAACGCGCTCTGCCCCGGCTATGTGGACACGGCGATCGTCCACAACCAGTTGCCCGGCCTGATGAACAGGTTCGCGGTGGACGAGGCAGGCGCGATAGACCTGATCGCCAAGGGCAACCGCCACCGCCGCCTGCTCGAGGTGGACGAGACCACCGCCGCCGCCCTATGGCTGTGTTCGGATGGCGCGCGCAGCGTGAACGGGCAGACGATCCAGATTGCAGGAGGCCAAGTATGACCAAAACCATGTTCCGCGACTTTTCCCAGACCAAGGCGATGTTCCAGATGCCCGCCGACATGATCTATCTGGACGGCAATTCGCTGGGGCCTTTGCCGCGCGCCGCCGCCGCACGGATCAATGATTGCGTGACACGCGAATGGGGCGAGATGGTCATCACCGGCTGGAACCGCGCAGGCTGGATGGCGCAACCCACCAGCTACGCCGACCGGATCGGGCGGCTCATCGGGGCGGAACCGGGGCATACGGTTCTGGGCGATACGCTCTCGGTCAAGGTCTATCAGGCGCTGGCCGCCGCGCTTGATCTGGTGCCTGACAGGCGGGTGATCCTGACCGACAGCGGCAATTTCCCCTCCGATATCTACATGGCCGAAGGGCTGATCCGGTCGCTGGACCGCGGCTATGAATTGCGCGTCGTCGCCCCCGAGGATGTGGCGGATCATATCGACAGCGATCTTGCCGTGCTGATGCTGACGCAGGTCGATTACCGCACGGGGCGGATGCATGACATGGCCGCCCTGACGCAAAAGGCGCATGACGCCGGGGCGATTGCGATCTGGGATCTGGCGCATTCGGCAGGCGCGCTGCCCGTCGATGTGGCAGGCTGCGGCGCCGATTTCGCGGTGGGCTGCACCTACAAATACCTCAACGGCGGACCGGGCGCGCCCGCGTTCATCTATGTGGCCCCCTGCCATATCGACCGCTGCCAGCCTGCGCTGTCGGGCTGGCTCGGCCATGCCGCCCCATTCGCCTTCGAGGCGGGCTACCGCCCCGGCACCGGGATCGAACGGATGCGCGTTGGCACGCCGCCTGTGCTGCAACTCGCAGCCCTCGACGCCTCGCTCGACATCTGGGACCAGATCGACCTGCACGACATCCGCCAAGCCTCCATCGCGCTGACCGAACAGTTCATCGCGGGGATTGAAGCCGCCTGCCCCATGCTAAGCCTCGCCAGCCCGCGCGATCCCGCACAGCGCGGGTCACAGGTGTCGTTCCGTTTCGCCGACGGCTATGCCGCGATGCAGGCCTGTATCGCGCAAGGCGTGGTCGGCGATTTCCGCGCGCCCGACATCATGCGCTTTGGCTTCACGCCACTCTTTATCGACGCAGGCGACGTGGCACGCGCGGTCGAGATCATCGCCAAAGTGATGACCGACAAGCTCTGGGACGCGCCCGCATATCGGCAAAAGGCGGCCGTCACCTGACACCATCTTCCGAGTAAAAATATCCCCGCCGGAGGCACCGAGGCCCGCAAGGGCCCGGACAGTTAGGTGGCTTCGGCATCCTTGGCGCGCCTGCCATGCACATGCATGTTCAGCGCCGCGCCCAGCAGGATCAGATAGGCGCTGACGTAAAGCCAAAGCATCATGCCGATCACCGCCCCAATCGAGCCGTAAACTTCGTTGTAGCTTGCGAAATTGGTCAGATAGAACGACAGCCCCGCCGAGGCCGCGATCCACAGCACGATTACCACCAGCGCGCCGACCGTGACCCACCGCCCCCGGCTTTCGATCCGTACCGGGCCAAAACGGTAAAGCAACCCCAGTGCCGCCAGCAACACGCAGAGCGCCACGATCCAGCGCAGCCCTTCAAGCAGCCATGCCGTGCCCTCGGGGATCGGCAAGACGGCCATCACGATGGGCAGTACGATCACGACATTGACCGCGATGATCGCCAGAAACACCAGCGCAAAGGTCAGCAAAAGCGCGACCGCGACCTGCCGCAACCCGCTGCGCTGCTTTTGCCCCGCAATCGCGTTCAGCCCGCCGATCAGCGCACCGACAGCGGCACGGCACGACCAGAGCGCCACGAGGATCGACACGACGCTGGCCCAGCCAAGCGCCTGGGACGGCGCATTGACCAGCCCGTTGATCTGGTTTTCCAGCAAGCGGTAGGCGTCATCGGGGATGATATCCTCCATCAGCGTCAACTGGTCGGCGATCGCGACAGGGTCGGCCATCAGCCCGAATATCGCGATGATCGCGGCAAGGCCCGGGAAGATCCCGAACATCCCGAAAAAGGCGACCCCTGCCGCAATCAGGCCAAGGTGCTTTTCGCCCGCCGTGTCGACTACGGCGACCCCTGTCTGCCAGATCGTTTTGAGCGCGGCCATCAATCCCTATTCCTTGGTCAGTTGCATCTTGCGGCGGTCTGCTTACGGCAAGACGTCACGCTAACATAGCGTTTTCCAAAGGCAAAGGTTCCACTCCGCGCATGCGTCAGGGCGATATAGGGGGCGGCTTGCGTCTTTTGCCCGACAGCGCATTGCCCGCGATGGCCGCCAGCAGGACTGTCCCGCCGATCAGCGTGTTCGCCCCCGCGGCCTCGCCCAAAAACAGCCAGACCCAAAACGGGCCGAGCAGCACTTCGGCCAGCGACAGCAGGGCGAGTTCGGCCGCAGGCAGGCTTTTTGATCCCAGCGTATACAGGACCAGCCCCGCGCCGACCTGAAACACGCCCATGCCCATCGCAAGCCCGCCATCGCGCGGCGACAGGACCAGCGGCAGGCCAAGCGCCATGCAGATCACGAACATCAGGCCAATCCCGAACAGGCCCGACAGAAAGACCGCAGGCATCATCTCGGCCGCCTTGCCCCAGCGCAATGCGACGGTGAAGACCGCAAAACCCAGCGCCGACCCCAGTGCCGCCAACGATCCGTGCAGCGTGACCCCGCCCGTCTGGTCCGCGACCATGACCGCAATACCCGCGATCGCCACACCGATTGCCCCCCATGTCGCGCGGCGCACGGCTTCGCCCAGAACCACCCACCCCAGCACGGCGGCCATAAAAGGTGCCGTGGCAAAAAGCAGCATCGCATTGGCCACCGATGTGGCCTGAATGGCATAGATACCGCCCGCGTAGGCCGCGACCAGAGCAAGCCCGCCTACGACCCCTGCCCGCCCGCAGCGCCGGACCTGCGCGAACACCTGCCCGCCGCTGCGCCACCGGATCACGATATACAAGAACAGCGACAGGCTGACTGACCGATAGAACAGGATTTGCCAGACCACCGCATCCTCGATCAACCGCACGCCAAGGCCGACCGTGGACCACAGCACGCCTGCCGCAAAGACCAGCAACACGCCTTGGCGGTGGGCAGGCAGCGCGGGTGCGGTTGGTGTGGCGACAGACAAATCTGCGGGTCCTTCGGATGTGGCTCAGCCCCAAGGCTACAGCGGCCGCCTGCGCCCTGATCGTCCGTTTGCGACGCGCAGGCCCCCGATGTGACCAGATTGCCGGACTGGCCAAAGCCACCACCAGACCTATGTTTTGCGCAAAGCAACTGGCCGCGGCCCTTGAGGCACGGCAACAGCACGGGGGCGTCATGGCGCAACCACCTGCCAGATCAGCGTCGCACACAGGCGCATCCTCGCCCGCGCAGGCCCTGCCCGATGCGCCTATGGCCTTTGCGCCTCAGGACCTGTCAAACGCGGGTCCGGCAGAGATGGCGGGCCTGTTCTGGCGGCTCTGGGCCATGATTGCGCCACGTGCGCGCCAGTAGATGCCCGCCCAAGCAACGCCCGTGATGTTGCGTTTTCTGGTGATCGCGGCCTGCGCCGCCACGGCGCTGACGGCGGGCGGTGTGTTTTTGATCTTCGGCACGATCGGCGGGATCACCGCTCTCGACCTTTTGCGCGCCGCGCTGGTGTTGATCGCGACCTTCTGGCTGGCATGGGGTGCGGCGCTGGCCATACTGGGCCTTGTGGCGCGCCCGCCCCGCCATCCGCCACTTGACGCGCCGTTGCGGGCCCGCGTGGTCGTGCTTGTGCCGATCTTTGCCGAAGACCCCGCCGCCACCTTTTCGCGCATCGCCGCGATGGACGCCTCCTTGCGGCAGGCAACGAATGGCGCGGGCTTTGATTTCGCGATCCTGTCGGACACGCAGGACGATGCCCAAGCCGCGCAGGAACGGCACTGGTACCTGCGGCTGTTGCAGGAAAACCTTGGCGAAGGCCGCATCTTTTACCGCAGGCGCGCCGACAACCAAGGGCGCAAGGCGGGCAATATTGCGGATTTCATCCGCACCTCGGGTGCGGCCTATGATTACGCCATCATTCTGGACGCCGACAGCATCATGGAAGGAGCAACGATGCGGGACATGGCGCTGCGGTTGCAGGCCGACCCCGCGCTGGGGCTGCTTCAGACCTTGCCCGTGGTGGTGAATGCGCGGTCACGCTTTGCGCGGCTGATGCAATTCGCGGCTGGCTTTCACGGCCCCGTCTTCGCGCGTGGTCTGGCACGACTGCAAGGGCGCACGGGTCCGTTCTGGGGGCATAACGCGATCATCCGCATTCGTGCTTTCGCGCAAAGCTGCGGGCTGCCCGACCTGCCCGGCGCACCGCCCTTCGGTGGCCCGATCATGAGCCATGACTACGTCGAGGCCGCACTGATGGCGCGCGGCGGCTGGAACGTCAGGCTCGACACCGACCTTGGCGGCAGTTTCGAGGAAACGCCCGAAACGCTGATCGACCACGCCAAACGCGACCGGCGCTGGTGTCAGGGCAATCTGCAGCATCTGCGCCTTGTCGCTGTGCAGGGTTTGCCCGGATGGAGCAGGTTTGTCTTTGTGCAAGGCATCTTCGCTTATCTGCTTGCCCCTGTCTGGATGGGGTTCGTGCTGACCAGTATCCTGACGGAGGCGCTGGCCTCGGGCACGATCCGCCTGTCGCTCGAGGGTCTGACCCTGCCGGTCGTCTCGCGCACCAATTTCGCCATCGCGTTAGGGCTGATGGTGGGCGTGCTGGTGCTGCTGGTGTTGCCGAAGGCGCTGAACCTGTGTGATGCCGTCCTGCACGGGCGCACACGCGGCTTTGGCGGTGTGATCCGCAGCACGGCTTCGGCTGTGGCGGAACTGCTTGTGCTGTCGCTGCTGACGCCGATCCTGCTGATGTACCAGCTGCGCGCCATCGGGCAGATCCTGCGCGGTCGCGATGGCGGCTGGCCAGCGCAGGACCGCACGGGCGGCGCGGTGACCCTGCGCGAGGCCTATCTTGCCGCGCACTGGATCGTGTCGGCCGGCTGTATCGGGGTGCTGGTCACGCTGGTCTTTGCCACGGGCGTTCTTCTTTGGCTCTTGCCGGTGATGGCCCCGATGATCGCGGCACCCCTGCTGATCGCGGCGACCGCGAAACCCGCGCAGGGCTGGCTGTTCGCCACACCGCAGACGCTGGACCCAAGCCCCGTTCTGCGCGACCGCACCGCTATTCTGACGCGCTGGACGCAGACGCCGGACGCCGCCGTTGTGACAGCAAAAACCACACACCCGGCAGGCTTGCCGCGAGAATGACAAGGCCAAAGGCGATGCTGGCCGCGATCCCCGCCTCGGCCTGCGCACCCACGACAGGCCAGATCGCGGCGGCTGCCCCTTCGCGCAGGCCCCAGCCACCCACCGACAGCGGGATCATCATCGAGGTCAGGATCAAGGGCAGGATCGTCACCACCGCGACAAACGGCAGGTCGGTGCCGGTCGCAAAAGCGCAAAACGCGAAACTTGCCAGATTGCAGGCCACAATCGCGATGCTGAGGCCCACCTGACGCGGCCAGACGCCGCGCGCCAGCAGCCCCAGACGCAGCGCCGCCAGAAACCCTGCCGTTGCGCGCGATACAGGCCCGGGCACGCGCGAAAGGACCGCACCCAGACCAACAAGTCCGACGACAAGCAGGGCCAGCCAGCCGACGATATCACTGACCCAGTCTGGCAACACCAGCCCCCCCGGCACGGCGATGGCCACGATGAAGCCGCCGAACAGCACCGCAAAAAGCGCCACCTGCCCGACCAGCCGTTCCAGCACCACCGCCTGTGCCGCGCGCAGCATGCCTGCCTGATGGCGCTGGCGCACGGCGCGGCCTGCATCGCCCAGCACACCGCCCGGCACCGCCAGATTGACGAATTGCGACAGGTAGTATTCCCCGATGGCATCGCGCTTGCGCAAGGGCTGGTCCAGCTGTGCCGCCGTCAGCCGCCAGCGTAGCGCAGAAAGCAGGACCTGCCCGTGCGCGCTGGCCAAAGCCGCCAGCAGCCAGAGCCATTCGCTCTGCGCCAAAAGCGCCAGAACCTGCGGACCGTCGGTCAGGTGCCATAACAGCGCAAGGATGGCGAGTGTCACCAAAACGCGCAACACTGCCCCGAAAGAGGCGCGGCGCGGAACCGGAAGGGGATCAGGGCGTTCGGACATTGGTCGAGATATCCGCCAGTTGTGTGGAATTGCAAGCGCCCGCCGTCAATTCCCCGGATTCTATGGACCTCGGCGGTGTTACCACTATGTTCGGATGATGAACTTGAATATCGCACAGCCGCAACCGGCACAGGCACAGGACAGGGCACCCCAAGGGGCGACACTGCGCCTGCGCGATCTGGTCAAGCGGTTCGCCACCGGACCCGCGGCCGTCGCGGGTATCAACCTTGATGTGGCAGCCAATGAATTTGTGGTGCTGGTGGGGCCGTCAGGTTGCGGCAAGTCCACAACGCTACGTCTGATCGCGGGGCTGGAAAGCGCGACTTCAGGCGATATCGAAATCGCAGGCAAACGCGTCAACGATCAAGGGGCCGCCCAGCGCGATGTGGCGATGGTGTTCCAGAACTACGCGCTTTATCCGCATATGACGGTCGCGCAGAACATCGCCTTTGGCCTGCGCCGCAGAGGTGTGTCCCGCGCCGACACCAAGACCGCCGTGGCCGAGGCCGCGCGCGCTCTGGAACTGACCGATCTGATGCACCGGATGCCGGGCGATTTGTCGGGCGGACAGAAACAGCGCGTCGCCATGGGCCGTGCCATCGTGCGTAATCCGCGTCTATTCCTGTTCGACGAACCGCTCTCCAACCTCGACGCCCGCCTGCGCCTGACCATGCGCACCGAGATCAAGCGCATGCATGCCCGCGTGCCCACCACCACGATCTATGTCACCCACGACCAGACCGAGGCGATGACAATGGCCGACCGCGTCGTCGTGATGAACGCAGGCCGGATCGAGCAGATCGGTACGCCGATGGAGATATACAACACACCCGTATCGCGCTTTGTCGCCGAATTCATCGGCGCGCCCGCAATGACCTTTGCCGACGGGGTGCTGACCGATACCGCGCTGACGCTGACAGGCGGCCTGCGCCTGCCCGCCCCCGCCACGGCCCATCGCGGCCCTGTCACTTTGGGCATGCGGCCCGAGGCGCTGCGGCTGGCCAGCACCGGCCTGCCCGCGAGGCTGGAGCTGCTTGAACCTTTGGGCGCCGAAACGCTGGCGCTGTGGCAGACCGACGCGCTGGGGCCGGTCTGGGTCCGGCTTGAGCCGCGCCCTGACTTGCGGCCCGGTGCGACCGGCTGCCTGCAACCCGACATGACCCGCGCCCATCTGTTTGATCCAGAGACCGGCCTGCGTCTGACCCGATAAAAACACCAACAGGAGACTTTTCCACATGCGTTACGCCCTTGCCTATCCGTTGACCGCTGCCCTTGCGCTGTCCGCCTCTGCCGCTTTCCCGCAGGACCTGATCACGCGCGACCGCGTCGGCCCGGCCGATGCACCAAATGTCATGACCTTCCGGCTGACGGCCTTCGATCTTTACTCCTCGGACGATGCGACGCGGGAATTCTTCGAGGAGAAGTTTCTGGCCCTGATGGCCGACTACCCCGACTGGCGGATCGAAACGCAGTTGCAGACCGACAATATCGGGCAGGAACAGGCGCGGATGCTGGAACAGGTGCGCGCGGGCCGTGGCCCTGATTGCGCGATGATCGACAGCTCTCAGCTGGGGCTGTTCAAGGCAGCGGGTGTGCTGTCGCCGATGAACGCCCATTTCACGCAGGCGCAGATCGACGATCTGTTCCCCTTCGTGCGCGACGGGGTCAGCGATGCCGAGGGCAATGTGCTCGCTTGGTGGTGGTTCACCAGCCTGCAGGTGCTCTATCGCGACACATCGCTCGTGCCTGATGCCCCCGCCACTTGGGACGACCTGCAAGCCGCCGCGCTGACGACGGTCGAGGCGGGCCGCGAAGGCGTGTTGTTCAATGGCGGACGCTGGGAAGGCACGGCGTTCGACTGGTTGCCGAATTTCTGGGCGCAGGGCGGTGAACTGGTCGATGCCGACGGGCGCCCCGTGTTCAACGAAGGCGACAACCGCGACAAGATGCTCGCGGCGATCAATTTCTACAAGGATCTGGTCGATAGCGGTGCCGCCCCGTCGCGGGTGACGACGATCATCAACTACGATGAATTCAACGCCGCCGCCGCTGCTGGCACGGCGGGCCTCTTCATTGGTGGCAACTGGCAATATGGCCAACTGCGCGGCACCCTGCCCGAGGATCAATTCGCCAACTGGGAACTGAGCGAACTGCCCGGGCCGACCGCTGACCAGCGTGCGACCGGCACCGGCGGGTGGACCATCGGCGCGTTCAGCGACGATCCGACGGCGGTCGAGATTTGCGCACGCATGGCCTATGAAATCTACGCCACCGAAGGCAATGCGTTCCAAGGGCTGCTGCCCACCTCGGCCAGCATCTATGACGCCTATGACACCTTCGAAGGGCCGGAATACGATGCCTTTGCCGAAGCCTTGGTGAACGGTGTCGCTCGTCCCGGTGTCGCGATCTACCCCGAGATCAGCAACCAGTTGCAAATCCTGCTGGGTGATGTGCTGTCGGGGACTGCCACGCCCGAAGAGGCGCTTGATGCCGCTGCCGCCGCTGTCGATGCAGCATTCGAACGGCTGTAAACCATGACCGGAGACCGGCGCATCTGGCTGTGGTTCGCGCCGGTCCTTGTGGTGCTGGGCGGGGTGTTCCTGATCCCCGTCGCGGATGTGATCCGCTTCAGCTTTAGCGATGCGACGCTGCTGCGTCCGATCACGGGCTACGGGCTGGATGGCTATGCCAGCGCCTATGGCGACAGCAGCCTGCCTGTGATCCTGCGCAATACGGGGCTGTTCACGCTGCTGAGCGTGGTCAGCCTGCAAGCCGTGGGGCTGGCAATTGCCCTGCTGCTGGTGCGCGGTGACAGGCGGGGGCTTTACGGGATGGGCCTGTTGCGCACCATCGTGCTGGCCGCATGGGTGATCCCCGGTATCGCCAACGGGCTGATCTGGCAGATGCTGCTGTCGGAGGCCCCGTTCGGCGCGGTCAATTCCCTGCTGCGCCTGATCGGGCTGGCCCCTGTCGCATGGCTGTCCGACCCCGACAACGCCATGCTGTCGGCGGTGATCGCCAATGTCTGGCAAGGGTCCGCCTTTTCGATGATCGTGTTCTACGCCGCGCGCCGTGCCGTCGATCCGGTGCTCTATGAGGCGGCGGCGGTGGACGGGGCCAGCCCCACGGCGCAATTCCTGTTCATCACCATCCCGCAGATGCGGGGTGCGATCCTTGTGAACACCATCCTCGTGACGATCCAGACGCTGAACACATTCGATACGATCCTTGCGCTGACAGGTGGCGGGCCGGGCCGCGCGACGGAAGTCCTGTCGCTCAACATCTTCAACCGCGTATTCTATAGCTACGATCTGGGCGGCGGGTCGGCGCTGGCGGTGCTGCTGCTCGCGATCAGCATGATGCTGACGCTGGTCTATCTGGCCGTGCTGATGCGGCGGGGCGCGCGATGACCCCGCGCATTGGCGACATGCTGACCTATCTGGCGGGGATCGTGCTGGCGGCGCTGTTCCTGATGCCGCTGTTGTGGCTGGTGTCGCTGTCGTTGCGCACCCCGGCTGAAGTCTATCTGGGTGCTGCACGCTTCATCCCCGAGGCCCCGACCTTGGACAATTTCCGCCTGATCCTGACCGACCGCGCCTTTGGCACCTATCTGTGGAACGCGGTCAAGCTGTGTGCGCTGGGGGCTTTGGGCGCGGTCGCGGTCGCCACCCCAGCCGCCTATGCTGCGTCACGGTTCACCTTCCGCGGCAAGGGGCCGC
The DNA here is from genome assembly GCF_034652275.1 of Yoonia sp. 72. Taxonomy (NCBI): domain Bacteria; kingdom Pseudomonadati; phylum Pseudomonadota; class Alphaproteobacteria; order Rhodobacterales; family Paracoccaceae; genus Yoonia; species Yoonia sp. 72. The sequence goes on along the minus strand of NZ_JAXIWG010000004.1, from coordinate 385,827 downwards.
TGATGGTCGGCATCCTGATGGTGCAGATGATCTCGCCCTTGGTCGTGATTATTCCGCTTTACCGCTATCTTGACCGGCTGGGGCTGCTGGAAAGCCATGCGTCGGTCATCGCCGTCTATATGGCGATCGGCGTGCCTTTGTCGGTCTGGCTCATCAAGGTTGGTTTTGATGCGATCCCCGCAGCACTCGAGGAAGCCGCCGCCATCGACGGCTGCAACCGCGCGGAAATCCTGCTGCGGATCACCTTGCCGCTCGCGGCGCCGGCGCTGGCCTCGGCGTTCATCCTGAACATGATCATGGGCTGGTCGCAGTTTCTGGTGCCCTTCATCCTGCTGACCCGCGACGGGCAACTGCCGATTGCCGTCGCGATCTACAATTTCGCAGGGTCGAGTTCGGCCTCCACCACGCAACTGCTGGCCGCCGCTTGCCTCGTCGCGGTGGTGCCCGCGCTAGCGGCGTTCCTTGCGCTGCAAAGACTGATCGTGCGGGCGATCATGGCAGGGGCGGTGAAGGGGTAGGCTGGGGTAAGGGCGAAATTCATATGGCGGCTTTGAGCCCACTTCGGACAGATATGGGTCGATTGAAAAGTTCAGCCCGTGGCAACAGTATCTTGGCTGAAGATATTGATCCAACCCCCGTCCATTCGTTGCCATATTGAACTTACATACATTGCTTCAGGATCGGCTTTGCCAGCACGCAAGAAATCCACTCGATACGATAACACGGCATGCTCTGCACCCAAGGCCATCACTCTATGCATAGAGAGACGGTAGGACTGCATCGTCGCGCCACTTCCAAGCTGTTGAACATGATCGCACTTCCCGGCAAACCCATCAGAGTAGACACCCAAAAATGTGTCTGCCAAAGCTGCATCGTCCGACTGTCGATCACAACGAGTGAGCGCATCCCACACACTTACTTCGCAGGCGCTTAGCTCGGCCAAAAGTTGATCGTCTTGCTCTTGCCTGATTGTCATTTCTGTCATTCGTTCGCACCCCCAAGTGGCTTCGGTACAGACGAAGGTATCGACCAATTGCAATAGTGCCAATGCTTGCTCCGTCCGGCCTACCCCCCTACGGCACCCCCGTCGAATACGCCCGCAAGAACCTGTCGCGGAACAGATCCATCGACCATGCGGGCAGCGTTTCGTCCGGCAACAGGCCCGGCGTCCAGCCCCATTGGTCGATCATCGCGACTACCTCCGTAGGGCCAATCACATGGACCGGCACGTCGAGGCTGGGGCCTTGGGCCACAAAACCCGCCGCCTGATGATCGCCCAGCACTATGAACAATGGCATATCCGCGCCCTGCCGCGCGACATAGGAAAAGCTGACCTGCAGCGCATAGTCGATGGCACGGCGATACTGGTCGCGCACGCGGTCATGGTCGCGCCAGACCACATTGGGCGGATCGTCCGATTGGGCGATCTCGTTAAACACGGTGCCGTCGCCCACATCGTCCCAGTCGATCAGCTCCGGCACCGGCACCCAGGGCGCATGCGACGAAATGAGCGAGATTTCCGCAAAAAGTGGCCGCCCGTCGCGCGGCGCCTTGGCCAGCAGCCGGTCATAGGCCGTCAGCGTGAACTGGTCAGGCATCGTCACCCAGTTGAACGGCAGCCCCTGATAACCCAGATCGTCCTTTGCCAAAATCGTCTCGAACCCGATGCGCGGCCCCTCGGGCCAGTCGCGGGTGATCGCTGGCACCACGGTCGCGGTGTGATAGCCGGCTTGCGTCGCCAGCTGGAACAGCGTCTTGCGCGGGCTGGCCAGCAGCGCGCGATAGCGGATCTGGTCGCTGATCCAGAGGCCAGAGGCGATGGATGTATGCGCCAGCCAGCTTTGCCCGCCGGTGATCGGCGCGGTCATCCAGCCCGAGCGCATCGCAATCGCCTCGATCTGCGCCAGATCGTCTTGCGCCGCACGCAGGGTCGCGCTGTGGGTGGGGATGTAAAGCGGGTTGTCAAAGCTTGCCCGCCCATAGCTTTCGATGAAAATGAACACGACATCGCGGCCTGCCAGACGGTCGAACAGCGGGCTGGCCGCGGCAAAAGGGTCGCTTTCGGCGGCGGCGACAAAGGCTGCAAGCTCGGCCTGCGTCGCACGGTAAAGGCCCACACGGTCATAGGCCAGCCGCGCGGAAAACGCGGCCCCCGGTGGCTTGACAGGCAGCGCCCATTGCCCTTTGGCCGCCCCGATCTGGCCCACCATCACCCCAGCGGCCAGCACCGCCAGCACCCCGAAGCCCCCGCGCCAGACCAGCGCCCAGCCTGCGGGCGGTTGCAACCGCACCCAGCGCCCCGTCGCCCACCAAAGCGCGCCTGCCAGCGCGAAAGGCATCAGCGCCGCGCCAACCGCCACCAGATTGCCCAGAACCGGCCCCAAGGCACCTGTCCCCAGTTCATAGGCCGCGCGGATCAGCCCCATGTCGGTCGCAGGGTTGAACACACGATTGTAAGCCACGAAATTCGCATAATCCGCGATCTTGAGGATGACGATCAGGCTCAGCACCCCGACCAGCAGCGCGCGAAACACCAGCGCGCGCCCCGACAAGGCCAACAGCGCCAACAGGATCACCGGCAGTTCCAGCGGGAACAGCCGCAAGGCCCCCCATGTCATCGCGTTCGGATGGTTGGGCTGGATCAGCGCCAGATGCAGCAGGGCCGCAGCCAGCACCACCCCGAAAAGACGCAAGACCAGATTCATGCGCTGCGCAGGCGCCACAGATAGCGGATATCGACGCCGAAGGACCAGATCACCAGCGCGAGCGCACAGCCAGCCAACCCCACAGCCCACAGCCCGGTCACAAGCGGCGAAAGCAGCGCGATCAGCACGGCAATCTGGATCACGCAGACCAGCTTGCCGCTGAACCGCGGCGGCGTCGGGCGGTTCAGCCATGGCAAAAGCCACATCGCGCCCAGATAGAGATAGCGCATCAGCCCCAGCAACAGCACCCAGTCGCCAAGCTTGCCGGTCTGCCAGACGACCAGCGCCAGCAGCAGCGCAAGGACGGAATCAACCTCCATGTCGAACCGCGCGCCAAAGCGGCTCGACAGCCCCGACCGGCGCGCGGCCCAGCCGTCGATCCCGTCACAGGCCAGCGCAATGGTGGCGATGGCAACGACAGTCCACGCCAGCAGGGGGTCGGCGGCCACAGCGGGCGCATTCGGCACCACAGCGGCCAGACCCGCCGTCAGGGTCGCGCGGAAATGGGTGACAGTATTGCACAGACCCAGCCGGTCATGCGGATAATGCTGGACCAGTCCGCGCAGCAAAAGCGCATTCAGGCCAAGATAAAGCCCGAGCGCCAGCGCGCCACCGGTCCAGAATGCGGCAGGCTCGGCCCCGAACAGTCCATAGACAACGGCAGCCAGCAACCATAGGTTCGCGACAGCCAGCAGGCCAAAGCGCACAAGCAGCGGGACGTTCCGCCCGCGGCGCGCCTCTTGCGCAGGGTGATCAAGTGTAACAGCCATATGACCAGACATAGCATCACCCCGTCCAAGTCAACGGCGATCAACTGACCGGTTGACACAAACGCGCGACCGCCCTTTGCTGGGCGCAAAGGAGCATTGCATGCAAAACGGTTACCGCCTTCCCGCCCGGATTCTGCATTGGGGACTGGCCCTTGCGATCATCGTCATGCTGCCGGTCGGCGGGATCATGGTCGGCGACGGGCTGGACCGCGCCACGCAGAACGCGCTCTTCATCCTGCATAAGAACCTTGGCGTGGTGATCCTGCTCTTGATGGTGATCCGGCTGGCCTACCGCGCGCTCAACCCGCCTGCCCCCCTGCCCGCGCATATGCCCGGCTGGCAGAAACAGGCCGCGGGGGCGACGCATATCCTGCTCTATGTGATGGTCTTTTTCATGGCGATCACGGGTTATGTCCGTGTGACGATGGGCGGCTTCCCGATCGAGGGGCTAGGTGCCATCGGGCTGCACCCGCTTCTGCCGCGCAACGAGGCCATCGCGGAAATCGCGAAATCGGCGCATTTCTACGGTCGTTTCATACTGCTTGCGGTGCTTGCGCTGCATATCGGCGCGGCGCTGCATCACGCCCTGATCCTGCGCGACGGCGTCTTCGGGCGCATCTGGCCCTTCTGGCGCGCGTAACGACTTCTTTTTTCCAAAAATACTCTGGGGTGAGCCCGGATGAAATCCGGGCGAGGGGCAAAGCCCCTTCTACCCCAACGCCACCCGCGCGCTAAGCGGCAGATGATCGGATGCCGCGCGGATCGCGGCAGTATCGACCACCTGCAAATCCTGCACTGCCCCTGCCCGGTCCGACAGGATGCGGTCCAAAGGCAGCACAGGACGATGCGCCGGAAAGGTCCGCCTGACACCGCCCTCGAACCGCCGCCCCAGCAGGCGCGGTGAAAACGCAAGGCCCGACCAAGGCCGCCATTCGTTCAGATCGCCCAAAAGCAGGGTCTGCATGGCGGGGCGGCGGCGCAGATACTGGCCGATGATGCGCATCTGCACGATCCGCAAGGGCTGCGACAGCGACAGATGCATGGTCATGATCCGGCAGGCGATGCCCGCATGCAGCACCTCGGCCACGACAGCCCCGCGATGGCAATGCCCGGGCAGGTCGATGACATCGCAGGCCGTGACGGTGATCGCAGGGTCCACAAACAGGATCGAGCCCAGAAACCCGTGGCTCTGCGGGCCCCAGCGCATATGGGTCTGGTCATGCACATGGCGCAGACCGGTCTGCGCCGCGATCCGGTCCAGATCGAGGATCCCCGCATGCGGCGGGCATTCGCCGTCAGCCTCCTGCAAGGCCAGCACCTGATGCCGACCCAAAGGGCTGAGATCGCCGGTAATCGCGTCCGCCACACGCTCGGGATCGACGCGGCCGTCGCGCCCCTTGGCGCGGTGGATGTTCCATGTGGCGCAATTGATGACGGGCACGGTGTCGGACTCCTCTTCGCGCAATCTCATGCCAGAGCGACCGGCGAAGCTGAATGCAAAACTTCGTGTAATTTGTGGCAACGCCCCGCCTGCCCTGCGATGGCAGGATTGTGCCAGCGGCAGAAGCCGCTAGACTGCGCCAAAAGAAAACAAAAGCGAGAGCAGGACATGACCACCCACAGACGTTTCATCATCGCGGGGCTGGGCGCAAGCCTGCTTGCGGCCTGCGCCACCACGCCGCGCAGCACCATGACCACAGTGCGGCCCGCCGCCGCCAGTGCCACGCCGCCCGACCTGCTCCCGCAGCGCGATGCCGGCTATGATGCCTGGATTGCGGGGTTTCGCGGACGCGCGACAGCGCAAGGCGTATCGCCTGCGACCTTCGACGCGGCCTTCCGCAATGCGGGCTTTCTGCCAGGCGTCGTCACGCGCGACCGCAACCAGACCGAATTCCGCCGCACGCTGGAAGACTACCTTGCCATCGCCGCCTCTGACGACCGCATCGCCAAAGGCCGTGCGGCCTATGCCCGTCACGCGCCGGTGCTGAACGCGATCGAGGCGCGCTATGGCGTAAGCCGCTATATCGTCACAGCGATCTGGGGGCTGGAAAGCTTTTACGGCGAACGGCAAGGGGACATCCCCGTGATCGCCGCCACCTCGACGCTGGCCTACGAAGGCCGCCGTGGCGCGTTTTTCGAAGCACAGACGCTTGAAGCCCTGCGCATCCTGCAGGCAGGCGACATCACGCCCGCCCGCATGACCGGATCATGGGCGGGGGCGATGGGCCATACCCAGTTCATCCCCACGACATTCGCCCAATTCGCGGTGGATTTCACCGGTGACGGGCGGCGCGACATCTGGGCGGATGACCCAAGCGACGCGCTGGCCAGTGCCGCCAATTACCTCGCGCGCAGCGGTTGGCAGACCGGCACGGCTTGGGGCCGCGAGGACCCGAACGGCGCGCTGGAACCGCAACCCGGCGGGCCACGGTTCAGCACCACCGCCAATTTCCGCGCGATCAAGCGTTATAACAATTCGGATGCCTATGCGATCGGCGTAGGCCATCTGGCCGACCGGATCGCCGGTGGCGGCCCGTTGCGGATGCCCTTTCCGCCCGACCGTTTCGGGCTGACCAAACCGGACCGTATCGCCTTGCAGAACGGCCTGACGCGGCGGGGTTTCGACACCCAGGGTGCCGATGGCGTGATCGGTGCCAATACCACCCGCGCGATCGAGGCTTTCCAGCGCGCCCAAGGCCTGCCCGTGACCGCCGAACCATCGCAAGCCCTGCTGCGAATGCTGCGCTGACACCAGCGCAGCAGCAACCTCGCTGTGGTCATGGGGCGTTTCATGTGCTGGTTTTCAAGGGTTTTGATGGTGCCCCCACACGGACTCGAACCGCGGACCTACTGATTACAAATCAGTTGCTCTACCAGCTGAGCTATAGGGGCACTGGTGCGGGGCATCCCCCGGTTTGCGGGCGTATAGCAGGGACAAATACGGTCTGGCAATGCCGATTTGGCGGAAATGCGCAAAATATGCGCGCCTTGGAATTCAGCGGTTGGCGCGCGCCAGAAGGATCACTGCCGCCAGCCCCACGAGGGTGATCATCAAGGCGGCTGGGGCGGCCTCTGAGAGGTTCTCGAGCACAGCTTTCGCATGGACCCGCGTGGCCAGCGTTTCATAGTTGAACGGCCGCAAAAGCAGGGTCGCGGGCAATTCTTTGACGATATCGACGAAGACCAAGAGCAGCGCAGAGGCAAGCGAGGCGCGCACCAGCGGCAGATGTACCGCGCGCAGGGTCCCGCCCGCCGTCCGCCCGAGCGAGCGGGCGGCCATCGGCAGGCTGGGCGACACCCGCCCGAGAGCCGCATCCGTCGTGCCTTGTGCGATGGCGAAGAACCGCACGACATAGGCCAGTACCAAAGCCGCCGCAGATCCGGTGAAGATCAGGCCGGGGTCGCTGAACCCGGCCGCGACGATCCCATCGGCCAGACGGTTGTCAAAGGCAGCGAGCGGCACAAGGATACCAAGCCCCAGCACCGCACCGGGTGCGGCATAGCCAATGGCAGTGACCGGCATCAGCAGCGCGGGCAGCCGGTGGCGCGATATCCGTACACCATAGACCATGAACACCCCGCCCACGACGGTCAGCACCGCCGCGATCCCGCCGACCGTGACCGTGTGCATGACCGCGCGGCGCAGGCCGGGGGCCAGCCATGTCTGGGCATTGAACGCATGGCTCAGGATCACGGCCAGCGGCAACACGAAGCCCATGAGGACTGGAAACAGGCACAGCGCGGTGGCGCTCCACGCCTTAACCCCCACCAATGGTTCCGGCGAGACAGGGCGCGCACCACGGGCCGAGCCGAAGAACCTGATCTTGCGGCGGCTCAGCTTTTCGGCCAGCACCAGAATCACGATCACCGCAAGCATCGTGCTGGCCAGTTGCGCCGCCCCGCCAAGGTTGCCCGCCTGCAGCCAGACCGAGAAGATCCCCGTCGTCAGTGTCTGGACCGCGAAGAAATCCACCGTCCCGTAATCATTGACGGTTTCCATCATCACGATGGCGACAGCGGCAGCGATGGCGGGGCGCGCCAGCGGCAAGCCCACGCGCAAAAACCGGCCCCAGGCTCCTGCCCCCAATGCGCGGGCGACCTCGAAGGCGGCGCCCGATTGTTCGCGGAACGCCGCACGCGCCAGCAGATAGACGTAAGGGTAAAGGGCCGCACTCAGCACCACGATGGCCGCTTCGCGGGTGCGGATCGCGGGGAACCAGTAATCGCGCGGGCTGGTCCAGCCGAAGGTGTCGCGCAGCGCGGTCTGCACGGGGCCTGCGTATTCCAGAAAATCAACCAGCGCATAGGCCCCCACATAGGCGGGCACCGCCAGCGGCATCAGCAAGGCCCATTGCAGGAACGCGCGCCCCGGAAAGCGGTACATGACGACTAGCCACGCCGTCCCTGTTCCCACCACGGCCGTGATCGCGCCCACGCTCAGCATCAGCACAAAGGTGTTGGACAGATAACGCGGCAGCGTGGTGCTGATCAGATGTGGCCAGATGTTTTCGGTCGGCGTCAGCGCGAACCAGACCACCGCGAGGATCGGCATCATCACTGTCGCGGCGATAACGAAAGCCCCGACCGACCACGGGTCGATCCGGCGCCGCCTTGGCCGTTGCAATGAAATCTGACTTATTTGATCGGACATGGCCTCTGGCTTAGTCGAAACCGGTTTCACTGTCCAGAATGCGCCCTATGGTATAGAGCAGCGCAAAAATCGGGGACGCCAAATGCAGATCGCATTTCATATCGGCGCACATTGCACCGACGAGGACCGTTTGCTGAAGTCGGTTCTCAAGAATGCCGATGTGCTGTGGCAGCAGGGCATTGCCGTGCCCGGTCCCGGCAAATACCGCAGCCTGATCCGCGAGGCGATACAGGGCCTTGCGGGCAATGACCTGCACCCCGACACGCGCGACATCCTGCTTGATGCGATCACCGATACCGACGATCTGCGACGATTGGTCCTGAGCAACGAGAATTTTCTTTGCGTGCCGAACCGGATTTATGAACATGGCGTGTTCTATCCGCAGGCAGAAACCAAGACGCGCGGCCTGCACCGCCTGTTCCCCGATGACGACATCAGCCTGTTTCTGGCCATCCGCAATCCGGCGGGTTTCCTGCAGGACACGCTGCGCCGCGTGCAACAGGCCAGCATCGGCGCGGCCCTTGGCGTGCTGGCCCCCGAGGAAATCCGCTGGTCCGACGTGGTCCGCCGCATCAAGCTAGGCGCGCCGGATACGCCCCTGACGGTCTGGTGCAACGAGGATTCGCCGCTGATCTGGGACCAGTTGATCCGCCGCCTGTCGGGGGCTAGCGCACATAGCACCCTTGCGGGCGGCACCGACTTGCTGGCCACGGTGCTGGATGCCCAAGGACTGACGCTTTTGTCGGACAGCCTAGCGAAGGCCTCTTATGACACCGATGCGGACCGCCACGATATGATCGCGGCGATCTGGGCGGACCATGCCCTGCCGGATGCCATCGAGGAAGAGATCACGCTGCCCGAAATGGATGCAGCGACCGTTGCCCATCTGACAGCGCTTTACGAGCAAGACCTTGACGTGATCGACGCGATGCCGGGGGTCGAATTGCTGCTGCCGTTCCGCTGACGGCTCAGGACATGCCCAGCGCCGACATGTACAGGTCCATCACCGCTTCTTCCTCGGCCAGATCATTGGCGTCGCGTTTGCGGATCGCGATGATCTTGCGCAGGACCTTGGTGTCGTAGCCGCGCCCTTTGGCTTCGGCCATCACCTCTTTCTGGGCGTCGGCGATGTCTTTTTTCTCGGCCTCCAGCCGTTCGAAGCGTTCGATGAACTGGCGCAATTCCTCGGCGGCAACATTGGATGTGGTTTCGATGATTGAATCGGTCATGACGCTCTCCTGCGGGGTTGCAGTTTCCTAGCCCGTGGTCTGTGGACCCGCAACCCTTGCGCAACGCCTGCCCCCACGCTAGGGCAGGCAAAACGAATGAGGTGCAGGATGGAAATCGTTATCTGGATCGGTGCAGCGATGTCGGTGCTTGGCCTGATCGGGATCGGCTATAGCGTCGTCATGGTCATGCGCGCGAAACGTGCGAACCTGCCCGATGATGAAATGCGCGCCCGTCTGGGCAAGGTGCTGCCTGTCAATCTCGGCGCTTTGTTCGTGTCGGTGCTAGGGCTGATGACAGTCGCCCTTGGAATCATGCTGGGCTAGGGTCCGTCACGGGTCACCTGCAGGGCCAGCGCGGCAAGGACCGGCACGGCCTGCCCGTAAACGCGCGCCTGTTCAGGGTTTGACGCATTGCCGCTATCGGCGCGTGCCGCAACGCCCGCAAGGATCGCAGCGAGCCTGAAAAACGCAAACACCAGATAAAAGGCCCAGTTGTCGATCGCGGGCAGCCCGCGCCGCGCGACATAGGCCGCAATATACTCCGCCTCGGTCGGCAGGCCGTGGGCCGCGCGGTCGATCCCGCCAAGGCCCCGCATCGTGCCATCGTTGGGCAGCCGCCATTGCATGCATTGATAGGCAAGGTCCGCCAGCGGATGCCCCAACGTGGACAATTCCCAATCCAGCACGCCCAGAATGTCCGGCTTGTCCCGCGCAAAGATCATGTTGTCGAGCCGCCAGTCGCCATGCACCAGCGCCACCTGCCCGTCATCGGGCGGCATTTCTTGTTCCAGCCAAGCGATGATCTGCGCCATCGCTGGGCTGGGTTCGGCGACGCTGGCCAGATACTGGCGGGACCAGCGGTCCAGCTGGCGGGCGAAATAATTGCCGGGCTTGCCGAAATCCGACAGGCCGACGGCTGCGACGTCTACATCGTGCAAGGCCGCAAGGGCCGCGTTCATCGCGTCATAGATCGCGGCACGGTCCGTCTGCGCCACTTCCGGCAAGGCAGGGTCCCAGAAAATGCGCCCGTCCAGATAATCCATGACGAAAAACGCGCGTCCGCTCGGGGATGTGGCGGCATCGGCCAGATGCAGCACGCGCGGCACGGGCACAGCTGTCTTTGCCAGCGCCTGCATCACGCGAAATTCGCGGTCCACCGCATGGGCAGAGGGCAGCAGGTCGCCGGGCGGTTTGCTGCGCAGCACATAGCGCCCGCTGGCGGCCGTGATCAGATAGGTCGGGTTGGACTGGCCGGTGCCGAATTTGGCAACCTCTTGCAAATCCTCAAACCCCGGCACGGCCCCCGACAGGGTGCTGTCCAGCGTGGCAAGGGACATGCCGATATCTTTCGCCGCCTCGGTCATGCCCCGATAGGGCCACGTGACGCCAAGTAGCGCAAGCCGTTGATTGACACGGCCCGTGTGCGATGCACCATGACGTCACGGGAGGATCACCATGGATCTTGGACAGACCGCGCGGCTGAAACCCGTGCTTGCCGCCGTCAAGGCGATGATCGCGGATGAGATCGCGCCGCTCGATACGGCATTTCTGGCCGAGGTCGATATCGGAGACCGCTGGCAATTCACCCCCCGCCAGACCGAGATTCTGGAAGGGCTGAAGGCCAAGGCGCGCGACCGTGGCCTGTGGAATTTCTGGGACACGTTCCGCGATGGCCCCAGCCTGAACACCGTCGAATATGCCTATCTGGCCGAGGAAATGGGCAAAAGCCATCTGGCGGCGGAAGTGTTCAACTGCAACGCGCCGGACACCGGCAATATGGAGGTGTTCGCGCGCTACGGTACCGACGCGATGAAAGACCGCTGGCTGAAACCGCTGATGGCGGGAGAAATCCGGTCGGCCTATCTTATGACCGAACCCGATGTGGCAAGCTCGGACGCCACCAATATCGCCATGACCTGCGTGCGTGACGGCGACGCGTATGTACTGAACGGCCAGAAATGGTGGGCGACGGGCGCGGGTGATCCGCGCTGCGCGGTGCATATCGTCATGGTGCGCACCAACGATGACGCGCCCAAGCACCAGCGCCATTCGATGATCGTGGTCCCTGCCGATACGCCCGGAATCGTGAAACTGCGCGCGATGGAGGTGTACGGCCATGACGACGCCCCCCACGGCCACATGCATTTCCGTTATGACAATGTCCGTGTTCCTGCCGACCATCTGCTGCTGGGTGAAGGGCGCGGCTTCGAGATCGCGCAAGGCCGCCTTGGCCCCGGCCGTATCCACCATTGCATGCGCGCCATCGGGCAGGCCGAAAAGGCGCTGGCGCTGATGTGCGAACGGTCGGTCAGCCGCGCGGCTTTCGGCAAACCGCTGGCGGAACTGGGCGAGAATTACGACCTGATCGCCACCGCGCGGATGGAGATCGAACAGGCGCGCCTTCTCTGCCTCAAGGCGGCGTGGATGATGGACCAAGGCGACAAACGTGCCGCTGCCCCGTGGATCAGCCAGATCAAGGTCGTGGCCCCCGCCGTGGCGCTGAAAATCACCGACATGGCGGTGCAGATGTTCGGGGCTGCGGGCGTGTCGCAGGACACGCCGCTCGCGCGGCAATGGACGCATCTGCGCACCTTGCGGCTGGCAGACGGGCCGGATGCCGTACACCGCAGGCAGGTCGCCCGCGCGGAGCTTGCTGCTTACACGGCGGGGCAGAAAATCTCGTAGATGCGTTCCAAGAGCGGGCGCACACGCGGGTCCGCCAGTTGATAGCGGATGCTGCGCCCGTCACGCGTGCACGATACCAGACCTTCGTTGCGCAAACGCAAAAGCTGGCCTGACACATAGGACTGGCTGGCGCCAAGGGCTGTTTCGAGCTCGCCCACGGACATTTCACCGGGCACCAAGGCGCACAAAATGCGCAGGCGCCCCGGATTGGACAACGCCTTGAGCAAGTCCGCCGCCTCGTTCGCTGCGGCATCCATCGGGTCCAGTTGAAAATCGATTGCTTGGCTCATGGCCTCATCCTACGCGCATTTTTTACACATTTCAACATTGAAATGTTTTCAGGAACCCTTATTATATGTCTGCAAAGGAGAATCAACATGAAACCAGAAGTCAAAGCCTTCTTCGATGAAGCCACCAACACGATTTCCTACGTGGTGCGCGAACCACAGGGTAGCGCCTGCGCGATTGTTGACAGCGTGCTGGATTACGACCCCGCCGCAGGCCGCACCGATACGACCTCGGCCGACGCGATTATCGCTTGGGTCAAGGATCAGGGGCTGACGGTCGCGTGGATCCTCGAAAGCCATGTGCACGCCGACCATCTGTCTGCCGCCCCCTATCTGCAACAGCATCTGGGCGGCAAGATCGGGATCGGGTCCAATATCACCATCGTGCAGGACACATTTGGCAAGATCTTCAACGAAGGCACCGAATTCCAGCGCGACGGGTCGCAGTTCGACGCACTGTTCAAGGAAGGCGACACGTTCCACATCGGGCAGATGCGCGCCGATGTGCTGCACACGCCCGGCCATACGCCTGCCTGCCTGACCTATGTGGTTGGCGATGCGGCCTTTGTCGGCGACACGCTGTTCATGCCCGATTTCGGCACCGCGCGCTGCGATTTCCCCGGCGGGTCGGCGACGGATCTTTACAATTCGATCCAGAAAATCCTCGCCCTGCCCGACGAGACACGGATTTTCGTGGGCCATGACTACAAAGCCCCCGGCCGCGATGAATTCGCATGGGAAACCACGGTGGGTGAACAGAAGGCGATGAATATCCACGTGGGTGCGGGCAAACCGCTGGAGGATTTCGTGTCGATGCGCACCACGCGCGACGCACAACTGGGCATGCCCCGGCTGATCCTGCCATCGCTGCAGACCAACATGCGCGCAGGCAACCTGCCCGAACCTGAAGACAACGGCGCGCGCTATTTCAAAGTGCCGATCAACCAGCTTTGATCGTGAAAAAGTAAGGAAAGACAATGCAACAAGACTGGATCATGGGCCTGATCGGCGGCGGGCTGATCGGGATGGCAGGGGCCTTGTTCCTGCTGGTGAACGGGCGCGTCATGGGGGCCTCTGGCATCATCGGCGGGCTGGTCGATGGCAGCGGGCGCAGTGACTGGCAGGAACGTGCGGCGATGCTGGCGGGGCTGGTCCTCGTTCCCGCCATCGCCGCAGCGGCCATCGGAGGGTCGGAAACGCACTTGACCGGCAACTGGATCGTCATCATCGCGGCGGGCCTCTTGGTAGGCATCGGCACGCGGCTGGCCAATGGCTGCACTTCAGGCCACGGGGTCTGCGGGATTTCGCGGCTGTCGCTGCGGGGCATCGTGGCGACGGCGTTCTATATCGGCGCAGGCGGTCTGACGATGGTCCTGTTCAAACATGTGCTGGGGGTGATCTGATGCGCGCTTTTGTTTCTTTCCTGACGGGCGGCATTTTCGGGCTGGGCCTGCTGATTTCGGGCATGACCGACACCACCAAGGTGCAGGGCTGGCTGGATGTCTTCGGCGACTGGGACCCGACGCTGGCCTTTGTGATGGGCGGCGCGATCATCCCTATGGCGATCGCATGGCGGTTCACCATCGGGCGCAAGCCGGTGCTGGCGGCGGCCTTTCCGACACCACCCGAGCCGCGGATCGGGCGGAACCTTGTGATCGGATCGACGATGTTCGGCGCGGGCTGGGGTCTGGCCGGGCTGTGCCCCGGGCCTGCGATTGCCTCGCTCAGCTATGGCGGCGCGGGTGGTCTTGTCTTTCTGGTCGCGATGCTGGCAGGTATGATGCTGACACCGGGGCTGCGGGTCCGTTTCGACCGCGCCATCCCAGCAACTTAAGAGGACGATCATGGATATCCGACACATCACCCCCGATTACGCGGTTTCGCCCCAGATTGATGTGGCGGATATCCCCGCCATCGCCGCAGCCGGTTTCACCACGATCATCTGCAACCGGCCCGATGCCGAAGTGCCCCCTTCGCATCAGGCCGACGCCATCCGCGCCGCGGCCGAGGCGGCGGGGATCGCTTTTGCCATCAATCCCGTGACCCATCAGGGGCTGAACATGGAGATGGTCAATACGCAGATGGCCGCAGCCGACGCCTCGTCGGGGCCGACGCTTGCCTATTGCGCATCCGGCACGCGGTCCTCGATCGTGTGGTCGCTGGGGCAAGCAGGCAAGATGCCGACCGACGCGATCATCGCGGCCACCGCACAGGCAGGCTACGACCTTGGCGGGATGCGCGGGCAGCTGGATATGCTGGCGAAGGGGTAAGGCACCTCAGCCGAAGTGCCGATACACCAGATCATCGGGATCAGGGCGTGACGCTGTGTCATCCAGCGTCGCGCCCATCCGTTCCGCAAGCCTGCGGGATCGGACGTTCGCTGGATCGACATAACTGACCAGTGTTTTCAGCCCCCTCACACTTGCCGCCCAGTCGCGCAGGGCGGTTGCCGCCTCGAATGCGATGCCCCGCCCCTCTTGGTCGGGATAGACCATCCATCCGATCTCATGTTCAGGAAACAACAGCCCTGCGTTGATCGCCACCTGTCCCGCGCAGAGGCCAGTCACGCGGTCATCAACCATCAAGGCACCGCAGCCGAACATGTCCCATTGCGCATGGTCGGCGCAGAACATGCCCCAAGAGGTGCTGACGGAAAACGGCCCGCCCACATGATGCGCCCGTTCAGAGGTCATCAGTGCGCAATAAGCGCTCCAGTCGTCAAAGGTCATCGCACGCAGTCGCAGTCGCGCTGTTGTTAGCGTGGGAATGGTGGGCATCGTCGGCTTTTCCTTTTGTCAGGCAAATAAGGCGTGCATTCTTATTAGGCCCGATGGCCCGCCTCTATCGCCCGCAAATCCGCAATCACACGGTCATCGCAGGACAAACGTTGCGCGATCTTGCTGCCGGGTTCAATCACCCGCCAGAACGGCACCACGGCGTCACTCGGTTTGCCTTGCGCCATGTCGTCCAAGGCGACTTCGGCCACCACCTTTAGATAGATCGCGGTCGTTACCGGACAGGTCGCTACCGCATCGTTGCGGCGGGCGAGTTCGTTGCGCATCCGGCTGATCGTGCGTGTCTCGCCTTGCGGGACACGCGCGATGTAGTTCGCGAACACGCCGGGCGATCCGATATACATGACGCTGCCCGCCTTGATCCCCGCGAAATCGGTGTGCAGCAGCACGGTTTTTGGCGGTTTTGCGCTGTCAAAGCGCTTGCGCCAGTCTGTGGGGCGTTTTGGCTTTGCGGTCATGGGTTCCCCCGATCAAGGCTGCGGCGCGCGGTTTCGGCGCCCAGTTCGTCAAGATAGGCTGCGGCAAAAGCCTTTGGATCAAAGAACAACCTCGACAGGACCCGCCCCAGCGGCGACGGGGTGGTGGCCTGTTCGGTCACCGTCAACCGCGTGCCGCCCGCATCCGTCGTGGTCAGATCGGCCTGCCACTGACCAGTATATCCCCGCGTGCTTTCGAAAAAAAGCGCGATCCGCGTAGGCTGAACCTCGGTCAGGCGAAAGGTGATACGCTCGCCGCTTTGCGTGATCTCGGTCCATGTGCCGTCCGGTCCGGGCGCGATCGCGGCGATGTTTGCGCGCCAGTCCGGCTGGCGGGCGATGTCGCGGATCGTGCTGTGCACAATCTCCATCGGCGCCTGCAGATCGCGGGTGACTGTCCCTGCACGCGTGGCAGGCAGCGCCGCGCCTACCACTAGGGTGACAACAACCAGACCGGTCAGGGCAAGCGTTGCGACAAGAAAGAATTTCATCACCGATACTCCGCAAAGATGATGCCGCAAAAGGAACCATCAAATCGGAGGCGTGACAATTATCCTTGAATTTCATGATTTACGACAATGACTTGATCCAAACCTCGCATCTCGGGACACGTCTGAACAGGGCGGGCTAGACCCCCTCAAGAATCTCGTTTTCACCGGTATCGCCAAAGGAAAAGGCAACCTCTGGCAAAGCGAGGCTACTGCCGAGCAGATCGTCCATGTCCTTCCCGGGGGCCAGTTCGATCCGCACGGCGCGGTGTCCGGCCAGTTGCCCCAGTTTCGCCTGTGCCACGCAGCGCCCGTCGGGCGCGATCAGCCGCACGGAATTGACGGTGCAGCCGGGCAGCGGCACCACCTGCCCCACTTGCAACGATTGCGCCTGCCCCAGCGGCATCTTGAACCGGTGCAACCGCGCAGTGAGCGACGCAGGCGCGTCCTGCACTGCTGCGGTGAAGGCCGTGTCCCAATCCACCGCTGGTGCGGGCGCTTCTGGCGCGGGGGCGACCGCCTGCACCGGCAGGGCCAGCATCACCTCGCCCCGCCGGTCGCCCGTGCCAAGCTCGACAGTCATCCGCAGAACGCGGTAATCGCCATCAGCCAGCAGCAACCCCGCAAGCCGGCTGTCGGCCAGCCTGTCGCCGGGGGTGACGCCATCGACCCAGCCTTCATAGGCGGTGCCCGTCACGGCCGGCGGCAAGGCAGTCAGAAAGGCCGCAAGTAACGGATCGCAAAGCGCCTTGTCGGTGCCTGTGGCAGGGCGGTCATCAGCGGCCTGATCGATCAGGCGGCCTGTCGTCTGCACCTCGACCACGGCAGCGCGCAGCTGCGTGTCGATCGCGACGAAACCCACCAGCTGCCCTTGCCGGTCCAGCCCGACCAGCATCAGCCCCGCGTCAAGCCCGCCCAACAGATCATCAAGCCGCCCCACGTCATCCGCCGTGCTGGCCACCCGCAGCACCAGCCCCGCCGGATCGGTCGCCGCCTTGACCAGCGCCAGCCGCACCGCGCGCGACGTGGTCAGCGGGCTGACAGGCGGCGTGCCAACGGCCTGCCCCGCCATTCGCCGCAGAATGGAGATATGTGAGCTGTCAGTCATGCGCCTGCCTTGGGTCTGCCCCTAGATAGGCCGCCAGACGTTACTTTTCCGCTAAGATGCAACCGGTTCGGACACCATGGGCAGGGTCACACGAAATGCCGTGCCGGAGGTGCCGCGCAGATAGGTGATATCGCCTTGCAGGCGGTGCATGATCTCGCGGCAGATGGCAAGGCCAAGGCCCGCGCCTCCAGCTTTCGATTCGTCGGCAAGGCGCGAGAATTTCTCGAAGATCAGTTCCTGATTCTGCGCCGCAATCCCGATACCGTTGTCCAGAAAATCGATCCGATGCTGGCCTTTTGCACGGCTGACGCGGATCGTCAGCGCGGGGGTCTTGGCGTCGCAATACTTTGCCGCGTTGGAAATGAGGTTGATGAATACCTGCACCAGCCGGTCAAGATCGGCATTGATCTCGATATCCTCGGCGTCGCGGTCACGGTGGATGATCAGGTTGCGCTCGTGCAGACCGGCCGCCGCAATGGCCCGGTCAAGCAGCGCCGACAGCCGCCCCGATTGCGGGCGGAGCACGACCTGCCCGTTTTCCAGCACCGACAGGTCCAAGAGATCATCCAGCAACCGCGACAAGCGGATCGATTCGTCCAGAATGATCCCCGCATAGCGGTTACGATCCTCGGCAGAGAGATCATCGTCGCGCAAGATTTCCGAAAACGACCGGATCGAGGTCATCGGCGTGCGCAATTCATGGCTGATCTGGCTCAGAAACGCGTCTTTCTGGATCGACAGCGCCGTCAGCTTGGCATTGGCGTCGCGCAGGGCGCGCGCGGTCGCTTCCTGTTCGGCGGATTTCGCCTCGAGCCGGTTGGAATATTCAAGGATCTGCGCCGCCTCGTCGGCCACGGCGATCAGGTCCTCGACCGACACCCCGCTGCCCCCCGTCAACTGCCCGATCATCGCATGGGCGGTCGCGGCCCCCACGGACCCGCCCAGTTCGCGTTCCAGCCGCGCGATGAAATCGGGTGTGGCTTTTGGCAACTGGCCGGGCGTGCCCTGGCGCGTGGCTTCGCGAGCAAAAATGCGCTGTGCCTCGGTCCGGCCGATGATGCGCTGGGACATCAAGAGCAGATCCTCGGCATCGGCCACAGGGCGCGACCATGTGCGCGTGCCGGTGGAATGGTCAAAGACATTGACGAATTGCGCGCCTTGCAGCCGTTCGAGCGGCGAAGGGAAGGTCACCAGCGACACGCCGATAAAGGCCGCGCTGTTCAGCAACATCGACCACAGGATACCATGCACCAGCGGATCGATCCCGCCGATCCCGAACAGGGCTTCAGGGCGCAGCCAGCCGATCCCGAAGGGTCCTTGGGCAAAGACAGCAGCAGGAATGACCGCCCCCGGGCCAAAGCTTGGCAGGAACATCGTCCAGAGCCAGACGACCAGCCCCGTCAGCAGACCCGCCGCCGCCGCAGGCCGCGTGGCCCCGCGCCAGAAGATCCCGCCGATCAGCGCGGGCAGCACCTGCACCGATCCGGCAAAAGAAATCAGCCCGATCGCCGCCAGCGCCGTCCCCCCGCCAGACAGGCGGTAATAGACGAACCCCAGCGCCAGCACCCCTGCGATCGACAGCCGCCGCGCCAGCAGCGTCAGCTGGCGCACATCACCCGACATCGCCCCGCGCTGGTCGTCCTGCAGCGCAAACCACAAAGGCACGACAATATGGTTGGACACCATCGTGGCCAGCGCGATGGTCGCGACGATCACCATGGATGTGGCGGACGAAAAGCCACCCAGAAAAGACAACATTGCCAGACTGTTGGCGCCCTGACTTAAAGGAATCGTCAGCACGAAAAGATCAGGGTTGCTGCCTGCGGGCATCATGTCGAGCCCCACCACGGCGATGGGCACGACAAACAGGCTCATCGCGAACAGATAGGCCGGAAACGCCCAACTGGCCATGCGCAGATGGGCTTCGTCGTCGTTTTCCACCACCATGACCTGAAACATCCGCGGCAGGCAGATGAAGGCCGCCGCCGATACGAAAATCAGCCCGAACCACCGGCTTGCATCCTGATCCCAAAGGTCAAGGTCGGCGGCGTCGATCCGCGCCATCATCTGCACAGGCCCACCGCCCAGCCCCCAGACAACGAACACACCGACCGCGATTAGCGCAAACAGCTTGACCACCGCCTCGACCGCGATGGCCATGACGATCCCGTGGTGGCGCTCATTGGCATCCAGATTGCGGGTGCCGAACAGGATGGTAAAAACCGCAAGCCCCGCCGCAAACCACATCGCCGCGCGCGCGAAATCGCCATCGGTCCAGGCTGCGCCTTCGTTCTCGGCGAAAACGGCCAGTGACAGTGTGACCGACTGGATCTG
This sequence comes from Yoonia sp. 72, assembly GCF_034652275.1. Taxonomy (NCBI): domain Bacteria; kingdom Pseudomonadati; phylum Pseudomonadota; class Alphaproteobacteria; order Rhodobacterales; family Paracoccaceae; genus Yoonia; species Yoonia sp. 72. Next base: position 366,299 of record NZ_JAXIWG010000004.1, on the reverse strand, counting down.
TAGCGCGATGTAAGGCGTGGCAGCGACAACCGCGATCAGCGTGACCAGCGCGCCCAGCCTGCGCGACTTGCCAAAGCGCGACGAGATCAGGTCGGCGATCGACGTGATCCGTTGCGCCCGCCCGATCCGCACCAGCCGCCGCAAGATCCACCACCAGCCCACCATCACCAGCGTCGGGCCCAGATAGATCGTCACGAATTCCAGCCCGGAACGCGCCGCATAGCCGACCGCGCCGTAAAACGTCCATGCCGTGCAATAGATGCTAAGCGAAAGCGTGTAGATGACAGGCGAGCGCAGCCAGTTCCCCTTGCCTGCCGCCGCACGCCGTTCGGCCAGAAACGCCACCCAGAACAGCGCCGCCACATAGCTCAGCGCGACAAGGATCAGGATATTGAAGGAAACCATCAGCGCCGCGCGTCGTCGGATGGCTGGTCTGTATCAGGCAAGAGCCGCGACAGCACTGCCGACAGCACGATCAAGACCAGCCAGATCACAAAGATATAAACGACCATCCCCGCTTGCGACGGTGCATCCGGCCCGTCGGACGCCCACAAAAGCGGGATCAGCCACAACACCGCCCCCAAAAGCGGCAGAAACCGTGCCGCATCGCCCAGCCGCCGCTGCCGGTAACTGGCCCGTTCCAGAAACACCGGCAGTTTTGCGGGCGGTTTCATGCGTCCATCATGGCGCGGACATAGTCGCGCATGGCGCTGTTGGAAAAGGGCTTTGTCATGAAATGGTTGGCCCCCAGCCGCAGCGCAAGGTCGCGGTCCTTGTCCTGCCCGCGCGCGGTCAGCATCATCACGGGAATATCGCGGGTTACATCCGTGCTGCGCAATTCGCGCAGGATCTCGAAACCGCTGCGCCCGGGCAGCATCACATCAAGGATGATCATGTCCGGCGGCAACGCCAGAACCTTGGCCATGGCGGTCTGGCCGTCCTGATGCGTGTGCACAGTCCAGCCGTCGCGCGACAGGATGAATCCGATCGCTTCGATGATGTTCGGCTCATCCTCGATCAGAAGGACGCGTTTGCCCATCTCATCGCCTCCCCATATTTCACCACGCTGACGCGCAGCCTCCCCTTGGCGCCGACTATCACCCTTTCGGTGCAGGCTGTCAAAGCGCAGTTGCCGTCCCGATGATCGCAGGCTCGCGGCGGCTGGGGCAGGCGCTGCGCGGACAGATGCGGCAGGTGATCCCGACCGGCACGGGGGTGGCCGTATCCTGCGCCATGTCGGGCAGCACCAGCATGGTGCTGCGCAGCACGGGGGGCACGTCGAAATGATGCACAGCAATCGGCACCGCGATGGCATAGCACAGCAGGCGTTGCGCCGCAGGGCCCGGCAGGATCGCCTCGGCGCGCAGCGGCTGGCTGGGGCGGCTCAGCGCGCCGAACAGCGGCCAGAGCGGGCAGGCCCCGCCAGTCATAGGCAGCGCAAAGCCCGGCACAGGTTTAAGATAGACCACCGCCCCCGCCGCATCGCAGACGGCAAGGCCCATCGGCGGATGGCCTGCATCCGGTGGCAGACAGGACAGCCGCCGCAGGACCGTGGCGAAATCGACACCACATTGCGCGGCAAGCAGTGCGGGGTCGTAGCCACACCCGACAGCGGCCTTTTCGAACGCCGCCAGCGGCAAAGCGCGCGCATCTTGGGCATATTGCCGACATATGCCTGCCAGCAAACCCGCCGCCACCCCCGTCAGCCCCGCAAGTGCGACGATATCGTCAGGGCTGGCCGTGCCGCCCTCAAGACCCGGCAGGTGATAGCCGTTCTGCGCCAGAAAGGCATCGACCTGCCCCATCGGCGTCTCGGACGACAGGTTAGCATCGGCGGGCGCATCCAGATAGGCGACCAGCGCTTCGCTGCTTTTACCAAGCCGCAGGCTGTCGGTGTGGATGTTTTCGTGGAAACGGCGCTGCCAGTCGGCGTCGATCTGTTCCTGACTGACAAGGATCGCGGCGGTCGATCGGATCGCGGTCACTGCTGAGATCACATCATGCAGGGCCGTGGCCAGAAACGGGTCATGTGCCATGCGGTCGGTCAGGGCGCCCACGCGTTCCTCCAGCGCCGCCATCCGGCGCGCCTGCACCGCGATCAACCCCGCCCAGCCCGGAAACCGCGCGACGAATTCTTCCGCGCGCGCCACCTCGGCCTTGTCACCGGCAAGGGTCGCGGCACTGTGCAGCTGGTCCAGCAGGTCGCGGTCCGCACCACCCGCAAGGCCGGAGGGATCAACCCCCAGCGCGCGCGCCAGATCGGCCAGAAGCTTGCCCCCGATCGGGCGGCGGTTGTGTTCGATCAGGTTCAGATAGGACGGCGATATACCCACGGCCTGCGCCACTGCAGCCTGCCGCAGGCCCAGATCAAGCCGCTTTTCGCGAATCCGTGTGCCGGTCATGCGGTGTGTGGTCATCTGGTTCCCGAAGCGCTGCTGTTGCCGCAATCTGGAACGGCGCCGTTTCTTTTACAAGATTTACATGCTTCGGTCACACATTGACAAAAGCTGGGAAGGCATTGCCTAAAATGCATCGCATTTCATCCGGCGGGCTTAACCTTTTGGTGACCTTCAAAGCGGATTCTGATGGTGACAGTTTTTCATTGATGGATGATCGCCATGGACCCGTCACTGCATCTGACGCCCACATCACCTGCCGCAATGCCCTATGCCGCCCAAGCCCGGCAGCTTCCCGATACGATGGTCGCGCCGGTCAGATCGGCACAGGCACCGGCCACCTTGCCACCCGAACGCCCGTTTGTGGCACAGGCGGTGGCAGCACGTTTGCAGGATGGTGGCTTTGCCGAAGACCCCGCCGAAATCCTGCCCGACGACCGCGTCCTGCGGCCCTATGGCATGCCCATGTTGCCTGCCGACAAGCCCGAAGACGACAGCACCGCCCTGCCCTTGCCCGAAACGAAACCGCAGGAATTGTAGGTCGTTGACGCTAGGTTGCGCATTTTGCGCCTCTGCCGCTTCCCACCATGGTCCGCTTACCCTATAAGCGGACAGGATGTGAAAAGCCCGCAACAAGCGGGTCACGAACGATGGGCAACGGGCCGAGGAACAGATGAGCAATAAAACCTCCCACGATAGCGACGTCAGCTTTATCCAGGCGCTGGCCGAATTGCTGCGCCAGAACGATCTGACAGAATTGCAGGTCAAGCGGGACTACGGCGAAAACGACAGCCTGAACGTGCGCGTCAGCCGCCACACCCAGACCATGGTACAGGCCAGCGCGCCCGCCGCAGCACCGTTGACTGCTGCACCTGCCGCCGCCGCGGCACCCGCCGCCAGCGCAAATACCGACCCCGCCAGCCATCCGGGTGCTGTGACATCGCCGATGGTAGGCACCGTTTACATGGCGCCAGAACCGGCTGCGGCACCTTTTGTGACCATCGGCCAGACCGTGCGCGAAGGTGACACGATCCTGATCATCGAAGCGATGAAAACGATGAACCACATCCCCGCCCCGCGCGCAGGGACCATCAGACGCATTCTCGTCGAAGACGGTGGTGCGGTCGAATTCGGCGCACCTCTTGTCATCATCGAATAGAGGCTGCGATGTTTGAAAAAATCCTGATTGCGAACCGGGGCGAAATCGCCCTGCGTGTCGTACGCGCCTGCCGCGAAATGGGCGTGAAATCCGTGGCGGTGCATTCCACCGCCGACAGCGACGCGATGCATGTGCGCATGGCCGACGAGGCGATCTGCATCGGCCCCCCGTCTTCGGCGCAAAGCTATCTGTCGTTTCCGGCGATCATCTCGGCCTGTGAGATCACCGGCGCGCAGGCGATCCACCCCGGTTACGGCTTTTTGTCGGAAAACGCGGCCTTTGTGCAGGCGGTCGAAGACCACGGCCTGACCTTCATCGGCCCCACCGCCGAACATATCCGCATCATGGGTGACAAGATCACCGCCAAGGACACGATGAAGGCACTTGGCGTGCCTTGCGTGCCCGGATCGGACGGTGGCGTACCGACGCTGAAAGATGCCCAACGCATCGGCGAAGAGGTCGGCTATCCCGTCATCATCAAGGCCACGGCCGGTGGCGGCGGGCGCGGCATGAAAGTGGCGCAGACCGCCGCTGACATGGAAAAAGCCTTTCATTCCGCACGCTCCGAGGCGAAAGCCGCCTTTGGCAATGACGAAGTCTATATCGAGAAATACCTGACCACGCCGCGCCATATCGAGATTCAGGTGTTCGGCGATGGCAAGGGCAATGCTGTACACTTGGGCGAGCGTGACTGTTCGCTGCAACGCCGCCACCAGAAAGTGTTCGAGGAAGCCCCAGGTCCCGTCATCACCCCCGAATTGCGCGCGCGCATCGGCAAGGTCTGTGCGGATGCCGTTGCCAAGATCAACTATATCGGCGCGGGCACGATCGAATTCCTCTTCGAGAACGACGAATTCTATTTCATCGAGATGAACACCCGCCTGCAGGTCGAACATCCCGTGACCGAGGCGATCTTTGGCGTCGATCTGGTGCGCGAACAGCTGCGCGTGGCCTCCGGTCTGCCGATGTCGTTCACGCAAGACGATCTGAAGATCAACGGCCATGCCATCGAGGTGCGGATCAACGCCGAAAAGCTGCCGAATTTCGCACCCTGCCCCGGCACGATCACGCAATACCATGCACCCGGGGGCTTGGGCGTGCGAATGGACAGCGCGCTTTATGACGGCTATCGCATTCCGCCCTATTACGACAGCCTGATCGGCAAGCTGATCGTGCATGGCCGCGACCGGCCAGAGGCGCTGGCGCGTCTGGGGCGTGCCTTGGGCGAATTGATCGTCGATGGCGTGGACACGACCATCCCATTGTTCCATGCGCTGCTGGCCGAACCCGCAGTGCAGTCGGGGGATTACAACATCCACTGGCTGGAACACTGGCTGGAAACCCACCTGTCCTGACCGTGCGGGACACGGACATTCCCCTGACGCCAGCGCTTGTGCTGCAAGCCTATCGTCTGGGGGTGTTCCCGATGTCCGAAAGCCGCGACGACCCCGATATTTTCTGGGTCGATCCGCGGTTGCGCGGGGTTTTTCCTCTGGACCGGTTCCGCATCAGCCGTAGCCTTGCGCGCACGATCCGGCGTGGCACGTTCCGGGTCACGATCGATACCGCCTTTGCCGATGTGGTCGATGGCTGCGCCGACCGGCCCGAGACATGGATCAACCCCACCATCCGCGAGATCTATATCGCCCTGCACGACCAAGGCCACGCCCATGCGGTCGAGGTCTGGCAGGACGACAGGCTGGTGGGCGGAGTCTACGGCATCTGCATCGGCGCTGCGTTCTTTGGCGAAAGCATGTTCAGCCGTGCAACGGATGCGTCAAAAGTGGCGCTGGCCTATCTGGTCGACATGCTGCGCCAAGGCGGATTTATGCTGTTCGACACGCAATTCCTGACGCCGCATCTGGCCAGCCTTGGCGCGGTGGAAATCCCGCGCGCGCAGTATCACAGGCAGTTGGCAGCGGCGGTCGCTCAATCCGCCTCGTTTTCGGTGGCGGTGCCTTCGTCCGACGATGTCCTGCACCGTAACAGCCAGACATCATAGCGCGGGTGGTCCAGCGCATTCAGCGCAGGCGACGACGCCAGCATCCAGCCCGCAAAAATCGGTGTCACGCCATCGCGAAAGTGGATCACCAGCCGCGCATAGCCTTCGGCCGCCACATTGTCGGACGGATAACGGCAATCGCCCAGCATGACCGACAAGGCGCCAACGCTTTCGGTCTGGCCATTCGCCAGCGCAAGGTCCGTGACCACCCCCGTCAGCTTGTCCAGCACGCGGATTTCGCCACCGATCCCCGACACGATCTCTTGTGCGGCGACGGGGGCCGCCAGCAACAGACAAAGACTGGTCGCAAACTGACGTATCACGTCCTGGCCCTGCCCTATTCCGGCGTCCAGGCTTCGTAATCCTTGCGATCAGCGGGGACCACGCGCCGGATCGATCCGGCGGGCGCATAAGCCGCCATCGTTCCGGTCAGGTTCGGCTGGTGCGGCTTTTCCCAAGCCTTGCGCGGCAAAGGCGCCTCGGTCGGCGGCTCGTCCCATGTGTGGTGCAGCCAGCCATGCCATTCGGGGCTGACCCGCGACCCTTCGATCTCGCCGTTATAGATCACCCAGCGGCGGCTGTCGTCGGCGTTGCGGTAATAGATATTGCCCTGCGCATCTTCACCGACGCGCAACCCCTTGCGGGATGTCCACAATTGGGTGCCATAGGTCTGGCCGTCCCACCATGTAAAGATGCGTTTGATAGAGTGACCAAGGCCCATGTTGCGTCTCCGCTGAAGTTGCCTTGTCATGCACCATCAGGGCGCGAAGGTCCAGACCTGTCAGGCCGGAACGCGGGCCGTGACTTCGATCTCGATCTTCATGGCGGGATCCTGCAGACCCGCCGATATCATGGTGGCAGCGGGCCGCGCAGAGGCAAAGGCAGCCGCAACAATCGGCCAGCATGCGGGCCATTCGGCGGCGTCAGGCACAATGTATGTCACGCGCACCACATCATCGAGCGTGCACCCCGCATCACCCAAGGCAGACGCGATCGTCGCCAGCGTGTTGCGGCACTGGTCGGTGATCGTGTCCGGCATTGTCATGGTGGCATAATCATAGCCGGTCGTTCCGGCGACAAAGACCCAGCCGTCCACGACAACTGCACGGCTATAGCCAATCTGCGCCTCGAAAGGGGAACCGGTGCTGATGTGCCGCCGCGACAACGGCTTAGCCTGCTGTCGCGGATTCTTTTTTCTTCACATCGTCGTGGATCATCAAAGGGGCCACGTCGGAATTGACCGCCTCTTCGTTCACGACGACTTCGGTCACGGTGTCCATGCCAGGCAGGTCGAACATCGTGTCGAGCAGGATGCCTTCCATGATCGACCGCAGGCCGCGCGCGCCGGTCTTGCGTTTGATCGCGCGTTTGGCGATGGCGGTCAGGGCGTCATCGGTGAAGGTCAGCTTGGTGTTTTCCAGTTCGAACAGGCGCTGGTATTGCTTGACCAGCGCATTCTTGGGCTTGGTCAGGATGGTAATCAGCGCATCTTCGTCCAGATCGGTCAGCGTGGCGATGACAGGCAGACGGCCGACGAATTCGGGGATCAGGCCGAATTTCAGAAGATCCTCGGGTTCGAGATCCTGAAAGACCTCACCTATGCCGCGTTCATCCACGTCTTTGACGTCCGCACCAAAGCCCATGCCGGAGCCTTTGCTGCGCCGCGCGATGATCTTGTCGAGACCGGCAAAGGCCCCGCCACAGATGAACAGGATATTGGTCGTGTCCACCTGCAGGAATTCCTGCTGCGGATGCTTGCGCCCGCCCTGCGGGGGCACGGAGGCAACGGTGCCTTCCATGATTTTGAGCAGCGCCTGCTGCACGCCTTCACCCGATACATCGCGGGTGATGCTGGGGTTGTCGGACTTGCGGGTGATCTTGTCGACCTCGTCGATATAGACGATGCCGCGCTGCGCGCGTTCGACGTTGTATTCCGACGCTTGCAGCAATTTCAGGATGATATTTTCGACGTCTTCACCGACATAACCGGCCTCGGTCAGGGTGGTGGCATCGGCCATCGTGAACGGCACGTCCAGAATGCGCGCCAGCGTCTGCGCCAGCAATGTCTTGCCGCAACCGGTCGGCCCGATCAGCATGATGTTGGATTTCGACAATTCGATGTCGGATTTGTCGGCGTGGTTCAGACGCTTGTAATGGTTGTGGACAGCGACAGACAGCACACGTTTCGCGTGCACCTGTCCGATCACGTAATCGTCCAGTACGGCGCAGATATCGGCCGGTGTAGGCACACCTTCACCTGATTTGAGCCCCGAAGCCTTGGTTTCTTCGCGGATGATATCCATGCAAAGTTCGACGCATTCATCACAGATGAACACTGTCGGCCCGGCGATCAGCTTGCGCACCTCATGCTGGCTTTTGCCGCAAAAACTGCAGTAAAGCGTATTCTTGCTGTCGTTTCCGGTCGTCGTCGCCATATCAACCCTCTTGGCCTCTTGGCCCGTAAAACATGAACGGGCTGCCCTGCGTTCAACACTAGGACAGCCCGCCAAGGTCTACAATGTCAAAATGACCTGCGCGGCGGTCACTTTTTCACTGTGGTGAATGCCGCAAAATCACTCGGACGATTTTTCACGGTTCACAACGATCTCGTCGATCAGGCCCCAGTCCTTGGCCTCTTCGGGCGACATGAAATTGTCCCGCTCCAAGGCGGATTCGACCTTTTTCAGCGGCTGGCCGGTGTGTTTGACATAGATTTCGTTCAGCCGCGTCTTGAGCTTTTGGGTCTCGGCGGCGTGGATCATGATGTCGGTCGCCTGCCCCTGATACCCGCCCGACGGCTGGTGGACCATCACACGGCTGTTGGGCAGCGAAAAGCGCATGCCGGGATGCCCGGCCGTCAACAAGAGCGACCCCATGGACGCCGCCTGCCCGATCACCAGCGTGCTGACCTTTGGCTTGATGTATTGCATCGTGTCATAGATCGACAGGCCCGAGGTCACGACACCACCGGGGCTGTTGATATACATGCTGATTTCCTTCTTCGGGTTCTCCGATTCCAGATGCAGCAACTGGGCCACGACCAGCTGGCTCATCCCGTCATGGACAGGGCCGTTGAGAAAGATGATCCGTTCCTTCAGCAGGCGCGAAAAGATGTCATAGGCGCGTTCGCCGCGTGCGGTCTGTTCGACCACCATAGGCACAAGGTTCATGTAGGTGTTGATCGGGTCTTGCATGGTCATGCCTCTCTGCTGGACGATTGTCCGACTTCATCATTCCGCCCGACACTATGCGCGCAGGCGGGGGGCTTCAAGGGCTGGTGGTAAGGTGGGTCAAGACCCACCCCACGCGCGTCAACCGACGTGGAAGAGCGAGGCGAAAAGCCGTGGATCAAGGCTTTCGGCGGCAAAGGTCGCACCTTCGGTCAGCACCGACACGGCGTCATGGCTGTGCAGGCTTTCCTGATGGCTGGCGATCACGCGGAAGTCGGACACGCGCGGTTCCAGTTGCAGCTGTTCGGCGAACAGGCGCGCCGCATCCTCGACAAAGATCGGATTGGCCGCGTTGAGTTCGGCAAAAGCCTGTTCATCCTCGCGCTTGACCATGACCTGCGTCTCGGTCGGCACGGCGGCACGGGCGCGTTCGATCAAGTCCTCGAACCACAGGCAAGGCCCGTCCTCGACCAACACCGAAATCCGCGCGACCGAGCGCTGCGAATGCGGTGTGGCTAATTGCCCGCGAAACTGTCGGGCATGTTCGGACAGTTCCAGCGAACAGGGGCAAGTCGAGGAATAGACGTAATCCAGATGCACGATCTTCTTACGCACGCCCGCACTTTCCACCAGTTCCAGCGCGATGTTGTAATACTGGTAGCCTTCCAGCCCCGACCGCAGGCTTTGCACCTTCATCGGAAAGCTGAACCGCATCTGGATGCGTGCATCAAAACTATCCAGATCGGATTTATAGGCATCCAGCGCACGCTCGATCACTTCAAAGCTGAAGGTTTCCTCGGCGTGCTTGTAAAATGTCCGCATGATGCGGGACATATTGATGCCCTTCTTTTCCGCCTCGAGCGACACGGTGCCGGTCACGGAAGTTTCCAGCGTCAGATCGCCGTTGTCGCGGGTGCGGAACCTTATCGGCAGACGGAAGTTTGAAATGCCGACATGCTGGATCTGCCGTTTGGCACCACGGATCAGGCTGGACGGGCCGTTCTGCAGGTCGGGCATGGAGGCTTTGTAGGCCTCGTCCACCGCGAAATCCTCTGGGTAGGCGCGGGCAAGGGCGGGATAGTTCGACACTTCCTGTCCGGGGATCAGACGTGACACCAAAGGGTCGAGCGTCGCCACTTCTTCGGGGGTGACATCACCTGCCCAGCGCCGCAAAAGCGCAAGCGCTGCCTCGGCGTCAGAGCGCGTTGGCTGACGGTCCATGTCGCGTGCGTGGATATTCATATTTAGACCCTCTTGTGGTGCATCCGCCTTGCGAAGATGGCGCGGCTGCGCCGCATGTCCAGACATGCTGCGATAGAAACGTAACAATTCGGCGCGCAGGTCGGTCATCGCTGTGTTGTCCCTTTTGGCAAAGGCACGACAACCGTGCGCTCAGGATCGCGCCTATCCTGCGGGAATTGCGGGCGGGTTGCCAGCGGTTCTGACGCCCCTGTCCGCGCTGTCCAGTTTGCGGCGCAAGGCCGCGGCATATCGTCCACGCCAGCCTGGCTGCGGTGTTGTCAGAAACCAGCTGCGCCGCAGGTCCCATGACCGGTTGAGGTAATCGTCCACCTTGTCCCCGTTCAGCGGGACACGTCCTGCGATGTTATAGACGGTCAGCTCCCCCAGATAAACGTCATCCCCGTCTACCAAGGTATCCACCCGCATATGGTCAAAGAGCGCGCCGATCTCTGCAGCCAGCGCCAGCCCCTTGAACACCACATCGGGCAAAGGCGACGGGTCGATGATCTTGCTGATGACCGTCGGCTGGTTGGACCGGATGAAACTGCCATCCGCCTGCCGCAGCCAGCGCGCAGCCGTCACAGGTGGGCCGGCCCGGCGCAGGACGAATTGTTCGACGACGGCGCCATAGGTGTAATATTTCACCTCCATCAGTTCCGTGCCGGGGCTGATCGCCTGTTCCGCGATCAAGGCGCGCGGCACCTGGCTATAGGCCCATTGCCGCTGCCGTGCACCGTGTTCGCGGGTCACAAAGGCATTGGCGGCGGCGATCACGGCGGCACGGTCCTCGGGCGGGGTCAGCACGGGAATGTTCATCTGGCAACCATGTGTGGCCTTGATGTAGATCGGCTGCTGCCAGAGGTCGTCGGGGATATCATTGGCATCGGTCCCCGACCACAGGGTCTGCGGCATCTTGGCCGCGATCCCCTGCGCTGCGACCCAGTCCTTGGCCGCGAGCTTGTCGGTCACGATGGCAAAGCGCGGGTCGTGGTCAAAGGCCTTGCGCCAGAGGAATTTTTCGTTCGCCAGACGCGGCACCGCGACCCGCACGCGCAACAGCCCGTATTTCATCTGCCGGAACACCAGCCGCAGCCATTCCCGCCGCATCGCGCCGATGATCCAGATGCCGACAGCGAACAAGACGATTTCATCCTTGATCCGCTGTCGCATGTGACACGCCTACCCGCTTATTGCGGCCCGCAGATCGCGCAACAAATCGTCCGCGTCTTCCAAGCCGATGCTGCAGCGTATCAGGCCCAGTGTGATCCCCAAAGCGATCTTTGTCTCCGCATCCAGCCGCTGATGCGTCGTTGTTGCAGGATGGGTGACAATCGACTTTGCATCACCCAGATTGTTCGAGATCGTGAAAATCTCCAGCCGGTTCAGCAAGGCAAAGGCCGCGTCTTTCGATCCGGCATCAATTGCCAGCACCGTGCCGCCCGACCCCATCTGCGCCATCGTCAGCGCGTGTTGGGGATGATCGGGCAGACCGGGGTAGATTACCCGCAGCGTGCCCTCTTCCGCCAGCGCCTCTGCGATATGCTGCGCACTGGCCGCTTGCGCACGCACGCGCAGGTCCATCGTCTCCAGCCCCTTGAGCATCAGCCAGGCGGTAAACGGCGACATCGACCCGCCGGTATGTTTCATAAACGGCTCGACCGTGCCGCGGATGAAATCGCGCGTGCCAAGGATAACACCGCCCAAGGCCCGCCCCTGCCCGTCGATATGTTTGGTCGCGGAATAGATGATGACATCCGCGCCCAGCGCCACCGCGTCCGAGTACACGGGCGTCGAGAACACATTGTCCACCATCACCAGCGCGCCCTGCGCATGGGCCAGATCGGCGACCGCCTTGATATCGACGACTTCCAGCGTCGGGTTCGAGATACTCTCGAAGAACACGACCTTGGTATCAGGCCGGATCGCGGCCTGCCATGCGGCCAGATCGGTGCCGTCAACGAAAGTAACCTCGACCCCGTAGCGCGTCAGGACCTCTTGCAGGATGTAAAGACACGACCCGAACAGAGCGCGCGCGGAAACAACATGATCGCCCGCCTTGAGCATGGAGGTCAGCGCGCCATGCACCGCCGCCATGCCGGAGGCTGTGGCAAAGCCATCTTCAGTTCCTTCAAGGGCGGCGATCCGGTCCTCGAACATCGCCACAGTGGGGTTGCCGTAGCGGGCGTAGATGAATTCGTCGGGACCGGTTTTGATGAACCGCGCCTCGGCAGCTTCGGCGCTGTCATAGACGAAGCCTTGCGTCATGAAGATGGCTTCGCTGACCTCGCCATACTGGCTGCGGCGGATGCCCTGATGCACGGCCTTGGTGCGTTTTTTCCAATCACTCATCTTCTGCCCTCGCGCCACTGCGCATGAAAAAACCCCGACACCGGCAAAGGTATCGGGGTCTGAAACCCGCAACCTTTTTAGCAGAATGTTTAACGTGGCCTGCAATCCGGAGACAAATCACCACAAGATTGCGCATACGCCGCAGCGCGGTCCGCGTCAATGGCGATGCGGCAAGGCACGCCCTGCGCCGGTAACCGTTCGTTAAAACCAACGCGCTAGAATGGAGGCTGACAAGAGACAGAGGTGCTATCATGCAATATCGACCACATCGTTATCCCACGACTTTCCCTGTGGCGTTGCACACCCGTTTCGGGGTGCAACAGGCCCAGGTCAGCGATGTCAACGCGACTGGCGCGCGCCTGACGGGGATCACCGGCATCGCACGCGGCGACAAGGTGCAGATTACCATCCTTCACCAGCGGGTCGATGCCGTCGTCCGTTGGTCGGCGAACGGGACGATGGGCATCGTGTTCCGTCCCGCGCTGACCGACCATCAGGTCGACACCCTGCGCTACCGGCGCGACGCACGCGCGCATTCGGGCCCTGGGCAGGTCGGGTTCCGGTTTGCCGAAATGCGCTGAGCGCGGTCATTCCCCTGAACGGGCGGGATCCTCGATCAGGTATTTCTGCAAGGCCATGATCTGGAACCACAGAAACACGAACAGCACGACCGGAAAGGCGAATGTTTCCAGCTTGACCCATGTCTCGGTGGATTGGGTGCGCCAGATGATCTCGTTGGCGATGGCCAGCACGGTAAAGATGAAAGCCAGCCTGCGCGTGAAGATCATCCAGCCCTCGCGGCGCATCGGCAGGAACTCCTCCATCACATATTGCAGATAGCTCTGCCCACGCAAAAGCCCGATCCCCAAAAGCCCCGCCATCGCACCATAGACGATGGTGGTTTTCATCTTGAAGAACCGCTCGTCATTGAACCAGGCGGTCAGACCGCCGAAGAAAATGACCATGAAAGCGGTGAAAATCTGCATCCGGCTCAGCTTGCCGGTCAACGCCCAAAGGATGCCCATGGCGACCAACAGGATCGGCACGAATACCAGCGCCGCGATGATAAAGCCCGTGTAGTCCGTGCCGGCAATCGTATAGGTTTCGTCCTTGATCCGCAGGTAAATCAGGAAAAACGCCAATGTCGGCCCCAGTTCCAGAACCTGTTTCAACACCGGATTGATCTGTCTTGCGGCCATCGTGATCTCCTTCAGCCCCCCATTTCCACGATCACCGCGCCCAAGGCAACCAGTGTCATCAGAAACAGGCGGCGTGGGCCTACTTTTTCGCGCAGGATGAACCAGCCGATCAATGCGGCAAAAACGGTCGATGTCTCGCGCAGCACCGCGGCCTCGCCAACCTTGCCGACCATGGTGGCGACCATGACGCCCCCGAAACTGACCCAAGCCACCAGCGCGCCGATCGCCCCGCGCCACATCAGCGGGGCCAGCACGGGCGGTGCCGCCATCCGACGATAGCGGCGCAGGGCCAACAGCGGGAAATCAAGTGCGGTCACAAAGAAGAACCACGCCAGAAAGGTGAAAGGATCGGGGGCCTGCCGGATGCCGAACGCATCATAGGTCGTATAGATCGCCACCAGTAACCCGCCCGCCACGGCCCAGGCCAACCCCGCCCGCAGCGCGCCCGGGTCCAGCTTTTCCTCGCTCAGATTGCGCAAAGCCAACAGTAGGATGCCCCCCGACAAACAGGCGACGCCCACCCATTGCACCCCCGTGAACCGCTCACCGAAAAAGACCGAAGCCGCGATCACAGTGACCAGCGGCCCCGTGCCGCGCACCACCGGATAGACCACGGTGAACGCCGCCTTTTCATAGGCCCGCGCCATCGCGACCTTATAGGCGAAATGGATGCCGACCGCGCCGACAAGGATCAGCGCTGTGGCGGCATTGGGCCAAGGCACGACAAACAGCGCCACAGGGGCCGAAAACACCACCAGCCAGAAATCGATCGCCCCGCGCGTCAGCCACGGGTCATGCCGGCCCTTCTGCAAGGCCCCGAACACCGCATGCGCCAGCGCTGACACCAGCGCAAAGATCGTGGCAAGCCGCGCGCCCTCGGGCGTGCCGGCGACGGCGATCAGATAGGCGGCAAGCGTGTCCAACGCGGCCTAAAGGTCCAGACCGACAAGGGCCGCGGCGAATTCCTCGGGGTCGAAGGGTGCCAGATCGTCGATCTGTTCACCTACGCCGATGGCATGGATCGGCAGGCCGAACCTGTCGGCCAGCGACACCAGCACGCCGCCTTTGGCCGTGCCATCCAACTTTGTCATCACCAGCCCCGACACCGCCGCCAGTTCCTGAAACACCTTGACCTGCTGCAGCGCGTTCTGCCCGGTCGTCGCATCCAGCACCAACAGCACGTTATGCGGCGCATCGGGGTCTTTCTTGCGGATGACGCGCACGATCTTGGACAGCTCTTCCATCAAATCAGCACGGTTTTGCAGCCGCCCGGCGGTGTCAATCATCAAAAGATCAGCCCCATCCGCCTGCGCCTTGGTCATCGCATCATAGGCAAGGCTTGCAGGGTCGGACCCTTCGGGTGCCGTCAGCACGGGCACGCCCGCGCGTTGCCCCCAGACCTGCAACTGTTCGACCGCCGCAGCGCGGAACGTATCACCCGCCGCGATCACCACGTTCTTGCCCGCCGCGCGGAACTGGCTGGCAAGCTTGCCGATGGTTGTCGTCTTGCCCGATCCGTTCACGCCCACGACCAGCACGACCTGCGGCGTCTTGGCATAGATTGGCAAAGGCCGTGCCACGGGTTCCATGATCCGCACCACCTCGGCCATCAGCAGGCGCTTGACCTCCTCGACCGACACACGCTTGCCCAGATGCCCTTCGGCGATATTGGCGGTGACGCGCTGTGCTGTCTCGACCCCCATATCGGCCGCGATCAGCAAATCCTCCAGCTCTTCGAGCATGGCATCGTCAAGGCTGCGGCGCTGGACATCCGTCTCCGCAAACAGCCGCCCGATCAGCCCGGGTTTCGGCGCAGGTTCTGCGACAATCGCATCGAGACCTGCGTCGATCTTGGCCGAGGATTTGAACATCCTCTCTTTGAGCTTGCTGAAGAACGCCATCGGAACAGCCTTTCATGACTTCTGGGGAAAGACCTAGCCACTCCGCCCGGAATTGAAAAGACCACGCGCCCCCATCGTCCGAGCATAAATATCCCCGCGCGGAGCGCCGCAACTGCGGCGCAGCCGCAGGCAGCCTTAGATTTCGTCCGCGAAATGGCGCATCACCAGCCGGATCGGGTTGGGTGCCGCTTGCCCCAGCCCGCAGATCGAGGCATCCGCCATCGCGGTGCACAGATCGCCCAGCAAGGCGCGGTCCCATTCCGGGGCCTGCATCAGCTGCACCGCTTTCTGGCAACCGACACGACAGGGCGTGCATTGCCCGCAGCTTTCATCCTCGAAAAACCGCAGCATGTTCAGCGCGGCATCACGCGCACGGTCCTGCTGCGACAGCACAACAACGGCGGCCGATCCGATGAATGTGTCATGCGGCTGCAAGGTGTCGAAATCGAGCGGGATGTCCGCCATCGTCGCGGGCAACAGCCCCGAGGACGGACCACCCGGCTGATAGGCCTTGAACACATGGCCATCCGCCATGCCGCCCGCCGCTGCGATGATATCGGTGATCGTCGATCCTGCTGGCAGGACATACATGCCCGGCTTTGCCACGCGCCCTGACACCGAATAGGACCGCAGCCCCTTGCGCCCGTTCTTTTCCACCCCGCTCAGGATTTCCGGCCCTTCGCGGCAGATCCGCGCCACCCAAAGCAGGGTTTCCACGTTATGCACCAGCGTCGGGCGGTCGAAGATGCCGACCTCGGCCACAAAAGGCGGGCGGTGGCGGGGGATGCCGCGCTTGCCTTCGATGCTTTCGATCATCGCGGATTCCTCGCCGCAGATATAGGCCCCCGCGCCACGCCGCAGGTCGATATAGCCGGGGGCGACAATCCCCGCCTCTTCCAGTGCGGCGATCTCGCGGCGCAGGATCTCCAGCACAGCGGGATATTCGTCGCGCATGTAGATGAAACAGGTCTCGGCCGCGACAGCCCAAGCGGCGATCAGCATGCCTTCCAGAAACACATGCGGCGTGCGTTCCAGATAATAGCGATCCTTGAACGTGCCGGGCTCGCCTTCATCCCCGTTCACGGCCAGATAGCGCGGGCCCAAATGGGCGCGCACAAAGCCCCACTTCTTGCCCGACGGAAAGCCCGCACCGCCCAATCCGCGCAGGCCCGAGGCCAGCACCAACTCCTGCACCGCCTGCCAGTCACCTTCCGCGCGCAAGCGTTCCAGCACAGCATAGCCGCCATCGGCGCGATAGGACGCCAAGGTCTGGTAATCGGGCAGATGCGCATGGGTGTCGCCCGCCGCAATTGCCGCCTGCACCTTGTCAGGTGTCGCATGGTCGATATGGTTGTGGCCGATTTCCAGCACGGGTGCCGTATCGCAACGCCCCATGCAAGGCGCGCGCAGCACGCGCACCTGCGCGGGGTCAAGCCCATCCTCCAGTGCCGCTTTCAGCGCCTGCGCGCCCGCCAATTCGCAGGACAGGCTGTCGCAGACGCGGATCGTCAGGGCTGGGGGCGGTGTCTCGCCTTCCTTGACCACGTCGAAATGGGCGTAAAAGGTCGCGACCTCGTAGACCTCGGCCTGTGACAGGCGCATCTCCTCGGCCAGCGCGCGCAGATGGGCGGCGGACAGATGGCCGTATTCATCCTGAATGAGATGCAGAAACTCGATCAGCAGGTCGCGGCGGCGCGGGCGCTCCCCCAACAGCGCGCGGACCTCTGCCCAAGCGGTATCGTCCAGCTGGCGGCCCTTTGTGGTGTGCCGCCCCTTGCCTTTGCCGGATTTCCAGATGCCGTCTTGGTTGTCCTTGGCCATGCCCGTATCCCCCGATTTTGGCGCAGCATAGCCCGCGCTACCCACGTGAACCACGCAAAAGCGACGCCCCAGAGACCAAAGCGCGCAGCATTGCAGTTTCGCTTAAGCTGGCGGGAAACAGATGATAAGGATCGGAAACATGACCCGCCAGACCGCCCTTTTCGCCTTTGCCGCCCTGCTGCCTGCGGGGGTGATCGCGCTGGCGGCCTTGCAAGGCGGGCTGTGGCCGCTTGCGGCGCTTCTTGTGCTGACGGTTGTGACAGCGCTGGCCGACAGGCTCTTGCCAGAGGACAGGGCCAGCGCCGACGCGACAGGCACGGCGCTGTCAGTCCTTCTTGCGCTGGTGCATCTGGCCTTGCTACCGCTTGTCGTTGTCGCATTGGCGGGTGATCTGCTGGACCGCGGTGAAAAGATCGCGCTGTTCTTTGCCGCAGGGCTTTATTTCGGACAGGTCAGCAATGCCAATGCCCATGAGCTGATCCACCGGCCCCAACGCGTGCTGCACCGGCTGGGGATGTGGGTCTATATCTCGCTGCTGTTCGGGCATCATACATCGGCGCATGTGCTGGTGCATCACCGCCATGTCGCCACACGCCGCGACCCCAATACATCGCGTAAGGGTGAAGGGTTCTACCGCTACATGATCCGCGCGTGGCTGGGGTCCTTCAAAGGCGGCTATGCGGCCGAGAAAGCACGGCTGGCGCGCATCGGGCGACCAACGTGGCGCAATCCCTATTTGGTCTATATGGGCGGTGGCGCGGTTTTCATCGCTCTGGCCTATCTGCTGGGAGGCACCAAGGGCCTGCTGCTTTACCTCGCGCTGGCGGGCCATGCGCAGACGCAGCTGCTGTTGTCTGATTACGTCCAGCACTATGGCCTGCTGCGCAAGACGGGACCGGCAGGCAAACCCGAACCCGTGGCGGCGCGGCACAGCTGGAACGCCCCGCACCGCTATTCATCCGCGATGTTGCTGAACGCCACGCGCCATTCGGACCATCACGCCCACCCTGCCCGCGCGTATCCTGCCCTTGACCTGCCTGCCGATGCGCCGATACTGCCACGGCCTTTGCCGCTGATGGCCAGCATCGCATTGGTGCCGCCCTTGTGGCGGCGGATCATGGACCCTTTGGCCGACAGGTGGCGCGATGCGTAGTTTTCTTTTGCTTTTGCTGCTGGCGACCCCCGCCGCTGCACTGGACACGATGACAGGCGAAGAATTCGACGCCCATGTCACGGGCCGCACGATCACCTTTCGCACCGACACCAATCCGTTGTTCGGGGTCGAGGCCTATCTGCCCGGCCGCCGCGTCATGTGGTCCACATTCGAAGGCACCTGCATGTACGGCGTCTGGTATGAAAGCAAAGGCGATATCTGTTTTCGCTACGACAACGACCCCGAACCCAAATGCTGGGCCATTTATGCCGAGCCGGACGGGATCAGGGCGGTCTTTACCAATGTCCCCTTCGGCACGGTGATCTATGAAACCGATGCGGATGAACCGCTGATCTGCAACGATCTATCCTCCTGATCGCACCGTGATCCGGCCGTCCGCGAACTGGATTTCAAGGGTTCCAGCCTTTGCCGCAGCGCCCGTATCGGTAATCAAGGCCCCGTCGCCGCGCACCACAGCATAGCCGCGCTTGAGCGTTTCCATATAGCCGAGCGTTTCGCGCAACCGGTCCAGTGTCGCCAAGCGTGCCGACCGTTCCGCCTGTTGCCGCGTCGCGCGGTCCGACAGGCGGCGCAAGACGGTGCCGAGCCTTTCGCCCTGCCGGTCCAACCGCGTTTGCAGCAGATCGCCCCGCAGCCCGCGCCCTGCCCGTTCCAGCGCCACGCCCGCATCACGGGTCCGGCGTTGCAAGGCGGGGGCGAGGCGGTCGGACAAGGCGGCAAGCCGCCTGCGATCCTCGGCCAGCCGGCGTTGCAGGATCGCAGGCCGCAGGGCAGCATCGCTAAGTTGCAGCCGCTTTTGCGCCGCCGCCTGCCGCAAGGCCGCAGGCAGGCGATCAGACAGGTAATCCAGCCGTTGGCGCGGACCATCGACCAACGTATCCACCTGCGGCAAGGCACGCGCCAGATCGCGCAGGCGCTGGCGGCGGGTCTGCACGCCGTTGGACAAAGCGCGCACCAGCCGCGCGCCTTGCTGGTCCACAAAAGCGAGAAGTTCGATCCGCACCGGCACCGCCAGTTCCGCCGCCGCTGTCGGCGTGGGTGCGCGCATGTCGGCGGCAAAATCGATCAAGGTGGTGTCGGTTTCATGCCCCACGGCGGAAATCAGCGGAATGTCGGACGCCGCCGCAGCCCGCACGACGATTTCCTCGTTGAAACCCCAGAGATCCTCCAGCGACCCACCGCCGCGCGCCACGATGATTAGATCGGGCCGCGGCAAGGCACCGCCCGGTGTCAGGCGGTTGAACCCGTCGATGGCGGCGGCGACTTCGGCCGCGCATTTCTGCCCCTGAACGGCGACCGGCCAGACCAGCACCTTGCGCGGGAAACGGTCGCGCAGGCGGTGCAGGATATCGCGGATCACCGCCCCCGATGGCGATGTCACAACGCCGATGATTTCAGGCAGATAGGGCAGCGGTTTCTTGCGGGCCATATCGAACAACCCCTCGCCCGCCAGCTGCGCGCGCCGCTTTTCCAGCATCGCCATCAGCGCACCGGCCCCTGCGGGCACGATATCCTCGATGATCATCTGGTATTTCGACTGGCCCGGAAAAGTCGTCAGCTTGCCGGTGGCGATGACCTCCATCCCTTCCTCGGGGCGGTGGGTCAATGCTGTGGCGCGGCCTTTCCAGATGATGCCGGACAGCACCGACCGGTCGTCTTTCAAATCCAGATAGATATGGCCAGAGGACGGGCGCGAAATCCGGCCCAGTTCGCCGCGCACGCGGATGTGGGAAAACCCGCCTTCGATGGTCTTTTTGACAGCCCCTGAAATCTCGGACACGGAAAATTCGGGTGTGTTGTCGGCAGGGCCGTCTTCGAACAAATCCATCATCGGGGTGATCCTTGCGCAGTTTGGGCCGCACCCTAAGGCGCTGTTGCCCAAAGGCCAAGCCCGGCCTTGTGATTTGCGCCATCCGTGACTAAGACCGCCCCAAGTTTTCAACGGCGGAGAGACGGCCATGAACATCCTCATTCTGGGCAGCGGCGGGCGCGAACACAGCCTCGCCTGGGCGATCAAGCAGAACCCCAAATGCGACCGGCTGATCGTGGCACCGGGCAATGCGGGGATCGCGCAGATCGCGGATTGCGCCGATCTCAATATCCTTGACGGCGATGCGGTCGCCAATTTCGTCGAGGAAAATACCGTCGATTTCGTGATCATCGGCCCCGAAGGCCCGCTGGCCGCCGGTGTCGCGGACCGGCTGCGCCGCACGGGCACGCTGGTGTTCGGCCCGTCGCAGGCGGCGGCGCAGCTGGAGGCGTCGAAATCCTTTACCAAGGCGATCTGCGATGCGGCAGGTGCACCCACCGCCGCCTATGCCCGCTTTACCGAGGCCGACCCGGCCCGCGCCTATGTGCTGGCGCAAGGCGCGCCCATCGTCATCAAGGCCGACGGTCTGGCGGCCGGCAAAGGCGTCGTCGTCGCCATGACGCTGGACGAGGCGCTGGCCGCCGTCGATCACATGTTCGACGGCAGTTTCGGCCCCGCCGGCACCGCTGTCGTGATCGAGGAATTCATGGACGGCGAAGAGGCGTCGTTCTTCGTGCTCTGCGACGGCACGACGATCCTGCCCGTGGGGTCCGCGCAGGACCACAAACGCGCCTTTGATGGTGACCAAGGGCCGAACACAGGAGGCATGGGCGCCTATTCGCCCGCCCCCGTGATGACCGATGAGGTCACGCAAAAGGCGCTGCGCGAGATCGTGCAGCCCACGATGGATGAAATGGCGCGCCGTGGCACACCGTTTCAGGGCGTCCTATTTTGCGGTCTGATGATCCAGAACGGCCAGCCGCGTCTGGTGGAATACAACGTGCGTTTCGGAGATCCCGAATGTCAGGTGCTGATGATGCGACTGGGCGGGCAGATTCTTGATTTGCTGCAAGCCTGCGCCGAGGAACGCCTGCACGAGGTCAGCGTGAACTGGGCCGATGACCATGCGCTGACCATCGTGATGGCGGCCAACGGCTATCCGGGCGATTACGGCAAGGGCAGCGTGATCGGCGGGCTGGACCTGCTGCCCGAGGACAGTTTCCACATGGTGTTCCATGCAGGCACCAAGCGCGCGGACGGCCAGTATCAGGCGCATGGCGGGCGCGTACTGAACGTCACCGCGCGCGGTGCGTCCCTGGCCGAGGCGCATGAACAGGCCTATGCGATGGCGCAAGGCATCGACTGGCCGGGCGGATTCTACCGGTCGGACATCGGCTGGCGGGCGTTGTGAAGCAGGTTCGGGTTGGTGTTTGACTTGATTTCAAAACCGACCCTGCCGCGTGACGGCCAGGTGGCTGTTTTGAGCATCGTGTCAAGAAATGACCAGAATTGAGCGGCATCGCTTCGCGCAAATCGCAGCGAACGGCTGGAATGAGCCCAAACTACTGAATTTCTGCGGTGCAATAGTCGAAGGTCGCGTGGCATACTCAGCTAACAATTGGAACTTAATTCGGCTGGAATCGTATGAACCGTATCCCTCGGCTACCTGCTTCGCACCAGCAGATGCATATTGAAGCGCTGGCCAGATACTGCGCGACAATTTGTGAGATCGAATGCTGTGGGTTGGATGCCTGCGACTTTTCTCCAGTACACATCGCTTCGTATTGCCTGAGCATTGACCCCCGCTATCCATCACGTGTTGCGCTGGAGATCATCGAACAAGCCAAGACATTGAAATCAAATTATGGATCAAATGGTGCAAGTGCGCGCGGCACTACGATCAACGAAATAAACGAGCGCATGACGGGCCGGAGAGTGGAAGTCTTCGCCGAAGCGCTAGAGCGACAGACGGAATTGGCGCAAGCTTTTCTCGTCGCCGAGCAATCGGATAATCGTGATCCCGTTTTCGTTTGGAAAAATGGCCGGGATTCCGACGCCCTGAACGAAGATTAAATGTTTTGGAGTGCGGCGAAAGTCGGCTTCGTCCCGCTCACCTGACCTACCTGCACCCTGTGCCGATGGTCCGCTGTGGGTCAGAAATGCTTGGCAGTTAGACTGAACTGGGAGGACGACCGGCGCGGTCCAAATACGCATCCCTTCTAATGCGTCAACGCCACGCACCGCGCGGAAAGCGCCATAAAAAAAGCCGCGCTCTCTGGCGCGGCTTTTTCCTTATTTCACGGACGCTTAAGCAGCCCGCCCCACCAGCACAGACCCGATCTGTGCCGCTGCCGCGTTCTCGTCATCACCAGCCACGGCGGCGAATTCGCGGGTCAGGCGTTCCAGGGCCGCTTCATACAGCTGACGCTCGGAATAGCTTTGCTCGCGCTGGTCGTCCTGACGGTGCAGGTCGCGCACGACTTCGGCGATGGCGATCAGGTCGCCGGAATTGATCTTTTGCTCGTATTCCTGCGCACGGCGCGACCACATGGCCTTTTTGACCTTGGCCTTGCCCTTGAGCGTTTTGAGCGCATGGTTCACCACATCGGGCGTGGCCAGCGCGCGCATGCCCACATCGGATGCCTTGTGCGTCGGCACGCGCAGGGTCATCTTGTCCTTCTCGAAGGCGATCACGAACATCTCAAGCTCGAAGCCCGCGACTTCCTGCGTTTCGACAGAGACGATCTTGCCCACGCCATGCGCCGGATAGACGACAAACTGGTCGGGGCTGAATTCGCTTTTCTTCTTGGTCATGATTGTCCTTTCATGGCAATCCGGCACGTCAGGCGACAAAAAACCGTCGGTAACAAGGGTCACCGGCGGGTTAGGTACGTTTGGGCAGGATCAAATCGTTCGCGTCATTGACAGAATCATACCACAAAAACGCGCCCTTCGGAAGCGTCCCGTCAAAGGGCGCAGCAATCCTTTGGGATCAAAGGGTTAGCGTCAACCGCCTTCGCCGGGAGATTCGGAAAATAGGCGCATCTTGTCGGGCTGGCCATCCATCTCGGCGGCACCGGGCAGCGGGTCTTTCTTGGTGATGATGACCGGCCACATTTCCGAATATTTGCGGTTGAACTCGACCCATTTTTCCATGTCGGGTTCGGTATCGGGGCGGATCGCGTCGGCGGGGCATTCGGGTTCGCACACGCCGCAGTCGATGCATTCGTCGGGGTGGATTACCAGCATGTTCTCGCCCTCGTAGAAACAATCCACCGGACACACCTCGACGCAGTCGGTGTATTTGCAGGCGATACAATTGTCGTTGACGATATAGGTCATGGGATCATCCGTAATTCTTCGCAGGCTTGCTAAATCGGATCGCGCGGTCATTCAAGCGTGAAAGGGTCATCCATCCCGCGCTGCGTCATCATATCCCTGCGGTCCTTCTTGGTGGGTCGCCCCTTGCGGTCGCTGCCGGGGTTCTGGGGTGCAGGTACCGTGACGGGCGTCAGATCCTCGTAAAGCGCCTGCGCCTCGGGTGCCGGACCACGGCGTGTGCCGCAATCAAGGATGCGGATCACCCGCGTGACATCGGCCTGCACGAAGGTCAGCACATCCCCCGCCCCCACGGCGCGGGCGGGTTTGCTGACAGGCACACCACCGACCCGCACCTTGCCCCCGGTCACAACCCCGGCGGCGATGCTGCGCGATTTGAAGAACCGCGCATGCCACAGCCATTTATCCAGCCGGATCGTGACACGCGCGGCGTCGGTCAATCTTTCTTGAACCCGGCCAGAGCGGCAGCGAACGGATTGTCGGGATCGATAGGCTTTTCGTATTTGGGCTTTGCCTGAAACCGTTCAGGTTTATGCGCAGGTGCCTGCGGTTTGCCTTTGGGTTTGCCCTTGGGCTTGGCATTCCCGCGCGGCCGGTCGTTGGCGCGCGCGTTCTCGGGCCGCGCCGCACGGGCGGGGCGTCCGCCCCATGTGAAGGTATAGAACACCTCCATCTCGGGTGCGTCCGGCGTTTCGACAGGTGCGTCGGCAGGCATTTCCTGCGGCGTATCAGCCGGCACTTCGGCGGGCGCGTCAGCAGGTTGATCGGGGGTTTCGACCGGAATTTCGGTCGGCGGATCACCTGCCACATCGGCGCGCGGTGCCTTGACCTTCACGCGTTCAGCCTTTTCCGCCTTGTAGCCTAGCCCCGCCATCAGATCGGCGAACTGGTCCAGCGTCATGCCGGTGATCGACAGCATGTCGGGGTTTGCCTCGAAACCGCCACGGCTGTCCTTGTCGCGCAGCATATCGGCCAGACGTTCCAGCATATCGATGCGGATCGCACGGTCGCCAGCAGCGCGGTAGCCCGCCATCGCGTAATAGCCTGGCACGGCATCTTTTGCGGTAGGCACCGTCACCAGACCGGGGGGCGGGCTTTGGGGAAATTCCGACAGATCACGGGCCAGCGACCACAGCACAAGGCGCAGCCGCGTGGGTGCCGGTTTCAACAGCAAGGGCTGGAAAATCGTGAACTGGCCAAAGCGCACACCATGCTTGCGCAGGGCGCTGCGCGCTTCCTGATCCAGCGCCTTCACCTCGTCGGCGATATCGCCGCGCGGGATAATGCCGAAATGTTCCGCCATCCGGTAGGCAAAGCCCTTGGCGGCCCCTGTCAGCGTCTCGTCATTCTTGAGCGCCAGCAAAGGTTCGAACCCTGCCGCGATCTTGCGGTCGATGAAATGCTGCAACCGGCGCTGCACCTTGGCCGTCACATCGGGGCCCGCCTCGTCATCGACGAAAACCGCGACACCGGGTTTCAGCGGGTCGGACCCTGCCACCAGCTTGCCCACGGCCTGATCGCCCCACATGAGGCCACCCTGTTCGGTGAAATCAATCTCGGTATCGGGCGCGTTATAAAAACGGTCCGCGCGCAGATGCAGATGCGGCGCAATCGCCTGCTGGGACGCCTGCCGCAAGGTTTTCGCCTCGTCGGGGCTGCCCGCCTTGTCCATACGGAAACGGAACCCTTCCAGACGACCGACGAATTCGCCCTCGACGGTCACTTCACCTTTTTCATTCACCTCGGCCAACAGGCTCTCCTTTTGTTTGAGCCGGCGAAGCAGGATGCTGGTCCGCCGGTCCACAAATCTTTGCGTCAACGCGCCATGCAGCGCATCTGATAAACGGTCTTCTACAGCGCGGGTTTCATCGCGCCAATGGGAATCGTCAAGCAGCCAGCCCTTGCGTTGCGCCACATAGGTCCATGTGCGGATATACGCGAGCCGCTTGGACAGAGTATCAATGTCCCCGTCGGTGCGGTCAATCCGGCGCACCTGCAAGGCGAACCAATTGGCCGAGACATGCCCAAGCTGGTGCAGATCGTTGTAGATCTGCGTCAGCAATCCGGCATGTTCACCCGCCGAAATACCGCGGAAATCGGGAATGCGGCAGACATCCCACAGCAGTTTCACCGATGGCCCGTCCGTCGCGCGCGCCGCAACCTCGGCATCCAACGCCAGCGCTTTCAACGCCGCCAGATCGTCGCTTTCGCGCACGCGCGTCAGCCAGGGGTTGTCGGTGCGATCCTCGAGCGATCCGACCAGCCGCTTGATCGAGCCGAACTGTAACCGGCTGTTGCGCCATTGCAATTTCGCCACAGGCCGGAACTGGTGGTTGCAGATCGCCTCGGCCACGGCATCGTCCAAGGGCGGGGCCTCGCCCGTCACGCCAAAGGTGCCGTTCTCGATATGCCGCCCCGCGCGGCCCGCGATCTGCGCCAACTCCTGCGGTTCCAGATGCCGCATCCGGCGGCCGTCGTATTTGGTCAGTGAAGAAAAGGCGACATGGCTGATATCAAGGTTCAGCCCCATGCCGATCGCATCGGTGGCCACCAGAAAATCGACATCGCCGTTCTGGTACATTTCCACCTGCGCATTGCGGGTGCGGGGCGACAGCGCGCCCATGACAACAGCCGCCCCGCCCTTGGTGCGGCGCAACAATTCGGCAATGGCATAGACGTTATCGACCGAGAACCCGACGATGGCCGACCGAGCGGGCATCCGGCTGATCTTTTTCGAACCCGTATAGGTCAGTTCCGACATCCGGTCGCGGACCATGAACTGCACGCCGGGCACAAGGGCTGCAATCGCGCCGCGCATGGTTTCGGCCCCCAGAAACAGGGTTTCATGCAGGCCGCGCGCATGCAGCAGCCGGTCGGTGAACACATGCCCGCGTTCGGGATCGGCGCAAAGCTGGATTTCATCGACGGCCAGAAAATCGCAGCCCATGCCGTCGGGCATCGCCTCGACCGTGCAGACCCAAAAGGCCGCACGCGGCGGAACGATCCGTTCCTCGCCGGTGACCAGCGCCACAACCCCCGGCCCCTTGATCGCGACGATGCGGTCATAGACCTCGCGCGCCAGCAGACGCAGCGGCAGGCCGATCACGCCGGTGCGGTACGACAGCATCCGCTGGATGGCATAGTGGGTCTTGCCGGTATTGGTCGGCCCAAGAACGGCCGTGATCCGGGAACCTTGCATTTTCGTCCCCGTCAGGGCCGGGCGGTCAGATCGCCTGGCCTTCTAGCTGTTGTTGCAGGCGCAGGCGTTCTGCTTGCGCCTCTGCGGAAAAGGGCACGATCTCAAGGATCATGCCGTAAAGTGCAAGCGCCGCTGCGGGCCTGCCGGTTTCTTCCATCATCACCGCCAGTCCGCGCATCGCCTCGAAATGGCGCGGATTGCGGGTCAGCACCTCTTCAAGGTCGGCCATGGCGGGGCCGATTTCATCCAGCAGATAAAAGGACGTGGCGCGCAGGTAATAGCCTTCGGCGAAATCGGGGGCATGATCGACCAGCGCCGAAAAATGATCAAGTGCGGCATCGGGTTCACCGTCATCCAGCGCATCCTGCCCGCGCCGCAACAGCAGGTCGATAGAGGCCGACCCGCTCTTGCCCCACTCCGCGATGATCTGCTGTTCGATCCGCAAGGACCCCGCTTCATCGGTTTGTGACAATTCCGCGAAAAGCTGGTCGAGCCTGTCGGTTTGTGCGACCACAGGCAGCGAAACACCAAAGCCCAGCACAAGTGCCGCAACGATACATTTGAAGCGAAAGACATCAGCTACCATACCTGCAATGTAGCGCATCACGCGACAGACACCAGAGCCTGCCTGCCGCAAATCATCACGAGAGGATCAAAATCATGAGCGATGTAGTCAACGAAGCCGTCACCCAGCTGAACGCCAAAATGGGCGGCAACGGATTCGACGGCACGGCCAAATTCGTCATCGAAGACGAAGGCACCATCATCATCGACCAAAGCGGCGCACGCGCAGCCGATGACGACGCCGATGTCACGCTGACCGCCACGGCGGATGTGTTCAAGGCGATTCTCGATGACGAGCTGAACCCCACGACCGCCTTCATGACCGGCAAGCTCAGCGTTGACGGCGATATGGGCATGGCGATGAAACTGACCAGCGTGCTTGGCTGATGTCACCCGCGGCCCCGTTTTTCGATGATGTCGCAAACGGCCCGGCAAACGGGGCTGCGCATTGGCTGACCACCAGCGACAACCGGCGCATCCGCGCCGGTCACTGGCCCGTGGAGGGCGCCAAAGGCACCGTGCTGATCTTTCCCGGTCGCACCGAATATATCGAAAAATACGGCATCACAGCACAGGCGCTAACGGCATCCGGCTATGCCGCGCTCGCCGTGGACTGGCGCGGACAAGGGCTGGCGGACCGGCTGATCGCTGATCCGAACCTCGGCCATGTTGGCGATTTCGCAGATTACCATCGCGATGTTGCGGCCTTGCTGGCCCATGCCACGGCCCTTGGCCTGCCGCGCCCCTATTTCCTGATCGCCCATTCCATGGGGGGCTGCATCGGCCTGCGGGCGCTGACCGACGGCCTCGATGTGAAAGCGGTGATGTTTTCAGCGCCGATGTGGGGCATCCAGATGCCGCGCGCGACACGCTCGTTTGCTTGGAGCCTCTCGACCCTCAGCCTGCCGCTCAAATTCGACGAAAAGGTCGTGCCCGGCCAATCCGCCACAAGCTATCCGCTGCAGCAGCCCTTTGCCGGCAACATGCTGACCAACGATCCTGAAATCTACGCCGCCCTGCGCGGCCAGATCGAAGCGCATCCCGCACTGGGCCTTGGCGGGCCGACTCTGCGCTGGCTGAACAGGTCCTTGCAGGAAATGCGCGACCTGTCCCGCCTGCCGTCGCCCACCACGCCCTGCATCACCTTTCTGGGCAACAACGAGTCCATCGTCGATCCCGCTGCCATCCGCACCCGCATGGCTCGCTGGCCGGGCGGCGTGCTGCACGAGATCAAAGGCGGGTTGCACGAAATGCTGATGGACCAACCCGAAATGCGCGACAGCGTCACCGCCAAAACCATCGCCCATTTCGACGCGCATCCCTAACAGCTGCGTCCACATCTTCTTTTTTCCAAAAATACTCCCGCCGGAGGCTCAGGACTCACCCCCGCCACGCAGGCCGACCATTGGCACAACTGCGAGAAACCCTATCTACCTCTTATGGCGGATGTGCTCACCTTCACCGACCGCGGCATCTATTGCCCCGCGGGAGATTTCTACATCGACCCGTGGCGTCCCGTGCCGCGCGCGCTGATTACCCACGCCCATAGCGATCACGCGCGCTGGGGGATGGACAGCTATCTCGCCACCCCCACCACCGCCGCCGTGATGCGGCACCGCTTGGGCGACATCACTGTCCAGACGATTGCCTATGACACCGCACAGCGCATCGGGGATGCAGAAGTGTCCTTCCACCCCGCAGGCCATGTGCCGGGATCGGCGCAGATCCGCATCGCGGTCAAAGGGCAGGTCTGGGTCGTCTCGGGCGATTACAAGACGGTGGATGACGGGCTGTCGGAACCTTTCGTCCCCGTCCCCTGCCACGCCTTCATCAGCGAATGCACTTTCGGCCTGCCGATTTTCAACTGGACGCCGCAAGACATCTTGCGTGACCAGATCAATCGCTGGTGGGCGGAATGTGCGGCCGCAGGCAAGACCGCTATTCTGGGGGCCTATGCTTTGGGCAAGGCGCAAAGGCTCTTGCGCCTGCTTGACCCTGCCATCGGCCCGATCCTGACGCATGGCGCTGTGGAAAACACGAACGACGTGCTGCGCGGCATCGGCATCCCCCTGCCCGCCACGACCCGCGTCGATGCGAATGTGACCGCCAAAACCCACCCCGGCGCTTTGGTACTGGCCACACCTTCTGCGCTTGGCACGCCCTGGGCGCGGCGGTTCGGGCCGGCCTCGACCGCCTTTGCCAGCGGCTGGATGGCCTTGCGCGGTGTGCGGCGCAGGCGGGCGGCGGATCGGGGGTTCATCGTGTCCGACCATGCCGACTGGGCGGGCCTGAACGCCGCGATTACCGCGACAGGGGCAGAGAAAATCTTTGTCACGCACGGCTACACCACCGCCTTTCAGCAATGGCTGCGCGATCAGGGGCATGACGCACATGTCGTCAGCACGGATTATCAGGGCGAAGGATTCGACAGTGGCGAGGATGCGGCATGAAAGCCTTTGCCGCCCTGTTCGCCCAGCTTGACGAAAGCACCAAAACCAGCGTCAAGGTCGCGGCGCTGGCCGATTATTTCCGTACCGCCCCAGACAGCGACAAGCTCTGGACCACCGCCCTGTTCACGGGGCGCAGGCCGAAACGCGTGATTACGGCCTCCAAACTGCGCCTTTGGGCGGCCGAGGTGGCGGTCCTGCCCGACTGGCTGTTCGAGGAAAGCTACAGCGTCGTCGGCGATCTGGCCGAGACCATCGCGCTTGTTCTGCCGCCGCCGCGCGCCACCAGCGACCAAAGCCTGACCTATTGGATCATGCATCTGCGCGCCTTGGGCACGCAGGACGAGGAGGCGCGCAAGGCCGGCATCATCGCCGCATGGGATCGGCTGCCGCCTGCGGAACGGTTCCTGTTCACCAAGCTTTTGACAGGCGGTTTCCGCATCGGCGTCAGCGCGAAACTGATGACCCGCGCGCTGGCACAGGCGACGGGCCAGCCGGAGCCGGAACTGACCCATAAACTGATGGGCAACTGGACGCCCGACAGCGTCACATGGACCAGCCTGATCGAGGCGGATGATCCCGGCACCGACGCGTCCCGCCCCTATCCGTTCTATCTGGCTTACGGGCTTGAGGATCTGGAGGCCCTCGGCCCGCCTGCCGATTGGTCGGCGGAACGCAAATGGGACGGGATCAGGGGGCAGTTCATCCTGCGCGGCGGCACGCATTACCTGTGGTCGCGCGGCGAAGACCTGATGACCGACCGCTTTCCCGAACTTGCGCAGCTGTGCGATGCCCTGCCCGACGGCACCGTGATCGACGGCGAGGTG
The DNA here is from genome assembly GCF_034652275.1 of Yoonia sp. 72. Lineage (NCBI taxonomy): Bacteria > Pseudomonadati > Pseudomonadota > Alphaproteobacteria > Rhodobacterales > Paracoccaceae > Yoonia > Yoonia sp. 72. The sequence goes on along the minus strand of NZ_JAXIWG010000004.1, from coordinate 335,700 downwards.
CTGGCCTTTGCCGACGGTGCCCCCCTGCCCTTTGCCGCTTTGCAAAAACGCATCGGGCGCAAGACCGTACCGCGCAAATTGCTGGCCGAAGCCCCCGTGATCCTGATGGCCTATGACCTTCTGGAACAGGACAGGCGCGACATCCGCCACCTGCCCTTTGCCGACCGCCGCGCGGCCTTGGCGGGGCTTGTTGCGCGGGTGTCAACCCGCGCCCCCCTGCGGTTATCACCGCAGGTGACGTTTGGCACATGGGACGATCTGGCGACTGCACGCAGCCAGTCGCGGGATGCGGGGGCCGAAGGGCTGATGCTCAAACGCCACGACAGCCCCTATCTGGCAGGGCGCAAGAAAGGCGATTGGTGGAAATGGAAGGTCGATCCGCTGACGATTGATGCCGTGATGATCTATGCGCAAGCGGGCAGCGGGCGGCGGGCGAATCTATTCACCGATTACACATTCGCCGTGCGCGACGGCGATGCGCTTGTGCCCTTCACCAAGGCCTATTCCGGCCTGACCGATGCCGAGTTCCGTCAGATCACGGCCTGGGTGCGCAAGAACACGCTGCAGAAATTCGGCCCCGTCCGGCAGGTGCCGCCCGTGCATGTGTTCGAGATCGCCTTTGAAGGCATCAATCAAAGCCCGCGGCACAAATCCGGCGTCGCCTTGCGGTTTCCGCGGATGCTGCGCTGGCGGCAGGACAAACCCGTGGCCGAGGCCAATACGCTCGACGATCTGCGCGAAATGCTGCGGCTTTACGGCTGACAGGGTTCCCTGCGCGGGTACGACAGCCTAAGTATCCCCCAAACAGCAATGAAAGCCGCGCCATGCAAAACCCCGTCTATGATGCCAATACCTCCGGAAAAAACAGCTTTGGCGATCTGCCCGAATGGGACCTGACCGACCTTTATCCCAGCCCTGACAGCCCTGAAATCCAGCGTGACATGGCATGGCTGGAATCCGAATGCGCATCTTTTGCCGCCGATTTCGAAGGCAAGCTTTCATCGCTGGATGCGGCGGGTTTGCTGCGCGCGGTGCAGCGCTATGAACAGATCGACGTGATCGCGGGGCGGATCATGTCCTTTGCGGGCCTGCGCTATTACCAGATCACCACCGACAGTGACCGTGCCAAATTCATGGCCGATTGTCAGGACAAGATCACCCGTTTCACCACCCCGCTCGTGTTTTACGGGCTGGAGTTCAACCGGCTGGACGACGACCATCTGGCGGGCCTTCTGGCGGCCAATGCCGATTTGGCGCGCTATAAACCCGTGTTCGACCGGATGCGCGCGATGAAGCCGCACCAGTTGTCGGACGAGCTGGAAAAGTTCCTGCATGACCAATCCACCGTCGGGGCTGCCGCGTGGAACCGGCTGTTCGATGAGACCATGGCGGGCCTTGAATTCGTGGTGGATGGCGAGGTGCTTAATCTGGAAAGCACGCTGAACCTGTTGACCGAACAGGACCGCACGCAGCGCGAGGCTGCGACCCATGCGCTGGCGGCCGTGTTCCGCGAAAACATCAAGATCTTCGCGCGGGTCCACAACACGCTGGCCAAGGAAAAGGAAATCCACGACCGCTGGCGCAAGATGCCCAGCCCGCAGGCCGCGCGCCATCTGGCCAACCATGTCGAGCCCGAGGTGGTCGAGGCACTGCGCAACGCGGTTGTTGCGGCCTATCCGCGCCTGTCGCACCGTTATTACGCGCTGAAGGCGAAATGGCTGGGGCTGGAGCGGATGCAGGTCTGGGACCGCAACGCGCCTTTGCCGATGGAACAGACCCGCGTGATCGGCTGGATTGAGGCCCGCGACACGGTGATGACCGCCTATGCGGGGTTCGATCCGAAAATGGCCGAGATCGCGGGGCGGTTTTTCGACAAGGGCTGGATCGATGCGGCAACGAAACCCGGCAAGGCGCCCGGCGCTTTCGCGCATCCGACCGTGACGACGGTGCATCCTTATGTGATGCTGAACTACCTCGGCAAACCGCGCGATGTGATGACGCTGGCGCATGAGCTGGGGCATGGCGTGCATCAGGTGCTGGCCGCCGAACAGGGAGAATTACTGTCCGCGACCCCGCTGACGTTGGCCGAAACGGCGTCGGTCTTTGGCGAGATGCTGACCTTCCGGCAGTTGCTTGACAATGCCAAGACGCCGCAGGACCGCAAGGTGCTGCTGGCGGGCAAGGTCGAGGATATGATCAACACCGTGGTGCGCCAGATCGCGTTCTATGATTTCGAATGCAAGCTGCATGCAGCCCGCGCGACAGGCGAATTGACCCCCGATGACATCAATGCGCTCTGGATGTCGGTGCAGGCCGAAAGCCTTGGGCCGGTGTTCGATTTCGCGGATGGGTACGAGACCTTCTGGGCCTATATCCCGCATTTCGTGCATTCGCCGTTCTACGTCTATGCATATGCTTTCGGCGACGGGCTGGTGAACGCGCTTTATGCGGTGTTCGAAGAAGGCGACGCCGACTTCCGCGATAAATATTTCGCGATGCTGCGCGCGGGCGGGTCCAAGCACCATAAGGAGCTGCTGGCCCCGTTCGGGCTGGATGCGTCAGACCCTGCCTTCTGGGACAAGGGTCTGGCGCTCATCGAAAGCATGATCGACGAGCTCGAGGCGCTGTAGTGCCAGCGCCTCCGGCGGGGGAGTATTTTTGGAAAAAAGAAGTCGGAAGGGGCGCGCGCGGTCAGCGCTGCGCGCCCGCCGCAAAGACCATGTCCATCATCGCCTGCGTGCCGCGCGAGAATTCCAGCGGGCATGGATAAGCGCTGGCACCGCGCAGCGCCTGGCCGAAATTTTCGACCTGTAGCACGTAGTGGTTCACGCCAGGCCAGCGTTCGGTGATCATGCTGCTGCCGTCGGTTTCCAGCGTCAGCTGCGCGATGTCGAAGACATTGGCGTTGAACGGACAGGTCAGGCGCAACACACCTTTGTCACCGTGGAAAGTGATCTGCTGGCGCGGGTGCATCCGCATCGACACCACGGCGGAATAGGTGAAATCGGGGAAACGGGCGGCGACCTGCGCGAAGACATCGACGTCGTTTTCCAGCCGCAGGTCGGCGTGGGTTATCACATCAGGTTCCTGCCCCGTCACAAAGCGGGCCGCTCCGAACGTATAGACGCCGATATCGCGCAGCGCGCCGCCGCCCGTTTCGGGACGGTTGCGGATATTGGCCACATCGCCTGCGTTGTTATAGGTGAAGGTCGCATCGACATGCATGAGCTTGCCGATGGCCCCCTGCTGGTAGAGGTCGCGCGCGCGGGTGAATTGCGGATGATGCACAATCATGAAAGCCTCGGCCGCAAGCAGCCCTGATGCATCGCGCGCGGCGATCAGACGATCATAGTCAGCCGCCGCCAGCCCCATCGGTTTTTCGCAAAGCACGGGTTTGCCCGCCGCCAGCGCCTTGAGCGACCAGTCGACATGCAGGTGGTTAGGGAGCGGGATATAGACCGCATCGACCGCCGGATCAGCCAAGAGCGCGTCATAGCTGTCATGCACCCTGATGCCGGGGGCAAAGTCGGCGAAGCCTGCCGCCTTGTCGGCGCTGGATGTGGCCAGCGCGGAAAGCTCGGCCCCTTTGGCGGCATGGATGGCGGGGCCCATGAAACGGCGGGCGAAATCGGCGGCACCCAGAATGCCCCAGCGGATTGGTGTCATGATCATCTCCCTTTTGAGGATGATAGCGCTATCATCCGGCCGCTGCCACGCCCCTTTCCCACCGATAGAACAAAAAATCCCCGCCGGAGGCTCCGACGGGGATCATAAAGACGACGGGTCGCGAGGAAGCTCAGGCGCTTTCCAGCATGCCCTTTTCACGCGCAAGCTGGGTCATGCGCGATTGCAGCTTTTCGAACGCCCGGACCTCGATCTGGCGAATCCGTTCGCGGCTGACATCGTAGCGGGCGCTCAGATCTTCGAGCGTGACAGTTTCATCGGCCAGGCGGCGCTGCACCAGAATGTCCTTTTCGCGGTCATTCAGCACGGTCATGGCCTCGGCCAGCAAGGCGCGGCGCGCGTCGAGTTCGTCATGTTCCTCGTAGTCGGCGGCGGTGTTGGCGGTGTCGTCTTCCAGCCAGTCCTGCCATTGCATCGACCCTTCACCATCCGACCCGATCTGCGCGTTCAGCGAGGCATCGCCCCCCGACAGACGGCGGTTCATCGAGATGACTTCATCCTCGGTCACGCCCAGATCGTTCGCGATCTGTTTGACGTTCTCGGGGCGCAGGTCGCCTTCTTCCAGCGCACCGATGCGGTTTTTCGCCTTGCGCAGGTTGAAGAACAGCTTTTTCTGGGCCGAGGTCGTGCCCATTTTCACCAGCGACCAGGACCGCAGGATATATTCCTGGATCGAGGCGCGGATCCACCACATTGCATAGGTCGCAAGGCGAAACCCTTTTTCGGGGTCAAAGCGTTTGACAGCCTGCATCAGGCCGACGTTCGCCTCGGAAATCACCTCGGCCTGCGGCAGGCCGTAGCCGCGATAGCCCATGGCGATCTTGGCCGCCAGGCGCAGGTGCGATGTGACCATCTTGTGCGCGGCTTCGGTGTCCTCGTGGTCCACCCAGCGTTTGGCCAGCATGTATTCTTCTTCGGGTTCCAGCATCGGGAACTTGCGGATTTCCTGCATATAGCGGTTCAGGCCGCCTTCCGGTGTCGGTGCTGGTAGATTTTTATAGTCGCTCACTGTCGTGCCCTCCGTTATGTATAAAGGCTTAACATGGATATGGTCGCAACGCGGCCGTTTTCAAGTGTCGGTCTTTACTTGTGGTCAACGCAACATGAACCATTCGGTTCAGTTTTACGAGTGACCTTTCGGTGCGCTCACGCACATGGGATGCGATATTTCAGACCGCAGCACCCATTGCGGCCAGCAGGGCCTGCATATCAGCAGGCAACGGGGCCTCGAATTCAAGGAATTCTTCGGTCACGGGATGCACGAAACCCAAGGTTGCCGCATGCAGCGCCTGACGCGGAAATGCGGCGACGGCGGCGACGCCTGCCTCACCCAATGCCTTGGGCGACATCTTGCGCCGGCTGCCATAGGTCGGGTCACCGATCAGCGCATGGCCGCAATGGGCCAGATGCACGCGGATCTGATGGGTGCGTCCGGTTTCCAGCCAGCATTCGATCAGTGCCGCAACAGGCGGCGTGCCCAGAGGTTCCAAGATTCGCGCGCGCGTCACAGCATGGCGTCCGACGGTAAAGGACACCGCCTGCCGCTGCCGGTCGGTGCGATGCCGCCCCAGCTGGGTCTGGATTTTCAGGATATTGCCAGGCTCGAAACTGGTGCCCTTGATGCCGCGCAGGCGCGGATCGTTTGCTTCGGGCACGCCATAACAGATCGCGATATAGCGGCGTTCAACCGTATGGTCGGCGAACTGGTCAGCCAGATGGTGATGCGCGCGGTCGGATTTCGCGACAACCAGCAGGCCGGATGTGTCCTTGTCGATCCGGTGCACGATGCCCGGGCGTTTGAGGCCGCCCACACCGGACAGGCTGTCACCGCAATGGTGGATCAGCGCGTTGACCAATGTGCCTTCGGGTGTGCCGGGGGCGGGATGCACGACCATGCCGGGGGGTTTGTTGATGACGATCAGGTCCTCATCCTCGAACACGACCTCGAGCGTGATATCCTCGGCCCCGATATGGCTCTCAACCGCTTCCTCGACGGTGACGGCGACCTGCGCGCCTTCGCTGATGCGGAAACGCGGGTCGGTAACCACCTGCCCGTCGATGGCGACAGCCCCATCCGCGATCAGACGCGCCAGACGCGACCGGCTGAGGGCGGCATCATCCGGTACGTCGCGGCCCAAGGCCTTGTCCAGCCGGGGCGGAGGATTGGCGGCAATCTGGAAGGTAATCAGGGTCGGCCCCATCTGGTTCTCCGTCATCATCTGCGGCCTGAAAAGGGGGTGGTACCACCTGCTGGTCTCGAACCAGCGACCTCTTGATCCACAATCAAGCGCTCTAACCAACTGAGCTAAGGCGGCACTGGCGCCGGATTTAGCGGCATGACCGCATGATTGCAAGGGCTAGTCGCGGCTTTTCGCGCGCGGCCCTTGCCAAGCGATTGCGCGGCGCTGTAGGCAGGCGAAAGACAGCAAGGAACAGATCATGGGTATCAACAGCGAACGCGATATCGAGGCCAATATGCAGATCGGGCCGACCGAACTGGGCATGGTGCGCATCTTCGTCGAGGCGGGCGACACTGAAATCCCGATGGATTTCGAACCCGAGGAAGCTGAAGAAATTGCAGACGAGATCCGCGCCGCAGCACAGGCCGCGCGCGCCGTCAAAAAGCGCTGATAAACCCCGGATCACGCGCCATCTGCGCGCGGATCGCGGCATGGCGCGCGAATTTCTGCGTCAGCATCTTGCGCCGCGCGGGTGGCAGTGGCCGCTCTGGCCCCATCCGCAGCACTTCGGCGTCATAGCTGTCGGCCATGATCAGCCCTGTATCATCGGGTAGCAACTCCAGCGGAAAATCATTGCCCACTGCCCAGAAAAAACGGTCGCACCAGTCCAGATAGCCCTGCCATTTGCGGTCGGTCTGGAAATCGGCACGGCTCGATTTGCACTCGATCACCCAGATTTCGCCTTTCGGCCCCAACGCCATGACATCGACGCGCAAACCGGGGGCAGGCACCAGTTCCTCGACGCTGACGAAATCATGGCCGCGCAAATGACGGCACACCCCGCGGGCCAGCCATTGGCCGGGCTGCAAAGCGGCAAGTGTGGGTATGGTCTGCATGGCCACATATTGAACAATAGGTGAACAAATTGCAATCCATCTGTCGGCCTGCGCCCAAGTGATTCCCTCCCCGCCACGTGCGGCTTTTGATACGAATGCACGGCAGTTTTTCCGCACCAACCGGGGTCAAAGCAGCGATCTTAAGTTTTCCGTTAACTTTCAAAGCTTACCGTCGGGGTGTTGACAAAGGCCTTGACCCGATTGTGGCGCGATTGGGTCATCATGGCGGTCTTTGTCAGCCGAATACCTTGCGAGCGTCACGTTTTCGACCGCTTTGACTGCCAAAACGGGCTCAACCTGAAAGGAAAGCTGAGATGTCTTTGATTGCCAGTATCACCTTTTACGAAGTCTGCATGGCGCTGCTGACCATCGGTCTGGCCGAACGCATCCTGTTGGGCTATGCGCCCGCAACCATGGTCGGTCGCAACGGCTGGCTGATCCGCGGCGAAATCGAAGAATAAATCCGCCCCACTTGTGCAACCGCGCGCCGCGCCCTAACTGTGGGTCAGACGGGTTTCTGCGCTGCATGTATACCATCGGTACAAATCCAGTGGCCTTAAGCAACTCCGAGGGAGCTGGCTCTGTTCTGGCCCTGGTCAGTCTATCTGGCGCCCACCTGTAAAAACAGGTCCTCGGGATTAGCTACCGCTACGGCAGATGTGGTGCCCGTCGCCTAACGCCCGCGCTGCGACCCAGCGGTCACACGGATCGGGATCAACTGCCCGCCGGATTGGTCATCATCATCGTCATCCTGCGCGTTCAGCATCAGTGAAATCGCGAATTGCACGCCGCCAAAGACGGTGCCGTGGAAGAACCACAGCAGGAAAACAGCAAGCCAGCCGATATCGGAATTGGCCACCAGACTGCCCAGCCGCGCCACGTCGTACCATAAAAGCATCGCGACAAACCCCGCCGCGATCACAAAGCCCACAGCGCCATGGCGCAAATAAAGCCGCATCAGGTCCGGTTCGTGATCATGTGTCATGGCGGCGTCTCCCTATGAACAAGAGCTAAGCCATGCATCGGGGAAAACAAGTGCCACCATCTTCCGAGCCCAAGTATCCCCGCCGGAGGCCCCGACCTTTTTGGCGCAAACCTCGCTTCGTGTCAGAACGCTTCGGGCTGCGCCTCGCGCGCCATATGGTCCAGCACGGCATTGACGAATTTCGGCTCTTTGCCGTCATGGCTGAACGCCTCGGCGACAGCCACGAATTCGCTGATCACGACCTTGGGCGGCGTGTCCTTGTCCAAAAGCTCGGCCCCCGCCGCGCGGAACAGCGCGCGCCAGGTCGGGTCGATCCGCGCGATGGGCCATTTGGCGACCAGCGCACGGTCGGTCATCTGGTCGATGCTGGCCTGCAGATCGACAGCGCGGTCCATCATGCGCCGGAACGTGTCGACATCGCCTTCCACCAGTTCGACATCGTCGATGATCTCGCCAAAGCGGTGATCCTCGAATTCGCGCACGATCCCTTCGACGGTCTGGCCGGTGGCTTCCATCTGGAACAGGGCCTGCACCGCATAAAGCCGGGCGGCGGATTTCATCTTGCGGCGCTGGTTGTTGGAAATCGTCATGCGGTTGTATTACCTGCCATCAGGATGTCGCGGGTAAAGCCCACGCCTTTTTCGGCCTTGCCCCATTTGCGCGCCAGCGCGACCAGATGCAGCGCGGCAGCCGCCGCCCCGCCGCCTTTGTTCATCTGCGCGGGGTCCGCGCGCACGGCGGCCTGCGCGTGGTTTTCTACAGTCAGGATGCCGTTGCCGATGCACAGCCCCTGCAATCCCAAAAGTTGCAGCGCGCGGCTGCTGTCGTTGCAGACGGTGTCGTAATGCGTCGTCTCGCCCCGGATCACGCAGCCAAGGGCGACATAGCCGTCAAAATTGCTCATCCGCGCGGCAATGCCGATGGCGGTAGGGATTTCCAGCGCGCCCGGCACATGCACGATCTCATGGCTGGCACCGGCCTTTTCGATCTCGGCCACGGCACCGGCGATCTGGTGGTCGCTGATATCCTTGTAATAAGGCGAGGCGACGATCAGGATTTTCACCGGCTTGTCGAAGTCGGGCAAGGGCAGGATATAATGTGTGGGTCCGGCCATCAGCCAATCTCCGAGATTTTGCGCGTACCGACAATCTCGAGGCCATAGGCGTCGAGGCCGACAACCTTTGGCTTGGGTGAATTGGTCAGCAACGTGATTTCATGCAGGCCCAGCGCCGACAGGATCTGCGCGCCCAGCCCGTACTGGCGCAGGGTATGTGGCGAGGCTTCTTCGCTCGCGTCCAGTTTCATGTGCAGGTCGCGCAGCAAGACCAGCGCGCCGCGCCCTTCATCGGCAATCAGTTGCATCGCATCGCCGAATTCGTTGCGCCGCCCCCGTGGACCGACACCAACGACGTCAAGCATCGGGTCCATCGCATGCATCCGCACCAGCACAGGCTCGGGCGTGGTGATATCGCCTTTGATCAGCGCGATATGTTCCGCGCCTTGGGTTTCATCGACAAAAATCCGCATTTCCCATGCGCCGCCGAATTCCGATGTGATGGTCTGGCTGTCGCGCAGCACGACCAGATTGTCGTGGCGGCGGCGATAGGCGATCAGGTCGCTGATCGTGCCGATCTTCAGCCCGTGCAACTGCGCAAAGGCAATCAGGTCCGGCAGACGCGCCATTTCGCCGTCTTCTTTCATGATCTCGCAGATCACGCCGGACGGGTTCAGCCCCGCCAGCCGCGCGATATCGACGGCAGCCTCCGTGTGGCCCGCACGGACCAGCACACCACCGTCGCGCGCGCGCAGCGGGAACACATGCCCCGGTGTCGCGATATCGGCCGCACCTTTGGTGGCGTCGATGGCGACGGACACGGTGCGCGCGCGGTCGGCGGCGGAAATGCCGGTGCTGACGCCTTCGCGCGCTTCGATGCTGACAGTAAATGCGGTTTCATGGCGCGAGGAATTGTTGGACGCCATCAGCGGCAGGCCCAGCGCATCGATGCGCGCCCCCGGCAGTGACAGGCAGATCAGCCCGCGCCCGTGCTTGGCCATGAAGTTGATCGCGTCGGGTGTCGCCATCTGGGCGGGGATCACCAGATCGCCTTCGTTCTCGCGGTCCTCGTGATCCACAAGGATGAACATTCGCCCATTGCGGGCATCGTCAATGATGTCCTCGATCTTGCTGATCGCATCGGACCAGTCCAATTCGACCGGACCCGGTGTTTCGAAAGTGATGGACATAGGCGACCCCGCAGCTTGGTTGCCTGCCAGATAGCCCAGCATCCGCCGTTTGAAAAGGGCTGCAAGGCGTAAGGTAGCTTACGGAAAGAACGCCTCGGCGCTGACATAGCCCGCCAGACGGGCCGCGGCGACCCATTCCCGTTCAAAATCGGTATCGCCCACCAGCACAAAGCGGTCGGCAGGCTGGCGCAGCGTGCCGGTCACCTGATCCAGATCGCGGCGCATGGCCGACCAGCTGTCGGCAAAGCGTGGTGCGGCAAAGGCGCGGTCAATCCCCGCCAGCCCCGCCAGATGCGTGGGCGTGACAGGCCGGTGCGCAAGGCCGTGACAGGCGGTATTGACCAGCGTTTCCAGCCGCGCCACACGGTCCGCAGGCATCGCCTGCCCGTCGCGTAGCACGCGCAAGGCATTGCTGGAAAACAGAAATCCGATCAGGTCATGGCCGTTGCTGGCGCGGATACCGGCATAGGTCTTGTACGGCAGGCCCAGTTCGGCGGCGCGTTTGACGCGCAGGCGCACCACCTCGATCGGCAGGACGGGCAGCAAATCCTGCCGCGCCTTGGTCCATGCGAATTTGCGCCAGCTGTGCCCCGGCTCCTGCGACAGGCCGGAATTATGCCCGATCCCCGCCATCAGGCGTATTCCTGCAACCGCGCGACATAGCGGGCCATCGTGTCGATCTCGATATTGATGAGATCACCCACCGCGACCTCGCCCCACGTCGTGGCGGTCTTGGTATGGGGGATGAAATTGATCCCGAAATCGCGGCCCGCGACCTCGTTCACCGTCAGCGACGTGCCGTCAAGCGCGACCGAGCCTTTGGGCGCGATGAACCGCGCAAGCGCGTCGGGCGCGCGAAACGTCACGCGGGTGCTGTCGCCTTCATCGCGCATCGCGATCACTTCGGCGACGCCATCGACATGACCCGAGACGATATGCCCGCCCAACTCGTCCCCGACCTTCAGCGCGCGTTCAAGGTTCAGTCGCTTGCCGACCGTCCAGCCGCCCACATTCGTGGCCCCCACGGTTTCCGCCGAAATCTGCACGTCGAACCAGTTTTGCGGGTCGCGGCCCAGCGCGATGACCGTCAGGCACACCCCGTTGCAGGCGATAGAGGCCCCGATATCGATGCCCGCCACGTCATAGCCCGTGCCGATCCGCGCGCGCAGATCGCCGCGCTGTTCGAGTTCCAGCACGCGGCCGATATCGGTGACAATTCCTGTGAACATGGGCTTTCCTTTCCGGTTGCCTCTGACGTAGCGGCTTGGCGCAGGGCAGGCAAGTGAACCCGCTTGCCGCAATGCCGCATTCCGGTCAGATTGCGATGTTAACAGGTCATTTCGTTTCCTGTGTCAGTAGGATGGTATGAGTATCGAGCGTCGCTTTCTTTTCCTGCAAGGGCCACACGGGCCGTTCTTCCGCCAGATGGCGGGGGCCTTGCGCAAAGCGGGGGCGACAGTCTGGCGCGTGGGTTTCAACGCGGGCGATGCGGCCTTCTGGTGGCGCAGCCCCGGCTATCTGCCGTTCCGTGACAACCTTGACGCATGGCCCGCAGCACTGGCCCGCATCCTGCACGACAAAGAGATCACCGATATCGTGCTTTACGGCGACACCCGCCCCGTCCATGCCGAGGCGGTCCGCCAGGCACGCGCCGCAGGGCTGCGCATCCATGTCTTTGAAGAAGGCTATCTGCGCCCCTACTGGATCACCTATGAACGCGATGGCAGCAACGGCCATTCGCACCTGCGCCGCCTCAGCCTCGCCGACATGCGCGCGCATCTAGCCCAAGACGGACGCGATATGCCGACGCCGCCTGCCCATTGGGGCGACATGCGCCAGCATATCTTTTACGGCGCGCTCTATCATTGGTTCGTCATGTTCCGGAACGCGCGCTATCCGCAGTTCCGCCCGCACCGCGCCTTGTCCGTGCAGGCCGAAGCGCGGCTTTACTCCCGCCGCCTGCTCATGATGCCGTTCCACGCACTGCTGCGCGGGCTTGCCACCCTGCGGATCAAGGCGGGCGGCTATCCCTATCATCTGGCGCTGCTGCAGCTTGAACATGATTCGAGCTTTCAGATGCATTCGCCCTTTCGCGATATGGAAACCTTTATTGATGTCGTCGTCGCAGGCTTTGCCAAAGGCGCATCCGCCGGTCATCACCTTGTCTTCAAGGCGCATCCACTGGAAAACGGGCGCAAACCGCTGCGCCGCCTGATCCGGCAGGCGGCCGCAGCACAGGGCATTGCAGACCGCGTGCATTACGTGCGCGGTGGCAAGCTTGCGCAATTGCTCGACAAGGCGCTTTCGGCCGTGACGATCAATTCCACGGCAGGCCAGCAAGTGCTCTGGCGCGGTATCCCTTTGCGGATTTTTGGCGCGGCGGTTTATGACAAGCCCGATTTCGTGTCCGACCAGCCCCTGCCCGCCTTTTTCGCCGCCCCGCGCGCGCCCGATGCGCAGGCCTACCGCGATTTCCGGCAATTCCTGCTTGAAACCAGCCAGGTGCCGGGCGGCTTTTATTCCATCAAAGGCAGACGGCACCTGACTGCCAAGCTCGTGCCCATGATGCTGGCAGATCGCAGCCCCTATGACAGCCGTCTGGATGATGAAAAGCCGCGCGAAATGCACCGCGCCGCGCTGGTCAAGGTGCAGCGCGTGGCATAACCTGCCGCAATGCCGGATGAAAAACGCCAGAACCTCTATGTCTATTCGGGCGGTTTCCTGACCCAGCCCCGCATCCGGCGCATCCTGACGCTGGCGGGCTACGACATCCGCCTTGGCGCGCCCGGCCCCGATGACAGCGTCGGCGTCTGGGGCCAAAGCCCGACCGCGCCACGCGGCGAGGCTGTGGCACGGCACAAAGGCGCGGGCCTGATCCGGGTGGAGGACAGTTTCCTGCGCTCGGTCCGGCCGGGGCGGTCGGGTGATCTGCCCATCGGGTTGAACATCGACCGGCGCGGCGTGCATTTCGACCCTGCGACGCCGTCCGATCTGGAAATGATCCTTGCGCATGATCCGCTCGACGATACCGCCCTGCTGAACCGCGCCAAAGCGGGGATCGCCGCGCTTCAGGCGGATCATCTGTCGAAATACACCTGTTTCGACCCCACCGCCCAAGTACCCGATGCAGGCTATGTGCTGGTCATCGACCAGACCCGCAAGGATGCCAGCATCACCGCGAGCGGCGCTGACAGCAACACCTTTCGCGAGATGCTGTTCTACGCCCAGACCGAGCACCCCGGCCAGCGCATCATCATCAAGACCCATCCCGAAACGATCGCAGGCGACAAGACAGGCTATTTCACCGCCGCCGATGCCAGCGACCGGATCAGCCTGTGTGATGCGCCCGTCTCACCTTGGGCCCTGCTGACAGGGGCGATTGCGGTCTATACCGTCACATCGCAACTGGGGTTCGAGGCGATCCTTGCAGGCCACAAACCCGTGGTTTTCGGCCAGCCCTTCTACGCCGGCTGGGGGCTCAGCGACGACCGCGCGCCCCTGCAACGCCGCCAGCGCCGCCTGACGCGGGCGCAACTGTTCGCAGGCGCGATGATCCTCTATCCCACATGGTACGATCCCTATAACGACCGGCTGTGCAGCTTCGAGGAAGCGGCAGCCACCCTGTCCGCCCTGACCCGCGCCTGGCGCGACGATCACCAAGGCTGGGTCGCCGCCGACATGCGGCTGTGGAAACGCAAGCCCTTGCAGCAGTTCTTCGGCCAGTACGCACAGGTCCGCTTCGCGCGCGGCACCAAGGCCGCACCGCTCGCGGTCGGGTCAAACCGCCGCCTGATGCGCTGGGCCAGCAAAGGCGGCCACGACGCAGTGCTGGTCGAGGACGGTTTCCTGCGCTCGCGCGGGCTGGGGGCCGATCTGGTGGCGCCTCTCTCGCTCGTGCTCGACGATCTTGGCATCTATTACGACGCAACCCGCCCAAGCCGGCTCGAGGCGCTGATCGCCCAGTCCGACAGCCTCGCCCCCGCCGCCCGCGACCGCGCCCAAGCGCTGATCGCGCGGATCACAGCCGCGGGCCTGTCGAAATACAACCTGCACGGCACCCCCCTGCCCGACCTGCCCAAAGGACGGCGCATCCTTGTCCCAGGCCAGGTCGAGGACGACGCCAGCATCCGGCTTGGAGCGGGCGAGGTGCGCAGCAATGCGACGCTGCTGCAAGCGGTGCGCGCCGCCAATCCTGCCGCCGTTATCCTTTACAAACCGCACCCCGACGTGCGCGCGAAACTCCGCCCCGGCCATGTACCCAACGCGCGCGACTGGGCCGATCTCGTGCTCGACGACGCCGACCCCATCGCCGCCATCAAGGCCTGCGATTGCGTCTGGACCATGACATCGCTTCTGGGGTTCGAGGCTTTACTGCACGACCGCCCCGTCACCTGTCTGGGTATGCCGTTCTATGCCGGCTGGGGGCTGACCGATGACCGCGCGATGCCGCTCGCACGGCGCAATGCGGCAGTGGACCTCACCGCCCTCGTCCATGCCGCGCTGATCGCCTACCCACGCTACCGCGATCCGGTCAGTGGCCTGCCCTGCCCGGTCGAGGTCATCGTCGACAGGCTAGAGCATGGCGACATCCCGCCCGCCCCGCGCTTCAACCGCGCGGCGGCGAAACTGCAGGGCCTTTTCGCGGGCTTCGCCCCCTTGTGGCGTTGACTTCTTTTTTCCAGAAATACTCCGGGGTACGGGGCAGCGCCCCGTGAAACCCTAGACCCGGCCCCAGCGCATCATCACATCCTCGCCAAGACGCGCGAGGTCCAACAGCGCAAAACGCGGCGCATCCACCAGCCGCCCGATCCCCATCGCCGCCAGCGACGGCGTGCCTTCGGCCCCGATCGCGCGGCCTGCGGTCATCACCACCAATTCATCCACCAGCCCTGCGCCCAGCAAGGAAGCGGCCAGCATGCCCCCCCCTTCGCAGAACACCCGCGTGATCTCCGCGCCTGCCAGCGCCTGCATCATCGCCTCGGGTTCGACCTGTCCTGCACGCACCGCACAAGGCAGGCTGACAGCGCCCAGCGCGACCCAATCGGCCACGTCGGCCTCTGCCCCATGACAGATCCAGACAGGCGATTGCCGCGCCGTCTGCGCCAACTGACAAGTCAGCGGCAGTTTGGCAGCACGCGACACCACCACGCGCACAGGCTGGCCCTTGATCCCAAGGCCCCTCACCGTCAGCGCCGGATCATCCGCGCGCACGGTCCCTGCGCCCACCATCACCGCGTCATGGCGCGCGCGCATCATATGCACCGCACGGCGGGCCTCGGGCCCTGTGATCCACTGGCTTTCACCGCTTGCCGTGGCGATCCGCCCATCGAGCGTGCCCGCAAGCTTCAGCGTCACAAAAGGCCGCGCTGCCGTGATCCGCGACAAAAATCCTGCGTGATCCGCGCGGGCCGCATCTGCCAGCAGCCCCGTCTCTACCGCAATCCCCGCCTGTTCCAGCATCGCGATCCCGCGCCCTGCCACGCGCGGATCAGGATCGCCCACAGCGACCACCACACGCGCCACGCCTGCGGCAATCAGCGCCTCGGCACAGGGCGGCGTCTTGCCGTGATGTGCGCAGGGTTCCAGCGTGACATAAACGGTCGCCCCGCGCGCAGCATCACCCGCTTGCGATAATGCCACGACCTCGGCATGGGGGCGCCCGCCGTCCTGCGTCCAGCCGCGCCCGACGATGTGGCCGTGATTCACGATCACGCAGCCCACCGCCGGATTGGGCCAGACACGCCCCATCCCGCGCCGCCCCAGTTGCAGCGCGAGAGCCATGTAGCGGGCGTCGCTCACTCGTCTTCTTTGGCCGCTTGCGGGCGCAATTCGCTGACGAATTTGTCAAAATCATCCGCCGCCTGAAAGTTCTTGTAAACGCTGGCGAACCGCACATAGGCGACCGTGTCGATCCGTGCGAGGCTTTCCATCACGATCTCGCCGATGGTGCCTGACGGAATATCGGTATCGCCTAGACTTTCCAGACGGCGCACGATGCCGCTGATCATCTGGTCCATGCGTTCGGGCTCCACCGGCCGCTTTTGCAGCGCGATACGGATCGAGCGTTCCAGCTTCTGGCGGTCGAAATCCTCGCGCCGGCCGTTTGATTTAATGACCACAAGATCGCGCAACTGCACGCGTTCATAGGTCGTGAACCGCCCGCCACAGGCCGGACAGAACCGCCTGCGCCGGATCGCGACATGGTCTTCTGCGGGGCGGGAATCCTTGACCTGGGTATCGACATTTCCGCAAAAAGGGCAGCGCATATGAGGTCCTTTGGGCTATCTGTTGGGGCAAGACCCCACTTATCCACAGCCACTATAAGAACCCGCCTTGGTTTTGGGTAGGGGGGAATTGCGACCGCGAGATATGGTTAGTCTGCCGCCGATGCGCCCCATGTCTGCGTGGACATGTCGTAGGTCAGGCCTGCCGCCTCTTTCGCAAGGAACAGCCCATCACCCCAAGTAAAATCAAGACTGTCGGGGCTGCAGCGCAGCTCTGCAATGACCTGATCGTCACGCAAGACATGCACACCACCGAAGGCAGGATCTTCGGGGTCATCGTCTTGGATCATGCGGTCAAAACCGGCGAAAACCTCGTAGATATAGCCTGCATTTGGAAAATGCACGGATTCCCAGATCGCCCGCCCGATGCCGGGCCACGGGGTGTAATCGACCTCGGCCACGGGGCTGGACAGCGATAGCTCGGGGGGCTGATCCGGCGCACCAAAGCGGTAATGGACCATGTCGGCGTCAAAACAGACGGCGAGGCTTTTCCCGTTTCCCGCAATCGTGCAGGCCATGAAAGTTTGCTCATTGGGCAGGCAAGCCGCCCCGGCGGCGCCCGCCCAGCCGATCATGACCGAGAGGACGCCAAGAACGCGCATCACTGATCCAGGAACGACCGCAATTTCCGGCTGCGGCTTGGGTGCTTGAGCTTGCGCAGCGCCTTCGCCTCGATCTGGCGGATGCGTTCGCGGGTGACGCTGAACTGCTGTCCGACCTCTTCCAGCGTGTGGTCGGTGTTCATCCCGATGCCAAAACGCATCCGCAGCACGCGTTCCTCACGCGGCGTCAGGGACGCCAGCACGCGGGTCGTGGTTTCCTTCAGGTTTTCCTGAATGGCCGAATCCAGCGGCAGGATCGCGTTCTTGTCCTCGATGAAATCGCCAAGCTGGCTGTCTTCCTCGTCGCCGATCGGCGTTTCGAGCGAAATCGGTTCCTTGGCGATCTTCATCACCTTGCGGACCTTTTCGAGCGGCATCTGCAGCTTTTCTGCCAGTTCCTCGGGCGTGGGTTCGCGGCCGATTTCGTGCAGCATTTGACGACCTGTGCGGACCAGCTTGTTGATCGTCTCGATCATATGCACCGGAATACGGATCGTGCGCGCCTGATCTGCGATGGACCGCGTGATCGCCTGCCGGATCCACCATGTGGCATAGGTGGAGAATTTATAGCCACGCCGGTATTCGAATTTATCGACGGCCTTCATCAGGCCGATGTTACCTTCTTGAATAAGGTCAAGAAACTGCAGACCACGGTTGGTGTATTTCTTGGCAATCGAGATGACCAGACGCAGGTTCGCCTCGACCATTTCTTTCTTGGCCTGCCGCGCTTCTTTTTCGCCCTTCTGGACCTGCTGGACGATGCGGCGGAATTCGGTAATGTCAACGCCGACATACTGGCCGACCTGCGCCATGTCGTTGCGCAATTCGGCGATCTTGTCGGCGGATTTTTCCACCAGCGCCTGCCAGCCACGGCCCGATTTCTCGGCCATCTGTTCCAGCCAGTTCGGGTCCAGCTCGCGCCCGCGATATTCGTCGATGAATTCGCGGCGGTTGATGCGGGCCTGATCGGCGAGCTTCACCATCGAGCTGTCGATCGACATGATCCGGCGGTTGATCCCGTAAAGCTGGTCGATCAGCGCCTCGATCCGGTTGTTGTGCAGGTGCAGCGAATTCACCAGCACCACGATTTCGGAGCGCAGGGTCTGATAGCGTTCCTCGTCCTTTTTGGAGAACGACGAATCCTCGTTCAACGTCGCGGACATCCGCGCGTCCTGCATGTCGGACAGTTCGGCAAAGCCGCGCGCGATGATCTCCAGCGTTTCCAGCACGCGCGGTTTTAGCGCGGCTTCCATCGCGGCCAGCGACATGTTGACCTGATCGTCGTCCTCGTCGTCGTCATCCTTGCTGATCGGGTTGCCGTCGGCGTCCAGTTCGGTGCCGCTGTCGCCCTTGTCCTCGGACACGGGGGCAGCACCCACAACAGCCTCGACGTCGCCTTCTTCGCCCAGCTGGTTGCCGAAGGTGGTTTCAAGGTCGATCACGTCGCGCAGCAGGATGTCCTCGGACAACAATTCGTCGCGCCAGATCGTGATCGCCTGGAATGTCAGCGGGCTTTCGCACAGCCCCAGAATCATCGTGTTACGGCCAGCCTCGATCCGCTTGGCGATGGCGATTTCGCCTTCACGCGACAGCAGTTCGACCGACCCCATCTCGCGCAGATACATCCGCACGGGGTCATCGGTGCGATCAAGCTTTTCCGCCTCGGCCCCGCCGATGGCCACATCGCGCGACCCCGACACGGTGGCGATATCGGTGCCGCCGGTGCCATCGTCGCTTTCTTCGGATTCTTCTTCTTCGGTGACCTGGATGCCCATTTCGGACAGCATCGACATGACGTCTTCGATCTGGTCAGAGGATACCTGTTCCGGCGGCAGGACCGCGTTCAGCTGGTCATAGGTGATGTAGCCACGCTCGCGCGCGTCCGCGATCATCTTCTTGACCGCGGCCTGGCTCATATCAAGGCTGATATCCCCATCCTGGTCGTTGTCCTTGCGATCATCGGTGTCTTTCGCAGCCATCAAAGGGACCCTTCCAAGTCGTCGTTACGCAGCCAGGGTGATTCGGCTGATTCGGTCTTACCCGAATCAACCCTGCATCGGCGTGAACCGCAAGCAGGCGACCGCGTGTTTTTCAGTTCTGTTGCCATGTCATGACCTAGGCCGGCCCTGTCCCTTGGCAAAATTGATCTGGTCGAGCAATTGGTCCAGTGCACTCCGCTCGTCCTTCTTCATCCGTGCCCCGTTGGGGCCGACCGCATATTCGGCGCGGTCCTCGTTATCGCCCCGTCCGGCCTTGTCCACAGCCGCGCTGGCCTGCGCCAGCCGCCATGTCAGCCCCTCATCAGCCAGCCCGCCAAGGTCTTCGACCGCATCCTCGATCTCGCGGGCATGGCCGCGTCGGGCGGTCAGTTTCGCGAATTCCTCGGCCAGACACAGGCGCGCGACCTCGGCCTGCCCTTTGCGGCGCACTGCGGGGCTGATTGCCACATGGCTTTGCGAAAGCAGTTTTTCAAGGGCATCCGCCCCCAGATCGGCCGCGATGGCCGCTTGCAGATTATCGGCGCCAAGATGACGCAGGACCGCCGCCTGCAGATCGCGGTGGGCCGGATCGCGACAATCGATCCGTTCCAGCGCATCGCCGAATTCGACCGCCACGGCGGGGGCGATGATCATCGTGGCAAGAATAACCGCCTCGCGCAGATGTTCCTGACTGACAGCCCCACTTCCTAGGACTGAATTTTTACTACTAAAAACGGGACTAATTTCGTCATGCCACGGCTCAGATTTTGCCCGCCAGTCTCGGCGCTTTTTCTGCTTAAATTGTTGCTGTGGTATCGAAAACTGAGCTTTTTTTAACTTAGCCAACGCGGCTTCGTAGTTTTTCCGCAACCTCGGGTCTGCAATCAAGCGCACTTTTTCATCGAGCGATTTTTCAAGCGCGCTCATACGTTCGGGGCTGTCGAAACTCTTGCCTTCGGTCTCGCGTTGCCACAACAGCTGCACCATCGGGATCGCGGCATCGAGCAGTTTTTGCATCGCCCCCGCCCCTTGCGTCTTGATCACATCGTCAGGGTCCAGCCCCGGCGGCATCAGCGCGAAACGCAAGGACTGCCCCGCCTCCAGCAGCGGCAGCGCAATGTCAATCAACCGCATCGCAGCGCGCAGACCGGCGGTATCGCCATCGAGTGCGATGATCGGCTCGGGTGCGATCCGCCACAAAAGGCGCAGCTGATCCTCGGTGATCGCGGTGCCAAGAGGGGCCACCGTGGCGGTGAAGCCCGCCTCGGACAAAGCGATCACATCCATATAGCCTTCGGCCACGACCAATGGCTTGCCCTTGCCTGCGGCTTCGCGTGCGGGGCCATGGTTGAACAGGCTGCGACCTTTGTCGAACAGCGGCGTTTCGGGCGAATTGTAGTATTTCGCAGGCGCATTGGGGTCCATCGCGCGGCCCCCCATGCCGATGGCGCGCCCTCGCGCGTCGCGAATAGGAAAGATGATGCGCCCGCGGAACCGGTCATAAGGCGCACCACCCCGGTCGCTTTCAGCGGCGATACCCGCCGCGATCACCAGCTTGGGGTCCACCCCCTGCCCTGTCAGATGCGCGAATGCCCCGCCGTTGGCGGGGGCAAAGCCGATGTCCCAGCGCGCCTGCGCCTCGGGGCTGAGCCCCCGGCGGGCCAAATAGGCACGCGCCTCGGTCGCAGCCCCCGTCTGCAACTGCAGCCGGTGCCATTTGATGACCTTTTCCATCACATCGACCAGCTGGCTGCGCAGATCGGCTTTTTGCTGGGCCTGCGGGTCGCGTTCGGGGATCGGCATGCCCGCTTCGCCCGCGAGAATCTTCACCGCCTCCATGAAATCGACATTCTCGGTCTCGCGGACAAAGGAAATCGCATCGCCCTTGGCGTGACAGCCAAAGCAATAATAATACCCCTTGCGGTCATCCACGTGGAAACTGGCGCTTTTCTCCTGATGGAAGGGGCATGGCGCCCAGAGATCGCCTTTGCCGGGGTTGGATTTGCGGGTATCCCACATGACCTTGCGCCCGACGACCTGTCCAAGCGACAGCCGGTTGCGCAATTCGTCCAAAAATCCGGGTGGCAGGCTCATGCGCGCAGTATCCGCTTTTTACCTGCGCTTTCCAAGCTCTGCCGTGGCGTGCCGGGGCAACTCCCATCTTCCGAGTAAAAATATCCCCGCCGGAGGCCTCGGTCTGGCGCGCAGCGTCAGGCCGATCCGCGCGCCGCCACGCCTGTCATCGCCTCTTGCAGATCATGCACCAGAGACGCCGCCATCGACCGCATCACCATCACCTCAAAGACCTCTGCCCCCGTGCGGGTAATGCTGACCGGCAGATGGCCCAGCAGGCTGCGGGCAGTGTGATTGACCTTGAAGGTAGAGGCGCGCAGATCAAGCGGGACCAGACGCGCCAGCACCGCCTCGACCCCCGCTCCCGCGATTTCCAACGTGGCATACCCATCGGACTGGTCGGTGACCGCCGCCAGCCCGTCGAGCGTGACCTGTGCGCTGACAATCCATGCCTCATGCCCGTTCCACTGGCAGATCACGTCCCCCGCCGCCTTGCGCCGCCCGACGGCGGGCAAAGTCAGGCCAAGCTGTGATTTGAGCGCAGCCGACACCGCCTTTTGCTGGCCACGATAGGGCGCGATGGAAAACAGCGTCTCGCGGACCACTTCGGTGCAGGTCACATTGCCCACCTGCAGCGGCAACAGATCGCCAAAAGCGCCAAGTGCGATCAGTCTAGCCACGGGCGCGTCCTCCTTCGGGGTCGAAAAACACCGGATGGCAGACCTCGGCCAGCGTATCCACACCGCGCAGATGGTCGACCATGCGGATCACCTCGCCATACCTTTCGGGGCCGTGTTTCAGGAACCCCAGCCCCAGATAGCAATCCAGAGACGGCGAATAGCACACTGATGTCACATATCCCTCGTCATTGGCGGTCACGGCCTTGGCGTCTTTGGCAAACAGATGCGCCCCTGCGGTCAGACGGCGGCCGTCCTCGATCGCGCGCAGTCCCACAAGCCGTTCGCGGGCGGGGTCCAGCAGACCGGGGCGGCGGGCGGCGGCCTGTCCGATACAATCTTTCTGCGCGCTGACCATGCCCGCCAGCCCCAGATCATAGGCCGTGGTGCGCCCGTGCAGTTCGGCATGGGTCAGAAACCCCTTTTCGATGCGCAGCACATTGAGCGCCTCCATCCCGTAAGGGCCGCCCCCCAAGGTGCGCGCCTGTGCCGCAAGCTGGCGGAACAGGCTTTCGCCGTAACGCGCGGGCACGGCGATCTCGAACGCGGTTTCACCCGAAAACGAAATCCGGAACATGCGGCCCGTGACACCGCCGATCCCGACAGTGCCGCAGGCCATGAACGGCCAGTCGTCATTGCTGATCTGGTCATCCAGCACGGTATTCAGCAACATCTGCGCCTTGGGACCCGCCACGGCGAACTGCGCCCAGTGATCCGTCGCCGAGACAATCCGCGCGTCCAGATCGGGCCGCAAGGCCTGCGTGACGAACTCCATATGCCGCATCACCTGCCCTGCGGCGGCCGTGGTCGTGGTGATGACGAAATGATCCGGCGCCAGACGTGCGGCAGTGCCGTCATCCATGACGAACCCGTCCTCGCGCAGCATGAGGCCATAGCGCACGCGCCCGACCTTCAGGGTGGACATGCGGTTGGTATAGACAAAGTCCAAAAGCGCTGCGGCATCAGGCCCCTGCACGTCGATCTTGCCCAAGGTCGACACGTCGCACACCCCGACCGCATTGCGCACATAATTCACTTCGCGGTCGCAGGATTGCCGCCAGCTGACCTCGCCTTCCAGCGGGAAATAGCTGGGACGATACCAGAGCCCCGCCTCGATCATCGGGGCACGGGCGGCGACGGTCGCATGATGCGAGGTCATCAGGCGCGTCGGCGCGAACCCTTTGCCCTGCCCGCCTGCACCCATCGCGGCGATGCTGACAGGCACAAAAGGCGGGCGGAAGGTCGTCGTGCCCGTTTCGGGGATGCCGCGCCCTGTCAGATCGGCCAGTACTGCCAGCGCCAGCACGTTTGACGATTTGCCCTGATCGGGGGCCATGCCTTGGGTCGTATAGCGTTTCATATGTTCGACGCTGCGCATGTTTTCCTGCGCCGACAGCGCGATATCCTTGGTCGTCACGTCGTTCTGGAAATCGACCCATTTGCGCCCCTTTCCGGGGATCTCCCACAGCGGCGCGATGGCATAGGCGCGGGCCTCGGCAGCAGGCAGCGTCACCTCGGGCGTGAACCCGAGGTCGCGGGCGATGGCGGCGGCCACCTCGGCCCCGTCGCGCAGACAGCCGGCGGTGTCGAAGACGCCGTTGCAGGCGCCCGCCACCGCCATGCCGGGGATCGCATCAGGTGTCGGCACGAAGGCCGCGATATCACCGCGCCACTGGGGGCGTCCGTTCATGTGGCAGGTCAGATGCAGGCTCGGGTTCCAGCCGCCCGAGATCGCCAGACAATCCGTCTGGATCACCCGCGTGCCGCCCTGATGGGTGACCGTGATGCTGGTTAGTCCGCGCCTTCCGGCAGTCGCGGTCACGCTGCCGCCCGTAAACACTGGATAATCCGCCGTCACCTGCACATCGGCGCGGGCATCGATCAGCCCCGCAATCTTGATCCCCGCCGCCGCCAGATCGCGCGCGGTGCGATGCGCGTCGTCGTTGTTGCCAAAGACCGTGACCGACCGGCCGGGAGCCACACCCCAGCGGTTGACATAAGCCCGCACCGCCCCCGCCAGCATGATGCCGGGCCGGTCGTTGTCAGGGAAAGCGATGGGGCGTTCCAGCGCGCCTGCACAAAGCACCGACCGCTTGGCGACGATGCGCCAGAAACACTCAACCGGCGCATCCGCCCCCGCGATGCGTTCCAGCGCGCCATAGGTGCCTTGGTCATAGGCGCCGGTCACGGTGGTGCGCGGCATCAGCCGCACGTTGGGCAAGGCGCGCAGTTGCGCCAAAACGTCCGCGACCCAAGCCGCGGCGGGCCTGCCATCCACATCCTCGACCTCGCGCAACAGGCGGCCGCCCAGCGCGCTGTCCTCATCGGCGAGGATCACATCCACACCTGCCTGCCCTGCGGTCAGAGCGGCCATCAGCCCCGCAGGCCCCGCCCCGATCACCAAGAGGTCGCAGAATGCAAAGGCCTTTTCATAGCGGTCGGCATTCGCCTGCCCGCTCAACCGGCCCAGACCCGCCGCGCGGCGGATCACCGGCTCATAGAGCTTTTCCCAGAAACTGCTGGGCCACATAAAGGTCTTGTAATAGAAGCCCGCCCCCAGAAACGGCGACAGAAGGTCGTTCACCGCCAGCGCATCATGGCGCAGGTTGGGCCATGCGTTCTGGCTGAACACCTCCAGCCCCTCGGACACCTCCAGCACGGTGGCGCGGATATTGGGGTCTTGTGCCGCACCGCGCCCGACGGTGACCAGCGCGTTGGGTTCTTCGGACCCCGCCGTCAGCACGCCGCGCGGGCGGTGGTATTTGAAAGACCGGCCCATCAGCCTGATTCCGCTGGCCAGCAAGGCGGCGGCGACAGGTTCGCCCGGTACCCCTTGCACGGGTTTGCCGTCAAAGGTGAAGGTCACGGTCTGGCCGGGGTTGCGCAGCCTCATGATGCGGCCTTTTGCGCAAGTTTGGTGCGGTGGACCGCATGGGTCACGGTGTTGCGCGCAACCACGATCCACGCGCCGCAACCGCCTTCGTGATACCACAGATCGCTTGTGTCGCCTGCGGGGTTATCGCGGTTGTGTAGGTAATCATCCCAGGCGTCAGGCCCCGCATCAGGTGCGGGGCGGGCAAGCGCTGTGGCATCGCCCATATAATAGAACTCGCGCCGGTCGCGTTCGCCGCAATGGGGGCAGTTAATCCGCATGATCCGCCTTCATTCTCATTTCTTCAAATACTCAGATCCCACGCTCAATGCAGGTTGTGCTGCGATCCGGTGCCTTCTTCGTCCATCAACCCGACACCGGTGCGGAACCGGTCGAGCCGGAATTTCGCAGCCGTCGCATGGGGTTGGCCGGTCGCCATCAGATGCGCAAAAGCAAAGCCCGAGGCGGGTACCGCCTTGAACCCGCCATAGCACCAGCCGCAGTCGATGAACAAACCCTTGGTCGGTGTCGTGTCGATGATCGGGCTGCCGTCGGGGGTCATGTCCATGATCCCGCCCCAAGACCGCAAAACGCGCGCCTTGCCGATCATCGGCATCAGGGTCATCGCGGCTTCCATCACATGTTCCTTCATCGGCAGGTTGCCGCGTGCGGCATAGGAGGCGTAGAAATCCAGATCGCCACCGAAAACCAGCCCGCCTTTGTCGGACTGGCTGATATAGAAATGACCCATGCCGAAACTGACGACATGGTCGATCACGGGTTTCAGCCCTTCGGTGACAAAGGCCTGCAGCACATGGCTTTCAATCGGCAGCCGCATACCCGCCATGGCCGCGACCTGCCCTGACCGGCCTGCGGTGACGATGCCGACCTTGCGCGCCTTGATCGCGCCGCGTGTGGTCTGCACGCCGGTGACGACACCGTTTTCGATGTCGATACCGGTGACTTCGCAATTCTGGATCAGATCGACGCCGCGCTGGTCGGCACCGCGCGCATATCCCCAGGCCACCGCGTCATGCCGCGCCGTGCCGCCGCGCGGGTGATAAAGGGCACCGTAGATCGGAAAGCGCGCATTGTCGAAATCGAGATAGGGCAGATAACTGCGCACACCTTCTCGGTCCAGCAGGATCGCGTCGTCGCCTTGGTTGATCATCGCATTGCCGCGCCGCACGAAGGCATCGCGCTGGCCGTCGGAATGGAACAGGTTGATCAGCCCGCGCTGCGAATGCATCACGTTGTAGTTGAGGTCGCGTTCCATCCCTTCCCACAGCTTGAGCGAATGGGAATAGAATTCCTGATTGCCCGGCAGGAAATAATTGGCCCGCACAATGGTCGTGTTGCGCCCGATATTGCCGCTGCCGATATGGCCCTTTTCAAGCACGGCGATATTCGTCATCCCGTGTTCGCGGGCAAGGTAATAGGCGGTGGCCAGACCATGCCCGCCACCCCCGATAATGATCGCGTCATAGCGCGCCTTGGGTGCTGGATCACGCCAGAGCGGTTTCCAGCCTTTCTGGCCGAACAACCCTTCCTTGATGATCTGAAACCCCGAATAGCCCATGCCCTGCCCCTTGCCGCGCCAGCCCAACTCTAGCCGATTGGCGGCAGACCGAAAGGGCAAATGCGGGGCGTAAGGTGGATCATGATCCACCTTACGCGGACGCGGTTACAACCCTTTGGCGCGGTAGCTGTCGGCGACCTTGCGGATCGACACAAGATAGGCCGCCGTGCGCAGGTCATGCACGTCGTCGCGGCCGTGCCAGACCGCGCGCATCGCCTGATAGGCCGTGCGCATCGTGTCATCGAGACCAGAACGCACCAGTTCCAGTTCGTCCGCGCCACGCAGGTATTTGTCCTTGAAATCAGGCGACAGGGTCCAGCCAAGGCCTTTGTCGGCGGACAGCCGTTCCAATTCATCGACGACCAGTTGGTGGCGTGATTCTTCCTGACGGCGCTGCATCCGGCCGAACCGGATATGCGACAGGTTCTTGACCCATTCGAAATAGGACACCGTCACACCGCCCGCATTGGCATACATGTCGGGGATGATGACGCAGCCCTTGTCGCGCAAAATCTCGTCGGCACCTGCGGTCACGGGGCCGTTGGCGGCCTCGATGATCAGCGGTGCCTTGATGCGGTCGGCGTTCGTCAGGTTGATCACAGCCTCCAGTGCGGCCGGAATCAGGATGTCACAGTCCGCCTCGAGCATCTTGCCGCCGTCGGGGATGTGCTTGGCATGGGGGTAATTGGCCACGCCGCCATTCTTGGTGATCCATGCGCGCACGGCTTCGACGTTCAGCCCCTTTTCGTCATGCAAGGCCCCGTCGCGTTCGATGATCGCGGTGATCAGCGCGCCGTCTTCTTCGGACAGGAACTTGGCCGCGTGATAGCCCACATTCCCCAAGCCCTGCACGATGACGCGCTTGCCTTCGAGGGTGCCCGTCAGGTTCGCCTTGGCCACATCCTCGGGGTAGCGGAAGAACTCGCGCAAGGCATATTGCACGCCGCGCCCCGTCGCCTCGACCCGGCCTGCGATGCCGCCCGAATTGGTCGGCTTGCCTGTGACGCAGGCGGCGGCGTTGATGTCGGTGGTGTTCATGCGGCGGTACTGGTCGGCGATCCACGCCATTTCCCGCTCGCCCGTGCCCATGTCGGGGGCGGGCACGTTCTGCGCGGGGTTGATCAGGTCGCGCTTGATCAGCTCATAGGCGAAACGGCGGGTGATCAGCTCCAGTTCGTGTTCGTTCCAGTCGGCCGGATTGATGCGCAAACCGCCTTTGGAACCGCCGAACGGCGCTTCGACCAGCGCGCATTTGTAGGTCATCAGCGCCGCCAGCGCCTCGACCTCGTCCTGATGGACGTTGATGGCATAGCGGATGCCGCCCTTGACCGGTTCCATATGTTCGGAATGCACCGACCGGTAACCTGTGAACGTATGCAGCGCACCGCGCAACCGGACACCGAAACGGACCGTATAGGTTGCGTTGCACACCCTGATCTTTTCCTCCAGCCCGGGGCTGAGATCCATCAGGGCGACGGCGCGGTTGAACATCAGATCGACGGATTCGCGGAAACTGGGTTCCTGCACGGGGTCTTGGGCGTTCATTCTTTTTCCTTCCTGACCCGGCCATGTGCCGGGGTTGCGCGGACCTGTCACGGCCCAGCGTCACCATAGGTGCGATTCGGCAAAGTTGGATGAAAAAAGAGGCGATTCACGAAATTGAGACGATTCGCCCGCGGCGAATGGCCCCGTCCGGCCAAAAGACTGCCGCATTTTGTTTCACCAGAGCAAACAGTTGCCATGATTTTGCTGTAATACAAAGGTATCGAGATCAAATATCGGGGTGCTGCCCCTTGTTTGTAATTTTTTGTCACCCATGCTTGCCGTATGTGTTAAACGCCAAGTTAACATTTACCGAGTAAGGCGCGACGACGGTCGCCCGCCGCGAGGACCACTATGACACCGAGAAACGCTGATATCGCAAGTGAAACGCCTAAAAAGGGCTGGCGCGCAAGATATCTGCGCGCCTTTGGCCGCAGCGAGGATGGCAGCGTCATCATCCTGACGATCCTGTTGCTGATCACGATGCTGGTTCTTGGCGGTATGGCGGTCGATTTCATGCGCTTCGAGGCGCGGCGCGCGACACTGCAATCGGTGTCCGACCGTGCGGTGCTGGCCGCCGCCAGCTTGAATCAGGAACTCGATTCGAAAGCTGTGGTCGAGGATTATTTCGCAAAGGCGGGGTTTGCTGATGCCATCGTGGGCGAGCCGATCGTTTCGAACATGGCCGGGACGCGCGCTGTGCGGGTGCAGTCGCAACTCGATATCAACACGTTCTATCTGCGCCTTGTCGGGATCAACCAGCTTGAAGTACCCGCGCAGTCGGCGGCTGTCGAAGGCACCGGCAATGTCGAAGTGTCGCTTGTTCTGGATATCTCGGGTTCGATGGCGTCCACGGTTTCGGGCACGGGCCGCACACGGATGCAGCTGCTGCGTGAGGCGGCAAGCCGCTTTGTCGATGCGCTGCTGAAACCCGAATACGAAGATCAGATTTCCATGTCGCTTGTGACATATTCCCAGCATGTCAGCGTGGGTGACGGGATCTACAACGCGCTGAACACAACAAGTGCCCATTTGGGGCCAACAGGCCGGATTGACGCATCCGAGGAACCGGATGAAGATGGAACTGTGAACGGTGTAGCGGTCTATACCAACCCGTCGCGCTGCGTCGATTTCCTGCCGTCCGAATTCGCGACGACCACATTCGATGTTGACCGCACCTACCAGCAGGTCGAACGGATCGAGTTCTACAACAACCGCAATGCCAACAACATCATCCTGCCACTATGTCCGCAGGAATCGTTTGAAGGCATCATCCCGCTGACCCAGAACGGAACTGTGCTGAAGCAGGCGATCAACCAGTTGGTGCCGACCACCTTCACATCCATCCATCTGGGGATGAAATGGGGCGTTTCGCTGCTTGATCCGTCGATGCGCGACCTGCTCGCTGGCGTCCCCGGTGTTGACCCTGTCTTTGCTGGTGTTCGTCCAATGGACTATTCATCCGCCAGCAATGCGGTCAACACAGTCAAATACGTCGTCCTGATGACCGACGGTGAAAACGTCGCAGGCCGCAGGCTGCGGCCGCAATTCGCCGACCGCTTTGACATCATGCCCGCGCTTGGGCAGTTGCCGATCGAGCGGTGGCGCCGTCTGAACAACTTGGGTACAAACACGCTCAACACGTTGACCCACACGCCCATCACCGCCAACCAGAACAACATCTGGATGCAGCAGATCTGTACTGCGGCCAAACAGCAGAACATGATCATCTTCACGATTGCTATGGGCGCTGGTGCCAACGGCGAGGCGCAGATGCGGGCCTGTGCGTCCTCTCCTGCGCATTACTTCCAGACCGAAGGCGGCGCGCTGAACGATATCTTTGACGCGATCGCACGCCAGATCACCGACCTGAGACTGAGCCTGTGATGTCTTTGCTATCCCTGCTACGCCGGTTCCAGCGCGATGAAAGCGGTGTTGTGACCGTCGAGTTCGTGATCATCTTTCCGATCTTCGTGCTTCTCTTTCTGATGACGTTCGAAAGCGGAATGGTGTCCTTGCGGCATTTCGCCTTGGAACGTGGTGTGGACCTTGCCGTGCGTGATGTGCGGATCGGGCGGATGGCTGTCCCCTCGCGGGACCTGCTGCGCGCGCAGATATGCGAATATGCGGGCTTGCTGCCCGACTGCGAAAACCAGCTTCAGGTCGAGATGGTCCGCCGCAGTGTGCGCAACTGGGTGAATGTGCCTGCAACCGTTCAATGCATCGACCGTGGCGCAGCCGTGCAGCCCGTTGTCCAGTTCACCAATGGCGGCAATAACGAGCTGATCTTTCTGCGCGCCTGCATCCGGCTTGACCCCGTGATGCCGACGACAGGGCTTGGCCGTACCATCGTCGAAAGAAATGCCGGAGGTGCGGCAGGCGGGTCCTACGCGCTTGTTTCGACATCCGGTTTTGTCGTTGAACCCTTCCAGGCAAGCCCATGATGAAATTAGCCCGCTTCGCAGACACATTCCGCAAGGACGAGGACGGCTCTGCATCGATCGAACTGGTGCTGGTGACGCCGATCATCGCCTGGGCGTTGCTGTCGACACTTGTCTATTTCGATGCCTTCCGCGCCGACACGCGCAGCGAACGCGCCGGATTGACCATCGCCGATATGTTCAGCCGCGAACAAACTCCGGTCAACGCGGCCTATATGGATGGCGCGCGGGCGCTGCTGCGGACATTGGTGGAATCCGACCCAAATCCGCAGCTGCGGGTCACGTCCTATTCCTATGATCAGCCCAGTGACACCTATATCGTGCGCTGGTCGCAAAACCGCGGCATGGGCATGAACCTGACCACCGCCGATCTTGCGCTGATGCGGGGACGCCTGCCAATTCTGGCGAATGGCGCGACATCGCTTTTGATCGAAACCCGTGCGGAATATCGCGCGCCGTTCGCGCTCGGGATTGCACCGTTTACCGACAACAACCTTGGCGCTGTCGAATTCACGACATTCACCGTGATCGCGCCGCGTTTCGCCCCGTCGATCTGCTTTGATCCAACGCCGGCAAACCCGAGCAACGGCGACGAGCTCTGCTGATCAGCGCTCGCGCGCCTTGATCCGCAGGGCGATCTGTTCGGCCATAAACTTGGCCGGACCTGCCGCTGTCACACCGCCCACACCGACGCGTTTGCCGATCCGCCACCACATGCCGGGCGACCAGCCGCGCGGCTGACGCGTGTTCAGCACAAGGGTAAAACCGTTGGCGGGTTTCATCGCCAGCGCGCCGCGATCCACCAGCACGATATCCTCCATCCGCGCCAGCACGGTGCCTTCGGTGTCGCGCAGGTCTGTCTCGGTCAGCACGATCCCGATGCGCGTGGCGCGGCGCAACCTTTCGCCCAGCCATAACATCGCCGCCCCGAACCCCAGCAAGAATACCAGCCAGAGCACGTCCGGTGGATGCGCCAGCGCTGTATAGATCAGCAATCCGCCCAAACCATAGATCACCCCGCAGGCGAAATAGCGCCGCCCCTCGGAGGCATGGACGGTGGCATAACCGCCAGTGTGATCGGGATGGAACATGAATAACCTTTCGCGTCAGCGCCTGACGGATTTCTGGACAAGGTTGCAGTAGATTTCTTCGATCGCATCCATGCCAAGCCGCCCGCCTTCGCGGTACCAATGGCTGAGCCCAGTCAGCATGGCAATGATCGCCATCGTCGCGATCCGCGTATCGGGCACGGCAAAGATCCCCGCCGCAACCCCGTCACGCAAGATATCCTCGAGCGCGGTTTCGTAATCGCGGCGCATCTTTTCGAGGATAGCAAAGTTTTCCGGCGCAAGGTTGCGCAACTCCATATAGGAGACGAACACCTGATCGGACCTTGGCAGGTGAAACCGGATATGAAACCGCGTGAACCCGTCCAGCCGCGCAGGCGGATCGCCCTGCAGATCGGCAGCGGCCAGCGCATCAAGCACATCCTGCATATGTGTGCGCATCAGATCAAACAGCAGGGTCTGCTTGTCGGGGGTGTAGTTATACAGCGCCCCCGCCTGCACCCCGACCTCGGCCGCGATCTGGCGCATGGACACAGCCGCATAGCCATGCCGCGCGATCAGCCGCAGGGCCGTGTCCTGCACCCGTGGGCCGGTGATATCGGAATGAGAACCCTGCTTGCGCGCCATACCGCCATCTAACTGAACAGCCGTTCAAATGAAAAGCCCGACTTGCCGCGAAGTCCCGCACCTGTCTATTGTCTGCCACATGCGCCACACCCTGCCCTTTCTGCTGATCCTTGCCGCCTGCGCGGATATTCCCGCATTGGAGGGCACCGTGACCGAGGCTGCGCGCAACGCGCCCTATCCGCGTCTGGCCCCGCTGGAGGACCAGCCCGCACCGATTGCGGCCGAAACGGATGGCATGGATGACCGGCTTGCCGCGTTGCAACGCCGTGCCGCCGCCCTGCGCGCGATTGATCGTGATTGATCTGGGCGCGTTGCAGTAGCGGCGTTCATTCGCTACACCGCACGGGAACGGTGACAGAGATGGAATTGACAGCATGACACACCCTTTAAGGCTCGGCATTGCGGGACTGGGCACCGTTGGCGTGGGCGTCGTGCGGATCGTGCAAAAGCACGCAGATCTGTTGCAGGCGCGG
Organism: Yoonia sp. 72; assembly: GCF_034652275.1. Lineage (NCBI taxonomy): Bacteria > Pseudomonadati > Pseudomonadota > Alphaproteobacteria > Rhodobacterales > Paracoccaceae > Yoonia > Yoonia sp. 72. The sequence continues at coordinate 303,495 of NZ_JAXIWG010000004.1, read as the reverse complement.
TCGGGCCGTCCTGTCACGATCAGCGCGGTATCCGCGCGCAGCCGCGACAAGGATCGCGGGGTCGATCTGTCTGCCTATGCATGGGAAGATGATCCCGTGGCCCTTGCGCGCCGCGACGATGTGGACCTGTTCATCGAGGTGATGGGCGGCCACGAAGGCCCCGCCAAGGATGCGACCGAGGCCGCGATTGCCGCAGGCAAGGATGTGGTCTCTGCCAACAAGGCGCTATTGGCCGTGCATGGCCAAGCCATCGCCGAAAGCGCCGAGGCTGCTGGCCGCGTGATCCGGTTCGAGGCCGCGGTCGCAGGCGGTATCCCTGTCGTGAAGGCGCTGACCGAAGGGCTGGCGGCCAATGACATCACCCGCATCATTGGCGTGATGAACGGCAGCTGTAACTATATCCTGACGCGGATGGAAAGCGCGGGCCTGACCTATCAGGAGGTCTTCGACGAGGCCAACGCCCTTGGCTATCTGGAAGCCGACCCCGAACTGGACGTGGGCGGGATTGACGCAGGCCATAAGCTTGCGCTCTTGTCGGCCATCGCCTTTGGCACGCAGGTCGATTTCGACGCCGTGCAGCTGGAAGGGATCGGTGCCATCAGCATCGAGGATATCCGCCAAGCCGCCGATATGGGGTTCAAGATCAAGCTTTTGGGTGTTGCCCAGATGACAGGCCGCGGGCTGGAACAGCGCATGTCGCCCTGTCTTGTGCCCGACACCTCGCCTTTGGGCCAGTTGCAAGGCGGCACGAATATGGTGGTGCTCGAAGGCGATTCCGTAGGCCAGATCGTGCTGCGTGGCCCCGGTGCAGGCGAAGGCCCGACCGCCAGCGCCGTGATGGGCGATGTGATGGATATCGCGCGGGGTCTGCGGATGTCCACCTTTGGCCAGCCCGCGACCAGCCTGCGGCGCGCGCGCCCCGCACTGGCGGCGATTCCGGCCCCCTATTATCTGCGGATGCAACTGCTCGACAAACCGGGTGCTTTGGCCAAGGTCGCGCGCGCCTTGGGTGATGCGGGCATCTCGATCGACCGGATGCGCCAGTATGGCCATGCCGACACCACAGCACCCGTGCTGATCGTCACGCATAAGACGACGCGCACCGCGCTGGACGAGGCTTTGGCTGCATTCAAGGACACGGGCGTGGTGTCGGGCGACCCTGTCGCGATCCGGATCGAGGCGGTTTAGCGCAAACAGTCTTGCGACTGTGACCCAAGCAGGGTTTACGGTGGCGTGAACCACCAAAGGATGACCGCAATGCCAACGCCCGCCGATTTCAACGACCGCAACCTGTCGCTGGGTCTGGCCCGCGTCTCTGAAGCGGCCGCCATCGCCTGCGCGTCCCTGATCGGGCGCGGTGACGAAAAGGCCGCCGATCAGGCGGCGGTGGATGCGATGCGCAACCAGCTCAACAAGCTTGATATCGCAGGTGTTGTGGTGATCGGCGAAGGTGAACGCGACGAGGCCCCGATGCTGTTTATCGGCGAGGAAGTCGGCACCGGCAACGGGCCGGGCGTGGATATCGCGCTTGACCCGCTGGAAGGCACGACGCTGACCGCCAAGGACATGCCCAATGCGCTAGCCGTGATCGCGATGGGCCCGCGCGGGTCGATGCTGCATGCGCCCGATGTCTATATGGACAAGCTGGCCATCGGTCCGGGGTTTCGCACCGGCGTCGTGACGCTGGATATGTCGCCTTCTGAGCGGGTGTCGGCGCTGGCCGCCGCCAAAGGCTGTTCGACCAAGGACATCACCGTCTGCGTGCTGGAACGCCCGCGCCACGAAGACATGATTGCCGAAATCCGCAGCACAGGCGCGGCGATCCGGCTCATTACCGATGGCGATGTGGCGGGTGTGATGCATTGCGCCGAACCCGATATCACTGGCATTGACATGTATATGGGGTCCGGCGGCGCGCCCGAAGGGGTGCTGGCTGCGGCGGCGCTGAAATGCATGGGCGGACAGATTTTCGGGCGCTTGCTGTTTCGCAACGATGACGAACGCGGGCGGGCGACCAAGGCGGGCATCACCAATTTCGACCGCGTCTATACCCGCGACGATATGGTCACAGGCGATGTGATTTTCGCCGCGACGGGCGTCACGGACGGATCGCTGGTGCCGGGTATCAAGCGCGAGGTCGGATTCGTGACCGCCGAGACGATCCTGATGCGGTCCAAGACCGGATCGGTCCGGCGGATGATCTATCGCAACCCCGTGCGCTGAGGCGCTGGCGCGCCGCCTCCGGCGGGAGTATTTTTGGAAAAAAGAAGTCAGGGCGTGGCGTGGCGGCGGCGGCGCTGATAGTATGGGCGCATGAACAAACCACAAGATCATGCGTTTTTGGGGGTGACTGCGTCCCTGACGGGACGCCGCTGGGTCGGCCCTTCGGTGCAGGAGGACCGGGCAGCCGAAGCCATGGCGCAGGCGACCAACCTGCCCCCCGCGATCTGCCGCACACTGGCGCGGCGCGGTGTGCCGTCGCAGGAGGCGGCGCTGTTTCTGGCCCCTACCCTGCGCGATCTGCTGCCCGATCCGCGAAAGCTGCGCGACATGGAAAAGGCGGCGGCGCGGTTCCTGCAGGCCGTAGCAGGGCGCGAACGTATTGCGATTTTTGCCGATTATGACGTAGACGGCGGAGCCTCTGCCGCGCTGCTGATCGTCTGGCTGCGGCAGATGGGATTGAAGGCGACACTTTATGTCCCCGACCGCATCGACGAAGGATATGGCCCCAATGAGCCCGCGATGGCAGAACTGGCCGCAGCACATGACCTGATCGTCTGTGTCGATTGCGGGACGCTGTCGCATGGGCCTATCGCCGCCGCCGTTGGTGCGGATGTGATCGTGCTGGACCATCACCTTGGTGGTGAGACCTTGCCCGCGGCACTGGCCGTCGTGAACCCCAACCGGCAGGACGAAAGCGGCGATCTGGCGCATCTCTGTGCCGCGGGCGTCGTGTTCCTGATGCTGGTCGAGGCGAACCGGCAGTTGCGGGATGCGGGCAAGGCAGGGCCGGACCTGATGGCGATGCTGGACCTTGTGGCGCTGGCCACGGTCGCGGATGTGGCGCCGCTCGTGGGTGTGAACCGCGCCTTTGTGCGGCAGGGGCTGGTCGTGATGGCGCGCCGTGCGCGTGTGGGGCTGACGGCGCTGGCGGATGTGGCGGGGCTCGATGCCGCACCGACATCCTATCATCTGGGGTTTTTGCTGGGGCCACGGGTCAATGCGGGCGGGCGGATTGGCAAGGCCGATCTGGGGGCGCGGCTGCTGGCCACCGATGATCCGTCCGAGGCGCGCGATCTGGCCGATATGCTCGACCAGCTGAACACCGACCGGCGCGCCGTTGAACAGGCGGTGCGTGATGTGGCCATCGCACAGGCCGAGGCGCGGGGCACGGACGGGCCGCTGGTCTGGGCGGCGGGCGAGGGCTGGCATCCGGGTGTCGTGGGGATCGTCGCGGCGCGGCTGAAGGAGGCCACCAACCGCCCTGCCATCGTGATCGGTTTCGAGGATGGAATCGGCAAAGGATCAGGCCGGTCGGTGTCGGGCATCGATCTGGGGGCGGCGATCCAGCGGCTGGCCGGCGAGGGCCTGCTGCTGAAGGGCGGCGGGCACAAGATGGCGGCAGGGCTGACCGTGGCGCAGGACAAGCTGGAACCCGCGATGGCGCGGCTGGCCGAATTGCTGGACAAGCAGGGCGCAGGTGCGCTGGGGCCTGCCGATTTGCGACTGGACGGTATCCTGATGCCCGGGGCCGCGACAGTCGATCTGGTCACCTTGCTGGATGATGCGGGGCCGTTCGGAGCGGGCGCGCCTGCGCCGCGTTTCGCCTTTCCTGATGTCCAGATTCTGTTCGCCAAACAGGTGGGCGAGAATCATCTCAAGATCAGTTTCGGCGACGGACTGGGCGCGCGGATCGATTCGATCTGTTTTGGCGCGATGGACGGGCCTTTGGGGCCTGCGCTGCTGCAGCATAACGGCATGCGGTTTCACCTTGCAGGACGGATTGAAGTGCATGTCTGGCAAGGCCGCCAATCGGTGCAATTGCGTCTGGAGGATGCCGCACCAGCGCATTGAAACGAAGTCCGAAAAAAGCGCAAATTTCCCCTTGCGCGCGCTGCGGGCTTTGCCTAAAAGCGCGACACCAAGTGCGGTCCCTTCGTCTATCGGTTAGGACGCCAGGTTTTCAACCTGGAAAGAGGGGTTCGATTCCCCTAGGGACTGCCATTGGTTTGATTTTTCCCTGCATTGTCATTTAGTTACCTGCTTCCTTGTCCAACTTTTGGGAAAGGTTGGACAGATTTTGTTCACTTTTTGGGCTTTCCAGCTTGGCTAACCCACTGTCAGCCAAGCGAGATCGATCGGCCTTTCCGGTGTATGTCGAACCCTCTTTGTTCGTAGCGTGGGCCAGATAAGCGCGGATCTCATCAGGGGTCGCACCGGCATTAGCCAGACGTGTTGCACCGGCCTTTCGCAAGCCATGTAGAGACCCGGGAACACCGGCAGCCTTGCATTGATCCCGGAACCAGTTTCCTAGCGTTTCGGGCTTGTATGGAAGCCCCTTGCCGTGCGTGACGATCAAGAGCTGATCAGTCGGCACATGGCGCAATTCCTCGGCAAGCTCGGCCAGAATCGGAAGGTCAGCACCCACGCCAGTTTTGCCACGACGATACGAGATCCGCCCCGCTTTTATGTTCTGCCAACCGATGCGGGTGAGATCCTGCCGAGCCATCCCGGTATTAAGCGCAAGTAGCGCCACCAGACGCGGCTTTGATCCAGAACCATGATGATCGAGGAAGCGGTCAATCTCAGCTTCGGTCCAAGTATGATATCCGTCCGGGTTCTCTTTGCGACGATCGGCATAGCGGGCGGGATTGAAAGTGACGCCGAGCTGACGCTTGATTGCGAAAGTAAAAAGCAGCGACATAGTTTTCTTGACCCCATTCGCTGCGGCCGGGCCGGACTTCTTGTCCATCAGCGCCTCGACATGGTGTGTCCCAAAACGATCGAAAGGCAGGTCGCCAGCATGGGACCGCAGCCAATCCATCTGGCCGCGAATTGTCCGCCTACGGGCATCTGACAGGCCCTTGAAGCGCGAGCTTGAAAGGTATTGCTCGACGACCCAAGCGAGGGTTCCACGCGGCGCTGAGCTGCGAACAGGGGCCTTAGCGCCCTCGATTGCGGCATCATAGGCAGCGCGAAAATCGGCCGAGGCATATGGGCCGGGCAGATAACAGGTGAACCCCTTGCGACGAAACCGGAACCGGATCTTGCCATGACGATCGACGATCCGCGTGACACCGGGAAAAGGGCTCTTGCGTCTCATTGCTTCAACAGCCGGTCACAAGGGTTCTGGACTTCGACGCTGCTTTGCTGGCCTGCGATGATAACGACCTGCGTGCCATCAGGCTGCGCAATTTCAACGCGCAGCTCGGTGCCGCCAGCCGCGCGGACAGCTTTCACCCAACGGGTGAGGTCTGCTTGGCTGACTGGTGACTTTCTTCTTGACATGGTGCGGTCCCTTCGGTGTTGGAAATAGCCGCCCCGGCTTTACCCGGGGCGGTCTGATTTATGCGCCGGGGTTCATGAACCACGGGCGGTGATCGACGAAACCGGCACCGAAATCGAGCCGCACCTTGAAGCGTAGCGCATCGACCTCAAAGCCCTCCTGAGTGAAAACTTGCGGGCCACGCTGATCATCTAGGTAAGCGTGCTGCAGGCCATCAGGGCGGCCGGGCAGAGCCGCCAGATACCATCGCGCAGGATCGGGCAGGTTGGCATCCACAAGCAGGGTGAGCCGCCCTGCAAAGGGGTTCACCTGACTTGTTTCGGCCGCCGTGATATCCGCGATCAGTTGCTCGGCAACGGTTTCGAGCTCAGGGGGAACCACCAGGAATGCCGGCGTCACGTTGATCGCTTCGCCCGACAACCCTTTCTGACGCCGCATGGCGGTGCGGGCAGTGCCCAGAGCGTTGATCGAGAGCGCAGCACCAGTGCCGAGGTTGCCGTGATCCACATGGAAAAGCGGCTTGCCATCCTTCATGGTCGGACCAAGGCCGCCATTCTGCTCGAGTAGCCCAGCGAAAAGCCGCGCTTCAGTATAGGCAGCACCCTGCCCCAGCATCGGCGCAATGTTCGAGAACACGCCCAGATCATCGTTCACAAGGGCCTGACGCGTGATCCCGAAAACCTTGCCGTAGGTCTCGAGGCCAAAACTTTCGGCACCTTCCTCGATCGTTCCGCTTGTAAACTCGCCAGATTCCTTGACGCGATCGAGATGCGAGCCGGTGCTGACCCGCACCGAGTGAATTGCACGGAAGTCTGTTGCCGAAACTTCGCGTGAAGCCTGCATCAGTTGCGACCGGCCTTGCTCATACCCCTCGAGCATCGTGCGATTTACCACGTTGCCGAGGATCTCAGGAAAATCAGATGTTGTATGCAGCGCCATCTCGACCAGCTTGGCCGCGCCACCTTGAGCCCGTCGCCCCCCATGCTCCAAAACCACACGCGCAATCTCTGCCATGCTGGTATGCGCATAGTCGCGCCCGATCGTCGGCGTGTGCTTGGGGTTCACCCGGCTCATAACGCCATCGGCGATGCGATCCGACAACGTGACGTCTTGACCGCCGCCACGATAGTCGGCGGCCCGCATTGAATACCGGTCCTGCTTTTCGACGACACGATCGAGCAAAATGCCCTTCATCGTAGCTGTTGCTTCCTCCTCGGAATGCTCGGCTTTCATTTCCGAGAAAAGCCGATCGGCGATGTTCTGGATTTCAGCGGCATCGAGCGCGTGCGTTGCAGCAAGCTCAACCAGCTTTTCGGCCACTGGCAGGGCTGTTTCCACCATCTGCGGAGCCTGCAATTTCACTGCGATCAGATCCACCAGATCGGCAGAGATGTTCCGCCCTTGTGCCAAGAGCCGAACCTTTGCGAGGTGCCGGGCGCTGACTTTATTACGATTGAAATCAAGCATTACGTTTCTCCTTTTCGATTTCTGCAGGCGATGCGGTCGCCCAGCCGTGTTTGCTCACCAGCTCGACGAAAAGGGCCGGTGGATCCTTAAACTTGGTGTAATTGAACACTGCGGCGATCGGGGCGTCTTGCCCCGCCTCACCCTCGACCTGATCGGCGAAATTGAGAGCAACTGCCTCCGAGGCATCGAGCCACGTCTCATCCGCCATCCATTGCTTGACCAGCTCCAGCGGATTACCCGTCGCCCGCGAATAGGCCCGAGCGTAGATATCCGTCAGCTTTTCCATGACCTCGGCGCTTTTCCGATGCACCGCAGACGATCCCCAGCTGATTGAGGCCGGTTCATGGATCATCATGACGGCCGCGGCATGCATGACGATGGTTGCGCCACCCACCGCGATCAGAGAAGCGGCCGATGCAGCGACACCCTCGATGCGAATGCTAACCCGCCCGTGACGCTCGATCTCGGCGAGGATTGCCGAACCTTCAAAGGCATCACCCCCCGGCGAGTTGACGACAATCTCAGCCGTGTCAGGGTTCTCTGAAAGAAATTGAGCGATAGCGGCGGCGGTGTTCCGCCCTTCACCGACAAAGCCTTCAATGCGAAACACGCTCACGAGCTACACTCCTTTTTCGGAACGCGGATCTCATAGCCCTCAGCAACCTTCACTCGATCCTGTGGCTCCGGGCCCAGCAACATGTAACCGGTGAGGTGATAGACCCGCTCTGTGAACGTTTCACCGATGAACTTCGGAATAGCCTCGAATGACGGAAAGATCGGGGCGGGCGCTTGGGGTGTGAACCGGGCAATCACTGGTCCGATTCCTGACCTGACGTGATGGACATAAAACCCTCACCGCTGATCAGATAGCCCAGCAATTTCGCACGATGCTGAGCATGAAGAAGCGCCGTGCGAATGTTAACCACCGCAATTTTTGGGCCCGAATGGACCCAAGCAAAACCCGATTTAACAGCAGACGCATCCTTTGGAAGATCAAGACCCTGTGCCCATACGACAAATTTGTCAGAAATGGCGCTGAGCTTGTCGCAGCCGACAGTAGCGTCGCCCGCATTATTTCCAGAGGGATCCATGAGCACCCGAAACGAATGATAGACGAAGTACTCAGACGCGTCGTCAGTGTGGCCTTCATTTTCTTGCAGCAAGTTGAGCAACTGATCGCGCCCGCAGCGGGCAGCATCTGCCGCCTCTGCGTTTGTAAGACCCTGCGCCCGCAGCATGTCCATCACGACCACCGATGCGAGCTCGAGCGGGCCGTATCGTTTCTGCTTCTCTCCGGGCAGGGCCGCACGATCATAGGGCATATTTCCAGTGGCCTCAGAGCTACGCAGGGCATCCTTTGACCATCCGCAGATTTTCGCGAAGTCGCCCTGACGAAAGGTGTTTCCGGTTTTCATTTTCTATCCTCTCCAACAATCTCCAAATGTGCGTATCCTATAACACTGTTTTTGTAAATACAGATACAAACTGCACTGCCAAGAAATCTGTTCGTTGAAATCGGGGCCTGCGGCACGGTGTATGGAGCTTGGGTGTCGCAAAGGTGTCTGCAACGACCATGGCAGCAAACCCAAAACGGAAGGGCGGTGAGATCCCCCACCGCCCTCGCCACCCACCAATCTGTTGCAATCACAAAATGATGTTCGGTTCGCCGCTTGGATGCGGGGTCAGACCCTCTAAAAAGTCTGACAACGCGTCCATTTCCGACTCGGTCATCAGCCATGAAAGCGCCTGAATTCGGCCGATCTGATCCGTCGCGTTTGCATAGAACCTTGCAACGTCCGGATCACACTTGCCCGAGAGCACTTGAAGCGTCGCCCGCTGAACTATGTCGCGGGCAACACTCGCGTCGACCAGCTGCTTTCGCTCGCGAAAGTCTTTCATCAAAATTACTTCGGCGGGTTGAGCTTGATTGTTTTGAGACATGGTGCCTATCCTCTACTGACTATATCAGTCACCATGTATGACTTTAAGTCATACCGCAAGTAGGGCTTTTAATGACACCAGCACAATGCAGGGCTGCCCGGGCTCTCCTCAACCTAGAACAGGCCGAGCTTGCTTTGGCATGTGGCATCGCTCGATCGACGCTGGCAGACTTTGAGAGAGAGGCTCGGCAACCCCGTCAAACAAGCCTCAACGCAATAAAGCATGAGTTGGAAGCAAAGGGGGTTGAATTCATCGAGCCAAATGGCGGTGGCGCGGGTGTTCGTCTGAAGATTCACGCCAATCGTTAAGATGAAGAGACAGTATTTCTAGGGTATCCGAACAAGAATCAATTCGATTGGAGACGTTATGCAATATGTGCCACCATCAAGGGACTTAGCGGCTTTCAACTGTCAGTATTGTCACGCATATTCTCATCAGCATTGGTACGCTGGGGGCGCGCGTCATTTTGTGAGGAGTAACGCCCCATTTAGCGAAGGTGTTGCCGGAATTTTCGCTAGCGAACTCACTGCCCCAAGCCTACTTGATCTTTCCAAGACCTTGAGTTGCGTTGGTCTAACGAACGTATTGTTTAGCCACTGCGCGAATTGCCGAAAAGTCTCGGTGTGGGTAAACAACTCGATTGTGTTCCCGGTCGCTGGCTCAGCGCCTTTGCCTAACCGGGATATGCCTGAAGAAATTCAGCGCGACTATGAGGAAGCAAGCTCGATACTTGATAAGTCGCCGAGAGGTGCCGCTGCCCTGCTTAGGTTGTGCATCGACAAGCTTTGCGGCCAGTTAGGCGATCCAAAAGCTTCTATCAACGAAAACATAAAAAAACTCGTGGCTGATGGCTTAGACGAGCGCACCCAAAAAGCACTAGATGCAGTGCGCGTGATCGGAAACAATGCGCTTCATCCGGGTCAAATTGACATCACCGATGATAGGGCAATGGCTGCGAGCCTTTTTAGGCTGCTTAATCTAATAGTTGAGAAGCTAATCTCAGAGCCTAAAGTAATTGATGAAATTTACAGCGGTCTCCCGCAAGGGGCTTTAGAAGCTATAGAAAAACGAGATCGCAAAAAATAGTTAACACACATAACTTTTCTGAGGATTAGCCTGAGAGCCGCGCCGGGGCGACAGAAACCGGCCGCTCTCTCTCGGGGTTTGCCCACTCACCGAGTAACGGGATCCGTTTGTGCTGAAAATTCAAAAACACGGGCCGGAACTGCCAAATCGAAATCTTAAATTGAGAGCCACGCCAGCAAGGAAAGATGGCCGCTCTCTCTCGGGGTTTGCCCACTCACCGAGTAACGGGATCCGTTTTGCGCCCACAAACCCAAAAGCGCAGGGTGGATCAAACCAATCGAATAACAACAACAAGAACCTTATCCAGCAGTCTTGTGAGGTATCTTAATACCTCAAACAACGGGGTGCGAATTACCCGCGTGCGGGAAGGCCCCCGGAAGGACCCAAAGGCAAAGACATGATCGGGCGTGGCGTTCACTCGATCGCTCGCCACCACCAAGGGTGATTGAGCACCTCGATGTAACCGGTGTAACCGATGTAACCGAATTTCCTGTTTACCCTCACGCGTGTGCGCGCGCGTAAGGGGGAACGTGCTGTAACCGTTACATCGGTTACGCTCGCAAGATCCTTTGGGATTTATCGCCATAGCTACACCCCGCCCTTTAGCAAAATGCCGAGCCAAACCTTCTGGACCTTGCCGCCAACCCGCTTAGGGCCATTCGTCAGCCCCTTAAGCCGTAACCGGTTGCCCAAGGCCTTCTGTGTGCCCGGCCGCTCTCCTGCCGCCTCACAGAAAAATTTCCACGACACAAACAGGTCCGCTGCGGTCTCAGAATTCGTGAGATCTCCAACCTCGCAATAATCGGCAAGCCACGCGCCAAAGAGATCTTGATCCTCAAAATATTGATCGGTTGCCGCCGAGATCAGACGCGGCCGAGGCAAACCCTCGCGCTGCCATTCAAGGCACCCACGGATCGCCCAAGCGAGGATTTGCGGCGCTTCCTCGGCCCAGATCTTTTCCTCGAGGTCGAGATCCGGCCGATCGGGCTTTCGGGTGAAAGGCAGGATCAGAAAGCGCCTGCGGATCGCCTCATCGACGCTCTTTAGGACCGGCTGATGATTGCCAACGATCATCAGCTTGTAGTTTGGTGTGTAGGTGAAAAAATCCGATCGCATGAACCGCGCAGAGACTGGATCGCCGCCGGTGATCGATTTAATCCGGCTCTCTGCCCAGCTCCGCCCCTCCTCTGTCTCAGAGGCCGAGACAAGGCGCGCACCGTGCAGGTCGGCAAGATCAGTTGGGTGCCGCTCACCCCGTGTTGCGGTGAAAGTATCCATGCCAGCGGTCTTGGCGTAGTCACCCAGAACACGCTTGATGATGTTTAGAAATAGGCTTTTGCCATTGCCGCCCGGCCCGTAGAGAAAAAGCAAGACGTGCTCGGTTGTCTTGCCGGTCAGCAGATAGCCGCACCAAACTTGCAAAAAATGAACCGCGTCCTCATCACCGCCGGTCGCTGCCATGAGGAACGCCTGCCACCGATCGCACCGCCCATCCACCGGCGGCACACCCGCGACCTTGGTGATGTGCTGCGATGGTTGCGCGCCTGCGAGTTGACCAGTTGTCAGATCGACCACCCCTCCGGGACAGCCCAAAAGCATTGGATCGGAATCCCAAGCCTCGCTTGTGATGGCAACCGCCTGATCGGCTCGAGCTAGTCTCTCTACCCCACCGGCAAAGCTCGCCTTCCTCGCGTTCTTGAGCTCGCTACCGCCGCTGCCGGTTGATGCTTGTCGAGCAAGCTCACGGCTCCATTGAAAAGCCTGCGCGGTATCATCCTTTTTCCAGTGATCACCCGTCCAGAGGAACCATTTGCCCGCAACGTGATCAAATCGCACCCGGTTGCCATATCGCCGCACAAACTCACGCGCGACACCATCCTCTGTGACCTCGATGTCATCGAGGACCGTCTCCGTGAGATCAGATAGCCGCTGATCACCCGGCCGGGCATCGCTTTCGACAAGCGGCGGGACCTCCTCAGCATGATTGAATTGCGCGCGCACGGCCGCCTTGCCTGTTTCGGTCATTTCTCCATCCCTCAAGACAGAGAAATGGTGAGAACGGGCTCGGCAACCGAGTTGGACGTTTGCGGAAAAACCTCAATGAATTCAGTGAGGCCTAAAGGTGGGGTTGGACAGTCCAAGAAATTGATTTCGCAAAGCAGTTGCGAAACCCTAGGGACTGCCATGGTAAATTTTCCCGATAAATCAATGATATGTTTTCCTTCCGCGTAGGATGACGCCACATATCGCCGATGTGATGGTTTCCATTGTTTCGTCCCTTGCGCTGGCGCGTTAGGCTGGCGCCAATCATGATGGAAGGATCGCAACAATGACACTGACTTACCTGCACACGATGGTGCGCGTGAAAGACCTCGAGGCGTCGATGGCGTTCTACGCCCTGCTTGGCCTGCGCGAGACGCGCCGCATCGACAACGACAAGGGGCGATTCTCGCTTGTGTTCATGGCGCCTCCGGGGCAGGAGGAATGCCCTGTCGAGCTGACCTATAACTGGGATGGCGACGACGGGTTGCCATCCGACAGCCGCCATTTCGGACATCTCGCCTATCGCACCAGCGATATCTATGCTTTGTGCCAGCATCTGATGGACAATGGCGTCACGATCAACCGTCCGCCGCGCGACGGGCATATGGCCTTTGTGCGGTCGCCCGACAACATTTCCATCGAATTGCTGCAAGAAGGCGACAACCTGCCCCCGGCCGAGCCTTGGGCCAGCATGGAAAACACCGGTCACTGGTAAACAATCTGCCCTGCGTCAATAGATATAGCGGATCTGATCGCTCCAGTACCGTTCGACCCGGCGCAGGGCGGCGGTGATATCGTCCAGACCGGCATGGTCCAGCACCTGCCGGTCCATCAACCCGTCGGCATGGGCGGCGAAAAGTTTTGCCACCACCTGCCGTACATTGCGCCCCTTTTCGGTCAGGCGCACGCGGACGGACCTGCGGTCGATCTCGCTGCGCTGGTGGTGCATATAGCCCATATCCACCAGTTTTTTCAGGTTATAGGACACGTTCGACCCCTGATAGTAGCCACGGGATTTCAATTCGCCTGCCGTCACTTCGTTATCGGCGACGTTGAACAAAAGCAGAGCCTGCACCGCGTTGATTTCGAGAATGCCGACGCGTTCGAATTCATCCTTGATCACGTCAAGCAACAGCCGGTGCAGCCGTTCGACCAAGGTCAGCGCATCCAGATAGGACGCCATGAAGGACGCGCTGCGCGCGGCCGCCATGCCGGATTTGTCCTGCCTGCCAAGGTTGGTGTGAATGCTCATCCCGACGCTCCGTCTGCTGTGGTGGGACGGGTCTAAAGCAAACAAGACAATATAGGGTTAAGGCGCTCAGGCGGGTCGCGTGACCCCCAGCGCGCCCGCGGCGATCCGCGCGATCAGGTCGGCGTAAGCCTCGGGCACCGCGAATTGCCCGCCGACCCAGCCGTAAAGGTCGTGGTCGTTCTCGGACAACAGCGCATCGTAAAGCGCGAGTTCGTCATCGCTCATGCCTGCCAGATTGTCGGCGGCAAAGGCCGACAGGATCAGGTCCATTTCCTTAATCCCGCGCCGCATGGAGCGCATGTGCAACCGCTTGCGTGTGTGTTCGATCGTCTCTGTCATAGGGTCCTGCGCAATGCTGCCTGAAGCTGTTTTTCCACCTGCCCCATCTTGTCGAGCATCTGCACCATCTGCGCGCGCAAGCGGCGATGTTCCTGCATCAATGCCGCGACATCGGCGGGGATCTCGGTTGCGTCGTCGGGCGCGGACAGCCCGTCGCCCTGCCCTGACATCAGCCAGCCCAGCGACACGCCCAGCATCCCCGCCAGCATCTGCAGTCGGTTGGCGCGGGGTTCGCCCGTGTCGTTTTCCCACGACACAAGCGTGGCCAGCTTGACGCCCAGCGATTTGGCAAGGTCTTTCTGGCTAAGCCCCGCGGCCTCGCGTGCACCCGCCAGCCTGTCGCCAAAGGTCGCGGCTTCGGGGCTGTACCAATCACTGTCTGTTTCGGTCACGCGGGACTCCTTGGTTCTTGCTATGCTTGCTCGGGTCGTCTTATGTCACGGATAGTGCAATTTGACCACCGGACATCCCATGGCTTTTCTGTCTGCGACGCTTGATCGCGTGAAACCCTCGCCAACCATCGCTGTCACCACGAAGGCGGCCGAATTGAAAGCAGCGGGGCGCGATATCATCGGCCTTGGCGCGGGAGAGCCGGATTTCGATACGCCCGAGAATATCAAGGCCGCCGCCGTGCAGGCGATTGCCGAGGGAAAGACGAAATACACCGCCGTTGACGGCATCCCCGAGTTGAAGCAAGCGATCTGCGCCAAGTTCAAGCGCGACAATGCGCTGGATTACACCCCCGCGCAGGTCACGGTCGGCACGGGTGGCAAGCAGGTGCTTTACAACGCCTTCATGGCGACGCTGAACGCGGGTGACGAGGTCATCATCCCCGCGCCCTATTGGGTGAGCTACCCTGACATGGTGCTGCTGGCCGGTGGGACGCCCGTCACGATCGAGGCGACGCTCGAAGCCGCGTTCAAGATCACCGCCGAGCAGCTGGAGGCTGCGATCACGCCCAAGACCAAATGGTTCCTGTTCAATTCGCCCTCCAACCCCACCGGGGCGGGGTATTCGTGGGACGAGCTGAAGGCGCTGACCGATGTGCTGCTGCGCCATCCACATGTCTGGGTGATGACCGACGACATGTACGAACATCTGGCCTACGGCAATTTCAAGTTTTGCACGCCCGCGCAGGTCGAACCGCGCCTTTATGACCGCACGCTGACGGTCAACGGCGTGTCAAAGGCCTATGCGATGACCGGCTGGCGGATCGGTTATGCAGCGGGGCCAGAGATGCTGATCAAGGCGATGCGCAAGGTGCAGTCGCAATCCACGTCCAACCCCTGTTCGGTCAGCCAGTATGCCGCGGTCGAGGCGCTGAACGGCACGCAGGATTTCCTTGCGCCCAACAACGCCCTGTTCGAACGCCGCCGCGATCTGGTGGTCGATATGCTGAACCAGGCCCCCGGTGTGGTGTGCCCACGCCCCGAAGGTGCGTTCTATGTCTATCCGTCCATCGCGGGCTGCATCGGCAAGACCAGCGCTGGCGGTGTGCTGATCGACAACGACGAAACCTTCGCCTCGGCCTTGCTGGAGGAAACCGGCGTTGCGGTCGTGTTCGGCGCGGCCTTTGGCCTGTCACCCAATTTCCGCGTCAGTTACGCGACCTCGGACGCCGCACTGAAAGAGGCGTGCCAGCGCATCATCACCTTCTGCAAGGGCCTGTCATGACCACCCTGCCGCCCTACTATTTTCGCATCCGCGAGAACGGGGCGGCGGTATTCCGTGTCGATGCCGAAGACCGGCACCGCCGGATCGACATGGACCAGATCGCGGTCGTCAACATTAACCGCGGTGATTTCAAGGCGCATGGAGAACATACGCTGACCCCCGAGGACGAATCCGCGATCCGCTGCTGGATCGCGGACCGCAAGGCGCAGCTTGCGCGGCGTGACCGGGACGATATCCATCGCACGATCGACCATCTGAACCTCACCGCCCATTGGGTGCAGGCACATGCCGATGATGCCGCCCTTGACGAGGTGACAGACAAGCTATTGCTGGCCATGCACGATTTGCGCAGCGTGCTGGTGCGCAAAAAGGCCGACAGGCTGCAACATCGACAAGCCGACTGAACAGCCGCGCGGGCTTTTGGTAGCGGCGCTGCAGATGTGTTAACAAAATGTTAAGACATTCGATCTAAGCGTGCGGCACCAAGCAATGGGCGTCGTATGGGCTTTGACGGTTCAGGGGACAAGGTTGGGCAGGCCCCACAACCGTCTTTCGACAGGTGGCTGCGCTTTGACCCGCAGACAGCGCTGGTTGATGAAGCGGAAAATCGGGGCGACCGGATCAAACATCTTCGGCTGACGATTTTCATCGGACTGATCATCTATAATCTTTTCATCCTCAGCAATCTGCTGTTGGTCCCGGATCTGTTTGTCCTATCGATCCTAATGCGCGTTTTTCTGGTGACACCGGCCACGCTGGCGATTGTCTGGGTGGTCTCGCGGGCGCGTGCGCGCGTGCGGGAAAACATTCTGGTCTTGGGGCTGATCGGCGTACATGCCTTGCCTTTGGGGTTGTTCTGGGCAACGCAGGCAGACCTTGGAACCTATGTCTTTGGCGAACTTGCGCTGACGATCATCTATGGAAACATGCTTCTGGGGCTGCGGTTTCGGCAGGCCGTCATTTTCACCACACTCGCCCTGTGCATGACAGCCGCCGCCGTGGCGACCAAGCCGCAGATTCCCCTCGATCTGCAACTGGCGTTCATGCTCCAGTTCACTGTGGCGAGCCTGTTTTCACTCTATGCAAATCACCTTGTCGAATATCGCCGTTGCGTCGACTTTACCCGAGCGCTGTGTTCGACGCGGCGGGCAGAACTGGCCGAACAGACGACACAACTGCATCGGGTCATGTCAAAGACGGATGCCCTGACCACCCTGCCCAATCGCCGGTATCTGGATGAAAAGCTGGAGGACTGGTGTCAAAAGGATCAGGCAATTGCGATCCTGATGATTGATATCGACCATTTCAAACTGTTCAACGATACGCTGGGCCATCCCGCTGGCGACGATTGTCTGCGCCAGATCGCTACGGTCTTCAAATCCCTGTGTCAGCCGGACACCGTGTTCTGCGCCCGTTTCGGCGGCGAGGAATTCACCATCGTGATGCGCAAATCCACCGAACTGGCGGCGGCCCGTCTGGCACAAAAGGTCGTCAGCGAAATAGCAGCCCTTGCCATCGCCCACCCCGGCCGTAGCGATGCCATCGGGATCGTGACCGCCAGCGTCGGTGTCGCCTATCACCCCAAAGGCGAAAAATGCGCGCCGGAGGCAGTGCTGGCTCGCGCCGATGATGCACTTTACCGCGCCAAGCAACTGGGACGAAACGGATTTGTGGTGGCCAGCCAGATGGCGGCACCGTTGTCAGGCCACAAACTTGCGGGTCTCTGACTAGACCGCTTGGGGCAGCGGGCGCCCTTCGTCCCATGCGATGATATTGTCCAGCGCCATCTGCCCCATCGCTTCGCGCACTTCGAGCGCGGCTGTGCCCAGATGCGGCAGGATCACCACGTTTTCAAGCGCGCGCAGCGCCTCGGGCACGAAGGGTTCCTTGGCGAAAACATCCAAGCCCGCACCCGCGATCCGGCCCTGTTGCAAGGCGGCGATCAGCGCGTCTTCATCGACCACATCGCCGCGCGCAATGTTGACGAAAATACCTGTGGGCTTCATCGCGGACAAGGCGGCGGCATCGATCAAGCCGGTGTTGGCCCCGCCGCCCGGAACGGTGACCACGATGATATCGGCCTGCCCCATCAGGTCGTGCAGGCTGTCGACTTGGCTGGCAGGCATATCCACCATCTTGGGCGAGCGGTTGAAATACAGCACCGGCATGTTGAAGCCGTAAAGGCAACGCCGCGCGACGGCCTGCCCGATCCGGCCCATGCCGACGATGCCCACGGTCTTGCCCGTCACATGGGTGCCCAGCATCTGCGTGGGCTGCCAGCCGGTCCAAAGACCTGCGCGCACCAACCGTTCGCCTTCGCCCGCGCGGCGGCAGGCGGACAGGATCAGCGTCATGCCGATATCAGCGGTCGCATCGGTCACGGCGTCGGGCGTGTTGGACACAGCGACACCTGCGGCACGCGCGGCGGCCACGTCGATATGGTTATAGCCGACCCCGAAATTGGCCAGCACGCCGCAGCGAATCTCGCCTTTGAAGGCTTCGGCGGTAAAGCCGTCGCCCAATGTCGGCAGGATCGCATCGTAATCGCGCAAGGCGGCGGCGGCCTCGGCAACGCTCAGCCCTGTCGTCTCGGCCCGCAGGGTCACGTCGAACCGCGCGCGGGCGGCGGCAAGGGTCGCATCAGGCAAGGCGCGGGTGATGAGGAGCTTTTTCAATGCAAACGCCCCCCCAAGGGCACATCTTGGTCAGGGCCGACCAGCACGACCGCGCCACCCGCGTCAGGCATGCCAAGCACCAGCACTTCGGACATGAATTTCCCGATCTGGCGGGGCGGAAAGTTCACGACCGCAAGCACCTGTTTGCCCACCAGCGTATCAGGCGCGTAATGCACCGTGATCTGGGCGGATGTCTTTTTCTCGCCGATCTCCGGTCCGAAATCGATCCAGAGCTTGATCGCGGGCTTGCGCGCCTCGGGGAACGGTTCTGCACGGGTGACGGTGCCCACGCGCACATCGACTTTCAGGAAATCGTCAAAGGTGATCTCACTCATTGGCCAGTTCCCGCGCGCGGTTCGCGGCGGCAGCAACAGCGCGGCGCATCAGGTCTGGCAGGCCCTTGTCCTTGTCCATCAGCACGTCAAGGGCGGCCTGCGTCGTGCCATTGGGCGAGGTCACGTTGATGCGCAGTTGCGCGGGATCCTCGTCCGCGGTTTCGGCCAGTTCGCCCGCGCCGCCCACGGTGGCCTTCGCCAGATCCATCGCCATCTGCGGCGTCAGCCCTTCGGCGACACCGGCGGCGGCCAAAGCTTCGATCATGTGAAAGACATACGCAGGGCCGGAGCCCGACACGGCAGTCACGGCATCCATCTGGGATTCGTCATCCAGACGCACGGTCTGACCCACCGCCCAGAGCAGCGCCTCGGCCATGTCGAGATCGGCGTCGGTCGTCTTGGCATTGCCGATCAGTGCGGTGATTCCCCGACCAATGGCGGCGGGTGTGTTCGGCATCGCGCGGATGATGGGTGTGTCGGGGCCAAAGGCCGCCTCGAACGTCGCAATCGGTGTGCCTGCGGCGATAGAGATCACCAGCGTCTTGCCGGTGCCTAGCGCCTTCACATCAGGCAAGGCCGTTGTCATCATCTGCGGTTTGACGGCAACAACGACGATTGCGGGGCTTTCGGGCAAAGTGCCGCCGATATTCACGCCCTGTTGCTTCAGCCAGTCGGACGGGTGCGGGTCGATCACCCACACAGAGGCGGGCGGCAGACCGTTGCGCAGCCAGCCCGCCAACATGGCTGATCCCATCTTGCCGCAGCCCAGCAATACCAGACCGCGCACCGCAACATCATTCATCGTCATTCACTGGCCCTCTTGTTGTATTCCCAAGAGGTTACGCCACGCCAAGGCGAAGGAAAAGCCACCTTGGCGAAATTTTCATGCGCGCCCGTAGGCGCCGGCAATCGCGACTTCCAGCGCCTGTTTGGGGGTCTTTTCGGCCCATGTCACAAGCTGGATCGCAGGGTAATATTGTTCGCAAGCACTGACCGCGGCGCTGATCATCGTGTCGATCTGGTCCGGTCCGGCCACCTGGTCACCCGCAAGCAACAGCCCGTAGCGGTAAACCATCAGGTTCTGTTCGTCCCACCATGTGAGCGAGCCCGCCCACAGCCGGTCGTTGATCGCGTTCAGCGCCTCGTAAAGGGCGGGTTTGCGGTCGGCGGGGGGTTCCATCTCGAAGGTGCAGATCAGACGCAGGGTTTCGTCATAGGCCGACCAGGCGAGCGTGATCGAATAGGTGCGCCACTGGCCTTCGACGGCCATGGCGATCTGGTCGTCGTGGATACGGTCGAACTCCCAGTCATGGTGTTCGGCAATATGTTCGACAAGGTCGATCGGGTGCAGGTCGTCGGCTTCAAGGTAGTGTTCGGACAATGCCATATGCTTGGCCTCACTGTGTTGGCGCGCGGGGCTTGGCACGCCCCTAGCGCTAGCTGACTGCTCTAGGGGCGGTAGAGTTCTCGTTTAGCCCCTACCATATATCGTGTGACACGATGGACCACCTGTAAAGCAGTTTCTTGGGGATAAACCCGTCGTTGCAAAAAATTCACGCCGCCGATTGCCAAGCGTGGCACCCCGTCACAGATTGAGCCCAACAAAGGAGCACGCCATGAATCTCGACCTGCTGAAACGACTTTGCGAAATGCCCGGTGTACCGGGCCACGAACACCGCGTCCGCGATCTGATTACATCCGAGATCAAAGGCATGTTCGACGAGGTCACGACCGACCCGATGGGATCGCTGCTTTGTCGTCGCGACGCCAAGAAGAAAGGCGCGCCACGGATCATGCTGCTTTGCCATATGGACGAGATCGGCTTTCTGGTCAGCCATATCACCAAGGACGGCTATCTTTACCTGCAACCTGTCGGCGGGTTCGATCCGCGCAACCTGTTTTCGCGCCGCGTGCTCGTTTGCACCGATCAGGGCGATTTCAAAGGTGTGATGAACCCCGGCGGCAAGCCCATCCACATCTCATCCGCCGAAGAGCGCAAGAAGGTGCCCGAGGTGACCGAATTCTTCGTCGACCTTGGGATGGGCAAGGCCGCCGCCGACAAGGTCAAGATCGGCGATTTCGTGGTGATGGACGAACCTTTCATCGAGATGGGCAACAAGGTCGTATCCAAGGCGCTGGACAACCGCATCGCCTGCTGGCTGGGGATCGAGGCGATCCGCGCTTTGGGCAAGAAAGGGCGCGGCGCGGAAATCCACGTGGCCTTCACCTGTCAGGAAGAGGTCGGTTTGCGCGGCGCGCGCACGGCGGCCTATGCGATCAAACCCGACATCGGGCTGGGCATCGACACAACGCTCGCCTGCGACACGCCCGGCATCCCCGAAAAGGACGCAACCACAACCCAAGGCGCGGGTTTCGGGCTGCATGTGCGGGATTCGTCCTTCATCGCGGACAAGGCCTTGGTCGCCGAAATCGAGGCTTTGGCCATCAAGAAAAAGATCCCCTACCAGCGCACGA
This sequence comes from Yoonia sp. 72, assembly GCF_034652275.1. NCBI lineage: Bacteria > Pseudomonadati > Pseudomonadota > Alphaproteobacteria > Rhodobacterales > Paracoccaceae > Yoonia > Yoonia sp. 72. The sequence continues at coordinate 282,702 of NZ_JAXIWG010000004.1, read as the reverse complement.
TGCTGGCCGCTGGCGGGCAGGACGGGGCCGCAGCCCAGCAAGCCGCCGCAGGCGCGCGCGCTGTCGGGATCGTGGTGGGCACGCGCTACATCCACACCGTCACGGAAATGATCGACAAGGGCGATCTGCAGGCGGCACTGGATATTCTGGTCGCCTATTTGTCCGAGTTCTAAAAAAATACGCGGCGGAGCAAATAAAAAGTTCCGCCGCAAACATTCAGGCGACTAGAACCTTTAACAGCACAAGCACAAGCGCCGCCAGTGCTGCAAATCGCGCCTGAATATAAAGTACAAGCCAGATCCCCACGAGGATCAGCGCAAGATAATAGGCCTGGTTCAATCTTTCGGATTGACCAAGTGGTTGAAAAAGCACGGTTATTGTGGGGTTTTCAGCGAAAGGCATCCCGGAAAGGCCAATCACGCCGATACAGAATAAAAGCAGTCCGGCAACGGACGCACAGGTATTGGCGAAATAGTCCAAAACAATACCGCCAGACTAGAGACAGATCAGTCTGCCCGACTAGTCTGGGGTATGCTTTGGAATCTGCGGCGTCAAGCCGCGCAGAAAAAATTGACGTTAGGGCAAGTCAGTGCGCGTTGCATCCAAATCGCCCGAAACCCGACACGTACAACCGCCCCAAAACAGCAGACAACCGTGGGGAAGGTTTGTTCGACCCAAACACAACAACGACGACCAACAACACGATCAACAAAACGTCCAACATACTCGATAACCTCTGCCAAACACTGGCTCTACATAGTAACTGGGGTGCTTTTGCTCGCCAATCATGCGCGAAACAAGGCAGGGGTTGGGTAACACCATGACACGCGGCGGTAGAACCTTGCCTTAAGTACAGGTTATTTTGACGGTTGAAATAAATGATCGAAAGTTGCCCTTCGAGGGTAACAATCAATCTCTGGTGACCGGCAATGGCTGGTTGGGCGGCGGCGGATCAATCCGGCTTTTTGGATTCGAGTGCTGCGATCCGTGCGGCCAGCGCCTCGTTTTCTTCGCGGGCTTTCTGGGCCATCGCGCGGACGGCGTCGAATTCTTCACGGGTGACAAAATCGCGATCGGCCAGCCATCGGTCCATCATGGATTTCATGGCCGTCTGCGCCTCGTCGCGCGCGCCTTGGGCGACGCCCATGGCGTTGGTCATCAACTGGCTCAGATCGTCGAAAATCTTGTTACGGTTCTGCATGGCTCTCTCCAAGGCTGTTCATGTCTATATGGGGCCAAGCCGGGTGACAGACAAGCAGGTCGGGCTGCTTGACATCGCCGCAGTCCCGCATCACGACTGCGCCCATGTTGGCAGCGATCCCCTTTCCCGATATCTCGCCCGAGATATTCAGCGTCGAAATCTTTGGCATGACACTTGCCCTGCGCTGGTATGCGATGGGCTATATCGTCGGTATCGCGCTGGGCTGGATGATCATCAAAGCCGCGCTGCGCCGCCCGCATCTGTGGCGCAATGGCACGCCGATGGACCCCGCCCGTCTGGAGGATTTGCTGACGTATATTGTCATCGGCGTGATCGGCGGCGGGCGTCTGGGCTATGTCTTTTTCTATCAGCCTGCCGAATTCCTCGCCGATCCGGTCAGCATCATCCGCATCTGGGAAGGCGGGCTGTCGTTCCATGGCGGTTTTGTCGGCGTGGTGCTGGCGGTCTGGCTGTTCAGCCGCCGCCATGCCGTGCCGCTACCCGATCTGGCCGATATCATCGCTGTCGCAGCCACCCCTGCGATCCTGCTGGTGCGGATCGCCAATTTCATCAATGCCGAGTTGTGGGGGCGCCCCACGGACGTGCCTTGGGGCGTGGTCTTTCCGGGCACCGCCGCGCAATCCTGCGCCACGGCGACAGAACCCTGCGTGCGCCATCCCTCGCAGCTTTATGAAGCGGGTCTTGAGGGTCTGCTATTGGGCGGCATCCTGCTGCTGTTGGCCTTCCGTTTCGGCGGGTTGAAGAAACCGTGGCTGTTGTCGGGGATTTTCTTTGCGGGCTACGGGATCGCGCGGTTCATCGTCGAATTCGTCCGCCAGCCCGATGCGCAATTCGTCAGCCCCGGCAATCCGCTGGGCTGGGCGGTGCAGTTTGGTGATTATGGTCTGACCATGGGGCAGGTCCTGACGCTGCCGATGATCCTGACAGGTCTCGTCGTCGTGCTGGCGACCACCCGCCGCAGATGACTGCGCTGGCCGATATGCTGCTGGCCCGGATTTCGAGCGACGGGCCGATCAGTGTCGCAAGTTTCATGGCCGAGGCGCTGATGCATCCCCAGCACGGCTATTATGCGACGCGCGACCCCTTTGGTGCGGCGGGCGATTTCATCACCGCCCCCGAGATCAGCCAGATGTTCGGCGAATTGATCGGGCTGGCACTGGCGCAAGCTTGGCTGGACCAAGGCGCGCCCGACCCTGTGACATTGGCCGAGCTTGGCCCCGGGCGCGGCACGCTGATGGCCGATGTGTTGCGCGCCACCGCCGCCGTGCCGGGGTTTCAGGCCGCAGCACGCGTGCATTTCGTCGAAACCTCGCCGCATCTGCGCGCCTTGCAGGCCGCGTGTGTGCCGCACGCCACTTGGCACGACCGGATCGACACGCTGCCCGATGCGCCGTTGCTGCTGGTCGCGAACGAGTTTTTCGATGCCTTGCCGGTCCGGCAGTTCGTGCGCGCAGGCACGGGCTGGCGCGAAAGGATGGTGGGAGCGCAGGACGGCAAGCTGTGCTTTGGCCTGTCAGACGCTGCACCGCTTAGCATGCTGGCCCACAGGCTGGACGACACGCAGGATGGAGATCTGGTGGAACACTGCCCTGCCCTGCCCGGCATCGTGCAGACCATCACAGAGCGGATCGCGGCACATGGCGGGGCCGCGCTGGTCATCGACTATGGCGACTGGCAGTCGCTGGGCGATACGCTGCAGGCGTTGGCAGGCCATGCCGCAGCCGACCCGTTGGCCGCGCCGGGCGAGGCCGATCTGACGGCGCATGTGGATTTCGCGGCCATCGCCGCCCATGTCGCCCCCGCGCGGCACAGCCGTCTGACACCGCAGGGCGTGTTTCTGGAACGGCTGGGCATCACGGCGCGCGCGCGAAAACTCGCCTCGGGGCTGACGGGCGCCGCACTTGACACGCATGTGGCGGCACATCGCCGCTTGACCCACCCTGCGGAAATGGGTGACCTGTTCAAAGTGATGGCGCTCTACCCTGCGACAGCCATGCCCCCACCCGGACTGGACCCATGACGCTAGAAATCATCACCGACGCCGCACTTGGCAGCGCACGCCACGGGTTCTTTACCCGTAAAGGCGGCGCATCCTCGGGTGTGTTCGCGGGCCTGAACTGCGGGTTCGGCAGTTCGGACCAATCCGATATCGTCGCGATCAACCGCGACCGCGTGGCAGGCGCGCTCGATTTGACCGCCGACAGGCTGGTCGGCGTGCATCAGGTCCATTCCGCCGATGTCGTCACAGTCGAGACCGCAGGCCCGCTGGTACAAAAGGCCGATGCGCTGGTCACGCGCACCAAGGGCATCGCATTGTCGGTGCTGACCGCCGATTGCCAGCCTGTCCTGTTCTGCGACGATCAGGCGGGTGTCATCGGTGCGGCCCATGCCGGCTGGAAAGGCGCACTGGCCGGTGTTCTGGAACAGACCGTGCGGGCGATGGAACAGCTGGGTGCCACCCGCCACAATATCGCGGCGGTGATCGGCCCCTCGATCAGCCAGCGCAACTACGAAGTGGGCGACGATTTCCGCGACCGCTTTGTTGCTGTCGATCCGGGTTACGAGCGGTTCTTTGCAACCGGTGCGCAAGGGCGGTTCCAGTTCGACCTGCCCGGTTTCGGGCTGATGCGGCTGCGGGCCTGCGGCATCGGGCAGGCGCATTGGACGCGCCATTGCACCTATGCCGATCCGGTGCGCTTTTTCAGCTACCGGCGCAGCGTGCATCTTCAAGAGGCCGATTACGGCCGCCTGATCGCGGCAATCCGCCTGTAATCAGGGCAGCATTGCGGCGGCAGATGGACAGAGGCATGGCACGTTCATTCGCCGTTCACCCAGCAAAATAAGCGTCTGGCAGGAAATCTCCTGATATCATCGTCTTACCTGTTTTGGCGCAACATGACGAATTTCGACCCTCCGTGCGGTCCGTCGCCCAAGTCCTGCCAGTTTGCTCCTGCATGATAAACGGACAAGGCCCATTATAAGGGCCCGCATATAAGAGGTATCGCCATGAAAAACCGTTGGCAAAGATCGCTCGACGCGGCAGAGGCCGCGATCGCAACACCCATGCCCTGGGCACGCGGGCAACGGCGCAGCGCCATGATTTCGCGCCGCCGCGCACGTCTGGCAAGTCTCGACGCGTAACGCGCTCTTGCGGATGTGCCACACTGCGGGCTGCGCTGGCCTGTTTGCGTCAGGCTGACACGCGCCCCACTTTGCCCGAAGGTTTCGCTATGCCCCGTCGTTCAGATGCCGCCAGGATCTTGTCTGCCGCGCAGGCTGGCCCTGCGCCTCAGCGGGTGGCGGACAACGCCACTACTCTGCCGCGCCAGCGCAAATACACCGTGACCTATCTGCAGCCGGACGGTGCCATCGGCGAGATGACCACGCTGGCCCCCGCCACCCCCGCTTTTGAGGATGCGTTCGGCGCGCTGGGGCGCGGCACGATCCTGCAATCGGAAAACGGCCCCGTTGCGGTCGAGGATCTGCTGCCGGGAGACATGCTGCGCCTTTTTGACGGCAGCTTTGTCCCGCTGATGTGGCGCGGGATGATGACGATCATGCCGACGCAAGCTGATGCGGGGCCATCCCGCCTGACACTGACGCGGATCACCGCCGATGCCCTCGGGATCGGGCGGCCATTGCAGGACCTCGTGCTTGGCCCTGCCGCGCGGTTGCAGCACTGCGCCAGCAGCGTTACGCAACTGACCGGCAAGGCTGCCGCCTATATCCCGGCACGCGATTTCGTGGACGGTAACCAGTTCATCACATTGCGCCCGGCCGCGGCGGTCGATGTCTATCATCTCGGTTTTGCCACGCACGAGACGCTTCTCGTCAACGGGATCGGCGTCGAAAGCCTGCACCCCGGCACCGCCTTCAGCCTTGGGCTGCGCGGCGAGGCGCTGGCGCAATATCTGGCGCTGTTTCCACATCTGCGCCGGCTAGAGGATATCGGCCTGTTCAAACATCCGCGCCTGCGCTTGCAGGATCTGGATATGGTGCCCTAGGCCAAGGCCGGTGCGATCTGGACGGACCGCCCCCAGAACCGCCACATCAGCAGGATCGCGGCCACCAGCAGCCCCAGCACCAGCCCCAGCCAGATGCCGACACCGCCAAGCCCCCAGTAGAAGGCCAGCAGGTAGCTCGCAGGCAATCCGACCCCCCAATAGCTGAACGCCGCCATCACCATCGGCACGGTTGTGTCCTGCACACCGCGCAAAAGGCCCAGCACAACGACCTGTAGCCCGTCGACCAGCTGGAACAGCCCCGCGATCATCACCAGCGTGATGCCCACCTGCAAAAGCCGCAGGCGTTCGGGCTCGGCAGGGTCGATGAACAGCGCCACCAGCGTGCCGGGGATCAGCAGGAACAAAATGGACGTGGCCGTCGCATAAAGTGCCGACAACCCGATGGCGGTGATCCCGCCGCGCCGCAGGGACGGCTCGTCCCGCCGCCCCAATGCGCGCCCTGCCCGCACGGTGGCTGCCTGCGAAAAGCCGATATGCACCATGAAGGTCAGGCTGGCCAACTGGATCGCAATGCCATGGGCCGCCAGCTCGATCGGCCCGATCCAGCCCATCATAATAGCCGAGGCGCTGAACAACCCGCCTTCGGCCAAGGACGTCAGCCCGATGGGCCAGCCCAGCAGGAACACGCGGCGCATGATCTCGCCATCGGGGCGGTGGAAATTGCGGAAAAGTTCATAGCGCGGCAGCTTGCGCAGGATGTAACCCACCAGCAGCGCCACGGTCAGCAGGTTGACCAAAAGCGAAGCAATAGCCGCCCCTTCGATCCCCAGTTCCGGCGCACCCCAGTTGCCGAAGATCAGCGCATAGTTGACCAGCCCGTTCAGCACTGCCGTTCCGACCGTCGCCCAAAGGATGAAGGCGGTATGTTCCAGCGCCACCAGAAAGGATTTCAGCGCCATGACCAGCAATGTCGGGATCATCCCCCAGATCACGATCTGCAGGTAAAGATGCGCCTCGGCGGCGACAATCGGGGCTTGGCCGATGGCGATCAGGATATCCTCGGCCCAGAAAAAGGGCAGCATGACGATCACGCCATAGATGATCGACAGCCACAGCCCCATCCGCGTCACGCGCCGGACCTGCACATGGTCGTTCTGTTCATTCGCTGCCGCGACCAGAGGCGTGATCGCCTGCGCGAAACCCGCACCGACGATGAACACGACGAAAAACAGCGATGTCGCGATGGTTGACGCCGCCAAGGCGGTGACATCATACCAGCCCAGCATCAGCGTATCGGTCATATGGATCGCGAATTGCGCCATATTGCTCAGGATGAGGGGGATGCCCAGCTTCCAGATCGCGCGCGCGTGTTCAGGATATGTGGTGGCGGCCTGTTGCATCCGGCCAGCTTTAGGCGCGAAGCGACAGGTCGTAAAGCGCAATCAGATGCTGCGCTGGACCAACTGCAAGGCGAGCACGACAACAACCGCACCCGCCGCGATTTCGGCGCCCGCCATCATCCGTGCGGTGCCGCGGTTACTGACCAGTTGCAGCGCACTTTCGCGAAAGCCCACGGCAGCAAAGGCCACCAGCACGGTGATGCTGGCCGTGCCCAGTCCCATGACAAAGGCGCCGACAATCCCCGCCCAGTCCAGCCCGAACCGCCATGTCAGGATCAGCAGGAACACCGCGCCCGTGCAGGGGCGCACAGCAATTGCAGCGATGATCGCTGCGGCATCGCGCCATGAACGGACCTCGGCCGCCTGTTCCACGCTGGGGGCATGGGCATGACCGCAGCTGGCGCAGACGGTATCATGTGCGTGGACAGGCTTGCGCAGGCCGCGCAGGTGACGCAGGCCACGCAGCACCAGCCATAGCCCGACACCCGCGATCAGCGCGTAGCTGACAGGTTCCAGCACGTCATCGGCCAGCCCCGTCATCTGTTCGCGGCCCCAGCCCAGCACCCAGACGGCGGTGTAGACCAGCACCACCGCCGTCGCCGCCTGTGCCAGCGACGAGGCCAGCGCGAGGCCCGCCAGCCGCCCCACTGGCACCCGCGCGCCAAGGCCATAGCCACCGATCACCAGCTTGCCATGTCCCGGCCCTGCGGCATGGACAAAGCCATAGGCGAAACACAGCCCCCACAGCGTCAGCACCGCCCCCGGATTGCCTTGCTGGAGCGCGCGCAAAGCCCCCGCCATCGCGTTCTGAACTTGCAACTGGGCAGCGGCGGCAGCCCGCGCGATCTGGTCAGCCCCGCCAAAGCCCCAAAGCCAAAGTGCTGTCGCACCGATCATGGCGAGCAGTCCTACAGCTGTGCGGCGCATGTCACCACCACGGTATCGGCAAAGGACCGGCCGACTTCGGGGAAATCCTCGTCGGGGCCCACGTCGCTGGCAGGGCGGCCATAAAGGAGTTCCTCGACCAGCGAATAGGCGGCGTCCAGATTGGCGGGGATGATGTCGACCGTGCAATCGTCGCGTCCTTCGACGGTGACGGGACCGGCAATCGAATAGGCGATATAATAGGTCGGATCATAGGGCAGGATCGTCAGCGGTGCGCTGCGGTCGGCAACCCGCGCCAAGGGGCGCAGGTGGGTTTCGCGCATGATCCCGTTCTCGTAGACCATCGCATGGTCGCGCTTGGGGGCCAGCGGCAGGACCGTGTCGCCCTGCACCACCTCCAGATCGCCGTTGAAATCGGCGGGCCAAGCGGCGATCTGTTCGTCGAGCAGGCGCTGTTCCACGGGTGTCAGTTTCAGGTCCCCATCCAGGTCGATCCCCAGATCAGACGTGACGAGCATCGAGAAATAAGCGTCATAGACCCAGTCGAGCCGAACGCCGACGTTGCCATCCGCGTCGAACACCACGGCCATCTGAACATCCACAAAGACATGCGGATGCGCCAGCGCAGGCATGGGCAGCAAAAGCGGGATCAGGGTCAGGTTGCGCAACATGCCTCTAGGTACCGCGAAGCGCTGCTTGCCGCAATCGCAGCGTGACGCAGCGGGCGACACGTGGCCGTGATCTGCCCATCACGCCAGCCAGCCTTTGTAATGCACGATCAGCGCCCCCGTCAGCGGCGCATGGATCGCCACATCGAACCGGAACCGCCCGTCCGCCGCATATTCGCGCGCAATGCTGACCGGCAGCGCGCGGCGGGGCAGCGGGACGGGGCCGATCCGTCCCGCCGTCACCGGAAAATGCAGCGCGTCCTCCGCCACATGCAGGTTCAGATCGAATGTGAACGGCCCGAAGCGTTCGGTGATCCGGCCCGCGTTCAGCCGCAGATGCGAACGGAACCGGCTGGTGCCAAATTGCCTGACCCAGACCTCGCCATCTGGTCGGGGGGTCATGGTGACGGTGACAGGGGTTTCCGCCACCGCCTTGGGAAAGCGGAACAGCGCCGCGATCAGCCGTGGCCATAGGCTTGTGCCGCGTGTCACGCTGGCCGTGCCGCGCCATGTCACCGTGCCATCAATCCGGTGCAGCGCCTGCACCTCGCCCGGCAGTGCCGCAAAATCCGCGCCCAGATAGCGCGGGAACAGCGCATCTGTCATGAGAGCAGCCGCGCGCGAAATGCGGGATCGGGCAAGGCGCATATGTCGCCGCGTCCGAACACTGCATAGCGGTTGCGCGCCACGCGCTGGTAAAGCCAGTTGCGCAAAGGACGCGGCAGGACCCGCAACAGCGCAAACACTCTGCCCCAGCCGCCGCTGCGCTGGCCCACACGGATCAAGGCGTCGAAATCGCGCCAGACCGTGCCAGATTCGATAAAGAGCCATGTGTCGGGATCGCGCGGGTCCAGCCCGTTGGCGCGCATCAGTGCCGCCCCCGTCGCCGACTGGATCGGCGCGATGCGGATATCGCCGCTGCGGTCGATCCGGTGGATCATCCGCGCGCCCCAACTGCACACGGCGCAATCGGCGTCCATCACGGCTATCGGCGGGTCATGGGTCATTGCTTTGCCTCGCACACTTACCCCGCAAGCTAGGCTTTCGACGTCCGCCCGCAAGGGGCGTCCTTGTCGCAGGTCAGGTGCCGGTAGACCGGAACTTGTCCATCAGATAAGGCCCTGATTTCACGGGCGGATAGGCGTCCGATCCATCCAATGGCACAATCTGCGCATCCCAATCGGGCTGGTGGAAAAACGCAAGCGACTGGCGCGCGGGCTGGTCGGGTTTCGCTACAACGCGGTGCAGGGTACTGACCCAGGCATCCGCCGTCCAGCGCGCCATCAGATCGCCGATATTGATGACAAAGGCCCCCTCGGGTGCTGGCACATCGACCCAGGTCTCGCCGATGCGCACTTGTAGCCCCTGACTGCCAGGCTGCGGCAACAGGATGGTAAGCGAGCCATAGTCCGTATGCGCCCCCGCCCGCTGCTGTTTGTCGCGCGGCACTCCTTGCGTTGCGGGATAATGCAGCGCGCGCAGGGCAGAGATGGGATTGGCGATGAACGGGTCGAAATGATCCTCCGGCAGATGCAATGCGGCGGCGAAGGCACGCATGATCCGCGCGGCCAGATCCTCCATCGCGGCGTAATAGGCCTCCCACGCTCCACGAAACCCCGGCAGGTCGGGCCAGAGCGTCGGCTGGTAGCAAAACGCCATCGCGTCGGGTGACGCATCCGCTGGCACGCGCAGAGGACCGCCGTTGAAGCTTTCCTTCAGATCGGGCGGCGTGTCCTCGCCTTTGGAGCGGGCAAGCGCCTCGGTATCGGGGCCAAGATAGCCGTAGGGATAGCCCTGATAGGGCGGGCTGACCGCTTGTTTGGCGGCAGGGTCCTGCGCAAAAAACGCCTGCGCTGCCGCCCAGACTGCGGCGATCACGGCAGGGTTCACGCCATGCCCGTCAAGCACCAGAAAGCCCGTGTCGCGGCAGATCCGGTCAAGCTCTGCCGCCTGCGCCGCGCGGTCCTCTGCGGTCGCCGCCTCGAATGCGGCCAGGTCGAAGCGCGCGAAATCCATCAGCCCAGCACCGCGCGCCAGGAATGCTGCGGGGTGAAACCGACCATGCGCTTGGCCTTGGCATTGCTATACATTGTTTCGTTTTCCGACAAAGTGCCGCGCACCTCGACCCCTTGGTAAAAGCGGTCGATCACGTCCTGCGCGGTGATCCCGACGCTGAGATCGTCGTTGGAGACGTTGAACACCTGATAGCCCAGACCGTCGGTTTTCAGACAGCAATCGACCATATGCCCCAGATCGCGCGCGTCGATATAGGCGAAAATGTTGCGGCGGCGGGTTGCGGCATCAGCGATAAAGGCGGGGAAGTTTTTCGCATATTCATGTGGTTCAATGACATTATTGATGCGCAGACCATAGATATCTGCGCCAGACCGCGCCTGAAAGCTGCGCGCTGTCGCCTCGTTGCAGACCTTGGACATGGCATAGCTGTCATGCGGCACGGTGGGGTGTTCCTCGTCCACGGGCACATAATCCGGCTTGACCTCGCCATGGGCGAAGCAGACGCCGTAGGTGGTCTCGGAACTGGCAAAGACCACCTTGGGGACGCCCAGCTTCACCGCCGCCTCGATCACGTTATAGGTGGACAAGGTATTAATCCGGAAACATTCCGCATCGGTGCCGATCATCACACGCGGCACGGCGGCGAAATGCACCACGGCATCGAAACGCGGCACGCCGGTACCTTCGTCAAGCTCGTGGAAATCGGTGTATTGCGACATAGCCCCGATCACTTGCCCCGCATCGGTCAGGTCCACCAGCAATTCGGACACGTCCAGACCGGACGGCACAAGGTCGATATTCACAACCGTATGCCCCTGCGCCTGCAGATGCCTGATCGCGTGTTTGCCTGCCTTGCCGCTGCCGCCGGTAAAGAAAATGCGCATGGATGGTCCTTTCACATGTCTGTTTGCGGCACCCTATTTGCGCGGGCGGGAAAAGACCATCTTTTGCCCCGCCAGATCATCCGCCTTCCCCAGCCATGCATAGGCCAGCAGCGCCGGTTCGCGGTCGCCCACGGTGATCCGGTGCAGATGGTCGGGCGGGTTGAAGATCATCGAGCCCGGCACATAGACGCCCTGATGATTCTCGGACACCGCCCCCGACAGGCAGACATAGCTTTCGGTGATCCCCTGATGCGCATGCGCCGGATAGGTGCAGGCAGGCGCGAACAGCACGACGCCGAGGATGATTTCGGCCGTAACAACCGGCCCGTGGGGGCCTGCGATTTCGGCATAGGCATAGGATTCCGCCAAGGCGGGCGGCACCTTTTCGTATCCGTATTGCCACGACAGTTCGGCGCTGACCGTATCAAGCGACCGGATGATCGAGGCCATCGGTCCCGACCGCCCCTGATCGAGCGCGCGGCGCAGATGGGCGGTCACAGGTTTTTGCGCGGCAGGTTGCAGCTGGACCGGCGCATTGGCTTTCATCACGCGGTTGATCGCCTCGCGGGTCTGGCGCTGGTGGGTGCGAATCCGGTCGCTGCCCCCTGCGGGGATCGCACGGTAAAGCTCATAGAACTCTGCCAGCAGATAGCGCCAGTCGGGCAGCGTTTTCAGCGTCGTTGTCGTTCCGGTCATCGGCATCCCCCGTTTGGCAAGAAACCTGCCACAGCCCGCAGGGCAAGACAAACGGCATATCTGAGGTCTTTCATGCGCAGCCCCCCTCTGCCATAACAGCGCAAACCACCAAGAAAAGAGCAGCCAATGGCCGACGACCTTTTGTCCACAACAGGACCCGACGATTACAACGCCTCCAGCATCGAGGTGCTGGAAGGGCTGGAACCCGTCCGCAAACGCCCCGGCATGTATATCGGCGGCACCGACGAACGGGCGCTGCATCATCTGGTGGCCGAGGTGCTTGATAACTCCATGGACGAGGCTGTGGCAGGCCATGCCAACCGGATCGAGGTTGAACTGCACGCGGATTATTCCGTTACCATCCGCGACAACGGGCGCGGCATCCCCGTCGATCCGCACCCCAAATTCCCCGACAAATCCGCGCTCGAAGTGATCCTGTGCACCCTGCACGCGGGCGGCAAATTCTCGGGCAAGGCCTATCAGACATCGGGCGGGTTGCACGGGGTGGGTGCATCGGTCGTCAACGCGCTGTCGGATTCCATGATCGTGCAGGTGGCGCGCAACAAGGAACTGTTCGAACAGCGGTTTTCACGCGGCCTGCCGCTTGGCCCGATCCAGAAACTGGGACCGACCCAGAACCGGCGCGGCACGACCGTGACCTTTCACGCGGACGAGCAGATCTTTGGGTCGCAGCGGTTCAAACCGGCGCGGCTTTACAAATCCATCCAGTCCAAGGCCTACCTTTTCTCGGGCGTCGAAATCCGCTGGAAGACAGAGATCAACGACGGTGAAACCCCGCTGGAGGCGACGTTCCATTTCCCCGGTGGTCTGGCCGATTACCTCAAGGAAACATTGGGCAAATCCGCGACCTATGCCGACAAGCCTTTTGCGGGCAGCGTCGATTTTGCCGACAAGTTCAACGAACCCGGCAAGGTGGAATGGGCGATCAACTGGACGCCGGTGCGCGACGGGTTCATCCAGTCCTATTGCAACACGGTCCCCACCCCTGAAGGCGGCACCCATGTCGCGGGCTTCTGGAACGCGATCCTCAAGGGGATCAAAGGCTATGGCGAGCTTGCGAACAACAAGAAGGCCGCGCAGATCACGCGTGAAGACCTGATGTCGGGCGGCTGTGCGCTGGTGTCCTGTTTCATCCGCGAACCGGCCTTCGTGGGCCAGACCAAGGACCGGCTGTCGTCCGAAATCGCGGCCCGCATGACCGAAGGTGCAGTGCGCGACCATTTCGACAACTGGTTGGCGGCGGATACCAAATCCGCAGGCGCGATCCTTGATTTTCTGGTCCTGCGCGCCGAGGAACGCTTGCGCCGCCGTCAGGAAAAGGAAACCGCCCGCAAATCCGCGACCAAGAAACTGCGCCTGCCCGGCAAGCTGACCGATTGCACGTCCAAGGACCGCAAGGGCACGGAACTCTTCATCGTCGAAGGGGATTCCGCGGGCGGGTCCGGCAAGGGCGCGCGCAACCGCGTCAATCAGGCGCTCTTGCCGCTCAAAGGCAAGATCCTGAACGTGCTGGGGGCGGCATCGAACAAGCTGACCACCAATCAGGAAATCAACGATCTGTGCGAGGCTTTGGGCGTCGGCATGGGCACCAAGTTCAATGTCGATGACCTGCGCTATGAAAAGATCATCATCATGACCGACGCCGACGTGGACGGCGCGCATATCGCCAGCCTGCTGATGACGTTCTTTTTCACCCAGATGCGCCCGCTGATCGACCACGGGCATCTCTATCTGGCCTGCCCGCCGCTCTATCGCCTGACCCAAGGCGCGCGGCGCATCTATGTGGCGGATGACGCCGAAAAGGAAAAGATGCTGGCGAAGGGTCTGGGCGGCAAAGGCAAGATCGACGTGCAACGCTTCAAGGGTCTGGGCGAGATGGACGCCAAGGACCTGAAAGAAACCACGATGGACCCCGCCACCCGCAAGCTGATCCGCGTGACCGTGCATGACGAAGTGCCCGGCGACACCGCCGATCTGGTCGAGCGGCTGATGGGGAAGAAACCCGAACTGCGGTTCCAGTATATCCAGGAAAACGCACGGTTCGTGGAGGAGTTGGATGTTTAGATGAAGTCGAAATGGATTTCTTTGCGTAGCATAAAGCAGCACGAGTTCCGTACGACGCTTAGGCACATCAAAGCGGCGGGTGCGAACTGGGATACGATATACACGAACCTTGGGCGCATTCAGGATACACTGATTTCTAAGCTTATAAAAAGCTGCAGCTTTCTCTTTATTTATTATCTTTTGTTATCTTCGCTCAGCAATCAAAACTTGATTAGCATCAATTTTCAAGGGGTGACCGCAACAGTTCCGACAGCTTTTCTAACTATTGTCGCGAGTGTTTCCCTTTACATCACCATAATGCAAGTCCAATCCATCGCAATGATTATCATAATTCGAGCGCGTGAGGGGCTGCGATTGTCTCTTCGTGGTTTTTCAACGGGTGCTTATGGTTTTTTCAACGAGCAGGACGAAATGCATTTAGCAGTGCCTGTGATGCCTTATGGCTCCTTCAAAGAAGTTATACCAATTTCAGCAGTATTATCTCTTTGTCTAACGGTTATAATGGTTTGTACCGTTATTCCGATAGGCGCGTTCGCCTTCTACTTGTTTGAGCTTCAGACAAGTATTATTTTCTCGAATGACGTTGCAACTGTTTACAGGATTATAGCGACAGTTGGCAATTTTATAGTTCTGGCAACCGCTTTATACATTTTGTTGTTCAATATTCCGTTTCCTATGCGTAAGCACAGTGAGGCAATTCGATGGGGATTTCTTGTTCGGCTGTACAAGGTTGGACAACATCCACAGCTTGATCGCTGGCTAAAGTAGCCAGCCGTAGGGTGCGCATCCTGCTCACCACCCCGACGACATCAGTGCGCAAAATGCGCACCCTACCCTTGCGTCAATCCCGCCCTATCTTCCCGCCATGCGCCACCTGATCCTTGCCCTCTTCCTCGCCTCGCCCGCCTTGGCCCAGCAGATCGAGACGGACCTTGAACTGGTCCTGCTCGCCGATGCCTCGGGGTCCATCGACGCGGATGAACTGCTGTTCCAGCGGCAATCCTATGCCACCGCAATCACCGATCCGGCGGTCGTCGCGGCGATCCAGAACACGCTTTACGGGTCCATCGCGGTCACTTACGTCGAATGGGCCAGCAATCAGGCGACGGTCGTGGACTGGACCATCATCGCGGATATGGACAGCGCCACCGCCTTTGCCAACGCCCTGATCGGCCCGCCACGGCAAGCGAGCGGCAGCAATGCCATCGGCGCGGCGCTGCTTTACGGGATGGACCAGATCGAGGGGAACGACATCCGCGGCCTGCGCCGCGTGATCGATTTTTCGGGTGACACGATGGCCAATACCCTTGGGCCGCCCATCACCCAATCCCGCGACAGGGTCGTCGCAGCGGGCATCACGATCAACGCCCTGCCGATCCTGCGCAACAATGATTTTCGCAGCAACAGCGGGTTGGTCAATCTCTATGAGCAGAACATCATCGGCGGCCCGAACGCCTTTGTCATGCCCGCGATGGACGGCCCCGCGTTCACCGATGCCATCCGCCGCAAGCTGATTCTCGAGATTGCGGGCACCGTGCCGGACACGCCCATGGCCACAGCGCTGCTGGCCCAGATCCCCTAGGCCCCCTTACCGCAGCACCAGATTGCCCAGCGCCGCACGGATCACGCTGTCGGTGTCGTCGCTGTCGCCCGACACGGCCAAGCCCACCAGCGCCCCCGGCGCACCGCCAAAGGCGCGCGCATAATCCGCCGCAAGGTCCACGTTTTCATTGAAAGACCCCGTGCCCGCCTGTCGCAAGGCGATGGTCACCCCCTGCCCCGGCGGGCCGTAGGGCGAGGGGATCACCTGCCCCGCCGCATGATTGCCGCCCCAGGCGTATTGCATGATCCGCACGTCGCTGTTGCCCAGCAGACTGCGGATATTCGCGCCTTCCAGACCGGGGGCGAGCTCTTCCGGCACGAACACGAAATAGAGCGAGATGTTGCGGTCATCCCCGCCTTTGCGCGACAGGTCGGTCGCCGGCACCGATTGCTCGACCGTCCAGGACCACGATGCGCCCCGCGTGTTCCAATCGGCGCGTGGCACGCGGGTCCATGCGATGGACACCGACCCGTTCGATTCGAGCGTGAGGCTCTCGCCGAACCCGTAGCGGTTGGAACTGAACAGCGACAGCCGCTGTTCCTGCCAGCCGCTGGCGAAACTGACAGGGCCTGCCAGCGCGGGCGCGGCGGTGGCCAGAAGAAAGGCGAAGGGAAGCATAATACGCATGATCTGATCCTCGGGTTGTTGCACGAAACCTAAGGCAGACACGTCACCAGCGCACCAATCGGTGCAGCCGGTCACGGCAATGTCAGATCGCTGTCATCTTTGCAGCGTCTCGAGGTAATCGGTCAGCACAAGCAGTTTCCACGGCACCGGCGTGCCCAGCCCGTCGTTTTCGACGATCACGGTATCGCCCATGTCGCCCGCGCCGAATTCGGGCATCGCCCCCGACAGGTGCTGGCCTGCTTCATAGCCGTCGATCGTGCTCATCACGGCGTCGCGGGGGAAGGTGCCGCCGTTGCGCGCGGAAATCTGGGTCAGATCCGGCGGTATCACGCCGAGATCGCGCGCCATCGGCCCGTTGCCGGTCCCGTCCGCGCCATGACAGGCGGCGCAATTGTCCAGATAGGCCGTGCGCCCGTCGATCGGCTGTTCGTCAACACAGGCCGCAAGCACCAGCACCGCGCCAAGAATGAGTTTCTGCATCATTTGCCTCCTTGTTTTTTGCCAGACTAGCAAAGTCGCAGGCCGCAAGCCATGACGCAGATCATGGCATGGCAAAGAACACCTCAAGGCGCTGATCATGCTGACGGCGGGCGATTGTTGACCCAAAAGCCCTAGAGCGGGACCAGAACGCCCGCGTTCAGCCGCACCTGCCGGTCCATGCGCGCGGCAAGCTCTAGGTTATGCGTCGCGATCACCGCCGCAAGGCCAGTGTCGCGCACCAGCCCGATCAGCGTCTCGAACACGCGGTTGGATGTGTCGGGGTCCAGATTGCCCGTCGGTTCATCCGCGAGCAACAGTGCGGGTTCGTTCGCGAGCGCCCGGCAAAACGCCACGCGCTGCTGTTCGCCGCCCGACAGGGCCGCAGGCCGGTGCGCGGCACGTTCCGCGATGCCCACGCGGTCAAGCAGGGCCATCGCGCGGGCATGGGCGGCTTTTTCGCTGACACCATTGGCAAGCTGCGGCAGGACGATGTTTTCCAGCGCCGAGAATTCAGGCAGCAGGTGGTGGAACTGGTAGATGAACCCGACCTGGCCCCGCCGCACGCCCGTGCGTTTACGATCCGACAGGTGCGTCATGTCGGTGCCCGCGATGCTGACCGTGCCCGTGTCAGGCGTATCCAGAAGCCCCGCGATATGCAGCAAGGTCGATTTGCCCGCCCCTGACGGGGCAACAAGGGCCACGATTTCCCCCGCCCCGACCGTCAGGTCGACGCCTTGCAGCACGCGCACCTCGTTCGGTTTGCCCGCGTTGTAGGTCTTGCGCAGGTCATGCAGCGACAGGATGTTATTCATAGCGCAGCGCCTCGACCGGGTTCATGCGCGCGGCGCGGCGGGCGGGAAAGATCGTGATGATCCACGACAGGCCCAGCGACAGCGACACGGCTTTCAGCACATCGGACAGATGCAGTTCGGCAGGCACGTTGTAGATGCCGCGGATCGACGGGTCCCAGACACCGCCACCGGCGACATAGTTCACCAGACTGAAAATCTGGTCGATATAGATCGCGAAAAGACACCCGAGGATCACGCCCAGCGCGGTCCCGATGGTCCCTATCCCTGCCCCACAGATGAAGAAGATGCGCAGGATCGACCCTTCTGTCAGGCCCATGGTGCGCAGGATGCCCACATCGCGGCCTTTGTTTTTCACCAGCATGATCAGCCCGCTGATGATGTTCATCGACGCGACCAGCACCAGAATGGACAGGATGATGAACATCACATTGTCCTCGATCGTCAATGCGCGCAGGAAACGGCCCACGCGGTCCTGCCAGCTATAGGCCCAGGTGTTGGGGCCTGCGGCATTGGCGATCTCTTGTTTCAGGGCCTCGGACTGGTTGATGTCGTCAAGACGGATGTCCAATTCATCGGCCACACCGTCACGGTTGAAGATCGTCTGCGCCACCTCGAAGGGCAGATAGGCGCGCACCTCGTCGATCTGGTAGCGGCCTGTGGAGAAGATATAGACGACCTCATAAGCGTTGCGCCGCGTGGATTGCCCCATGGGCGTGGCAGCACCCGACCGTGTCGTGATCTCGATCCTGTCGCCAAGGCCAAGGCCAAGGTTCGCCGCCAAGGCCGAGCCGAGGGCGATCCCGTTCGGCAAATCGTCGATATTGCCGATGGTGCGTTCGCTATCCACGATGGCCTCGGACGCTTTGAGATCATCCAGATGGATGCCGTAAATATCGGCGAGTGCGATCTGGCCAAAGGCCCCTGCCATCGCCTGCCCGCGCACCAAAGGTGCGACGCTTTGCACACCCGGTATGGCCATGATCCGGTCGGACATGGCGGCGTAATCCTCGATCACCTCGCGCGGGCGCACCACGGTCACATGGGCATTCGCGCCCACGATCGTGTCGATGAATTCGGCGCGAAAGCCTGACCGCACGGCCAGCGTCGCAATCAGCGCGAAGACCGCAAGCGTGACGCCGATCAGGCTGATCCATGTCATGACGCTGACGCCGCCTTCGGCGCGTTTGGCGCGGATATAGCGCCAGGCGATCATCCATTCGAATTTGGCAAAAGGGCGGGTTGTCTGCATGGCGGTCTTCTAGCGGGCAGGGCCGGACATGGCCAGCGCGATCAACGCTTGACCCCCGACAGGCGGGGAATATGCGAGGGCGTTTCTGCCACAAGACGCGGTTTGGCGATGGGTGGCTCGCCTTTGATCGCAGGCGGTTTACGTTTGACGGGCTGCGCGCGCGGCTTTTTGGTGGCCTTGAACGGAACGGTGACAAGGGCGGCCAGCAAGGCCAGCAGCGCCCAGCCTGCCCCGAATCCCGCGCCTGCAGCGACAGCGCCCGCTGCCGACAGCGGCATCGCAGGCTGGAAATCGGCCCAGACCGCGCGGGCGATGTCGGCATCGGCCACGCGCTGCGGCATCGTCAGCCGCGCGACGGGGGATGCGTTGCGCAAAGCGTCCAGATCGTCGGAGAGTTGCGCATGCCGCAGGATCGTGCGCCGCCACATCGCGGCCTGCCCGTCCATCGGCGGGGTCTGCGCCATTTGCTGCAACATTTCCTCGCGGCCAAAGCCCGCCTCGAACGCGGTTGCATCGAAATCGACAAGCTGTGCTGTCAACGCATCCACATGCCCGCCCAGCCGTTGCAGGTATTGCTGCGAGAATTCGGGGAATTGCGACAGGCCAGCGGCCCCCGCCAGCCCACCGGCAAGGCCAATCACACGCAGGATCATGGTGTTGCGTTCCGATATGTCATGGCCTGCCTCATGCCCGTTTTATGCGGATCATAGCAAATCGTGGCAAGAAAGCGCATCATATCTGCGCGACCGGCGGGCTTTTGCGCGTCACGCGATCCCTTCGTAGATCTTGGCGATCCGCGCCACGGCATCCGCAGGCGGCAATTCTTCGCTTTCTCCCGTGCGGCGGCTGGTCAGTTCAACCACGCCGTTCTTGAGCCCGCGCGGCCCGACGGTGATCCGCCAAGGCAGGCCGATCATATCCATCGTGCCGAATTTCGCGCCTGCCCGTTCGTCGCGGTCGTCGTAAAGCGGCTCCAGCCCCAGCGCAGTCAGGCTGTCGTAAAGCGCCTCACAGGCCGCATCAGCCTCTGCATCGCCTTGCTTGAGGTTGACGATCCCGCAATGGAACGGCGTCACCCCTTCGGGCCAGATGATGCCTTTGTCATCATGGCTTGCCTCGATAATGGCGCCCAGCAGACGCGACACGCCGATCCCGTGGCTGCCCATATGGACGGGGACCTTGCCGCCCTTGCCGTCATCGACCAAAGCACCCATCGCATCGGAATACTTGGTGCCGAAATAGAAGATCTGGCCCACTTCGATCCCGCGCGCAGTGCGGCGGCGTTCCTCGGGGATTTCGTTGAACAGCGCCTCGTCATGGGTTTCATCCGTGCGCGCATAGCGGCTGGTGAATTCGTCCAGCACAGCAGCGCAGGCGGCGTGATCGTTGTAATCGATCTGCCGGTCCCCGAACTTCAGGTCGGTGATCTGGCTGTCATAGAACACTTCCGATTCGCCGGTTTCCGCCAAGACGAGGAATTCATGCGTATCGTCGCCGCCGATGGGACCGGAATCGGCGCGCATCGGGATCGCCTGCAGGCCCATGCGTTCGTAAGTGCGCAGATAGCTGACCAGATGGCGGTTATAGGCGTGCAGCGCGTCCTCTTTTGTCAGGTCGAAGTTATAGCCGTCTTTCATGTAGAATTCACGGCCCCGCATGACGCCGAAACGCGGGCGGACCTCGTCACGGAATTTCCACTGGATCTGATAGAGCGTCAGCGGCAGGTCCTTGTAGCTGGTCACATGCGCGCGAAAGATGTCGGTCACCAGTTCTTCGGCCGTGGGGGTGAACAGCATCTCGCGGCCGCCACGGTCCTTGATGCGCAGCATTTCTTCGCCATAGGCGTCATAGCGCCCGCTCTCGCGCCACAGATCGGCGGACTGGATCGTCGGCATCTGGATCGCGATATGGCCCGCGCGTTCCTGTTCCTGATGCACGATATTCTCGATCTTGCGCAGCACCTTGAAGCCCAAAGGCAGCCAGGAATAGATGCCAGCGCTGGCCTGTTTGATCATCCCCGCCTGCAGCATATAGCGGTGCGACACGATCTGCGCCTCGCGCGGGGTTTCTTTCAGGACGGGCAGGAAATAACGGCTCAGACGCATGACAAGGACCTTTATGGACGGCGAAATTCGCCTCGACGTGTAATCGTGCAGTCCTGCCCCCGCAAGCATTGTGATCAGCGCCATCCCAAATAGCGCAGAACCCTTGCAAGCAAGGCGCGTTTGCCGCATCACAGCGCAAACCAAAAGCGGAGTGACCGATGGCCCTGCCCGTCAAGGACCAGATCAAATATTGGGGCATCGCGATGGCGGTGTTTCTTGTCGTGCTCTGGGCGCTGGGGGATGTGATCCTGCCCTTCGTGCTGGGGGGCGCCATCGCCTATCTGCTGGACCCTGTCGCGGATCGGTTGCAACGCTTGGGGCTTAGCCGTGTGGTGTCGGTCAGCATCATCACGCTGGCTGCAGGCATGGTGTTCATCCTGCTGATCCTGCTTGTCATCCCGACGCTGGTGAAACAGACGACGGCGCTGATCGAAACTGCCCCTGCCGTGTTCGAGCGGCTACAGGCGGGCCTGACCACGCGTTTCCCCGACCTGATCGAGCCTGACAGCACGATCCGCCAGCAATTGCAGGCCATCGGTGAAACCATCCAGTCGCGCGGCGGCGAATTGATCAACGGCTTGCTCAGCTCGGCCATGGGGCTGCTCAACATCATCGTGCTGCTGGTGATCGTGCCGGTTGTCGCCTTCTACCTGCTGCTTGACTGGGACAACATGATCGCCAAGATCGACAGCCTTTTGCCGCG
This sequence comes from Yoonia sp. 72, assembly GCF_034652275.1. Taxonomy (NCBI): domain Bacteria; kingdom Pseudomonadati; phylum Pseudomonadota; class Alphaproteobacteria; order Rhodobacterales; family Paracoccaceae; genus Yoonia; species Yoonia sp. 72. Next base: position 261,302 of record NZ_JAXIWG010000004.1, on the reverse strand, counting down.
CGATCACGTGGCCACCGTGCGCCATTTGGGAAGCGAGATCGACCGCACGCTTGCGTCCTTTATCCGCGGGCAAGGCACGGTCTGTCTGGTGCTTGGCACCTATTACGCAGTGGGTCTGATGCTGGCGGGGCTGAATTTCGGGCTGATCGTAGGCTTCATCGCGGGGCTGATTACCTTTATTCCTTATGTCGGCGCGCTGGTCGGCGGGGTTCTCGCGATCGGGCTGGCGCTGTTCCAGTTCTGGGGCTCGGTCGAGGTCGCGGATGGCGATACCGTCACCTATACGACCAACTGGCTGCGGATCGGGATCGTCGGCGCGATCTTTGCGCTGGGGCAGTTTCTGGAAGGGAACGTGCTGACACCGAAACTGGTGGGGTCGTCGGTCGGACTGCACCCTGTCTGGCTGATCTTCGCGCTGTCGGTGTTCGGGTCGCTCTTTGGGTTCGTGGGCATGCTGGTCGCCGTGCCGGTGGCCGCCGTTATCGGGGTGCTAACGCGCTACGGGCTGGGGCGCTACCGCACAAGCCTGCTCTATCGCGGGCAGTCCAAAGACCTATGATCGCGCAGCAACTGAGTTTCGACTGGCCCAACGGGGTGGCGCTGGGGCCGGATGATTTTTTCGTCTCGACTGCCAATGCGACGGCCTTTGGCATGGTCACCGACCCCGACCGCTGGCCTTTGCGCAAACTGGTGATCGCGGGGCCTGCGGGCTGCGGCAAAAGCCACCTCGCGCGGATTTTCGCGGGCGGTCAGGCCACGCAGATCATCGCGGCCGCAGACCTGACCCCCGATTTCCAGCCCGAAGCGGCGGCATTGGTGATCGAGGATATGGACAGCCTGCCGCAGGCCGCCCAAGAGGCGATGTTCCACCTGCACAACCACCTGCAACACAGCGGCGGGCTATTGCTGATGACCGCGCGCCAGACGCCCGGGCATTGGCCCGTCACCCTGCCCGATCTGGCCAGCCGGATGCAGGGCAGCGCCGTCGTGCAGGTCGCGGACCCCGATGATGCGCTGTTGCAGGCGGTGATGATCAAGCTGTTCGCCGACCGCCAATTGCTGCCGCCGCCCGACCTTGCGGCCTATCTTGCGCCGCGGATCGAACGGTCTTTTGCCGCTGCCGCCGCCATCGTGGCCGAACTGGACAGCGCGGCCCTTGCGACAGGGCACAAGATCAACCAGAGGCTTGCCGCGCGGCTGCTGGACAAGCCTGACTAGGCGCTGCATCATCGTCACAAAACCGCAACCTTCGCGGGACACAAGGCAGCATGATCAACGCAAATTTCCTGACAGGCGACTTTCCCGCCGCGACCGCCCTTGAAACCGACCTTGCCAGCTGCGCGCGGTTCGTGAACCGTGAACTCAGCTGGGTCGGGTTCAACTGGCGTGTGCTGGAAGAGGCCGAGAACCCGCGCGTCCCGCTTCTCGAACGGCTGCGGTTTTTGTCAATTTCCGCGACCAATCTGGATGAATTCTATACCGTCCGCGTTGCGGGCCTGCGTGAATTGTCCATTGCGGGCAATGTCACGCCTGCGCTCGACGGGTTGACCCCCGCCGAACAGTTGGTCGAGATCGACCGCGAGGCGCGCGCCCTGATGACGCGCCAGCAGGTCGTGTTCAGCGCGCTTCAGTCCGAGATGAAAGACAACGGCATCGCCATCCTGACGCGCAAGGACGTGACCGAGGATGACCGCGACTTTCTGGACAATTACTTCCTCGATCAGGTGTTTCCGGTCCTGTCGCCACTGGCCATCGACCCCGCGCATCCGTTTCCATTCCTGCCCAACGAGGGTTTCGCGCTGGCCTTGCAGCTCGAACGCAGCGCCGACAAGCGCAGCCTGCGCGCGCTGTTGCCGATCCCTGCCCAGATTGCGCGGTTCATCTCGCTGCCCAGTGCGGCGGGGCACAGGTTTCTGCCGCTGGAAGAACTGCTGCTGTTGCATATCCCGCGCCTGTTTCCGGGCTATCAGGTCAAAGGCAATTGCGGGTTCAAGGTGCTGCGCGACAGCGATCTGGAACTGGAAGAAGAAGCCGAAGACCTTGTGCGCGAGTTTGAAACCGCGCTGAAACGCCGCCGCCGGGGCGAGGTTGTCCGGCTCAAGATTTCGGCCAATGCCCCGCCCGCGCTGCAATCGCTGATCATGTCCGAATTGCATGTGTCCAGCGATGCTGTGGTCGAGGTGGACGGGCTGATCGGGATTTCCGACCTTGGCGAACTGGTGCTGGACAGCCGGCCAGATTTGCTCTGGCCCAGTTTCACGCCGCGTGTGCCGGAACGGGTGCAGGATCATGACGGTGACATGTTCGCCGCGATCCGGCAAAAGGACATGCTGCTGCACCACCCTTATGAGACTTTCGACATGGTGGTGCGGTTTCTGCATCAGGCGGCGCATGATCCTGACGTGGTGGCGATCAAGCAGACCCTTTACCGCACGTCGCAGAAATCACCCATCGTCACAGCCCTTTGCGAGGCCGCCGAGAACGGCAAATCGGTCACCGCACTGGTCGAACTCAAGGCCCGCTTTGACGAGGCCGCCAATATCCGCCAGTCTCGCAGGCTGGAACGGGCGGGCGCGCATGTCGTTTACGGGTTCGTGAACTACAAGACCCACGCCAAGATCAGCACCGTGGTGCGCCGCGAAGGCGACAGGCTGGTGACCTATACCCATTTCGGCACCGGCAATTACCACCCGATCACGGCGCGGATCTATACCGACCTGAGCTTTTTCACCTGCGATCAGGATCTGGGGCGCGATGCGACCAAGGTGTTCAACTACTTGTCCGGCTATGCCCAGCCCGAGGGGCTGAAGAACCTGTCGATATCTCCGATTTCGCTGAAACAGACGCTGATCGACCGGATCGGGATCGAGGCGGACAACGCCCGCGCGGGCAAACCCGCGATGATCTGGGCCAAGATGAATTCGCTTGTGGAACCCGATGTGATCGACGCGCTTTATACCGCGTCGCAGGCGGGCGTGAAGATCAGCCTTGTGATCCGCGGCATCTGCGGGCTGCGCCCCGGTGTCAAAGGCCTGTCGGACAATATCCGCGTCAAATCCATCGTGGGGCGGTTTCTGGAACATTCGCGCATCGTCTGTTTCGGCAATGGCGCGGCGCTGCCGTCCAAAAAGGCCAAGGTCTATATCAGCTCTGCCGACTGGATGGGGCGCAACCTGAACCGCCGCGTCGAAACGCTGGTCGATATCCAGAACCCGACCGTCAAGGCGCAGATTGTCAGCCAGATCATGGCCGCAAATATGGCTGACGTTGCGCAAAGCTGGGTCATGGCGCCCGATGGCAGTTTTACCCGCGCCACTCCGCCCGAAGGCGAATTTGCGTTCAATTGCCACCGCTTTTTCATGGAAAACCCCTCGCTTTCGGGGCGCGGGTCGGCGGGGGCGTCGGATGTTCCGCAATTGACCCACACGGACGATTGACCGATACCAGTCGGGCGTCACACACGGGGACAGAATGAACCAGCAATCCGAGCCTGACAGCATCGACTGGGGCCCTTTCGGGCGTCCGTTGTTCGAGGACCCCGCCGCACAGGCGCTGGCGCGGGTCGGTGTGGTCGATGTGGGATCGAACTCTGTCCGCCTGGTCGTGTTCGACGGGGCTGCGCGCTCGCCTGCCTATTTCTACAACGAAAAGATCATGTGTGCGCTGGGTGCGGGCATGTCCCAGACCGGCCATCTGAACCCCGAAGGGCGCAAACGCGCCATTTCCGCGATCCGCCGTTTTGCGGCCCTTGCCAAAGGCATGGGCATCCCGCCGCTGACCGCCGTGGCCACCGCCGCCGTGCGCGAGGCGAGTGACGGGCAGGACTTCCGCGACGAGGTGCTGCGCGAGACCGGCGTCAAGCTCTGGGTCATCGACGGCAAGGAAGAGGCACGTCTGTCCGCCCAAGGCGTGCTTCTGGGCTGGCCGGGCAGTTACGGCCTTGTCTGCGACATCGGCGGGTCGTCCATGGAACTGGCCGATCTGGCCGAAGGGCGCGTGGGCCAGCGCGTGACATCCGCCCTTGGCCCGCTGAAACTGCGCGAGATTCCGGGCGGCAAAAAGGCGATCAAGGCCTATGTCCGCGACACGATGCAAGAGCTGCACAAGGAAATGAACTTTGAAACCGGCATGCGCCTGTTTCTGGTCGGCGGGTCGTGGCGGGCCATCGCGCGGATCGACATGGAACGGCGCGGCTATCCTTTGACCGTGCTGCACGAATACCGCATGTCATCGCGCCAGATCAGCATGACGGCCGAATACATCCGCAAATCCGACCTGACCGAACTGCGGGGCCGCTGCCATATCTCGGACAGCCGGATGTCGCTGGTGCCGCTTGCGTCCATCGTGCTGAAAGAACTGATGCGCACCTTCAAGCCCAAGGATGTCGCCGTGTCGTCCTATGGTATCCGCGAAGGGATGCTTTACGAACAAATGCCGCGCGCGCTGCGCGAACGCGACCCGCTGATCGAATCCTGCCGGTTCGCCGAAAACAAGGACGCCCGTCTGCCCGGTTTCGGGCGCATCCTGTATGATTTCGTCAAACCACTGTTCCCGCGTGCCAACTGGCAGCGCAAACGCATCATCAAGGCCGCCTGCCTGCTGCATGACGTCAGCTGGCGCGCGCATCCCGATTACCGCGCCGAAGTGACCTTCGACAATGCCACCCGCGCCAACCTTGGCGGGCTGAAACATTACGAACGGGTGCTGCTGGGGCTGGCGCTGATGAACCGCTATTCCAGCAAGACCGCCAGCAGCCGGTTCGACCCGCTGTTCGCGATGCTGACGCCCGACCAGATCAAGGAAGCCGAGATTCTGGGCAAGGCGATGCGCCTTGGCGCGATGCTCTGGCTGACGGCGGATGAACAGCCCGGCACGCTGAAATGGAACCGCAAAGCAGGTGAGCTGACCCTGCGGCTGACCGAGCACGCCCGCCCGCTCTACGGCGAAGTGGCCGAAATCCGGTTCAACGCGCTGGCCGCAGCCCTGAACGCGACAGGAATCGTCAAATTCGAAGGCTAAAGCCTGCGCCTCAAAGCTCGATCTCGCCGCCGTCGGTTGCGGTATCGGGCATGAACAGCGGCGCGGTGGGCTTGCGGCGCATGATGATGTCGCCGTTGGGCAAAAATTCGGGAAGCTCGTAATGCCGCACATCATCCACGCGATTGAGGAACGTGGCCAGACCGGGGCCCATTTCGCGCAGGAAATCCCCCACGACCGGCCCCATTTCCTCCAGCGTGTCGCGCAGGCTGTCGATAGTGGGTGACATTTCCTCTATCAGGCCGCGCATGATCATCCGCGCGCCTTCCTCGACAAGGTTGAACCCGCCGGATGGCGCATCATCGGCGCTTTGGGCCGGCGCAGGGCCAGCTAGCAACACAGTCAGGACAAGGGTGATCGCGGTCAGTCGCATGACATGAGCATAAGCCTTTCCACCCCGATTTTCAATGTGAGCGGGTCAGAGTGCGAGATCGAGTACGACCGGAAAGTGATCCGACGCCAAAAGCAGCGCCTCGCGCAGAACCGGATCGTGATAGCAGGCCAGATGGTCGAACGGGTGCCAGATTTGCCACTGCGGGGATTTTGCGCGCAATCCGGGCGAGATCATCACGTAATCAAGCAAGGCCTGCAGATAGGGCTGGTCCTTGCGCTTGAACCGTGCGGTTGTGGGCATCGCGCCCACCTTGCGCCCCAAAGCCATGCGCCCGTGCGGATCATAAAGGCCCAAAGGCCCATCCTCGCCCAGCACGATCTCGACCCCCGACCGGCCGAACAGCTTTTCGTATTCGTCCAGTCCCGGACCGTCGTTGAAATCGCCCAGCACGATCAGGTCATCCCCCGCCGCCAGATGCGCGTCCACGCGTTTGCGCAGCCAGACACATTGGGCAAGCTGCTTGCGCCGGTTCTCGATCGCGATGCGCACGGCGGCCGCGCCGTCCTTGGCGCCATGGGGCGCTTTGGATTTGGCATGGACCCCGATCAGCCGCAAAGGGCCAGCAGGCGTGGTCACCGCCACCTCCAGCGGCGGTTTGGACCAGCGGATCGTTTCCGGCTGCGCATCCACATCCAGATCGACGCGGTATTTGCCGTCAAAGGCAGGCGCATCGGCGCTGGATTTCGGGTCGTGTTCGGCCTGCATCACGGCGGGGTCGAACATCAGCGCGATCTCTTGTTGGGTCTCGTTGGGAAAGCCGGTCAGCACCGCCCGCGCGCGCAGATCGAAATCCTGCGCGAACTGGGTCAGCGCGCGGATCGTGCTGCGCCTGCGGTTGGTGTCTGGGGCTTCGATCACCATGATCGCATCGGCATCAAGGGCGCGAAACACATGGCCGAGCGCGCCTGTCTGCTGGCGCTTGGTCACATTCCAGCGCGACGACCAGCTGTCGTCATCAATCAACCGCCCCGCATCGTCGAACAACGTATTGAACCATTCGACGTTGTAGGTGACGATCCTCATGCCCGCTGTGCCCGGATATCTTCCCAAGCGCGGTTGATCGCGACCATGCGCCGTTCGGCAAGCTTGACCGCCTCGGGAGGTACGCCGCGCGCGATCATGCGGTCGGGGTGGGTGTCGCGGACCAGTTGCGCCCATGCGGCACGCACCTTGTCCATCGGCGCATCGGGATCGACGCCCAGAACAGAAAACGGGTCACGTTCCGCATCGGGGACAAATTGCGCACGGATCGTCCTGAACCGGCGTTCGTCGAAGCCAAAGATCGCAGCCACCTCTTGCAGAAAGGCATCCTCGGCCGCGTGATAATTGCCATCGGCCAGTGCGATATGGAACAAGCCTTCCAGCAGATCGCAAAGCGGCCCTTCATGATCGCCGAACATCGCCTTGATGCGGCGCGCATAGATGTCATAGCCCGCTACATCCTGCCGCGCGAGGTCAAACACACGGGCGGCGTTGTCCTCTTCCTCGGGAGCGATCACGAAGACATCGCGAAAAGCACGGACCTCGTTGCGCGACACATGGCCGTCGGCCTTGGCCATCTTGGCCCCCAGCGCGATCACGGCGATGGTAAAGGCGACACTGCGGTCCGGCGGCGTGCGCAAGCGGTCAAAGACCGCAAGCAGGCCTTCGCCATTCGCCAGTGCGGCCAGCGCCTCGCCAATGCGGGTCCAGATCGACATGGGGGTCCTTTGATCACAACATTGCCCGATCTTGAACCCGACCTGTGCGCCTGTTGCAACCTTTCGCTGCACCTGCACGGACGAAAATGCCTAGCCGAGGCTGCGCCGCCCCTGTGGCGTGTCGAAAACGGCGGCAAATCCCGCAGGCCCCGTGTGGAACCGGACCCTGTCATCGGCCAGCGGCAGCATCGCGCGCAGATCATCCGCCTGCGGATGGCTGACGGTCAGTTCCACCAGACGACAGCCGCTGTCGGCCAGACGGCGCGCCGGATGATGCGTGCCCGACGCCCACTGGATTAAAGTCGGATAGGCGCCGTCATAAGGCTTGCTGCCATCATCCGGCACCGTGATCCGCCACGCCAGATCGCCGCGCGACAGGTCACGTGGCAATCCCACCGCAGCGGGCGCATCGCGCAGGACGGCCTCCAGATCATCCGTCTGGCAAATCCAGTTGCCCAGACGCGGCGGCCCGCTGAAATGATCCAGCCCGAACCATGTCGGCCCGTCATAGGGGGCGGCTTCGGGGTCCTTGGTGATGACCTCCAGATACAGATCATCCCCCAGCCCCAAGAGCGTATTATGCGTGCCATAGCGGACATGCTTGCCCCCAGGCTGCATGGTGATGCCAAGTGCGGCCTCGACAAAGGCGGTCCCCGTGGCCAGATCCTCCGCCACAACGGCAAGATGGTCGAGTGTCAGCATGGTCTTTCCTTCATCTTCCGAGCCAAAATATCCCCGCCGGAGGCCTCCGGCGCCGCAGGGGCCGGATCAGCCGCGCGCAGCCCTTATCAGGTGCAGGATATCTTCCGCCGCCTTGGGGATATTGGTGCCGGGGCCAAAGATCGCCTTGACGCCGCTGTCATAGAGGAACTGGTAATCCTGCTGCGGGATGACCCCGCCGCAGATGACGATGATATCGTCGGCCCCCGCATCCTTCAGCGCCTGCACCAGCTTGGGGGCCAGCGTCTTGTGGCCCGCCGCCTGCGACGAAATCCCGATCACATGCACGTCGTTGTCGATGGCGTCCTGTGCGGCTTCGGCGGGGGTCTGGAACAGGGGGCCGACATCGACATCGAACCCGATATCGGCAAAGGCGGTCGCGATGACCTTGGCGCCGCGGTCATGCCCGTCCTGCCCCATCTTGACGACGAGCATCCGCGGGCGGCGCCCGTCTTCCTTGGCGAAGGCCTCGACACTGGCCTGAATGGCCGCGAAACCGGCGTCGCCTTCGTAGGCAGCACCGTAAACCCCGGCGAGCGTCTTGACCTCGGCACGGTGGCGGCCGAACACTTTTTCCATCGCCATGCTGATTTCCCCCACGGTGGCGCGTGCGCGCGCGGCGGTCACGGCCGCCTCCAACAGATTGCCGCCCTCGCCTGCGCGGCGGGTCAGTTCAGCCAGCGCCGCATCGCAGGCTGTGGCATCGCGGGCGGCCTTGGTCCGTTCGATCCGCGCGATCTGCGACAGGCGCACGGCTTCGTTGTCGATATCGAGGATGTCGATCGGGTCCTCGTTGTCCTTGCGGTATTTGTTGACGCCGACGACGACCTCGGTGCCACGGTCGATGGCGGCCTGCCGCTTGGCAGCTGTTTCCTCGATCCGCAGTTTGGGCATGCCGGATGCGACGGCCTTGGTCATGCCGCCCATCTCCTCTACCTCCTGGATCAATTCCCAGGCTTTCTCGGCCAGCTCATGCGTCAGGCTTTCGACGTAGTACGACCCCGCCAGCGGATCGACGACTTTCGTCACGCCGGTTTCTTCCTGCAAGATCAACTGGGTATTGCGCGCAATGCGGGCAGAGAACTCTGTCGGCAAGGCAATCGCCTCGTCCAGCGCATTGGTGTGCAAGGATTGCGTCCCGCCCAGCACAGCCGACATTGCCTCGTATGCGGTGCGGATCACGTTGTTATAGGGGTCCTGTTCCTGCAAGGACACGCCCGAGGTCTGGCAATGGGTGCGCAGCATGGACGATTTGGGGTCCTTGGGGTCGAATTCCGCCATGATCCGCGACCACAGCAGGCGCGCCGCGCGCAGTTTCGCCACCTCCATGAAGAAATTCATCCCGATGGCGAAAAAGAACGACAGCCTTCCTGCGAACTGGTCCACATCCATGCCGCGTGCGATGGCCGCACGCACATATTCGCGCCCGTCGGCCAAAGTATAGGCCAGTTCCTGCACAAGGTTCGCGCCAGCCTCTTGCATGTGATAGCCGCTGATGCTGATCGAATTGAACTTCGGCATCTCGGCAGTGGTGTATTCGATGATATCCGCGATGATCCGCATCGAGGGTTCGGGCGGATAGACATAGGTATTCCGCACCATGAATTCCTTGAGGATGTCATTCTGGATGGTGCCGGACAGCACATTGCGCGGATGGCCCTGTTCCTCGCCCGCGACGATGAAATTGGCAAGGATCGGGATCACTGCGCCGTTCATCGTCATGGACACCGACACTTTGTCCAGCGGAATGCCGTCGAACAGGATCTTCATATCCTCGACGGAATCGATGGCGACACCGGCCTTGCCGACGTCCCCTTCCACCCGTGGATGGTCGCTGTCATAGCCGCGATGCGTGGCCAGATCGAAGGCGACGGAGACACCCTGCTGCCCTGCGGCCAGCGCCTTGCGGTAGAAATTGTTGGATTCCTCGGCCGTCGAAAACCCCGCATATTGCCGGATCGTCCAAGGGCGGCCTGCATACATCGTGGCCTTCACGCCGCGCGTATAGGGCGCCGCGCCGGGGATGCCGCCCAGATGCGGCAGGTCGGCGGTATCCTCGGCGGTATAGAGCGGTTGAACGGGGATACCTTCCAGCGTGTGCCATGTCAGCGTCTCCACCGGCTTGCCGCGCAATTCATCCGAGGCCAGCTTTTCCCATGTTTTCTTGTCGGTCATCGCGGGCTCCTGTTGGCTGTGTGACATCCGGTCGCAAAAAAGGTGTTGTCCTTGCGCCTTTGGGACTTAGCTTTGCGGCATGGTCGGACTATATCGGTAAGTATGAAAAGATTATTCCTTATCGCGCTTGTCGCGCTTGTTGCCACCACCAGCCTGTCGGCTGACGAGGCGGCGGTCGAACAATCCGTCATCGAACGGTGGGAAACAGACCCGACGCAGGTTTTCGATGCGTCCGAGGTCACCTTGGCCGAACTGCAATGGCTGGCCCGCGCGGTCGTAGTTTTCGCCGACACGCCCAATGATCCAAGGTTCCGCCAGCAGATGGACCTGCTTTTGGCAGATATCGACCTGCTGGTCGAACGCGACGTGATCCTGATCACCGACACCGATCCTGCGGCGCGCACGTCGGTGCGCACCACGCTGCGCCCGCGCGGATATGCGCTGACGGTGGTGGACAAGGACGGGCGCGTCCTGCAACGCAAGCCCGAACTCTGGAGCGTGCGCGAACTGACGCGGTCCATCGACCGCACCCCGCTGCGCCAGCAGGAAATCGAGGACCGGCGCGGCGAAAATATCCGCTGACCGGTCATTCGAATTCCATGATCACGTCATCGACGGCAAGGCTGTCACCGGCGCTGGCATTGATCTTGGCCACCACGCCCTTGCGTTCGGCGCGCAGGATGTTTTCCATCTTCATCGCCTCGACCGTGCAGAGCGCCTGCCCTTCCTGCACCACATCGCCCACCGCCACATCGACTTTGACGATCAGGCCGGGCATCGGGCAGAGCAGCACTTTGGACGTATCGGGCGGCAGTTTTTCGGGCATCAAGGCTGCCAGTTCCGCCTGACGCGGGCTGCGCACATGCACCTTGAGATCGGCACCGCGATAGCGCACGCGGAACCCGCCTGAAATCTTGCCGATCTTCAGCACCAAAGGCGCGCCATCGACATCAAGCCGCGCCAGCGGCTGGCCAGGTGTCCAGTCGCTGGTCACGCGCAGTGTGCTGCCTGCGATCGTCACATCGGCACCTTTCTTGTCGGCGGCGATATGGACACGGTGATGCGTGCCCTGAATGGTGACGACCCAATCCTCGCCCACATGCCGTTCATGGTTGCCCATCCGCCCGCTGATCCGCGCACGCCGGATTTCCGACACACGGTGCATCGCGGCGGCAGAGGCCGCGATCTGCAGGCAGGTCTCATCAGGCAGGGTGGTGCCGTTGAACCCGTCGGGGAATTCCTCGGCGATGAAGGCGGTGGTCATCGTGCCAGACGTGAATTTCTCGTGGTCATAGACCGCCGCCAGAAACGGCAGGTTATGCCCGATCCCTTCCACCTCGAACGCATCGAGCGCCAGCCGCATTTCCGCGATGGCCGACGCGCGGTCCGGGCCCCACGTGCACAGCTTGGCGATCATCGGATCGTAGAACATGCTGATCTCGCCGCCCTCGAAGACGCCGGTATCATTACGCACGACGCGGGTGGGGGTCGCTTCTTCCACGGGCGGGCGATAGCGGGTCAGACGCCCGATGGACGGCAGGAACCCACGGTAAGGGTCTTCGGCGTAAAGGCGGCTTTCCATCGCCCAGCCGTTGATCTTCAGATCACTTTGCTGGAAAGGCAGCTTTTCACCCGCAGCCACGCGGATCATCTGCTCGACCAGATCGATGCCGGTGATCAGTTCGGTGACAGGATGCTCCACCTGCAGCCGCGTGTTCATTTCGAGGAAATAGAAATTGCGGTTCCCATCGACGATGAATTCCACCGTGCCAGCACTGGTGTAGCCCACCGCCTGCGCAAGGGCGACGGATTGTTCGCCCATCGCCTTGCGGGTCGCTTCGTCCAGAAACGGGCTGGGTGCTTCTTCGATGACCTTCTGGTTGCGGCGCTGGATCGAACATTCGCGCTCGTGCAGATAGACCGCATTGCCATGCTGGTCGGCCAAAACCTGAATTTCGATATGGCGCGGTTGTGTGACGAATTTCTCGATGAAAATCCGGTCGTCGCCGAAACTGCTGGCCGCCTCGTTCTTGGAGGACTGGAACCCTTCGCGGGCTTCCTGATCAGTCCATGCGATGCGCATGCCCTTGCCGCCGCCACCGGCGCTGGCCTTGATCATCACCGGATAGCCGATCTGGTTGGAAATCTTCACCGCCTCTTCCGCGTCAGCAATCAGGCCCATGTAACCCGGCACGGTGGAGACATTGGCCTCCTGCGCGAGCTTCTTGGAGGTGATCTTGTCACCCATCGCAAGGATCGCGCCTTTGGGCGGGCCGATAAAAGCCACGCCTGCGGCCTCGAGCGCCTCGGCGAATTTGGCGTTCTCGGACAGGAAACCGTAGCCCGGATGCACGGCCTCGGCACCGGTTGCCTTGATCGCGGCCATCACCTTGTCGATCACGATATAGGATTGGTTGGCGGGGGCTGGCCCGATATGGACCGCCTCGTCCGCCATCTTGACGTGCAAGGCATGGCGGTCGGCGTCGGAATAGATCGCGACGGTCTTGATGCCCATGCGGCGCGCGGTCTTGATCACGCGGCAGGCGATTTCACCACGGTTGGCGATCAGAATTTTCTTGAACATCAATGGTCCCCCCCAAAACGCAAAAACGCCGCCGGAGTAACACCCCGACGGCGAAAAGATTGACTGACAGCCCTGTTGCGGGCTGCGGATTTAGCGTGTGGCGGGACGGCAGATGCCGACGTCGTCACAGAACACGCCAAGCGCTGCACCGGCAAGCACAGTGCCCGTACGATCGGTGCCCAACACTTCAGCTGCGACCAGACCACCGCCTGCGCCGACGACAGCACGTTCGGTGTCGCTTTCCAGGCAAGCGGAAAGTGCGAAGGCTGCGAAGGCCGCGAGGATGATTGATTTTTTCTGCATGGTTTTCTGCCTTTTTCCAGTTTTTCGAAGATAGCGCCAAAATCGACGTTATTGCCCCACAACTCAATAGCGGTTTTGCCGTGATATCCAATAGCAGCCGGAATTCCGCCGATGCCGCGCGTCAAATGGGAAACCGGTCCGCCTGTGGGACAGGCAGACCGGCAAGGGGAAGGGTAAACATGGTCAGTGGTTGCAGAGGCACGCGTGCCAAACCGCGCCGCTACATCTGAAATCATGGCGCAGGCCCGCAGCGTCGCAAAGCGCGCAATGCGCACCGTCCGCAAATCGGCGGTTTCCTGCCCTGCCAGATGCCCGACCATGGCAATCATTCGTTCAACCCGGGGATGTCGGGGAAACTCTGCCGCGCAACCTTGACGTCGATCCGCAGCATCGCCTCGTAACTTGCTGGATCAAAGGGGTCTTCGGCGGGGATTACCTCGCGCCCGAAAAGCCAGCTCAGACGGCCCGCGTCCAGATTGCCGCGCACGAAAGGTTCTTCTCCGAAGGCTTCCCACAATGCCTGCATAAAGCCTGCATCGGCGCGTTTGTCGGCAGGGCGGCGGTCGGGATAGCGGATACGCTCGGACAGGGGCGTCGCCCCGTCCTTGTTCGCGCGGCGGATCACGAACTGGAAATCCGTCCCCGGCAGGCGGCCCGGAAAGCCGCGGTGTTTGTCCATATATGGCAGCGCCATCAGTCTGACCTTTGGTTCAAAGCGGAATGTTGTCGTGTTTCTTCCACGGCATCTGCGTTTTCTTGTTACGCAGCGACGCAAAGGCGCGGCAGATCCGCTTGCGCGTGGAATGGGGCATGATCACCTCGTCGATGAACCCCTTTTCGGCGGCGACGAAGGGATTGGCGAATCGCGCCTCGTATTCGGCGGTGCGTGCCGCGATTTCCTCGGCGGATTTGCCGCGGTGGATGATCTCGGTCGCGCCCTTTGCGCCCATCACGGCGATCTCGGACGTGGGCCAGGCATAGTTGAAATCGGCTTGAAGATGTTTGGACGCCATCACAACATAGGCCCCGCCATAGGCTTTGCGGGTGATGACGGTGACCTTGGGCACAGTCGCCTCGCCATAGGCGTAAAGCAGTTTCGCGCCGTGTTTGATGACGCCGCCGTATTCCTGTGACGTGCCCGGCAGGAAGCCCGGCACATCCACCAGCGTCAGCACGGGGATTTCAAACGCATCGCAGAACCGCACGAACCGCGCGGCCTTGCGGCTGCTGTCGATGTCCAGACACCCCGCCAGCACCATCGGCTGGTTGGCGACGACACCCACGGTGGACCCTTCCAGACGGATAAAACCGGTCAGGATGTTTTTCGCGAACTCGGCCTGAATTTCGTAAAAATCGCCTTCGTCCGCGATTTTCAGGATCAGTTCCTTCATGTCGTAAGGCGTGTTCGGATTGGCGGGGACCAGCGTATCAAGGCTTTCCTCGATCCGGTTCACATCGTCAAAGAACGGGCGCACGGGCGGCTGGTCGCGGTTGTTCAGCGGCAGGAAATCGAACAGGCGGCGGGTTTCGGCCAAAGCCTCAACATCATTTTCGAACGCACCGTCAGCGACAGATGATTTGCGGGTATGGGTGCTGGCCCCGCCCAATTCCTCGGCGGTGACGATTTCATTGGTCACGGTCTTGGCCACATCGGGGCCGGTCACGAACATATAGCTGGAATCTTTGACCATAAAGATAAAGTCAGTCATCGCGGGGCTGTAAACCGCGCCCCCCGCACATGGCCCCATGATCAGGCTGATCTGCGGGACGACACCCGAGGCGGTGATATTGCGCTGGAACACGTCGCCATAGGCGGCAAGGCTGGCGACACCTTCCTGAATCCGCGCGCCACCGGAATCGTTGATCCCGATCACGGGCGCGCCGTTCTGCATCGCCAGATCCATGATCTTGCAGATTTTCTTGCCGTGGGTTTCCGACACCGACCCGCCCATGACGGTGAAATCCTGAGAGAACACATAGACCATGCGGCCGTTGATCGTGCCCCAGCCCGTCACCACGCCGTCACCGGCAGGCCGGTCCTGTTCCATCCCGAAATCGGTGCAACGGTGGGCCACGAACATGTCGAATTCCTCGAACGAGCCTTCGTCGAGCAGCAGGTCGATGCGTTCGCGCGCGGTCAGCTTGCCTTTGCTGTGTTGCGCCGCGATCCGCTTTTCGCCGCCACCAAGGCGTGCATCGGCGCGCCGGTCCTCGAGTTCCTGCAGAATGTCCATGCCAGCCCCTCCCCTTCAGGTTTCGACCTGCATAGCATGTTCAGGGCGCGAATGAAGCGGGATTGAGAAAATTTGCAAATACTAGATTTAGCAAAGTGCGTTTTTTGCAAATGCGCAAATTTCGTCCTGTGTCGGTTCGCCCATGCACAGATCTCTGGGCGGTCTTGTGAATTGCCAGCCGATTGAGGCCCACTTTCGGGAGTTCTGACGCCCTATTACAAGGTCATTGAAGCCCATTTTTCCAGATCTTAAGAATTAACACAACCAATTCAATACTTTAGCTTCTTAAGCTAAAAAGGCACTTTTGGTCAAACTGTGCGACAGGGTTTCCGGCCCTCTGGGGTGCTTCCATTGACCTCGCCGCATCATCACCCGAAAAGTTTCAGCATCTCGACCAGGCTTTGCTTTACCAGCAAAGTGCCCTGCAGGCCCCGGTCTCAATCAGTTTGTTCTTTTCGTCAGTTGCGCGCGCGACAGGCGGACTGGCATGCGCGCAACCAACAGAGCACGAAATGCAGAACTTCCCATTTATGAAGGCCAGGTTTCCAGATCCAAAGATGAGCAGCGACGCCGTCATCGAGCGACTTACACGGCACAGGCGAGCACTGGTCGCTGCGAGGAAGGCTGAGCTGCAAACTACGAAGGCAGATGGCGAGCAGGACAGACAGGGGTGGATGGCGCACCAAGAAGATGCCCGCCTGCCAGCAACTGAGCGTCAAGTCATCAAGCGCCGCGCAGAGCGGATCAGTCGGTGCTATAGCGCGGCGACCGGCCTCACCCATTTGAAATCCGAAGATACAAAAAAGCTGGAGGGGCTCAGCCAAGGCGTTCGCCTCGCACGTGTCGCAACAGAGCACCAAGCCGATGAGTTGGCCGCCGCCTTGCACGCAGAATATCCATGGATGGGACCAGCAACCGAAACTGTTTGGCACGGAATGCGGCGCTGCGCGCGAGAGGGCGACCCCGGCCTTCGCCTGCCGCCCGTCCTGCTCGATGGACCGCCCGGCATCGGCAAGAGCGCTTGGGCGCGCGCCTTGGGCAACCTGATCAATGTTCCGACAATGGTCTATGAGGCGACCAACGAGAGCGCATCCTTCGGCCTCGTGGGATCGCAGCGAAGTTGGGGAAATGCAAACCCCGGGCGGCTCATCACCTCCATCCTCGAGCACCGTGTGGGAAATCCAGTCGTGGTTGTCGACGAGGTAGAGAAGTCCGGAAGGGCAGAGTCGACAAAGGGCCATGCCTACAGCTTGACCGATGCATTGCTGCCGCTGCTGGAGCCGCTCAGTGCGGCGAACTGGTCCTGCCCCTACTTCGAAGTCAAATTCGATATGAGCTATGTGATGTGGATAATGACATCAAACAACGCCTTCCGTTTGCCTGAACCCCTTCTAAGCCGCTGCCCTCCAATCCGGCTCCAAGAAATCACCCCAGTCCAACTGATCAGTTTCGCCCGACGCGAAGGGCTAAGAAAATCTCTGGACGAGGTTTCCATCGAGGCGGTCGTTGAAGCCATCAAGCGCTACGGTCACTTCAATCTGAGCCTTCGGACTGTCGTGCGGATGATCGGGAGGGCTGAGCAGCTTCAGGCAGGCGGGGTCCGGCGACACTGATGAAGCAGAGGCAGGAACGCAGCTATGCACATGTTTGGGTGCTGCAATGCTCGATTTTCGCTCACTGTTAATCGGCCTCAATGGGCCCTGCACGAAGCTCCCCTATCGTGGGCTGCGCTCAGACCAAATTTTCCCAAAGCTGCCCGAAGTGCGAAACTTAGAAACCCCAATTCTCAATGGCTCCGGCCTTAGAGTATTGCATGCTTCATCTAGGTCCATCTACTACTCCGTGATCTACAGGCTCATGGCTATATCGCGAACGTAGATCGGCGTCAGCGATCCTTGCGTAACTCGAAGCAAGGCCGTTGATGGTCGCATTCTCCTGCACCGCCGTTTCCGGAACCAAGAGGTATGACCAAGGCTTGTCTCCACTGGCCTTGGCTTGAAACTGGGTTGCAATGAACGCCCACAGAGCGGCGGCATCTGCTTTTCTCAAAACAACCGGGTCCGACATTTCACTTGCCCGTTTAGTTTCGACAATCAGCTTTTCAGTCATGGTCTCAACCACGAAATCTGGCTGATATGCACTGCCATCGGCATCGAAGATCTTGAACTGGTTCGGGCCGGGTTTCATCCAAAGTTGGACTGAACTGTCCCGCTCCAACAGCACGGCCATCTTCCGCTCGATATCGGAATCGAACTTGGCCATCTGATAACAGCTCTTCTTAAAGCCGGTGAAAATGAAGCGCCTGATCTCGCTCAGCTTTTCGGGCGCATCGGTAAACCGGCGCATGACGTCGGCACCCGACCCGTCGAAGGTCTGGGGACGCAACTGATCGAACGCGGATGTAATGGTCACGCGGTAGTCGGTCTGCCCGCGCCACATGTTCTGCTTCATCTGAGCGAAGGTTGCATCGGCCATCGCCCGGGCATGACCCTGTAAAACGATGCGCAGCTTTTCCTCTTCCGGATATTTGTGCCGGAAATGCGCCACCACCTGACCTGTCAAATCATAGAGGATGTCAGCGTGGGCGTCGTAATCAACCTCGGGAAAGTCCACCAGCTTAGCGACGAGATAATCCTCAAGGCGATCAGGCGTTTCCCCCCCCGCCTCCCCTGAAATCAACTGACGGCTTTCTGTTCGCAGAACCTGGATCAACAGCTCGTTTGACAACGGCTGATAATTCCAGTTTTTCAGATCCAGATCGAAACGTTTGAACCCGAAGGATATCTGTTGCGTCGGTGTGATCGTCAGTGTCGGAATGGCAATTGTTCGTTCGATCAACTGCTTACAGACTTCTTCAACGACGGCGGCCGCCTGCTCCGCAGAAACAGACGGAAAGAGGCCGTCTTGCGTTTTCTGAACCGCCATCGCCGCCTCGGCGATGCGCTGCATTACCTTCGGATCATTGATGTCCTTGATCGAGGCAACCTGCCTGCTAATCTGGGGCATCACGAGGCTGAGGACTGTCCGGGCCAAATTGACCTCCTCCGGCTTTTTGAAACGGAAGGGCGGCGCGGCTTCTGCCGCGGGAGATACCTGTGACGCAATAGGCTGATCATCTGCTAAAGGGGTAATCGATGCGTCCTCGGGTGTAGCCGCTTGGGTCTCGGCCTCTAGCACCATCTGTTCGATCATCGACGGCGCGATCACCATCACCGGCTTGGATGCCGGGACATCCCCACCGTCGCCGATTGTCACCGTCTTCAGGCTGCGGGTGACGCCGTTGTCTTCTTTGGCGCGCTCAATGAGGTCGTTAAACCTCTCATGGGCGATGACGGTCAACTGGTCCACCACGGCGACCCCGGTGCGCTTGCCATAGGGCAGACGCAATCCGCGGCCCAATGTCTGCTCGGTCAGGATGTCCGAGGCGGAGGCGCGGAGCGGCACGATGGTGAACAGGTTGGAGACATCCCAGCCCTCCTTCAGCTTGTTCACGTGGATGACAATATCTGTGTCCTCACCCTTTTCGATGTTCAGAAGGCGTTGTGCGTTCTCGTCACTTTCCTCGCCGGTCAGCTTTGAATGGATCTCTATCACACGGCCCTTATAGCGGCCGTCAAAGAACTTCTCGGACTCGATGAAATCCCGCATCTGGCGCGCGTGGGTAGTGTCCTGCGTCACTACCAGCATGAACGGGCGCACGACCGCGACCGCGTGCTGTCGGGCATATGTCTCAAGTGCCACGCGCACATGCTCGTGGTAGTTGATGCCGTCTTCCAGCTTGATCCGCTCAAGCGTGGCCTCATCCACCGACTTCGGGTTGAAATTGGCCCGCGTGCCAACGGCGGGTTCCTTGACATAGCCGTGTTCCATCGCGTCAGGCAGATCATAGCGATAGACTACGTTCCGGAAATCCTGCGACCTCGACCCGACCGTTTTCGGCGTCGCGGTCACCTCCAGCCCCAAGATAGGCTTCAGCTCGGCAATCGCCTTGGCCCCGGCAGAACCACGATAACGGTGGGCCTCGTCCATCAACAAGACCAGATCATCTAACTCGGACAGATAACTGAAATAGCTATCACCAATGTATTCCTGCAGGCGCTTGATCCGGGGGGCATTGCCGCCGCGCACTTCCGAATTGATCTTCGAGATGTTGAAGATGTTGATGATCACGCCTTCGCGGCCAAAAAGGTCGGTGCCGCGGACGCCGCGACCTTCCTCATAGTTTTCGGCGTTGACGATCAGCGGCGCGTTATGGGCAAAGGCCTCGATTCCACGGAACACATATTTCGCACTGGTCGGCTGGAAATCGGCCAACAGCTTGTCGTAGATGGTCAGGTTCGGGGCCAGAACAAAGAAGTTCCGACTTTTCGCGATCATGTAGAGATAGCTGATGAAGGCGCCCATCAACCGGGTCTTGCCAACGCCGGTGGCCAACGCGAAGCAGACGCTGGGGAAATCGCGCTCGAAATCCTCAAACGCGGCATCGGGCAAGCTGCCATAAGCGGCGCGCACGGCGTCGCGGGCGGCCTCGACATCGGTGGCTTTGGTGGGTGCGATCAGGTCGACGATATCGTCCAAGCGTCGCAGGGCTTCGGCCTGAGGTTTGCGCAGGGACAGGCGCTGGGTGATCTGGGCAACGGCGCGCTTCGGGTCAACGGTCTGCATCTTCACGCCTCCCCGTCATCTGCGAACATGTCTAGCGTAGCATCGTCTGGCTTGGCCTTGGCCCTGCCTTTCGGCGCGGGGCCGGCGTCGTCCGGTTCATCATCCGCCATCATCGGCAGGGCGCTGATCTTGAGGGAATAGTCATCCTTGCCCCATTCGCAGCGGTTCAGCACCGCCTGTGGGATCTTGCGCAGGGTCAGGTTTGTCAGGTTTTCCCCCTTCGCCTCATAGGCCATGCAGCATATCAGCAGGCTACGCTCCTCGCCGACCTCATCAGAAATAGCGCGCAGCTGATCGAAGGTCAGGCTGTTGGTCGTGACATAGATGAATGAGGCTTCCGAGGACTGGCCATGCATCCAGAAATGCTCGTTCGAGGGGGCATAGACATAGTTGAAATGCTTGCACATCGCTTCGGCCAGCATGGCGGGGTTATAGCCCTTGGCGATGACCCAGTTGCCCCACTGGTCCTTCTCCAGCAGCGAAGGAGCGAGCCGGTAGAAGCGATAGCCGCCGCCGCCTTTCCAGTTTTCAGCTAATGTTACACCCTTTGGATCGTTATCATCGATCACGTTCTTTAAACGTGGCACTATGTGGGACTGCGCATGTTCACCAAGCTCAATAGTAATCCAACGGCGTCCCATTTTGTGAGCAACTGCCGCAGTTGTTCCAGATCCGCCAAAAGAATCTAGAACAATTTCACCCCGCTCACTTGTGAACATTTGAATGATCCGCCTCAACAGAGCTTCTGGTTTTTTTCCGGATGGAAAACTTACGCCGCCTTCTCCCTGCAAATTGTTTGTGGGTAGATCGTTCCACATATTAGAAACAGGCCTCGCTATCTGTTTCTGACCATCGACAATCCTTAATCCCTTTCCGAGAAAATAAACTTGTCGACCTTGATAAATATAAAGTGGATCGAGACCATCGCGATCAAGTTTGATTACGTGCGTCAAATCACGAGATCTCTTCAGGTGATCAACTAGCCACGCAGCTGGCTTTTGAAGTGTCTTCGTTTCAAAAACTCGATGAGCATTCTCAATTGCGAACTCATTAGCTCGCTCTGTGATTATAGCCGTCGCTTCCTCGCCAAGCTTTTTCTTTGCTTTAGACCAGCGAGCATTCGGAGTATCACCTTCAAAACCAAGAGTTCCCAATATGTGGTTGTTTATACTTTCGAAGCGCCAATCCTCACATGGATCATCGAAATTATCGATGAACCTAGAAAAATGGCCCAAATCCACCTCTGTGCTGCCTAAATATGGGATGTTATAGGTGAAGTTCGACCTTTCTTTTGAATAACATAGAATAAAATTTGCAACCTGTGTGGGGCCAACATTTACAGTCTTAAAACTTGATGTTGTTGCAGATTCGACGGCAATAGTTGTTATATAATTTGACCTACCAAAGACTTCATCCATCATTACTTTGCAATACGCGACTTCGGTATCGTCGAGCTGAACTGCAATGCCACCACTATCGGAAAGAAGGTCTCTCAGTATCTGAAGTCGATCCCTCATCATGGTCAGCCAGGTTGAATGCTCTAAGCTGTCATCGTAATGCTCGAAGGCAGATCCTGTGTTGAATGGTGGATCAATATATATGCATTTCACTTTACCCCGCACCGCCGGATCCGTCTCCAGCGCCTTCAGGGCCAACAAGTTATCCCCATGAATCAGCACATTGTCGAAAATATCCCCCTCGCGACGGGCCGATGCATGATGCGAAAACTCCGGATCCTCTATCAGGATGCGCGGCTCTAAGCGGGGACGGTTGTCTTTGCCGATCCAGGTAAGTTCCAGCTTGGTCTTTCCGGCCATCAGGTCAGGCTCCATCTAATTGTGAACAGGTCGAGGGCCTGAGGCGTCAGGTTCAGCTGCTCGGCAATCACGTCCAGCATCCGTTCCCGCTCATCATCGATCTCTCTCAACCGGGTATAGAGTTGGTGTTGCAGGTCGTCGACCTGCCTTTTCAAGGCCTTGGCCTCGCGCTGCAATTCAACCTTGTCCTGCAGATTGGCCGTGGCGCGGGCCAGTTTCGTTTTTTCAGCCGCTTCCTTGGTCAGCGCCTTCATCTGTTGATCATAGGCCACCCGCGCATCGTTGCGCCAGGCATCAAGGCGGTCTTCTTCCTCGTTCAGGAATTCGCCAAGCCGTTCCTGTGCGATGCCCACAAGGGCCGTCTGCCGTTCTGACACAACAGTGGCCAGCTCCGCATCGGGCAGCATCCCTGTATCTGCCGCTGTAACGCAGGCAGGCACCCGCAACATCCGTTCAGCCGTGTCAGGGTCAAGCGGCATGCCATCATCGGTGAAGGCGGCGCAAATGATTTCGTCCCATGTGCGCGCCGGGGTTTCGAGCGTCAACCGTGCCACCCGCATCCAGCCCGACTGCCCCCGCAACCGCGCCACATCGCCAAGGTTGCCGTCATAGGCTGCATAGTCGAATTCCAACGCAGCGGGGGCCAGATCGCGCCCCTTGGCCTGTGCCACCAGCCGATCGGCCAGATCCTCATCAGCCAGTCGGAAGAACCGCCAACCCCGCTCATCTGCCTCGGGCCATTCAGTGGACCAAGTATAGCTGGCATGATCAAACCGCTGTGCATGATCCGGATGAAAACGCGCCTCAGGCAACTCGGCCCGCGCAAGGTTCAAGAGCGCCCGTTTGAAATCGCCGATTGCAGAGCTGACACTGTCTTTGCGGCCCAGCAGCCGTTCGATAACCTTGTCATCCATTTCCGACAGCAGCTTGTTGCGGGCGTCCTGCTTGGCCTCGTCGATCTCGGTGCTGAATTCCAGCTGAAGCTTGTCGAAGGCGGCGTTAATCTCTTCATCAGTCCGGCTTTGCTGGACAATTTCGAGGATACGACGCTCGATATCGACCCCGGACTCGATGGCCCCGAGCACCTCATCCGAGGATCCGAACACCCCGTCGAACAACTTGAACTTCTGTTCGAGCAGTTGGTGAATGCGTTCTTCGGCCTGGTTCTTGCGGTTGATGAAGTTGATGACGGTGACGTCGATCTTCTGGCCGTAACGGTGACAGCGGCCGATCCGCTGTTCGACTCGCTGCGGGTTCCACGGCAGGTCGTAGTTGATCAGCAGCGAACAGAACTGCAAGTTGATGCCCTCAGCCCCTGATTCCGTCGCGATCAGGATGCTGCGGTCATGGCGGAAGGCGTCGACAATGGCCGCTTTCATATCCGCTGTTTTCGACCCCGAGATGGCCTCGGTCCCGCGGTTCTTTTCCATCCATGCCTTGTAAATGGCCGCGCTGTCCTTGTCTGAGTTCGAGCCGTTTATGATTACGGTCTGCCCGGAAAATCCGTTTTGCTCCAGCAGATCACGAAGGTATCCTTGAGTGCGCACTGACTCCGTGAATACCACCGCCTTGCACTGACCGCCTTTGGTTTGGATCTCCATCAGAACACCCGACAGGCAATCAAGCAGGGCCTTCCCCTTGGCATTTTCGCCAATCGACCGGGCCAGATCGCGATATCGTGTTAGCTCATTTATTTCGGCTTGCAGCTTCTTAGGGTCGATCTTTTCGACGGTGTCATCGGAATGATCCTCGACCGCGTCTGCCTCGGCCCCGGCTCCAGCGTCGCGCCATTCCTCGGCCTCCTCGGCGAAACCGTCGATGTCGTCCAGCGTATCGTCATCAACGATCAGCTTCGCCTCAAGTCGGTGGACCATCTTGTCCAGTGTCTGCGCGATGGCAAAGGAGGACGATCCAAGGATCTTGCGCAGCATTAGTGTGACGAGGTGACGCCCGTTCTGGCCCAGAGCGATGGTGTCGGGGTTCTGTAGATAGGCGGAGACAGAGTTGTAAAGGTCGACTTCGAGCCGGTCGGGCGTGAAGTCAAAGGTCTTCGGCAGTCGGTTCGTGTAGTTGATCAGACCCGCCTTCTGCACCTGACGCCGGAGTGTGCGTTTGCAGATGGGTTCCAACCGCTTGGCCAGCAAGGCACGCGCCGCTATATCCTCGCGCCCGCCAAACTCCGCCCGGAAGGCCTGCTCGGATCCGAAATAGGTGTCATCGATAATCGTGACGAGGCCGTAGAGTTCCATCAGGTTGTTTTGCAGCGGCGTGGCGGTCAACAGCAGCTTTTGCCTCCCGGCAAGCGCGTCGCGGAGCACAGCGGCCCGTGAGCTTTCGGCGGCTTTATAGACATTGCGCAACTTGTGTGCCTCGTCAAAGACCACCAAATCCCATGGCACGACGCGCAGGGTATCTGCCATTCTGGCCGCGAATTCATAGGACATAATGATGATCCCGCCCCTGCGTCCGACAGGGTTAGGATGGCCGGCAGCAAGCATGTCCTTGAGACGTTTGGCATCAAGGATGACCGAAGGCAGAGAAAACTTCTCCCGCAATTCGGTCGCCCATTGCTTGCGCAAGGACGCCGGCACGATGAGAAGCAGATTACGGTGCTGTTCCCACCAACGCTGGCTCAGCACCAGAGCGGCCTCAATCGTTTTGCCGAGGCCAACCTCGTCTGCAAGCAGGACGCCCTTGGACAATGGCGAGCGCATAGCGAACATAGCGGCGTCCACCTGATGAGGATTGATGTCCACCCGCGCCGACGAAAGCGACTGGGTCAGGGCCTCATCCTCGCCGATACCTTCGCGGGTCAGGAAATGCGCGAAGTATTTTGCCTGATAGACGCTGTAGTTTTCCTTCATTAAACCCGTCACCTTAAACCTTCATGCTCTGCTCATGCTCACAGTTTTCATACACCTGTTCAATACGAAGTAGTATTTGAAGGGCTGTGGCCCCCCTTCTTATGCGGATCCCATCACCAGAATGTCGCCAACCATTGTGGCAAAGTGGACGGTCATCGGCAGGACATCATTAAAATTGCACGAATTGTCGTTGATCGTTGTCTGACCCATGAGGTCTTTCAAAACCGATTGAATTTTTGGCATCGAGTGCTTGTTCCGAAGCATCGTCATGAAAAGCGGGTTAGGTGTCTCAGGCCCAATGTAAGTGCGAGTTGTGGAACATAGCCGCTTGTCCAGAGATATGGAAAGCCTGAAATCGCACGAGATGCGGCGGCGTATCTTTGAGCTTATGTTGTCGCAAGTCCAGCGGCGCGACAAGCGCGACCTAATCGAGGCATTCATCGACCAGCGGATGCCGCTCCTGTCACCCGACGCCGACATCCGCGCAGCCTTTGCCGCAATCGGGTCAGAAGAACGCCCCAAGGCCTTCGTTAACCTGATCGCGGCTAAAAAGCTTGATCCCGCGTGGTTCAACCTTCATTCCGGCGAAATGGTGATCACTGGCATGCGTCCAGCCCATGACGCGACCGTCGCAATCATGATGATAAAGCTCGGCATCCTCGCACGGAAAGCCGCAGTGGGTCGGGTGATTTTTGGCATCGAGGGGCTACTGGCAACCTTTGACGAGGGGGGTGGTGAGTTGGATAGCCTCTAAACCCTGCTTGTTGACTGAAACGGTTTCGTCAGTGATTTCGGCATTTCAACAGGTTGCCGCCTATGGCAAGAATCGCGGACTCGGCCATTCTCTAAAAGCATTGGCACAATGCCTCTTACTCAACGGATCAATGGTTAACGTCCTGAACAAATTGACAGATCAGCAACCGGAATGGTTGTCGAAAGCACATCCTGCAAGTATCAATGTTAAAGATCGACCTGATGGACTGTGGTAGAAGGCGGGGACAGCGAATTGGCACATACGTCGGGCAAGGTGATGGTGATCGCCGATCTGCATCTTGATCGGTGGCTGACTGTCCGCCGGGATCCGCTTGCGGGTCTTGCACCGGGCACCCTTTCGTCGCTGGATGCGCTGATCATTGCGGGGGATTTGAGCGACAAGCCCAAAACACGCTGGCCGAACGTTCTCAAGCATTTGAGCGGATACATTGACCTTCGTCGGGTCTGGGTGGTGCCCGGAAATCACGACTACTATCACCATTCGGTCGACGACGACGCACGGCTTGCTCTAATATGCCAGACGGAGGGAGCGAATTTTGCTCAGAAGCGATTGATCTTCATTGGTGACACGCGATATCTGTGCTGCACCCTTTGGACCGATTTCGCGCTCCAAGGGTCTGTGGAAATCGGGATGCGCGATGCGGCGCACCAACTTAATGATTACAGATACATACGTCTAGCCGGTGCCGGCCACCGCCGAATTCGTCCGGTTGATATTGTGCGTGTCCACGCGGACCACCGCTCCTGGCTGGAAACACATTTGGCAAAAGCTTTTGGAGGGGACACAATTGTGGTCACCCATCATGCGCCTTTGCCGGCCTGCATCCCCGAGGGGTTTACTGCGGCCCCGGCCTATGCGTCGGATCTCAGCGACATGATCGACCGATATAAGCCAAAACAATGGCTCTTCGGCCATACACATGTGCAAATGGACATCCAGCGCGGCGGCACCTTCGTGCGGAATGTGTCGCTCGGGTATGACGAGCACATCGCTAAGGGGACTGAGGTGGCTATCTTCGAAAAGGGATTGGTGTGACTGATGACTTCGAAACGTCCCGAACCGGCCCACACCTGAAACACTTAAGCCTACCGTGGCGCAATTTGCCCGGTGCGTTGCCCGGTAGCACCGAGATATTTACGATCGGCGACGTCCACGGTCAGGCTGATCTGCTCGAAGTGGCCCTCACCTCGATCGCCCAGACCCCGCGAACCGCTCTGGTCCGCCATATGGTTTTCCTCGGCGATTTGATTGACCGTGGCCCGAAGTCTATCGCCAGCATTCATCTGGCGGTGAATGGCCTTACGCTGGCTGCCGCCGATCATCTCCATATCCTACCGGGCAACCATGACCTGATGTTGCTGGACGCACTCGAGGCCGATGACGCGCTCGAACACTGGCTGATGAATGGCGGCAAAAACGTGCTGGCGGAGGCGGACCTGTGCTGGCGAGAAAACAGTTGGTCAGAGATCACTTCTCATCTCCAGAAACAAATCCCGCCCGCCTATTTTGAGCAAATCGCCCATGGCCCAAGTTATCTCGTCCTTGGCGATCTGATTTTCGTTCATGCGGGCATCCATCCGCATCGCGACAGGGCGGCATTTCTTGAACAGGATCGTCGGAATGTCAGGACGGACGATCACTGGGCAACGATCCGCTATCCTTTTCTTGATTGGACGGGGGGATGGGACGCGAACGATCCAGATCCTGCCCGCCAACAGACCCGACCTACGGTCGCCGTCCATGGCCATACCCCTGCCCTGCGAGAAGACCTGCGATATCCGGACCAGCTTTCGGTTTG
Organism: Yoonia sp. 72; assembly: GCF_034652275.1. NCBI lineage: Bacteria > Pseudomonadati > Pseudomonadota > Alphaproteobacteria > Rhodobacterales > Paracoccaceae > Yoonia > Yoonia sp. 72. The sequence goes on along the minus strand of NZ_JAXIWG010000004.1, from coordinate 234,236 downwards.
CGATGGGGTCGACGAGTTTCGCGCTGTCGACCTAGACATTGGTGCGGGGCATCGGCCGCAACTGGCATGGGCGCATTTTCGGATGAAAGACAGACAAGCGACGATGCAGCTTCATGCTTTGAGTGCGGGATAACTCTGGCAAAGTAAGAAGCCGGATCAAAAACATGGTGACACCCGGTGGTTGAGCTGGCATCAATCCGTAAATGTTCGAGCGGGAAATGTTATGATCAGACTGACCGGGATACATGTGCGCGGTTTCAGGCTTCTTGAAGATGTAGAAATTTCTGTCGAGGCCAGTTCAACGGTCATCGTAGGTCGCAATAACAGCGGCAAGACATCTCTGACCGAGGTGCTAGACCGTTTTGTTGGTGATAAGGCAGGGCAATTCCGGCTGGAGGATTTTTCAGCATCGCTTCGCGCGGCTTTTGTTGCATGCCGGACACAGCGCGTTGACGGCGATGCGCCGGCAAGTGTTTTGCTAGATGCGCTGCCCACCATTTCGCTGGATCTCACTTTCAGCTACGAGGCAACCGGAGACCTTGGGCCGCTTTCACCGTTCATCATTGATCTGGACCCGGCTTGCAGAATTGCTATCGCAAGAATCGAATATGCGCCTGTTCTCTCTAAGGTAGGGGACCTCCTCGACCTGCCTGTTCTCGCAGAAGGCGAGGCCGGTGTAGAAGACTTAGACCCTGAGCCCCCCTTGCCCACCGATCCCAATGTCGCATTCTTCCGGCATCTTCGTATGCAAATTCCGCATGTCTACGCGCTTCGTGTGTGTGCGATCGATCCAACGGACCCCACCAATCGCCGCATGTTCGCAAATTCCGCCGAGCTCTCTGCACTAATCCAGGTGGGCTTTATTGGCGCTCAGCGGACGCTGGAACCCGGGAAGAAGGGCGATCCGGATGTGATCGGCAAGCTCCTGAGCCAGCTTTTCCGGACTGCAGATACGCTCACTGCAGCACCGGAAGATCAGCTGATTGTGTCACAGATGAAAGATTCCGTTGCGCGGGTGGAAAGCGCAATGCAAGGCGGCTTCGATACGCAATTGCGCGGCCTGTTGCCTGCTTTGAGCCTCTTCGGATTTCCCGGCCTGAATGACACCGAACTGAGGCCGCATACTACTATCGATATCGAAAGCGTGCTGACGGACAATACCCGCATTCTCTACTCCGGAATGGACGGTGTCCATCTGCCCGAGGGTTACAACGGGTTGGGAACCCGAAACCTGATTTACATCCTTTTCCAGCTCGAAACCATTCATAAATCCTATCGCAACCTACCCTCCCGACCTGCGGTTCATCTGGTCTTTATCGAGGAGCCGGAGGCGCATCTTCATCCGCAGATGCAGGAGGTTTTTATCTCACAGCTGAACGCCGCTATCGGCATTCTTTCTGATCGATACGCGGACGAACCGGCCTGGGCGGCCCAGTTTGTGGTCTCGACCCATTCGTCGCACCTGGCCAATGCCGCTAAGTTTGACGCCATCAGATACTTCCTGAACGTCCCCTCACAAACGCCGGGCTGCCGCAAGACCAAGGTTAAGGACTTCCGGAGGGGCGCTGCAACAATATCGCCGGATGACCGCGCATTTCTGCAGCAGTATATGACGCTGACAAAGTGCGATCTTTATTTTGCCGACAAGGCTATTTTGGTCGAGGGTGCCAGCGAGCGGATCGTGATGCCACGTATCATACGTATGGTCGACGAGACACTTGATGCAGCCAACCGCCTCGGCAGACAGTATCTGACTGTCATGGAGATCGGCGGCGCCTATGCCCAAAAGTTCTTCCCGCTCTTGGATTATCTTGAGCTGAAATCCATAGTGATAACGGACCTTGATGCGGTTCAGCTGATTAACGGCAAGTATCGGAAATGCCCTACCGAAGACGGGGAGCGGACCTCGAACAGCGCTCTGAAGGCATGGTTTGAAGACCCTGCAATTTCGATGGCGGAGTTACGCGCAAAGACCTCGGTGGAGAAAACACGGAATTTCTACCGGCTCGCCTATCAGATCCCGGAAGAAGGCTCCAACCACTGTGCCCGCAGTTATGAGGATGCGCTCATTCTCGCCAATTTGCCAAGATTTGAAATTGCAAACGACCCCACAGCGGCTCGAATCGCTTGGGAGAAGGCGGCCGAATTCGGTAAGTCCGCCGAGGCAATCCGCTTTGCACTGATGCCAGAGAATTGGAACGTGCCGCTTTATATACGGGAAGCGCTGGTGTGGCTTTCTGAGCCACCGCCTGCACCGGCGATCCAAGTGCCGCCGCCCGAAATTGATCCGGTGGTAGCGGAAGCGGCCGCCCAGGCCGAGGTCGTGCTTTGACGGGGGAGATCTCGCCGGCCGTTGCCGCGGCGCGGGCCGCGCAGGAGCGAGTTGAGGCCTGCTTGCAAGACGGACTCAATTTCCGTCTTGAAGCCGGCGCCGGTGCAGGCAAAACCTACTCTCTGGTTGAGGCCCTTAAGAAGATCATCTCGGAGCGGGGACCGGCTCTGATCCGCGCTGGGCAGAAGGTTGCCTGCATCACCTACACGGAGGTTGCGCGCAAAGAGATAGCGCAGGACATCGAGGATCATCCCGCGATCCTCGTGAACACCATTCATGGCTTTGCGTGGTCATTCCTGTCCCAGCACCAGAAGGCGCTTCGGGAAAAGGTCGCCGCGCTGACCTCGGATCGGGAGGTTGAGGCGATCGAAGCGGCGGGCGGGGTTAAGGATCAGGTTGTCGAATATAATCTCGGCTTCTTTGGAATTGATGACAAACGTATTACCCTCCACCACGACCACGTGCCGAAATTCCTCGCCAGTCTACTTGCTCAGCCAAAAATCAGGCGATTGTTTACCGGGCTCTATCCCGTTCTATTCATCGATGAATACCAAGACACGGACCCCACCGTTATGTCTGCGATGTCGGAGCATTTCTTTGCTGCCAATGAAGGCCCGGTCACCGGTCTGTTCGGCGATCATTGGCAAACCATTTATCGCAGCGACTACGAACTGACAGCCTTTCCGAATGTCATAGGGATTGATAAGGGCTCAAATTTCCGGTCGGTGCCGGCCGTCGTCGATGTCCTGAACAACCTCCGCCCCCAACTTCCGCAGGCGGTTCGGGACCCGCAAGCTCTAGGCGAAGCGCGGTTCTTCCATTGCAATGGGCTCGGCGGTGAAAGAAGAACGGCTAGTCCATACAAGGATGATCTACAGGAAGACTTACATGCTGCGACGGTAGAGCGCCTAAAAGATCGCCTCACGACGGATGGCTGGGATTTTTCTCCGACCCGGACGAAGATACTTATGCTTACCCACAACGCGATTGCGGCCAAACAGGGCTACCCGACAATTGCGGCTATATTCGAGCACAAGGAGGCGTTCGTTAAGAAGGAAGACCCGCTGATCGCCTGTCTAATCGACTTGGTTGAGCCTGTTTGCGCGGCCTATATGGCCCGCAAATTTGGCGAAATGTTTTCCCATATGGGCCGCGCGCCCACTATCCGATCATATACGGACAAGGCCGCCTGGGCCGCAGATATGGATCGACTTGTCTATCTACGCCTCAATGGCACCATCGGTGATGTTATCGACCATCTGAAGTCAACTGCCCGGCCCCGCCTGAGCGAGCGAGTGCTTGGCCGGGAGGCCGAAATACTGGCCCTTGGACCTGATGAGACACAGGAAGAACCTAACTCTCTGAAGCGGCATCGTGCCCTCCGCAATGTCCGCTATTCGGAACTTGTTGAGGTGAAAAAGTTCGTCGAAGGTTTTACGCCTTTTGCGACTCAACACAGTGTCAAGGGCGCACAATTCGAAAACGTGCTCGTCGTCCTTAGTGGGGGCTGGAACCATTATAATTGGCCGCGCTTTCTCGAGCAACTGCACACTGGAGATATTCCCGCCAAGCAGGTCAGCGGCTTTCATCGGGCACGGAACCTGTTCTATGTCGCGATCTCTCGGCCAGAGACAAGATTGGCGGTTTTGGCAACGCAGACCCTCAGCGCAGAAGCGCTAGCTGCCGCACGGACTATGTTTGGGGCCGGAAACATACTGGCGGCGCCGGGGGGGCAGTGAGGCAGCATCGGCCGATCCCAAGGCCCCGTCGGCTCAAGCCCCACAAGAATTGCACGGCCAGGCTGTATCCCGCACTTTGATGTCTTGCATTTCAACCGCTACGCCGGTCACTTAGGTGATAGGCAATCTCCACGCCGAGCCCATTTTCATTGTCATCGAGGTCTGATCTATTTCCTTCCGCTTTATTCATACCAGCGACCTGCACATTGGTCGGCGATTTGCCAACATCTCGGAGCCAGCAGACGGGAACTTGCGCGGCCGCTTGATGGAAGCTCGCTTCGACAAGATCCGGCAACTGGCGAATGCTGCGCGCGAGCATGGCGCGGAACATGTGCTTTTGGCAGGGGATACATTCGATTCCGCAACGCCATCGCGGCAGGTGCTGCGGCAGGCGCTGGCGGCCATGCGTGATGCGCTGGAAGTGCATTGGTGGCTGTTACCCGGCAACCACGACAATCTGCGCAATGCTGAGCCGGTCTGGGACGAGATTGTGAAGGATGCGCCTGAGAATGTGCATGCGCTGAGGGCAACCGACGTAGTCGAGATTGCACCGGGGGTAGCGCTTTTGCCCTGCCCCGTTCCTGTGCGCACGACAGGGCGTGATCTGACAAAGGATCTGCCGGGTATCGCCACGCCAGAAGGGATGCTTAGGATAGGGCTCGCCCATGGTGGGGTGGTCGATTTTGTCGAAAGCGGCGAACAGATCCCGCCAGATCGCGACCGTAGCGCCGGCCTTGACTATCTCGCGTTGGGTGACTGGCATGGCCGGTTACAGGTCACGCCACGGACACAGTATTCGGGCACGCCGGAGCAAGATCGGTTCAAGCATGGCGTGCGAGGGCAGTGTCTTGCGGTAACCCTTGCGCAGAGCGGGGCCATCCCGGAAGTGGCTGCAATTGAGACAGGCAGCTTCCTGTGGTCCAACATCGGCTTACCATTGCATGAAGGCGAAGACACCGCGCTGACGTTGGCCGCACTTTTGCCAACGGCTGACCGGCGTAACACTCTGCTCCGTATCAAGGCGAGCGGCTGGACGTCTCTTGCGGGTCATGCAGCGCTGGGAGTTGCAGCGGAACGGCATGCGCCCGAATTCGCGCTGCTCGACCTGATTTCCGAAAGAGTAGGCACGCTGCACAATGTCACCGATCTCGACGCGATTGACCAAGCCGGAGCAATGCGGCTGGCCGCAGAGCGTCTAATGGCAGAGGCCGGCAACGGCGCACTGGCCGAAGCGGAGCGCGATATCGCAGCGGCGGCGCTCAATCGGCTTTACGCCTATGCGACGGAGGGCGCGCGATGAAACTGCGCGCGATAACACTAAAAGACGTGCGGCGTTTCACGGATCCGGTGCGGATCGATGGGATTGCGGACGGGGTGAACGTGCTGTGCGCCCCAAATGAGTTCGGCAAGTCGACGGTTTTTGACTCGCTCCGCGCGCTATTCTTTGTGCCCCATGGCTCTCGCGGCAAAGAGATTGGCCAGCTGCGCCCGCATGCCGGTGGCGCGCCGGAAGTCACTGTGGAGCTTGAAACGCCCGAGGGTATTTTCCACGTCTCAAAGCGCTGGTTCAACAAACCCGAAGCCCGCGTCAGCCGCGCAGGTGTGTTGATTGCTCAGGCAGATTTGGCTGAGGCGTGGATCGGGCAGTTGTTGGGCGGGGGCGATGGCGGTCCATCGGGCCTTTTGTGGGTGCGGCAGGGCCTGACCAGTCTTGCCGATGGCAGTAACAAAGAGCAGCAAGCTGCTTTGGACGCCCGACGCGATCTTCTCTCATCGGTTACCGGCGAAGTCGAAGCGATGACGGGGGGGCGCCGCATGGACGCAGCGCTGGCTCGCTGCCGCGAAGAGCTTGGGGCCTATGCCACCCCCACAGGGAAGCCACGGACGGGTGGCCCCTGGGCCGAGGCTTTACAACAGCTCGATGCGCTGACGGCTGATCGGGATGCATTGGCGATACGGGTCGAAATCCTGCAATCCGCCCTGACCGAGCGGACAAAGCTTAGGCGTGAACTGGCGGAGATCGAGGCTCCTGACGCTATCGCCGACCGGACTGCGCGGCTTACCGCTGCATCGGTGTCACATCAGGAAGCCTTGGCCCATGCAGATCAGGTGAAAGCAGCCGTGCTGGCACTTGAATCGGCAACCCAAGCCGCCGACCGGGCGCAGCGTGACCTTGAGGCCCACAGGACTGCGACAAAGGATCAAGCTGATGCCTTGCAGAAGGGCAAAGATGCGACAGTGAAGCTGAAGGAGGCGAATGAAACGCTTGTTGAAACTGAGCAGGCGCACACAGACGCCATGGCGGAGCATGAGGCCGCCGAGCTGCGGTTAAAGCACGCCGTATACATGCTGGGGCGGGTGCAGGCCCGTTTTGCAGCCGATGCCGCGAATGAACGTCGCTCCGAGTTGCAGGACCGCATCGCGAAAGCCGGGGTTGCGCGGCAAGCGGTCGAAACCGCCACGGCAGAAGCGTCTGTCGGGCCTGACAGCGCCGAAATTGAGCGGCTGCGCGGCCTTGCAGCCGCGTTTACGACCGCGCGCGCATTACGGGACAGCACGGCCACGCGGGTCACAATGCGCTACACGCCAGGCTGTGAAGGCGCTGTGCGCGACGGCGCTACACCGCTCGAACATGACAAAGTCCACCCGCTCCACACCGCCACTGTCCTGCAAGTTGACGGGCTGGGCGCGTTGACTATCCACCCGGGCGAAGGCCCCGACGGACTGACAGATGTGGCGCGAGCCGAGCGCGAAATTGCAAAGGCACTGAGTGGATTTGGTTATTCCACGATGGAGGATGCGTTTACGGCGCACCGCAAGCGGCAGGAAGCTTCGGGACGGCTGACAGGTTTTCAAGCTGAGTTGGCCGCACTTGCGCCGAAGGGCATCGAGGAATTGCAGCGGCAACTTGCTGCACTCCCCATGGCGACGCAAGAGGATCACACCGATCTGCCTGAGGCGGATGCGGCAGAGGCCGAATGGCAAGCGGCCAACGGACAGGCGGCGGAACTCGCCGCAACCCGAGAGGCTCTGCGGGAACGCCGCGATATCGCACGGACCAAAAGGGCAGAGGCAACCGTTCGACAGGAAGCTGCCGCAGAGCGGCTGGAAATGACAAGCGCCGCGCTAAAGCGGCTGGCGTCCCAAGACGAGGCAGAATTAGCAGCCTTGACGAAACAAGCTCACGCCACCCGCGAACAGGCGGAAATTGAGCTTAAAGGCATCCGCGACACCGCCCTGGACATTGCAGCAACAGAGGCCACCCTGAAACGCGTGCAGTCAGTAGTGAACGCAGCACAAGACCGGATTGATGCCTTGCGACCTACTATTGCAGCATTGACCGAACGGATTTCCGGTAACGCTGGCGAAGCGGTCGAGGAACAATTACAGGAAGCTGACGAAAAGCTTGAAGTAGCACGAGGGCATCTTGCCCGTGTGGACCGAGAGGTGAAGGTCCTACAACGCTTGCAAGGCGCGCTTGACGGCGCGCGTTCCGAGGCGCGTGATCGATATTTTGAACCCATTGCAGCAGAACTGCGACCACTGATGCATCTCTTGTGGCCCGATGCAGAGCTAAACTGGGCCGACGACTCTCTCTTGCCACAATCGCTGACCCGAAACGGCCAGGTGGAATCCGTCGACGTTCTGTCAGGTGGCACACAGGAACAGATCGCCTTTCTTGTGCGCCTCGCCTTTGCACGTCTACTCGCAAAGGGTGGCCGGCATGCACCAGTGATCTTGGATGATGCACTGGTCTACACTGACGACGATCGCATTGAGCGAATGTTCGACGCCCTACACCGGCAGGCAGGAGACTTGCAGATCATCGTCCTGAGCTGCCGGCAAAGGGCGTTCCGGGAACTTGGCGGCAAATCACTGCAGATCATAGCTGGGAGCAGCTAGCGAAGAACCGTTGTGCAAGACGACGATCTCAGCACACCGCGACCGTCTTAGTCCAGGTTTCATCGCGTCGTTACCTTGCGAATAACGGCATAAGTATATGTTTTAATTATATAAAATTGATGCTTACTTTGCTGTATCCCAAGATTTTCTTTTTATGGGAAAATTTTCCATTTAAATTATTGACTCATTTTGACGAACCTGCGAATTTGTTCATAGGAAATTTTTACGAAAGACGCGGACGATGGCAACCTCAGGGGACATGGTGAAGGCGGTGGCACAGCTTTTCGACTTGCCCGAGTCGAAGGTTGAAACCTTTGATCGTCGCCTTTCTGAGCATGGTCTTCGTTCGAAGGCAGGTCGAGGAAGGGGCGCGGCCCAGATGGTCGGCTTGGACGTCGTCAATCTGACTTTCGCTGTGCTTTCGGGAGCCGGAATGATGGATGTTCCTGCTGCGACTACTGCCATCACAAGCTTGAAACGTGGACCGGTTTCGGTGCGGCAGGAGCCGATATCGGACGAACCTTTTGCACAACTTGCCGAAAGGGCAGATTGGCACTTTCCCGACCCTGATGAGTTGAAGATATTCCCATTAAGTGCAGATCTTGTTCGCGCCAACACCTTTGGTGAAGCGGTTGCGCTCTATGTCGACGCTATGGCGACAGATCGGTTCAAGCTGTCAGAGGATGTGGCGTTGACAATGACGGTCACGAACGATGGACCTAGCGCTGCGTTGACATGTCGCGTCGGCCGTATGGTGCTGAAGGCGATGTTCGGCTCGGTCAGCGCCGCCGACAGGAAGCCTGAAATCGAGGAAAGACGCACCTTGCAGGGAACCACGTTAGAAAAACTCGCTGCGATTATTCGGCCCGCATGAGGCGGGCCATCCAACACTGCCTATTCTGCAAATCCTGAAATCCGGTTTCATTGCCGCGATTTCATCGCGCGGCACTATGATCAAGGATATCGACATGATCCTCTCCCTTTTTACCACCGTTGCGGCACCTTTCGGGCGCACGAATCGGGCTGATGAGCCGGTAGGTAGCGGCATGAATCTTTACACATCAGGCGAGCCACTCAGACCTCACGCGAGTTTTTTCCTTACAGCAACTTTTTATTCTAGCCTCATCGTCCTGCACATACACAAGGGCACTAACAGCCTGTTGTGCCTGCTTGATCAGTATTGGCTAAATACGGGGCACAAATGCTTGCGTGCAGTAGCGGCAAGTTGTGGGAACTCATATTTTGACACCCCAAATAACGGTTTAAGCATTTGTTTTTCAATGACAATTTTTGGATTCGCATCTCGCAACAATGAAAAATCCGTGTTACACGCCGCGCCGAGAATTGGACAGGAAGTCAATAAAGTCTGCCGACTGTCGATAAATGAAAGGAGCCAAAGGATGACGTAAAACCACCCCGAAAAACAAGAACGCCGAGATGCGTCAACATCCCAGCGCCATTGTTTGAGACACAGACCTGTGCCCACTTTTGACAATATCATCCTAGCAGTTTCAGTCGCGAAACGCAAGGACACAGGCTGTTCTCACCCCTTCACTGAGTGCCAATCCTCGATCCGGCCCTGTCGACCCGCATTCCTGTTTTTGCACACGTTGCAAGCAGGGCTCGGCCCGACATTGCCGATCACCATGCCACTACAGCGGACCCAAAACTGACTTCTGGCCCCGCAATCAGCAAAGCCAGGTCCGCTAACCGGTTCGAAACATGAGAAATGCTCCGCCCTCATCTCTGGGCGGTGGCCAGCCTCCAAATGTGAGAAACACCCATGACACCTAATTTTTTGGGCGGCATCGTGCTGCCCAGTCCCTCCCTCGCCGAACGTAACATCGCACTCTCCTCTCAAGGCCACTGCACGGGGCATTCCGTCCTTGGCTACGGCGCAGGTGTCCGCACGCAAGCCGAATCCTGGCTTGAGCAGTGCGTCTTCTACGTGCTGAACGCACGGCACGATGTCGCCACGATGCGCGAGCAGGTTTACTTCTATTACGGACCAAAGCGCGAACAACATCATATTTTCGACGTCGTGGTGACCCTGCATGATGCGCGGCAGATCGCGTATACGATCAAGCCGGAAAATCGCACCAAGTGGCGGATGGAGCATCAGATCCCTGGCGAGGATTTCCTCAGCCACATGCAGACGGTGGCTTGGTGGGTCCGTGATTATGGCTTCGCCGTTGACACAAGGCTGATTTCCGAAACGGATCTCGATCCAATCGAACTTCACAACGCCCGGATCATCGCGGTCATGCGTGAAGGCGATCCTGAAGCTGAAAAGATCGCCCTTTTTACCGTCAACGAGATGGTTGGGGGACGCACCTTGCGCGATCTGACACTTCAGGTCGGTCTTGGTGCCCAAGGCTACAGGGCTCTTCTCCGCCACATTCGGACAGGCGAACTGATCGTCCGGGGCGGCGAACGCATCACACCAAAAGCAACCGTATTCCGGAAAGGAACCTAACAATGAGCCTTGAACTCGACCGCGCCCTGACCGGCCTTTGCCTCCTTGAGCGGGTGGAAATCGACGAATGCAAGATCGACCTCAAACCGCATCGCGAACTGTTAGCCGTGCCTTCTAAACGCATGAAACCCAAAAAATTCGTTTCTTGGAAAGGATCTCACCAATGAGCCGTGATTTTGACCGCAGGTTCCCGTCCTTCGTTTTGGGTCCACATGACAGGATCACGATCGAAGGAAAGCAGATGAGGTTATCCTACATGAGTGGCGATCAGGCCATCTTGGTTCCCGCTGATGGAAATGGCCTGACTGAGTCCTTCGATGTGGCGCAACTCAACCGGCTTAGTGCGGCCGGAAAAGTCCTGCATGAAGTGGAATACTACCTACCGCCGCAGTTGCGATCTGCGTCGGTGCGGAATTTTTTTGATCTTGTTGCGCCGAACTTGCCGCCTGCTCATCGGCAGCGGGTCGATATCAGATACGCAATGGCGCAAGCATTGATGGAGCTCAACGACCGGTCTTTGGGGAAGAACCGCATCAAGATGAGCGATGAATCCATCACTGCCAATATGCCGATGATCCGCGAATATGCCGCTGACTATTTGGAAAAGGACTGTCCAAATCCCGCCGCTGTCGAAAAGCTCAGGAAATACCGCGACGGCACCGGCAAGAAGCCTCGCGGTGGCGGGGCATCGCTGACTCCAGAGGCCGCAAACGCGCGGACCATCCGTAAATGGGTGGCTTTGGTCAAGGCGGGGGGCAAGTGGGCTTTGATCGACAAATGCGCAAATCGTGGAAATCATTCCAGCTATTTTTCACCCGAAGAAAATGCGCTGATGATGAAGACCGTCAACGAGTTCTACTTGCACCTGAACGGGCATTCGCCAGGAGCCACCGCTCAAGAAGTGCGCAAGGTATTCACAAAAGAAAACGAGGCCCGTCTTGAAAAAGGGCTGTCCGCTTTGCGCATACCGAGCCGGGAGGCAGTAAGAAAGCTGATCAATAGTCTGGACAAGTTCATGGTTTTGGTCGCGCGTCGCGGCCAGAAAGAAGCCATAAAGTTGATGAAGCCGGTAGGCCAAGGCCTGACGGTTTCAAGACCCTTTGAGCGCGTCGAGATCGATGAGACCAAGATCGATCTGATCACGATCATGGCGCAGAGCGGCCTTCTCGGACTGTTCACCACCGAAGAGCTGACCGAACTCGGTCTGGACAATACAAAAGATCGCTGGTGGCTCGTGGTGGCTATCGATTGCCGCACCAGGATGATCGTAGGGATGCAGCTGACACGCAATCCTACGACCTCGGCAGCACTTGAGTGCTTGCGGATGACCATGACACCAAAAGGGCATTTCGCAGATGCTGTCGGCGCTTTGACGCCTTGGAACGCGAGCGGCAAATGCGAGACCTTGGTCGCAGACAACGGCGTGTTCAAATCCATCCGGTTTACGGATGCCTGCGCCGATCTCGGTGTTGATGTGCTACGCACAATCGCTGGCAGCCCTTCCATGCGCGGCACAATCGAACGACTTTTCCGGACCGCGTCCATGAAGCTGTTCTCCCGGCTGTCCGGCCGGACATTTTCGAACGTCCTGCAGCGCGGTGATCACCCCTCAGAGGATCGTGCTTGCCTTTACCCCGAGGATTTGTGCTTCGCTCTGGTGCGCTGGATTGTGGACATCTATCACAACACCTCACACGAGGGCCTTGGCGGCAGAACCCCCCTGCAACAATGGGAGGCAGACCACGAAGCTGGAAACTACCCGCTCCACGCACTGCCACTGCGGGAACATCAGCGGCTTGCATTTGGCCTCCCACTGACACGACAGTTGCGAAAAGATGGCATCACCATCCTTGGTCTGCGGTATCATTCTGAAGAACTTGCCCGTTGGTTCCTGATCTACGGCAATCAGGACGTTGATGTGCGCTGGGATCATCAGGATATCGGTGCAGTCTCTGTCCATCTCGATGGTCGTTGGATGGAAGTGAAAACCGTCCATGAAGTCAGCCGTCATGATCAACCGTTTGATGGGCTCAGCGCTGCCGAGTGGACTGCCACCAATCGTGCGCTTCGCACTGGTGATCCAAAGCGCAAAGAGTGGGATGAGAACGTTGTTTTCGCCGCGCTCGACGCGATCAAAGACATGAATGCCCAGAAACAACAGGCGTTCAAAATCGTCGATCGCAATTGGAACGAGAAAACGTTCATCGACCGAGAAGCGCTGTTCAGCGGCTTTTCGATCCAGAGGTCCGCACCCAAAACACGCGATTCCGAGGACGGCTTTGGGCGCAGCATTGAGCCACGCGCGCCTCAGAGCGATGCGGTCACAGCTACCGATCCTGCGATCACTCGAAAGTCCAAAAGTGCGGCCCCCAGCAAAATGAAAATCAAGGAGTAACTTCACATGACAACTGATACAGACGCCACGTCGAACGCCGCCGCGCAGATCATCGAACGCCTTCGTGTCATCCACGTCGAAACAGAACGTGACGACGAAATCCGGAAACAATTGAGGCGGCTTCTGAAGGTCGGCCAAGATGGAAATCTTACTGCTGAACCTGCGCGTTTCACCGCGGAACTGGAAACCCATGGGATCCTGCTGATCGAGCCTACCGGTGGGGGAAAGACAACCGCGATCGCAGAGGTCCTCAACAGCTTTGACGTTCTGGAGATCAGTGCAGAAACTGGCGCGCCGCGGGTCGTGCAATGTGCAGTGGAAAATCCAGCCACGCAGAAGAGCGTTGCGATTGCCATCCTGCGAGAACTCGGGATCTCGCGAGTCTCTGACAGGGAAAAGGCGTGGACTTTGTTCGATATGGTGCGGCGGCGCATCGAGGCGACCGGTGCTACGGTCCTGTGGATTGACGAGGCACAGGATCTGTTCCTGTCAAAATCTGCCCGTGAAATCGAGGACACAGTCAAAAACCTGAAAAGCCTTATGCGAGGTCGTGCCGCCGTAATCCTGATCCTGAGCGGCACCGAGCGGTTGGCAGAGATTACCAGCTATGACTCTCAGATTGATAGGCGTTTCTCGAAGATCATTCCCAAGGACCTTGTAATCGGCACTGACGAAGATGCGTTGGACGAGATCATCCGCAATTACTGTGAGCGTGCAAAACTCACCTTCAATCCGGACGGTGCTGTCGTCAGCCGTCTGATCCACGCGAGCAGAAATCGTTTCGGGCGTGCGATCGAAACAACCATCAACGCGATAGAGCAGGCACTGCTTGACGGTGACTCGATACTTGAACGTCAGCATTTCGCCGAAGCTTGGGGCATGAAGGAGACCTGCCCGTGGGATCGCAACGTCTTTGTCGCAGAGGCCTGGCGCAGTATCGAACTTGATGTTCAGGCGAAGGCATTTGAAGCCGCACGCACAGCCCGGCAACTCCGCCGACTTGCATTGGGATAAATCATGGCAATGCTTCCCCAAGTCCCGATTGAAGATGGTGAAAGCCTGGTATCCTGGGCAGCGCGCTCTGCACGGGCCCAGACCAGGATGGACCTGATCTCACTCCTTTCTTTTACCGGCCTGAACCGCACTGCTGTCTTGACGCCCTCGGACCATGACATCGACTGCCTCGCCGACCTGTTCGGCGGCCACGTCGTCCAGATCGCCAATGCCGCAGTCGCGCCTGTCGGCGACTGCATGCGAAGGTTTCAGGCCGAAGTTTTTCGAGCAGACTTTTTGTCTTGGCAAGTCGGCGTTTACTGCCCGGCATGTATTGAAGAGGACACACGCCCTTTTGGTCGTGTTTTGTGGCACCTCGAATCGACAAGGATCTGTTCCCGGCACAAGACCCTGTTGGCAAAATGGGACCTTGCGGCCCCTGATCATATTTTTATGTCGCCGGACCATCTATATGCGGTCAATGGCAGCGTGAAGATACCCAATGGCGACTCGCGCACCGAGGTTTTCGCACCGATGCAGCAGTATGTGGAGGATCGCGTTGCTGGCAATGTTGGACCTTCATGGATGGACCGGCAGCGCATTGATCAGGTCGTTCGCGCGGCGAGGGTTCTTGGCACATCGTTGCTCTACGACCGTCACACCAAACCTGAAGATCTGAGCATTGAACACCTTCTTGAGGCGGAGCGTGCCGGATACGACATTGTGTCTGGCGGAGAGGCCGACGTCATTTCCTGTCTTGGAGATATCTGCCTCGCCGCACGAAAGGCAGGGGCGAAAATCACGCCCCAGTCATCAATGCGGATGCTGACTCAATGGGCTGAACGCAACGAAGATGCCGGCCCCTTCCGCCTGCTTCTGCGTGCATTCATTCTCGAGAACTTCCCGATCGCCGCCGGCACGATCTTGCTGGGGACCGCCGTTCCGCAACGATCACGCCATACCATCGCTACACTTGCATCCGAGTTCGGTATTTCGCGTTTCACCCTCGAACGTGGCCTCGTCCACGAAGGAATTTTGAAGCCCGGAGGCATCAACTCCCGACCCACTATGGTGTTTGACAGCACCGCTGGCGATGCGGTCGCCGTCAGGATCAAGTCATCCATACCCTTTGCGGGTTTAAGCGATTACCTCGGCTGCGAACCGATCGTTGCACGTGCGATCGCGCTGGAGTGTTTTGCAGAGCGGGCATTTCCTGAGGAGCCCAAGGTGGATGAGCGCGAACCGGATATGTTACATCGCTTTACCATCACCTCTCTCGATAAATTTCTGACCGCACTTTTTCGGCGAGCGACCACGGTTGCAGCCGTTCCAAGAGCCGCAGTGCCTTTGGTGCGCGCATCGAAAGAGATGCGCTGGATGGTGGCATCAATCATTAAGTTGGTCGTCAACCGAAAACTGGCAGTGTATCGACTTCGGGATCGGCGAGATTTCGGCGGCCTTCTGATTGATCCAGCAGACCTGAAAAGGATCCTCTATGCGTCACCGGTGTCCCCTCACGTCACAAAAAGCGAAGCGGCGCGACGGCTCGGCGTAGAGGGACTTGCTGTTTCACGGCTGCTCGCGACCGCGAAAAGCAATGGCAGCCCATTTCTTCGTCGTGTCCCGATTCCACTAAACCAGCGCCAGATAAAGATGAATGTATCTCGAGACGACCTCGAGAAGTTCGCCAAAACACACATTTCACTTGGAAGGCTTGCCGACCGTCAAGCATTGCCTGCCCAGAAATTGCTAGCCCAACTCGAGGCAAAGTCGATCCATCCGATTCCCTGCAAGGTCAAGACTGAAGACCTGTTCTATCGCCGATCTGACGTCTAACCGACCGATTCACCTGCGTTTCACTAAGGCCACCCTCTCAGGTGGCCTTTTTTGTTGTCCGAAACCTGGTATTTCGATGGACGCCAATTACCTTGCAAATAGGATATCCTCGCCGCTCCACACAAAATGGGGTGTTGAAAACATAGGCTTTTCAGCTCTTGAATGGGCTTCAATTGACTGGCATTTCATCTTGCGCATGGACATCACCGGCACCCGGTCCTAACTAATCCAGATGACAACCTTACCCGATGTCCGGCTGTTCGACCGGACGACCCCGCCCCACATCCTGACGCTGATCCTGATCACCGGTATCTCGGCGCTGAACATGTCGATCTTCCTGCCCTCCCTGGCGGCGATGACAAGTTATTTCAACACCGAATACGCAATCATGCAGGTATCCCTGTCAGGCTATCTGGCGGCAACGGCGGTGCTGCAGATCTTTGTCGGGCCGCTGTCGGACCGGTACGGACGACGCCCGATCGTGATGGGATCGCTTGTGATCTTCATCCTTGCCACCATCGGCGCGCTTTTTTCCACAACGGTCGAGGCGTTTTTGTTTTTCCGCATCCTGCAAGCGGCGGTCGCCACCTGTATGGTGCTGGGCCGCGCCATCGTGCGCGATATCGTCCCCGATGCGCAGGCCGCATCGATGATCGGCTATGTCACGATGGGCATGGCGCTGGTGCCGATGGTCGGCCCGATGATCGGCGGCGCGCTGGAACAGGCGTTCGACTGGCACGCGACCTTTGTGTTTCTGGTGCTGGCGGGGATCGGCACGCTGGCGCTGGTGCATTACGATTTGGGCGAGACCTTGGCCCAAGGCGGCATGGGCTTTCGCGCGCAGGTGCGGTCCTATCCCGAACTGTTCCGGTCCCCCCGCTTCTGGGGCTATGTGATGTGCGCGGCCTTCGGGTCGGGGGCGTTTTTCGCGCTGCTCGGGGGTGCGTCCTTTGTCGGCACCACGATTTTCGGCCTTTCACCGGTGTGGAACGGCGTGGCCCTCGGCGCGCCTGCTGTCGGCTATGCGATGGGCAATTTCCTGTCGGGGCGTTTTTCGGTCCGGCTGGGGATCAACAAGATGGCGCTCATCGGCACCGGCATCACGATTGTGGGTCTGGGCACCTCGGTCCTGCTGACACTGGCGGGGGTCATTCATCCGCTGGTGTTCTTCGGCTTTTGCACCTTTCTGGGGCTGGGCAACGGGCTGACCTTGCCGAACGTCATGGCGGGCTCGATTTCCGTGCGCCCGCATCTGGCCGGCACGGCCAGCGGGCTGGGCGGCGCGATCATGATCGGTGGCGGGGCAGCCCTGTCGCAATTTGCAGGCAGCATCCTGACGGTCGAATCGGGCACCCTGCCCTTGCAACTGATCATGCTCGTGACATCGGTGCTGGCCTTCCTGTCGGTGGTCTTTGTGGTCTGGCGGGAAAAGCGGATCGCTTGACGCGCGCTTTGCAGCGGCTAATCATAGCCCGCAAAGTTGCAAAGGTGCGTGATGGCGATCCAGAAACTCTATGCGGGTGCCAAGCTGCGCGAATTGCGCGGACGGCTGGCGATGACGCAAAAGGCCTTTGCCGACAAGCTTGGCGTGTCGCTGCCCTATCTCAACCAGATGGAAAACAACAATCGCCCCGTGTCGACGGCGGTGGTGCTGGGGCTGGCGCAGGAATTCGGGTTCGATGTGACCGAACTGCAATCGGGCGACGAGGCGCGCTTGGTCGGCGACCTGCGCGAGGCGCTGGCCGATCCGGTGTTCACCGGCACCGCCCCCGCCTTGGCCGATTTGCGGCTGGTGGCGGCTAATGCCCCCGCCTTGGCCCGCGCCTTTCTGGATCTGCATCGCGGGTATCGCCAGACGCATGAACGGCTCGCATCCCTCGACGAAGCTTTGGGCCGCGAGGACGCCCGCTTGCGCCCCAGCCCTTGGGAAGAAGTGCGCGATTTCTTTCATTATTGCGACAATTACATCGACGCCGTGGACCGCAGCGCCGAGCGGATGGCAGGCCAGTGCAAGCCGGACGAGACGATCGCGCAAGCCGCCACCCGCTTGCTGGGCGCAGCAGGGATCGGCGTGCGCTATGCCGCGAGCGATACGCTGCGCGCCTTTGATCCCGCGACACAGCTGTTGACGCTGTCAGCTTCGGCACATCCGGCGACGCAGACCTTTCAACTTTTGCTGCAACTGGCGCTGGTGACGCAGGCTCCATTGCTGGACGCCACGCTCGACCTCGCGCGGTTCCAGTCCGAGGAGGCACGCAGCATCGCCAAGGTCGGGCTGGCAAACTATTTCGCAGGGGCAGCGCTGATGCCTTACCACGCCTTTCTGCAGGCCGCCCAAGACACGCGGCACGATCTGGAACTGCTCGCAGCACGGTTCGGCGCGTCGCTGGAACAGGTGGCGCACAGGCTGTCCACCCTGCAGCGCCCGGGCGCCAAAGGCATCCCGTTCTTCTTTGTCCGCGTCGATCAGGCGGGCACGATCACCAAACGCCATTCCGCCACGACCCTGCAATTCGCGCGCTTCGGGGGGGCCTGTCCGCTCTGGAACGTGCATCAGGCGTTTGAATTGCCGGGGCAATTCCTGCGGCAACTGGCCGAAACACCCGACGGCGCGCGCTATTTCTGTCTGGCCCGCGATGTCAGCAAATCGGGCGGGTCCTATCATGCGCCCACCCGCCGCTATGCCATCGGGCTGGGCTGCGAGGTGCGGCACGCAGGCGCCATCGTTTATGCCGATCACATGGATATCGCAGCACCTGACGCCTATGCGCCGATCGGGATATCCTGCCGGATCTGCGAACGGCGCAACTGCCATCAACGCTCGGTCCCGCCTTTGGAACGGCATCTGCGCGTGGATCCCAACACCCGCGGGCTGTTGCCCTATCAGCTCGACTGACCAGACTTCTTTTTTCCAAAAATACGGAGCCTGTCCCGGACTTGATCCGGGGAGGTGAGCGCCGGACAGCGTCCGGTGCGAGGGGCTGCGCCCCTTTTTTTGCGGCAAAGCCGCAAACGCTCCGCGGGGGATATTTGGGCTCGGAAGATGCGAAAGATGGGGATTGCAAAATATGTGCCATCCGCCGAATATCACCGCAAGCGGGGAGGATCATCATGGAACTATCGGGCAACCGCGTGATCGCGGCGGATATCAATGCGGTCTGGGCGCATCTGAACAACCCTGATACCCTACGCGCCTGTATTCCGGGCTGCGAGGAATTGACAGGATCGCCCGAGGAAGGGTTCGCAGCAACCGTCAAGCAAAAGGTGGGCCCCGTGTCGGCCACGTTCAAAGGCGAGGTGACGCTGGAAAATGTGATCCCCGGCCAGAGCTACACCATCGTTGGCGAAGGCAAAGGCGGGGTCGCAGGTTTTGCCAAAGGCAGCGCCGATGTCGTGCTTGCCACCGTCGAAGGCGGCACGGAACTGACCTATAACGCAACGGCCAAGGTCGGCGGCAAGCTTGCGCAACTGGGCAACCGGATCATCGGCGGTTTCGCCAAGAAAATGGCCGACCAGTTTTTCGAACGGTTCCAGCAAACCGTAGAAGGCACGGACGCCTGATCAGGCGGCGCGCAGGGCTGACGCGATCGCATCTTTCAGACCCAGCCGCGTCTTGCGCATCGTGATCATATGCGCGTCGTCGGTCGGTTCCACGTCGGTTTCGGCGCGGTGGATGGCGCGGTTGATGTCGTGATACTGGTCGCAAAGCTTTGCGAAATGCGCGTCGGATGTCTTGAGATCGTGCAAGGCTTCGGTCTGGTCGGGAAATTCCTCGTGCAATTCATGCGGAGTATGGGTCATGGGGCGTCCTTTCACTGTGACTGCCCCGACCATAGGCGCGCCACACAGCCCGCGCCTTGATCCCGATCAATTCCGCGCGGCGCGCCAGCCTGCGGCGCGGGCTTCGGCCTCGGAGCAGAACCAGCGTTCGCCTTGTGCCTCGTTGATCACCGTGCGGTCGTAATCGCGGTTGCCGGGGCGGTGGTAGATCCGCCCGCTGTTCGAAATATTACCCTTGATGTTGCAGGCTGGATCGGGGGCGGCAGGCGCGGCATTGCTGGTGGCACGGAAGTCTTCGGGCGCCTCCATCGTCATGGCCCAGAGCCCGCGCGCCGCGACGACGGCGGCTTTTTCGTCCAGATCATAGAGCATTGAATACCGCCGATAGGCGGTGGCCCAGCCCTCAGTGACGATCACCTGCCCCAGATCGACGCCACCGACATCGCAGGTCGCGACCTGTCGGCCATAGCGGTCCACGTCGCGCGTGGTGCAGCGGGCGCGCTGGCCCTCAAAGCGCGCGCGCACCTGATCCGTGACCCAGCGCCCGCAGTCGAATGTCTGCCGCCCCAGCGTGCAGGGTTGGCCCAGTTCGGGGGCATCCACGCCGAAAAGCCGCACCCGTTCGCCGCCGATATCGAACGTGTCGCCATCGATCACGCGGATCGTACCGCTCGGGTTGGCATGGGCCGCCGTCGCAAAAGCAAGGCTCAGAACAATCAGGATTTTCCACATACCCCCGCCCTAGCGGCGGACGGGGGGCCGGATCAATAGACTTTCTTAACCAAGGTTAAGATTTCGTTAAGATCACCTTTGGCTGGTCTGCCAGTCGGGGTGAATCCACGGCTGGTCATTGGCTGGCGGTAGCGGGTTGCGCTGCAGGATGTGATCAGCCGCCTTTTCGCCCACCATGATCGAGGGCGCGTTCAGGTTGCCGTTGGTGATGCGCGGAAAGATCGAACTGTCTGCCACGCGCAATCCGTCCACGCCGATCACACGGGTTTCGGGATCAACCACGGCCATCGGATCATCCACCGCCCCCATCTTGCAGGTCCCGCAGGGGTGATAAGCGCTTTCGGCATGGTCGCGGATGAAGGCGTCAAGGTCCGCGTCCGACTGCGCGGCGTCACCGGGCTGGATTTCGTGCCCGCGGTACTCATCAAAGGCAGGTTGCGCGAAAATCTCGCGCGTGAGCCGGATGCAGGCCCTGAAATCGACCCAGTCCTGCGGGTCGGACATATAATTGAACTGGATGCGCGGATTATCGTTCGGATCAGACGACCGCAGCGTGACCTGCCCGCGCGACGCCGACCGCATCGGCCCGACATGGGCCTGAAACCCGTGGCCTTCGGGCGCGACTTTGCCATCGTAACTGACGGCGATGGGCAGGAAATGGAACTGGATATCTGGGTAATCGACGCCCGCCCGCGACCGGATGAACCCCGCGCTTTCGAACTGGTTGGAACTGCCAAGGCCGGTTTTCCAAAGCAGCCATTCCGCCCCGATCCGCGCCTTGCCCCGCAGGTTCCAATAGGCAAAAAGCGTGACAGGCTTGGTGGCGGCCTGCTGGATGTAAAGCTCCAGATGGTCCTGCAGGTTCTGGCCCACGCCGGGGCGGTCGGCCACGACGGGAATGCCATGTTCGGCCAGATGTGCGGCTGGGCCGATCCCTGACAGCATCAGCAGTTTGGGCGAATTCAGTGGCGAGGCGGCGATGATGACCTCGACATTCGCGCGGATGACCTCGATTTTCTTGCCGCGCGATACCTCCACGCCGACAGCGCGGCCATTCTCGATCACGATACGGCGGGCAAAGGCGCGGGTCAGCGTGCAGTTGGGCCGCGTCAGCGCGGGCCGCAGATAGGCGCTGGCGGCGGACCAGCGGTGGCCTTTGTAGATCGTGGCATCGAACGGGCCGAAGCCTTCCTGCTGTTCGCCGTTGTAATCAGCGGTCAGCGGATAGCCTGCCTGCGCCCCTGCCTCGACAAAGGCGCGGGTCAGCGGGTTTTTGCGCGGGCCACGGGTGATGTGCAGCGGGCCGTCCTTGCCGCGCCAGTCTGGATCGCCGCCATGGCCGCCGTCGTGCCAGTGTTCCATCCGTTTGAAATAGGGCAGCACATCGGCATAGCCCCAGCCCTGCGCGCCGGTTTCGGCCCAATGGTCGAAATCACGGGCATGGCCGCGCACATAGATCATCCCGTTGATCGAGGATGACCCACCGATAACCTTGCCGCGCGGTGTCACCAGTTGCCGGCCGCCCAGATGCGGTTCGGGTTCGGATTTCAGCCCCCAGTCGTACATTTTCATGTTCATGGGATAAGACAAAGCCGCAGGCATCTGGATGAACGGGCCACGGTCGGACCCGCCATGTTCGATGACCAGCACGTTCTTGCCCGCCTCGGCCAGACGGTAGGCAATGGCGCAACCGGCAGACCCAGCGCCGACGATGACGTAATCAGCCTGCATCAGAACGGCGCCTCGAGCTTGTCCATGCGCACATAGACGCTCTTGATCTGGCTGTAGTGGTTGATCGCCGCCTTGGAGTTTTCGCGCCCCACGCCGGACAGTTTCATGCCGCCAAAAGGGGCCTCGACCGGTGCATCGTTGTAGGTGTTGATGTAGCAGGTGCCTGCCTCGAACCCCGCCGCCATGCGATGCGCGCGGGCGAGGTCCGCGGTGAACACGCCAGCGGCCAGCCCGTAGGGCGTGTCGTTGGCGCGGCGCAAAGCTTCTTCTTCAGTGTCGAAATCGAGCACGGACATGACAGGGCCAAAGATTTCCTCGCGCGCGATGGTCATATCGTCGGTGACATCGGCAAAGACGGTGGGCGTCAGGAAAAAGCCCGCCATGTCGGGGATCGTGCCGCCGGTGACAAGCCGTGCGCCTTCGGCCTGTCCTTTGGCAATGAAGCTTTTAACGATGTCGCGCTGGCGGGCGCTGACCATCGGGCCGTAATTCGTGACGGGGTCCTGCGGATCGCCCATAACGACGCCTTGCAGACGTTCGGTCAGGCGGGCCAGAAACGCCGCTTTGATGCCCTTTTGCACGAAAACCCGCGTGCCGTTGGAACAGACCTGCCCCGAGGAATAGAAATTGCCCAGTATCGCGCCCGAGACGGCGGCATCCAGATCGGCATCATCAAAAATGACGAGCGGGGATTTGCCCCCCAACTCCATCGTGACATGGCGCACGCCTTCGGCGGCGGCGGCATAGACCTTGCGGCCTGTCGCGACCGAGCCTGTCAGCGATACCTTGTCGACGCGCGCATCGGTGATGAGGGCTGCCCCGACAGCGCCGTAGCCTTGGATCACGTTATAGACGCCTGCGGGCGCGCCTGCCTCGATCAGGATTTCCGCGACTTTCAGCGCGCAAAGCGGGGTCACCTCGGAGGGTTTGAACACCAAAGCATTGCCGCAGGCCAGCGCAGGCGCGCCTTTCCAGCAGGCGATCTGGGTGGGATAGTTCCACGCGCCGATGCCGACGCAAACGCCCAAGGGTTCGCGGCGGGTATAGACGAAATTGTCACCCAAGGGGATGTGTTCGCCGGTGATGCTCCCCGCCAGCCCGCCAAAGTATTCGAACGCATCGGCACCGGATGTGGCATCGGCGACGGATGTTTCCTGATAGGGTTTGCCGGTGTCATAGGTTTCCAGCATCGAGAGTTCGTGGTTGCGGTCCCGCATAATATCGGCGGCGCGGCGCAGCACGCGGCCACGCTGCGTGCCGGTCCAGCTGGCCCATTCCTTTTGCGCGCGCTTGGCGGCATTCAGCGCCTGTTCGATAATCGCTGGGGTCGCGGCGTGCAGTGTGGCGATCACCTCGCCGGTGTAGGGATAGACCACCTCGATCACGTCACCGGCGGTGTCTTCGACGTAGTGGCCATCGATGAAATGGCTGGCTTTGGGTTGGGTCGTCATAAATCCTCGTCTCTCCACCATTTAGCGGTTTGGAACGCCTCGGGCACTTCACCCGAAAGCGCATCTTCAATCCCCATGGCATCCATGCGATCAAAATACAGGTCGCTTAGGTCCCGCTTCTTGTCACCACACCACGGGCAATAATTGATCGAAGTGACCCACGTTGACCCAAACCGCGCGTAGAGCGCGTAGCTGTCAAATCGCGGGTTGTATTTCACAAGCGCATCTTCGCAGTCGAAGGGGTTGGGATGGTGCGCACAATTGGGTTCGATGTATTTCGCCATGATGTCACAGCAGTGGACCTTTTCTTGTGACAATTTACTCACCCCTCGGGAACCGCTGGTTTTCTTCGAGCACGTTGAGGTCCATGTGGTTGCGCATGTAGCGTTCAGATGCCTTTTGCAGCGGCTGGTAATCCCACGGATAATAGTTGCCGTTGCGCAGGGCCTCGTAGACGACCCAGCGGCAGGCTTGGCTCTGGCGCACATCGGCATCGAAACGGGTAAGGTCCCAGCGGGCGTCCGCCTTGGCGCGCAGCTGCATCAGCGTGCCTTGGTGGGCGGGGTGGTCCGCCAGATTGGTCAGTTCCTGCGGGTCCGCGTCCATGTCGAACAGCTGGTCGGGGTCGAGCGTGCAGCGATTGTATTTCCATTTGCCGTAGCGCAGGCTGACGAGCGGGGCCTGTGACGCCTCGGCGGCGTATTCCATGGCGACGGGTGTGTCGCGGGTGCCGCCCTGCCCCAAAGGCACAAGGCTTTCGCCGCTGGTCCACGGCATGACCTCGGACATATCCACGCCTGCCAGATCGCAGAGCGTCGGCGTCACGTCGATGGTGCTGACGGGGACCCTGTGCAGGCCGGGTTCCATGACGGGGCTCGCGATCATCAGCGGCACGCGGGATGATCCGTCGTAGAAACACATCTTGAACCAGAGGCCGCGTTCGCCCAGCATATCGCCATGGTCGGAGACAAAGAGGATCGTGGCCTCTTGGCGCGTGTCGTCCAGCACTTGCAGGATTTCACCGATCTTGTCGTCCAGATAGCTGATATTGGCAAAATAGGCACGGCGCGACCTGCGGATGTCATCATCGGTGATGATGAAATTGTTCCGGTCGTTGGCGTCCAGAATGCGCTGGCTGTGCGGGTCCTGATCGGCATAGGGGATGGGACCGACCTGCGGCATCAGGTGATCGCAATCCTCATACAGATCCCAGTATTTGCGGCGCGCCACATAGGGGTCATGCGGATGGGTGAAACTGACCGTCAGGCACCAGGGCCGCGCGTCATGGCCGCGCCCCAGATCATAGAGCTTTCGGGTCGCGTGATAGGCGACCTCGTCGTCATATTCCATCTGGTTGGTGATCTCGGCCACGCCGGAGCCAGTGACGGACCCCATGTTGTGATACCACCAGTCGATCCGTTCGCCCGGTTTGCGATAGTCCGGCGTCCAGCCGAAATCGGCAGGGTAGATATCGGTGGTCAGCCGTTCCTCGAACCCGTGCATCTGGTCGGGGCCGACGAAATGCATCTTGCCCGCAAGGCAGGTCTGGTAGCCCGCGCGCCGCAGATGGTGGGCATAGGTGGGGATGGAAGAGGCGAATTCGGCCGCATTGTCATAGACGCCGTTGCGCGATGGCAATTGACCCGACATGAAGGCCGCCCGCGCGGGCGCGCAAAGCGGTGAGGCGGTGTAGCTGTTGGCGAAACGGGTGGACCGCGCGGCAAGCGCCTTGAGATGGGGTGCATGCAGCCAGTCCGCCGGCCCGTCGGGGAACAGCGTGCCGTTCAACTGGTCAACCATGATGATCAGGATGTTCGGCTTGGTCATTGTGTGATGTCTTTCAATTCCATCGCCAGCAGCGCCAGCACCTGTTCAGTCGCATCCGTCGGCCCGGCTCGCCCGCGCGCGAGCCCCTGCCGCAGGTAGGACCCATCGATCAGCCCCGCGATGCGGATTGCGGCGTTTTCGGCGCGATCCCCGATCAGCGGGCGCAGGTCATGCACCAGATTGCTGTGCAGCCGCCGCTGGTAGATGCGCAACAGGCGGTTGGCATCCTCGGATGTCTGCGCGAGGACGTAGAAATTCAGCCAGGCGGCAATCACGTCGGTCTGAAAATTGCCGGAACTGAAGCCCGCGCGGATCACCGCCTCGACCCTTGCCCGCGATCCGTGTGCGCGGCGCAGAGCCTCGCGCACTTCGGCCGCATAGACGCGCAGAACGTGCCGCATCGCCGCCAGAAAGATCTGTTCCTTGCCGCCAAAATAGTGATGCGCAAGCGCCGACGACATACCCGCCCGCTTTGCAATCGCGCTGACGGTCACATCAAGGTTGCCCACAGCGCCGATTTCGTCAATCGTGGCCTGCATAAGCGCGGCGCGACGGATCGGTTCCATTCCTAGCTTGGGCATGTGATCCTCTTTCGGGTTGCAACAAACATCTAATTCGTTCTTTATTGACTCGTCAATCAAGAAAAAACCACAGGGAGTTCACGATGAAACTGAAATCAAGCCTGTCGGCGCTTGCGATTTTTGCCGCACTGCCGGCCTTTGCCGAATGCGATCTTGTCACCTTTTCCGACGTTGGCTGGACCGACATCACCGCCACCACCGCCGCGACGACAGTCGTGCTGGAGGCGCTGGGCTACGAGACAGAGACCAAGATCCTGTCCGTGCCCGTGACTTATATCTCGCTGGCCGAAGGCGATGTGGACGTGTTCTTGGGCAACTGGATGCCGACGATGGAAGCCGACATCGCCCCCTACCGCGAGGCTGGCACCGTCGACACCGTGCGCACCAACCTTGAAGGTGCGAAATACACGCTGGCCGTGAACCGTGCCGCCGCCGATCTGGGGATTGCGACCTTCGCCGATATCGCGGCCAATGCCGATGCCTTGGGCAACCGCATTTACGGGATCGAACCGGGCAATGACGGCAACCGCCTGATCATCGACATGATCGCCGCCGACGCCTTTGGCCTTTCGGGGTTCGAAGTGCTGGAAAGCTCTGAACAGGGGATGCTGGCACAGGTGGACCGCGCATCGAGCCGGTCTGAACCTATTGTCTTCCTTGGCTGGGAACCGCATCCGATGAACGCCAATTTCGATATGGAATATCTCGAAGGCGGCGATGACTGGTTCGGCCCCGACCTGGGCGGTGCCATCGTGGCCACCAACACGCGCGCGGGCTATGTCGAAAGCTGCCCTAATGTGGGCCAGTTCCTGCAGAACCTCGAATTCACGCTGGCCATGGAAAACGAGATTATGGGCGCGATCCTGAATGACGGAACCGAACCATCGGCCGCCGCTACCGCATGGCTGACCGCCAACCCCGAGATCCTGACCGGCTGGCTGGACGGTGTCACAACCCGTGACGGCGGCGACGCGATGGAAGCCGTGAACGCAGCATTGGGTCTGTGATCTGACAGGTGAGGCCCGCATCAGGGCCTCACCCCCAAGCCGGAGGAAGTCGCGTGAACTGGCTGACCGACAATAAAATCCCCGTAGGGCCATGGGCGAAATCGGTCTTTGACTGGCTGAACGCCAATCTGGGCTTTGTCTTCGACCGGATTGCGGCGGTACTCGAATGGCTGATCGACAGCATCCTCTGGGCGCTGCAGACACCGCACCCTTTTGTCGTGGTCGCGGCATTTGCGGCACTGACATGGGTCTTGCAGCGTAGCTGGAAAACCACACTGCTGGTCATCCTCGGCTTCTTCTTCATCCTCAACCAAGGCTACTGGCGCGAAACGATGCAATCGCTGACGCTGGTCTTGTCGGCCTGCGTGGTCTGCATGGGGATCGGCGTGCCCATCGGCATCGCCGCAGCGCACCGCCCGCGGCTTTACCGCGCGATGGTGCCGGTGCTGGACCTGATGCAGACGCTGCCGACATTCGTTTACCTGATCCCCGCCATTGTGTTTTTCGGCATCGGCATGGTGCCCGGCCTGATCGCCACGGTGATCTTCGTGCTGCCCGCACCGATCCGGCTGACCTATCTCGGCGTGGCCTCTACGCCCACCGCCCTGCTGGAGGCGGCGCAGGCCTTTGGTGCCACCAAAAGGCAGGTCCTGTTCAAGGTCGAACTGCCCTCGGCCCTGCCGCAGATCATGGCGGGGCTGAACCAGACCATCATGCTGTCGTTGTCGATGGTGGTGATCGCGGCGCTGGTTGGTGCCAGCGGGCTGGGCGTGCCGGTGATCCGCGCGCTGAATTCGGTGAACACGTCACTGGGGTTTGAATCCGGCTTCGTCATCGTCGTGGTGGCGATTATGCTCGACCGGATGTTGCGGGTGAAACAGAAATGAATGCCGTTGAATTCGACAATGTCAGCATCGTCTTCGGATCGCGGCCACAGACCGCCCTGCCTCTGATGGACGAAGGCCTGCACCGGGCCGAGATCATCGCCCGCACCGATCAGGTCTTGGGCGTTCACGATTGTTCGCTGACCGTCGCACAGGGCGAAATCCTTGTGCTGATGGGCCTGTCGGGGTCCGGCAAATCCACGCTGCTGCGCGCGGTCAACGGGCTGAACCCCGTGGTGCGCGGGTCCGTGCGCGTGCATGACGGCGATCACAGCTACGACGTCACCCATTGCAGCGCGACCGATCTGCGGCGGCTGCGGCAGAAATCGGTGTCGATGGTGTTCCAGCAATTCGGCCTGCTGCCGTGGCGCACGGTGCGCGACAACGTGGGGCTGGGGCTGGAACTGGCCGGGCTGGACAAGGCCAAACTGCATGCCCGCGTCGATCAGGAACTGGCGATGGTCGGCCTGTCCGAGCGCGCGGATGCGCTGGTCGGTGAACTTTCGGGTGGCATGCAGCAGCGCGTGGGCCTTGCCCGCGCCTTTGCCACCGACGCGCCAATCCTGCTGATGGACGAACCTTTCAGCGCGCTCGACCCGCTGATCCGCAGCAAGCTGCAGGACGAACTGCTCGATCTGCAAAAACAGCGCGGCCGCACGATCATCTTCGTCAGCCACGATCTGGACGAGGCCTTCAAGATCGGCAACCGCATCGCCATCATGGAAGGCGGGCGGATCGTGCAATGCGGCACGCCGCGCGATATCTACACGAACCCCGCGAACGACTACGTCGCTGACTTCGTGGCCCACATGAACCCGCTCGGCGTGCTGACCGCGCGCGACGTGATGATCGCGGGCACCAATGACGGGCCGCAGATTGACGTCGACACGCCGGTGCAGGCGATCCTGCAAAAGATCGGCACACAGGCGCTGCAAGTCATGGAAAACGGCCTTCCTATCGGCCAGATCACGCAAAGCTCGCTCATCACGCGCCTCGCGCCCGCGTAAGCTGCCTCTTTCGACTTCTTTTTTCCAAAAATACTCCCGCCGGAGGCGCGCCGGCAGGCGCTCCCTAAACCTTGGTCTGCGTCACCACGGGTGTGACCTGCCTGCGCGCCACCGCCTCGCGCCATGTGATGAAACTGACCGAGGCCATGATGACCAGCCCCCCGAACACGACCCAGCCGTCCACCGCCTCGCCAAAGACGACAGCACCCAGCACCACCGCCCAGACCAGTTGCAAAAACGTCACCGGCTGCGTGACCGTCAGGGGCGCTGCGGCAAAGGCCAGCGTCATCGTGTAATGGCCTGCCGTGGCGAAGCAGGCGACCAGAAACAGCCAGCCCACCTGTTCCATCGTCGGCGTGACCCAGACCGCATAGGCGAAAGGGGCCAGCCCGATGGTGACCGTGATCGACAGCATTCCCACGACGACTGCCGCCGACACCTCGCCCGACAATTGCTTGGCCAGAAGATAACCCACCGCAAACAGCACAGCCGTGCCGAGCATGGCGATATGGCCGGGCTCGACCGCGCGCATCCCGGGGCGCAGGATGATCGCCGCGCCCACCAGCGCGATCAGCACCGCGATCAGGCGACGGGGTGGCAATTTCTCTCCCAGAAACAACGCCGCCCCAAGCGAGACATAGACCGGCGAGAGGTAATTCATCGCCGTGACCTCGGCGATGGAAATGCGCGCCATGGCGTAGAACCACAGGATTACCGCCAGCGTATGCACCACACCCCTGATCCCGAACATCTTCATCTGCCGCCCCGTCAGGCCCGCCGAGAGGATCGGGCGGATCATCGGCAACAGGAACACAAGCCCTAGCACATAGCGCAGGAATGCCGCCTGAGCGGCGGGCACATCATCGCCCACATGTTTGACGATGGCCGTGACGGCGACGAACATCACGCCGGTCAGGACCATCCACATGACGCCCGCAATCGGGCGCGCTGGCTGCAAATCACTCATGTCTTTGGGTCGCACCAATAAACGCCGGATACCAGCGACATTTTCGCACTGGCACAGGGCGCGATCCGCCCTTACCAAAGGGGCATGAAGATACTTTTCCTCGGCGATGTCATGGGCCGGTCAGGCCGGACCGCGATCACCACCCACCTGCCCCGCCTGCGCGCCGACTGGCGGCTCGATTTCGTTGTGGTCAACGGCGAGAACGCGACATCCGGCATGGGTCTGTCCGCGCCGCACGCCAAACTGCTGCTGGAAGCCGGGGCCGATGTCATCACGCTGGGCGATCACGCTTTCGACCAAAAGGACATGCTGGCTTTCGCCGCGCAGGAGCCGCGCATCATCCGGCCTCTGAACTTTTCCAAGGCCGCCCCCGGCGTCGGCGCACGGGTGTTCAATGCCACCAACGGGCGCAAGGTTCTGGTCGCGCAGGCGCTGGGTCAGGTGTTCATGAAACGCCCCTTCGACGACCCCTTCTCGGCGCTTGATACCGTGCTGCGGCAATATCCGATGGGCGGTCAGGTGCAGGCCAGCCTGATCGACATCCATTGCGAGGCGACCTCCGAAAAGATGGCGCTGGGCCATTTCTGCGACGGGCGCGCCAGTATCGTTGTCGGCACCCATACCCATGTGCCCACGGGCGACGCGATGATCCTTGGCGGTGGCACGGCCTATCAGACCGATGCAGGCATGTGCGGCGATTACAATTCGGTCATCGGCATGGACAAGGCCGAACCCCTGCGCCGGTTCATCACCGGCATGCCCAAAGACCGGTTCACCCCTGCGGAAGCCGATGCCACGCTGTCGGGGCTTTACGTCGAAACCGATGACCGCACCGGCAAGGCCACCCGCGTCGCAATGGTCCGGCAAGGCGGCAAGCTTGCGCCGAGCGGTCCTGCATGAGCCGCGAACACGGCACGCTGACCCTTGCGCTGGTGGCCTTGGGTGCTGGCTGGGGGCTAACGCAGCCGCTGACCAAGATCACCGTCACGGGTGGCTATGAACCGTTCGGCATGATCTTCTGGCAGATGCTGACCGGCACGCTGCTGCTTGGGACGTGGCGCTGGCGGACGCTGGGGCGGCTGCCTGTTACACCGCGCACGCTGGCCTTCTGGCTGATGATCGCGACGCTCGGCACGCTGATCCCCAATTCCGCCAGCTACCGCGCGGCGTTCCATCTGCCGGCAGGCGTCATGTCCATCGTGATCTCGACCATTCCGCTGGTGGCTTTTCCGATCGCGCTGGCGCTGGGCAATGACCGTTTTTCGTGGCGGCGGATGGTAGGGCTTGCGCTGGGGCTGGCCGCCGTCGCCTTTATCGCCCTGCCCGAGGCGAGCCTGCCGGACCGCGCCATGGTCGCCTTTCTGCCTTTGGCGCTGATCGCGCCTTTCTGCTATGCGGTCGAGGGCAACATCGTCGCGAAATGGGGCACGGCGGGGCTGGATCCGGTGCAGGTGCTGTTCGGGGCATCCGCCATCGGCGTGGTGATCGCGCTCCCTCTGGCGCTGGCCACGGACCAGTTTCGCGTGCCCACGGCCCCTTTCATCCTCGCAGACTTCACGATGCTACTGGGTGCTCTTATCCATGTTGTCGTCTATACCGGCTATATCTGGCTGGTCGGGCGCGGCGGAGCGGTTTTTGCAGGGCAGATCAGCTATCTTGTTACAGGATTCGGGGTGGTCTGGGCGATGCTGCTTTTGCGCGAACATTATAGCTTGTGGGTCTGGGCAGCGCTGGCCGCGATGCTGGTGGGGCTGACACTGGTGCGCCCGCGCGTTGCCGAAGCGCCTGTGACAGGCCGGGCTTTGGCCCATGACTGACCTTTTCACGCTGTCCCAGACGCAAGAGGCCTGGCTGACCCTTGCCGTGGTCGTGGGCATGTTCGTGCTGTTCCTGCGCGAGACCTTCCCGACCGAGGTTGTGGCCATGTTCGGGGTCACTGTGCTGCTGGTCACGGGCGTACTGCCCTATCAGGCGGCGGTGGATGCGTTTTCGAACCCCGCGCCGTGGACGATTGCGGCGATGTTCATCATCGTGGGGGCCTTGGTGCGCACAGGGGCGCTCGATGCAATGACGCGGTTGGCAGAGCGGCAAGCCAAGGTCAGCCCTGCGCGCGCCATCGGCGGTGGCCTGCTGTTTGTGGCCTTTGCCAGTGCGATCATGAACAACACGCCGCTGGTCGTCGTCATGATCCCTGTCTTTATCCAGCTTTCGCGCAGTTTGGGAGTTTCGGCCTCTAAGCTGCTGATCCCGCTGAGTTATGCTGCCATTGTGGGCGGCACGCTGACCCTGATCGGGACATCGACGAACCTGCTGGTGGACGGGGTCGCGCGGGCCGCGGGGATGGAACCTTTCGGGATTCTCGAGATCATGCCCGTCGGGCTGGTCGTCGTAGCATGGACCTTTACCTATATGTATTTCATGGGTCCGCGCCTGTTGCCCGACCGGCAGAGCATGGCCACGATGCTGTCGGACCGGTCCAAGAAAAAGTTCTTCTCCGAGGCGGTGATCCCCCCCGACAGCAACCTGATCGGGCGTGATGTGACCGGTGTGCAGCTGTTCAAGCGCGACGGCGTGCGCCTGATCGACGTGGTGCGGGGCGATCTGTCGCTGCGGCGTGATCTTGCGAATGTGACCTTGCAGGTGGGTGACCGCGTGATCCTGCGCACGGAAATGACGGAACTGTTGTCGCTTCAGGCTAACAAGGAATTGCGCCGCGTCGATCAGATCTCAGCTGTGGAAACCACCACGGTTGAGGTGCTGATTACCCCCAACTGCAAGATGGCTGACCGCCGTCTTGGGTCGCTGCGGTTGCGGCGGCGCTATGCGGTCTATCCGCTGGCCGTGCATCGGCGCGACGCCAATATCAGCCAGCAGATCGACGATATGACCGTGCGCGTGGGCGATACCCTGCTGCTTGAAGGTGCGCCCGCCGATATCCAGCGTCTGGCCGAGGATATGAACCTCGGCGATGTGTCGGCCCCGTCGCAGCGCGCTTACAGGCGAGGGCATGCCCCGGTCGCCGTTGTGGTTCTGCTGGCCATCGTCGGACTGGCCGCTCTGAACGTGGCCCCGATCCTGATGCTGGCGATGATCGGTGTGACGGTCGTGCTGATAACCGGCTGCATTGACGCGGACGAGGCGTTTTCATTCATCGAAGGCCGGTTGCTGGCGCTGATCTTTGCCATGCTGGGCGTAGGATCGGCGCTGTCATCCTCGGGGGCGGTCGAGATGATCGCAAACGCTGCCTCACCCTATATGATGGCGCTGCCGCCGTTTCTGGTGGTGCTGGCGGTCTATTCACTGGCCAGTCTGCTAACCGAGATGGTGTCCAACAATGCCGTCGCCGTCGTGATGACGCCCATCGCTATCGGACTGGCGGTGGCGTTGGGCGTGGACCCCCGCCCGCTGGTCGTGGCTGTGATGATCGCGGCCAGTGCCAGCTTCGCGACACCCATCGGTTATCAGACGAATACCTTGGTCTTCGGGCCGGGCGGTTACAAGTTCGCCGATTTCCTGCGCTTCGGTATCCCGCTGAATGTCACACTTGCACCCGTCGTGTCTTTTGTGATCCCGCTGGTCTGGCCTTTGTGAGCGGGCTTGCCCCTGCCCTTGCGCTTGTCTTATAGAGGCGCAGATTTACACCTGAGATGACAAGAGGTTTCCGATGGCGGGCCATTCCAAATGGGCGAATATCCAGCACCGCAAGGGCCGGCAGGACAAGCTGCGCTCCAAGCTGTTTTCCAAGCTGGCCAAGGAAATCACCGTGGCCGCCAAGATGGGCGACCCTGATCCCGAGAAGAACCCGCGCCTGCGGCTGGCGGTGAAAGAGGCGAAATCGAACTCTTGCCCCAAGGACGTGATCGACCGCGCGATCAAGAAATCGCAAGGCGGCGATGCCGAGAATTACGACGAAATCCGCTATGAAGGCTATGGCCCCGGCGGGATTGCCGTGATCGTCGAGGCGATGACCGACAACCGCAACCGCACCGCATCGACCGTGCGGTCCACCTTTACCAAGAACGGCGGCAATCTGGGCGAGACCGGATCGGTCGCCTTCATGTTCGACCGCAAGGGCGAGATCGTCTATCCGGCTTCCGTCGCGGATGCCGATACGGTGATGATGGCCGCCATCGAGGCGGGTGCCGAGGATGTGCAAAGCGACGAGGACAACCACGTCATCTACTGTGCGGATGTGGACCTTGCCGAAGTGTCGAACGCACTGGAACCGGCCTTGGGCGAATCGATCTCGACCAAGCTGATCTGGAAGCCCAACATGACCACCGAGGTCGATGCCGAAGGTTTGGCCAAGCTGATGAAACTGCTCGACACGCTGGAAGACGATGACGACGTGCAGCGCGTCACCGCGAATTTCGAGGCGTCCGACGCCGTGATGGCGGCGTTTTCGGAAAGCTGAGTGCTGAGAAACTTTTAAGCCTCCGGCGGGGATATTTGGGCTCCGACGATGATCAGTATGGGTTTAGGCGGGACGCGCAGGTAGCCGACATAGAAATCCTGTGGGGCGCAGGGCTGGTCGGGATTGGGGACATGCCTGCCGTTCATCCTGTCAGGTCATTTACGGGTCGTATTGCCGGTAGCAGGCAGAAAGCCTGCGTAAAGCTGTCAGCGACCGCTATGGCATGTGCTAGGGGAGACGAACGCAGCAGGGTCCGCAAAACCTGCGAGCCCTGCCGCTATTCAACCCAAGCGGGAGATCTAGGCACCCGGCGCGACGCGAACAGCGGGGTTGCGGCCTGAAAGGGTTTTGAGTTCCGCTTCCGTGCTTGTCGGCCCCCCGAGGATCGTCACCAAACGCCATGTGACGCGGCTGACATTGTCGACGGACCTACTGACAAACGACTCTGCGGCCTGAGAACCGGGCATGAACACCCCGTTCTTGTCAAAGAGATAGTATTGCCAGACCGTATATTGGTCCTTGGGAATGTTTGGATCAAAAGATTCAGCCAAGGCATAAAGCCCTGCAGGGTAGTGATTTCTTTCGACCCGTGACTGGAAAGGTGATGCGTATTTCGCAGCAATTGCCGACATTGTCGCCGTCGATGTCGGCGTGTCGAGATGGGTGCTATAATTGAACGCAGCCGCACCGTTGATGCTGCCGCTGTTGCCACCGGGGTTGGCTCTTGCGGCATCCATGACATCTTTGACCGTCTGGCCGGTGTCGGGGATCGTCAACATGACGTTGTAAAAGATCCCGACGACTTGAAGCTGAATATTCATGTCTACTCCTCTGAAAATAAACCTCAGGTGGGAATCATTCTACCTAAGGTTGCATAGAAGAGACTGCATCATTCGTGGTGACGCAAGGTAAATCATTACCATCATCGGGTCTGCAGTTGCGGGTGAGGCTTGCGCAATATCGCCATGACACAGCGACCTGCGGGATGGTCAGGGCGTGATGATCCCCTGCTCGGTCACGATCAGGTCCAGCGGCTGGTCGGTGGACTCAATCGGCAGCGCGGGGTCTTCCTGCGCGGCATAGGCAAAGCCTACGGCCATGACAGGACCCTGTGCGCGCAGCTGTTCCAGCGTGCGGTCGTAAAACCCCCCGCCATAGCCAAGCCGCCCGCCCGTGCGGCTGAAGGCGACCAGCGGCACGATCAGGATTTGCGGGGTCATCTAATCGCCTGTCGCGGGGATCTGTGCGCCGAAAGGGCCGGGCACCATCGCACAATCGGGCTCCCACAGGCGAAAGCGCAAGGGCTGGCCTTTGGCGGTAATGACCGGCACGCCGACGGGGCCGTGGGCGGATGCCTCGGCCATGGCGGGGGTCGGGTCGATTTCGGTGCGCATCGCCATGTAACCCGCCAAGGGGACGCCACGGTAACCCGCCAGAACCTCGCTCAGATAGCCTGCGGTAGCCGCATCAGGCCGATGCACGGCAGCGCGGCGCGCAAAGGCCGCGGTGCGGGCGGCGGATTTGTCCATCACAGCAGCATGATCGAGGCAAGCCCAAGAAAGGCGAAGAAGCCCACGACGTCGGTGACGGTCGTCACAAACGTGCCTGAGGCCAGTGCCGGATCGATCCCGAAACGGTCCATCACCACAGGCACGCCGATGCCGGCAAGCCCCGCGACCAGCAGGTTGATCACCATTGCGACCGCGATCACCACGCCCAGCATTGGCGCATCGAACCAGACCGTGCCCACCACGCCCATCACGACGGCAAAGGCCAGCCCGTTCAAAAGGCCGACCATCGCCTCGCGCCGGATCACCCGCCAGACGTTGGACGGCGTCAGATCGCGTGTCGCCAGCGCACGTACTGCCACGGTCAGCGATTGCGTGCCCGCATTGCCGCCCATGGACGCGACGATCGGCATCAGCACGGCCAAGGCCACCAGCCCCGCGATGGTTTCCTCGAACAGCGAGATCACCAATGACGCAAGGATCGCCGTCAGCAGGTTGACCGCCAGCCACGGAAACCGCTGTTTCGTCGTCTCATAGACATTGTCCGACAGGCTGCCTTCGCCGACACCGGCAAGGCGCAGGATATCTTCCTCGGCCTCTTCTTCGAGGAAGGCCATCGCGTCGTCGATGGTGATGACACCCACGACACGGCCGTCGTCATCGACCACGGGGGCGGTGATCAGGTGATAATGGTTGATCGCCTGCGCCACCTCTTCCACGCCTTGCGCGACGTGGAAGGTGCGGAATGTTTCTTCGGTCAGATCGCGCAGGGGCGTGGCGCGCGGATGGCTCAGGATACGGCCCAGCGTGACATAGCCCACGGCCTTGAGGCGCGGATCGACAAGGATGATGTGGTAGAACTGGTCCGGCAGCACCACGTCCGAGCGCAGGTAATCAATCGCCTCGCCCACGGTCCAGTGTTCGGGCGCGCGCACCAGTTCGGACTGCATGTGCCGGCCGGCCGATTCCTCGGGGTAGGATAGCGCTTGTTCCACCACGATCCGGTCGCTCGCGTCGAGCGCGTCGAGCACGGCCTCTTGCTGGTCCTCGTCCAGATATTCGACCAGATCGACCACGTCGTCGCTGTCCAGATCGCGCAAGGCGGTGGCCAGTTCGGCGGGTGCCAGTTGCTGGATGATCTCTTCGCGCAGGTTTTCATCAAGTTCGGACAGGATGTCGCCGTCGATCCCGCCCTGCCAGAGCGTCAGCAGGTCGCGCCGCTCGCGGCTGTCGATCAGTTCGATCAGATGCGCAATATCGGCAGGGTGCAACGGGTCAAGAAGCGCATCCACCGCCGCCGCATCGCCCTGCATCACAGCGTTCAGCACCTCGGCCACGGTCCGGTCGGTGATGCCGAAGGCCCCTGCGTCTAGCTCGTTGTCGATATCCGCCATCTGGCACCTCCGTTGTCGCGCGCAGCATAGTCAAAGCCACCCCGGGGACAACGCCATTCCCCGATTTACGCAGGCTTTTGCGCAGCCTATAGGGGGTGGATGACAAAACATTTACTTCTTGGCCACACACTGGGGTTTTCCGGTAATCCTCTGTCGGGCGATTGGGCCGATGCGGTGCGATACGACCCCGCAGGTGGCGTGCTGGTGGATGCAGGCCGGATCGTTGCCGTGGGTGACGGGGCGACGCTGAGCAACGCCCATCCCGAAGCGCAGGTCGTGGATTACGCGGGCAAGCTGATCAGCGCGGGCTTTGTCGATGCGCATATGCACTATCCCCAGACCGCCATCATCGCGAGCTGGGGCAAGCAGCTGATCGACTGGCTGAACACCTATACCTTCCCCGAAGAAGCCCGCCTTGCCGATCCCGCCTATGCCGCCGAGATCGCGGTGCGGACGGTTGATCTGGCCGTGGCGCATGGCACCACGACGCTGACCAGCTATTGCACGATCCATCCCGCGAGCGTCGATGCGTTCTTCACAGCCGCTTCCGCGCGCGACATGGCCGTGGTCGCAGGCAAGACCTGCATGGACCGCAACGCGCCCGCCAATCTGCGCGACACGGCACAGGCGGCTTATGACGACAGCAAGGCGCTGATCGCGCGCTGGCACGGCAAGGGACGCGCGAGTTATGCGATCACGCCGCGGTTCTCGCCCACCTCGACGCCGGACCAGCTGGCCGCCCTCGGCGCGCTCTGGGCCGAAAACCCGACCTGCCTGATGCAGACTCATCTGAGCGAGCAATTGCCCGAAATCGCATGGGTGCGCGATCTGTTTCCGGATGCCCGCGACTATCTGGACACCTACGAAGCTTTTGGCCTGCTGGGCGCGCGCGGTCTTTACGGCCATGCGATCCATCTTGAGCCGCGCGAGATTGCGCGGCTGGCCGAAGTCGGTGCCGCCGTCGTGCATTGCCCGACATCGAATACCTTTATCGGGTCGGGGCTGTTCGATCTGATGGGGCTGGCGCGTGCAGGGCTGACCATCGGGCTTGCCACGGACACAGGCGGCGGGTCGTCGTTTTCGATGCTGCGCACGATGGCCGCGGCCTATGAAATCGGGCAGCTGCGCGGTGTGGCCCTGCATCCCGCACAGCTGATGTGGCTCGCGACCGAAGGATCAGCGGCAAGCCTGCACATGACAGGCCAGATCGGGCATCTGGGCGCGGGGGCTGCGGCGGATATCACCGTGCTCGACCTTGCCGCGACCCCCGCCATCGCCCAGCGCAGCGCGCGGGCGGATGACATCTGGGACGCGCTGTTCCCGACGATCATGATGGGCGACGACCGCGCGATTGCCGATGTCTGGATCGCGGGGGTGCGGCAGGGCGCATAAGCGCTGGTTGCATTTCAACTGACAGGTTTTGTCAGTTGTGCAAGGCTATGACGTGATGGCGACATCAACCGGCTTCAGGAGAATCCCATGCCCCACGTCATCGAAACCGTCACCTTCAAGATCAACGACACCGCTAGCCCTGCCGCATTCGTCCAGCTTGCGGCGGCGATGAACAGCTATCTGACCACCTGTCCGGGTTTTCTGTCCCGCCGCCTGTCCGTTTCGGATACGGGCGTCTGGATCGACAATGTCGCATGGGCGGATATGGATGCCGCCAAGGCTGCCGCGGCCAGTATTGAAACAGCGCCGGAGGCTGCGGCCTTCATGGGTGCCATCGACGGGCCAAGTGTCACGATGCTGCACAGCACCGTCGCTGTCGCGGTGAACTGACCACCTATGCAGCGCAGCACGCGACTGGCGGACATTGTGGAGATCATCCGTGACGGACGGCTCCATCTTGCGCGTGATATCGCGGCTGCGCTGAACGTGTCGGTGCGCACGGTTTATCGCGACATCGACACGCTGGTCGCGTCCGGCGTTCCCATCGAGGGTGAACGCGGTGTCGGCTATCTGCTGCGCGATCCGGTATTCCTGCCGCCTTTGGCACTGTCGCTGGCAGAACTGGAGGCGCTGCATCTTGGCATGGCCATCGTGCGCGAAGTGGCGGATGTAGAATTGAAGACGGCGGCGAAAACCCTGCTGGACAAGGTTGGCGAACATGCGTCCAACCGGCGCCGCACGCCCAAGTCATGGGGCTTTGGCGTCTATGAATTCAAGCGCGCGCAGGGCGGGTTCCGGCACATGCCGCTGCTGCGCCGCGCGATCCGTGACGGGCTGAAGCTGCGTATCCTCTATGACGCGCTGGACGGCACCCCGACAGCGCGGATCATCCGCCCGCTGCAAACCGAATACTGGGGGCAAGTCTGGACCTGTTCGGCATGGTGCGAATTGCGCGCCGATTTCCGCGCTTTCCGCATCGACCGCATCACAGACTGCACGGCGACAGGGCAAAGCTTTCGGCCAGAGCCTGGCAAGACCATCGCAGATTACCTGACGCAGGTCGCCGCACAGACAGATCGGGAACCGGACATCGGGTAACCGGATTGCCCGACCTTGGCGAAGAGGTTTAAGGCCTCAACACCCGTCCGCGAATTTCAGCACCCAGATATCGCCCGACCGACCCAGGCCGTAGCTGCGATAGCGCGGGCCGAGCATGTTCGTCAGATGGCCCTGCGACGCGACCCAGGCAGCAAGCACTTCGGCTTCGGAGCGTTGGCCTTGGGCGATGTTCTCGGCCATGGCACCTGCGCTGCATCCGGCGGACCTGATCCTTTGGGCCATCGTGTCACCGTTCGGCCCGCCGGGTGATTGGTGCGCAAAATAGCCCGCCTGCGTCATGTGATCCGCATGGGCCTGTGCGGCGCGCGTCAGACGCGGGTCCTGCCCAAGACCGGACAAGCCACGGCTTTCGCGCAGGTCGTTCAGCGCACCGCCGAATCCTTGCGTGGCGATTGTGGCGGGGACCGACCGTGTCACGGCCTGCTGCTGAGGGATAGGCACCACCACAAAACACCCCGACAAAGCAACAGACGCCACCAAAGCGATTGTGATTCTCATCCCACGCGACCCTTTTGTTCAGATATCTTTTACAACCAGAGAGTTGCGGCAAAGCCAAGGCAGTATTCGGGCATTCGCTGGATGATGCCTCTACCCATACCTGCGCAGGATCGCGAGTGCCGCGGCATGGATCTGGCGATTGGCGGCAGCAAGTACCTGTCCGCCCGCATGCACAGGCGCACCTGACCAATCGGTGACGATCCCGCCAGCCGCCTCGATCACGGCAATGGGGGCCTGTACGTCATAGGCATTCAACCCCGCCTCGATCACCAGATCGACCTGCCCTGCCGCCAAAAGCGCATAGCCATAGCAATCCATGCCATAGCGCGTCAGCCGCACTTGTTGCGATACGGCCTGAAACGCAGCCATCTCGGCGGCGGTGCCGATTTCGGGAAAGGTGGACAGCAGGATCGCCTGATCAAGCGCGCGCGGCGCAAGCGTGGCCAGTGGTGCTGTGCCCATCGGCCCCGTCACATGCGCCTGACCAAAACCGCCCGCGAAACGTTCCGCGATATAGGGCTGGTCGATGATACCGTAAACCGGACCATCCGCGCCACCCACGGCGATCAGCACACCCCATGTGGGCGTGCCGCTGATATAGCCGCGCGTGCCGTCAATCGGGTCAAGCACCCATGTCAGCCCGGATGTGCCCGGGGTCTGGCCATATTCCTCACCAAAGATGCCGTCATGAGGGCGTTCGCGCGCCAGAACCGCGCGCATCGCCTGTTCGGCCGCGCGATCGGCGATTGTGACAGGGTCGAAATGCGCCTCGGCCTTGTTGTCGGCCAGCAGACCGGAGGTGCGAAAATGCGCGAGCGTCACAGGGCGCGCCGCATCGGCCAAAAGATGGGCGACCCGGATCAGGTCGGACTGCGTTGATTGATCCACTTTACCTGCCACCTGTGCTGTGTCCGCAGCCTTGCGGTACCCCAGCACAGTTTGACAGACAAGAGGCGCTTAGGCCGCTTCGCTCAGCACGCGGGCCAGATCGAACAGGCGGCGGCGCTGGTTTTCGGGGATCGCATAATAGGACCGCAGCAATTCCAGCGCTTCCTTGTCGGTCAGGATATCGCCCGGCATATCGTTGCCGGCGACTTCTGCCGCAGGTTGCGCATCATAGCCTTCAAAGAAGAACGAGACAGGCACGCCAAGCACATTAGCGATATCCCAAAGCCGCGAGGCGCTGACGCGGTTCATGCCGGTTTCGTATTTCTGGATCTGCTGGAATTTGATACCAACATTTTCGGCAAGCTGTTGTTGCGTCGTCCCATTCATCCAACGGCGATGCCTGATCCGTTTGCCCACATAGACGTCGACAGGGTGCTTCATCATTATTTCCTTATCAGAAAAACGGCCCGATGATGTGTCATTCAGCGCCGCGATAGTTACCAAAAAAGTGAAAACGCACGGGTTTTCTTCCTGTAATCGATGATGACACCTTTCAGAGCGAACACGCAACGGTTGCAGTCGCTGTCCTGACCTTAAAGACAGGTCACGCGCGAAAAGCAGCGCCCGTGGTCGCGTTGACCGGTCACAGGGTGCTAAAGCTGGAGCTGTCTCACCGTGAAAGGATTCGGACCCATGCGCGCATTTCAGGTATCGTCATTCACCAGCCCGCCCGCCTTGGCCGAAGTCGCAGTGCCAGCCCCCGC
This sequence comes from Yoonia sp. 72, assembly GCF_034652275.1. NCBI lineage: Bacteria > Pseudomonadati > Pseudomonadota > Alphaproteobacteria > Rhodobacterales > Paracoccaceae > Yoonia > Yoonia sp. 72. Next base: position 192,618 of record NZ_JAXIWG010000004.1, on the reverse strand, counting down.
TGCGGGCGAGGTCTTGCTCGACATTGCCGCTTGCGGATTGAACTTTGCCGATCTGCTGATGGCCAAGGGATCTTATCAGGACACGCCTGCCCCGCCCTTCACGCTGGGAATGGAAGTGTGCGGCACGGTGATCGCGCAGGGCGAAGGTGTGACCACACCCGCCATCGGCGCCCGCGTCGCGGTGTTCGGCGGCCAAGGCGGCATGGCCGAAAAGGGTGTGTTTCCCGCAGCCCTCTGCCGCCCTGTTCCCGACAGCATGACCGCCGATGTCGCGGCGGGGTTCATGGTGGCCTATGGCACATCGCATCTGGCCCTGACGCAGCGCGCACGGCTGCAACAGGGTGAAACGCTGTTGGTGCTGGGCGCCGCAGGCGGTGTCGGGCTGACGGCGGTGGAAATCGGCAAGGTCATGGGCGCGCGCGTGATCGCCGTGGCACGGGGTGCGGACAAACTGGCTGTGGCGCAGGCGGCTGGCGCGGACCATGTGATCGACAGCGACACGCAGGACATCAAGGCGGCGGTCAAGGCGCTGGGCGGGGCCGATGTGGTTTATGATCCGGTGGGCGGCGATGCGTTCAAGGCCGCGCTTGGCGCGTGCAAACCGCTGGCGCGCTATATCGTCATCGGCTTTGCCAGCGGCGATGTCCCGCAGGTGCCTGCCAATATCCTGCTGGTGAAAAACATCGACCTGATCGGGTTCTACTGGGGCGGCTATCTGAAATTCCGCCCTGATCTGTTGTCCGATTCGCTGGCCGAATTGCTGGGCTGGCTGGCAGAGGGGCGGCTGACCCCGCATATCAGCCACACCCTGCCCTTGGATCAGGCGGCAGAGGCGCTGGAATTGATGCGTAGCCGCGCCTCGACCGGCAAGGTGGTCATTGTGCCATGACAGGGGCTTTGAGCGTATAGAACCCGTCGCGGATGAACCCCGCCAGATCGCGGATCACCGGATTGTCGACGTCGGCGTGATAGAGGTTGATGTTGAAATCGCGCAGATCAGGCAGCGCCCCGCCATGCGCGATCCGTTCGAAATGGCGCGGCTCCGCTCCTGCAAGCATCGTATGAACGGCCAGATCGGCGCTGACCGTCGCTTCGATCGTGCGACTGGAATGGCTTTCGACGGCCATTTCCCAAGGGATGCCCGCCTCGTCCAGACGGCGCTGGACAAAGCCGCGAAAGATGCAGCGGTGTTCATAAGCCAGCCGCAGGGGGCGTTCCTTCCAGACCTGCCCGCCGGGCGCGCCCAGCCAGATCAGCGGGATTGCAGTCAGCGTCTCGCCGTCCTGCCCCACGCTGTCCTCGGTCGTCAGGATCATGTCGATCGCGCCGCGTCGGTATTCGTCCAGCAGGTTGCTAGTAAAGGATGATGACAATTGCACCCGCATCCGCGGATAGGCGGCGGCGAAACGGCGCAAAACCTGCGGGATCACCGGATAGATGATGTCATGCGGCACGCCCAGCGTGACCTCGCCCTCATAAGCCACCGAGGTCAGCTTGCCATAGATCTCGTCGTTCAGGATCAGCATCCGCCGCGCATAGCTGAGCAGCTGTTCCCCCTGCGACGTCAGCGCGATGCCCCGCCCTGTCCGGTCGAGCAGCGGCGCATCAAGCGATTCCTCCAGCCGTTTTAGCTGCATCGACACCGCCGATTGCGTCAGATGCAGCAGGCCCGCCGCCTTGGTCACGCCGCCGGTATCGGCCACCGCCACAAAGGACCGCAGGGCGGTCAGGTCCAGATTGCGCGCCATATCAATATCCCTGATGCTTTACCCATCAAACATTCATTTCTCTTATGACACGCGCACCTCTACATATCAAGCATCAAGATACATACGGCGCTATTCATCAGAAAAGGAAATGTCATGACCAGTCTTTCACAGGCACACACTTGCCCGCAGCCCAAACGGCCCGCGCGCCCGTCTTTTTGGGCGCAGATCACGCAGTCTATCGGCCTGATCCGGCAGCGCCGGTCGCTGGCGGCGCTTGACGCACATATGCTGCGCGATATCGGGATTACCCCCGACGAGGCACAGGCAGAGGCCGCCAAACCGCTCTGGGACGTGCCGCGTCATTGGCGGCTGTGACGCGGATTTGCGCCAGGGTGCGACATTGTTGCGCAAAACGCTCGGATAAGGGGGCTCTTGGGCCGGAAAGTCTTGAATAACGGGGGCATCCTGCCAATATGACGTGCAAGGATGCCGTACCCCGGCGCCGCTGTTTTATTCTGGAGGAAAACATGGCTCAATACGAGACAATTCGCACGGCCGGTGGGGTCCGCACGGCCGCAATCGACGAAGGCCTTCGCGCCCATATGAACAAAGTCTACGGCACGATGTCCGTAGGCATGTTGATCACCTTTGCCGTGGCTTGGGCCGTGGGCACCGCGCCTGCCCTGCTGGGCATGTTCCGTGACCCGATCACGCTGCAGCCCAACATTCTGGGCTGGATCATCATGTTCGCACCATTGGCGATGATCTTTGGCTTCGGCGCCATGATCAACCGCTTCTCGGCTGCTGCCGCGCAGACGTTCTTCTACGCTTTCGCGGCCGTCATGGGCCTGTCGATTGCATGGATTTTCGTGGCCTTCACCGGCATGTCGATCGCGCAGATCTTCCTGATCACCTCGATCGCTTTCGCGGGACTGAGCCTTTATGGCTACACCACGAAAAAGGACCTGTCCGCATGGGGCACGTTCCTGATGATGGGCGTGATCGGTATCATCGTCGCGATGATCGTCAACCTGTTCCTGCAGTCGCCTGCGATCATGTTCGCGATCTCGATCCTCGGCGTGCTGATCTTCGCAGGACTGACCGCCTATGACACGCAGCGCATCAAGTCCGAGTATGTCGCACATGCCGCACAGGGTGATGCGGAATGGCTGGGCAAGTCCGCGATCATGGGCGCGCTGAGCCTCTATCTGAACTTCATCAACATGTTCATGTTCCTGCTGCAACTGTTCGGCAACCGCGAATAAGCGCAGGCAAGACGATCACAGGGGCCGGTGGAAACACCGGCCCTTTTTTGTTGCGCGGGGCTTCGTCACGCAAAAAAAAGGCCGCGCGAACTGCGCGGCCTTTTCACTGTCCCCAAGGGGTCAAGATCACTTACTTGATCTTGCCTTCCTTGTATTCGACATGCTTGCGCACGACGGGATCGTATTTCTTGATCGCCATCTTTTCGGTCATCGTGCGTGCGTTTTTCTTGGTCACATAGAAATGCCCGGTCCCCGCGGTGGAGTTCAGGCGGATCTTGATCGTGGTTGGCTTCGCCATGTTCACTTCTCCGGCTTCGCGGGGCTGGGCCCACGGGTGTATGATTGAAGCTGCCTTTTACCGCGAAGCCCGGCCGAGTCAACCGCAAAGGGGTGTTTCATTGTCGCAGTTTTGCACAACGAACACCCGCACAGGCCCAGCGTGTGTCACCCGCCGCGCGCGCAACCCTGACTATCGATATGTGACGCTAGGTAACAACAGACCACCGAAAACTTCGCAGACCATACGGTTAGCCTTGGTGGCGAACGAATCCAGCGATGTATGAGAAAGCATTCACTTATCACATTCCCGCGAGGACGACATGCAAAGATTCCTTTATTCCGCGACCAGTATCCTGGCACTGGTGACTGCTGCCAACGCACAAGAGACAGGCAATGCGTGGGACGGGTGGTACATCAGCGGCCAGTTCGGCGTGTCACAGCATAAAACCACATACGAAGATATCGACTATGACTGGTACGGGTCGACGATGGACATTCGGTCGTTCGGTGGGCTGGCAGGTGTCGGGGGCGGCTACAACCTTGTGCGCAACAACACATTGATGGGGCTTGCCGCGGACCTGAGCTTTCTGACCAACTCCCGGCAAGATATCTTCTCTACAGACGTGCAGATCCAGAACGATGCCGACCTGCTCGCGACATTGCGCGGGCGTGTCGGCCATGTCGTCGGAGATACGGTTGTCTATACCACGGCAGGTCTCGCCTATGCCAACTTTGAACGCTCCTGGATCGAGTTTGAAGACATTCCTGACAGCTGGCCCGATCTCGGTGCAGGCAAGCTGGGTGTCGCCCTAGGGTTTGGTGTCGAGCAGGCGGTCAACGAGCGGTTATCGATCGGAGGATCGTTCATCACGAGCATCTACGGCGAAAACGACAGTACCAACGAGCTTGACTACACGCTCCGCATCAATGACCGCATCCACACCCTTGCAGTGACCGCAAACTACAGGCTGGGCGACATCGCCAGTCAGCAAGGTGCAACACCTGCTTATGGCACACCGGCCGATTTTTCAGGGGCCTATGCGGGTGCACGCCTGAACGGCGGATTTGCAGATATCGCGACGAGCGATATCGACTTTAACAACCATGGCGGCACCTATGATGTGGGCAATACCGCGGCAACCGGCGCGATCTTAGGCGGGTATAACTGGCAATTGGGTGCAACCGTTGTCGGTGTGGAACTCAACGCCGCGTTTGGCGACATGAGTGCAAGCTACGAAGCCTACAACGGCGACGTCAGCACCTCGATGGACCAGGTGATCAGCCTGCGTGGCCGCGCTGGGATGGCTGCGGGCAACACGCTGCTATATGTCTTGGGCGGGATTTCGGCTGCTGAAGTCGAAAACAGCATCAACGACGGCAACAACGAGATGAACGGCACCTACACAGGCCTGACCGTCGGCGCCGGTGTCGAGCAGTTCTTCAGCGGCAATCTGTCATGGACCGCCGAGGCCAGCTATACAGTGTTCGACGGCACCGATGACGCTGGCAGCGGTGACGATGCCTATTACGGCACCGCTGATCTGACCAGCGTGTCGGCAGGTTTGAATTACTACATCGGCGGCGACAGCCGTGCAAATGGCACGGGCGCCCTTGCGCCGTCGCATGACTGGTCCGGCGCCTATGCAGGTGCCGATTTTGCCCTGCTGGCGAACGAAGGCAGCGTCTGGGACCTTGACTATGTCGAATATGGTGGCAGCTTCGAGATCGTTTCGCTCGGGGCCGGACTGGGCGGCCATGCAGGCTATAACTGGCAGAATGGCAGCTTTGTCTATGGCGTCGTTGGTGATCTTGCGGTCTATTCCAATGACGAAGCCCAGCGCAGCAGTGACTACCGCGAGGTGGTATCCGCGATCAACGTGGCTGGCAGCCTGCGCGGCCGTGCGGGCATCGCATCGGGTGACAGCCTGTTTTTTGCGACAGCCGGTCTGGGCTTTGTCCAGTCCGACCTTGCCCATAACCGACTGCCCGCGCCGGACGTGAGCAGTTACGATCTGAGCGATACGCGCGTCGGTGGTATTGTCGGCCTGGGTGTCGAACATGCGTTGTCAGATACCTTGAGCGTCAAAATGGAAGCGCTGTATTTCGCCTCCAACTCGGACGAATATACCCAAGACCCCGTTCGGGAGTGCAGCGGCCCCATCGGATTTGATGGCGGCGATTGCGCTATGATCGGCACGGATACGAACCTCAGTCTGAAAGTCGGCGTGTCTTACGCCTTCTGATGACCACAAGCCGATATACGACCAGCGCAGTCACCTGCGCTGGTCGATCCAATGCAGCGCGGCGATTGTGAAGCACTGGCACACCGTGTAGCTCTGTTGCATGCCACGGCAGACAGGGACAGCACATCATGACCGTATTTCGCGCCATCTATACGTCCCAGCCCTTTGGCTATGACGAAGCCATCCTCAGCAGCATCCTGATGCAGGCGCGCAAGGCCAATGCCCGCGACGGTATCACCGGTGCGCTTATCTGCCGTGCGGATATCTATCTGCAATGGCTCGAAGGACCAGAGGACAAGGTCCGCGACGCGATTGCCCGCATCAGCCGCGACGACCGCCATCTGGAGGTGAAGGTGCATGTCGCCGAACCCGCGGATGAGCGGGTTTTTGGCGCTTGGGCCATGTTGCACGACCCTGCCAAGACATGGATCTGGTCGCAATCCGAGATCGCCCAAGGCGCGCTCGACCGCGCGACGCCGGAAGAGATCACGGGGTTCTTTCTGCAACTGGCAGAGGCCGGAGAGGCCGGACCTTCCGGCACCTGATCTGACCCGGACGTCATCCGCGACACACTCCGTCGCAAAAGGTCACCGATGCGGCGTTGCGGCGAAGGCGCGGACCACCTGCCTGTGACCAGACTGGGCCGTCACAGGATGCGCGCGGAAGGGTCGGCCATGGTCAAGGTTCTGTCGGGCGTCTGGGCGCTGTTGCTGGGCATCGTGCTGATTATGCTGGGCAACGGGATGCATTTCACCCTGATCGGCCTGCGCGGCGGGATCGAGGGGTTCTCGCCTGCGGCACTGGCGATCGTGACCTCGGGCTATTTCATGGGCTTTCTGTCGGGCGCACGGCTGACGCCCCTGCTGATCCGACGGGTCGGCCATGTGCGCGTCTTCGCCGCTTTGGGCAGTTTCATGTCGGCGGGGCTGATCGCCTTTCCCTTGCTGCCGGACCCGTGGTTCTGGACCATCCTGCGGATCGTCATCGGGTTCTGCATGTCGGGGATCTATGTCGCCGCCGAAAGCTGGCTGAACAACGCTGCCACCAACGATACGCGCGGCAAGCTGCTCTCGGCCTATATGATCGCGCAGACGCTGGGGATCATCGGCGCGCAGGGCCTGCTGACCTTGGGTGACGCTGGCACGTCGGTTCTGTTCATCGGGGCCTCGATCCTTGTGTCTATCTCTTTCGCGCCGATCCTGCTGTCGGTGGCCCCTGCCCCCGCCGTCGAAGTCGCCCGCCCGATGCCCTTGCGCGCGCTCTTTATGGAGTCGCCCTTGGGCACTGTCGGGATTTTTCTGCTAGGCAGCGTTTATGCGACACAGTCAGGGATGGGCGCCGTTTTCGGGACGCAGATCGGGATGACAGCGAACCAGATCGCGCTGTTCGTGGCGATGCTGTTTGCGGGGGCATTGCTGCTGCAATATCCGATCGGCTGGCTGTCGGATGTGATGGACCGGCGCAAGCTGATCTTCGGCGCTGCCGCCATCGGTGCGGGGTCCTGCGCGCTTGGCTGGATTGCGGGGGGCGGTCTGGTGCCGCTGATGGCTGCGGCCTTTTTCGCAGGGGGCGTCACCACGCCGCTATACGCGCTGTTTCTGGCCTATACGAATGATTCCATCGCCCCCGAAGATATGCCCGCCGCATCGGGTGGCCTTGTGTTCACCTTCGGACTGGGCGCGATCATCGGCCCTTTGGTGACGGGGTTTGCAATGCAGAGGATGGGGCCATTCGGGTTCTGGATCGTGCTGGGTGTGACCTTTGCCGCAATCGCGGCCTATGCGCTTTACCGCATGACCCAGCGCGCACCCGTAGCGGTGGCGCAGACCGAAAGCTACCTCAACGTGCTGCCGACCAGCTCGCCCGTAGCAGTCGAAGCCGCCGGTGAATGGGCAGCCGAGAACGCCGAAACGGAGGGGCTGGCACGGTCCTGATTGCGGACAGGATCAGTACAGCGTCTTTTGATAAGCCTCTTCCAACTGCGCATCTTTTTCCGCCAGTTCCGCGGCATCCAGCGGGCGTTCGGCTGTCTGGTCATGCAGCATCTGCATCAGCGATGGCATGGCGCCACGGTCCTGTCTCTTTGCGGGGTCCCACAAGCCCGACCGGCGGAAGGCTTTGGCGCAATGCACGAAAACCTCTGCCACGTGAATCACCACCATCAGGCGCGGGTCGCGGTCATCCATGCGGCCCAGCGCCAGCAGATCGGGGTCGGTGGTTAATTGCGCGGTGCCATTGACCCGCAAGGTTTCTTCGAAACCGGGAATCATGAACAACAGCCCCACCTGCGGATTGCCAATGATATTGGCCAGCGAATCCAGCCTGTTATTTCCCGGCCTGTCCGGCAGTGCGAGGGTGCGGTCATCCAGTACCTGCACGAAACCGGGCGCATCGCCACGCGGGCTGACATCGGCGCGGCCATCTGCCCCTTGCGTGCCAAGGCAGACAAAGGGCGCGCGGGCGATGAAATCGCGCGCATGGGGATCAAGCCCAGGCAGGCTTTTGATCGCCGCGATGGCATGCACCGGCGGGAACAGGGCGCGCAGGGCGGCTTCGTTCGGGATGATATGGGCGGGATCAAGCGGGGTGCGGGTCATGGCGGACCTTGTCAGCAGGGATTCGCCGGGCAGCCTAACGCAAAGGGGATGAATTGAAACGCGCGGATGGCCTGTAAGCCGGATTCTGTCAAGATGGCGAACCACCCTGGATGACCATTCATCTGGAGCGCCTATTGCCAGACGCCCTCTAGCTGCCAACCCGGACCGCTCGGGCTCAAGCCTCCCTGCGGCTGATATCCCGAAGGATCAACACCGCGCGCGGTCCCTATTTGGCATTGCTCCCGGTGGGGCTTGCCGTGCCGGTCCGGTTGCCCGTCCCGCGGTGGGCTCTTACCCCACCGTTTCACCTTTTCCCCCGTGTAGAGGGTAGTCTGTTCTCTGTGGCGCTTTCCCTGGGGTTACCCCCGCCGGGCGTTACCCGGCACCGTGCTTTGTGGAGTCCGGACTTTCCTCGAACCCATGACAGGCCCGCAGCCATCCAGCCATCCGCGCAAGGGCCAGTTAGGCAGCCTGCCCGCCCGCGTCAACGGGGAAACGGTGCGCTAGGTCCGCGATGAGGCCCGCATCGGTGCCATCCAGCGGCCCCTGCGCCCAAGGACGGAACCGCAGGCGGAAGGAGTGCAGCAGCAGATCGGGGTCATCGGTGGCGGTATAGCCAAAGCCGCGCATGGCGGCGGCGAAACCTGCGGGGTCAGCCTGCCCCGCATCCGGCCAGACCGACAGGCCCTGCAGCGCGAGCCTGCGCCAGTCAAAGCGCGGGCCGGGGTCGATCTTGCGGTGAGGTGCCATGTCGGAATGGCCAATGATCCGCTCCGGCGGAATATCCCAGCGCTGCATGATGCCGCGCAAAAGATCCTCCAGCGCATCCATCAGCGGCGCGGCAAAGGGGCTTGTCCCGTCGTTGGCAAGCTCGATCCCGATGGAATGGCTGTTCACATCCGTGACCGCCCCCCAGCGCCCTGCCCCTGCATGCCAGGCGCGCAGGTCCTCGGCAACCAGCGACAGGACGGTGCCATCCTCGGCGATCAGATAATGGGCAGAGACCTGCGTGTCGGGGTTGCACAGCGTGTCGCAGGCGGCAGCAGCGCTGGTCATGGCGGTGTAATGGATCACCACCATGTCGGGCCGCGCGCCATTACGGCGCGGCCCGCAGTTGGGTGATTGCCGGTCCGCGCGGATCAGTTCTGCACGGCACGGCGGAAGGGTTCAGGGTCCCAGCCGCAAGCAAAGCCGTCGCCATCGGGGTCGATGCCAAGACGGTCACGCTCTGGCCCGCCGCGCGCAAGGAAATCGCGCTGCGCGTCATCCGCCGTGGCATAGGCGGCGCAATTGCGCTGGAACCGCGCCTGACCGGACAAAAGCGACCGGCTGTACCATTCCTGCCCGCGCACATTCGGCGCGTTCAACGCATATTCGACGATATTCGGGCCGGTCGCCACAGGACGTTCGGGCAAAGGCTGCGGCGCGATCTGCTGTTGTGCAGCGATAGCGGCCTGACGGCGCTGTGCATCGCTTTCGATCGTTTCACGGCCAGCGACAGCATCAAAGTTCTGTTCGTCGGAGATACCGGTGTTGCTGCGCACAGGCGCTGGCGGCGTGGTCGTCATGGCCGGTTGCGGCGGAAGGTTTGCGCCGGGTGCCGGGAAACCGGAGCCGAAGCCACCTTGGCCAATCCCTGCAGCCGCAAGCTCGCTGGCGGGGATGGCACCGCCGACCGGCCCGATCGGAGCAGATTGCACGGTGGGTGGTGGCGCAAAACCGCCGCCGCCGCCGGCAAGTGCTGCCTCGCGCTGGGCGCGCTCGATCTCGAACGCAGAGCGGTCGTCGAAACCGACACCGCGCGGACGGTCGAACTGCTGCGGCGCGCAGGCGGCCAGAACGAGCGCACCCGCCAAGATCAAGACACCTGTTTTCATTCCTTGCACACCCATATCACCTGATTTCATCCAATCGAAACTACCACCACTTGGCGGGCTTGGCTACAAAGCCCGCAGCCGTTTCCAGCCGGTAGGCGATGTTGAGCAATTCCGCCTCTTCCCACGGCTTGCCGATCAGTTGCAGCCCCAAGGGCAGCCCTTGGGCGTCACGCCCTGTCGGCACCGCGATGCCGGGAAGGCCGGCAAGGTTCACTGTCACGGTAAACACATCGTTCAGATACATCTTGATCGGGTCGGCATCCGCCATTTCACCGATGCCAAAGGCCGCAGACGGCGTCGCAGGCGTCAGGATCGCATCGACACCCGCAGCGAAAGCGTCGTCAAAGTCACGCTTGATCAGGGTCCGTACCTTGCGGGCGCGGTTGTAATAGGCGTCATAGAACCCCGCCGACAGCACATAGGTGCCGACCATGACACGGCGCTGCACCTCCGAGCCGAAGCCTTCGGCGCGTGTCTTTTCATACATCTGCGTGATGCCGTCACCTGCGCCAAGCTTCGCGCGGTGGCCGAAACGTACGCCATCATACCGCGCAAGGTTCGACGATGCCTCGGCGGGGGCGATGACGTAATAGGCGGGCAGCGCGTATTTCGTATGCGGCAGGCTGATATCGACGATCTTGGCACCGGCGTCGCGCAGCATCGCTGTGCCGTCTTCCCAGAGCTTTTCGATCTCGGCAGGCATGCCGTCCATGCGGTATTCGCGCGGAATGCCGATGGTCTTGCCCTTGATATCGCCGGTCAGGGCCGCCTCGAAATCGGGCACGGGCAGATCGGCGCTGGTGCTGTCCTTGGGGTCATGGCCGCACATCGCCTGCAACATGATGGCGCAATCGCGCACGTCCTTGGTCATCGGCCCCGCCTGATCGAGCGACGAGGCGAACGCCACGATCCCCCAGCGCGACACGCGCCCATAAGTCGGTTTCAGGCCGGTGATGCCGGTAAAGGCCGCAGGCTGGCGGATCGACCCGCCGGTATCGGTGCCGGTGGCGGCAAGGCAGAGATCAGCGGCGACAGCGCTGGCCGACCCGCCCGACGAGCCGCCGGGCGTCAGGTTACGGTCGTCGACCTTCCAAGGGTTGATCGCTGGCCCGTAAACGGAGGTTTCGTTGGACGAGCCCATGGCGAATTCGTCCATGTTCAGCTTGCCCAGCATCACGGCGCCAGCGTCGAACAGCTTGCCGGTGACGGTCGATTCGTATTCAGGTTTGAACCCTTGCAAGATGCGGGACGCGGCCTGCGACGGCACACCCTTGGTGCAGAACAGGTCCTTGATCCCCAAGGGGATGCCACACATCGCGGGCGCATCGCCGAACTTGATCCGCACATCGGCGGCCTGCGCCTGCGCCAGCGCGATTTCAGGCGTCTTGTGCACGAAGGCACCCAGCGCATCGGCCCCGTCGATTGCGGTCAGGCAGGCTTGCGTGATTTCGGTGCTGGTCACGTCACCCTTGCGCAGCGCGTCGCGGGCGGCGGAAATGGTCAGTTTGGTCAGATCGGACATTATTCCACCACCTTCGGCACGGCAAAAAACCCTTCACGCGCATCGGGCGCGTTTTTCAACACGGCGGCCTGCTGGTTGCCGTCGGTCACCACATCGGCGCGGCGTTTCAGCCGCTGTGGCGTGACCGAGGTCATCGGCTCGACGCCGTCCACATCCACTTCGTTCAATTGTTCGATGAACCCCAGAATCGCGTTGAATTCGGAGGCAAGCGCGGGCAGCGCATCCTCGGCGACCTCGATGCGGGCGAGCTTGGCCACGCGGCGGGCGGTTTCGGTATCAATCGACATGGGCAGAACTCTCCGGTGCAACTGTCATGCGCGTTTAGCGGTCTCGGGCCGCGCCCGCAAGCATATGGCGGCGGTAAACAAGGATCATCCATGCCAGCATCACGGCGTTGAAGATATGCCACAGGAAATGCGTGCCGAAGGGGATGAGGTTGCACAGGATTTCATCGAGCGACCGCGCGGTGATCGACAGCGCCAGCAGCCCCGCCCCGATCAGGAATCCCCGCGTGATATCGGGCGTTTTTCTCAACGCCAGCCCGTAGATCACCAAGAGGATCGGCACGGTCCAGTAAAATGCGGAAATGCCAAAAAACGGCAGCATCCCCAAAAGCGGGACCGTGATCGCGGCGAAGGGCAAAAACAGTGCTGTTGCCCCCAAGGCGGGCCAGAACCCCAGCCCGATCACATCACGGTGCACGGCGAAAAGGTAAAGCAGGATGAAGGCCCCGATAGGCACAACATCCATCAGTGCGGACCAGGGTGTCGCGAAGGTGTGGAACAGGAAACTGCCCACCCCGATGGCAAAAAGGATCGCAGCCAGCGCGCGTGCCAGCGGCAGCCCCGCCGTGCGCGGCCAGACCCAGAGGGCGGCGACGAGGAAGGCGAGATTGGTCAGCGCGTTGATCGGTTCGGACCAGAAGCTGGGGTCGATCCGTTCGCAATAGGCGTCGATATGGCTGTGCCAGTCCATGAGTGGCCTCTTGAGGATGGGGTGGAAAGACTCTTATGCCTCCGGCGGGAGTATTTGTGGAAAAAAGAAGTTGTGATCAGCGTTTTGCGGCGAAGAAATCGCGCAAGAGCTGTTCGGCCTCGGCGGCGCTGATGCCGTCATAGATTTCGGGCCGGTGGTGGCATTGCGGATGGGTGAAGATGCGCGGCCCCTGCGCCACGCCGCCCGATTTGGGGTCAGCGGCGGCATAATAAAGCCGCGCGATGCGCGCGTTGCTGATGGCGGCCGCGCACATCGGGCAAGGTTCGAGTGTCACGTAAAGGTCGCAGCCCGTCAGCCGTTCCTGCCCCAGCGCGGCACAGGCCGCGCGGATCGCGAGCATTTCGGCATGGGCGGTGGGGTCGTTGCGTTCCCGCGTCCGGTTGCCCGCCTGCGCGATGATTGCTCCGTCGCGCGCGATGACGGCACCCACCGGCACCTCGCCGCGAGCGGCGGCGGCGCGCGCCTCGGCCAGCGCGAGGTCCATATGCGAGCGGAAAACCATTGTTGAGTGATGCCTGCGCGCGCAATCTCTGGCAAGGGCCGATCAAAGCGGCTAAGGGTCAGCCATGAGCAATGATACACCCCAGGGCGACCGGATCGCCAAAGTCCTGTCGCGCGCGGGTGTCGCCAGCCGCCGCGACGCCGAACGCATGATCGCCGAAGGTCGCGTCAGCGTGAACGGCAAGGTCATCACCAGCCCCGCGCTGAATGTCACCGATGCCGACCGGATCGTCGTGGACGGCAAGGCCATGCGCGCGCCCGAGCCGCCGCGCCTGTGGCTTTATCACAAGCCTGCGGGACTGGTGACGACCGAGCGCGACGAAAAGGACCGCCCCACGGTGTTCGCATCCTTGCCCGAGGACATGCCGCGGGTGATGTCGGTGGGGCGCTTGGACCTCAATTCCGAAGGGCTGCTGCTGCTGACCAATGACGGCGGTGTCAAGCGGCGGCTGGAACTGCCCTCGACCGGTTGGCTGCGCCGTTACCGCGTGCGCATCAACGGATCGGTCAGCGAGGCCCGGCTGGAACAGTTGCGCGCAGGCATCACGGTCGACGGCATCCGCTATCAGCCGATGATCGTGACCTTCGACCGCCAGCAGGGGGCGAACGCCTGGCTGACCGTCAGCCTGCGCGAAGGCAAGAACCGCGAAATCCGCCGCGCGATGGAGGCGATCGGCGTGACCGTGAACCGTTTGATCCGTGTCAGCTACGGCCCGTTCCAGCTGGGCAATCTGGAAGCGGGTGCTGTCGAAGAGGTCAAAGGCCGTGTCGTGCGTGACCAGCTGGGGCTGACCGACAAGGATCTGGGCAAGGACAGCGCCAAACCCGCCCCCACACGGGTGCGCAAGCCGGTCAACCGGCCTGTCGCGGGGAAAAAACGGTCAGGCTGATCCTTTCGCCGCAGGAATTGACGCAAAACTCTCGCATTATTGTGCAAGGCTCCTTATCTGGGAAACGACCATGACCGGAGTATCTGCCCCATGTTGCGTCTGATCCTGCTGCTGAGTTTTGTCGCCATTCTGGCGATGGGCTTTCTGGCTGTGCTGGGGGCAGTGCGCATCATGGCGGGCGGTGCCGCAGAAAAGGACCCAGACCCCATGCCCGCCCCCTTTCGACGGATTTCCTATATCGTGCTTGTCGTGCTGATGTTCGGCGTGTCGACCGGCTGGCTGGGATCGGCCTGATGGCAAAACGGTTCGGTGGCAAGTTCAGCCCTTCGGGGGCCGCGTCCGACCCGCGCGAGGCGGCGGTCGATCCGGTGCGCATCAAGGCGGCGGGATCGCGCGGGCGTATCCTTTACGTGCCAGCCGTGGTGCTTGTGTTCACATCTCTGAATGCGGGGCCTGCGGTGCTGGTCACGGCTCTTGCCGGTGCGGGGGTGCTGACGCTGGCGGCGTGGCTTTTGCAGGAAGGTCTGCGCGCCGAAGCCGCCTATGATGCGCGCAAGGTCGCGCGCCGTCCCGCCCTGCCGCGCAAGATGCTGGCCTCGGCGCTGACAGGTTTGGGCGTGGCGATTGCGGCCTATACCGGCGACAGCGGCATCGTGGGATCGGCGCTTTATGGCGTGGCGGCGCTTGCGCTGCATGTCGCGGCTTTCGGGATCGACCCGCTTACTGACAAAAAGGTTGCGGGGCTGGACCGGTTCCAGCAGGACCGCGTGGCGCGCGTGGTGGACGAGGCCGAGGCGCATCTGACCGATATGGCCGCTGCCATCGCCAGCCTGAACGACCGCCGCCTGATCGAACGGGTGGCAGGGTTCCAGCGTGTCGCCCGCCGCATGATCGCCAAGATCGAAGAGGACCCCCGCGACCTGACAGGCGCGCGCCGCTATCTGGGCGTCTACCTGATGGGTGCACGCGACGCGACGGCCAAGTTCGTCGACATCACCCGCCGTGGCCCCGATGCCGAGGCGCGCGCGAAATACGAAGCACTTTTGACCGATCTGGAGCAGAACTTTGCCGCCCGCACCGAAAAGATGCTGGTGGATGACCATGCCGATATGGATATTGAAATCAATGTGCTGCGCGACCGGTTGCAGCGAGAGGGCGTGAGCCTGAAAACGAAAGGGAACGAGTGATGTCCGAATCTACCCGCGAAAAGGCGGCCCAGGCTTTAGCCGAGGTCGAAAAAGTGACTGCTGTCGTCTTGCCCGAACCGTCGCGCGACCTTGTCGTGCTGGAAAGCGCCGATGCGCCGACCAAGGCGGAAATCACCCGCCGGATGGCGGAAATCAACATCGGCGACACCAATTCGATCGTGTCCTTCGGGGCCTCGGCCCAGACCGATCTGCAGGCCATCAGCCAAAGCATGCTGGCGGGTGTGCGCAACAAGGATGTGGGCCCTGCCGGTGACAGCCTGCGCAATATGGTCACGACGATCCGGGGCTTTTCGGTGTCGGAACTCGACGTGCGCCGCCAACGGACCTGGTGGGAAAAACTGATCGGGCGCGCCGCCCCCATCGCCAAATTCACCGCCCGGTTCGAGGAGGTCCAAGGCCAGATCGACAAGATCACCGATGACCTTTTGCGCCACGAACATGTGCTGCTGAAGGATATCGAAAGCCTCGATATGCTGTATGACAAGACGCTGCAGTTCTATAACGAACTTGGTCTCTACATCGCCGCGGGCGAGGCAAAGCTGGCCGAACTGGATGCCACGACCATCCCCGCAAAGGAGGCCGAAGTCCAAGCCGCGCCCGAAGATGCAGCGATGATGAAGGCGCAGGAATTGCGCGATCTGCGCTCTGCCCGCGACGATCTGGAACGCCGCGTGCATGATCTGAAACTGACCCGTCAGGTGACGATGCAATCGCTGCCCTCGATCCGGCTGGTGCAAGAAAACGACAAGTCGCTTGTGACCAAGATCAATTCGACCTTGGTGAACACCGTGCCTTTGTGGGAAACGCAACTGGCGCAGGCGGTGACGATCCAGCGGTCGAGCGAGGCGGCAAAGGCCGTGCGCGCCGCAAACGACCTGACCAACGAACTGCTGACCGCCAATGCGCAGAACCTGCGCGACGCCAACAAGATCATCCGCACCGAAATGGAACGCGGCGTGTTCGATATCAACGCGGTGAAAGAGGCGAACGCGAACCTGATCGCCACGATCAACGAAAGCCTCGAGATCGCGGATGAAGGCAAGCGCAAGCGCGCCGAAGCCGAAGTCGAGATGCAGAAGATGGAAGCCGAGCTCAAGCAGACCCTCGCCAGCGCCCGCGCGCGCAAGACAGGGACTGGAGATGTTATCGGCACTGCGGCCGGCGTCGAGTAGACCGGCATGACGGCTGCACGGCTTATTGTAGCGCTGGCTGTGACGGCGGCTTTTTTGGCGGGGTGCGAGGTTGCGCCCCCGCCAGACCCCGTTTCGCCACCGCAGGCCGTGCCTGCCGTCGTTGTGCCCGCCTTGCCTGCGGTGCGTGCGCCTAGTCTGGCAAGCCGCAACCTGATGGCCCATTACACCGCCTTGCAGACCCAGATGCTGACGCAGAACCTGCTGCGCAGCGATGGCGGGGGGCCGGATACGCCCTTTACCGATACGATGCTGGCGCGCAACTTTGCCCAGATCGCGCTGGCCACGGAATACAAGGACAACAGCGATTTCACCCTCCAGCAGGGTGGTCAGACGACGCTGCGCCGCTGGGAACAGCCGATCCGTATGAATGTTGTATTCAGCGAAACCGTGCCGCTGGCGCAGCGCGATCAGGACCGGACAAGTGTATCCGCTTTTGCCGCGCGGCTGGCACGGCTGACGGGCGTACCGATCAGCCAGACCGACGCGGCCCCCAATTTCCATGTCCTGTTTCTGGACGAGGATGACCGACGGGGTGCGGCTGACAGGCTGCGCGCGCTGGTCCCCGGCATCTCGGACGCGACGGTGCGGGGCATCGTGACGCTACCACGCGACCAGCTGTGCCTTGTTGCCGCCGTGTTCCAGCCCGGCCAGTCCACCTATGCGCAAGCCGTCGTGCTGATCCGCGCCGAACACCCCAACCTGATGCGCGCCGCCTGCATCCACGAGGAACTGGCGCAGGGCATGGGGCTTGCCAATGACAGCGACACCGCGCGCCCGTCGATCTTTAACGACAGCGAGGAATTCGCGCTGCTGACACGGCATGACGAATTGCTGCTGCGCATACTTTACGACCGCCGCCTTGCCGCCGGCATGCCCCCCGCCACCGCCGCCCCGATCGCAGCAGAAATTGCGCGCGAGCTGTTGGCGGCGGGTGCCAGCTGACCTCAACCCACTTAGGGAGACCGCCCATGTCCATTTTTGATTTTCTGTCCGGCCAGTTCATCGACGTCATCCACTGGACCGACAATACCCGCGACACGATGGTCTGGCGCTTTGAACGGCACGGCCACGAGATCAAATACGGCGCCAAACTGACCGTGCGCGAAGGCCAAGCCGCCGTGTTCGTGCATGAAGGGCAGCTGGCCGATGTGTTCACCCCCGGCCTTTATATGCTGGAAACCAACAATATGCCGGTGATGACCAGTCTGCAGCACTGGGATCACGGGTTCAAAAGCCCGTTCAAATCGGAAATCTACTTCGTCAACACGACGCGGTTCTCCAACCTCAAATGGGGCACCAAGAACCCGATCATGTTGCGCGATCCCGAATTCGGGCCGACCCGCCTGCGCGCCTTTGGCACCTATACGGTGCGTGTCGCCGATCCGGCCGTATTCCTGCGCGAAATCGTCGGCACCGACGGTGAATTCACCATGGACGAGATCAGCTACCAGATCCGCAATATCATCGTACAGGAATTCAGCCGCGCGCTGGCGGCGTCGGGTATCCCCGCGCTAGACATGGCGGCCAATACCGCCGATCTGGGCAAGCTGGTCGCCGATGCCATTGACCCCACGCTCAAGAAATACGGGCTGTCCCTGCCCGAGCTGTACATCGAGAACATCAGCCTGCCGCCAGAGGTCGAAAAGGCGCTGGATGCCCGCACCTCGCGCGGGATTGCGGGCAATCTGGACGAGCATCTGAAATGGAAAGCCGCTGAGGCGATGGCCGCCGAAGGCTCTGCCGCAGGACAGGCGATGGGGATGGGCATGGGGGCCGGTCTGGGTATGCAGATGCTCCAGAACACGCGCGGCCCTTGGGGGCCAGTCGCGGCACCACCTGCCCCGCCGCCACCGCCACCGCCGCCCGTCGAACATGTCTGGCACATCGCCGAAGCCGGACAGGTCACCGGCCCCTATTCCAAGGCCGCGATGGGCCGCAAGGTCACCGATGGCACGCTGACGCGCGCCAGCATGGTCTGGACCCAAGGGCAGGACGGCTGGAAAGCCGCCGAGGATGTGACCGAACTGGCGCATCTGTTCACCGTGATGCCCCCGCCCCCGCCCGGCGCATGACACAGCGACGCCTGACAATCCTGCTGCACTGGTCGATGTTCATGATGCTTCTGGCCATGATAAAGGGCGGCACGGCCAATGAAATCCTGCGTTGGGCCTTTGTCGGCGCGGGGGCGATCTGGCTGGCCATGACAGCAGCCAAGGGGATGCTGGGCAAACCCGGCCCCAAGCTGCAAGGCGCGCTGCGGGCGGCCTATCCGTGGATGCACCGCGGGCTTTATGCCGTGATGGCCGCCAGTGTCGCGATCAATGCGGCGGCACTGCTGGGCTTGGCCAGTCTCGATCTGGCGTGGAACAGCCTGTTGGCGCTGCTGATGGTCGGCACGTTCCACGGCCTGTTTCATTTCTGGCGGCATAACGTGCTTTACGACAATGCCCTGCGGATGATGCTGCCGCGCTTCATGCACAAGATCCTATGACACAGACCGATACAATCGACCCCGTCGACCACCGCTTTCCCTGCGATGCCTGCGGCGCGAACATGCGGTTCGATCCGCAATCCAACCAGCTTGTCTGCCGGCATTGCGGCAATACCCAAGAGATGCCGCAGACGGGGACCACGGGTGGCGGCATCAAGGAAATGGATTTCCAGCGCGCCATCTCCCAACGCCTGCCCGAAGCCGATATCGAGATCACCCGCACCATCGCTTGCGACAGTTGCGGAGCGCAATTTGAATTCGACCCCGATACCCATGCCGCCGAATGCCCCTTTTGCGCCAGCCCCGTGGTCAGCGACACTGGCACCCACCGGCATATCAAACCGGCGGGCTTGCTACCTTTCGCGCTGGACGAACCCACCGCGCACAAGGCGATGAACGACTGGCTTGGCAGTCTCTGGTTCGCGCCGAGCGGCCTGACCGAATATGCGCGCA
This sequence comes from Yoonia sp. 72, assembly GCF_034652275.1. Lineage (NCBI taxonomy): Bacteria > Pseudomonadati > Pseudomonadota > Alphaproteobacteria > Rhodobacterales > Paracoccaceae > Yoonia > Yoonia sp. 72. The sequence goes on along the minus strand of NZ_JAXIWG010000004.1, from coordinate 173,394 downwards.
AGGGGCGGCGGATGAACGGCATCTACGTCCCCTACTGGACCTTCGACGCCGATACCGCCAGCCGCTACACCGGCCAGCGCGGGACGCATTACTACGAATCCCGCACCGTCATGCGCGACGGCAAACCCACAACGATCACCGTCCGCAAGACCCGCTGGCGGGCGGTTTCGGGACAGGTCGCACGGTTTTTCGACGATGTGCTGGTGCTGGCGTCAAAATCCCTGCCCAAGAAACACACCGACGGGCTGGAGCCGTGGGACCTCAGCGCGCTGGAACCCTACAAGCCCGACTACCTCGCCGGTTTCCGCGCCGAAGGCTATCAGATCGCGCTCGAGGACGGGTTCACCGAGGCCCGCGCCTATATGGACCGGATGATCGCGCGCGATGTGAAATACGACATCGGCGGCGACGACCAAAGGATCGGGCAGATCGACACGCAAATCAGCGATGTGACCTTCAAACATATCCTGCTGCCGGTCTGGCTGGCCGCCTACAAATACCGCGGGCAAAGCTATCAGTTCGTCGTGAACGGGCGGACCGGACGGGTGCAAGGCGAACGGCCCTATTCGGCATGGAAGATCGCGGGTGCCGTGATCGTCGGTCTGATCTTGGCACTGGTCGCAGGTTTCGTTATCGCTAACACCCAATAGAGGGAGAGATGCGATGATCCTATGCTGTGGCGAAGCCCTGATCGACATGCTGCCGCGCGAAACGGCGGCGGGGGAGGCCTGTTTCGCCCCCCATGCCGGTGGCGCGGTGTTCAACACGGCTATCGCGCTCGGGCGGCTCGGCGCGCCGGTGCAGTTCTTTTCGGGCCTGTCGTCGGATCTGTTCGGCACCATCCTGCGCGACCAGCTTGCCGCCTCTGGCGTGGATGCCAGCCCCGCCGCGATCAGCGACCGGCCCACGACACTGGCTTTTGTGACGCTGACGAACGGCCATGCCTCCTATGCGTTCTACGATGAAAGCACCGCAGGCCGGATGCTGACCCCTGCCGATCTGCCCGACACGCAGGCCGAGGCGCTGTTTTTCGGCGGCATCTCGCTGGTCGTCGAACCCTGTGCGGCCGCCTATGAGACGCTGATGCTGCGCGAGGCCCCGCGTGCGGTCACGATGATCGACCCCAATATCCGCCCCGGTTTTATCAAGGATGAGCCCGCCTATCGCGCGCGGCTGGACCGGATGCTGGCGGTCGCCGATATCATCAAGATCTCGGACGAGGATCTGGCATGGATCAGCGGCGATACCGATGCCGCCGCCTTGCGCGCGAAAACAGGCGCTGCCGTCGTCCTGCTGACGCGCGGCGCGGATGGCGTGACGGTTGTCACCGCAGCCGGCAATTTCGATGTGCCGGCGGTCAAGGCGACGGTCGTTGATACCGTGGGCGCGGGCGATACGTTCAGCGCAGGGTTTCTGGCCAATCTCGACGCACAAGGGCTGCTGACCAAAGCCGCCCTTGCAACAGCAGACCGCGACGCGCTGACCGCTGCCACCGCCTTTGGCGCAAGGGTCGCGGCCATCACCGTCAGCCGCGCGGGTGCGAACCCGCCTTGGGCCTCCGAGCTGTGAGAGCGCTGGTCCAGCGCGTCAGCGCGGCCAGCGTCAGCGTGGACGGGGCCGTGATCGGGCAGATCGGACAGGGCGTCTTGATCCTTGTCTGCGCGATGGCGGGCGACACGCCCGACAAATCCGCCACCCTTGCCGCCAAGATCGCCAAACTGCGGATTTTCAAGGATGACGCGGGCAAGATGAACCAGAGCCTGATCGACACAGGCGGGGCCGCCTTGATCGTTAGCCAATTCACGCTGGCCGCCGACACATCGCGCGGCAACCGCCCCGGTTTTTCCGCCGCCGCCAGCCCAGACCTTGGCCGCACGCTCTATGAGACGTTCATCGCAGATATGGCTGCCTTGGGCATCGCCACCGCCACCGGATCATTCGGCGCGGATATGGCGGTGTCGCTGGTCAATGACGGGCCAGTGACGATCTGGCTCGACATCTAGCATCATCGTTCGAGCGCAAATATCCCCGCCGGAGGCCAGAAAGTCCTTCAGCAGCCTTTCCCCACGACCAGCACCCAATAGGGACCGCGCGCGCCGGTTGTGATGCCGATGCCGAATTCCTCGACCCTTGGGTGCAGCATAATCGTGCGATGACCGGGCGAATTCATCCAGCCGGTAATGATCTGTTCGGACCGTGGATAGCCCCAGGCGATATTCTCGCCCACAAGGCAATCGCTATAGCCCGCCGCGCGGACCCGCTGTTGCAGGTTCGATCCGTCGGTGCCGATATGGGCAAAAAATTCATTGCGGTGCATGTCGCAGGCATGGGTCATCGCCGCACGGCCCAGATCGCGGCTGAACCGCAAAGGCGGCTGGCCGTTGGCCTGCCGGCTTGCGTTCAGACCAGTGGCAATTTCAGTGGCCAGCGCGTCGACATTCTCGGGTGCCATGCAATTGGCCGCAAGGGCCATGTTCGCCGACAGCGCCGCGATCAGCGCCAGCAATAATGTCCGCAAAGCCATCATCAAGCGTCCCCTGCGATGTGTCAAAGGCAGCTAGACCGCGAAATCAGGGCAAGGCTATGGCAAGACGGGGGAAGTTGCGGGGCAATCAGACCTGCAAATTCGGCAGGCGCCGCCCGATCAGGCTGAGCGCGAAGATCGCCACCGCCACGCAGATGATCGACGGGCCGACCTGTGTGTCGAAATGCAAGGCCAGCCGCAGCCCGCCCAGTGCCGACAAGGCCCCGATCCCCATGGCGAAAAAGGCCATCCGTTCGGGTGTGCTGGCAAATCCGCGCGCCGAGGCGGCAGGGATGATCAGCAGCGCGGTGATCAGCAGCGCCCCCACGACCTTGATCGCGACGGCGACGACAGCGGCGACCAGCACGGTCAGGATCAGTTGCTGGCGACGCGGATTGATACCCGCCGCATGGGCCAGATCAGGGTTCAGCGTCGCGGTCAGCATCGCGGACCACTGCCACCAGAGCACCCCCACAAGCAGCGCACCGCCGCCCCAAATCACCGCAAGATCGCTGCGCGTCACACTTAGCACATCGCCGAACAGATAGGCGTCAAGATCGATGCGCTGCCCCGGCACCAGCGTCACCGCGACCAGCCCCAAGGCCAGCGCCCCATGCGCCAGCACGCCAAGGATCGTGTCGACAGCAACCCCCTGCCCGCTCAAGCTATGGATCAGCACCGCCATGCAGAGTGCCACAACCGCGACACCCAGCGTAATCGACGTGCCGAAAAGCAGCGCCATCGCCACGCCCAGCACGGCGGCATGGGCCGTTGCATCGCCGAAATAGGCCATCCGCCGCCAGACCACGAAACAGCCCAAAAGCCCCGCCGCCACGGCCGTGCCCACGGCGGCAAGGGCGGCACGCACCAGAAAATCATCCAGCATTATTCCGCCGCCTCGTGATGGTGATGGCCGTGATCGTGGTCATGTTCATGCCGGTACAACGCCAGCGCACCGCCCGTGCCCGTGCCAAACAATTCGCGATAAGCGGGAGCGGCGGACACAACCTCGGGGGTCCCTTCGCAGCAGATATGACCGTTGAGGCAGATCACCCTGTCGGACGCGCTCATCACCACATGCAATTCGTGGCTGACCATCAACACCGCACAGCCAAGGTCCTGCCGCACGGCAGCGATCTGGCGATAGAAAGCCGCCGATCCAGGCTGGTCGAGCCCTTGGGTCGCTTCATCCAGCATCAACACATGCGGGTCCGACAGGATCGCGCGCGCAAGAAGCACCCGCTGGAACTGCCCGCCCGACAGTTGCGACATCTGCTGGCGTTCCAGTCCGGTCACACCTGCGGCCTGCAACGCCTCGGCCGCGGCCTTGGCAGGCACCGGCCTGGGCAGGTTCAGGAACCGCGCCACGGTGATCGGCAAGGTCGGGTCGATATGCAGTTTCTGGGGCACATAGCCGATGCGCAGGCCGGGCGCACGGGTCACTGTCCCCTTTTGCGGCTTCAGCGCACCGATCAGCAACCGCAACAGGGTGGATTTGCCCGACCCGTTGGGGCCCACGATGGTCACGATCTCGCCCTCGTCAAGCGACATGCTGACGTTCTGCAAGACCTTTGCCCCACCATGGGCAAAGTCGATGTGGCGCGCATCAATCAGGCTCATGCGGCGGCGGTCTGCTGGCAGGCGGGGCAGACGCCCTCGGCCTCGATCACGGTCTGTTCAAGCTGGAACCCGTTGGCGGCGGCGGCCTGTGTCAGGCTGCGCGAACTGGCCTGCGCCTCGGCCACGGTGCCGCATTTGCGGCAGATCATAAAGGCCGCGTCATGGGTCACGCCGGGATGGGCGCAGGCGATAAAGGCGTTCAGCCGCTCGATCCGGTGGGCAAAGCCCTGTTCGACCAGAAAGGCCAGCGCACGGTAGGCGACAGGCGGTTTGGACCCCAGCCCTTCGGCATCGAGCCGCGCCAGCACGTCATAAGCCCCAAGGGCCGCGTGGCTTTCGAGCAGGATTTCCAGCACCCGCCGGCGCACCGGCGTCATGCGGACCTTACGATCCACGCAGGCGCTGTCAGCCGCCGCAAGTGCGGCGCTGATACAGCTGTCGTGATCGTGCCGGGCAAAGGCCATCGGGTCCTGTGACATGGTGCGCCTTGTTATGATATAACATATCAAATATAGCATCAGACCGAAATCACCACAAGGACCACGCCATGATTCGTTTACTGTCCCTCTGCGCGCTTGCGCCCACCGCAGCCCTTGCCGACGTGCCACAGGTGATGACCGATTTCGCCCCCATCCACAGCCTGACAGCACAGGTCATGGGCGATCTGGGCACGCCGGACGTGCTGCTGCCCCCGGGTGCGGACCCGCATGATTTCGCCCTGCGCCCCAGCGATGCCGCCAATCTGGGCGAAGCAGAGGTCCTGATCTGGACCGGCCCGAGCCTGACGCCCTGGCTGACCGACCTGATCGACACGCTTGCCCCGAATGCCACGCAAGTTGCTCTGCTGGACGTCGCCGGATGGGACACGCTGCCAATCCGCGATATCCAGAAATTCGTTGTCCCCGCCGCCGAGGACGACCACGATCACGGCGATCATGACGACCACAAGGACGAACATGATCACGGGCATGATGACCACGCCCACGACGACCATGGACATGACGCGCACGGACATGACGCGCATGCGCATGATGACCATGGGCATGACGAGCACGCTCACGACGACCACGCGCATGATGACCACGCTCACGACGACCATGGGCATGACGACCATGCACATGGCCACGACCACGACCATGACCACGGCGATTTCGATCCGCATGCATGGCTCGACCCCGCTGTCGCACAGGTTTGGCTGGCCGCGATTGCCGATCAGCTTGGCACCGCTGACCCCGACAATGCCGCGACCTATACCGCCAATGCCGAGGCCGCGATTGCCCGCCTGACAGCGCTGGATGCGGAACTGGCCGAACAGTTGGCCCCGTTCGCGGGTCTCGCCTATATCCTGCCGCATGACGGGTATCAGTATTTCGAGGCCCGCTATGGCCTGACCGCCGCCGGTGCGATTTCCGGCATCGACGCGCGCACCCCCGGCCCTGCACAGGTCGCAAGCCTGCGTGACCAGATGGCAGACAGCCAGATCGTTTGCGTGTTCAGCGATGCTGAAATTGGCGACCGTTGGGCGACCGTCGTGACCGAGGGCACCGAGGCCCGCACCGCCCAGATCGACGGTGTCGGCGCGGGTCTGGACAGTGGCCCAGAGCTGTACGAAGCCCTGCTGCGCCGTCTGGCCGATGACTTTGCCACCTGCCTCGGCGATGCGTAAACGGCCCTAGAAATCAGTGGGCGCGCCGCCTTCCGCCTTGCGGCGCGCCACGAAATCGGCCAGCTCTTCCTTGATGGCCACGTCCATCGGCGGGGCCTCGAAGGTCGCAAGAATATCCTTGTAGAGGTGATGCGCGCGTTCTGCCGTGCCGATCGCCCCCGCCGCCTCCCACGCCTCGTGATTGCGCCAGTCGGACACAAAGGGCTGATAGAACGCCTGTTCGAACCGGTCCTGCGTGTGCTGCGTGCCAAAGAAATGGCCGCCCGGTCCCACCTCCTTGATCGCGTCTAGGGCGATGTCGTCAGGCCCTGTCGCGGTCAGCATCGGGTCCATGTAGCGCTGGATCATCTGCACGATCTCGCAATCCATGATGAACTTTTCAGGGCTGGCGATCAGCCCGCCCTCCAGCCATCCCGCCGCGTGATAGACAAGATTGGTGCCAGACTGCACGGCAGACCAGAGCGAATTCGACGTCTCCCACATCGCCTGCCCGTCGGCGAGGTTTGCCGCACAGACGCCCGAGGCCCGCATCGGCAACCCGTAGAACCGCGCCATCTGGCCGGTCATCTGGGTCGCGCGCATGTATTCGGGCGTGCCAAAGGCGGGCGCGCCAGATTTCATGTCGACGTTGCTGGTAAAGGTCCCGATCACGCATGGCGCGCCGGGGCGGACGTATTGGAACAGCGCGATGGCCGACAAAGCCTCGGCAATCGACAGGGTCACGGCCCCCGCCATCGTCACGGGTGCCATAGCACCTGCCAGCGTGAAGGGTGTGACGATGACCGCCTGCCCCCGCCGGATGCAGCGCAGGCAACCGCCGATCATCGGCACGTCATGTTTCAGAGGCGATGTGGAATTGATGTTGGTATACATATGCGGCTTGGCCGCGAACTGGTCTTCGGTCAGCCCGCCCGCGATGCGCACCATTTCCATCGCATCCTCGACGCGTTCGCGCCCCAGCGAATAGGCATGCGCGACCTTGTCGGTCAGCACCATCTTGTCGTGGATCACATCGAGATGCCGGACAGAGGCATGCACATCGACAGGTTCCACCGGATAGCCGCCGGAAAAATGGATGCAGTTGAAATACTGCGTCAACCGCAGAAGGTTCGCGCATTGGTCGCGCGTGCCGGACACTTTGCGCCCGATTTCCAGATCGTGGTAATTGGGTGGCGAGGCGACCGCCCCGAACAGGATATGCTTGCCGCCGATGGTGATCTTGCGGTCGGGGTTGCGCGGGGTGATGTCGAATTGCGCGGGCGCATGGGCGAGCATCTCCATCACCCAGTCGCGGCCCATGCGGACATTGGTGCCGTTGACGGTGCAACCGGCCTGCCGGAACAGCGCCAGCGCCTCTTCGTTCAAAAACTCGATCCCGATATCTTCGAGGATGCGCATCGCACCATCATGGATCGCCTGCACGCCTTCGGGCGTCAGCGGTTCGGTCGGGCGGTCGGTGTTGACCGGCAGGTGCCATGGCATCTGGTCAATCGACGCGGTGCCGCGCCGTGTCGCATTGCCTGCCCGTCCGCCGCCGCGCCGCCGTGTCTTGCCGTCTGCCTGCATTTTGATCCCTGCTCTTTGTCAGGGCAGGATGGCAAAACCCGTGCGCCGATGATGACGGGAAACCGACAAAGGTCGTCGCATTCAGCCCGCGATCAGCTTTTCCCGCCGCAGCCATGCGGGAATATCCGCGATCGTGTCGAGCACGGTATCGGCCAGCCCTTCCAGCTCTGCGCGCGGGGCGGGTCCGGTGAGCACACCGATTGTCAGCATCCCCGCGGCCCGGCCTGCATGCAGATCATGCGTGCTGTCGCCGACCATGATGCAGGCATCAGGTGTTACCCCCGTTGCACGGCAAAAGCCGATCAGCTGCCCCGGACCGGGTTTAGCCCCAAAGCCGCTGTCATAGCCCGCGACAAAGGCGAAATCGGACCGGATGCCGGCCTTGTCCAGATGGCGCAGCGCGGGGCCTTCGGCATCGTTCGTCACCACGCCAAGTGTCAGGCCCAGCTGGCGCAGTCCCGCAGTATAGGCGCGCAGCGGCACCGCCTCGACCTGATCGACCTGTGCCGAACCCGCGTTCATCCGCCCGATCAGCGCGGCCTTGTCGACATCACCGGGCAGCACGTCGATGATCGCATCGGCCACCACATCCACGGTCGAGGCGATGACGATACTGCCCTGATGAAACCTTGCGTTTTCCATGTCATAGCCCAATGCGGCCGCCAGTCTTTCGCACAGGATCGGGTCGTCGCCCGCCTCTGCCACCAGCATGGCGCGCGTCCATGCACCCCAAGTGGCGTTGAAGTCGAACAAGGTGCCGTCCTTGTCAAAGATGATGCCTGCGATCATGCTCGGGTCCTTTCCGGTTCGGCCCGCACCCGACCCGACCCTTGGCCCCGTGTCAAGCGTCAGGTCCAATGCACCTGTTCTGACCCCGGCAAGGCATAGCGCGCGCGCAAAGGCATGTCATAGGCCAGCCCCTGCGCATCGCAGAACGCAATGACCCAATTGTCATCCATCGTCAGGAAATCCAGCACCGCCGCCTGAAACGCAGGTTCTGCCGCTCGGTCGCGCAGATCATCGACCGAGGCACCGCTCGCCCCCAGAAAGGTCGTGCAGATCTCGTCCTGCCCGGCCATCCAGCCCAGCGCCTGAAGGGCTATCACCTGCGCCTGATCCGGTCCCATTCGTCATCCTTTGTTAACTGGAAAGAGTTTTTTAACCAATATGACCGAAACTCAGCATAGGAAACGTCTTTGTTTCCGGATTGAGGACACGGATATGTCAGGACGCATACTGATCGTCGATGCAGTACCGACCAACAGAATTGTGCTGCGCGTCAAGATGCTTGCGGCCCAATTCGCGGTGGAAGCCTGCGCCACCAGCGCCGAGGCGGAGGCGATGATCGCGCAGCATCGACCGGATCTGATTCTCGTCAACCTGTCCGACCCGGCCGAGGACCGGCACGGGTTTTGCAGCGCATTGAAGGCGGACCCAGACACCAGCACTATCGCGATCATTGCTGTGGGCGTTGCAGATACGTCGCGCGCGCGGTTTGCAGCCCTTGATGCGGGGGCCGACGACGTGTTGGCGCGGCCTATGAACGATGCGCTGCTTCTGGCGCGGATCCGCAGCCTGCTGCGCGCGCGCTCTGCGACCGAGGAATTGTTCCTGCGCGACAGCACCAGCCGCGCGCTGGGGTTCTGCGAAAGCCAGACCGCCTTTGTCACACCCGGGCTGGTCACGCTAATCGCGCCGCAGGCAGCACCTGTGCCTGATCTGATCGCCACATTGCATGCGGGGCTGGGTCATCCAGTGGTGATCCAGACCGCAGCGGCAGTATTGCGCGACCATGACGACGCGCCTTGCCCCGATCTGTTCATCATCCCCGCCGCTGATCCCAAAGGCGATGCGGGACCACTGTTCAGCCTTGTGTCGGACCTGCGCAGCCGGGTGGAGACGCGTCTGGCCTCCGTGCTGGTCATGGTGCCTGACGACCGCCCCGAAATGGCCGCGCTGTTTCTGGACCTTGGCGCGGATGATGTCGTGACCCAAGGTGCCCTGCCGCAAGAGGTGATCCTGCGCGCCAAGGCGCTGATCCGGCGCAAGAAACTGCACGACGCCCTGCGCCGCAACCTGCGCGACGGGTTGCAGGCGGCGGTGACCGATCCCCTGACGGGGCTGTATAACCGCCGTTACGTCGATCATCACCTGACACGGATGTCCGAACAATCCGCCGCAGCCGGCCGCGCGCTGGCCGTGATGATGATCGACATCGACCATTTCAAGGCGATCAACGACAGCTATGGCCATGCCGCAGGCGACAGGGTGCTGGTCGCGATCGCCGCACGGCTGCGCGACAACCTGCGCGCGGTCGATCTGGTCGCCCGGATCGGCGGAGAGGAGTTTTTGGTCGCTATGCCGCGCACCAGTGCCGCACAGGCGCAAGGGGCTGCCGACAGGTTGCGCAGGCTGGTGAACCAGACCCCGTTCGATCTGGGCGAAGCGCATGCCCCCATTCAAGTCACGATTTCTGTCGGCGTGGCGCTCAGCGGCGAGGCGGGGCAAGACCAGCCCGACACGCACCGCATCTGCGATCTGGCGGATGCGGCGCTCTATCGCGCGAAATCCGCAGGGCGCGACCGCGTGGCGATGGACCTGACCGCCGCTTAACGCTGCATTTCCTGTTCCACCCTGTCAGCAAAGGCACGGCGGCGCTCAGGCGGCATGGCCGCAATCCTGTCCAGCACCGCCAACCGGGCGCGTGCCTGCACCGCCGACAGCCGTTCTGCCTGAGCCTCCAGCAAGGCCTGCGTGACCGAAGGATCATAAGGTTCGGCGCGCAAGGCGGCAGCAACCGCCGCCATCTGCCCGCGGAAATCATGGCCACGCAAGCTGCGGTCAGCCCGCAATTCGCGCCCGATGGCGCGCCGTTCGTCATCGGACAAGGCACGCGCAACAGGACCGACACCAAAATCGATGCGCGGCGACGCCCGCTCTCCCAGCTGTCCCGACACCATTGCACCCCCGATGATCCCCGCCACCGCAAGGTTCAGCGCCAGCGATACCACCAGCACAACCCGCCAGATCCGCGACGGGCGCGTCTGCACATCAGCCATCGGACAACTCTCCTGCGATCATGAATTCCTCGGCGGACAGTCCCAGACTGACCGTCTCGCCAAAAAGGCCAGCGGCGTAATCGACAACCACGGGCGGCGGGGCGATGCCGATCCAGATGCCAGCGACAGTCGCCGCCGCCAGACTGCCCAAAGCGGGCCAGCCGCCAATCATCGCGCGCATCTGCGCCAGCACCGAAGGCTGCGGGCGCAGCACCGGCGCCGGGCGCGCGGCATCCGCCAGCACCCGCGCGATCAAAGCGTCATCAGGCACGGGCGCCAGATTGCGGGCCTGCGCAAACAGATCGTCCAGCATGTCGTCAGGCGGGTTCGTCATCGTCATACCCCAGTTCTGCCTTGCGCCCCGCCATGATCGCGGAAAGCGCCCGTTTGCCGCGCGCTGTCAGACTTTCGACCGACGCCACGCTGATGTCCATGATCTGTGCGATCTCTGGGTTGGACAACCCTTCGAGATGGCGCAGCGCCACCGCCTGTGCCTGCCGTTCGGGCAGTTGCGCCAAAGCATCCGACAGGGCACGCAACCTTGCGCGGGTCTGCATCTGTGCTGCGACCGACGGCGTGGCATCCAGCGGTTCGGCCACCTCGTCGATGGCCACATGCCGCCTTTTGCGGAGCCGGTCGGTGCACAGGTTCGCAGTGACGCGGTAAAGCCATGTGCTGACCTGCGCCTCGCCCCGCCGCCAGTCGGGCGCGATCCGCCATAGCCGCAGCATAGTGTCCTGTGCGACATCCTCGGCCTCGGCGCGGTTGGCGAGCATCCGCAGCGCCTGCGCCAGCACACGCGGCAACACCCGCAGCGTCAGCGCCCCGGCCGCGCGGGGATCGCCGCTGGCATGGGCCAGCAACAGATCCTCGTCCGAGGCATGGGCGTAAGGGTCGGATACCGCCGTCATTTGTGATCGTGCTAGCGGCATCCGCCCCCCGTGACAATCGGCGACAGGCGGGTGGCCTGCCGCGCGGGTCTGGTTCAGTCGTTCTGGCGCTTGCCATGACGCTCGCCACGCATCTCGCGCGCAGCCTCGATCTCGGCCAATGTCACCATGCCATCGCCATCAGCATCGACGCGGGCGAACATCCGCGCGGCGCGGGTGGCGGCACGTTCCTGCGCGAAAGCGGTGAATTCGGCCAGCGACACAGCGCCGTCACCGTCTGTATCCATCGCGGCAAAATCCGGTCCTTGCCGGTGCCCTTGGGCAACAGCCGCCCCTGCGGTCAGCGCAAGTGTCCCAACCAGCCCTGCAATGATCCATCCATTTTTCATCGTCTGTCCTTTCGAAATCCAGCGGCCCTGTGCCGCTCATGCCTGTTGAACGCAGCGATCCGCCGTTTCCGTCGCGGATCGTTCAAATCCTCCGGCGAAAGCCCGAAAGCGGCGGCCCCGCCCTTTCCTTTTGACCCATGAGACGCCATGTAAAAGGCATGCACAGGAGGGTCCGATGACCGACACATCCAGCCATGCCGCCGAACGCCCCGCAAAACCCGCCATCATGAACGGTTTGCGCAGCCGGTGTCCCAACTGCGGCGAAGGCAAGCTTTTCGACCGCTATCTGCATGTGGCTGACACCTGCCCGAACTGTGGCGAGGAGCTATACCACCACCGCGCCGATGACGGCCCGGCCTATCTGGTGATCCTGCTGGTCGCGCATATCATCGGCTTTGCGATCCATATCATGTGGGTCGCGTGGCGGCCCGACCCTTGGGTGATGGCGACGGTTCTATCGGTGGGTGCGGTGGGGTTGTCGCTGGCCCTGCTGCCACCGATGAAGGGGCTGATGGTCGGCATCCAGTGGTCGCGCCGGATGCACGGGTTCGGCCATAACGCATGACACCCGTGCGCGATGCAGCCACGATCATCGTGCTGCGCGACGCGGGCACACGCCCTGCCGTCCTGATGGGGCAGCGCGGGGCATCCGTAGCCTTCATGCCGGGCAAATTCGTGTTTCCGGGTGGGGCGGTTGACCCCAATGACGGCTGCATCCCCCTGCCCGACCTGTCGCCGCGCGATCACGCAAGGTTGCAGGCCGACAGCAGCCTTGTCCCCGATTGCCTTGGCGCCGCCGCGATCCGCGAGTTATGGGAAGAAACCGGTCAGGTGCTGGGCACCCCCGCCCCTTGGCCCGACCCGCCGCAAGGCTGGCGCGGTTTCGCCGCCACCGGCCACAGGCCCAATGGGGCCGCCTTGCGGTTCTTCTTTCGCGCGGTCACACCCGTCGGCCCGCCGCGGCGGTTCGATGCGCGGTTCTTTCTGGCAGATGCCGCCGATCTGGTGACCGACCCCGATGATTTCGGGCGCGCCGAGGATGAACTGGCCAATCTGCAATGGGTCGCCCTCGACCGCGCGCGCAGCTTCGATCTGCCGTTCATCACGCAGGTCGTGCTGGCGGAACTGGTGGGCTATATCGCGCGCGGCGGCGATCTGCCCGATGTGCCGTTTTTCCGCAACGATGACGAGGCACATCTGGTCAGCCGCCTTGGCGGGCGATCCCCGCTTTAACGCGGCCAGAGTGGGTGCGGCACCGGATCTTTCGCCCGCCACAGATATTGCCGGAAAATCTGGCCGTAGGACCGGAACAGATAGCCACCGTTGCGGCGCAGGTAATGGTCCTTGCGCGACCGATAGAGCGCGGGCAGCGCGTACCATGGCACGGTGGGGTGCATATGGTGCACGACATGCAAGTTGTTGTTCAGGAACAAAAACGCCAGCGGCCCACGATCCTCGATGATCACGCTGCGGCCACTGGCGCGGACATGCGCCTGATGTTCAAGGAATGTGCGCAGTTTCAGCAGCGACAGCCCCAGATAGGCCGCCAGCAGATAGGCCCAGACCGGCATCGGCGAGACGGCGACCAGTGCCAGCACGGCCATCATTACCGGCACGTGCAGCATCCATGTGCGCCTGATCTCCACGCTGTCCTGCCGCCATTCGCAGATCAGAAAACTGGCCGTGCCCACCAGCGGTCCCAGCAAAAGCCGCCCCGCCAGCGTGTTGTTCCACCCCAGCACGACCTGCACGGCGCGCGGCAACCGGCCCCAGACAGCAGGGTCGAGATAGTTGCTTTCCGGATCATCATAAGGGTCGGTAATCACCTCGTCATGGTGATGCGCGCGGTGCGTGGCGGCAAAGCGGCTATAGGGGATGACCAGCGTCAGCGGCGGCCAGACCAGCAGGTCGTTCATCCATTGCGCCCCGAACGGATGGCCATGGATCGCCTCATGCTGGAGCGAGGAATGCAGCGCGATGGCCACCCCCGCCACGATCACCCCTAGCGGCAAAGGCATCAGCCAGAGCGCAGCCAGCCAGACACCGTAGCACCCAAGGATTAATAAAAGCGTAGGCCACTCGATGGTGGAAAATTTATTGGATTTCATAGCCCTAGACTAGCTCACGCATCCGTGTCCGAAAATGTCGTGACTGGTTCACAAAAGTCTGTAGATATGATAATAATCACCAATGGTGCAAAAGATCGACAAACGCGACCGCGCCCGCCTGTTCCGTGACCGGCTGATCGCCGCCATGGACCGGACCGGCACGACACAGGCCGCCCTCGCGCGCCGGACAGGTGTCGACCGGTCGACCCTGTCGCAACTTCTGAAAGATCAGGGCGCACGGCTGCCTAATGCGCAGCTTGTCGCGGAATGCTCCGCCGCCCTTGGCGTCAGCGCGGACTGGCTTCTGGGCCTGTCGGATTTCCCCGAACAGGCCGCCGATCTGGTCGCCGCGGCAATTTCAATGCCCGAGGCGTCCCGCGCGATGGTCGATGACCAGATCTTCGCCTGGCATCAAGAGGCTGCAGGCTACAAGATCCGCCATGTGCCCTCCGGCCTGCCTGACATGCTGAAAACCACCGCCATGCTGCGCTGGGAATATGCGCCCGCCGTGGGCAAGACGATCGAACAGGCGATCGGGGCCAGTGCGGACAGGCTCGACTGGATGCAACGGTCGAAGTCGGATTACGAAATCGCCATACCCCTCTCGGAACTCGACAGTTTCGCACGCGGCCAAGGCTATTACAGCGGCTTGTCCCTCGCCATCCGGCAGGACCAGCTGCGCCGGTTCCGCGACCTGCACGACCAGCTTTACCCCGCCCTGCGCCTGCATCTTTTCGACAAGCGCGAGGTCTATTCTGCCCCCGTCACCGTCTTTGGCCCGCTTCTGGCGGTGATCTATCTGGGGCGCAACTACATCGCCTTTCGCGACACCGAACGGGTCACGGCGATCACACGGCATTTCGACATGCTGGTGCGCGGCGGCAAGGTGGGCCAGCGCGACATGGCCGCGCATTTCGACGCGCTGATCAGTCTTGCGGCACAGGCGGAACCGGCATCAGACGGCTCAGGTCATAGCCGTTGAACGCCAGCATTCCGCGTGCGGCGGCCAGCCTGTCGGCGGGGATCACCGGATCGCGGTTCAGAATCCACCCCGACCGGCCGTCAGGTGCGCCCAGCACCACGGTGCGATAGGTCTCGTCCGCCCACAGCACCCAAAGATCGGCCTCGCCAAAGGGCAGAGATGGAAAGCTGACCTTCAACCGCCCGGGGCCCACAATACCGGCACTGCCTTCGATCACGGACCGCACGGACCCGTCGGGATTGCGGCAGGTATTGCGCACCGAGATCCGCCCGTCCGGCAAGGCGCCATATTCCGCCGTGACCCCGACGCAGCCCGCCTCGAAGGGCACCGGATAGCGCGCGACCTCGTACCATGTACCCAGAAACCGCGCGGGCTCGAACACGGCTTTGGATGAAATCGGCACGGCTGTGTCGCGGTAGACCTCGAACAGCCCGCCGCGCGGCTCGCCGGGTTGCAGGGAACAGCCCGCCAGCAGGACCGCCATCATCACGAAGTTGCGCATCATGGCCCCCGACTTCTTTTTTCCAAAAATACTCCCGCGCGGCGCGCTCCGGTCCCGCTTGGGGGACCGGACCACTGCCCCCTCAATAGGGCTGCGGGTTCGCTTTATGCGCCGCCTCGATCGCGGCCAGCAGATCATCCGTCAGTACGGTATCGCGCCCTGCAAGGATATGCGACAGCTGCTCTTTCGTCGTCGCACCAAAAATCGCCGAGACAGGGAAAGGCCGCGTTGCCTGCCACGCCATCGCCATATGCACCGGATCGACGCCGTGGTCGCGGGCCAGATCAAGATAGACCTGCGTCACAGGCAAGGTGCGCGGCGTCATCCGCCCACCCAGATTGCCATTGATCGACAACCGGCTGCCTGCAGGCACGTCATGCTGGTACTTGCCCGTCAGCAAACCGCAGGCCAGCGGCGAATAGGACAAGAGCGTCACATCCTCGTTCACCGCCATTTCGGCCATGTCGGTGTCATAAAGCCGGCAGAGCAGCGAATATTCGTTCTGCACCGACACCATGCGCGGCAGACCGGCGGCTGTCGCCTGATCGACCCATTTGGTCATGCCCCAGGCGCTTTCGTTGCTCATGCCGATGGCGCGGATCTTGCCGGCCTTGACGCAGTCGTCCAGTGCCTCCAGCACGTCGAGCATGTGATCCATCGTGCGCTGGCGGTCCTGTCCTGACGGATCATAGGTCCAGTTCTGGCGGAACGCATAAGACCCGCGCTCGGGCCAGTGCATCTGGTAAAGGTCGATCACATCGGTCTGCAACCGCCGCAGCGATGCCTCGACCGTCTGCCGGATGATCGCCCCGTCATAGCCGCGCCCCTCGCGCACCCAGCCGGGGTTGTTGCCCGATACCTTGGTCGCGATCACGACCTCGGACCGGCGCCCCGACGTCGCGAGCCACTCGCCGACGATGGTTTCGGACAGGCCCACGGTTTCGGCGCGGATCGGATTGACCGGATACATTTCGGCGGTGTCGAGAAAATTGATCCCCGCTTCCAGCGCCATATCCATCTGCGCATAGGCATCCGCGCGGTCGGTCTGGTTGCCATAGGTCATGGTGCCAAGGCACCAGTCGGTGACCATGATGTCACTGCGGCCGAGTTTGATTTTCTGCATCTGCTTTCCGTTCTCAGAACCGGTAGACCAACCCCAGACGGGTGGTCGTGGTGTTTTCGGTATCGCCATCAGTGATGAAGGACCGGATCAGTTCGCCGCGAAACGCAGTATTGCCCTGCAGATCGAATTCGCCGCCCAAGCCAAGGTTGAGGCCGGTGTCGGTCACGTTTTCATAGATGAACTGGTCAACCCCCGCCGCCCCGAAAGCGGTCAGCGTACCAAAATTGTAGCGCGCGACAGCGCGCAGGCGACGTGTGTCGAAATCGCTGTCCGCGCCCAGCGCAAAGCCCAACTCGCCCTCGACCCCGAAGGCCAGCAGCGACCCGCTGGTGACGACACCGCCCAGCACGGTGACCAGCAGGTCGGATTCGCCTTCATGGGGCAGTGCGTAGTCCCCCCCGATCGCGCCGTAAGCTTCGAACGCATGAACGGGCGTGGACAGGGTCAAGGCAGTGATCACGGCAACAAGTGTTTTCATCGGGGGGCAACCTTTTGTTGAAATCGGGCTTTTGGGGTTGTGTAAGCCGCATGATGGCACGGTGCAACAGATGTCGGGCATCTGGCATCTGCTGCGCGACATCGCTAGACAGGGGCGAAACTTTGCAAGGACGTCGCATGGCCCGCCATCTGATCACTTCCGCCATTCCCTATATCAACGGGATCAAGCATCTGGGCAACCTTGTCGGCAGCCAGTTGCCCGCCGATCTTTACGCACGTTACCTGCGCCAACGCGGGCACGAGGTGCTGTTTCTGTGTGCCACCGACGAACATGGCACGCCAGCCGAACTCGCCGCTGCCAAGGCAGGCAAGCCGGTCGCGGAATACTGCGCCGAAATGCACGACGTGCAGGCGCGCATCGCCGACGGGTTCGGGCTGTCGTTCGACCATTTCGGGCGGTCCTCCAGCCCGCAGAACCACAAACTGACACAGGCCATGGCAGGCCGTCTGGCCGAGATGGGCCTGATCCGCGAAGTGACCGAAGATCAGGTCTATTCCGTGACCGACGGCCGCTTTTTGCCCGACCGCTATATCGAAGGCACCTGCCCCAATTGCGGGTTCGAGTCCGCGCGCGGCGATCAATGCGACAATTGCACCAAGCAGCTTGACCCCACCGACCTGATCAACCCGCGTTCGACGATTTCGGGCGCCACCGATCTGGAGGTGCGCACGACCAAGCACCTCTATCTGCGGCAATCGGAGCTGAAAGGCGCTTTGGCCGACTGGATCGACAGCAAGAAAGACTGGCCGATCCTGACGACATCCATTGCCAAGAAATGGCTGAATGATGGCGACGGGTTGCAGGATCGCGGCATCACGCGTGATCTGGACTGGGGCATTCCCGTGCGCAAGGGCGATCAGGACTGGCCCGGCATGGAAGGCAAGGTGTTCTATGTCTGGTTCGACGCGCCCATCGAATACATCGCCTGCGCGCAGGAATGGCAGGATGCGGGCAAAGGCAGCGGCTGGGAACGCTGGTGGCGCACCGACAAGGGGGCAGATGACGTCCGCTATACCCAGTTCATGGGCAAGGATAACGTGCCGTTCCACACGCTGTCTTTCCCCGCGACGATCATGGGCACGCAGGAACCGTGGAAGCTGGTGGATTACATCAAATCCTTCAACTACCTCAACTATGACGGTGGCCAGTTCAGCACCTCGCGCGGGCGTGGCGTGTTCATGGATCAGGCGCTGGAGATTTTGCCGTCCGATTACTGGCGCTGGTGGCTGTTGTCCCACGCGCCCGAAACATCGGATGCCGAGTTTACATGGGACGCGTTCCAGCAGGATGTGAACAAGGATCTGGCCGATGTCTTGGGCAATTTCGTCAGCCGGATCACCAAATTCTGCCGCTCCAAATTCGGCGAAACCATCCCCGAAGGCGGCACACAGGGTGCGGCCGAAGAGGCGCTGATCGCAGCCCTCACCCAGCGCCTGACCGCCTATCAGGCGCATATGGACGCGATCGAGGTGCGCAAGGCTGCGGCAGAACTGCGCGCGATCTGGGTCTTGGGCAATGAATATTTGCAGGCCAACGCGCCGTGGACCACGATCAAGACCGACACGGACACTGCCGCGATGCAGGTGCGCCTTGGGCTGAACCTGATCCGCCTTTATGCCGTGCTGTCCGCACCCTTCATCCCCGACGCCAGCAAGGTCCTGCTGACTGCGATGCAGACGGATGATGCCACATGGCCCGAGGATATGGGCGCTGCCTTGTCCGCCCTGCCCGCAGGTCACGCATTCACCGTGCCGGACAACTTGTTCCGCAAGATCACGGATGACGAACGCGCCGATTGGGCCGAACGTTTCGCAGGCGTGCGGACGTAAAGGCCCGCTAAAAGGTTGGGCCTTGGCGCGCCACCGCACCAAGGCCTTTTTCGTTACACGTCAGAGAACAGATCGACGGCACCGCGCCGTGCGAAGTATTCGGTCTGGCTGATCGGGCCTGCGCCGTTGACCAGCGTGCGGTAGGCTTCATAGCTTTCGACGATGCGGCGGCCCATGTCGTCGTCGTTGGCCACACTTGCGGTCACTTCGAAAGACACGCGCGACAGCTCGTTCCAGACATCATCGGGCAGACGTGTCGGCTGCACCCCGGATTCCGCCAGCAACTGGACCAGCGCGATCCCGTTGTTGCCATAGAAATCGGCCGTATGCGATGTCAGTTCCGCATCACAGATGGTTTCGAACAGGGCGCGGTCCTGTTCGTCAAGGCTGTTCCACAGATCGAGGTTCATGCCGAAAGACGCCATTGTGCCGGGCTCGTGAAAGCCGGGGTAGATGTAGGTCGTCAGCAGTTTCTGCAAACCGAATTGCAGATCGTTATAGGGGCCGACCCATTCGGTTGCGTCAATCGAGCCTTCGAACAAGGCAGATACGATCCCGTCGGCGGGCAGGTTGACTGCTGTTGCGCCCATCGCGGCCAGAACTTGCGCCCCAAGGCCGGGCAGACGCATGATCAACCCTTCAAAGTCGCCCGCTGTCAGGATTTCCTTGTTGAACCAGCCACCCATCTGGATGCCGGTGCCGCCGCAGGCGAAGGCCTTGACGTTGTAGCCGGCGTTCAGCTCGTCCCACAGCTCTTGACCGCCACCGAACTTTGTCCAAGCAGTCTGTTCGGGGGTCGTCAGCCCCAAAGGCACGGTGGTGAAAAAGTTGAAGCCGCGGTGCTTGTTCTGGAAGTAATATTCGGCGGAATGGTACAGATCGACCTCGCCCGAACCGACCGCGTCATGCACGCCAAAAGCAGGCACCAGTTCACCGGGCCAGTAAAGCTCGATGTTGTAGCGCCCGTCAGAGGCGATGTTGACCTGTTCGGCCAGACGCTTGGCGCTGTCGGCCAGACCGCCCAGACCCGCAGGCCAGGACGAGGCCAGACGCAGGGTCCGGGGGGCACCCTGCGCGATGGCAGGGGTTGCAAGGGCTGCGGCACCCGTCAGGGCTGCGCCGCCGCCCAGCAAGGCGCGTCTGCGCGAGATCGCCTTGGGGTTGGATGGCTGGTTCGGCATGGTCTTGTCTTTCGCTACAGGTGTCATTGTGCCAGCGCCCCTTTGCGCGCCGAAACAAAGGCGGCTTCACCGATTTCGCTCCAGCCGGCGACATCGCCGATGAAGAACAGATACCCGTCAGCCACATCGGCGCCGAGGTTGCCGGACCCGAAGATGTCCGACATCACCTGACTGGCCGCAGCGATCTGCGCGTCCCAGATATCGGCGGGCATGTCGTGGCGGGTGATCGCATCGCCTGCGGCCTGCAGGGCCACGGCGCTGTCATGCATGGTGATCGTGCGGTTCATGCCGTGTTCGGCCATGATGCAACGCTCCACGATGCTTTTCTGGGCGTCCGACATCGCATTCCACGTTGCCAGATTGATCCCGACCGACATAGCGGCAGAGGGACGTCCGGCGTTGGGCGTGGTCATATGCGGGAAGGTCGCAAGCAGGCCTTCGGCCTCCATCTGCGCGACGCTCAGGCCTTCGAACACATCGAGGCTGGCCAGATCGACAGCTTCGGCGCGGATATCGACGACGTTGCCGACACCCATCACGCGCATGGCGTTCACACCCAGCCCGATCGACCCTGCGGCAGCACCGGTCAGATCACCCAAGCCGGTCAGCGGGGCCTTGGACCACAGCGGCAAAGGGCCGTCGTCGCCGATCATGAAGGCTTTGACGCCGTATTCATCGCCCAGAAGATCCAGCAGGAAGCGGCCGTCACCGGCGGACATCCAGCCTTCAAGCTCGCTTGGGCTCATGCCGCCGGGCATGGCGGAAAAGATGCCGAAAGCGGGGTTTGTCCCGACAAAGGCCTCTGTGGCGGACAGGTACATATCGGACCCGCCGGTGGACACGGTATCCAGAAAACCGGCCGCCTCGGTTGTGGGGCTTTCGGTGACAGAGACCGTGATCGTCCCGTTTGAGACTGCTGCCAGACGCGCACCAAGCGCACGGGCCGCATCCGGCCGGTCGGTGACACAAGACAGGGTCACGGCGGATTGCGCCTGCGCCGTCTGTCCCGCGACCACCATGGCACCCAAGCCGGTGCCGAGTAGGGTTCTGCGTTTCATCGTTGATCTTCCTTCGATCGCTTGCCGGGCTGGACCCTGTCCATAACCCGAAGGATTATTCTATCTGGGATGTGGTCGCTTTGGCGGATCAGCGCAGCCACACTTCCACGCGGCGGTTGCTTTCGCGCCCGTCAGCGGTGTCGTTGCAGCCCACGGGTGCCAGCGGTCCATAAGACGCGACCGAGGTCCGCCCCGCCAGCACATCACCGCCCAGCGCCGTCACCAGCGCGTCGCGCACCGAGCCTGCACGCAGCAGCGCCAGACGTTCGTTCAGGTCGAAACGGCCCACGTCATCGGTGAAGCCGATGATCAGGATGTCGCGGTTGCGCGCGGCAGGGCTGTTGAGGAAATCGACCATACGCTGCACGTCTTCCAGCGCCTTGTTGTCGAGGTTGGCAGAGCCGGTGGCAAAGCGGAAGGTCGTCGACAGACGTTCGGCCGTTGCCAGTTCACGCGACAGGTTCTGCACGGCGGCCAATGTCGCACCGGTGCTGGCCGACAGGATCGCCGAGGTCATCCGCGTGCCTTGCAGGCTGATCGGCTGGGCCACGACGCTCTGGTCGACATAGCCCACGCTCTGGATCAGTGGCTGTGCGGCGGGCGATGTCATGAAGTTGAGGAAAGAAGTCTGCGTGCTCGTCAGATCGTCATCGCCCGTATAGGCATAGACACGACGGCTGAGCGGGTATTCTTCGGCCTTGATCGCGAAATCGGTGGCATAGGCCAGCGGTCCGCAGGACTGACGGATCGGCAGCACTTCAGCGCTGCCTGTCTCGGACACGGTGGCGATCGCGATGGCGGTCGGATCGGCCATGACCGCAGCGGCGGCGTCGCTGTCGTCGTTCACGCGTTCGGCGCTGGCGCGCACGCGGGCGCGGTTGGGATCAAGCACCAGTTCCGAAAAGGCGGTATCGACCGAGGACCCCTCGGCAGGCAGCACCATGCGGATCGGGGCATTGTCGCCACCCAGTTCCGACCAGTTGGTGATCCGGCCAGAGGCCACCAGTGCGAGGTCTTCGAGCGAAACGGAGCGGACCGAATTGGTCGGGTGTACGATCGGCACCAGCGCGTCCAGCGCGACGATCCGTTCGCGGCTGACGTCGCGCAAGTCGGTGCCACCGGCGGCAACCACTGTCTGCGCGATGGCCACAGGCACGGGCACCTTGGTCAGCGCTACGTCGATCTGGTCCTGCACCAGCTGGACAAAGGCATCGTCGGCATCGCGCACGGCGACATTGACCGCCCCTGCGGCGCTGTTGGTCTGGGTGTCGAGCATATCGATGCGGGCCACAACGCCTTGATCGTCGGGGACTGACAGGCCCGACAGGCTGCGTGTGCTGGCAAAGCCGTTGACCAGCGCTTGCAACAGCGACGCGGTCTGCGCCTCGGTAACAGCCACGTTGAGGTCAAGATTGACCGACATCTGCGGGCAAGCTTCGCCTGCGCAATTGGTCGCCAGACGCGACAGGCGCAGCTGGCCGATATCGGTGTCGAGCACGAAGATTTCGTCATCAAACGAAACAAGCGTCCCGCTGATCGTGACAGCGTTGTCTTTGCTTGAAATCGTGACTTCCTGCGCATTTGCGATCAGGGGCGTTGCAACCAGGCAGGTCGCAAGCGCCAGTTTCTGTCGGAATTCTCTCATCTCTATGCCTCGGTACTGTTGCTGGCCCGGCGTGATGCCGGCCACTCGTATGAGGCAAAGCGCTAAAGCGCCATTTGGGCAAAAAGATGATACAAATGCGTCATGTTGGCTGATTGTTTCCAAACCGTACGTTATCCCACGGCGGCACGCTATCTTGCGCGAATCCACGTGTTACGCACCAAGCTCCGAGAAACAAACACGGCCTCCGCTCTGCCCGCCCTGTCATTCAGGCAGCATTGTGACATGATTGGGAAGCTGGCAGGATAAGATGGAATGTGCGGTGGCAGACGGCGCATCTCCGGAAAGGAACAAGACTATGATTATCGGCCATATCGGCGCGCGCGCGGGCAGCAAGGGCGTGCCGGGCAAGAATTTCCGCCTTCTGCACGGCAAACCGCTGATTGATTGGTCGCTCGATCAGCTTTTCGCCTGCAACCGCATCGACCACGTCGTCGTGTCGACCGATTCGCCGGAAATCCACGCCCATGCAGTGGCGCGCGGCTGTCTGGATATCGGGCTGCGGCCGGCGCATCTGGCAACCGATACGGCGGCAAAATGGCATGTCTGGCAGCATGCATTGGCGGAAGTAGAGAAACAGACCGGACCGGCGGATGTGTTTGTCGATCTCGACTGCACCTCGCCGCTGCGCTTGCCGCAGGATATCGAGGCAGGGCTGGACCTTTTTGCGCGCGAAAGGCCCGATATGGTCATGTCCTGCGTGGAAAGCCGCAAGAACCCCTATTTCAACATATTGGAGACCGACGCGACAGGCGCGCTGCATGTGTCCAAGCCACTGCTCGGTGGTGTGGTCGCGCGCCAGCAGGCGCCGCAGGTCTATGACCATGTAGGGCTGGTCTATGTGCTGCGCCCCGATTATCTGCGTGCGGCCGCGGGCCTGTTCGAGGGCCGCGTCATCCCGCTGGTGTTGCCGGTCGAACGGGGCTTGGACGTGGATAGCCCGTTTGATTGGGAGATCATCGAATTCCTGATGGGCCGCCAGATCGCGCAAGGCCTGCGCTGACGGGGTGCGGCTGCGCCGCAAAAGGGGCTATGCCCCTCCCCCGGACGGGGTCCGGGGTTCACCCCTGAGTATTTCTGGAAAAAAGAAGTTGGGGGCGCGGGTCTAGCGCCAGCCCTGCCACGGCCAGAGCGCGGCCTGTTTTTCGGCGAAACTTTGGGTCAGCGCGTCGCGGTCGTATTCGTCCCTGATCCAGTCGGCGATCCCGATCGGGGCCTCGGCCGCGCGCGCGGCATAGACGTCGAGGAAATGGTCGAGGATGCCGGTGCTGGTCCGCCGGATATGCACATAGCGAAAGGACAACTGCCGCCGCGCCTGCGCGATGCTCGCCCCTTCGTGCTCCAACAGGTAGATCGCCGCGGCCAGCCCCGTGCGGTCGGCACCCGATTTGCAATGCATCAGAAAGGGGCGTTCCATTGTCACGAAAGCATCAAGCAGATCCAGCAATTCGCGGCGGGCGGGCGCACGGCGGGCGGCCATCTGCACATTGACCAGCGTCAGCCCGAGATTTTCGCAGCTTTCGACCTCGAACAGATAATGTGGCTGCTTGGCCTTGCCGCGCAGGTTGAGCACGGTCTTGATGCCCGACTTTGCATAAGCGGCAAAGCGGGTGTGGTTGGGATGGTTCGACCGGTAGACGCCGGGAGCGACCTGATCGAAATTGTGCCAGCGCCGCCGCAGGATGCCGTGGTCGAGCCAGTCCAGATGCCACTGCGACCGCCGCCGTTCCGCCGGATCGGTGATGTCATGGCCAAAGGAGTTGCGGAACTGCTGTTCCTTTTGCTCGAGCATTTGTTGCAATTTGCGAAACATGCGGGCCCTTGGTCGCTGCTGTCGGGCTGACTTGGACCAACTGGGCGCGCATTGCAATCCCACGCACGAATTGCCCCGCCGTTTGAAACCGCCTAGAAAGCCTCTGACACCTGAACCGGAGACAGTCATGGACATCGCAGGCCGCAAGATCGGACCCGAGCACCCGCCCCTTGTGATCGCCGAGATCGGCATCAACCACGGCGGCGATCTGGCCGTGGCCAAGGAAATGGTGCGCCTTGCCGCCTTGTCTGGCTGCGAGATGGTCAAGCACCAGACCCATATCATCGCCGATGAGATGACCGAGGAAGCCAAGCAGATCTTCCCGCCCAATGCCGATGTCTCGATCTGGGAGGTGATGGAGGCGTGCGCGCTGTCGCTGGACGAGGAAGCGGAGCTGAAGCGCTATACCGAAAGTCTGGGCATGATCTGGATTTCCACGCCGTTTTCGCGGGCGGCAGCGGATTTCCTGCAGGAACTGGACGTGCCTGCATTCAAGATAGGGTCGGGCGAGGCGGACAACCTGCCGCTCATCCGCCATATCGCGCGGATGGGTAAACCTGTCATCATGTCCACGGGCATGCAGAGCATCGAGAGCATCCGCGCCTCTGTCGCCATTCTGGACGGCGCGGGCATCGATTATGCGCTGCTGGAATGCACGAACCTTTATCCTTCCCCGCCCGAGATCGTGTCGTTGCAGGGTGTGACCGACCTGCGCAATGCCTTTCCGCGCGCCGTGATCGGCTTTTCGGACCATTCGATCGGGCCGGATATGGCGCTGGCCTCGGTCGCTTTGGGCGCGTGTATTCTGGAACGGCATTACACCGACACCCGCTATCGCAAGGGACCCGATATCATCAATTCGATGGACCCCGCCGAGTTGCGCTATCTGATCGACCGCTCGCGCGAGATCCACACCGCGCTGCGCAACCCCAAACAGCGCACAGCGGCGGAAGAACCGGTTTACCGGTTCGCGCGTGCCTCGGTCGTGGCGGACCGGGACCTGCCCGCGGGCCATGTCATCACAGAGGCCGACATCTGGGCGCGCCGCCCCGGATCGGGCGAGATTGCGGGCTATGATTTCGACAAGGTGCTGGGCCGCACGACCACGCGCGCCCTGCCCCGCAACACCCAGCTCAGATGGTCCGACCTGGATGGCTGAACTGACCCGCGCGGATCTGGGGGTCTGGCTGATCAATCTGGACCGCGATGCCGAAAGGCTGGCGGGCATGCAGCGGCAGCTGGAGGCGATGGGGCTGGCTTACACGCGATTTCCGGCGATCTATGGCAAGGACCGCGCCGAAGAGCTGGCCCAACGGGTCGATGCCGCCGCCTATGCGCGCAACATGGGCCAAGCGATCCTGCCGGGCAAAATGGGCTGCTATGCCAGTCATGTCGCGGTCTGGGAGGCCTTCGTCGCCTCGGATGCCAAGGTCGCGCTGATTCTTGAAGACGACGTGGTGTTCCATGACGATTTTCTGGACAGCCTTGATGTGGCACTTGCAGGGGCCGCACAATGGGACACGCTGCGGTTCAACTGTATCCGCGCCAAGCTGCCGGTGTCGCAGGGGCGGCTCGGGCACTACCGGTTGAATGCCTATCTGGGACCGTTCACGGGCAATGCGGCCTATCTGTTGCACAAGGAAGTCGCGCGGCGGCTGCTGCCGAACCTCTGGCCGCAGACCCGCGCGTTTGACCATGAGTTGAACCGCTTTTTCCACCATGATTTCCGCCAGTTCGGGCTGGAGCCGTTTTCGTCCCATGTTGATGACGGTGGGGTCAGCGCGATCACGGGGACGGAGTTCGGGCTGGTGCGGAAATTCCCGTGGTATCGGCGGCTGCCGCATTACCGGGTGAAGGCGGGCAATTACCTGCGCAGGGCGTGGTGGCTGGCGCGCAAGGGGCGGATTTGGCCGCACGGGCGGCAGGTCGATTAGGGGATGACATCCGACATCTTTCAGCTGTCCGGCCTTTTGGCACCAGAGACTACGTTCGGCACCCGCGGGCTGCCGCGCGGAGTAACCGTAAAGACGCAGGACTTTTGGGAACGATATGACAGAAGCACATTGATCTATGATTGTGTCTGGCTGCCGCAGGAAAAGGTCCTGCGCCTGTATCTGCCAAAGCCTATCGGGTTTGCCACGCAGCTGAAAGCATCGCGCTTTGCGCTTGATGGCGAGACTGTCAGCATCGCACATTGGCGCAGGTTTCGACAGTATGACGAGATTGATTTCACGGCGCCGCAAAAGCCCTCGCAGCTTGAAGTCGTTACGACGACAGCGTCATCGTCGATTTCTGTGAATGATAATCGATCGGATATCTTTGCAGGCCGGAACGTCCTATATACGATGTTGCGCAACGATGACCTGCGGTGGGTCCATGACTGGGGCCTCGCCCATCAGCGCAATCATGGAACCGATGCAATCCTGATCGCTGATAACGGCAGCACTGCCTATTCTACGGCTGAGTTGTTGCAGACAATTCAGTCAATTCCCGGTATAAAGGTGGCGCACGTCTTGGATATGCCCTTTCCGTACGGGCCATCCCCGCAAAGTTGCCGCGGCGTCGGATTGACGCAGTTCCTTCAGACAGCCTGCCTGAATCTCTGCAGGGATAGGTTTTTCAGCACGGCGCGTGGCGTCCTCGTATGCGACGTCGATGAACTTGTCTTTTCGCGGGATGGGGAAAGCATCTATGACGCGACGGCGAATTCACTCACCAAGTACAAGACGTTTCATGGCCATTGGCGGTTTGCCAATGCGGCAGCCGACGTGTCGCGGCACAAGGATCATGTATTTGCGGATAAAGGCACGGGGCTGTGCGCCAGCAAATACTGCATTGTGCCGGACAGTGTTTTCGGGCGCATGTCTTGGTCAGTGCACAGTCTTGAAAACGTCAACCGTCGTATCTTCCGACCAGGCAAGAGGTTCGGGTTTTACCACTGCCAAAGCATCAGCACGTCCTGGAAATCGCCAAGACATGCAACACCGGCAAATCACACCAAGATTGATCCGGCAACATCCACGTTTCTGGATAAGACTTTTCCGACACCTGTTTAGCGACAGGCGTCAGCGTCGCGGAAACCTGACCTTCATGATATCCCCGCCATGGCGATTATAGCCGTTCACGAAAGTGAATGAGCGGGTGATATGCTTGAGCAGGCGGAGGACCACCTTGCGTTTCCAGAGCTGCTTTGCCGGAGCGCAGATCCTTACCGGCAATTCGGGATAATGCTTCGCAAAAAAGCGCCGCGCTGTTTCGCGGAAGCGGATCGGCAAGGCGCCGTTCGGGTCGGACCAAGGCTTAGCACCCGTCACAAAGTGAACAATCTGCGGATCGATGAATGTATCGAACATCGGCCTGACAATCGCCCATTGCCAGTTCCACGCGGGGTGCAATTCGGCCCAGTTGTCCAGCAAAACGATATTCAGCAAGGTCTGATCCAGTTGCAACAGCGCACCTTCGTGCTTGCGGGCAGCGGCGATGCACTGACTGCGGAGGGCCTGTTCGCGAAACGCGGCTGTATCGATCAGCAAAACACCTGCATTGAAATAGGGGCCAGAGATGCCGACAGCGGTTTGGTCCGGCGTCGGGTGGCGCGGATGCTTGGCCTTGGTGATATCCATGCAGGCGCCGACAGGTCGCCCTGCAAGGTCGAGAGTAAAGACATCGCCTAATGCCTCTCCTGCCACGAACACATCACAATCCAGATAAAGGATACGGTCGTAGTCGGTGGCAAATGCCTCTGGCAGGGCCAAGCGAAGATAGGTGGCAATCGTCAGGCGTTTTGACACCGGCATTCCGTCAAAGGAATCACCCACATCGATCCGGCAGATCCGGATGTCCTGACCGTCCAGCGCAGGCGGCATGTCGAGCGCGTCCAGCGACGCGATGCAGATGTCATAATCCCGCTCCGGGTTGTTGCGCAGCAAGGTGTGGATCGCAAGCGCCGCGTAAGGCAGGTAGTTCTCGTCACAGCAGAACACGACCGCATGTCGTGATTTGGCAGGACGATTTTCCGCAATAACCCGGATATCGGTCATGTATTGAACAGGAAATGCAGCACGTCGCCGTCCTTGACGGTGTAGGTCTTGCCTTCCGCGCGCATCTTGCCCGCCTCTTTCGCGGGCAATTCCCCGCCAAGGGTGACAAAATCATCATAGGCGATGGTTTCCGCACGGATGAAGCCGCGCTCAAAGTCACCGTGGATCACGCCGGCGGCCTGCGGCGCGGATGTGCCCGCTTTGATCGTCCAGGCGCGGGCCTCTTTCGGGCCGACGGTGAAATAGGTCTGCAGGTGCAGCAGGGCGTAACCCGCGCGGATCAGACGGTCGAGGCCCGGTTCCTCCAGCCCCATTTCGTCAAGGAACATCTGGGCCTCATCTGCATCCAACTGGCTGATTTCTTCCTCGATGCGGGCAGAGATCACGACGGATGAATTGCCTTCGGCTGCGGCCATTTCGGCGACGCGCGCGGATTGGCTGTTGCCGGACCCGGCGCTGCTTTCTTCGACGTTGCAGACGTAAAGCACGGGCTTGGTGGTCAGCAGTTGTAGCAGACGCCATGCTTTTGCATCCTCGGCATCGACGGGCACGGTGCGCGCGGGCTTGCCGTCTTCCAGCGCCTTTTGCGCGGCTTCCAGCAGGCGGACCTGTTGCACGGCATCCTTGTCGCCGCCTTTGACCTTGCGGGTCAGGTTCGCCAGACGGCGTTCGATGCTTTCGAGATCCGCCAGCATCAGTTCGGTTTCAATCGTGGCGGCATCCTCGACGGGGTCAACGCGACCTTCGACATGGGTGATGTCGTCATCCTCGAAACAGCGCAGTACATGGGCGATGGCGTCACATTCGCGGATATTGGCAAGAAACTGGTTGCCCAAACCCTCGCCTTTGGAGGCCCCTTTCACAAGGCCTGCGATATCGACGAAGGTCATGCGCGTGGGGATGATCTGCTTTGATCCGGCAATCGCGGCGAGCTTGTCCAGCCGCGCATCGGGCACGGCGACATCACCCACGTTAGGCTCGATGGTGCAGAACGGAAAATTCGCAGCCTGTGCGGCCGCTGTTTTCGTCAGCGCGTTGAACAGCGTCGATTTGCCGACATTCGGCAGACCGACAATCCCCATCTTGAAACCCATGCCCGTCTCTCCTTTGATCCTTGCGCGCTTCTAGGGGGCTACATGCGGGGCTGCAAGCATTTGTCGGGTCATTCTGGCGTGGCGCCCCACACCGCAGCGCTGAGTCCCGGGTTCGGGAATAATTCGCGATCCAATCGCTGGTGGCCCTTTTCTTCAATCACGGTCGGTGCTTCGCCAAACAATGACCGCCCCAAACCCGCCTGTACGTCCGGATCGGCCAATCCGGCAAAAGCCAAAACCGTCGGATAGACGTCCACCATGCTGGCAAGGCGATCAACCACCATACCTGCCGAAGCGAACGCCGGCTCATAACCGACCCCAAAAATAATGAATGTGTTCTCGCGCTCTTCAATAGAGAAATAGCTGCGCAGTGCAGGGTCATGGTTCAAATGGTCCGACAACAGAACCACGACAGTTGGTCGATCACCGCGGGTTGCAATCACATGATCCAGAAAGACCTGTGTGCTTTGTAACGTGCATTTTATTGCCGCGACAACATCACTTGTAGTCTCTGCTTGGCCGGAAGCGGTGCAATCACCCGACAGCAGCGATGTTTTTCCGTGAGGCCCATATGTTTCGACTGTGAGTAGTATTGGCTGGTCTGACCCAATAAGTCGATCATAGACCCGAGTAGCTGCATCAAACACCAGTGCATCATCCAGAATAGGGCCGGAACGTGCATCGCGAAAAACAGCCGCTGGATATTGGCTTTCCATAGCTGCGTAATCCGTGACATCAAAAATGCTATGCGTCCTTAAAAAATGATCCATACCACCAAAAGCCTGCACACCGCCAAATACAAAAGCATTTTGATAGTTCAACCGGTGTGTCAACGTGCTGAGGCACAAGTGGTCACCCAAAAATTCGAACTGCTGTTGAAACCCATATCTGTTTCGCAACCCATTCGGAACAAGCGGCAAACCACATTTGGTTGCTACAATACCCGCAAGCGACCAGCCAGTACCGCGTATTTGGCGGACATTCGAAAAGGTGACACCTTTATCGGCATACTCGTTCAATGGAGCATAGATATCGCCAAAGATATCTTGCCTTCCATAAGCACGCTCTAAACCCTCCAAGTAAATATAAATTATATCAGGGCGAATTTCAGGTTCCAGTTTGACTTCGGGCTCTCGAAGAGCAAACTGGAGATCGCTTTCAATCTCCGGATGAAGTGCGTAGGCCCATGCAAAACGAAGCGCCGGGTTAAAGGTGAGCAAGACAGCAAACGAAACAATTGCAAAAAATCGTGGAAGACCGCTTATACTACCCAGTACGTATCCGGAGAGAATAATCGCAAATACTGCGAAAACGGAGGCGAAGATTTCGAGTTCAAATCCGCGCAACGTGGTCCCTTCCACCCCAAATTGCGTGTGAAAGACCAACGAAAGTACATCGAAGCTCCCAAAGACGCGAACGATGGTCACAAGAGGGATCGATATCAAACCAAGGAAAATAGAAAAAATGATCAATTTGCTTGGTTTTCTGACGATCTTTTCCCGTGCAAGAACGACTGCCACCAACATGATGACGGCCATACTGATTATTAGATCGGCAGCGACAAGAGTCGGCATCATGATCAAAGCCACCCCACACATCGCAAGGGAAAAGAGTGCGATAACAACGGCAATATACTTTATTTTCTGCAATTTTGATCCTAATAAAGTTTATGCTTCTTGCTACGGGCAGTTTGAAAAACATCCGGGACTGGCAAGATCCCATTGATCTTTGCTCCCATGTGCCCCACACGTTCTGCAAAGACACACGGGGGTGGATATGACCAGAATCGATGCCAAATTCAAGCAGTTGCGGACCGAGGGGCGCAAAGCCTTTGTCGCTTATGTGATGGCGGGCGATCCCGATTACGCCACGGGGCTGGAGATCGTCAAAGGTCTGCCTGCCGCCGGTGTCGATATCATCGAACTGGGGATGCCGTTCACCGACCCGATGGCCGATGGCGAAACGATCCAGCTGGCAGGCCAGCGCGCGCTGGCGGCGGGCCAGACGCTGGAAAAGACGCTCGATTATGCACGTGCGCTGCGGCAGACGGACAACACCACACCCATCGTGATGATGGGTTATTACAACCCGATCTATTCGCGCGGTGTGGACCAGTTTCTGGGAGATGCCGTGGCCGCCGGGATCGACGGACTGATTATCGTCGATCTGCCGCCCGAGGAAGACGACGAGCTTTGCATTCCCGCGCAAAAGGCGGGCATCAATTTCATCCGGCTGGCCACGCCCACGACCGATGACAAACGCTTGCCCAAGGTTTTGGAAAACACATCCGGTTTCGTCTATTACGTCTCGATGACCGGCATCACCGGCACCGCCGCAGTACAGACGACCGAAGTGGCGCCGGAAGTGGCGCGGATCAAGGCGAAAACCGACCTGCCCGTGATCGTCGGCTTCGGCATCAAGACGGCCGAGGCTGCGCGTGCTGTCGCGCAGGTCGCGGATGGCGCGGTCGTGGGATCGGCCATCGTGGACCGCATTGCGCGGGGTGACAGTGTCGCCGATGTGCTGGCTTTTGTGGCCGAACTCGCGCAGGGCACCCACGCCGCCTGAGCCATTGCAACACCTCTCCGGATCGGTAATGTATCTTTACCAATCCGGGGAAAAGCCATGCCTGTCATCACCACCATCGCCGACCTCAAGCGCCTGCACAAACGGCGCACACCCAAGATGTTCTATGACTACGCCGAAAGCGGGTCTTGGACCGAACAGACGTTCCGCGAAAACACCTCCGATTTCGACCTGATCCGCCTGCGCCAGCGAATCGCGGTGGATATGACCAACCGGACGACACAAAGCCAGATGATCGGGCAGGATGTGGCGATGCCGGTGGCCCTTGCCCCTGTCGGATTGACGGGGATGCAATGCGCAGATGGAGAGATCAAAGCCGCCAAAGCAGCCGAGAAATTCGGCGTGCCGTTCACCCTGTCCACCATGTCGATTTGCTCGATCGAGGATGTGGCCGAGAACACAACCAAACCGTTCTGGTTTCAGGTCTATACCCTGAAAGACGACGATTTCATGCAGCGCTTGTTCGACCGCGCCCGCGCGGCGGGCTGTTCGGCCATCGTTATCACGCTGGATCTGCAAATTCTGGGCCAGCGGCACAAGGACCTGAAAAACGGCCTGTCCGCGCCGCCGAAATTCACCGTTGCCAGCATGGTTGACCTTGCCACCAAATGGGGCTGGGGCATCGAGATGCTCCAGACCAAACGCCGGTTCTTCGGCAATATCGTGGGCCATGCGAAAGGTGTGTCGGACCCGTCATCGCTGTCGTCATGGACAGCAGAGGCGTTTGACCACGCGCTTGACTGGGACCGTGTGGCGCAACTGATGAAGATGTGGGGTGGGAAGGTGATCCTGAAAGGTATCCTTGACGCCGACGATGCGCGCAAGGCCGCGGCGCTGGGTGCAGATGCGATTGTCGTGTCAAACCATGGCGGGCGGCAGCTCGACGGCGCACTGTCGTCGATCCGCGCGCTGCCTGCGATCCTCGATGCTGTCGGCGACAAGGTCGAAGTGCATTTCGACAGCGGCATAAGGTCGGGGCAGGATGTGCTGAAAGCGCTCGCGCTTGGCGCGAAAGGCACGTACATCGGGCGCGCCTATATCAATGGGCTGGGGGCCATGGGCGAGGCCGGTGTGACCAAAGCGCTCCAGGTGATCCACAAGGAACTGGACACCACGATGGCGCTGTGCGGGCGGCGGGACATCAATGATGTGGACCGCGATATCCTGCTGGTGCCAAAAGATTTCGAAGGCGCATGGATGTAGGCGACGGCGCGAAAGCCCCTACAACCGTGGGGAATTTGCATCGTTTGCCGCTTTTCTATCGTCGGCATAACATGAATTGATTGACCGCGACCAAATCTCGCATATGGCTGACGTGATCGTCGGGGCCGCCGCAAGGCGACCCGGTCGTCAGATCGTAAACCATAAGCGAGGAATAATGATATGCGTATGACCAACGTACTTGCGACAGCCGCCGCTGTTGCCGCCCTGTCCACCACCGCTTTTGCTGGTGGCCTGTCCCCCGAAGTCATGGAAGCCCCCGTTGTGGCCGTTGAGCCTGCGCCTGCCGGTTCCTCGATCAACCCCGCGTTCATCGTGGTTGGCGTTCTGGCTGCCCTGCTGATCGCCGCTTCGCTGGACGACGACGAAGACGAAGTCGAACCACAGGTCTGAATTCAGACAAGCGACGGATGATGTCGAACGCATCATCCGTCATTCCGCGTAGCGACACGACCATTTTTGCCCGCAGCGAGTGACTTGATTGGTTGCCTTTGCTGTCCCGCTTGAACGGTCCTGATCGCAAAGCAGTACTTTACAACAAGGAAACTCAAAATGCGTATGACCAACATCCTTGCGACAGCCGCCGCTGTTGCCGCCCTGTCCACCACCGCTTTCGCTGGCGGCCTGTCCCCTGAAGTCATGGAAGCCCCCGTTGTGGCCGTTGAGCCTGCGCCTGCCGGTTCCTCGATCAACCCAGCTTTCATCGTCGTGGGTGTTCTGGCTGCTCTGCTGATCGCCGCTTCGCTGGACGACGACGAAGACGAAGACGAAACAACGCCACAGTAACAACTGGCGACAAACGACGGGTGATGTCGAAAGCATCATCCGTCACCCCGCCTAGCGACACGCCTTTTTGTGCCCCGCAGCGAATGACCTGACCGGTTGCCTTTGCTGTTCCGCTTGAACGGTCCTGATCGCAAAGCACTTTAAAACAAGGACACTCAAAATGCGTATGACCAACATCCTTGCGACAGCCGCTGCTGTTGCCGCTCTTTCCACCACCGCTTTTGCCGGTGGCCTGTCCCCCGAAGTCATGGAAGCCCCCGTTGTGGCTGTCGAGCCTGCGCCTGCCGGTTCGTCCATCAACCCCGCGTTCATCGTGGTCGGCGTTCTGGCTGCCCTGCTGATCGCCGCTTCTCTGGACGACGACGACGACGAAGAGTCTAACGGCTAAGGCTAATTCCGCCTGAATGCCTATTGTTATCAAGCCGCGTCAGAGAAATCTGGCGCGGCTTTTTCGTGCCGGACGGCGTGCAATCGGGGCGCATACCGGCTTTCTGGCCCGATCAGGGGCAAAATTTGTTGACTGACCCGCCTTGAGCGCAAAGACTGGTCCTGCGACGGACGGGAGCAAACCGACTTAGGTCTAGCAAACGACATGAAGGAGAATGACCCATGCGTATTCTGACAACCCTGACTGCGGCCACAGCGCTTGCAGGTTTCACGACAGCCGCCACAGCCGGTGGCCTGTCCCCTGAAATCATGGAAGCCCCCGTCGTGGCGGCCGAACCGGCACCCGCGCCCGGATCGTCCATCAACCCCGCCTTCATCGTCGTGGGCGTTCTAGCGGCCTTGCTGATCGCCTCGAGCAGTTCGAGCAGCGATGGTGACGGTGAAGGCACGACAAATCCTCCGCTCAATGGATTGCTCCCACCGATGGACGGCCCTGAGCAAACAGGCATGTAACCACTCGGCCTGACGCGAAATAAAGGCATCACACCCAATCTGACCGCGGCGGATATTCCGGCGCGGTTTTTATGTCGTAGCAACCCGCACCACCCGCGCGATACCCGACGGCAGACACACCTCTCAACCCCACGGTAGCAGGGGTCAGCAAGCACGCCACCCTTGA
Source organism: Yoonia sp. 72 (assembly GCF_034652275.1). Lineage (NCBI taxonomy): Bacteria > Pseudomonadati > Pseudomonadota > Alphaproteobacteria > Rhodobacterales > Paracoccaceae > Yoonia > Yoonia sp. 72. The sequence continues at coordinate 138,129 of NZ_JAXIWG010000004.1, read as the reverse complement.
TTGCAATGCGATGTAAACCTGCCGCAGCGCCGGTTTTTCGTGCGCTTTTGGGCAGGTCACGGTGCAATTCAAATTGACCGATTCATTTTCTTTCAGAACGTAACGGCAAGGCTGCGGATTAACCACGGCCCTGTCACCTGACCGTTTCATTTTACCGGAGTAATTCAAATGCGTATCCTGACAACCCTGACCGCCGCTGTGACGCTGGCCGCCTTCACCACCGCCGCCTCGGCCGGTGGCCTGTCCCCAGAGATCATGGAAGCCCCCGTCGTGGCACAAGAAGCAGCGCCCGCCGGATCGTCGATCAACCCCGCCTTCATCGTCGTGGGCGTGCTGGCCGCGCTGTTGATCGCTTCGTCGCTGGACGATGATGAGGAAGACGTGCGTCCGCGGCAAATCGAAGATACCTGCACTGCTTGCGACATCGCCTTCGAATAGTACCAAGTCATCGCCCTCGTGGCTACTGAACTGGACCACCCAAGCCACGCCGGAGCTTTCCAGCGTGGCTTTTTCTTGCATTGCAGCGTGACCGCCGCAAAACTCGCAGACAATCCACAGCATCCGCAGTGAAAGGAAACGGTATGCACCCTGTCAAAACAGCCCTCGCCGCGGCCCTGCTGGCGGTTCTTGCCTCCACCTCAGTCGCTGAAACCCAGCCCGCGCAGGTCATGGCCGCGCCCGTCGTCATGGACAACAGGGCCCCCGCAGGCTCTTCGCCCGCGGTCACCTATGTGGTGATCGGAGTGCTGGCGGTATTGCTGATCGGCGCAGCTTTGCAGATGGAGGACAGCCAGCGCAGGCTGCGGGATTTCGACCCGACAGAGACAGAGTAACCGCGCGCCTTTCGGGTCTCAGGTCTGGGGCACGGGGGCGGCTGATCCATGCGCCTTTTGCCGCGACACCAGCACCGCCAGCGGCAAGGTCGCCAGCAACAGTCCCGCCACGACCAGAAACGCGATCCGCAGCCCGAACGCATGGCTCATCAGCCCCATCAGCGTGGGCGCGAAAAAGAACCCCGAAAAGCCGATCACGGCGGTCCGGCTGATCGCTTCGGTGCGCAGGTGCGGCGGCACCAGCTTGCCCACCAGCGCCAGCCCCATCGGCCCGATCACCGACACGCCCAAGCCAAGGATGCCGAAACCGATATAGGCAACCACCGGCGTCGGCGCGAGTGCGGCAATGACGGCCCCGCTGGCCGACAGGATCGACGCGCCAAAGACGACCTTGACCTCGCGCAGGCGTTCGGCAACGGCCTGTCCCGAAAACCGGCCAAAGGCCATCGTCAGGCCCAGCATCGCAGGCCCCAATGCGCCTTCGGCAGCCCCGCCCCCCAGTGTGCGTTCGACATGCAGCGCCGACCACGCCTCGACCGTGGCCTCGGACATGAAAGCGATCAGCACGATCCCCCCGCAGAGCAGGATCGGCCAGAGCGGATAGCGGCCTTTGTAGCCGTCCTCGGCCGCGACATAGGTCACGTCCATCCGCACGAAGGGCATGAGGCATAGCGCAAACAGCGCAAAACCCGCAAAGACGGGCGCAGGCGGCACCCCCGCCTCGCGCGTGACGCCCACGATCAGGGCGGCACAGGCATAAGCGACCGAAAACATCGCATGGTTGGCGTTCATCAGCGGGCGTTTATGCGCGGCCTCGAGTTCGCTGACGCGCGCGTTCATCACCACGTCCAAGAGGCCCGAGGCCAGCCCCACCAGCGCCATCGAGGCCGCAAAGACCATCGGATGCGTGATCTGCGACGGCAAAAGCCACGCGAACGCCAGCGCCGCGATCGCCGCCTGCATCGACCGCGCGCCCAGCCAGCGGTCAAGCTTTGGTGCCAGCCACATCGCGGATACAAGCCCCGTCGCCGACCCCAACAGCAGCGTGCCGAACAGCGCATCCGACGCCCCGAGCTGCGCCTTGATGACAGGCACATGGGCGGCAAAACAGCCCCAGAAAACGCCCACGACGACAAAGGCGGTGGCGGGACGGCGGGACAGAATCAAGGCGCTGCGAATAGACATGGCGCCATGCGTGACGACCAAAATTTCCCAAAGCAAGTTTCAAATCGCGCGCCTGTCGCGGCAAAGGGCGTCACATGGGTCCAGACCCATGCCGCGGGCGGCAAAAACACCTTTTCAAACAGGCAAAACCCCCTTATAGGGCGGGCTTCATCGGGCTCGGACACCCTTGGAGGCGGGCCCCATAACCTAAGGACTATTACTATGGCTGGACAGATTCCTGATCTGAACGCCAAGGTACGCGCGGGGACAGGCAAGGGGGCCGCCCGCCAAGCTCGCCGTGATGGCGAAGTACCTGGCATTGTTTATGGTGGCGGCGTTGACCCGCAATCCATCAGCATCCCTTTCAACTATCTGCTGACGACCCTGCGCAAGGGCCGTTTCATGTCGACCCTCTTCAACCTCAAGGTTGAAGGTCAGGACGACGTGCGCGTGATCTGCCGCGGTGTGCAGCGTGACGTGGTCAAGGATCTGCCGATCCACATCGACCTTTTGCGCCTCAAGCGCACCAGCCGCGTGAACCTGTTTATCCCCGTTGAATTCATCAACGGCGACACATGCCCCGGCATCAAGAAAGGCGGCGTTCTGACCGTCGTGCGCAACGAAGTCGAGATGGACGTGCTGGCAGGCGATATCCCTGACCACCTGACCGTCGATCTGGCGAATGCCCAGATGGGCGACGTCATCCACATCAGCGACGTCACCCTGCCCGAAGGTGCCAAGCCTGTCATCGACCGGAACTTTGTCATCGCCAATATCTCTGCGCCACGTGGCCTGCTGGCTGTCGACGATGCCGAAGAAGCAGAAGCAGACGCCGAATAATCGGCCCTGCAGCGACGTAATTGGGGCACCCTGCGGGGTGCCCTTTTTCATGCGCGGGGTCTGGCGCGCCACTGCAACGCCCTTTAGGTTAGCCGCATGAAATTACTTGTAGGCCTTGGCAATCCCGGCGCGAAATACGCGCAGAACCGGCACAACATCGGCTTTATGGCGATGGACCGGATCGCAGCCGATCACGGCTTTTCGCCGTGGCGGTCCAAGTTTCAGGGGCAGATGTCCGAAGGCCGGTTCGGGTCCGAGAAGGTCACGCTGCTGAAGCCCGAAACCTTCATGAACCTGTCCGGCCAGTCCGTGGGCGAGGCGATGCGCTATCTCAAGCTGACACCTGCCGATCTGGTCGTGTTCCACGATGAAATCGACCTTGCCCCCGGCAAAGTGCGACTGAAAACCGGCGGCGGACATGCGGGGCATAACGGCCTGCGCTCGATCCACGCGCATATCGGGCCGGACTATGACCGTGTGCGCTTGGGCGTCGGCCATCCGGGGCACAAGGATGCCGTGCCGGGTTACGTGCTGCATGATTTCGCCAAGGCCGATCTGGATTGGCTCGACGACGAGATGCGTGGCATCAGCGACGGTATCGCGCATCTGGTCGCAGGCGACGGCGCGCGGTTCCTGAACGCCATCGCGCTGCGCACGGCGCCACCACGGTCGTCCACCAGCGCGCCCAAACCGGCCAAGGCCCCTGCGCCGGAACCGGACCCCGCACCCGACACCCGCAGCGCCATGGCGCGGCTGATGGACAAGTTCCGGTGACAGCCGCCGCCATCAGCGCGGCTTTTGCCACGCAAGCGGCGGCCTGCGACAATCTGGGATCGCCGTTCATGGGGCGGCTGATGCGACTCTGCGCCACCCAAGGCTGGCCTGACGGGGCTGTCACAGACCGCATCTACGGCTGGTCCGGCGATCTTGGACCCAGCGGCCAGTCGGTGCCGCTGCGGTTGGCGGGCGCGCTGCATGCGCTGCACTTGCAAGGCAATGCCACGCTGGCACAGGTCTATCCACCACGCTGCACTGACGATGTGACCCTTTGGGCGGCAGTGGCAAAGGTGCTGGTCAGCGAAGAGGCCGCCATCCTGCGCTGGCTCGACAGCCCGCCACAAACCAACGAGGTGCGGCGGTCCGCCCCCCTGATCGCGCTTGGGCATTGGCTCGCGGACCGCTACGCCTTACCTCTGCGGTGCAGTGAGCTGGGCGCAAGCGCGGGGCTAAACCTGCATTGGGACGATTACGCGCTGGAGATCGGCGGCCAGCATTTCGGACCTGCGACCCCTGCCCTGACGCTGGCCCCCGACTGGACCGGGCCCTTGCCACCTGCCGCACGGCCACAGGTCAGCGCGCGCGCAGGCGTTGATCTGAACCCGCTCGATCCGCGCGATCCTGACGACACCTTGCGCCTGCAAGCCTATCTCTGGCCGGATCAGCCTGATCGGCTGGCGCTGACACAGGCCGCGATGGCCAATGCGCGCACGCCCATCGCCAAGGGTGACGCCATCGATTGGCTGTCAAACCGCCTTGACCATCACGCAGGGCAGACCCATCTGGTCTATACGACCATCGCCTGGCAGTATTTCCCCGCCGCCGTCCAGGCACAGGGTGCCGCCATGATCCATGCTGCAGGCCAGACCGCGCGCAAGGATGCGCCGCTTGCGTGGTTCGGGATGGAACCCGATGGCGCAGGTCCGGGCGCGGCGCTGACGCTCAGGCTTTGGCCCGGCGACTTGACCTTTGCGCTGGGGCGCGCAGATTTTCACGGACGGTGGGTTCACTGGACCCCCGACCAGACAACCAAGAAAGACTGACCCATTGGAAAAAGACCCGTCCTTCAACGTCCTCGGCAGCGCGCTTGCCACCTGCTCGACAGCCCCCATGACCGGCTTTTTCCGCAACGGTGCCTGCGACACCTGCGCACAGGACAACGGCAGTCACACGGTCTGCGCCGTGATGACAGACGAATTTCTGGCCTTTTCAAAATATGTCGGCAACGACCTGTCCACGCCGCGCCCCGAATTCGGTTTTCCGGGGCTGAAGGCGGGCGACGGCTGGTGCCTGTGCGCGGGGCGTTTCCTGCAGGCGCATGAGGAAGGCTGCGCGCCACAGGTTAACCTGCATGCCACCCATGTGCGCGCTCTGGATATCGTGCCGATCGATGTGTTGCGACAGCACGCGCTGCCGTTCGACTAAAGCCTCATCTTCCGAGCATAAATATCCCCGCCGGAGGCAAAAAGTTTTTCTGCCTCCGGTGCGGCGTTAGGCCTTCATATCGAACCCGAGATGCTTGGCCACGGTAAAGATATCCTTGTCGCCGCGTCCGCACATGTTCATCACCAGCAGATGGTCGGCAGGCAGGTCCGGTGCGATCTTCATCACATGGGCCAGCGCGTGGGATGGCTCCAGCGCGGGAATGATCCCTTCAAGCGCACAGCAGAGCTGGAACGCCTCCAGCGCCTCGACATCGGTGATCGAGACGTATTTCGCGCGGCCGATATCATGCAACCACGCATGTTCCGGCCCGATGCCGGGATAGTCCAGACCCGCCGAGATCGAGAACCCTTCGAGGATCTGCCCCACGTCATCCTGCAACAGATAGGTGCGGTTGCCATGCAGCACGCCGGGGCGGCCGCCGGTCAGTGACGCGCAATGTTCCATCTTTTCATTGACGCCTTTGCCACCGGCCTCGACCCCGATGATATTGACGTCCTTATCGTCAAGGAACGGATAGAACAGCCCCATCGCATTCGACCCGCCACCGATGGCAGCGATCAGCGTGTCGGGCAGACGGCCTTCGGCCTCTTGCATCTGGACCTTGGTTTCCTGCCCGATGATGGCTTGGAAATCCCGCACCATCGCGGGGTAAGGGTGCGGCCCTGCCACCGTGCCGATGCAATAGAACGTGTCGCGCACATTGGTCACCCAGTCTCGCAGGGCATCGTTCATCGCATCCTTCAGTGTGCCACGGCCGGATGTGACGGGAATCACCTCTGCCCCCAGCAGTTTCATGCGGAACACGTTGGGTGCCTGCCGTTCGACATCATGTGCACCCATGTAGACCACGCATTTCAGGCCGAATTTCGCACAGACGGTCGCCGTCGCCACCCCGTGCTGGCCCGCGCCGGTTTCAGCGATGATCCGGCTTTTGCCCATGCGGCGGGCAAGGATGATCTGGCCCAGCACGTTGTTGATCTTATGCGCGCCGGTGTGGTTCAGCTCGTCGCGTTTCATATAGATCTTCGCACCGCCCAGATGGGCTGTCAGCCGTTCGGCATGATAGAGTGGGCTGGGGCGACCGACGTAATGGGTCCACAGATGATGCATTTCCGCCCAGAAGGTCGGGTCGGTCTTGGCATGTTCGTATTGCTCTTCCAACTCCAGGATCAGCGGCATCAGGGTCTCGGACACGAAACGCCCGCCGAACTGGCCGAAACGGCCTTTTTCGTCGGGGCCGGTCATGAAGCTGTTGAAAAGATCGTTGGCCATAGGACACCTGTTGTTTTGGGTTGGGACAGACCTAACGCCCCTTGCGGGGGAGGTAAACGCCTAACGCAAGGCGGCACAAAACGCCGCAATCAGCGCGGCATTCTTGACGCCGGGGGCGGATTCGACGCCAGAGGACACATCGACCTGCCGCGCGCCTGTCAGTGCCACAGCTTCGGCCACATTGGCAGGCGTCAGCCCACCGGCCAGCATCCACGGCACCGGCCAGCGCCGCCCCGCGATCAGCCGCCAGTCAAAGGCCAGACCATTGCCACCGGGCAGATCGGCATCCATGGGCGGTTTGGCATCGACGAGCAGCTGGTCCGCCACCTGCGCGTAAGTCTCAAGCGCTGCCAGATCATCCGGCCCCGCCACACCCACGGCCTTCATCACGGGCAGGCCATAGCGCGCCTTGACCTCGGTCACCCGGGCGGGTGTCTCTGATCCGTGCAGTTGCAGGATATCGACGGGCACCTGCGCCAGCAGCGCGTCCAGCTGCGCGTTATCGGCATTCACCACCAGCGCGACCTTGGCCACACCCGCAGGCACAGCAGCGGCAAGGGCAGCCGCCTGCGCCAAAGTCACGTTACGGGGGGATTTTTCAAAAAACACCAGCCCGACATAGGCCGCCCCCGCCTGCACCGCAGCATCGAGCATCGCCGCATCACGCAGCCCGCAGATCTTGACCCGTGTTTGCAGTGACATCAGCGCGTGTTTTCCAGCAGCGCCAGCACGTCATCATCCGATTTCGCCCCAACCGAGGCGGTGCGCATCTGTTGCAGTTCCTGCCGCAGCGCCTCGACCTCGCGGGATTTGGCGCGGGCATCGGCGCGGATGCGGTATTCGCGCACCCATTCCCAGAGGAACCCGATGGCAAGACCCGCGCCCACGCCGATGAAGATCACCACGAACAGGGGCAGTGTCACATCGGGCGCAATCCCCAGCAGATCGCTGAGCCATGCGGGCATGGCGCGGACAGTCACGGGGTCGCGGTTGGCCAGCCCGATCAGAATCAGGCAAAGCGCAACGATGGCCCAAAAGGCATAGCGGATAGTCTTCATCGGACCCTCTTACTGACCGTTCAGACGGTCGCGCAGCAGTTTGCCCGTCTTGAAGAACGGCACGTGTTTTTCATCGACTTCGACCGCTTCGCCAGTGCGCGGGTTGCGGCCCAGACGGGGATCGCGCTTTTTCACAGAGAACGCGCCGAAGCCGCGCAATTCGACGCGGTTGCCCTGCGCCATCGCATCTGTGATCCGGTCAAAGATGGTGTTGACGATCTTTTCGACGTCCCGCTGGTAAAGATGCGGATTTTCATCGGCAATTTTCTGGATCAGTTCCGAGCGGATCATGGCAGCATCCTTTGGTTTGGCAGTACGCAGACAGACGCGATGCCCCAAACTATAGAAACAAAGACCGGATACGGAAAGCACGGCTTTCGTCGGTTTTGCAGTTTTTTGCCGCAAAGCGCCTGAATTTACAGGGAAGTTTGGCGGTTTTCCGCCACGGCGTTGCAGCATCCGCTGTGCCGCATCGCAGCAAACGGTCTCCGATTCGTCCCTGCCCAAACGAAAGCCCCGCCGCAATCGCTTGCGACGGGGCTGAACTTGCAATCTGGGATGGTATTAGTCGCGCTTGAGCGCGGCACCCAGAATGTCGCCCAGCGAGGCACCGGAATCCGAGGAGCCGAACTGTTCGACGGCTTCTTTTTCTTCCGCGATCTCGCGTGCCTTGATCGACAGGCCCAGCTTGCGGGTCTTGCTGTCGATGTTGGTCACGCGCACGTCGACCTTGTCACCGACGCCGAAACGCTCGGGGCGCTGTTCGGCACGGTCACGCGACAGATCGGAACGACGGATGAACGACTTCATGCCTTCGTATTCGACCTCGATGCCGCCGTCTTCGATCTTGGTGACTTCGACGGTGATGATCGAGCCGCGCTTCACGCCGCCAATGGCATCTGCGAACGGATCACCGTCCAGCGCCTTGATCGACAGGCTGATGCGTTCTTTTTCCACATCAACTTCGGCAACCTTGGCCTTGACCACGTCACCCTTGCGGAAATCGCCGATCACGTCTTCGCCACGGCCATCCCATGTCAGGTCGGACAGGTGGACCATGCCGTCGATGTCGCCGGGCAGGCCGATGAACAGACCGAATTCGGTGATGTTCTTGACTTCGCCTTCGACCTCGGTGCCCTCGGGATGGGTTTCTGCGAACACTTCCCATGGGTTACGCTGTGTCTGCTTGAGACCAAGCGACACGCGACGCTTTGCGCTGTCGATTTCCAGCACCATGACTTCGACTTCCTGAGAGGTCGAAACGATCTTGCCGGGGTGGACGTTTTTCTTGGTCCAGGACATCTCGGACACGTGGACCAGACCTTCAACGCCGGCTTCCAGCTCAACAAATGCGCCGTAATCTGTGATGTTGGTCACGCGGCCCTGATGGACCGACCCAAGGCTGAACTTGGCTTCGACGGCATCCCATGGATCGTCCTGAAGCTGCTTCATGCCCAAGGAAATGCGGTGCGTTTCCTTGTTGATCTTGATGACCTGCACCTTGATCGTCTCGCCGATGGCAAGGATCTCGGATGGGTGGTTCACGCGGCGCCATGCCATGTCGGTGACGTGCAGCAGGCCGTCGACGCCGCCCAGATCAACGAAGGCACCGTATTCGGTGATGTTCTTGACCACGCCGTCCACTTCCTGACCTTCGGTCAGGTTGCCGATGACTTCGGCGCGCTGTTCGGCACGCGATTCTTCGAGGATCGCACGGCGCGACACAACGATGTTGCCCCGACGACGGTCCATTTTCAGAATCTGGAACGGCTGCTTCATGTTCATCAACGGGCCTGCGTCGCGCACGGGACGCACGTCAACCTGGCTACCTGGCAGGAACGCGACAGCGCCGCCCAGATCCACAGTGAACCCGCCTTTGACGCGGCCAAAGATCGCGCCGTCAACGCGCTCTTCGTCAGCATAGGCTTTTTCCAGACGATCCCAGGCTTCTTCGCGGCGGGCCATTTCACGGGAAATGACGGCTTCGCCACGGGCGTTTTCGACCTGACGCAGGAACACTTCGACAGTGTCGCCGACTTTGATATCAGGGGCTTCGCCGGGATTTGCGAATTCTTTAAGATCGATACGGCCTTCCATCTTGTAGCCGACATCGATGATGGCCTGGCCCGCTTCGATCGCGATCACCTTGCCTTTGACGACAGACCCTTCTGCGGGTGTGTCCATTTCGAAGCTTTCGTTCAAGAGTGCTTCAAACTCGTCCATTGTATTTGCCATGTGGCGTCGTTTTCCTAACGTTTGGTTTTATACGGGCCGAGCGGTTGTCTCCGCCGGTCTTTGGGTTTCGATTTGGTCGCGGGCCGATGCGAATGTAAAACAACAGGGCCGGTGCTTACCGACCCCGCTCTAGTCTCACGTTCGCGCCTGTTATCGGCGCTTCAACAGGGCGGCGTATAGGGGGGTTTGGCCAGTGAAGCAAGCAGTTTTGCCGCTTAGAACGCGCCAAGCGCGTCCTGCACAGCCGTGAAATAGGCGCCAACCTGCGCCCCGTCGACAAGCGCGTGATGCACCTCGAGCGTCATGGCCATATCGGAGCGTTCGCCATGATCGACGATCCGGCCCCATGTGACGCGCGGGATGCAATCCTGCGGCCCCGGCAGCGCATTGGTGATCGCGGTGTAATCGAGCCACGGCATGCAGGACAGATAGGCCAGATCGTCGCGTTCCCCGTCATTGGGCGCCAGATCAGCCCCCGCAGCGGTCCGGTCGATCAGCGCCTTGGCCTGCCGGTCGAAGCTGTCGAAATCCGCGACAAACGGCACATAGGCATAGCCGAACGATCCCGCCTGCGTCGGCACAGTCATCGACAGGGTGATCATGTCATGGCGGACAACGTCATCGCCGCGAAACCGCATGCAAAGTTCCGGCACCGCATGAAGGCCCGCACCAATCGCATGCAGGCAGGCGCGGTAAGGCGACAGCCCCGCAGCCTTGCGCGCCATCACGGCGCTCACATCAAGGCGCGAGGTCACGGCATAATGCGGGCGGTCATAGGTCCGGAAGAACCGGAACTGCGCAGCCCGCGGCCATGTCGCCAGATCGACCGGATGGCTTGGCATCAGCCACGCGCCGCGGCGACAACCGCGATCGCCTCTGCCACGGCCTGATCGACCGTCATGTCCGAGGTATCAATCAGCACCGCATCCGCTGCCGCCGCCAAGGGGGCTGTCGCGCGGCCTGCGTCGCGCGCATCCCGCGCCTGCACATCCTCGAGCACGAATTCCAGCGTGGTCTCTACACCCTTGTCGCGCAATTCCTTGAACCGGCGTTCGGCGCGGCACTGGGCCGAGGCGGTGACAAACAGCTTCACCTGTGCGCCAGGACAGACCACCGTGCCAATATCGCGGCCATCCAGCACAGCCCCTTCGGGACGCGTGGCAAACCCCCGCTGGAAGGCCGTCAGCGCATCGCGCACAGCCGGGTCGGTGGCCACGCGGCTGGCCGCCTGCGCCACATCCGGTCCGCGCAAGGCGTCGCTGTCCAGATCATCGGGGTCGAGCGCCTGCGCTGCCGCCACAGGATCATCTCCCGCCAGCACACGCGCGCCCACAGCACGGTAAAGCAACCCCGTATCCAGATGCGCGAACCCGAAATGCGCCGCCACCGCGCGCGAGATCGTGCCTTTGCCCGCCGCCGCAGGTCCGTCAATGGCGACGGTAAAGCTCATGCGCTGATCCGCGCGATGGCGGCACCCAGATCATTCATCAGCGGCTCGAAGATCGGGAAAGACGTGGTGATCGGTGCGGCATCATCCACGGTGACAGGCTTTTGCGCGGCCATCCCCATGACCAGAAACGCCATCGCGATCCGGTGGTCGAGACGGCTTGCCACCGTCACACCACCTGGCACATTGCCATGGCCCAACCCGGTGACACGCCACCAGTCAGGGCCTTCGTCCACGGTGACACCCGCAGCCCGCAGCCCCTGCGCCATGGCGTCGATCCGGTCGCTTTCCTTGACACGGAGTTCCTTGACGCCGGGCATGTCTGTCACGCCTTCGGCAAAGGCCGCGACCACCGACAGCACCGGATATTCGTCGATCATGCTGGCGGCACGTTCTGCCGGCACGGTGATCCCGCGCAGGTCGGGCGAATACCGCGCGCGCAGATCGGCCACAGGCTCGCCGCCTTCAGTCCGCAGGTTTTCGAATGTCAGATCGGCGCCCATGTCCTGCAAGGTGGTGAACAGGCCTGCGCGCGTCGGGTTCAGCCCGATATTGGGGACCAGCACGTCCGACCCGGGCACGATCAGCGCCGCACAAACCGGAAACGCCGCCGAGGACGGATCGCGCGGCACCACGATATCCTGCGGCTGCAATTCGGGCTGGCCTGTCAGGGTGATGACGCGGCCTTCCTCGGTATCTTCCACGGTCAGCGTCGCGCCGAACCCCTGCAACATGCGCTCTGTATGATCGCGCGTCGCCTCTTTCTCGATCACGACGGTCTGGCCGGGGGCGTTCAAGCCCGCCAGCAGCACCGCCGATTTCACCTGCGCCGACGGCACCGGAACGACATACCGCACAGGCACCGGATCGGCGGCGCCCACCAGCGTCATCGGCAACCGCCCCCCCGCGCGACCCACCGACCGCGTGCCGAACAGCGCCAAAGGATCAGTCACGCGCCCCATAGGACGGCCATTCAAGGACGCATCGCCGGTGAAGGTCACGGTGATCGGCGTGGTCGCCATCGCCCCCATAATCAGGCGCACGCCGGTGCCGGAGTTGCCGCAGTCGATCACCTGATCGGGTTCCGCAAAGCCGCCTACGCCGACCCCGCGCACCGACCATTCGCCGCCGCCGTGGTCGGTCACTTCCGCCCCGAAAGCGCGCATGGCCTTGGCGGTATCCAGCACATCATCGCCTTCCAAGAGGCCGGTGATCCGCGTCTCGCCCACGCACATCGCGCCAAGGATCAAGGACCGGTGCGAGATCGACTTGTCGCCTGGCACATGGGCCTCACCCTGCAAGGGGCCACAGGCGCTGGACATCATCGGAATGGGGGTCGCATGGGATGACATGAAAACTTCCTTGGTGTTTGCGCCCCCTGATACCGCAGTGCGCACAAAGGGTCCATCACGGCCCCCATCGTTCGAGCATAAATATCCCCGCCGGAGGCCTAAGAGTTCTTAAACCCTGACGAAGGTCAGGTAATGCGGCACACGGCCTTCGCGCAGCGCCTTTTGTTCATAGCGTGTCGAAATCCAGTCAGACCAAGGCTTGCGCCAGTCGGCAGGGGTTTCAGCCAGCCAGTCAAAACCTTGGCGCGGCACCTCTTCCAGCGTCTGGCGGACGTAGTCGGGAATATCGGTGGCCACGCGCAGCACGGCCCCCCGCTTCATCACGCGGTGCAGGGGTGCCAGATGTTCGGGCGTCACAAACCGGCGGCGATGGTGGCGTTTCTTGGGCCAGGGATCGGGATAGTTCAGGAAAGCGCGGGAAATGGACGCGGCAGGCAGCACGTCGAACAGATCGCGCACATCGCCGGGATGCACGGCAAGGTTTTCGACCTCCGCCTTGCGGATCTTGCCCAAAAGCATCGCCACACCATTGATGAAAGGCTCTGCCCCGATGATCCCGATGTCGGGATAGGTCTGCGCCATATGCACCAGATGCTCGCCACCACCAAAGCCGATTTCAAGCCAGACATCCTTGCCCGGAAACAGCGCATCAAGATCAAGGGGGGTGCGGTCGGGGTTGGCCTCCCAACTCACCGGACCGGGCGACAGGGGCTCAAGGTCGTTTTCAAGGTAATCGTGCTGGCTTGCGCGGATCGTCTTGCCACGAAAGCGGCCGTAGAAATTGCGCCATGGTGCGCCGGAAGGGTGATGTGTCTTGGTCATGCGGCGGCGTGTAGCAATCCCGCCGCCGCATGGCAATCTCAGTAAGGTGGGTCTTGACCCACCTTACTTGTCAGACAGCGCGCTTGAGCGCCTCGACCAGATCGGTCTTTTCCCAGCTGAACCCGCCGTCGGCCTCGGGTGCGCGGCCGAAATGGCCGTAGGCCGCGGTGCGCGCATAGATCGGGCGGTTCAATTGCAGATGTTCGCGGATGCCGCGCGGCGTCAGGTCCATGACCTGTGCGACCGCACGTTCAATGGCGGCAGGATCAACCTCGCCCGTGCCATGTGTATCGGCATAGATCGACAAAGGCTGCGCCACGCCGATCGCATAGCTGAGCTGGATCGTGCAGCGTTCGGCCATGCCTGCGGCCACCACGTTTTTCGCCAAATAGCGCGCGGCATAGGCGGCGGACCGGTCCACCTTGGTCGGGTCCTTTCCGGAAAACGCGCCGCCACCATGTGGCGCAGCACCGCCATAGGTATCCACGATGATCTTGCGCCCTGTCAGACCGGCATCGCCGTCAGGACCGCCGATGACAAAAGTCCCCGTGGGGTTGACCCACCATTTGGTCGCGTCGGTGATGAACCCTTCGGGCAGGACCTCGCGGATATAGGGCTCCACGATGGCACGGATATCGGCGCTGGTCTGGCTTTCGAACTGGTGCTGGGTGGACAGCACGATCGAGGTCACCTCGACCGGTTTGCCGCCTTCGTAACGCACAGACACCTGGCTTTTCGCATCAGGGCGCAGGGTGGGTTCCTGACCCGATTTGCGCACTTCTGCCAGACGGCGCAGGATCGCATGGGCATACTGGATCGGTGCCGGCATCAGCGCGTCGGTTTCGGTGGTGGCATAGCCGAACATGATGCCCTGGTCGCCTGCCCCTTCGTCCTTGCCTTCGGCCGCATCGACGCCTTTGGCGATATGGGCGGACTGGCCGTGCAGCAGGTTCGTGATCTCGCAGGTGGCGTGATGGAATTCGTCCTGCTCGTACCCGATATCCTTGATCGCAGCGCGCGCGATCCCGTCGATCCGGCCCATGAAATCGGCAAGTTTCGATTTGTCCGACAGACCGACCTCGCCCCCGATGACAACGCGGTTGGTGGTGGCGAAGGTTTCGCAGGCGACCCGCGCTTGCGGCTCTTCGGTCAGGAAGGCATCCAGCACCGCGTCGGAAATGCGGTCGCAGACCTTGTCCGGGTGCCCCTCGGAAACGGATTCCGAGGTGAAGATATAGTCTTGTCTTGCCATGGGGACGTGCTCCGATATGAAAAACCTGTCACGCCAGGAAGCCGTTGTGACAGAACCAGCCACCCGTCTAGGGTCTGGCCAAGGTGGCGTCAATCGCTATTGCGTTTGCGGTTAATGACGCAGATCGCGATGCCCAGCAGCAACAACAGGCCAACCGGCCAGTCGCCCACAGCCGTATAGGGCGGGGCTGCGCGTACGGCGGGCAGCGGCGTATCCAGCGCCCCGTCTACCCCCAACGGCAGCGAGGCCGTGATGCGGCCCTCTGCGTCGATCATCGCGGAAATGCCGGTATTGGCGACGCGCACCATCGGCAGCCCTTGTTCGATAGCGCGCAGCCGCGCTTGGGCCAGATGCTGATGCGGGCCTGCCGCCTCTCCGAACCAGCCATCGTTGGTGATCAACAGCAACAGGCGTGGGCGGTCGGGGCCGGTCACGATTTCTTCGGCAAAGATACCTTCATAGCAGATCAGCGGCACGGCCAACCCGATCCCGGGGATCGCCACAGGACCCGGCACGGTGCCTGCGGCAAATCCGCCACCGTCGGTCGTGGCCAGCCCGCGGATGCCGAACCGCCCCAATGTGTCGCCAAAGGGGATGTATTCGCCGAACGGCACCAGATGCTGCTTGTCATAGGTGGCGGTGACATTGCCGCCCTGTTCCATGACGACCAAAGAGTTGAAGAACCGCCCCGCGCCGTCCATCCGCTGCACGCCAAAGACCAAGGGCGCACCACGCGCGGCACCGTCCAAGAGGCTCAGATCGTCGATGATGTAATTGAGCAGGTAAGGCACCGCCGTTTCAGGCCAGACGATCAGATCAGGCCGGTCGCCCTGCCCTGACAGTTCCACCAGCCGGTTGACGAATTGCTCGCGATACACGGGGTCCCATTTGAGATGCTGCGGCGCATTGGGCTGCACCAGCCGCACGACAGGCGCGTCATCCGCGATCTGTGGTGCAGGGCCGGGCCGCAAAAGAACTGCGACCAGTAGCAACGCCAGCAGTGCCGCACCGCCCGACCACCACGCCCGCCGTGCGATGCGTGCAAGGGCCAGCGCCGCCAGCAGCGTGATCGCTGTCAGCAGATGCGGCCCGCCGATACCGCTGGCCTGCGCCATCCATGTCGGCACCCAGATATGGCCCAGCAGCGCCCAGGGAAACCCGGTCAGGATCAGGGACCGTGTCATCTCGACCGCGACCAGCAGCAAAGCCAGCATCATCTGGCTGCGTGGCGCGATGCGGGTGGCAAGCCAGCCTGCGACAGCCCAGAACAGGGCCGCGCCAACCGCCATCAGCACCAATGCGAAAGGCGCCATCCAGCCGTGGCGGGCGGCATCCACCAGAAACGGCTCGACGATCCAGCGCAGCGCGAAAGCGAAATAGCCAAGACCGAAAAACCAGACCCGCCATGCTGCGATACGGGCGCCCGCGACGTCACGGTGCAGTATCAGCAGCACGGCCAATGCGGCAATCGTGGCGGGCCACAGATCAAGCGGCGCCTGCCCCAGCGCCGCGATCACGCCCAGCGCGAAAAGCGCGCCAAAGCGCGCCCAGCGCGGCAGCCTGTCAAGCATCGCGGGTGGTGTTCAGACGCACGCGCAGCCGCTTGATACGACGGGGATCGGCATCGACGACCTCGAATTCGGGGCCGTCGGGGTGCTGGATCACCTCGCCACGCGCGGGCAGATGGCCGGACAACATCGTGACCAGACCGCCCAGAGTGTCGATCTCTTCCTCGTCGATATCGTCATGGTCGGTCAGGTTCATGCCGATCTCGGCCTCGAAATCCTCAAGGTCGGTGCGGGCCTGCGCCAGATAGACACCGGGTTTTTCCATGATCCAGCTTTTTGCCTCAGCCACGTCGTGTTCATCTTCGATCTCGCCCACGACCTGTTCGATCAGGTCCTCGATCGTCAGAAGCCCGTCGGTGCCGCCATATTCGTCGATGACAAGCGCCATATGGATGCGTTCGGCCTGCATCTTTTGCAGCAGCACTCCCAGCGGCATGGAGGGCGGAACGAACAGCAAGGGGCGCAGCATGTCGCGCAGGTCCAGTTCTTCCGTCCCGCCGTTGAAGCCATAGCGCAGCGCGAAATCCTTGAGGTTCGCGATGCCGACAGGCGTGTCGAGCGTTGTATCATACACCGGCAGACGGGTCATGCCGCTGTCGCGAAAGGTATTGACCAGTTCATCCTTGGTGATGGTCAGCGGGACGGCGACGATGTCGGTTTTCGGGACCGCCACATCCTCGACCCGCATCCGGCGCAGGTTCAGCATCCCAAGCACAGTGGGTGCGGGCGCTGACAGGCTTTGCGCGGTATCGCTTTTGCTTTCTGTTGAAGCCTTGGGTCCGAACCCAAGTCCAAGTCGGGCCAGAAGGCCCGGTCGTTCCTCTGTCTGGTCCTGCTGCGCGCTTTGCGCTGCGCTAGAAGAACCGTCGCCTTGATCGCCCATTGTGTCCTTTTCCATGAGGCGGCTTGCCCCGTTCAGTCCCTATATGGGTTATCGATACCCATCTTGCCAAGTATCTCGACCTCTAAACCCTCCATCAGGGTGGCATCAAGGTCACGCTCATGGTCAAAACCCAACAGGTGCAGGGTGCCATGCACGAGTAAATGCAGACAATGATGAACGAATTGTGACCCTGCGGCCTCGGCCTCGCGCAGGCAGGTGTCATAGGCGATGGCGATATCGCCAAGCTCGGCGTCCATCACCGGATCAGGCGCAAGCGGCAGTTCGCCGGCCATGGCGGGCGCGCGTTCATCCGATGGCCAGCTCAGCACGTTGGTGGGCTGGGGTTTGCCGCGAAAATCCGCGTTCAACGCGGCGATGCGCGTGTCGTCACAGGCCAGAACCGCAATCTCGAACACCGATGGTTCCAAGCCCAACCGGTCAAGCACCGCATCGCTGGCCTGCTGCGCCAGCGCGTCGATATCCACCGCCGCCCAGCGCGGGTCTTCCACCACGACATCGACGGTCACTTTTCGGCATCCGCCTCGTAAGCTTCGATGATCGCGGCGACCAGCGGGTGGCGCACCACGTCTTTCGAGGTGAAATAGTTAAAGCTGATCTTGGGGATATGCTTTAGCAGGCGTTCGGCATCCCAAAGCCCCGAATTCACCCCGCGCGGCAAGTCGATCTGGGTACGATCGCCCGTAATCACCATGCGCGAGCCTTGCCCCAGACGGGTCAGGAACATCTTCATCTGCATGGTGGTCGCGTTCTGCGCCTCGTCCAGCACGACAAAGGCGTTCGACAGCGTGCGCCCCCGCATGAAGGCCAAAGGCGCGATTTCGATCACCTTTTCCTCCATCATCTTGGCGGCCTGCTTGCCGGGCAGAAAATCGTTCAGGGCGTCATACAATGGCTGCATGTAAGGATCGACCTTGTCCTTCATGTCGCCGGGCAGATAGCCCAGTTTCTCGCCCGCCTCGACGGCAGGGCGCGACAGGATGATCTTGTCGACATGGCCGTTGATCAGCATGTTCACGCCAACCGCGACGGCCAGATAGGTCTTGCCCGTCCCCGCAGGGCCGATGCCAAAGGCCATTTCATGATCGAACAGTGCCTTCACATAGGCCTTTTGCGCATCAGTGCGGGGTTCGACCAGTTTCTTGCGGGTCTTGACCTCGACCCGCGCGATTTCGCCCTTGAACAGTTCGATCTGGTCGGCAGGCCCCGGCGTGCTGGCAAGGCCCATCCGCAATTCGCGGTCGATATCGCCAGCATCCAGCGACCGGCCCTGTTCAAGCCGCTGATAGAGCGATTTGAGCACTTCGAGCGCGTCCTGACGCGGCCCCTGTTCCCCGATCACGGCCAACAGATTGCCACGGCGCAGGATCTGCACACTCAGCTTGTCCTCGATGGTGGTCAGGTTGCGGTCGTATTCGCCGCAAAGGTCGATCAACAAGAAGTTGTCGGGGAATTCCAGAACGGATTCTGTGATATCGTCGGCAGGCGGGGTCAGTGCACCAGTGGCCAAACGGTTCTCCTCTGAGTCTATATATAGCTATCGTGGCAAGTCACACCGCAAGGCGCAAGCCGCCAGATCGCTTTCTCACGCAAATGCCATCAGAAAGTTGCGCAGACCACGCGTCAGGTGTGTCTTGACCCACCCTAGCCGATCAATTCGCCCTTCAGCGAATTGGGGCTGTCCTGCACGATCCGCACGCGGCGCACCTGCCCCAGCACATCGGCGGGCGCATCGGCATAGACGGCGTGCAGGTAATCCGATTTGCCGATCATCTGGCCTGCCTCGCGGCCTGCCTTTTCGAACAGAACCTTCACCTCGCGTCCGATCATGCTGGCCTGCGTCTGTTGTTGCTGGTCGCGCAGCAGGGCCTGCAGGCGTTGGAGTCGCTCATCCATCACATTGTCGGGCAGTTGCGGCTTCTCGGCGGCGGGGGTGCCGGGGCGGGTCGAGTATTTGAACGAATAGGCCTGTCCGTAATGCACATCGCGGACCAGTTGCAGCGTATCCTCGAAATCCTGATCGGTTTCGCCGGGGAAACCCACGATGAAATCGCCCGACAGCAGGATATCGGGGCGGGCGGCACGGATGCGGTCGATCAGGCGCAGGTAATCCGCTGCCGTGTGCTTGCGGTTCATCGCTTTGAGGATACGGTCCGACCCCGATTGCACCGGCAGATGCAGATAGGGCATCAGCTTTTCGCAGGTTCCATGCGCGTCGATCAGCGCCTGATCCATGTCGTTGGGGTGGCTTGTGGTAAAGCGGATGCGTTTGAGCCCGTCAATCTCGGCCAAGGCCCAGATCAGGCCTGCCAGACCGCCCTCATGCCCGTGATAGGCGTTCACGTTCTGGCCCAGCAGCGTCAGTTCACGCACGCCTGCATCGACCAGTTCACGCGCCTCGCGCAGGATGCGGTCGGAGGGGCGCGACACCTCGGCCCCGCGGGTATAGGGCACCACGCAGAAGGCGCAGAATTTGTCGCAGCCTTCCTGCACGGTCAGAAACGCGGTCGGGCCACGTTTGGCCTTGGAGCGTGTTTTCAGCGTCTCGAATTTGTCGTCATCGGGGAAATCGGTGTCGAGCGCCTTGGCGCCCCCCTGCACGGCCAACTCCATCGCGGGCAGGCGGTGATAGCTTTGCGGGCCGACGACCAGATCGACCATCGGCTGACGGCGCATGATCTCTTCGCCTTCGGCCTGTGCCACGCAGCCCGCCACCCCGATTTTCAGATCGGGTTTCGCGTCTTTCAACACCTTCATCCGGCCCAGTTCGGAATAGACCTTTTCGGCGGCCTTTTCGCGGATGTGGCAGGTGTTGAGCAGGATCATATCCGCGTCATCCGCGCGGTCGGTCTGCACATAGCCCTGCCCGCCCAGCGCCTCGGCCATGCGTTCGCTGTCATAGACATTCATCTGGCAGCCATAGGTCTTGATAAAGAGCTTTTTGGGCGCAGTCATGGGGTTCTATCCGGTCTTGGGTCGGGCGTGTTCTAGCGGCTTGGGGCTTTGCTTGCAATGCGGCGCGATCTGGCACAATTTGCGCGGGCCTTTCACGGATGCCCGCCGCCCATGCACTACCCCAGCCTTGCCGCCCTGACCGCCGATGCCGCGCGCGCCTTGTCCAAGGGGCCGGTCTGCCTGATCCTGATCGAGGATGCGGTCGCGGTGGACCAGACGATCCGGCACCATGTGGCGCTTGGGTTCGCCAGCGTGGTCGCGTTCTGCGATCCGGCGATCGCCCTGCCCGACGATGTGCCGCTGCACCGCGTGGATCACGACGTGACCCGCCCCGAGGCCTTGCAAGAGATCGTCAATACCGTCAGTGCGGCAGCACGCGGCGCATGGATATTCTACTGCTACAACGCAGAATTCCTGTTCTTTACCTTCAGCGAGGCCCGCAGCGTGCGCGAGATGCTGACCTTCGTCACCGAGGAACGGCGCGACAGCGTGATGACCCATGTAATCGACCTTTATGCCCGCGACCTGACCGCCCATCCCGATGCGGTGGATTTGCAGGAGACGTGGTTCGACAGCGCGGGATATTTCGCGACACCGCGGCTTGATCCAACGGGCGCGGCGCTTGATCGGCAGGTCGAAGTGTTCGGCGGGCTGCGCTGGCGGTTCGAGGACCATGTCCCCCCCGACCGGCGCAGGCTGGACCGTATTGGATTTTTCCGTGCGGCCAAGGGGGTGGTCATGGGGCCGGACCGCCGGTTCAGCGACCCCGAATACAACACCTATGCCTGCCCGTGGCACCACAGCGTGACCGCCGCAATCTGTTCGTTCCGCGCGGCCAAGGCGTTGCGGCGCAACCCCGGCAGCCGCGACGCGATCGCGGGGTTTCACTGGCCGAAATCGGTGCGGTTCACATGGCAGGCACAGCAGTTGCTGGATCTGGGGATGATGGAACCGGGGCAATGGTTCTGAAGGCCGTTCCTTTGCGGGATTGCCACGACGCATAAGGCCAGTCGGTCGCGCGCTGCACAAGGCCCGCGCGGACGGGGGCCGTGGCGATCAGATGCATGTGCAGGGCGAAATCCTCCGCGTCCCGGATCGGATGGTGCTTGCCCTCGCGCGCCCAGATGCCTGCGCCGGTGATCATATCGCCAGACACCGGCACGTGCCGCGCAAAGGTGGATTTTATCATCCGCCAGCGCCCCGCAACGTCGGCATCGCCCGCAGGCAGGGTCCAGATCATATGCAGTTCCGCAGGCAGGATCACGGCAGCATCGATGCGGAACGGCGCCTGTTTCTGACAAAGCCGCACGACATCACGCAGCAGGCCGATGCGCGCGGTCAGCAGGTCGGACCGCTGGTCCTGCAAACGGACGGTAAAGAAAAAGGTCCCGCCGGGGACGTCGCGCCGGATAAACTGTGTCATCCGGTCAGCTTGGGGCAGAATGGTTAATTTAGCATGTAAGCTGGACGCCGATGCAGCTTACTTGCGGCGCAGCCGGATCACGACATCGACCGATGCAATCTCGGCCCCCGCAGGCGCATGGGGCAGGCGGCGGATTTCCAGCTGCTCCACCGGCGCATCCGTCAGCTGGGCGGTATCTTCCCAATAGAAATGCGGATGATCGGTCATATTGGTGTCGAAATAGCTTTTCGAGCCATCGACCGTGATCTCGCGCATCAGGCCCGCATCGCAAAAGGCGCGCAGCGTGTTGTAAACCGTGGCCAAAGACACTTTTTCGCCCGCGGCACTGGCGGCATCGAACAGGCTTTCGGCGGTGACATGGCGGTTCTGCCCGTCGCCCACCAGCAGCTCGGCCAGCGTCAGCCGCTGCCGTGTCGGGCGCAATCCCGCGCCTGCCAGCCAGTCGGTTCCGCGGTGGTTCTGCATGTCTTTCATCAGGTCTGTCCCTTGCCTCGCCCTTAATATGGGAAGAAACCCGCCAAAATCAAACGAAAAGACGCAAGGCGACCCTTGGTCTTGCCCTCACGGAGCGCGCGGTGATACTGGTCGGATCACACCGCAAACAAGAACGAGACCCCCGCCATGGCCGATTTCCCCACCAGTTTCGACAAAGAAGCCCTTTTGAAATGCGCCCGTGGCGAGCTGTTCGGCCCCGGCAACGCACAACTGCCCGCACCGCCGATGCTGATGATGGACCGGATCACCGAGATTTCGGGCGACGGCGGGTTGCACGGCAAGGGGCATGTGGTCGCCGAATTCGACATCACGCCGGACCTGTGGTTCTTTGACTGCCACTTTCCGGGCAACCCGATCATGCCGGGCTGTCTGGGGCTCGATGGCCTGTGGCAGCTGACGGGGTTCAACCTTGGCTGGCGCGGCTGGCAAGGGCGCGGCTATGCTTTGGGCGTGGGCGAGGTCAAGCTGACCGGCATGGTCCGCCCCGACCGCAAGATGCTGACCTACAAGGTCGATTTCACCAAGGCCCTGCAAACCCGCCGCCTGACGATGGGCGTGGCCAACGGCATCGTCGAGGCCGACGGCGAGGTGATCTATCAGGTGACGGATATGAAAGTGGCGCTCAGCGAGAGTTGAGGGGGGGGGATTTTCAGTCATCATCAATCAAATGCAAATAAAGATGCGAACAATGGCAAGGCTTTTTTGCGAGTGATTTGAGCTATCTATTCGGTTCGTTAGCCAATTTATAATGCGCCTTTGGATCCCTCGAATAATCTCCGGGCACAAATTCCAAAATTCGCTTGCGGCACAGTCGCTCAAGGTCTTTCTTTGAGGTAGCCCATGTTCTACCAGTTAGCCTCTGTGCCTCAGAGACTTGTATCTTCCCGTTTCTATAAGCATATGCTGCGATTTTTATCTCATGCTCTTGCATTAGCCGCCACTGGTCTTCTCCAAAATGAACAGCAACATCCCTATCACTTGAGCGATTACGCTTCTCGTGGTCATTCTGCAAAGTGACTCTCACAACCACCCCATGCAAGGCCTCCTGTCGAAACTCAGGTTCCGGCAAATTGTACTCTGCCATACTATCTCTGATCCGCCGTGTCCCCTCACGCGCCATCTGAACATAGCCAAGATACCGCATAGCATCCATGAAGTGGTGGTTTCTCGATGCACGTAGATCATAAATCGTCTTTTCATTAACCGGCGGAACAAATCCTCCCGGGCTCTCAATCTCCATCCGATTACTAAATATCTTGATTGTCGTGTCTGTACCTGAGAATGAATAAGATCGGTGGACACAAGCATTAACAAGAGATTCGAACCATGCCCACTTTGGATACTCTGGCGTTGTTACAAACTTGCCCTCGGCATTCAACCATGTAACATTGTGTAAAGAATCTTCGATATATTTTGAGGCTTTTTGAATAATTTCGACAACTGAACCTTCAAAGAATCGATCTCTGATTGGCCTATAGCTTTCACCTGAACCTTCTTTCTCTCCGTCAAACCTCTGAACACGGACTCGGCAACCCGGAATAGTCTTACCAGGAAACTTTCCAGCCAAAAGAACTAAAGCATTCAGGGGATAATACTTTCCCTGATCTTTTTCCAGCAGATAGCGGTCGACAAGTATCTCTTCGTTGGACCACTTTTGTCGTTGCTCTCTTGACCGAAATTCATCGCAGAAGTCCTGAATTATAGAAAGGTTGAAATCACTGGGGTAAAGTGCGTTTGCTCTTTCATGCTCAAAAGCCACTTCATTTCTCGTTGCTCTAAAATCTCTTTTCTCTTCTTCAGACATTTTATGTTTTGTATCACCATATCGAATCCATGCCTCAGACTTGTTGGTTTCAACAAGTTTTCCGAGATAAGGGACATACACGACAATGAGATAGTCTTGCTTACCGTCAATTATAACTGGAACACGCTTAAACTCCGGCTTGGCCAACGGACACCGCTGCAAGTGGCAAGTTTCTATCCAGTTAATAATCTTTTGATCTAAAGAACTACATCCGAGAACTTCACCGTTATCGGCGACACCGTAGCATAAAACACCACCGTCCGGTGTATTTGAAAAACAACTTAGATATATCGCAAGATCATCCATCTGAATTTTTCTGGATGATTTATAATCGATCCTTCGATCTTCTGCAAAATGCTGTATCATCCGCTGTGTGAAGCGAACCCAGATGTCACGCGGCGTCCAGAGGCCCGGTTGGTCACTCACAGAAAAAGGTTCGTCAAATGGCAGACTTAATTGGTCATCGTGCATTACTACATCCAGTGTGTCGAGCGGGCTTCGTCATACCAAATGTAGATCAGCCCAAGAGCCACCACATCTAGTATGTCGACCTGTGGTCGACATACTAGATGTGGACTCGGGGCGAGAATACCTAATCTACCGGCAGTATGTCGACCATAGCTCGACATACTAGATTATGATAGCGCCGCCGATCAAGTAAATCTGGCGATTTAAGGATTAAGTGATTTGATTGAGTACGGTAAGCATCGAACACCCTCCCCCACTTGCCCCCTCGCCTCCTCTCCCCTACACACGGGCGAAAGCCAGTTAGGGAGGCCGCATGCGCCGTGTTGTCATCACCGGGTTGGGGATCGTCTCGCCCATCGGGAATAATGCCACCGAAGTCACCGCCGCGCTGAAGGCCGGCACGTCCGGCATCGTCGCTTCTGCGGAAATGGCCGAACACGGCTTTCGCAGCCGCGTGGCCGGCACGCTCAAGATCGACGTGGCCGATCATGTGGACAAGCGCACGTTGCGCTTCATGGGCCCCGGTGCGGCCTATGCCCATATCGCGATGGGGCAGGCGATTGCCGATGCGGGGCTGACGCCGGACCAGATCGTCAACCCGATGACGGGCCTGATCGCGGGGTCGGGCGGCCCGTCCACCTCGGCCATGTTCGCCGCCCATAACGTCGTGACCGAAACGGGCGCGACCAAGCGGATCGGGCCTTTTGCGGTGCCCAAATGCATGTCCTCGACCGTCAGCGCGAATCTGGCGACGGCGCATCAGATCAAGGGGATGAATTTCTCGATCACCTCGGCCTGTTCGACGTCCTTGCATTGCATCGGCATGGCGGCGCAGCAGGTGGCACTCGGCACGCAGGACATCATGTTCGCGGGTGGCGGCGAGGAGCTGGACTGGACGCTGTCGTGCCTCTTTGACGCGATGGGCGCGATGTCGTCGAAATACAACGACACGCCAGAGCGCGCGAGCCGCGCGTTCGACGCAGGCCGCGACGGTTTCGTGATCGCAGGCGGCGGCGCGATGGTGGTGCTGGAAACGCTGGACGGGGCCTTGGCTCGCGGCGCGAAGATTTACGCCGAGGTGACGGGCTTTGCCGCCACCTCAGACGGCGCCGATATGGTCGCCCCCTCCGGTGAAGGCGGCGAACGTGCGATGCGCGGGGCGCTGAAAACCCTGCCCGCTGGCCGCAAGATCAGCTATATCAACGCGCATGGCACATCGACCCCCGTGGGCGACGTGGGCGAGGTCGAGGCCGTGCGCCGCGTCTTTGGCCGCGGCACAACCCCGCCGATCAGCTCGACCAAATCGATGACCGGCCACAGCCAGGGGGCGACGGGTGCGCAAGAAGCGATCTATTGCCTCTTGATGTTGCAGGACGATTTCATCGCGCCGTCCATCAACGTGGAAACACTGGACCCCGCGCTTGATCCGGCGGAAATTGCGACAGTGCGTGTCGACAATGCGGGGCTCGACACGGTGATGACGAATTCCTTCGGCTTTGGCGGGACCAACGGGTCGATGCTGTTGTCGAAATATCAAGGGTAAGACAATGACGATCACATTGCAGGGCAAACGCGGGCTGATCATGGGCGTCGCGAACGATCGCTCGATCGCCTGGGGCATCGCCAAGGCCATGGCCGAGGCGGGCGCGGAACTGGCGTTCTCCTACCAAGGCGAGGCTTTTGGCAAGCGCCTCGAACCTCTCGCGCAATCGGTGGGTTCGGACATCATGGTCGATGTCGACGTGACCGATGACGCCAGCATGGATGCGGCCTTCGCCCTGCTCAAGGACCGCTGGGGCACGCTCGATTTCGTGGTCCATGCTATCGCCTTTTCCGACAAGAATGAACTCACGGGCCGTTTCATCAACACCAGCCGCGAGAATTTCAAGAATTCGCTGGCGATCTCCTGCTATTCCTTCATCGACGTGGCGGCGCGCGCCTCTGCAATGATGCCCGATGGCGGCACCATCCTGACGCTGACCTATCAGGGATCGAACCGCGTCACCCCTTTCTACAACGTCATGGGTGTCGCCAAGGCAGCACTCGAATCCGCCACGCGCTATCTGGCCAATGACCTTGGCCCCCAAGGCATCCGCGTCAACGCGATCAGCCCCGGCCCGATGAAAACGCTGGCCGGTGCCGCCATCGGCGGGGCGCGCAAGACCTACAAGCACACGGAAATGAACACGCCGCTGCGCGCAAATGCCACGCTCGAGGCTGTGGGCGGCACTGCCGTTTACCTCGCCTCAGACGCGGGTGCCTGCACCACCGGCGAGATCATCCGCGTCGATGGCGGTTTCCACGTCTTGGGAATGCCGCAGCCCGACCATCTGGTCTGACCTGCACCTTCTTTTTTCCCCAAATACTCGCGGGGATATGGGAGGGGCGCCCCCATATCCGCCCCGGACTTGATCCGGGGCCTCCCCTGCCGCCTCAGGCAGCCTTGATCGCCACGACCTCGACATCAAAGGTCAGATCCTTGCCCGCCAGCGGGTGGTTGGCGTCCAGCATCACTTCGGTCTCGGTCACTTGCGCGACGGTCACGGGCACCACCTGACCCTGTGGGGTCTGCATCTGCAACTGTGTGCCGGGGTCAAGCGGGATATCGGCGGGGATATTGTCGCGCGGTACGGCTTGCTGGGCTTCGGGGTTGTGGTCGCCATAGGCGTCCGCACAGGGCACATGCACGGTCTTTTTCTCGCCCACGGCCATGCCGGGGATCGCGGCGTCAAGCCCGGGGATGATCTGGCCGGACCCGACCACGAATTCCAGAGGATCACGCCCCGCAGAGCTGTCGAATGTCACCCCGTCCTGCAGGGTGCCGGTGTAATGGATCTGGACGGTATCGCCCGCTTTGGCCTGTGTCATCGCGTCTTTCCTTTCGTTTTCTCAATAAATCGCCCCCTCAACCTAGGAAGGCCTGCCCCCGATTGCAAACCGCTTTGCCTCTTTCCGCCGCGCGCCCGCCGTGCCAAGTTCGCGCCAAAGGGGGCCTGCATGCCGATCACGACCTGTATTTTTGACGCCTATGGCACCTTGTTCGACGTGAACGCGGCGGCGGCCGAGGCGGCCAAGGACCCTGCCTATCCGGCGCTGGCGGCGGTCTGGCCCGCGCTTGCGCGCGACTGGCGGCGCAAGCAGCTTGAATACACGTGGCTGCGCGCGGTGGCGGACCGGCATTGCGATTTCTGGCAGGTCACGCAGGACGGGCTGGACTGGGCGATGGACGCGCAGGGGCTGGACGATCCCGCCTTGCGCGCCCGCCTGCTGGCGCTTTATCGCCAGCTGCCAACCTATGCAGAGGTTCCCGCCATGCTGGCCGCCCTCAAGGCGCGGGGGTTTGCCACCGCGATCCTGTCGAACGGATCGCCCGACATGCTGGACGCCGCCGTCACTTCGGCCGGCATCGCCCCGCAGCTTGACGCAGTGCTCAGTGTCGAAAGCGTGGGCGTCTTCAAACCCCATGCCCGCGTCTATGATCTGGTGGGCGCGCAGTTCGGCTGTGCCAAAGATCAGGTGCTGTTCGTCTCTTCCAACGGCTGGGACGCGGCGGGGGCTGCGGGCTACGGGTTCCGTACGGTCTGGGTCAACCGTGCGGGCGATCCGATGGACAGGCTTTACGCCCAGCCACACCATACCCTGCCCGATCTTGTCACCATTCCGGAGCTTGTCTGATGCCGCATTTCACCACGCCTGACGGCCTGTCGCTGCACTACACCGATGCAGGCACCGGCCTGCCTGTCATCGCGCTCGCAGGGCTCACGCGCAACGGCGCGGATTTCGACCATGTCGCCCCGCATCTGCCCGTGCGCCTGATCCGGCCCGATTATCGCGGGCGCGGGCAATCGGATTGGGCCGCTCCCGCAACCTATACGATCCCGCAGGAAGCCGCCGATGTGCTGGCGCTGATGGATCATCTGGGGCTGGGCCGTGCCGCGATCCTCGGCACCTCGCGCGGGGGGCTGATCGCGATGATGCTGGCGGCCACCGCCAAGGACCGGCTGATCGGGGTCGCGCTGAACGACATCGGACCCGAGATCGCGCCTGCGGGTCTGGCCGTCATCAAGGATTACATCGGCCGCAACCCGGCGCAGAAAACCTATGCCGAGGCCGCAGAAGCGCGCGCGACGCTTTGGACGCATTTCACAGGCGTCCCGATGGACCGCTGGCTGGCCGAGGTGCAGGCGCATTATGCAGAGACCCCCGACGGGCTGGTCATCCGCTATGACCCGCGCCTGCGCGATGCGGTGCTGGCGGCGGGCGCGCAGCCGGTGCCGGACCTCTGGCCTTTGTTCGACACGTTGCAGGGCCTGCCGCTGGCCTTGATCCGTGGCGCGAATTCGGACCTGTTGACGGTGCAGACGGCGGATGAAATGGCCCGCCGCCGCCCAGACATGATCCGCGCCGATGTGCCGGGGCGCGGGCATGTGCCGTTTCTGGATGAACCACAGGCGCTGGATGCGCTGTCTGCATGGCTGGAGAAAATGCAATGAATATCGAGATGATCCGTGCTGCGGCAGAACGGCTCGCAGGCCATGCGCGGCGCACGCCGATCCTGACCTCGCCGTTTCTGGATGCGATCGCGGGGCGACGGGTGTTCGTGAAGGCCGAATGCCTTCAGCACACCGGATCGTTCAAGTTCCGGGGTGGCTGGTCGGCCGTATCGGCGCTGTCGCCCGCCGCGCTGCAAAAGGGGGTGATCGCCTTTTCCAGCGGCAACCATGCGCAAGGCGTGGCCTTGGCCGCGCGCAGCCATAGCGCGCCTGCTGTCATCATCATGCCCGCCGATGCGCCCGCTGTGAAGATCGCCAACACCCGCGCCTTCGGGGCCGAGGTCGTGCTTTATGACCGCGCGACCGAGGATCGTGACGAAATCGGCGACAGGCTGGCCGCCGAACGCGGGCTGACGCTGATCAAGCCCTTCGACGAACCGCTGGTCATCGCGGGCCAAGGCACCTGCGGGCTTGAGATTGCAGCCGAGATGACCGCTTTGGGGGTGACCCGCGCCGATGTGATGGTCTGTTGCGGCGGTGGCGGACTGACCTCCGGCATCGCCCTTGCGCTGGCGGCTGATGCGCCGGGCCTGCGCGCGCGGCCGGTGGAACCCGAAGGGTTCGACGATGCGACACGCTCGCTTGCCAGTGGTCGGATCGAGCGGAACGCACGGCTGTCAGGCTCGCTTTGTGATGCGATCATCACGCCGCAGCCCGGAAATCTGACCTTTCCGATCATGCAGGACCATTGCGGGCCGGGGGTCGTCGTGACCGAGGATCAGGCCTTGCAGGCGATGGCGCTGGCCTTCGACCGGCTGAAAATCGTGTTGGAACCGGGCGGTGCGGTGGCGCTGGCGGCGGCGCTGTTCCATCCGGATGCCAGCGAGGGCGATGCGGTGATCGCGGTCGCCACAGGCGGCAACGTCGATCCTGCGACTTTTGCCAAGGCGCTAGCCTGATGCAGGTCGTCCGCGACGGCGTGGCGCTGGATTATGATGTCAGCGGGCCGGACACTGGCGCGCCTGTGGTCTTTGCCAATGCGCTGGGAACGACCCGCGCGATCTGGGATCAGGTCGCAGCCCTCCTGCCCGCAGGATTGCGGATCATCCGCTATGACATGCGCGGCCACGGCGCGTCGGACGCGCCAGACGGCCCCTACAGCATGGGCCAGCTGGTCAGCGATGCCGAGGCGGTTTGCGATGCCGCGGGTGTGCGCGATGCGCTGTTCGTGGGCCTGTCGGTCGGCGGGATGGTGGCGCAGGGGCTCGCGGTCAAACGCCCCGACCTGATCCGCGCGCTGGTGCTGTCCAACACCGCCGCCAAGATCGGCAACCCGAAACTCTGGCAAGACCGGATCGACACGGTGCGCGCCAAGGGGCTGACGGCCCTGTCGGACGCCGTTCTGCAACGCTGGTTCGCGCGCGGTTTCTACGGCACGCCCGCGATGCAGCCTTGGCGCGCGATGCTGGAGGGCACATCTGTCGCGGGCTACACCGGCACCTGCGCCGCGATTGCAGGCACCGATTTCTACACTCCGACCGCGGGCCTGCGCATCCCGACACTGGGCATCGCGGGGATCGACGACGGATCGACGACGCCGGACCTTGTGCGCGAAACGGTCGATCTGATCCCCGGATCGCAGTTCGTGCTGATGCGGCGTGTAGGCCATCTGCCTTGCGTCGAGGACCCCCAAACCTATGCCGCGCATCTGGCGGATTTCATGAAAGCTGTGGGCCATGTCTGATTTCCTGCTGATCCACGGGTCCTGCCACGGGGCATGGTGCTGGGATGACCTGATCCCGTATATGACTGGCATGGGTCATACGGCGCGCGCTATCGACCTGCCGTCGCATGGGCAGGACAGCACGCCGGCGAGCGATGTCACGCTCGACCTTTACGCCCGCGCGATTGTCGCGGCGATTGATACGCCGGTCATTCTAATGGGGCATTCGATGGCGGGTTATCCGATCACCGCCGCGGCAGAGCTTGCGCCACACAAGATCAGCGCGCTGGTCTATCTTTGCGCCTATGTGCCGATGGCGGGCAAGTCGCTGGCCGATATGCGGCGGATGGCGCCGTCTCAGCCGTTGCTCGACGCGATCATCGTGGATGAGGCGCGTGTGACCTTCCGCGTCGATACGGCGAAAGCGGCCGAGAAGTTCTATCACGACGTCCCGCCAGACCGCGCCGCTTGGGCGATTGCGCAGCTTTGCCCGCAGCCGATCCTGCCGCAGGAGACGCCGCTGGTGCCCACGCACACCCTGCCCCGCCACTATCTGCGCTGCAGCGACGACCGCACCATTCCGCCGGAGTTTCAGACGACGATGACCGCAGACTGGCCCGCAGGCACGGTCGCCGACCTGCCCACATCGCATTCGCCATTCCTGTCGGACCCTGCGCTTTTGGCGCAGCATCTGGACCGGATCGCAAAGTCGGTCTGAATGACGCTTGCAAAGGGGACGGAACGGCCTGAATTTGCACAGATGGACAAACGCCTTCCCGTCACTTTCATTCTGATATCGGTCATGCTGGACGCGATGGGGATCGGGCTGATCCTGCCCGTGATGCCTGCCCTCATCCAAGAGGTCGAGGGTGCGGGGCTGGGGCAAGCCGCTGTCTGGGGCGGCGTACTGGCGACGATATTTGCCGCGATGCAGTTCATCTTTGGCCCGACGCTGGGCAGCCTGTCGGACCGGTACGGGCGCAGGCCGGTGCTGATCCTTTCGCTGGTCATCATGGCGTTTGATTACGTGCTGATGGCGCTGGCGCAGACGATCTGGCTGCTGCTGATCGCGCGGATCATCGGCGGGATCACGGCGGCGACGCAATCGACATCCGCCGCCTATATGGCCGATATATCAAAACCCGAGGAAAAGGCCGCCAATTTCGGCCTGATCGGGGCGGCCTTCGGCATGGGGTTCATCCTTGGCCCGCTGATCGGGGGGATACTGGCGGAATACGGCACGCGCGCACCGTTCTGGGCAGCGGCGGTGCTAGCGGCGGCGAATGCGGTCTTTGGGTATTACGTCCTGCCCGAGACGGTGACCGACCGCATCCGCCGCCCGTTCGACTGGCGCCGCGCGAACCCTTTCGGCGCGTTCCGCAACATCGGCGCATTGCCAGGGCTCAAGCGGCTGTTGCTGATCACCTTCGTCTACACGGTCGCGTTTTTCGTCTATCCCGGCGTCTGGGCCTATTTCGGGGCCGAGCGTTTCGGCTGGGGGCCGGGCATGATCGGGCTGTCGCTGGCGGTCTTTGGTGTGGGTATCGCGGTCGTGCAAGGGCTGCTGATCCGGCCCATCATCAAACGGATCGGGGAACGCCGCGCTGTTATCCTTGGGCTGGGGATCGACGTGGCGGCTTTTGTGGCGCTTGGCTTTGTGACCAACGGCTGGATCGCGCTGGCGCTGACACCG
This sequence comes from Yoonia sp. 72, assembly GCF_034652275.1. Taxonomy (NCBI): domain Bacteria; kingdom Pseudomonadati; phylum Pseudomonadota; class Alphaproteobacteria; order Rhodobacterales; family Paracoccaceae; genus Yoonia; species Yoonia sp. 72. Next base: position 106,108 of record NZ_JAXIWG010000004.1, on the reverse strand, counting down.
CTCACGGCCTTGGGGTCGATCGCGGGACCAGCGCTACAAGGGATCATGTCGCGCACCGCCGCCGACAACCAGCAGGGTGAATTACAGGGCACGATCACCTCGATCAACGCGGTGGCGACGATCATCGCGCCGCTTTTGGTGACGCAGACCTTCTGGTATTTCACCACGCCCACCGCCCCCGTCTACCTGCCCGGCGCGCCATTCCTGTTGTCAGCCCTGCTGACCATCGGCTGCATCGTGGTCTTTATCCAGACACCACGGCCAAAGCGCGCCCGCGTCATTTAAGGTCGCGTTCAGACTTGCAGTCGAGGGCGGGTCCCTTCAGGTTGGCCGGTGAACCAGACCACAGGACCCATCATGCCCCAGATCAAAGCCGCCGTCTGCCACGCCTTCGGCGCACCCCTGACCATCGAGACCGTGAACCTTGCCGCCCCCCATCATGGCGAGGTTGAGGTCACGCTGAAAGCCTGCGCCATCTGCCACTCCGACGTGACCTATATCGACGGTGGCTGGGGCGGCACCCTGCCTGCGGTCTATGGCCACGAGGCGGCAGGCCATGTCACCGCCGTGGGTGAGGGCGTGCGCGGGCTGGCCTTGGGTGATCCGGTGGTCGTGACGCTGATCCGGTCCTGCGGCACCTGTCCGTCCTGCGCGGGCGGGCGGCCTGTGGCCTGCGAAAGCGATATGGCCAGCGGGCCGCTGACCACAGCGGATGGCGGGCCATTGCATCAGGCGATGAACACGGGCGGCTTTGCCGAACGGGTCGTCGTCAGCCAAAGCCAGGTCGTGAAACTCTCCGATACCATCGGGATGGAGGCCGCGTCGCTGCTCGCCTGCGGGGTCATTACCGGCATTGGTGCGGTGGTGAATGCCGCGCAATTGCGTGCAGGGCAGGATGTGGTTGTGATCGGGACGGGCGGTGTTGGCCTCAATGCGATCCAAGGCGCGCGGATCGCAGGTGCACGCCGGATCGTTGCCGTCGACATGACGCCCGAAAAACTGGAAATTGCCCGCGAATTCGGGGCAACCGACACAGTGCTGGCGACCAGCGACAAGCCATGGCGCGCCGCGAAAGAGGCGATGGGGCGCGGGGCTGATGCGGTGTTCGTGACCGTAGGCGCGATCCCCGCCTACGATCAGGCGCCGCAATATCTGGCCAATGGCGGCAAGGTCATCATGGTGGGCATGCCCCATTCGGGCGCCATGTCCACCTATGAACCCGTGATGCTGGCGGCAACAGGTCAAGGCATGGTCGGGTCCAAGATGGGCGATGTGGTCATCGCGCGGGACATTCCGTGGATGGTCGATCTTTACGAACAGGGGCGGCTGAAACTGGACGAGCTGATCTCGGGCCGCTGGTCGCTGGAGCAGATCAACGAGGCGATTGCCGATACCAAGACGGGGTCAGCCAAACGCAATGTGATCGTCTTCGACTAACCCTCCCATCATCCGAGCCCAGATATCACCGCCGGAGGCATCACGAACCCACCCCGACCACCACAACTGCGATGAAAAACCACGCCCCGGGCCTGACCCGGGGCCTCGCCCTCAGATCAGGGACAAAGCCATGAAACTTGCCGATCTCGACATCATCGTTACCGCCCCCCCTGCCCCCGGCTGGGGCGGGCGGTACTGGATCATCCCCAAGGTCACGACCGACACGGGCGTTGTGGGCTTCGGCGAATGCTATGCGTCTTCGGTCGGGCCAGAGGCGATGAAGGCCGTCATTCGGGACGTTTTCGCGCGGCACATGGCGGGCGAGAACCCCGAGAATATCGAACTGATGTTCCGCCGCGTCTATTCCGCTGGCTTCACCCAGCGCCCTGACCTGACGGTGATCGGCGCGTGGTCGGGGCTTGAGATGGCCTGCTGGGATATTCTGGGCAAAGACCGCGACCGCCCCGTGCATGCGCTGATCGGCGGGCGCACGAACGACCGCATCCGCGCCTATACCTATCTTTACCCCCGCCCGTCACACCCCCTGCCCGATTTCTGGTCCAGCCCCGATATGGCGGCCGAAGTCGCGCTCGACATGGTTGGCCAAGGCTATACGGCCGTCAAATTCGACCCCGCCGGCCCCTATACGATCCGCGGCGGGCATATGCCGTCGATGCATGATCTGTCACTGTCGGTCGCCTTTTGCAAAGCCATCCGCGAGGCTGTGGGCGACCGCGCGGACCTGCTGTTCGGCACCCATGGTCAGTTCAGCACCGGCGGCGCGATCCGGCTGGGCCAAGCCATCGCGCCCTATAGCCCGCTGTGGTACGAAGAACCGATCCCGCCGGACAATGTAGCCGAAATGGCCAAGGTCGCGGGTGCTGTGCCGATCCCCATCGCCACGGGCGAACGGCTGACGACCAAGGCCGAATTCGCGACCGTGTTGCGCAGCGGGGCGGCGACGATCCTGCAACCGGCATTGGGCCGGTCGGGCGGGATCTGGGAGACGAAAAAGATCGCGGCGATGGCCGAGGTCTATAACGCGCAGGTGGCCCCGCATCTTTACGCAGGCCCCGTCGAATGGGCGGCCAATATCCAGCTTGCGGCGTCCATCCCTAACATCCTGATGGCCGAAACCATCGAAACACCGTTCCACATGGCACTCATCAAGAACAGCCTGAGTGTCGAGGGTGGCTATATCCCCGTCCCCACCGCCCCCGGTCTGGGCATCGATTTCGACGAGGATCTCGCCCGCGCGCATCCCTATACCGGCGATGGGCTGCATTTGCAGATGCAGGAAGACGCCATCGGCTATCACGGGGTCAACAGCTTTGCGGGTGGTGCGCCGGTGAAGGTATGATCGTGCGACGCCGTTTTTCATCCCGCACGGTCACGCTGGCAACGGCCTGTCTTGCGCTGCTGGCGGCCTGTGGCGGGCCGTCGTCGCCGTCGTCCTCCTTCAATGCGCCGTCTGCCGACATCGAATGTATGGCGCGCGCGATGTATTTCGAATCCATCCGGTCCAGCCGTGACGGGATGATCGCGGTCGGCAGCGTGGTGATGAACAGGGTCGACTCTGACGCCTATCCCAACACCGTCTGCGGCGTGGTCAGCCAGCGCAACCAGTTCGCCCCCGGCGTGATGACCAAGCCGATGGAAAGCCGCTCGGCTCCGCTTGCAAGGGCGGCGGCGCAATCCGTGCTTGCGGGCGAACGCCACCCCGATGTTGCGGGTGCGATGTTCTTTCATGCCGCGACCTACCGCGCATCGTTCAACAACATGCATTATGTCGTCACGACAGGCGGCAATGCGTTTTACGAACGGCGCAGACCCGAGAACGTGACAGCGCCCCGACCGCTGCCTGCGACCGAAGGTATCACGGGGCGGTGATGGCTTTGCGGTCCCCCGCTCTTTCCAACCACTTCACCCCCCGTTACACTGAACCCCGTTCAGCAGGAGGCAGCATGACAGGCAAGGTAGCAGAAAGGCGCAAGGCGCTGCGCGAGAACCTGATCGAGATCGCAGAGCGTGTGATCGCGACCCAAGGGTTGGGCGCGCTGCGCGCCCGCGATCTGGCAAGCGAGGCAGGCTGTGCCGTAGGCGCGATCTATAACGTCTTTGGCGATCTGACCGATCTGGTGCTGGCCGTGAATGCGCGCACCTTCCACCGCCTTGGCGCGGATGTGGCGGCGTCGCTGGCCGAGGCACCGCAGGACCCTGTCGAACAGCTGGTCGTCATGGCGCAGGCCTATCACCATTTCGCCGCCGCCAACCACCATAGCTGGCGCGCGCTGTTCGATCTGGAACGCGCGCCCGACGCCACCGCCCCCGATTGGTATCTGCAGGAAATGGGGCAGCTCTTCACCTATATCGCCGATCCGTTGCAGGTGATCTTTCCCGACAACGACGCGCAGACCAATGCGCTGCTGACGCGGGCGCTGTTTTCGTCAGTGCACGGGATTGTGCTGTTGGGGCTGGACCGTGCCAGCGCGGGGGTGCCTTCGACAGATATCGACCGGATGATCGCCCTTGTGCTGCGGCAGATCTCAACCACCGGATAATTTTGTGAACATTGTTCATTATTTCTCTTGACGGGAATCATGCCACACATTATCTCCAATTTCATGAACAGCGTTCACGCTGATGAAAACGGAGAGACAGATGTTCAAGACACTTGCCACCCTGATCCACGGGCAGAACGCACGGGCCGAAGACCGCGTTCGCGACGCCTTCGCGATCGAACTGATCGACCAGAAAATCCGCGAAAGCGACAATAGCCTGCGCGCGGCCAAAGCCACGCTTGCCAGCCTGATCCAACGCCAGCGGTCCGAGGAAAAGCAGCACGCGGGCCTCAAGTCCCGCATCGCTGACCTGACCCGCCGCGCGCAGGAGGCACTTGCCAGCGACCGCGAGGACATGGCGTCCGAGGCGGCCCGCGCCATCGCCGCGATGGAAAACGAACTGACGCTGCGCGCCGAAACGCTGGCACGGCTGGATCAAAAGGTCATGCGCCTGCGGTCCTCGATCGAGGCCGGACATCGCCGGATCATCGACCTGAAACAGGGTGCCATTCAGGCCCGCGCCGTGCGCCGCGAACAGGACATCCAGATGCGGATGCACCGCAGCGGTGTGACCTCCTCCAGCGTGGACGAGGCCGAGGAACTGATTGCCCGCGTGCTTGGCCGCGACGACCCGTTCGAGCGGTCAGAGATTCTGGCCGATATCAACCGCGATCTGGACGGCGGCAGCATCACCGACCGGATGGCCGATGCAGGCTTTGGCCATGCCACGCGGTCCACCCCCGATGATGTGCTGGCCCGCCTGAAAGCCGCACAAAAGTAACCCCATTACTTCAAGGAGATCAAAAATGCATACTTCCCGTTCCGACAATGCCCTCATCATGTTCTTCAACGGTGCCGCCGTCGTCGTGGCCTACGCCATGCTCGGCCTCTCGCTCTGGCTGTCGCCCGACGTGCCGCTGTCCACCAAAGGATTTTGGGGCATCGGTGTCCTGCTCTTGACGCTGGCCTTGGTAAATTTCGTCAAATACCGCTTTGACGACCGTCTGTCCGAGGACCGGATCACCCGTCTGGAAGCCGCGCGCAACGAAAAGCTGCTGGCCGAATACGTCAACGCCGACAAGGATATCTGATCCTTGCCCCGCCCGTGCGATCACGGGCGGGGTTCCCCCTTTCCAAAACCGAAACGCTTCGCCAAAGTCACGTTCATGTCATACCTGCGCCAGTTCGCCGCCCGCATCACAGGCCACGCCATCCGCATCTTTGCCCGCGCGATCACGGCGGTGCGCGCGGACTGGCAAGGCATCGAACCCGTGCCGCGCCAGCGCGTCTATTTCGCCAACCACACCAGCAACGCCGACATGCCGATGATCTGGTCCTGCCTGCCCCCCGCTCTGCGGCGCGATGTGCGGCCCGTGGCGGCGGCGGATTACTGGCTGAAGAACAAGCTGCGCGCCTTTGTCGGGCCAGAGGTGTTCAACTGCGTCCTGATCGACCGCCGCCCCGAGGTGGACGACAAACCGATGGACAAGATCCTCGCCGCCCTCGACGAAGGTTCGTCGCTCATCATTTTCCCCGAAGGCAACCGCAACATGACCGACGACCTGCTGCTGCCGTTCAAGGCGGGGCTTTACAACATGGGCCGCGCGCGGCCTGACGTGGACCTCGTGCCGACATGGGTTGCCAACCTGACCAGCATCATGCCCAAAGGCGAGGTGATCCCCCTGCCGCTGATCTGCACCGTCACGTTCGGCGCGCCGATCCATGTGCAGGAGGGTGAAAGCAAGGATGATTTCCTGCGCCGTGCCGCAGATGCACTGGTGGCCCTTGCACCTGAGGTGCGCCCATGACCAGCACCACCGCCGATATCCTGCTGCTGGCTTTTGGCAGTTTCAGCATCCTGATCGCACTGACCGTATTGGGGGAGGTGTTGCGTGCGCGCCAGCCTGCGGACATGCCCAATCCGGTCTTGGAAACCTACATGACCCGCGTGCAAAGCTGGTGGGGCATGGTGGCTTTTGTCGGCATTGCGCTTTTGACGGGCAAGGTAGGGGTGATGATCCTGTTTGCCTTCGTATCCTTCGCCGCCTTGCGCGAATTCCTGACGCTCACGGCAAAGACGCAGGCAGATCACATCGCGCTGGCCTTGGCGTTCTTTGTGGTCCTGCCGTTGCAATATGTCTTTGTCGGCATGGGCTGGACCGGGTTGTTCGCCATCTTCATCCCCGTTTATGCCTTCCTGCTTTTGCCAATCGTGTCCGCCCTGCGCGGCAATGCGAACCGCTTTCTGGTGCGGGTGGCGGAAACCCAATGGGCGCTGATGATTACCGTCTTTTGCGTCAGCCATGTGCCTGCGCTGATGACGCTGGACCTGCCCGATTACAGCGAACGCGCGGTGCTACTGATCGCCTTTCTGGTGATGGTGGTGCAGTTGGGTGATCTGCTGGAATACTTCTTCGGCCGCCGGATCGGGCGCACCAAAATCGCCCCCGGCCTGTCGCCGAAGACATGGGAAGGTGTGGCCTGCGGTGTCACCTGTGCCATGGTCATCGGGGGCTTGCTCAGCTGGATCACGCCCTTTGCGCCCCTTGGCGCGATGGCGATGGCGGGGGCGGCGTCACTGGTCGGCATGTTCGGCAGCATCGTCTTTGCCGCGATCAAGCGGGATCGTGGGGTCAAGGACTGGTCGCATCTGATCCCCGGTCAGGGCGGGTTCGTGGACCAGCTGGACTCTGTGATCTTTGCAGCACCGATCTTTTACCACCTGACGCGGTATTTCTACACCTGACCCCAGAACTGCGGCAGTTTGCCGAGGTTCTTGGCCACCAGCGTGCCGATCCCGCCCACACCATGCCGCCGGATCGCGCGGTAATCCTCGCGGCTTTTGCGGATCATCTGGGCAAAGCTGCGGTTGCTCGCGCCGCCCATCTGCATGCGCACCATGACATGGGGGATATAGGCCAGCCGCACCTGCCCTGTGGTCAAAAACCGCAGCATCCCGTCATAATCCCCCGAAATGCGATAGCTCGTGTCATAGAGCCCTGCGCGGTCGAAAACCTCCCGCCGCAGATAGAGCGTGGGATGCGGCGGCATCCAGCCACGGGCCAGCGCGCGCGGGCTGAACGCGCCTGCCCGCCAGTGCCGGATCACGCGGGACGGATCGGCGCGCGCGACATAGTGCAGATCGCCGTAAGCACCGTCGATGGCGGGGTCGGCCAACACCTCGGCCACGCGCGCCAGAATGGTGCTATCCGCCAGCACGTCATCGGCATGCAAAAGGCCGATCACGTCGCCCGTCGCGCGCCTTATCCCTGCGTTGATCGCCTCGTAAATCCCGCCGTCCGCAGCCGAGACCAGTGCCATGCCCGCCAGCCCCTGCGCGCGCAGAAGTTCGACTGTCCCATCGGTCGAGGCCCCGTCCTGCACGACATGTTCCAGATCAGGATGCGTCTGTGCGCGCAGGCTATCGAGCATCCTCGGCAGGGTCGCAGCCCCGTTGCGCACGGCCGTGACGACCGAGATTTTCATGCAGCATCCTTTCGGGGTTCGGGGAACAGGTTGATCCCCAGCACGGAGTGGATCGCGGCGACGGGGCCTGCCCCCGTCTGCGCCATGCAGCGTTCGACCTCGGCCAGCTTGGCATCGACCAGATAGCGGTACCAGAACCCTTGCAGCACATGAAACGCGCGGGCCTGCGCGCCGTCCCAAAAGCCGCCGCGCAGGATGTAGCGGTAGAGGAAATAGACCCCCGCCCGCATTCCGCAGGGCAGGCGCGCGTAGAGATTGTCCTTGATCCAGCGCTTCGCCCCCGCAGCGCCTGCGGGTGCGGGTTGCACAGGCAGAAACCCGTGCCGCTGGTTGAGGATATCCACCACCTCGCGGCTGGCATAGGCGTTGTGCTTGGCGATCCACCAATCGAGCGGCTTGCGGTTGTCATCGATGATCTGCCCCGACAGATGCGCGACAGGGCCGTTCACGACGATATGTTCATCCATCCAGCGCGCTTCGACCCGGCCGTGCCCTTGGCGGAACAGCCGCAGCATCCGCGCGGGAAACAGGCCGCCATAGCGGACAGGCTGGCCTTGAAACCACATGCTGCGCCCCACGGAGATCCCCGCCGCATCGGGCAGTCCGGCATTGATCTGCGCGGCAAGCTCCGGCGTGACATATTCATCCGCATCCAGCCGCAGCACCCATCCCGCCCCTGCCCCGAGCCGGTCGAGTGCGGCGTTGAACTGCTGCGCGTAATTGGTCCAGGGATGCTGCCAGACCTCTGCCCCTGCCGTGCGCGCAATCTGGCAAGTCGCGTCTGTCGATCCGCTGTCCACGACGATGATCCGCGTGGCGACCCCTTGCAATGACGCCAGCGCGCGGGGCAGATGCAGTGCCTCGTCGCGGGTCAGGATGATGGTGGTCAGGGCGGTCATTGCCGTCTGACCTGCATCGGATTGCCTTGTCCGATATGCCGCGCCGGCAGGTTGCGCAGCGCCACGCCGCGCGCGCCAAGGATCGCCCCTGTCCCGATCACCACCCCCGGGCCGACGAAGGCATCCGCACAGACCCATGCATCCGGCCCGATCACGATAGGCGGGCGCAGCAAGGGGCGTGCGGGGTCGCGCCAGTCATGGCTGCCTGCACACAGATGCGCATTCTGCGACACCGTCGCGCGCGGCCCGATATGGATTGGCCCCAGCGCATAAAGGATCGCGCGATCGCCCACGGCGGCCTGATCCTCGATATGCAGGTGCCATGGGATCGTGATGCGCACCGTGGGATGGATATGCACCCCGCGCCCGATCCGCGCACCGAAGAGCCGCAACAGCCAGACCCGCCAGACCCAGAACGGGCGCGGGCTGAACCGGAACAAGGGCTGGCACAGCCCCCACAGGATGCGCGCCATCTGCGCCCTGGCCGACCAGTTGCGCGCGCGCCGGTTGGCGGTGATGTCGATATGTGTCGTCATGCCTGCACCATCTGGGGCGCGCCCGTGGCAAGCGCGCGGTAGAGCGTGGCGAAGGCTGCCACCATCGCATCGGGCGAGAAATCGCGGATCATCCAGTCGCGCCCGCGTGCTCCCATCGCGGCCAGATCACCTTTGGCCAGCCGCGCGATCGCGGTAGCCAAATCGTCATGCGCAAGGTCGATGCAGGCTCCCGCGCCTATCATATCCAGCCGCTGCCACGGCGTGCCGGTCGTCGTCAGCACCGGCACGCCATGGGCGAGCGCCTCGGCCACGGTGATGGCGAAATTCTCGCTATGGCTGGGCAGCACGAAGAGATCGGCGCGCGCAAAGGCCTGCGTCTTGGCGCTGCCCTGCACATCGCCGTGAAACCGAATACGGGTATTGTCTTGGGCGGCGGCGCGCAGGGCGGTCTCATGCGCGGGGATGCCCGTGCCATAGATGTCGAGCGTCGCCTGCGCAGGCAGGGCTGCGATCAGCAGGTCGATACCTTTCTTGGGATGCAGCCGCCCCAGATACATCAACCGCAGCGCACCTTGCGGGCGGTAAAGGCGCGGCGCAACGTGGGGAATCGTCACGCAATTCGGGATCACGGCCGTCTGGATACCGGACAGGCGCGCGACACTTTGCGCGGCCTCGACCCCGGCCGTGACATGCAGCACGGTGTCAGTCGGGCGCAGGACTTGCGCCACTCTCTCCAACAGATGCTTGGCCTTGATGCGGGGGGCGTCCGGCCAGTCTTGCGTCGCCTGCAACGCACCGCGCGGCGACCAGACCAGCGGTTTGCCCATCGCCCGCGCCAGTGCCAGCACTGGCAAGGTCGGAAAGGAATAGGTCCCCGTCAGATGCACCACATCCGCCCAGATCATCGCGGCAGGCAGAGGCGCGAGCAACCCCGGTGCGATGCTATGCCCCGCGATCCGGCACGCGTAATCCACGCGGTAAGGCAAAGGCACGCGCCGCACCCTGTCGCCCACCGCAGACCCCGCCGCATCGGTCGTCAGCACCCGCAGATCAAAGCCGTGGGTGACGGCGATCCCGTCGCAAATCGCCTTGGTCGAAAAGATCGGCCCGCCCCAGAAGGTCGCGGGATAAAAGCTCGGGGTGACGTGCAGGATGTTCATGCCGCCACCCTTGCGCGCTGGCCGATGATCCGCGCGGGGTTGCCCGCAACGACCGCACCCGCCGGCACATCGCGCGTCACAACCGCCCCTGCCCCGATCACCGCGCCATCCCCGATCCGGCGGCACTGCGGCAGGATCACGGCGCGCAGGCCGATCCAGACGCCCGCGCCAATGGTCTTGACCATCGGCTGCGGCACCGACCAAGGGTCAAGTCCGTGGTCATGGGTATAGATCACCGCCCCTTCGGAAATCAGCGTGCCATCCCCGATCACCAGCCCGCCTGTCGTGTCCAGATGCACATCACGGTTGATCTGCACACCGTCCCCGATGCGCAGCCCGGCGCGGCCTGTCTCGGCAGAGGCTTCAACCCCGCGCCAGATATAGCATCCCGCCCCGATGCTGACCGCGGAGGGATCATCAAACCGCACTCCGGGCTGGAACCGGCTGCCCGCGCCGACCTGCGCCAGCGTTGCACGGTGCCACAGCGTGGCAAGGATCAGCCCCAACCGGCGGTGGATTTGCGCAGGCAGGCGCAGGGCGCGCAGAACACTATTATGCATGGGACAGCCTTTCGGTTGGCACCGCCCGCCAGCGCAGGCGGCGGATGAACAGCGCACGGATCAGCAGGATCAGAATCAATTGCGCCGCGGCCCCCACGACAAAGGCGCTAAAGGAGGATTGCAGGCAGGCCTGCACGAAGGGATAGAACAGCACCGGATAGAGGAACGCCGACCCCGTCCGCGCGGTGCGGCGAGGGTCGAGCAGGAACGCCTCGCCTTTGCGAAACACCCAGCCCAGCGCGGGTGCCACCGCCAGCCCCGCCCAGCCGAAGTTGATAAACGCCTCGCCCGGTCCTGTGACATTGAACGCGCCGCCTGTGGCCAGCCCCATCACCTCGCGCTTGAAATAGACGCCGAGGTCGATGGCGGGCTTGTCCGGCCAGATGTCGCGCGGCACCCAGCCAAAGGCCCACCAGCCATAGCTTTGCCCCAGCAGCATCTGTCCGGGTTCGACATGGCCCGTGACCATGACCGCGACATTGAAATCCAGAAAATAGGTCGATCCGATGATCTGGCGCAGGAGGCTGGCCCCCTCCGCGCCCAGCCGCAGTTCGGTCATATAGGCCGACAGCATCACGATGCCGGTGGCACAGGCCAGCCCCAGAACGCCCTGCCGCCAGCCCAGCCGCCCGCCCAGAATGGCGTGGGTCGCCAGCGCATAGACCGCCAGTTCCACCAGCTCGAACCGGTCGCCCGACACCAGCGCGATCCCGACCAGCGCCGCCGCCAGTGCCAGCGTCATCGCCACCCGCATCGCGGATGGGTGCAGGATCGTCTGCGCGAGACAGAGCACAAAGGCGAATTTGGGGATCACGAACAGCGTCTTGATCCCTGCCAGCGTTGCGCCCACACCATCGGCGTTGACGTTGATCTGCTTGGCGCGGTTCAGCGCGGACAGCAGCCCCGCCTCATGCAGCCCTGTGCCGCGGGCTCGCAGGATCAGCAGGACCGTGACCACCGTCACTGTCAAGGCGAGAGCGACAAGCGCGCCCATCGGCTGCACGCCCGCCGCAACCCCGCGCGCGGCCACGATCCGCGCAGGTGCTGGCTGCGGAGCGCAGGCCAGCAGATAGCCAAGGCAGATCAGCGCCACAAACCCGCCCAGATAGATCGCCCCCACCAACGCCGCCCCCGGAGCGGGATCGAACCTTGCGTAGAACGCTAGGTCGGGGGCCAGGGCATAGGCAAACGCCTTTGCCAGAAATCCCAAGGCGCAGAAATAGCCCAACAGATGCAGGGGCGAGACCCAAGCCAGCAACCCGTGCCGCGCCGCAATCCAGAACGGCAGCAGCGTGCAAAGTGCGGCCAGCGCGATGGTCAGGACATCCGCCATGCGGGCCTCCCCACGAGGCGGGCCAGCGTGTTGACGCCCATGCCGCGCCAGACCCAGACCCACAACAGCGCGGAACAAAGGCTGGTGGCGCAGGCATAGGCCAGCGCGTTACCCATCGCGTCCTGCGGGGCGACCAGCAGGAACAGCGCCAGATAGCACAGCACACCCGCCAGCCGCGCCAAGGCGGCCAGATGCCCGCCGCCTGTCAGGGTGGCCACGGTCGTCCCCTGCGCAAAGGCCAGTTGCACCAGCGTCCCGCCCAGCAGCACCAAAAGAACGGGCACCGGCAGGTCCGGCAGCCAGACCATCAGCACAGGCAGCGCCAGCAGCGTCAGCCCCGCGAGCCCAAGACCCGGCAAAAGGGCAATCCGCGCGCCTGCGTCGCTGGCGCTTTGCAGGGCGTGCAGGTCGCGATCGGCGTGGGCGGCGCTGATCCGTCCCGCGCTGACCCAAGTCGCGACCGACATCGGCAAGGCCACAAGGTTCGCCAGCCGCCGCAGCAGCGCATAGACCCCGATCTGCTCGGGCGTCAAAAACTGGCCGCCGACGACGATATCGACCTGCGCCAGCACCATGCCCAGCACGGATGTCGCCCAGAGGTTCGCTGTCAGCGCTCCCGCGGGTTTGCCTCGCCCAATCAGCGTGGGACGAAGCGGATGCCGCAAGACCAGTAGCGTAGCAAGCAGGCAGATCACGCCAAGGATCAGTGCCGTCCCCCACAGGATCACGGACGGCGCAAGACCCGTCAGTCCGGCCACCCCCAGCGCCAGCACAGGCGCGCCATCGCGCAGGATCATCGACAGATGCACCGATCCCAGCGCGCGCAGGATGCTGGCAAGGCAAGAGGCAAGATTGACCGCGATGGCAGCGGCCAGCACAGCCCGCCACGGAAGGCCTGGCCAGATCAGGGGCAAGACCAGCGCGGCAACGGCGGCGGCAATGAAGGGAAAGACGAAACACAACAAAACGACAGCCCGCGGATGCATTCCCGCGCCGTCACCCAACCGCGCGAGCAAGATGAGCGGCCCGCCCAAACCCAGCACTGTCGCAGCCACCAGCGCCAGCCCCCAAGCGACGATCAGCACGCCGAAGCCGTCAAGCCCAAGCAGGACAACCAGCCCGAGCAGAACCGCGACATTTGCCGCCAGCAAGCCACCCCTGACCATGATGCCAAGACCGGCAGGCTGATGCAGGCAATGTCGCAGGAACGCCATCATGACACGCAAACCACCTAAACCACGCGGTCACCACGACCGCGCCTGTTGAGTGATCCTTCATTGTGATTAATTTTGTCTTAACCAGTTTATGGTTTCAGGAGAGGGCCCCGCAGATTGGAAAGCCCGCCAGATGTCCCGCCCGCCCCTGCCATCATCGGTGCCCGCGTTTGTCGAACTTGACCGTACCGCACCTGTTGATCTCGGCCAGATGCTGCGCGTGGTCTGGGCAGGCAAATGGATCATCGCGCTGATCACCGGCCTGACGGTCTTGATGGCGGGATATTACGGTTTTGCGCTGGCCAGCCCGCGCCATGCCGCCGTGACGCTGATCGACACGCGCGCGGTCCCCGCGCGGATGGGCACAGGCACCACGGCCGAGACCGTGAAACCCGGCACGCATATCCAGCAATTGCTGGCGACACCGACGCTGGAACAGGTGATCAACCGGCTAGATCTGCAGCAGGACCCCGCGTTCAACCGTTATCTGACGCCCGTGCCTGCGCTGTCTGTCACAGGCATCCGCACAAGACTGCGCAACCTGCTACTCGGGCAGGTCGAGGTGCCGCCAGATGCCGCGGCCAAAGCCGCCAAACTGGTGCAGAACCTGCGCAATGCGATCAGCATCGAAAACCCCCGCGACAGCGATTTGTTGCGCGTGACGGTCACCGCAGGCGACCCCGACCGCGCCATCGCAATCGCCAATACGCTCGCGGCGGTCTATCTGGCGGATCAGGTGGCGCAGAAACGGACCCGCGCGGCCGACAGCATGGCGTGGCTGTCCGATCGCACGGATGGATTGCGCGAGGCCCAGACGGCCACGACGGCAGAGATCACCGCCTTGGGCCTGCAAGACCCGCAGCGGCGCGACACTTTGGGGCGGCAGTTGCTGGACACCGCGGCGCGGCTGACCAGCGCCACGGCTGCCCTAGACCGCGCGGGTGACGCGGCAAACCGCCAAAGGCTGACGGCGCAGACCGCAGCGCTTCGGGCCAGCCACGATGATCTGGCCGCAGAGCTGGACGCGCTGACCGCGGCCAGTCAGGCCCGCGATAGGCTGCAGGCCGATCTTGACGCGAACCTTGCCCAGCAGGCGGACTACCAGAGGCTGATGCAAGAGCTGACGTTGCACATGGGCCAGATCGCGCCCGACAGCCGCGTGCTCAACCCCGCGACCGAGGCGCGATACATCGGCCCACAAAAGGTGCTCTTGCTGCAGATCGCGGCGGTTGTGGGTGCCTTGGGCGGGCTGATGCTGGTGGCGCTGCGGCACAGCCTGCGGCGCGGTTTCGGCGATGCAGCCGCCTTGCAGGACACGACCGGCCTGCCGGTGCTGGCGCAATTGCCGCTGTTGCCTTCGCGCAGGCCCGCGCGGCTGCTTGCGGCGCTGACAGCCGCCGATGCCACCGCTGCGACCGAAGGCTATCGCCATCTGCGGACCGCCCTGCTGCTGCGCGGGGCGGCGGTGCCGCAGGTTATCCTGTCGACCTCGGCCATCCCCGGCGAAGGCAAGACCACGCAGGCCATCGGGCTTGCGCATAGCATGGCGAGCCTTGGCAAACGGGTCTTGCTGATCGATTGCGACCTGCGGCAAGGGGCGTTCCGTCGCTATTTCAGGCTGGCGGGCACCGACGGTCTGGCAGCAGTGATCCTTGGCCATATCGCGCTGCAAGCCGCGACCGAACCAAGCCCGATCCCCGGCGTCGATCTGCTGGCGGGCGGCGCGCAACAGGCGACCGGCGCCGAGACCTTGTTTCTGCCGGGGCTTGCCGATGTGATCGCACAAGCGCGCGCAGCCTATGATGTTGTCGTGATCGACGCGCCGCCTGTGGTGCCGGTGCCCGATGCGCTGGCGCTTGCGCGTCATGTCGATGCGGTGGTCTTTGCCGTGCGTTGGGACAAGACGCCCGCCGCAGTCCTGCTGGCCGCCACCGAAAAACTGGCAGCGGCCGAGGTGCAGATCACCGGACTGACCCTGACACAGGTCAACAGCCGCCTGCAGGCGCAACGCGGCGGGATCGGTTTCGCGCGTTACGGGCGGGGGTATTTTCACGCCTGAACGGGTGTCACCGCCATGACATGCCGGCTGGAAAAGCCGATCACATCGCCTGCCCGCATCACCGTGCCCGCGGGCAAATCCGCCGCAATATAGGCCTTGGCGATCCAGTCGAGCGATCCCGCCGCGCTACGCCCGTCGATATTAGGCCGCAGGAATGTCGTGACCGGCCCGACAAGATTGCCTGCAATGCCCGAAGCGGCGGCCTCGCAACCATAGCGCAGATCACCCGTCACCCCGCGCCCGCTCAGCCCCAGACGCCCAGCCGTGCCAAAGGCGATATTCGCGGGGGTCTGGCCTACGAAGTCCGCCAGTGCCACGCTATCCTGCGGTCCGGCGACGGTCTGCACCGCGATGGCCGCACTTTCGCCATCCCAATGCACCAAGGGCAACATCCCCAGATAGAGCCAGTCCACCGTGGCATCCGGCCCTGTCAGCGTGATCTGCACGTCATGGCGCACGGCACCGGGCGTGATGCGGCGGGTCATCTGGCATTCGCCGATATCGCCGCCGCTGGCGCGCTGCCACGTGGTGTTTTCGACCGACACGACCTCGGTGCCCACGGCCAAGCCGGTGCCGGTGGTGACAGGCACGAAAGGTTGCGCATCCAGCATCACGCTGCGCGACACCAGCGCCTCGTGGCCATGGGTCTGACCGCCAATTTCGGTTGCGGCACCAGCGATGACGATGCGTGCGGCATATTCCCGCTCGGACGGATAGTCGATCGCCTGCACCTGCGGATAGGTCGGGCGGTTGTCGGCGCGCCAGTCGATCCCGCCATCGCCGCCGATCCCCGACAGATGCGCAGGCGGTATGGCCCCGCTGACACCCGTCGCGCGGGCGGCATAGAAAGTGCCCTGCCATTGCACCTCGTCGCCCATGACGTAAGGGGTCGCCGGCTGCCAGACAGGGGGCAGGATGCCGTCGTCGGTCAGATCGGCGCTGAGCGCCACGGCCTCGATCATCAGGCTGGTGCCGCCGGGGGTGGCAGCCCCCCCGTGCGACAGGGTCACGGTATGGCTGCCGGTCAGGCCGGTGGCCACGCGGATGCTGCGACGGCGCGCCATGTCGGTGGCGGTGTGCGTGCTGAACGCCTTGAACCCCAGCGCCGCCGGATCGCCGATCGCATCGACCAGCACCTGCGCGCCGTCGATATCGACACGGCAATAGCCGCCGGACGTGCGCCCCGTGAAACAGACCCAGAGGTCGTAGGGCTTTGCGCGGTCCACCGCCACGCTGATCGTAGCCGTCAGCGACGAGGTGCTGACCGCGCGGTTGCCGGTATAGCTGCCCGATAGACCAGAGCCCGAGGATTGCAACTGCGACCAGCCCGCCGACAGCCCGAAAGCCGCCACCGGATAGACCTTGCGCAAGGCACATGTCAGCGTTTCGCGCCATGACAGACGGGTGCCCGCGTTCGCGCCGTCCAGTCGCAGGCAAGCGGCGGTCGCGGGGCCGGTTTCGGTCCAGACAGTCAGCCCGCCTTGCGGACCAAGGCCAAGCGCCACCTGCGCGCCTGTGCCTTTGGCGAAAAACCCCGCCAGCGGGTCGCGCGCGGCGGGTGCTGCATAGGCCGGCGAAAGCTCCAACCCGATCATCGATCAGTACCACGCCACAAGCTGCGCCGTCGTGCCGCTGGCCAGAATCCGCACCGGCCGAATCGACAGCACGGCCCCTGCCGCGACATCATAGGTCACGACCTGCCCGTCCTTGTCTTGCAGGGCCGCCGTGCCCGCGCTTTGCACGAAAATCGCGCGCGGGCGCACCGGCAGGTCCGCGCTGTCCGACGGCGAGACGACATAATGCGCGACGGCGGGCGAAGTCAGGTTGACGTAATCGGCACTGAAAGGATCGGGCATCGGAGACTCCAGATTGGTTGCAGCGGCCATGATGCCGCCTTTGTCTGAAAGCGCCGTTGCGCAACCGCGCGGGACCCAAGGCAACGGTGCTGGCCAAGCCTCGGGGCAGTGCGGTAGAACGCCCCACATGCCTTTGCCCGATCACCTGCCCCCTGATGGCTTTGCCGGCGCGCCGCTCCTGCCCGACCACCCCTTTGTCGCGGTGGGCGACGTGCATGGTCGCGCCGATCTGCTGGCCCCCGTCCTTGACCGCGCGGCAGCGGAAGGCCTGCCTGTCGTGCTGGTAGGCGACTACATCGACCATGGCCCCGACAGCGCGGGCGTGCTGCGTCTGCTGCAGGACCACGCGGCGCGGATAGAGCTGATCTGCCTGCGCGGCAATCACGAAGACCTGCTGCTGCGCTTTCTGCGCCGACCGCGCAAGACCGGCCGGACATGGCTGCGCTATGGCGGGCGGGCGACGCTGGAAAGCTACGGCATCACCGACCTGCCCGAGGATATGCCCCCCGCCGGTTTCGCCCCCATACGCGAGGCATTGCTGGCCACGATGGGTGACACCGTGCCTTGGCTGCAATCCCTTCCCTATTGGTGGCAAAGCGGCAATGTCGCTGTCCTGCACGCGGGGGCAGATCCCGCTTTGCCGCTGGCCGATCAGGTGCCCAAGGCGATGGCCTGGGGACATCCCGATTTCGGCGTGGTGCCGCGCCACGACGGGGTCTGGTGCGTACATGGCCACAGCATCGTGCCGCAACTGACCATCCGCGACGGCGTGGTGTCGATCGACACGGGTGCGTGGAAAACCGGCAATTTGACCGCTGTAATCATCGGCGACGGCAGGGTCCGTCCGTTCTAGGCCCCCTTGCGTGCCAGCACCACGCCGATGGTGCGCCACGCAATCCACAGATCCAGCCGGAACGAGGCATGCGCGATGTAATGCAGATCCGCTGCCACCTTGCGCCTGATCCCGTCGATCCCGTCGACATAGCCCACCTCGGTCTGGGCCAGCCCGCTGATACCGGGCCGCACGCTGTGGCGTTCGGCATAGCCCGCGATGTCGCGCAGATAGACACAAGCATGGTCATAACTGTCGGGCCGCGGGCCGATCAGGCTCATCTCGCCGCGCAGGACGTTGATGATCTGGGGCAATTCATCCAGCCGCGACCTGCGCAGGAACCGGCCCAGCACGGTGATCCGGTCTGCCTCCAGCGCATCGAAGGCCCCGCGTTCGCGCCCTTTCGCGCGTCGCATCGTGCGGAACTTGAAGGCTGCAAAACGGCGGCATTGATAGCCCATCCGGTCTTGCCGGTAGATCAGCGGCCCCGCGTTCAGGAAAGGGTTGAGGACCACCAGCACAGCGCCGACCGGCACAAGAACCATCAGCAGGGCCATGGCCACCGCGCGGTCGAATACCCGCTTGGACAAGGGCGGCAAGCCAGCGCGTGACCATGCCGCATCACTGGCAGGCTGACTGTCGGGACCGGCACGAAACACACTAAGATGAGACACATCCGACATAACCACACACCGCCTTTGTCCTGCTGGCATCGGGCGCGCTGCTGCATCCGGCCTGTACCAAGAATGGCGATTCGTGGTTAAGGACTGGTTAAGTCCAACAGGGTGACGCGGGCTTTCATGCCACTTGCCTTTCCGCGCCGCGCGCCGGACAGTCAACGCATGACCGAAACCGCCGCCACACCTGCCCTGCGCCTTCGCATCGTTTTCGGTGCGGCGGGCATGCTTGGCCCTGGCAAGGCCGAGCTTTTGGAACGCATCGACCGCTGCGGGTCCATCGCCGCCGCCGGACGCGAGATGAACATGAGCTACAAGCGCGCCTGGCAGATCATCGGCATGCTGAATACGATGTTCGGCACGCCGCTGGTGGACAGCACGCGCGGCGGCCCGGGTGGTGGTGGTGCGGTTCTGACCGCCACCGGACGACAGGTGCTGCAGCTTTACCGCGCCATTGAAGACAGCGCCGCCAAGGCGGCAGCGCCCCAGATCGCGCAGTTGCAGGCGATGCTGGGGGATATTCCCGACGAAAAATAACGCTTGCCCGATTTGCACAGAAGCTGCGATATGTTTTACAAAACATATCAGTCAGGAGAGACCGATGCCCCCGTCCCTCGCCCGCTTGCCTTTGACTGGTGCCGCAGCGCTGCTGTTGCTCGCAGCACCGCTGCGCGCGACCGCCGAAGATGTCACGGTCTTTGCGGCTGCCAGCCTGACAGGCGCGCTCGACAGCGTGGCAGAGGCGTGGACAGTCGAAACCGGATTGTCCGTCACCACGTCTTATGCAGGGTCATCGGCGCTGGCCAACCAGATCGTGCAAGGCGCGCCTGCAGATATCTTCATCTCGGCCAGCGTGGACTGGATGGACGCGGTCGCGGCCTCGGGCGATCTGCAGGGCGGCACGCGGCGCGATATCTTGGGCAATACGCTGGTGCTGATCGCGCATGGGCAGGATGTGGCCCCCGTACGTATCGACGCCAGCCTCGATCTGGCGGGCATGCTGGGCGAAGGGCGGCTGGCGATGGCGCTGGTCGATGCGGTACCTGCAGGCATCTATGGCAAGGCGGCGCTGACCTCGCTGGGGCTTTGGGACAGTGTGGCACCCTTGGTCGCGCAAACGGATAACCCGCGCATCGCGCTGTCCTTTGTCGCGCTGAACGAGGCCCCGTTCGGCATCGTCTATGCCACCGACGCCGCTGCCGACGACAAAGTCAGCGTCATCGGCACCTTCCCCACAGGCAGCCATGACCCGATCACCTATCCCGCCACGATCACCGCGCAAAGCGACAGCCCCCATGCCGGGGCATTCCTTGACTACCTGTCATCGGACAACGCGCGTACGATCTGGCAGTCCTACGGGTTCAGCGTGCCGGATTGATGGGGGCCGAATGGGCAAACTGGCTGGGTCCGGCGGAATGGCAAGCCGTGCGCCTGTCGGTCCGCGTGGCGTTCTGGGCGACGCTTGCCAGCTTGCCCTTGGGGATATTTGTCGCCTATGCGCTGGCGCGCTGGAATTTCTGGGGCAAACAGCTGCTGAACGGCATCGTGCATCTGCCGCTGATCCTTCCGCCTGTCGTGACAGGTTATCTGCTGCTGATCACCTTTGGCAGACGGGGGCCGGTGGGTGAATTCCTTGAAGCATGGTTCGGCATCGTCCTGTCGTTCCGCTGGACGGGCGCTGCCGTTGCTGCGGCGATCATGGCCTTTCCGCTGATGGTCCGCGCGATCCGGCTCGCGATCGAGGCCGTAGACCCCAAACTCGAAGCCGCCGCCAGCACGCTGGGCGCATCGCGGGCATGGGTCTTTGCCACCGTAACCCTGCCCCTGATCCTGCCCGGCATCATCGCAGGATCGATCCTTGCCTTTGCCAAGGCCATCGGGGAATTCGGGGCGACGATTACTTTCGTGTCCAACATCCCCGGACAGACGCAGACGATCCCCTCCGCGATCTATGCGTTTCTGCAGGTGCCAGGCGGGCAGGAACAAGCGACGCGGCTGGTCATCATCGCCATTGTGATCGCCATGGCGGCATTGCTTTTGTCCGAATACCTCGCACGGCGGGTCGCAAAACGGGTGGCGGGATCATGACGCTGCGGATCAAGGTGCAGCACGGTTTCGCGGGGTTCGACCTCGATGTCGATCTCGACCTGCCGCCCGGTGTCAGCGTCCTTTTCGGCCCCTCGGGGTCCGGCAAGACAACGGTGATCAATGCCGTCGCCGGCCTTTTGCGCCCCGATCAGGGGCAGATCGCGGTCGGTGATCAGGTGCTGACCGACACGGCGACACCCCGTCATATCGCCCCGCACCGCAGGCGCATCGGCTATATCTTTCAGGACGCCCGCCTGTTCCCGCATCTGAGCGTGCGCCAGAACCTTGCCTACGGGCGCTGGTTCGCGCCGCGCGAGGCGCGCGCCGCCAGCATGGACCGCACGGTCGAGATGCTGGGCATCGGCCATCTGCTGACCCGCCGCCCCGCCACGCTGTCGGGGGGCGAAAAGCAACGGGTCGCCATCGGGCGGGCGCTGCTGTCAGCGCCAAGCCTGATCCTTGCCGACGAACCGCTGGCCGCGCTGGACGAGGCGCGCAAGGCCGAAATCCTGCCCTATTTCGAACGCCTGCGCGACGAGGTGGCGGTGCCCATCCTTTACGTCAGCCACGCCTCGGCCGAGGTGGCGCGGCTGGCCACGACCGTAGTTGCCCTGCGCGCGGGCCGCGTGATCGCCTGCGGACCACCCGCGCAAGTGCTGGGCGATGTCGGTGTGGTCGGCGCGCGCGGTGCGGCGTCGCTTTTGACCGCGCAGGTTGTGGCGCATCACGCCGACGGGCTGACGGAACTGGCGACAGCGGCAGGCACCCTCTGGCTGCCGCGCATCGGTGACGCGGCGGGTGCGACGCTGCGGGTGCGGATCATGGCGCAGGATGTGATCCTGTCGCGCGCCCGGCCTGTGGGGCTGTCCGCGCTGAATATCCTGCACGGCACGATCAGTGATCTGCGCCTTGGCGACGGCCCGGGCGCGATGGTCACGCTGGCCGTGGGCGAGGACCGCCTAGCCGCACGCATCACCCGCCGGTCCGCCGAGGCGATGGGGCTGGCCAAAGGGCAGACCTGTCACGCCGTGATCAAGTCGGTCGCCGTGGCGCCGGACGATGTAGGCACCGGCAGCGTGACATCGGCAACATGACCCGACCGGCCCACCCGTGGTGGTCGTTCGGCGTCGGGACCATTGTCGGCACGGCTGGCGGGCTGATCGGCCTTGGCGGCGCAGAGTTCCGTCTGCCCGCGCTTGTGGGCGTCCTGCGTTTTTCCCCGCGCGAGGCGGTTGCCGTCAATCTGGTCGCCAGTTTCATCGTGCTGGCTGCAGCCTTTCCCTTCCGCATGGCTGTCGTACATTTGGATCAGATCGCACCACATCTGCCAGCGGTTCTGGGGATGCTCGGCGGTGCAATGTCGGCGGCATGGGTCGGTGCGGGCTGGTTGCGCAAGGTGTCCGACAAACTGTTGGGTCGGCTGATCCTGATCCTGCTGGTCTTGTTGGGGCTGGTGCTGATCGCTGAGGGGGTGTTCGTGACCCAGCCTGTCCGCCTTGTCAGCGATCATCTGGTTGCGACTGTGAGTATCGCAGCCGCCTGCGGTATCGTGATCGGCCTTGTGTCGTCGCTGCTGGGAGTGGCCGGAGGCGAGTTGATCATCCCCGTGTTCGTCCTGCTGTTTGGCGTTGACATCAAAGTGGCGGGGTCGCTGTCGATGCTGGTCGGGATGCCCACGATTGCCGTCGGGCTGTTACGGCATTTTGGTGCGGGATCGGTGCTGCGCGACCGCGTGGTCTGGCGTGTGACGATCCTGCCTCTGGGGATAGGGTCGGTGCTGGGCGCTGTGCTTGGGGCGCTTGCGCTCGGCTATGTGCCGTCGCAGACGCTCAAGCTTGGGCTAGGGATCATCCTGATCTGGTCGGCTTGGGGCGTGTTCCGGCACCTTCCCCAAAATCGATAGGCAAGGACGCCGGGACCGCGACCCGACAGCACCCGGACAGCGGCAAAGGCTCAGAGCACGCCGAACAGATAAAGCAGGATGATGACAGGAATCGGCAGGCCGATGAACCACAAAAGAATTCCGCGCATTGTTGTACCTCTCGTGAATGTCGCAATCTCGACATCAAACGCGGCATCTGCGGTCTGGTTCCGTGGCACCGGGCAGGCAATGCGCTTTCAGCCCACCATCCCGCGATTGAACCGTTGTTCGAGCAGCTTGAAGCCTAGCGCCAGCAGGCCTGCGATCACCATATAGATCACCGCCAGCAGCAAGAGCGGTTCATAGATGATGAACGTGTCCTGCCGCACGCGGCTGGACACCGCATAAATCTCGATCACGGTGATTGTCGCGACAAGCGGCGTCGCCTTCAGTTGCAGCACGGTTTCGCCGCCCAAGGTCGGGAGCGCCCGCTGCAGGGCCTGCGGGAACCAAATGCGCCGGAAGATCGCAAAACGGCCCATGCCCATGGACCGCGCAGCCTCTAGCTGGCCACCGGCGACGGATTTGAACGCGCCGCGCATCACCTCGCCCTCGTAACCCGCGAAACTGAGCGACAGGGCTAACAATGCATAGGGCCATGCCTGCCGCAGATAGGGCCAAAGCTCGCTTTCCCTGATCCAGGGGAATTGCGGAAACAGGCTGCCGACGCCGAAATAGATCAGCCACAACTGCAACAGCAGCGGCGTGCCACGGATCACCGTGCAGAACGCGCGCGCGGGTGCTGCCAGAAACCGCGGCCCCGCCGCCTGCGCCAGACCCAAAGGCACCGCTAGCATGAACCCGATCAGGCAACTGAGGCCCAGCAGCCACAATGTCCGCCAGATACCCCGCAATGCCAGATCATAGTAACGCGGAATCCAGTCCCAGCGCATTGAAAGCGCCGCCCAGACCACAAGGCCCAGCGCCACCGCGACCATGACGATCCGGTGCGGCACGAACACCTCTTCTGCAATCCGTTGCCGGTTCATTGCCGCACCTGCCCGCGCCGGTATCGCGCCTCGATCCAGCCGAAGATGCGGCCCGACAGCAGCGTCATCATCAGATAGAGCGCCCCCGCCGCGAGAAAGAATGTGAAATAGGCGCGGGTTGATCCTGCCGCCTGCCGCGTCTCCAGCGTCAGTTCGGAAAAGCCCACGATGGCCAGAAGCGCTGTATCCTTGGTCGCGATCAACCACAGGTTCGACAGGCCCGGCAGCGCCAAAGGCAGCATCGCAGGAATGGTGATGCGCCGGAATGTCTGGACCGCGCCCATGCCATAGGCGCGCGCGGCCTCGTGCTGGCCGCGCGGCACGGACTGGATCGCGCCGCGCAGGACCTCGGTCGCATAGGCGCCCTGCACGATGCCTAGCACTGCGATGCCAGCGACGACGCCAGAAATCTCGACGGGTCGCCGCCCCATGGCTTGCAGTGCTTGATTGAGCAGGTCCGTGCCCGCGTAATAGAGGATCAGGATCAGGATCAGCTCCGGCACCGCCCGCACGACGACCGTATAGACCGACAGCAGATCGCGCGTCACAGGCCCGCCGTGCAGCTTGCCCAGTGCGCCGAACGTGCCGATCAGCAGGCCCAGCGCGAAAGCCCCAAGTGCGATCTGCAGGCTTGCCCATGCGCCGCGCAAAAGATTACCCCCCCAGCCCGGCGGCTGGAGGGACAAAAGACCGACCGATGTTTCCAGCCCCGGCCAGAGGGCATATAGCCAGTCCAACACCCGGTGCGCCGGGCTTAGTTGCCGTAGATCGAGGTGGCGAAGTAACGCGCCGTGATCTCGTCATAGGTGCCATCGGCGATGATCGCGGCGATGCCTGCGTTGATCGCCTCTCGCAGCGCATCATCGCCTTTGCGGATACCCGCGCCAACGCCGGACCCAAGGATCGCTTCGTCCATGGCAACAGCACCTTTCACTTCACAACAGGCACCGGCATCGCTGGCAAGGAAATCATCCATCGCCAGACTGTCGGCCTGTGTCGCGTCGATCCGGCCTGCGGCCAGATCCTGGTTCGCCTCGTCCTGTGTCTGGTAGGTGCGCAATTCAGTGGCCCCTTCGAAATAGGTCTGCGCATAGGTCTGGTGGATGGTCGAGACCTGCACGCCGAGCACGCGGCCTGCCAGCCCTTCGGGCGTCGCGTCCATTTCGGTGTCACGCTGGCCCACGATCACGGTTGGCGTGTTGTAGTAGGGGTCGGAAAAATCGATCGTCTGCAGACGGTCTGCCGTAATCGACATCGAGGCCATGATCGCATCGATCCGGTTCGACAGCAGCGCGGGAATAATCCCGTCCCAAGCGGTAGGCGTCAGCACGCAATCAAGCGCGGCTGCCGTACAGACGGCGTCGATGATCTCGACCTCCCAGCCGACCCAGTTGCCCGCCGCATCGGGCGAGGCGAACGGCGGATAGGGTTCAGCCGCGATACCGATGCGGACCTCTTGGGCCTGCGCCAGACCGGCGACAGCGATCAGGGCGGTGGTCGCGAGAAGGGTCAGTGTCTTCATGATGTCTTTCTCCTTGTTGAACATAAGAGCGCTTTTGCGCTTCTTGCACTTTTGATCATCCCGCAGCACCCGCATCGGCGCGGCGTTGTCCAACGCTGCGGCACGCCAAAGTGCATCGCAACATTTTTGTGATTGTATCTGGCCAAAATGGCAGCAATTATTCAAGTGTATAATTTCAGCAGAAGATGGACGATATGCGCTTTGGTGCCGAAGACCGATCAAAACCCCTTGCAGCCGTCATTATGCGCGCGCCCGGCCCCGCTATGGCCAAGGCCCGCCCGCAGGACTGGCATTATGGCGCAGGGTTCGACCCTGCCCGTGCGGAAATCCAGCATGCGGAACTGGCGCGGATCGTGACCGCCAGCGGGTCAGAGGTGCATTGGATGCCATCCGCCGATGACGGGTTGTCGGATGCGGTGTTCGTGCAGGACCCGTCATTCGTGACCCGCCACGGTGCCGTGATCCTGAACATGGGCAAGGCCTTGCGCCGTGGCGAACCGGACATGCATGCCACGTTCTACGACAGCCTCGGCGTGCCGGTGATCGGTCGTCTGACCGGTGATGCAACAGTCGAATCGGGCGATTGTTTCTGGCTTGATCCGCAGACTTTGGCCGTGGGGCGCGGTGTGCGCACCAATCAGGCAGGGATCGACGCGCTATCCAACATCCTGCGCCCTTACGCCATTACCGTGCAGGCCTATGACCTGCCCTATTGGACCGGCCCCGCCGCCTGCCTGCATCTGATGTCGCTGGTCTCGCCACTCGGCCCCGATATCGCGTTGATTCATGCCCCTTTGCTGCCCTATGCGCTGTGGTCGGAGATGCGCGCGCGCGGCTGGACCCTGCTGCACGCGCCCGAGGATGAATTCATGGCCTCGAACGGGCTGAGCCTGAACGTGCTGGCCCTGCGCCCCCGCGATGTGGTGATGGTCGACGGGTTCCCACAGACCCGCGCCCTGATGGAAAACGCAGGCTGCACCGTTCAGGTGTTCGATGGCGACGCGCTGTGCATCGCTTGCGAAGGTGGCCCCACCTGCCTGACCCGTCCGGTCCTGCGCGCATGACCCCCCGTCGCACCTTCAAGCGCGAAGGCGAGGAGGCGCGCCGTGCTGCGCTGATCGACGCCACGCTGGATTGCATCGCCGAAGGCGGCCCCCAGGCGGCAACCGTGCGCGCGATTGCGATCAAGGCGGGTGTCACACCCGGCCTTATCAAGCACTATTTCGACACCAAGGAAGACCTTGTCGCCGCCGCCCACGAAACCCTGATGACACGCATGACCGAGGCGAGTGCCGCCGCCCTTGACGACCTGCCCGCCGACCCTTTGGCACGGCTGGCGGGGTTCATAACAAATGCGGTCACGCCGCCTGTCGTCGATTCCCGCGCCATGGCGCTGTGGGCGGCTTCCATGCAACTGGTGCCCCGCGATACCGCGATGCGCGACGTGCACGAGGCGACCTATCTCGCGTTCCGCGACCGGCTGGAGGGGATGATCGCTGACGCCCTGCGCACGGCGGGCAAACCCCATGACAGGGCCACGACACGCGCCCTTGCCATCGCGGGCAATGCGCTGCTCGACGGGCTCTGGATCGAGGCGTCCGTCCTGCCCGACCAATTCGCCCAAGGCGAAATGCGCACCATTGCGATCCGCGCCTTTGCGCGGCTGCTTGATCTGAAACTGCCGGAGTAAATGATGCAATATGCAGATGTCACCACCCGCCTTGCCGGGCTGGGGTCGGATAAATGGGTGCTGAGCGCCGCCGCCAATGCGCGCATCCGCGCAGGCGACGCGATCATCAACCTGACCATCGGCGAACCCGATGTGCCGACGCCTGACACGCTGATCCAAAGCGCCATTGCCGCAATGGGCGCGGGGCGCACCGGCTATTCCAACGGTCGCGGCGAGCCCGCGCTGCTGGCGGCGCTGTCGGGCAAGTATAGTGCCCTGACGGGCCGCAATATCGGCACCGACCGTTTTCTTTGCCTGCCCGGCACGCAGACATCGCTGTATCTGGTGCTCACAGCACTTTGCGATCCGGGCTGCGAGGTGATCCTCGGCGATCCGATGTATGCGACCTATGAGGGGTTGATCCGTGCCTCCGGTGCCGTGCCGGTCCCTGTCAGCCTCGACCCCGCCAATGCCTTCCGCCTGCAAGCGGCGGATGTGGCGGCGGCGATCACGCCTGCGACGCGCGTTATCATGCTCAACACGCCGCATAACCCCACGGGCGCGATCTTGCGGCCTGCCGATCTGGACGCGATCTGCGCGCTGGCAGCGGAACATGACCTCTGGGTCGTCTCGGACGAGGTTTACGGCAACCTGACCCATGACGGTGCGGTCTTTACCTCGGCACTCGCCAATCCCGCCTATGAGGAGCGTGTGGTCGTCACCGCCTCGATCTCGAAATCGCATGCCGCTCCGGGGTTCCGGTCAGGATGGGTCTGCGGGCCTGCCGCATTCTGCACCCGCGCCCTGCCCTTGTCGGAAACCATGCTGTTCGGATCACAGCCTTTCATCGCCGACATGACGGCAGAGGCCGTGGCGGGCACGCCCGATCTTGCCACCGCGATGGCCGCCCGCATGGCGCGGCGCGCGGGCATCATCCACGCCGCCCTTGACGGTGTGGCGGACCTGCATGTCCACAAGCCCGAGGCGGGGATGTTCGCCCTTCTCGACATCCGCGCGCTGAGCCGCGATTCCAAAGCCTTTGCGCTGGCGCTGCTGGAGGCCGAGGCCGTCGCCGTCATGCCCGGCGCGTCCTTTGGCAAAGCCTTTGAGGGTTGGCTGCGGCTGGCGCTCAACGCGAGCGACGACGCCACGCGCGAGGCTTGCATCCGCATCAAACGCTTTGCCGAAAGTTGGCCACGATGACCACAGTCGCACAAAGCCTGGTGCGCTGGTTGCAGCACATGGGAACCGAGGTGATCTTCGGCATCCCCGGCGTGCATACGATCGAGCTTTACCGCGCCTTGCCCGACGCGGGCATCCGCCATGTCACCCCGCGCCACGAAGCGGGGGCGGGCTTCATGGCCGACGGCTATGCGCGGGTGTCGGGGCGGTTCGGCGTGGCGCTGGTGATTACCGGACCGGGGCTGACGAATATCCTGACGCCGATGGCGCAGGCGCGCGCGGATTCTGTGCCGATGCTGGTGATTTCCGGCGTGAACCGGCGGGACAGTCTGGGCAAAGGGCTGGGGCATTTGCATGAACTGCCCGACCAGTTGGCGCTGACCAAAACACTGGGGCCTGCCTTTCATTTGGACCAACCCGACGATCTGCCCGCGATCCTTGACCAGATCGCTGTCGCCTTGACCACGGGGCGCGGCGGGCCGGTGCATTTGCAAATCCCGCTCGACCTGATGGCGGCAGAGGCGCCCGATACGCCAAGCCGCATCGCCGACCAAGCCCTCGACGCCCTGCCGGATGTTAGCGCCGCGAATACCTTGTTGGCACAGGCGCAACGCCCTGTCATTGTCGCCGGTGGCGGCTGCCGTCGCGCGGGTGCGGCGCTGCAAGCGCTGGCAGACCGCCTTGGCGCGCCGGTGATCCTGACCACCAATGCGCGCGGGCTGATGCATGGCCATCCGCTGGTCGTGCCTGCCTCCCCCAGCCTTGCGCCAGTGCGCGACCTGATCGCCTCGGCAGATCAGCTGCTGGTGCTGGGGTCCGAAATCGGGCCGACCGATTGGGACATGTATGACGATGGCGGCCTGCCGGACCTTACCCAGATGATCCGCGTCGATATCGATGCCGCGCAACTGGGACGCCACCCCGCCGCCGTCGTGCTGCAAGGCGATCTGGCCGCGATCCTGCCGCAGCTGCAAGGTGCGACCAGCGCAGATGGTGCGGACCGCGCAGCCCGAGCGCGCGAGGCGGCCTTTGCCGCCCTGCCCGCAGGCTATGCCGCCGAGATCGCCGTGCTGGATCGCCTCTGCGACACCTGCCCTGACGCCATCATGGTCGGCGATTCCACACAAGTGATCTACGCAGGCAACCTCTATTACGACCACGACCGGCCCTGCGGCTGGTTCAATGCGGCGACAGGCTACGGCGCGCTTGGCTATGCGCCGGGGGCGGCGGTGGGCGCGGCGCTGGCAGCCCCTGACGCACGCATCCTGTGCCTGATCGGCGATGGCGGGCTGATGTTCAGCCCCGGTGAATTGCTGACAGCAGTCGAAGAAAACCTCGACATCACCTTCATCGTCTTCAACAACGCAGGGTACGGCGAAATCGCCAGCGCGATGAAAGCCGCAGGTGCGCAGGTGCTGGGCTGCACCCCGCGCCCGCCGGACTTCGCGGACATCGCACGCGCCTGCGGCCTGCCGTTTACGTGCACAACGCCCGATGCAATTGACGCCACCACCCCCGGCCCGCGCCTGATCGAAGTCACCCTTCCCCCCGTCACGACGACCTGATCCGGCTGGGCGGCACACCGAACCGCCGCCGGAAGGCCCGCGAAAAGCTGGTGGGATCGACGAACCCGCAGCGCAGCGCAATATCGCGCAGATCGTGGCGCGTATCCGTCACCATCCGCCGCGCCATCTGCAACCGCAGGTCCAGATAGGCCGCCCCCGGCCCCTGCCCCAAGGTCTCGCGGAACAATTGCTCCATCCGGCGCAGGCCCAGCCCCTGCGCGCGCGCAATCGTCTCCAGCGGCAGCGGGTCCTCCAGATGCGCAGTCATCAGCGCCAGCGCCCCCGCCAGCCGCGCATCGCGGGCGACAGGCAACAGGCCGGGGCGCTGCGGGCGGCTGCCATCGGCTTGCGGCTCGTATTGGAACGATGCGGCCACCTGCCCCGCCAGCCCTGCGCCACAGCGCGCGCCGATCAGATGCAGCATCAGATCAGCGGCAGGGGCGGCACCGCCTGCGGTGAAGCGATTGCGCGAGATGACAAAACGGTCCGGCACCACGTCCACTGCGCGATGGGCGCTGGCGAAATCCTCCAGATCCTCCCAATGCACGGTCGCGCGGTGGCCATCCAACAGCCCTGCCCGCGCCAGCACCCAAGGTCCGGCATCCACCGCCCCCACCGCGCGGAACCGCCCCGCGATCCGGCGCAGACCCGCGATCAGGGGGCGCGTCGCGACCTCGGACTGGTTGTAGCCTGCCACGACGATCAGCGCATCGGCACCCTCTGCCGCCGCAAGTGGCCCAATCGCAGGCAAGGCAATCCCGCAGGTCAGCGGCACATCCGCGCCCGAAGGCGACACCACCCGCCAGCGGAACCTGTCCTGCCCCAGATGCCGGTTCGCGTTGCGCAAAGGGTCCAGCACCGACGCAACCTCCAGGATCGAGGCGCGCGGCAGCACCAGCACCGCGATGTCGAGCGGCTGGTCGGACGCCGCAAAGATGGTTTCGGATATCGCCATAAGTCTTTCGTAAATCGCCAAGCCACCCCGCGCAACCCTGCTAGCCTCAAGGCCAAGGAGGACCCATATGCCATTGTCCATGAACCGCGAGGTTTTCATCACCTGTGCCGTCACCGGATCGGGCGGCACGCAGGATATGTCACCGCATGTCCCCCGCTCACCCGCACAGATCGCCGACTCGGCAATCGACGCGGCCAAGGCGGGGGCGGCTATCGTGCATTGCCACGTCCGCGACCCCGAAACCGGCAAACCGTCGCGCGACCCCGCGCTTTACCGCGAAGTGACCGAGCGTATCCGCGATGCGGACACCGATGTGATCCTGAACCTGACCGCCGGCATGGGCGGCGATCTGATGTTCGACGGCACCGAATCCATGCACCGCATGTCGCAGAAATCCGACATGGCGGGCGCTGCGGAACGGGTGCAGCATGTCCTCGACTGCCGCCCCGAAATATGCACGCTCGACTGTGGCACGATGAATTTCGCCGAGGCCGATTACGTCATGGTGAACACCCCCGGCATGTTGCGCGATATGGCGACGCGGATGGTGGCCTCCGGCGTGCGGATCGAGATCGAGGCGTTCGATACCGGCCATCTGTGGTTTGCCAAACAACTGGTGGCCGAGGGCATCATCCCTGACCCCGTGCTGGTGCAACTCTGCATGGGCGTGCCATGGGGCGCACCCGATGATCTGAACACCTTTCTGGCGATGGTGAACAACGTGCCAGCCCATTGGCACTGGTCGGCCTTTGCGTTGGGGCGCAATGAAATGCCCTATGTCGCGGCCTCCGTGCTGGCAGGCGGCAATGTGCGGGTCGGACTGGAAGATAACCTCTACCTGTCCAAAGGCGTGCTGGCCACGAACGCGCAACTGGTCGAGAAAGCGGCAACCATCATTGAAAACATGGGCGCGCGGGTGATCGGGCCGGATGCCGTCCGCGACCGCCTGCACCTGACGAAACGGGCTCCGCTATGAAGGCCGCGATCATCGGCGGCGGCGTGATCGGCGGCGGTTGGGCCGCGCGGTTTCTGCTCAACGGCTGGGATGTCGCGGTCTTTGACCCCGACCCTGACGCACCCCGCAAGATCGCAGCCGTGCTGGACAACGCCAAACTGTCGCTGCCTGCCCTGTCCGATGTGCCGCTGCCCGCGATGGGGCAGCTCAGCTTTGCCGCGAGCTTGGCCGAGGCCGTGACGGGAGCGGATTACATTCAGGAATCCGTCTCCGAACGGCTCGACCTGAAACACCGCGTCTATGCCGAAATCCAGCGCGCCGCGCCGGATACCCCCCTTGGCTCCTCCACCTCCGGCTACAAGCCGTCGCAATTGCAGGAAGGGGCGATCAACCCCGCAACGATCTTTGTCGCCCACCCGTTCAACCCCGTCTATTTGCTGCCTTTGGCCGAGGTTGTGCCCAGCCCCGCCAGCGACCCTGCCCTGATCGAAGGCGTCAAGGATACCCTGCGCAGCATCGGCATGTTCCCCCTGCATGTGCGCAAGGAAATCGACGCCCATATCGCCGACCGCTTTCTTGAAGCGGTCTGGCGCGAGGCGCTCTGGCTCGTCAAAGACGGCATCGCAACGACCGAGGAAATCGACGAGGCGATCCGCATGGGCTTTGGCCTGCGCTGGGGCCAGATGGGCCTGTTCGAAACCTACCGGATCGCGGGCGGCGAAGCGGGGATGAAGCATTTTCTGGAACAGTTCGGCCCTTGCCTGACATGGCCATGGACCAAACTGATGGATGTGCCGGAATTCAACGACGAACTGGTCGACCTGATCGCAGGCCAGTCCGATATGCAATCCGGCCACCACACGATCCGCGAGCTGGAACGCATCCGCGACAGCAATCTGGTGGGTTTCCTGCGGGTGCTCAAAGACCGCGACTGGGGCGCGGGCCGCGTGCTGAAAGCGCATGACGCGGGGCGGCGCGACAGGGTGCAGACGCTGGACGCCGATGCCCCGCTGGTGCGCTTGCAGGTGCTGCCCAGCTGGATCGATTACAACGGGCATATGACCGAAAGCCGCTATCTCTTTGCGGCGTCCGAAACATCGGACACGCTGCTCCGGCTGATCGGGGCGGATATGGATTATGTCGCAGGCGGGCACAGCTATTACACCGCCGAGACGCATATCCGCCATCTGGGCGAGGCAAAACTGGGCGACCATCTGACCGGATCGGTGCAGGTGCTGGCCGCGGATGACAAGCGGCTGCACATCTTCATGACAATCGCCAAGGATGGGCAGGCCGTGGCGACGCTGGAACAGATGCTGCTGCATGTCGACATGGCCGCAGGCAAAACCTGCCCTGCCGCCCCCGCCGTGCTGGAGCGATTGTTCGCGATCCGTGACGCCCATGCGCGCCTGCCGCGCCCCGCTGGTGCGGGCCGCCATATCGGACAAAGGAAAAGCTGATGCATTTCGGCATGACCGATGAACAACGGATGATCGTGGACACGACCCGCGCTTTTGTCGAGGCAGAGCTTTACCCGCATGAAGCGCTGGTCGAACGCACGGGCCATCTGCCGATGGAGCTGGTCCGCGAGATCCAGACAAAGGCGATGGCCGCAGGTCTCTATGCCGCCAATATGCCCGAAGAGGTGGGCGGCGCGGGTCTCGATACCCTGTCATGGCTGCTTTACGAGCGCGAGCTGGGTCGCGCGAATTACGCGCTGCACTGGACCTGCGTGGCGCGGCCCTCGAACATCCTGCTGGCGGGGACAGAGGCGCAAAGGCAGAAATACCTCTATCCCTGCCTGCGCGGCGAGACATGGGATTGTCTGGCGATGACAGAACCGGGGGCCGGGTCCGACCTGCGCGGCATGAAAGCCAGTGCGCGGCAGGACGGGGATGACTGGCTGCTGAACGGGACCAAGCATTTCATCAGCCATGCCGATATCGCTGGCTTCACTATTGCCTTCATGGCGACCGGCGAAGAAGAAACGCCGCGCGGCACAAAGAAAAAAATCACTGCCTTCTTCGTGGACAAAGGCACGCCGGGGTTCACGGTGCGCAACGGTTATCGCAACGTCAGCCATCGCGGCTATTCCAACGCCATTCTGGACTTCGACGATTGCCGCGTGCCCGCCGAAAACATCCTTGGCGAAGTGCACAAAGGCTTCGAGGTCGCCAATGACTGGCTGGGAGCCACGCGATTGCAAGTCGCGGCCACTTGTCTGGGGCGTGCCGACCGCGCGCTGGACCTTGCGGTGCGCTATGCGGCGGAACGGCGCCAGTTCGGCCAGCAGATCGGCAAGTTCCAGGGCGTGAGCTTCAAGCTTGCCGATATGGCGATGGAGCTGAAGGCCGCCGAATTGCTGACATGGGAGGCAGGCTGGAAGTTCGATCAAGGCAGCGTCACCGAAGCCGATATGGCCATGGCCAAGCTGAAGGCCAGTGAAGTGCTGGCGATGGTCGCAGATGAAGCGATCCAGATACACGGTGGCATGGGGTTGATGGACGACCTGCCACTGGAACGGATCTGGCGCGATGCGCGGGTCGAGAGGATCTGGGAAGGCACCAGCGAAATCCAGCGGCACATCATCAGCCGCCAACTTTTGCGCCCGCATGAGGGCTAGCAGGGGGCTGTCTGCCCCCTCGGCGCTGCGCGCCTCACCCCCGAGGATATTTGGGAACAAATGAAACGATATGTTAACCAATCCATGGCAATGTGACCCCGCGGTACAGGGGGGGACCCCGATGACCGCAACAGGTGAAGTTTCCCTGTCCTGCTCATACAGGACAGGGCGACACCTGCCTTTCATTTGTTCAAAAATATCCTGGGGGTCCGGGGGCAAGGCCCCCGGCTGCCTGCACCGCAGGCAGGTGCGGCCATGACTGATCTGGCGCGCCTGCTACGACCGCGCAGCATCGCTGTCCTTGGCGCTGGCTGGGCGGCCAACGTCATTGAACAGTGTCAGCGCATGGGGTTCGATGGTCCCGTCTGGCCGGTGCATCCGACGCGCGACCAAATCGCGGGGGTACGTTGCTTTCCGACGTTGGCCGATCTGCCTGCCGCACCGGATGCCACCTTCATCGGCGTCAACCGCCATGCCACGATCGACGTCGTGGGCGAGTTGGCGGGCATGGGCGCGGGCGGGGCGATCTGTTTCGCCTCGGGCTGGCGCGAAACCGGCGACGGGGACTTGCAGGACCGGCTGGTCGCGCAAGCAGGGGCGATGCCGATCCTCGGGCCGAATTGTTATGGCGTCATCAACTACCTCGACGGGGCGCTTCTCTGGCCGGACCAGCACGGCGGACGGCGAGTGGAACGTGGTGTGGCCCTGCTCAGCCAGTCATCCAACATCGTCATCAACCTGACCATGCAGGCGCGCGGCCTGCCTGTCGCCTATGTCGCTTGTCTGGGAAATGCCGCACAGGTGGGGCTGGCGCAGCTGGCATCCGCCTTGCTGGCGGATGAGCGTGTCACCGCCATTGGGCTATACATCGAAGGGCTCGGCGATGCCGCAGCCTTCGCCGCCGTGGCCGAGGCCGCGCGGGCGGCGGGCAAAGGCATTGTCGCGATCAAATCGGGCAAGACGGTAGCCGCACAAACCGCTGCTGCCTCGCATACTGCGTCGCTGGCAGGGGGCGGTGCGGCATCCTCGGCCTTTCTGCGCCAGATCGGTGTGGCAGAGGTGAATACGCCGGCGGAACTGCTCGAGACACTCAAGATCCTGCATCTGCACGGGCCGGGCTTGGGCAAACGGCTATGCGCGGTCGCCTGTTCGGGGGGCGAGGCGGGGTTGATCGCGGATCTGGCTGCGCCCTTCGGGCTGGACTTTCCGCCACCCGGCCCGGCGCAGGCAGACCGGCTTGCCGCCACGCTTGGCCCGCTCGTGACGATTGCCAATCCGCTCGATTACCAGACCTTCATCTGGGGTGACGGGCCGCGCACGACGGATGTTTTCAGCACCATGCTGGCAGGCTATGACGCGGGGCTGTTCATCATCGACCCGCCGCGCCCTGACCGCTGCGATCCGTCCAGTTTCGCGCCCGCGCTGGAGGCCATCGTGGCGGCGTCGCAGGCCACGGGCAAACCTGCTTTTCCCGTCGCCTCTTTGCCTGAAAACTTCGACGAGGATCGCGCCATCGCGCTGATGGACCAAGGCATCGCCCCGCTGATGGGGCTGGAGACGGCGCTGGCGGCAATGCGCGCGGCGCAGGTCACGGCAGGCGCCACAGGCTGGCGCAACTGGCCCCCCATCCAGCGGACCGGCCTGCCGGCCCTGCTGGACGAGGCGGCGGCCAAGGCTGTGCTGGCGGCAGCAGGAATTGCTGCGCCACGCGGCGTGACTGCACCTACGATCCCCGCCTTGACCGCTGCAGCCAAAGATTTGATGCCGCCTCTTGTTCTCAAAGGACTTGGCTTCGCCCATAAGACCGAGGCAGGGGCCGTGCGTCTGCATCTTGCCACGCTTGACGGGCAGGCCGCGATGCCGGGGGCCACGGGGTATCTGGCCGAGGAAATGGTGACGGGGGCCATCGCCGAACTCTTGCTTGGGGTGCGCCGTGATCCGGTTTATGGCGCAACGCTGACGCTGGGTTTCGGCGGGGTGGCGGCGGAATTGCTGGGCGATACCGTCACGCTGGTCCTGCCCGTGACAGCAGAGGACATCGCGGACGGATTGCGCCGCCTCACACTCTGGCCGCTGCTGGACGGGTATCGCGGCAGACCACGCGCTGATGTCGGTGCGGTGATCCGCACGGCACTGGCCTTGCAGGACATGCTGGCAACCGACAGGATGCTGGAGGAAATCGAAATCAATCCGCTGATGGTTGGGGCAGATTTTGCTTTGGCCGCGGATGCCGTGATCTGGAAGGACACCCCATGATGCAGATGCGCAGCGATGGCCCGGTCCACACCCGCCGCGAGGGTGCGGTTCTCGAAGTCACGCTTGGCCGGCCCAAGGCAAATGCGATCGATCTGGCCACCAGCCGGATCATGGGCGAGGTGTTCCGCGATTTCCGCGACGACGACAGCCTGCGGGTTGCGATCCTGCGGGCGGCGGGCGACAAATTCTTTTGCCCCGGCTGGGATTTGAAAGCGGCTGCCGATGGTGACGCGGTCGATGCCGATTACGGCGTCGGCGGTTTCGGCGGTTTGCAGGAACTGCCGCACATGAACAAGCCCGTCATCGCCGCCGTGAACGGCATCTGCTGCGGGGGCGGGCTGGAACTGGCGCTGAGCTGCGATCTGATCCTTGCCTCGGACAACGCCACCTTTGCGCTGCCCGAAATCCGGTCGGGCACGGTGGCGGATGCGGCCTCGATCAAGCTGCCCAAGCGGATTCCCTATCATGTCGCGATGGACCTGCTGCTAACCGGGCGCTGGTTTGACGCAGAGGAGGCCCGGCATTGGGGGCTTTTGCGCGAGATCACGACGCCCGCCGATCTGCTGCCCAAGGCATGGGACCTCGCCCGCCTGCTGGAAAGTGGCCCGCCGCTTGTCTATGCCGCGATCAAGGAAATCGTGCGCGAGGCCGAGGCTATGCGGTTTCAGGATGCGCTGAACCGGGTGACGAAACGGCAATTCGCGACGGTAGACCGCCTTTACGCTAGCGACGACCAGAAAGAGGGCGCGCGGGCCTTCGCCGAAAAACGCGATCCGGTCTGGAAAGGCCGCTAGACCCGCGGCCGCTGCGCCAGCAACTTTGTGAGGGCGGCTTAGCGACCACTGGCTATCCGCAACGGAAGGCAACAGACCCTGCGCCTTCCGTCGCAAGAGGTCAGGCGGCTTTGCCTTCTGCCTTGGCGTTCACGACCGACTTGGCGAGCGTGGTCAGCTTCTCATCGGTGGCGATTTCTTCCTGCAGGGTCTCGTCAAGCAGGCTTTCGGCCTCGGTCAGGCCCAATTCGCGCGCCCAGGTCTTGAGCGTGCCATAACGGGCGATCTCGTAGTGCTCGACGGCTTGGGCTGCGGCCAGCAGACCGGCATCGAGCGCTGGGCTGTCCTTGAAGTCGCTCATGATTTCCTGCGCTTCGGCGATGATGCCCTCGATCGCATCGCAAGTCTTGCCGCGCGGCTGTTTGCCGATCGCCTCGAACACGCCTGTCAAACGGTCGTATTGCGCCTGCGATTCCTGTTCGTGCTGCTCGAAAGCAGCCTTCAGGTCCGCGTTGTTTGCCGCGCGCGCCATCTTGCGCAAAGCGGTGCAAATCTTGCGTTCTGCATAGTAGATATCCTTGAGTGTTTCGTGAAACAACGTGTCAAGCGTGTGGTTGGCCATTGTGCCTCTCCTTGTGTTGAGCCCGCCATCAACAGGGCGCGGATGGCTTTGTTCCCGGATCCGAACAATCAGGACACAAGGAACAATGGCCGGTACGACGGGTTGAATCCCCCTGACATGGAGGACAAAAGAATGATCACCGCACCCCGCTTGACCCTGACCCTATTGAGCCTGACGCTGGCACCCCCTCTTGCCGCGCAATCGCCTGTCACCGCCTGCGAAAGCCAACAAAGCCTTGAACAGGCGCTGACCAGCGACGGCGAGATCATGCCGGACGATTGCCGCGCGATCAGCGTCGCGCGCCTGTCAAGCGACGGGCAAGAGCTGTGCCTGCTCGATCTTTCAAGCGGGGACGCATCCTTGATCGGCAGCCTGCGGGACGCGGCAGCACCTGATCAATGGTGGATGCTGTGTGCCGACCTGACGGCTAGCGCGCGTGGACAGTGACAGAGGCCGTATTCTTCGATGGCTGGACCGGTCCGCTGCGCATCATCGTGGCGGGGACGGTCGCCTATGCCGGGCTGATCGTCCTGCTGCGGGCCACCGGCAAGCGCACGTTGAGCAAGATGAACGCGTTCGACCTGATCGTCACCGTGGCCTTGGGCTCGACCCTCGCGACGGTGTTGCTGGATGACGCACTGCCACTCGCTGACGGGCTGACCGCGCTCGCGCTGCTGATTTTGCTACAATATGTGATCACCTGGGCGTCCGTGCGGTCCGGAAAAGTGCGCAGCTTCGTGAAGAGCGAACCAACGCTGTTGGTCCGCGACGGCCACCGCCTTCCCGTCGCGATGCGCCGCGCGCGTGTGACCGTGGACGAGGTCGATGCCGCCCTGCGCCAGCACGGCATCGCAGAGATATCAAAGGCGCGTATGGTGGTTCTGGAAACCGACGGATCACTCAGCGTCGTGACATGACGCGTCAAGCAATGGCGATCCCACGAGGACTCGAACCCCGAACCTGCTGATTAGAAGTCAGCTGCTCTATCCAGTTGAGCTATGAGACCGTCAGACTGCGGTATCGCGCGACAAAGGGGCTTTTGGCAAGCCGGAAACGGCGTCAGTGGGTCCAGGCGCCGCGCCGGTTCGTGGCGAAATTTTCACCGTAGCCGCCGGGGCGGATGTTGGGTTTGCGCGATTTGGGCTCTTGCACGATGGCGTCGATTGCGTGTTCGCGGGCGTAATCCAGCGCCGCTTCCTTGCTGTCGAAATAGAGCTTCACTTGCGCCTGTGTGTCGGCGGACGATGTCCAGCCCATCAGCGGGTCGATGCTGCGCGGGGCTTCGGCCACATGTTCCAGCACCCATTGCCGCGTTTTCGCGGTGCCCGAGGACATGGCGGTTCTGGCTGGCTTGTAGATTCGTGCGCGCATCTTTGGCCCTTTCGTCATTGCATGTCATATGCGCAAAAGGCGGGGATTTCGCAAGCCCCGCCAGTGTCGCATCAGGCCCATTCGCCCTTGCGCATGACGGGGATCACCTCGCCGGTCTTGGTGATCCCGTCGATATCCACAGCATCTGACCCCATCATCCAGTCAACGTGGATCAGGCTCTGGTTGCCGCCTTTTTGCTGGAGCTCCTCGGGGGAGTACTCCGACCCGCCCTGGATCGTATCGGCATAGCACTGGCCCAGCGCGATGTGACAGGACGCGTTTTCATCGAACAGCGTGTTGTAGAACAGCGTACCCGACTGGCTGATCGGGCTGGAATGCGGTACAAGGGCTACCTCTCCGATGCGGCAGGCACCGTCGTCAGTGTTTAGCAGCGCCTTCAGCACCGCTTCGCCTTTGGTCGCTGTCGCCTCGACGATGCGGCCTGCCTCGAAGCGGACCTTGATGTTCTCGATCACATTGCCCTGATGCGCGAGCGGCTTGGTGGCCGAAACCACGCCGTCGACCTTGTAGGCATGGGGACAGGTGAACACCTCCTCAGTGGGGATATTGGGCTGGCAGACCACCCCGTTCAGCGCGGGCGATGCCCCGCCTTTCCAGATATGCCCGTCGGCCAGACCCAGCATCAGGTCGGTGCCGGGGCCGGTGTATTTCAGCGCGGCGAAATCGTGGTCGTTCAGCCATTTGACGCGCTTTTTCAATTCTTGCGTATGCGCGGCCCAGTTCGCCACCGGATCGTCGCCGTCAAGCCGCGAGGCTTTGTAGATCGCATCCATCAGCTTGCCCTGCGCCTCTTCCACCGGCAGATCGGGGAACACGCGCGCGGCCCAGCCGGCGCCGGGGAAAGCGACGATGTTCCAGTTTACCTCGAACCCGACGATGGGTGCCATCGCGGGTTTCGCGGCGATGGACGTGGCCTTGGACAGACGCGCGACCTTCGCGGGGTCTTGGTCGGCCAGCAGCATCGGGTCATCGCCCGTGATCGCCATGCGCGCGGCACCGCCTTTATAGGCGGCGGCCAAACCTTCGTAGAACCAGCCGGGCGCGCGGTCGAAACTGGCGTCGTCCGCGTTTTCATACCGCGCGAGCGTGATCGCCTCATCCGTGAAGAACGGCATCACGATCCCTGCGCCCGCTTTGTACGCATGCACGGTAATTGCACGGACCAGCTCGATCGCCGACAAGGGCGCGGTAATCACCAGATCCTGCCCTTTCTGCAGGTTCACGCCGGTGCGCACGGCGACTTCGGCCAAGCGGTCGAGTTTCACGGGATCAATCATGGTCATACCTCTTTCGTTTGCGCGGACCTTAGGCCAGCCGCCGCCCTTGATCCAGTGAGCAAAGACAACAACTATAGGTCAACCAAAGGAATCCCCGCCATGGCCTATGCCCAGACCGACAAATCCCCCGCCCCCGCGTTCCTTGCCAATCCGGCACCGGATGTGCGCACGCGCGACAAGATGGAAGGCGGCAAGCGCTTTGTGCTGAAAACCGACTTTGAACCGGCAGGCGACCAGCCCACGGCGATTGCCGAACTCAGCGCCGGTATTCTGGCAGGCGAGCGCGATCAGGTGCTGTTGGGGGCGACAGGAACCGGCAAGACATTCACCATGGCCAAGATGATCGAGGCGACCCAGCGCCCCGCCATCATCCTTGCACCCAACAAGACACTCGCGGCGCAATTATACGGCGAATTCAAAGGGTTCTTCCCCGACAATGCCGTCGAATACTTTGTTAGCTATTATGATTACTATCAGCCGGAGGCTTACGTCGCGCGGTCCGATACTTTCATCGAAAAGGAAAGCCAGATCAACGAACAGATCGACCGGATGCGCCATTCGGCGACCCGTGCGCTCTTGGAACGCGATGATGTGATCATCGTGGCCTCGGTATCCTGCATCTATGGTATCGGGTCGGTCGAAACCTATGGCGCGATGACGCAGGATATCCATGCGGGCCAGAGCTATGACCAGCGGCAGATCATCGCCGATCTGATCGCGCAAGCCTACCGGCGCAACGATCAGGCGTTCCAGCGCGGCACGTTCCGTGTGCGCGGCGACAGTCTCGAAAT
The DNA here is from genome assembly GCF_034652275.1 of Yoonia sp. 72. Taxonomy (NCBI): domain Bacteria; kingdom Pseudomonadati; phylum Pseudomonadota; class Alphaproteobacteria; order Rhodobacterales; family Paracoccaceae; genus Yoonia; species Yoonia sp. 72. The sequence goes on along the minus strand of NZ_JAXIWG010000004.1, from coordinate 64,957 downwards.
CTGGCCTGCGCATTTGGACGACCGTGCGTGGAAACTGTCGTTCTTTGGCGAAGAGCTGGAAAACATCACCGAATTCGATCCGCTGACCGGCACCAAGACCGGCACATTCGACAAGGTGCGCATCTACGCCAATTCGCATTACGTCACGCCGAAACCCACGATGCAGCAGGCCATTATCGGCATCAAGAAAGAGCTGCGGATGCGGCTCGACCAACTGGTCGCCGAAGGCAAACTGCTCGAGGCGCAGCGGCTGGAACAGCGCACCAGTTTCGATCTTGAAATGCTCGAGGCGACGGGTGTCTGCAACGGGATCGAAAACTATTCGCGCTATCTGACAGGCCGCGCGCCGGGTGAACCCCCGCCGACCCTGTTCGAATTCATCCCCGACAATGCCATCGTCTTCGCTGATGAAAGCCATGTGAGCGTGCCGCAGATCGGCGGCATGTACAAAGGCGACTACCGGCGCAAATTCACTCTGGCCGAACACGGGTTCCGCCTGCCGTCCTGCATGGACAACCGCCCCTTGAAGTTCGAGGAATGGGACGCGATGCGCCCGCAATCGGTCTTCGTCTCGGCGACCCCCGCGGCGTGGGAGCTGGAACAGACGGGCGGCGTGTTCACCGAACAGATCATCCGCCCCACGGGTCTGATCGACCCGCAGATTGAAATTCGCCCGGTTGAGACACAGGTCGACGATCTGCTGGACGAAGTGCGCAAGGTCGCCGCTGCAGGCTATCGCACGCTGGTCACGACCCTGACGAAACGCATGTCCGAGGACCTGACCGAATACATGCACGAACAGGGCATCCGCGTGCGCTATATGCATTCCGACATCGACACGATCGAACGGATCGAGATTCTGCGTGATCTGCGCCTTGGCGCCTTTGACGTGCTGATCGGGATCAACCTTTTGCGCGAAGGCTTGGACATTCCTGAATGCGGGCTTGTCGCCATTCTGGACGCGGACAAGGAAGGCTTCCTGCGGTCTGAAACATCGCTGGTGCAAACGATTGGTCGCGCGGCGCGTAACGCCGAAGGCCGCGTCATCATGTATGCCGACCGCATCACCGGCAGCATGGAACGCGCGATGGGCGAAACCGAACGCCGCCGGACCAAGCAATTGGCCTATAACGAAAAGCACGGCATCACGCCGACCACCGTGAAAAAGAATGTCGAGGATATTCTGGCGGGCCTCTACAAAGGCGACGTGGACATGAACCGCGTCACCGCCAAGATCGACAAAGGTCGCGCGGGCGGCAATATCCAGACCGTGATCGAAGGCATCCGCACCGATATGCGCAAGGCCGCCGAGAACCTCGAATTCGAGGAAGCGGCACGGTTGCGGGATGAGCTCAAACGTCTGGAAGCTGTGGAACTGGCCATCGCCGACGACCCGCTGGCGCGCCAGCAGGCGGTGGACAAGGCCGTCGACGACGCCTCGCGCGCGTCAGGGCGCAGCACGGGTGGCCGTGGCGGGATGCGGGGCGGCAAAAGCAGGTATGGAGGGCGCAAGTAAGTGATGGTCCTTGCGCTGGTGCAGCTTGGTGTACCCAAACTGGACGTCAAGATTGATCCGCTGCAACGGACATGCCAGTGAAACTGCCGGTCTATATTCTGACCCTCGCCGATGCTGCCGAACGGCGGCAACCGCTGGTCGATGCGCTGGATGAAATGGGTATTCCATTCACCCTTTGGCACGGGGTGGAAGGGCGACGAGGTTTACCTGCAGACTATGCGCATATGATTGACCGTGCGGCAGCGCGCAAAAAGCTGCGCCGTGAGATGGGCGATGGCGAATTCGCTTGCGCCCTGTCGCATCACCTCATCTATCGCGACATTGTGGAAAAAAGCCATCCTTTGGCGCTCGTGCTCGAAGATGACGCCCGTATCACTCCTGACCTGCGCAACTTTCTGGCGCAGCTGGACAGGGATGACTTCGATCTTGTTCTGCTGGATCACCAGAATGCGCGGATCATTGAAAACGAGCGGTTGCAATTTCCGTCCGGCCAGATCGCCTATCGTGTCATTGTCCAGCCGTATCTGACCAGCGCCTATATCGTCACCCGCCAAGGCGCTGTCGCGCTGGTGGAGGGCAGCCTGCCGATTACTGCACCCGCTGACTGGCCTTTCGACATCAGTCACCTGCGCACCTATGCGATTGATCCACGGATGGTGCGCCAGCAGGGCGGATCGCTGCCGTCCTACCTGAACCATGAACGACCCAACCAGCCCTTAAGGCGCGTGCGCCCTCCTGCCGCCCGCTTCTTGACAGCTGCCTACTGGCGCAAGAAATTCCGCAAGCTGCGCAGCCGCAGAATCTCCTGACTGCAACACGCAATCCTTGCGGGCCGTGCTGATGCGCTGAGCTTGCCCTTGCCGCGCCCGACGCTATCTTTCTGCCATGCGCCTGACCCTCGCCCTTTTCCTCATCGCCACACCCGCCGCCGCGTGGGAGTTTTCGCCCGCGCCTGTCTGCACGCTGACTGATGACACCGGCACCCTGACCGTGACCTATGACGCCAGCTTGCCCGAATATACTGTCACAATCACTCTGCCCGATGGCACATGGTCCGAGGATGCCACATTCGCGATGAATTTTGCGGGCAACCGCCCCGTGTTCATCCAGACCGACCGCCACCGGATCAGCGCTGACGGCCGCAGCCTGACGGTGGCCGACAGCGGTTTCGGCAATGTGCTGAACGGGCTGGAGTTCAACGAGCGCGCCTATGCGATTTCGGGCGATACCACGGTGGGCGTCTCGCTTGACGGGATCGGCCCCGCAATGGCGGCTTTTCGCGCCTGCCCCGCCGCCAACCTTGCATGAAACGCGAACCCGTCAATCCCACCGATGACACCGCCCGCGCGCTGTTGCGGCAGTTGCTGGCAGAGGTGCGGCATGCAGCCCTTGCGGTGACCCATCCCGAAACCGGCGCACCCTATGTTGCCCGCGTGGGGCTGATCTGGGATGGCACCGCCGCGCTGACGCTGGTCTCAACCCTGTCCACCCATACCCAAGCGCTGCTGGTCCATCCGGCCTGCGCCGTACTGGTGGGCGAGCCGGGCGATAAGGGCGATCCGCTGACGCATCCGCGCCTGACGCTGAGCGCGCAGGCCGCGCAGGTCGACAAGTCCGCGCATAAGGACAGGTGGCTGGCCGCTGTGCCCAAAGCCAAGCTCTACTACGATTTCGCCGATTTCCTGATGTTCCGGCTGGTCCCCGTCGGCATCGACCTGAATGGCGGTTTCGGCAAAGCCTATCGCCTAGCGCCGGACGAGCTCTAGCGGCCTGCGCCAGACCACCGCGCCATCCTGAAACGTGCCGCGCAGCACCGCGCCCTTGCGGTCCAGATGCGGAAAATGCACGCGCCAGTCGCGGTACTGGTCGTTGCTGACAATGCGCAGGCCGTGATCCGCCGAAAACGCAAGGATCGCCTGATCCGCGACGACCCCCTTGTCGACCACACAGATATGGTCTGCGGGAATGTCGATAGCGACCGACAGCTTCTTTTCGTTCAGATAGCGGTCCGACAGTTTGTATCCAACGCTCGCGTCGAAAAACACGATCGGGGTATAGCCTTTGGCTTCAAGTTCCCGCAGCACGCGCCAGATGACCTTGGCCGAAGGGTCGCCGCCCCAGTGCATGACATTGGACCCGTCTACGACGATGGCATTGCGCGGGACCTCGCTACGGTCTTCGGGCGCAGGTGCCGGGCGCACGGGGCGGCGGCGCAGCGCCATCAGCACCACAAAGCCGATCAGGGCCGGTAGCAACAAGAGAAGGTCGGAAATCGTCATTCCGCGATCATAAAACCCACCCAAACCGCCGCAAGCAGAGATTGCATCGCCCCACCGCTTGCCAAAGCCTGGCTATATCTATGACTTCCAACTGGTCATATCGCCCAAGCCAAAAGTCGGGGCAGACTGATCTGCAATACGGGCGGCGCGCGCCATGGATTCGCACGCCCTGCACCCCCATCCTTTGCTACGGAGCCACCGGATATGGATACCCTGAATTTCGCCAACGACCCCGGCCATGTGATCGAGGCCGACCGCGCCCATGTCTGGCACCATATCAGCCAGCACAAGGTCTATGAAACCATCGATCCGCGCATCATCGTCGAAGGACGCGGGCTGCGGGTCTGGGACATCAAGGGCAAGGAACATATCGACGGCGTGTCGGGTGGCGTCTGGACCGTCAACATCGGCTATGGCCGCGAACGCATGGGCAAGGCCATCTCGGATGCCGTGACCAAGATGTGTTTCTTTGGTGGGGCACTTGGCACTATTCCGGGCGCGCAATTCGCGGAAATGCTGATCGCAAAGATGCCGGGGCTCGACCGCGTCTACTATGCCAACTCGGGGTCCGAGGCGAATGAAAAGGCGTTCAAGATGGTCCGCCAGATCAGCCACAAACATTACGGCGGCAAGAAATCCAAGATCCTCTACCGCGAACGCGATTATCACGGCACGACCATCGCCAACCTGTCGGCAGGCGGGCAGGACGAACGCAACGCGCAATACGGCCCCTTTGTGCCGGGCTTCGTGCGCGTGCCGCATTGCCTTGAATACCGCTCTCAGGACGGGACCTTGGGCGAGGAATACGCAGCAAACGCCGCAAAGGCGATCGAGGATGTGATCCTTGCCGAAGGTGCCGACACCATTGGTGCGCTGTGTCTGGAGCCGATCACCGCAGGCGGCGGGATCATTGTGCCGCCCAAAGGTTATTGGGAACGCGTGCAGGAACTTTGCCGCAAATACGATATCCTGCTGCATATCGACGAGGTCGTCTGCGGTCTGGGCCGCACAGGCGCATGGTTCGGATACCAGCAATTCGGCGTGCAGCCCGATATCGTGACCATGGCCAAAGGCGTGGCCTCTGGCTATGCCGCGATTTCGTGCTGTGTCACGACAAATGCCGTGTTCGAGATGTTCAAGGACGACACCGACAAACTGTCCTATTTCCGCGATATTTCCACCTTCGGCGGGTGCACCGCGGGGCCAGCGGCGGCCATCGAAAACATGCGCATCATCGAGGAAGAGGACCTCTTGGGCAATTCGACCGCCATGGGCACGCATCTGTCGGGCAACCTGCATGCGCTGATGGACAGGCACAAATGGATCGGCGATGTGCGCGGCATGGGGCTGTTCCAAGGTGCCGAACTGGTCGTGGACCGCGACACCAAGGAACCGCTGGACGAAAAGAAGGTGCAGGCCATCGTCGCCGATTGCATGGCCCAAGGCATCATCATCGGGGCGACGAACCGGTCGCTGCCGGGGTTCAACAACACGCTTCTGTTCGCGCCTTCGCTGATCGCGACCAAGGATGATCTCAACCAGATCACCGAGGCCGTCGATCAGGCGATCACCCGCGTTCTGGGATAGAACGCGCGCTTGCCTTGGCCCTGGGATAAGTCCAGTCTGGACGCATCCTAGGGCCAGTGCATGTCGATTTCCATTGATACCTTCTTTCTTGATGCGGGTGGCGTCGGCACCCTGCAGGCGCGCATCCAGCAAATGGTCGCGCAAGGCATCCTTGCGGGCCGGTTCCGCCCCGGTGAACGGCTGCCATCCTCGCGCAGGCTGGCGCAGCATCTGGGCGTCAGCCGGATCACCGTGACACTGGCCTATACCGAACTGGTGGCGGATGATTACCTGACCGCGCGCGGACGCTCTGGCTATTACGTGTCCGACAATGCGCCCGAACCGCCGGCCTTTGCCGCACATCCGGCGCAGACCGGCACGGTGGACTGGACCCGCACCATCGGCCAGCGCTTTACGCCGGGGCTCAGCAACGACAAGCCCGCCGATTGGGCCAACTACCGCTATCCGTTCATCTATGGGCAGGCCGACCGGACGCTGTTCGATGCCGCCAACTGGCGGCTTTGCGCCTTGCGCGCGCTGGGGATGCGGGATTTCAGCGCGCTGACGGCCGATTATTACGACGGTGACGACCCTGAACTGGTGGATTTCATCAGCCGCCAGACCCTGCCACGGCGCGGCATTCTGGCGAACCCCGATGAAATCCTGATCACGATGGGCGCGCAGAACGCGCTCTGGCTGTCCGCGCAGGTGCTGCTGAACAGCCGCAGGCGGGCCGCGATCGAGGACCCCTGCTATCCCGCGCTGCGCAACATCCTGACGCAATCGCGCTGCCATCTGAGCATCGTGCCGGTGGACCGCGACGGGTTGCCCCCCGAGGCCCTGCCCCACGGGATCGACGTGGTTTTTACCACCCCCAGCCACCAGAGCCCGACAGCCGCGACCATGCCGCTGGACCGGCGCAAGGCGCTGATCGCGCGGGCCGAGGCCGAGGATTTCATCATCGTCGAGGATGATTACGAATTCGAGATGTCGTTTCTGAAAGCGCCCTCGCCCTCGCTCAAATCGCTGGACCCGCATGGGCGGGTGATCCATGTCGGGTCGTTCTCCAAATCGCTGTTTCCGGGGTTGCGGCTGGGCTATCTGGTCGGCCCCGCGCCGTTCATCCGCGAAGCGCGCGCGCTGCGCGCCAGCGTGTTGCGCCATCCGCCGGGGCATATCCAGCGCACGGTCAGCTATTATCTGTCGCTGGGCCATTACGACGCGCTGATCCGCCGCATGAGCCGCGCCTATCACGACCGCCGTCAGGTGCTGGACGCGGCCTTGCAGGACTGCGGGCTGGTGGTGGCGGGGCAAGGGCTGTCGGGCGGGTCATCGGTCTGGGTGCGCACGCCGGATGGCACCGATACAGCCGCACTGGCGCTGGCGCTGCGGTCGGATGGCGTGCTGATCGAGCCGGGCGCGCGGTTTTTTGCAGGCGAAGCGCCACCCACCGAATACATGCGTCTTGCCTATTCCTCTATCCCCGCGGCCCGCATCGGTGAAGGCGTGCGCCTGATCGCAGCGGCCTTGGCGCGGGTGCCGGTATGAGCATGCCTTTTGATCTGGACAGTGGCACGGCGGCCTTGCTCGCCCTTGCCCTGCTGGGCGCGGCCTTTGTACGTGGGTATTCGGGGTTCGGGTTTTCCGCGATCTTCATCGCCTTTGCGGCACTGCTGACGAACCCCCTGCCCCTGATCCCCGTCGTTTTCGCCTGCGAGATCCTGATGACCGCCTTTCAGGCACGCGGCATCCGGACGCATGTCGACTGGCCGCGTGTGGGCTGGCTGATGGTCGGGGCGGCTGTCGCCTTGCCATTCTCGGTCTCGGTCATGCTGTCCGTGGGCGAGGATACCGCCCGCATCGTCATTTCCAGCCTGATCCTCCTGATGGCGCTGCTCTTGTTGTCGGGCTGGACCTTGCAGCGGCGGATCGGCGCACTGGGGCACGGCAGCGTCGGCGTCCTGTCGGGCATTTGCAACAGCGCAGGGATCGGCGGCCTGCCGGTCGCGGCCTTTCTGTCGGCGCAACCGATGCAGGCGGCCACCTTCCGCGCGACGATGATCGTCTATCTGACGGCCCTCGACCTGATCACCTTGCCTTTGTTGTGGATGGGTGGCCTTGTGACATGGGACACTGCCATCGCCGCACTGATGGCGTTTCCGATACTGGGCCTGGGCGTCTGGCTGGGAGGGCGGCGGTTTCTTGCAGCCTCGCCCGCGGCCTTCCGGCAATCGGCGGTTTTGCTCTTGCTGCTGTTGTCAGCCCTCGGTCTGATCCGGGCAATGGTCACATGAAAGGTGCCGCGATGCATGATGATTTTCCCTTTCTGTCGCAGGTGCAGGCGCACTGCCCGCAAAGCCTGCTGGACCGTGCCCGCGCCCTGCCAGTCCCGCGCGTGGCTTTGGTCAATGCAGGCGGTGCGAACCCGCTACAAGGCCTGCGCGAGGCCTGCGATCTGGGTCTGGCGACACCCGTCCTGATCGGTGATACCGCCCGTATTCTGGCCACCGCCGAAGAGATCGGCTGGGACATCACCGGCCTGCCGCTGATCCATGCACCGGGGGCAGAGGCGTCGCAAAAGGCCGCCGAACTCGCCCGTGCGGGCGCGGTCGATGCGATTATGAAAGGGCAGGTCCATACGTCTGTTTTCCTCAAGGGCCTGCTGCCCTCCAGCGCGGGCCTGCGTGACAAGGGCAGCTATTGCGGCCATGTGTTCCACCTGACCATGCCCGGATCCGACCGCCCATTGTTCCTGACCGATTCCGCGCTGAATGTGACACCCGATGTCGCCACTCGGCAGGCCTGCCTGATGCACGCGGTGCGGCTGGCGCAGACGCTTGGCATCACCCGCCCCCGCGCCGGATTGCTGGCCGCGACCGAGGATGTGGTGCCCGCGATCCCCTCTACCGGAGAGGCGGCGGTGATCGCCGCCTGGGCCAAGACTGCCTTGCCCGACGCGATTGTCGAAGGGCCGATGGCGCTCGACCTGATCTTTTCGCGCGCGGCGGCGGCGGCAAAGAACTTTGCCTCCGAGGTCGCAGGCCAGCCCGATATCCTGCTGGTGCCAGAGATCACGACCGGCAACGCGCTGTTCAAGCTGATGTCGCTGGGCATGGGCTGCTGCGCGGCGGGGATCGTGCTGGGGGCGAAAGTGCCGATCATGCTGACCAGCCGGTCACAGACCGCACAGGACCGGATCGCCTCGGCGGCCCTTGGCGTGATTGCTGCGGGGATGCGGGCATGATCCTTGTCGTCAACGCGGGATCATCCTCGGTCAAGGTGGCGCTGTTCGACGCATCCCTTGCGCGGCTGGCCTCGGGCGAGGTGACGGAAATCGGCGGCACTGGCGTTCTGAAGGTCGGTTCCGACCACAGACCAATCAGCGCTTCCGACCATGCCAGCGCCCTAGCCGCATTGCTCGACGCGCTCGACACCGCAGGCCAGCGCCTGACCGCCGCCGCGCACCGGATCGTGCATGGCGGGGCAGACCTTACGGCCCCCACCCGTGTGACGCCCGATGTCATCGCGCAGATCAGCGCCTGTAACGTGCTGGCACCCTTGCACAATTCGCACAACCTTGCAGGCATCGCCGCCATTGCCGACGCGCTGCCCGGCCTGCCGCAATACGCAAGCTTCGATACGGCGTTCCATGCAACGAACCCCGCCATCGCCACGGCCTATGCCCTGCCAGCCGAGGAAACGGCCAAAGGCATCCGCCGCTATGGTTTTCACGGGCTGAGCTACCAAAGCCTTGTGCAATCCTTCGGCGCAGCCCTGCCCGACCGCCTGCTGGCCTTCCATCTTGGCAACGGCGCCTCTCTTTGCGCGATCAAGGATGGTAAATCCGTCGCGTCCTCGATGGGGTATTCCCCGCTCGACGGTCTGGTCATGGGAACCCGCACGGGCCAGATCGACGGCATGGCCGTGCTGCGTCTGGCGCAGGATCACGGGATCGATGGAGCAGGCGACATCCTCAATCGCCATAGCGGGTTGCGCGCCTTGGGCGGCACCAGCGACATGGCGCAATTGCTGCAAACCGACACGGATTCCGCGCGCTTTGCCGTGGATCATTTCTGCTATTGGGCCGCACGGCACGCCGGATCGGCTGTGGTCGCGATGGGCGGTCTTGACGCCGTGGCGTTCACCGGCGGGATCGGTGAAAATGCACCGCAAATACGCAGCCGGATCATGGACCATCTGGCGTTTCTTGGTAAGGTGCACGTGCATGTGATCGCCGCCGACGAGGAACAGCAGATCGCCCGCGATGCGCTGACCCTGTTGGCGCAAGACCAGCCACGCGAAGGAGTCAGCCATGTCCCTTGATCAGCCCCAGCTTGACACATCCCCGCACGTGTCCGACGAGGTGCGCAAGACGACCTGCTACATGTGCGCCTGCCGCTGCGGGATCAACGTGCATATGAAGGACGGCAAGGTCGCCTATATCGAAGGCAACCGCGACCATCCGGTGAACCAAGGCGTGCTCTGCGCCAAGGGGTCCGCTGGCATCATGCAGCACAATGCGCCGTCCCGCCTGCGCGCGCCCCTTCGCCGTGTGGGGGAACGCGGGTCGGGCGAGTTCGAGGAAATCTCATGGGAAGAGGCGTTGCAAACCGCGACCGACTGGCTCGCACCGCTGCGCGCAAATCACCCCGAAAAACTGGCGTTTTTCACCGGTCGCGACCAGTCGCAATCCTTCACCAGCTTCTGGGCGCAAGGCTTTGGCACCCCGAATTACGCGGCCCACGGGGGTTTCTGTTCGGTCAACATGGCCGCTGCGGGCATCTACACGATGGGCGGAGCTTTCTGGGAATTCGGCCAGCCCGACTGGGACCATACCAAGCTGTTCATGCTGTTCGGCGTGGCAGAAGACCACGACAGCAACCCGATCAAGATGGGCATTGGCAAGATCAAGGCGCGTGGCGCGCGCATTATTGGCGTGAACCCGATCCGTACCGGATATAATGCCGTGGCCGACGATTGGGTCGGCATCACGCCCGGCACCGACGGGCTGTTCATCCTCGCGCTGGTGCATTGCCTGATGAGCGCGGGCAAGGTCGATCTCGACTATCTGGCGCAGTTCACCAATGCCTCTGTCCTTGTGAACGAAGACCCCAAATCCGACCAGTTCGGCCTGTTCCTGCGCGATGCCGCTGGCCAGCCGCAAGTGATTGACCGGCGCACAGGCCAGCTTGCACCATGGAACGGCCAAGGGGTCGAACCCGATCTTGCCGCCACCCACCGTGCGGCAGGCATCACGCACCGGCCTGTGTTCCACCTGATGGCCGACCGCTATCTTGATGCGTCTTACGCGCCCGAGGCTGTGGCGGACCGCTGCGGTATCTCGGCCCAGCGCATCCGCGCGCTGGCGGCGGATCTGGCGCGGGTGGCATTTGACGAACCGGTGATCCTCGACCGCCCATGGACCGACTTCCGCGGCAAAAAGCACGCCCAGATGATCGGCCGCCCCGTCAGTTTCCACGCCATGCGCGGGATTTCGGCCCATTCCAACGGTTTCCAGACCTGCCGCGCGCTGCATATGCTGCAGATCCTCCTTGGTGCGGTCGAAACGCCGGGCGGCATGCGGTTCAAACCGCCCTACCCCAAACCCGCCACCGCCCATCCCAAACCGCATGGCAAGGTGACAGCGGGCGCCGCACTCGACGGCCCGCATCTGGGCTATGTGCACGGCCCCGAAGACCTGCTGCTGCACGATGACGGCAGCCCGATCCGCATCGACAAGGCGTTCTCATGGGACAACCCGATGTCGGCGCACGGGCTGATGCATATGGTGATCAGCAACGCCCATGCGGGCGATCCCTACAAGATCGACACGCTTTTCATGTATATGGCGAACATGTCGTGGAATTCGTCGATGAACGTGGGCGGCGTCCACAAGATGCTGACCGACAAGGATGAAAACGGCGACTACGTCATCCCGCGCATCATCTATTCCGATGCCTATTCCTCGGAAATGGTCGCCTATGCCGACCTGATCCTGCCCGACACGACCTATCTGGAACGGCACGATTGCATCTCGCTCCTCGACCGCCCGATCTGCGAGGCGGACGGGGTCGCCGACGCGATCCGCTGGCCCGTTGTCGAACCCGACCGCGATGTGCGCGGGTTCCAGTCGGTGCTCTGCGATCTGGGCGCACGGCTGGGGTTGCCGGGGTTTGTGAATGACGACGGCAGTGCGAAATACAAAGACTATGCCGATTACATCACAAATCACATCCGCCGCCCAGGGATCGGGCCGCTGGCGGGTTTCCGTGGTGCGGATGGCAAGGCCGAAGGGCGCGGCGCGGCCAACCCCGACCAGTTGCAGAACTATATCGACAACGGCGGTTTCTGGATCGCACATGTCCCTGAAAACTGCGCCTACTATAAACCGTTCAGCGCCGAATATCAGGACTGGGCGGTGAAGATGGGCTTTTACGACGTCGTCCAGCCCTATATCTTCCAGCTCTACGTCGAACCCCTGCGCAAATTCCAAGCGGCCGCCGAAGGCAAAGGCCACCGCCAGCCGCCAGACCACCTGCGCGGCCAGATCAAGGCCACGATGGACCCGCTGCCGATCTGGTATCCGCCTTTCGAGGATGGCCATGTGGACCCCATGGAATACCCGGTCCATGCTCTGACCCAGCGGCCCATGGCGATGTATCATTCATGGGGCACGCAGAACGCCTGGCTGCGGCAGATCCACGGGCATAACCCACTCTATGTGCCAACGAAAATCTGGGACCAGCACGGGTTCAAAGACGGCGACTGGGCGCGCGTCACCTCGGCACATGGGTCGATCACCGTGCCGGTCGCTTTGCAGGCAGCGCTGAACGAAAACACCGTCTGGACATGGAACGCCATCGGCAAGCGCAAGGGCGCCTGGGCGCTGGATGAAAAAGCACCCGAGGCAACCAAGGGCTTCCTGCTCAACCACTTGATCCACGAACTTCTGCCGCCGCGCGGTGACGGGCTGCGCTGGGCGAATTCGGATCCCGTAACAGGGCAGGCCGCGTGGTTCGATCTGCGCGTGAAGATCGAAAAGTCGGGCATTCCGAACGAGGCACAACCAATCATGCCCGCCATCACATCACCCGTCCCGCAAGGGCCCAAAGACATCGCATGGACATCCCGCAAATGACCAAAGGCCAAATCCTTCTGCTGATCGCCCTCTTCGTTGCGCTGACGCTGGGCAGTTTCATCTGGTATATCGCCACATGGGATGCCGCCGCGCGCGCGCCGATCGGATAAAGCGCCATGTCCCCGCATCTTCCGAGCCCAAATATCCCCGCCGGAGGCCGCGTATTTCGCCAGAAATGCGCGATCCCGCAGCAGAGGCCAATGCCATGACGCAACTTCCCGCCAGCACCGCCAAGAAACTGGGCCTTGTGATCGACCTTGATACCTGCGTCGGCTGCCACGCCTGCGTGATTTCCTGCAAAGGCTGGAACACCGAAAACTACGGCGCGCCTCTGTCGGATCAAGACGCTTACGGCGCGAACCCGTCGGGCACCTTCCTCAACCGTGTGCATTCCTACGAAGTCCAGCCCGAGGCCGGCACGGCGCAACTGATCCATTTCCCCAAATCCTGCCTGCATTGCGACGATGCGCCCTGCGTCACCGTTTGCCCGACAGGAGCGAGCTACAAACGGGTCGAGGACGGAATTGTGCTGGTCAACGAAAGTGACTGCATCGGCTGCGGTCTCTGCGCCTGGGCCTGTCCCTATGGTGCGCGCGAACTTGATGCCAAGGAAGGCGTGATGAAGAAATGCACGCTTTGCGTCGACCGCATCTACAATGAAAACCTGCCCGAGGAAGACCGCGTGCCCGCCTGCGTGCGCACCTGCCCTGCGGGCGCGCGGCATTTCGGCGATCTGGGGGATGCGGAGTCGGAGGTATCACAACTGGTCGCAGCACGCGGCGGCTTCGACCTGATGCCCGAGCAAGGCACCAAGCCTGTCAACAAATACCTGCCCCCGCGCCCCAAGGACGTGGCGCCCGAATTCGACGTGCTGGCCCCGTTCCTTGACCCCGTGGCGACAGATGGCAAAGGCTTTGCGCATTGGCTGGACAAAGCGCTGTCGGCCCTGCCCGGAGGAGCCAAATAATGCATCCCGCCAAATCCGTCATCATCTTCACGACCTTTTCGGGCCTCGGGTTCGGGCTGCTCTTCTGGCTTGGCATCGGAGCGATCACGCCCACAGGCTGGATGGCCTTCGTCTGGTTCACCATCGCCTATCTTGCGGCGGTGGGCGGATTGCTCGCCTCGACCTTCCATCTGGGCCGGCCCGAACGCGCGATCAAGGCGTTCAGCCAATGGCAGACCAGCTGGCTGTCGCGCGAGGGAATCTGCGCTGTTGCAACCCTGCTTGTCATGGCGGTCTACGGCGCGGGGCTGGTGTTTTTCGACAGGGTGCTGGCACCTTTGGGCTGGATCGGGGCGCTGGGGGCGCTGGCGACCGTGTTCACGACCTCGATGATCTATGCGCAGCTGAAAACCGTGCCGCGCTGGCGGCACTGGTCGACGCCTGCGCTGTTCCTGACCTTGTCGGTCGGCGGAGGGGCCTTGCTGGCGGGACAGGTCACCGAGGCGCTGGTGTTGCTGGCGCTTGCCGCCGGTTTGCAGGTCTATGGCTGGATCACCGGCGACACGGCTCTGGCGCGGTCGGGCACCGATATGGCGACGGCCACGGGGCTTGGCCATATCGGCACGGTCCGCGCCTTTGAACCACCCCACACCGGCACCAATTACCTGATGCGCGAATTCATCCATGTGGTGGGGCGCAAACATGCGCAAGCTTTGCGGGTCATCGCAGCGGTGCTAGCCTTTGTACTGCCGGTCGTGTTCCTGCTGCTGCCCTTCAGCCATATCTGGGGCGCGCTGGCGCTGGTCAGCCATATCGCAGGCGTGCTGGTCCTGCGCTGGCTGTTCTTTGCACAGGCCGAACATGTCGTCGGGCTCTATTACGGCAAGCGCTGAGGGGGCGCTGCCCCCGCCCCGGACAAGGGTCCGGGGCCCCCCGGGATATTTATGCTCGAACGATGCGGTTAGAGGTCCTGTGCCGTACGCACGGACAGGCCCGCGTCGCGCAAGAGGCCGGTGATGTCATCGACATGGCGCTGGTCGCGGGCCTCGATCACGATTTCCAACTCGGCTTTTTTCAGCGACACGCTTTGCATCATCCGCTGGTGGATGACCTCGATCACATTGGCGCCTGCATCCCCGATGATGCGCGAGATCATGGCAAGCTGGCCGGGGCGGTCGTCGATTTCGAACACGAGCCGCGTGATCCGCCCGTCGCGCATCAGCCCGCGCAGGATCAGCGTCGAGAGCAGGCGCGAATCGATATTGCCGCCGCAGATCACAAGGCCGACCTTTTGCCCTTTGAACCGCGCCAGATTGGCCTTGATGACCGCAAGTCCCGCACCGGCGGCACCTTCGGCGACAAGTTTTTCGTGGCTGAGCAGGTCGAAAACCGCGCTTTCGATCTCGCTTTCGCTGGCGCTGTCGATCCGGTCCACATGGGTCTGCATGATCGCGATATTGGCGGGCGCAGGCTGGCGCACGGCGATGCCTTCGGCCAGCGTGGCGCCAGCGAAATGCGGTGCGAACCCTTCGATCTGGGCTTTGGCGGCATCGAACAGATGCGCCTGAGCGCCGATGATCGTGATGGCGGGCTTGACCGATTTCGCCGCCACCGCCATGCCCGCGATAAGCCCGCCGCCGCCCACGGGGACGACGATGCAATCGAGATCGGGCACCTGTTCGAGCATTTCCAGCGCCACGGTGCCCTGCCCGGCCGCGACCACCGGATCATCGAACGGATGGATAAAGGTCAGCCCCTTTTGCGCGGCCAGATCCAGCGTGAACTGCACGCTGCCGTCAAAACCTGTGCCGTGGATCACGACTTCGGCCCCCAGATCGGCAGTGCGCTGGACCTTGTTGAAGGGCGTGCCTTCCGGCATCACGATGGTGGACGGAATGCCCAGCCGTGTCGCGTGATAGGCCACACCCTGCGCATGGTTGCCCGCGCTGCAGGCGATGACGCCCGCCTTGCGCGCATCCGCATCGAGCGTCAGCAGTTTCGCCAGCGCGCCGCGCGCCTTGAACGCATTGGTATGCTGGAGGTTTTCCAGTTTGAGATAGAGATCAATCCCGAGGATATGCGACAACCGCGTCGCGCGGATCGTGGGCGTGCGGATGGTCGCGGGGGCAATCGCCGCATAGGTCTGGGTGATCAGGGCGGCGGTCAGTTCCACGGGTCTTCTCCTGCAAACCGGACCCTGAAGATCATCCGTTGCGGATGCGGACCTCGGTTTGCGCATCAAACAGGTAAAGGCGGGATTTGTCGATGGTCACACCCACGCGCGCGCCCTCGACCGACCGCTCATCGCCGCGTTCCTCGATCACGATGCGTTCGCCGGTGTCGGAGGTGAGGTAAACGAAGGATACGCCACCCAGGCTTTCGGTCAAATCGACGGTATGGGTGTCGCCTGCGGGATCGACGGCCAGATGTTCGGCGCGCATGCCCACAGTGACGGCCCCGCTATAGGAGGCGGGGATCACACCTGCGAAATCGGCTTTCATACCCGGCACGGTGACTGTGCCATCCTTGGCCGTCCCGCCCAGAAAGTTCATCGCGGGTGAGCCGATGAAACCCGCCACGAATTTGTTGTCAGGGTCACGGTAGAGGTCCATCGGTGCGCCGACCTGTTCGATCCGGCCCGCGCGCAGCACGACGATCTTGTCGGCCAGCGTCATCGCCTCGACCTGATCATGGGTGACGTAGATCATCGTCGCCCCGATCTCGCGGTGCAGGCGGGCGATCTCGACGCGCATTTCCACGCGCAATTCGGCGTCGAGGTTGGACAAGGGTTCGTCGAACAAGAACACCTCGGGTCCGCGCACGATGGCGCGGCCGATAGATACGCGCTGGCGCTGACCGCCGGACAGGGCGGCGGGTTTGCGGTCAAGATAAGGTTCGAGTTTCAGGATCCGCGTCGCCTCGGCCACTTTTTCGGTGATGACGGCCTTGGGGTGGCCGTTCATCTTGAGACCAAAGCCCATATTCTCGCGCACGGTCATATGCGGGTAAAGGGCGTAGGTCTGGAACACCATCGCCACCCCGCGCTGTGACGGGTCGAGCCGGGTCACATCGCGGTTGCCGATGACGACAGCACCGTCGGTGGTTTCCTCGAGCCCCGCAACCATACGCAGCAAGGTGGATTTGCCGCAGCCCGAAGGCCCGACGAAAACGCAGAATTCCCCGTCGCCGATGGCCAGATCAATCCCGTGGATGACCTGCACATCGCCGTAGCGTTTGACCACATTCTTCAGCGTGACACCCGACATCGCCTATCTCCCCGTTTGTTCTTTTGCGTCATGATCGGGAAAGCTCCAGCTTTGGGCGTCCCTTGCGATTTTGCTGGCCGTATCCTGCAGGATCGGCACATAGGATTCGAGACCGGCCAGATTGGTCCGGCTGGTCGTGCTGGTCACCGACAATGCCCCTAGCACGCGCCCGCCATCCGACAGGATCGGCATGGCGACACAGATGATTCCGGGTTCATGTTCTTCGCGGTCAAAGCCGTAACCATTGGCGCGGATATCGGACAGTTCAGTGCGCAGCGCGGTAGGCGTTGTCAGCGTGGCGGCGGTGAATCGGTGGAAACTTTGCTGTTCGATCACCGCGTCGATGGTTGCGGGGTCGGAAAACGCCAGCATCACCTTGCCCACACCTGTGCAATAGGCAGGGCCAACCTTGCCGGCCTGACTGAACATCTGCACCGGATTGTTGGCGTTGCGCTTGTCGATATAAAGCACCTGCGCATGGTCAAGCTGGGCCAGATGCACGGTTTCGCCGACAGCGGCACTCAACGCGTCGACATGGGGCCGCGCGATGGGGGCAAGCGTGGATTGTTCCCACGCCGCATGGGCCAGCCGCACCAGTCGCACGCCGGGCGAATAGGTCTGCCGGTCGGGATCATAGGCCAGCATCCGCTGGTTCGTGAGGGTCTGCAAAAAGCGGTAAAGCGTGGGCTTGGGAAAGGACGACGCCGCCAGCACTTCGCTGAAACGCACAGGCCGACCGTAAGCCGCCACCTGATCCAGCACCTCCAGTGCCTTGCCGACCGTCCCGTCGCTTGTCATCTGCTCTCCCTCGCTCCCGCCATGCGGCCTGCGGATTGTTGCAGGCGCGTCATGGCTGTTGACAAGGCTAGCGGCTTTGCGATTAAGTATCAATATGCAAAACCTAGTTTCACATAATGAAACCAAGGTGGACCATGGAAGCACCTAGGGAGGATATAATGCGTTCCATTTTGAAAACGTCGTTCGCGGCGTTCGTTGCAGCGGGCATTGCGGCATCTGCGATGCAGGCCAATGCACAATCGCTGACCGGCACTTTGAGCATTTTCTCGGACATGTCCGACCCGGCACCGCGCGCGGTGATGGAAGACATGGCAGCCCGCTTTGGCGAGATGCACCCGGAGCTGGACGTGCAGGTCACGATCATCGACCGCGAAGCCTATAAAACCCAGATTCGCAACTTCCTGAGCGCGAACCCGCCGGATGTCGCCAACTGGTATGCCGCCAACCGGATGCTGCCTTATGTCGAGGCCGGTCTGTTTGACGACGTGTCCGACATCTGGGAAGGCCAGATGAGCGAAGAGCTCGCCTCGACCAAAGGCGCGCTGACCGTGGACGGGGCGCAGTATGGCGTGCCTTACACCTACTATCAGTGGGGCATCTATTACCGCAAAGACCTGTTTGAACAGTTCGGCCTGTCCGAGCCCAGCACTTGGGAAGAAGAGCTGGCCAACTGCCAGACCCTGCTCGACAACGGCATCAAGTGCTATGCTATCGGGACGCGCTTTTTGTGGACGGCCGGTGGCTGGTTCGACTATCTGAACATGCGCACCAACGGCTATGACTTCCACGCGCGCCTGACCAATGGCGAAGAAAGCTGGACCAGCGACGAAGTCCGCGCGACTTTCGCCAACTGGCGCACGCTGATCGACATGGGCGCCTTCATCGACGACCACCAGTCGCTTGACTGGCAGGAAGCCTTGCCTTTCGTCGTGAACGGCCAGGCTGCCAGCTATCTGATGGGCAACTTCGTCGTCGCACCGCTGCGTGAAGCGGGCCTGACCGATGACCAACTGGATTTCTACCAGTTCGTCGAAATCACCCCCGGTATCCCACGTGGTGAAGACGCGCCGACCGATACGTTCCACATCCCATCGGGTGCCCAGAACAAGGAAGCCGCACGCGAATTCCTGCGCTTTGTGGTCTCGGCCGACAACCAGACGCTGATCAACAACGGTCAGAACCTGGGCCAGCTGCCTGTGAACGCGATGTCCTCGGTCGATGATGACAAGTTCCTGCAGCAGGGTTTCGACATGTTGTCGAACCGTGCGCCGGGCGGGATCGCGCAGTTCTTCGACCGTGACGCACCTGCCGAAATGGCAGCGGCCGGCATGGAAGGGTTCCAGGAGTTCATGGTGTTCCCCGACAACCTCGACGACATCCTCGAGCGGCTGGAAGCCACACGTCAGGACGTTTACTAATCCTCCCACGGGGTGCGCAGCAATGCGCACCCCTCTCGTGCCGGGCGTAGCCTCATCTGCGCCCTGCACAGCTTTTTCCTCTGCAGACAGGCCTGCCCATGACAATTTCCACTGACAGCTACAGCCAGTCCCCGCGCGGCTGGTACAAGCGCAACGAAATTGCCATCACGCCTTGGCTGTTTCTGGCCCCCGGCATGGCGTTTTTCGCGGTCTATGTGATCTGGCCGATCTGGCAAAGCTTTGGCATGTCGCTTTACGACTGGAACGGGCTGGGCGATATCGACACCAACGGCACCTACATCGGGCTCGAGAATTATAACAAGCTGTTCGGCCTGAACGGTGAACGCGCCGACCGCAATTTCCAGATTTCGCTGTGGAACAACGTCAAATGGCTCGTGCTTTACCTGCTGGCGATCCCGCTGGGGCTGTTCATCGCGCTGTTCCTTAACCAAAACGTGCGCGGTATCCGGCTCTACAAGTCGCTTTTCTTTTTCCCTTTTGTCATCAGCCAGGTCGTGGTCGGCCTTGTGTTTTCGTGGTTCTACCTGCCCAACGGCGGGCTGTTCTCGATCATGACCGGCTGGTTCGGCTTTCAAATACAGGGTGGTGTGCTGGGCAATCCGACCACCGCGACATATGGCATCATCGCCGCAGGCCTCTGGCCGCAGACGGCCTATTGCATGATCCTTTACCTGACCGGCCTGAACGCCGTTGACCCCGAACAGGTCGAGGCCGCGCGTCTGGACGGTGCCAAGGGCCGCAAGATGCTGTGGTATGTGATCCTGCCGCAACTCAAGCCCGCGACCTTCATCGCCTTTGTCGTCACGATCATCGGTGCCTTGCGCAGTTTCGATCTGGTCTCGGTCATGACTGGCGGCGGACCTTTCGGGTCCACGCGCGTGCTGTCGTTCTACGTGTTCGAGAAATCCTTGTCCGAACGCGGGCTGCAATACGGCTATGCTGCCGCAGTCGCGGTCGTGCTGTTCATGATCATGCTGGTTTTCATCTCCTACTTCCTGTGGGCGATGTACAAAGACGAAAAAGGGGCACGTTCGTGACTGTTATGTTGAACCCCGTCCCGGGCCTGACCCGGGACCTCCCCTTCACCCCGATCAACAGGTCCCGGATCATGTCCGGGACGGCGGAGCGCTGACATGTTTCCAACGCCTGTCCAGAAAACATCCCCCGCGGTCCGCATCAGTTATCAGGCCTTTCTGCCTGTCGCACTGATCCTGTGGCTGCTGCCCTTGATCGCCGTGATGATGTTCTCGATCAGACCCGCTGCAGATTTCACCGCCGGCAATTTCTGGGGCTGGCCGTCGTCTTTTGAAGGCTTCACCAACTACGGGCGGGTGTTCTTTGAAAGCGCGATGCCGCGCTATCTGCTCAATTCCGTGCTGATTACGGTGCCCACCGTGATCGGCACCGTCGCACTGGCCTGCATGACGGGGTTTGCGCTGGGGGTCTACAAGTTCAAGGGCAACCTCTTGATCTTCTTCATGTTCATCGCGGGCAATTTCGTGCCGTTCCAGATCCTGATGGTGCCCGTGCGCGACCTGACAGTGGACCTCGGGCTTTACAACACCAAGACCGGCCTTGTGCTGTTCCACATCGCCTTCCAGACCGGCTTTGCCACGCTGTTCATGCGCAATTTCATCCGCGCCCTGCCCTTTCCCCTGATCGAGGCTGCCCGCGTCGAAGGCGTCGCCGAATGGCGCATCTTCTGGTATGTCGTTTTGCCGCTGATGAAACCGGCCATCGCCGCGATGGCCGTGCTGGTCTTTACCTTCATCTGGAACGATTATTTCTGGGCCATCGTGTTGACCCAAGGCCCTGAAAGCCAGCCTGTCACCGCCGGGATCACCAGTTTCAATTCGCAGTTCCGCGCCGCCTATCACCTGATGAGCGCGGGCTCCATCGTGGCCGCCCTGCCGCCGGTGCTGATGTTCTTCCTGATGCAGAAACACTTTATCGCGGGCCTCACGCTCGGGGCTGTAAAGTAGAAATACCATGACCCATACCTACCGGATCGACGCTGGGCGCCAGACGCTTGTGCTGGCGGCCATCAATGCCCGCCTGCCGCAGGTCGTCTATTGGGGCGCCCGCCTGCCCGCGGACGAAGACCTTGCCACGCTGCACGCCGCTCACGCCATCGACATCACGGGCGGGATGCTGGATGAAAACCCCGACCTGTCGCTGTGTCCCGAGGCGAGCCGCAGCTTTCCGGGCCAGCCCGGCCTGATCCTGCGCGATGCCACTGGCACACCGCTGCTGCCGATGTTCCGCTTTGCGGATGCGGTGCTGACCGACACGGACCTGCGCCTGACCTTTCGCGATGCGGACAACGGGCTGGACCTGACCTGCACGTTTCAATCCGACCCTGAAACCCATGTGATCACCTGCCAGACCACACTTGACGCGGATCACCCTGTACATCTTGACTGGCTCGCCGCCCCTGTGCTGCCCGGCCCGCAGCACAGCGAGGAGATGATCGACATTTCCGGTCGCTGGTGTGGTGAATTCCAGCTGGCGCGCACGCCATGGTCGCCCGGCATCCGGTTGCGCGAAAGCCGCACGGGCCGCAGCGGCCACGAACATGTCCCCGGCCTGATCGTCCCTTGCCGCGGCGCGACGAATACCCAAGGCGAGGCTTATGCCTTTCACTACGGCTGGTCCGGCGGGCACCGCATGATCGCCGAGGAACTGGCCGACGGGCGGCGGCAAATCCAGTGGGGCCATGCTGCAGGGGCCGAAACCGAAGCTGGGACGCATTTCAGCACGGCGCCGCTTTACATCACCTATTCCGATACCGGCTTGAACGGCTGCGCCGTCGCGTTCCAGCGCCACCTGCGCGACCGGATCGTCACTTGGCCTAAACCCGACACCCCGCGACCTGTGCATTACAACTGCTGGGAAGCCGTCTATTTTGACCATAAACTGCCTGTGCTCAAAGACATCGCCACCCGCGCCGCAGCCCTTGGCGCGGAACGCTTCGTGCTCGACGACGGCTGGTTCGGCAAGCGCGACGATGACACGACCAGCCTTGCCGACTGGACAGTGGACACGCGCAAATACCCCGACGGGCTGCACCCGCTGATCGACCATGTTCACGGGCTGGGCATGACCTTCGGTCTCTGGTTCGAACCCGAGATGATCAACGAGGACAGCGACACCCATCGCGCCCATCCCGACTGGGTGCTGGGCCGTGCAGACCAGACCCGTGGGCGCCAACAACTGGTGCTGAACATGGCGTTGCCTGCGGTGCGCGATTATCTCTATGACCGGATCGCCGCGATCCTGACCGATCATCCGATCGACTATATCAAATGGGACCACAACCGCGTCCTGCCGTCGCCCGATGCCGCGCAGACACGCGGGACCTATGCGCTGCTGGACCGGCTGCGCGCGGATTTCCCGTTGGTCGAGATCGAAAGCTGCGCCTCGGGCGGCGGGCGGATCGACTTTGGCATCATGCAGCGCACGCAGCGTGTCTGGCTCTCCGACAGCAACGATGCGCTGGAACGGCTGCGCATCCAGCATGACGCGGCCCTGTTCCTGCCGATGGCGGTGACCGGCAGCCATGTCGGGCCGCGCGTCTGCCATACCTCGGGGCGGACGCTGGATATTTCTTTCCGTGCATGGGTCGCCGCCCAGCGCCATATGGGGTTCGAGATGGACCCGCGCGAATTGACCGACCACGAGGCCACCGTGCTGGCCGAGGTCACAAGCTGGTGGAAGCACCATCGCCACTGGTTGCACAGCGCCGATATTCTGCGGCTCGACAGCGCTGACCCCGCCGTGATCGCCGAACAGCAACTGGCGCGGGAAAAGGACCGTTTCGTGGTGTTCGCAGGCAAGGCCGCGACCAGCACGCAGATCGTGCCGCGTCCCTTGCGGCTAACCGGACTGGACCCAAAGGCACGCTATCGCGTCAGTCTGGTCAACCGCGACACCGCCCCGCGTCTGTCGCGTGGCGCACCCTTGCTCAAGTCCGAGGCGCTGGTTGTGACCGGCACCTATCTGATGCATCACGGCGTCACACTTCCGTGGTCGTTTCCGGAACGGATGTGGGTGCTGGAAGGGGAAAGACTATGACCGCGACATTCCACGATCTTGCGGATGCGTCGGTGTTCATCACCGGCGGTGGCAACGGCATCGGTGCGGCACTGACCGACGGGTTTCTGGCGCAAGGCGCCAAGGTCGCCTTTGTCGGACGGTCCGACGCCAGCGCCTTCGTGGATGAGATGGATGCCAAACACGGCAACCGCCCGCTGTTCATCCAGTGCGACATCACCGATACCGATGCCTTGCAAGACGCTATCGCCCAGGCCGCGCGCACCCACGGCCCGCTGAAAGCGCTGGTCAACAACGCTGCCAATGACGCCCGCCACGAGGCCGCGACCATCACCCCCGCCTATTGGGACAAGATGCAGGCGGTGAACCTCAAGGCCTATTTCTTTGCCTGCCAGAAAGCGGCCAGCCTCATGGCCCCGCACGGCGCGATCATCAACTTTTCCTCGATCAGCTATATGTTCGGTGCGGCGGATATGATCGCCTATACCACGGCGAATGCAGGGATCACGGGGATGACACGCTCGCTCGCCCGCGAATGGGGGCCGCGCGGGATCAGGGTGAATGCGATAGCGCCCGGCTGGGTCTTTACCGAAAAACAGGAAACCATGTGGGCGACGCCGGAAAGCAAGGCCGCCTTCATGGAACGGCAATGCATCCCGGAACCGATCATGCCCGCCGATATGGTCGGACCGGTGCTGTTTCTGGCGTCCGACGCATCGCGGATGATGACGGGCCAGACCATGGTCGTCGATGCCGGCGTGGTGACCACAGGATGACCGCACCCCTCACCCCCGCATGGATCGCCGTCGATTGGGGCACCTCCAACGTACGCGCCTGGGCGATGTCGGCCAGCGGCACGGTGCTGGCCCAGACCACGTCCGACAAGGGCATGGGCGGGCTGGACCGCGCGGGGTTTGAACCCGCGCTGCTGGCGCTGGTCGGCGACTGGTTGCACGGCCCCACCCCCGTCATCGCCTGTGGCATGGTCGGATCGCGCCAAGGCTGGGTCGAGGCCCCCTATTCCGCCGCACCCTGCCCGCCTTTGGGCGGCAGTCTTGCCATTGCGACCAGCCATGATCCGCGCCTTGCCGTCCATGTCATCCCCGGCGTCAAGCAGCTCCAGCCTGCCGATGTCATGCGCGGCGAGGAAACTCAGATCGCAGGCTATCTTGCCCAGAACAAAGGCTGGGACGGTGTGGTCTGCCTGCCCGGCACCCATACAAAATGGGTCCATGTCAGCGCAGGCGAGATCGTCAGTTTCCAGACCTTCATGACAGGCGAGCTGTTCGCGACACTGGCAGCGCAGACCGTGCTGCGCCATTCCATCGCCGCTGATGGCTGGGACGATGCCGCTTTTGAGTCAGGTCTTGCCGATGCTTATGCGCGCCCTGAAAAGCTGGCCGGTCGGCTGTTCTCGCTGCGCGCGGAAGGGTTGCTGCACGACCTGTCAGGCGCCGCCGCCCGCGCGCGCCTGTCGGGGCTGCTGATCGGGGCGGAGCTGGCCTCGGCCAAACCTTACTGGCTGGGCCAGCAGATCGCCGTGATCGGCGCGGGCGCGCTGGCACGGCTTTACGTGGCAGCGCTTGCGCAGCATGGTGCGCCTGCCACACAGGTCAATGCCGAAGCCGCTACGCTTGCTGGCCTGACCGCCGCCTATCGCCAGTTGAAAGGATAAAGATGGACCGCCCCCTGATCGCCATCCTGCGCGGCATCACGCCGGACGAGGCCGAAGCCGTCACCGCCGCCCTGATCGCCGCTGGCATCACGAAAATCGAGGTGCCGCTGAATTCCCCCGACCCGTTCGACAGTATCGGCCGCATGGCACGTGCCTTTGGCGATGAGGCACTGATCGGGGCAGGCACGGTCCTGTCCACCGATGACGTTGGGCGCGTGGCACAGGTCGGTGGGCGGTTGATCGTGTCACCCAACTGCGACCCCCGCGTGATTGTCGCGACCAAGGCCGCAGGCCTGCAAAGCTGGCCCGGCGTCATGACACCCACCGAATGTTTCGCCGCATTGAAGGCTGGGGCAGATGGGCTGAAGATCTTTCCCGCCAGCCTGATCGGCCCTGACGGGATCAAGGCGATCCGTGCAGTGCTTCCTCAAGGCACGCAGGTCTATGCCGTGGGCGGCGCGGGCGCTAGCAATTTTGCAACATGGATGGCGGCTTCTGCGGATGGTTTCGGCATCGGAACTGCACTTTATCAACCAGGGCTGAGCGTGGCCGACATCAGCGCCCGCGCGCGCGACATCGTCGCCGCCTATGACGAGGCCGCGCAATGATCTTCGACGACACACAATGCACCCTTGGCGAAGGCGCGCTTTGGCATCCGTTGCGCGGCGAATTGTTCTGGTTCGACATTCTGGGCAAACGCCTGCACAGCAAGACGCGGCACTGGCAGTTTGACGAACATGTTTCTGCCGCAGGCTGGGTGGATGCGGACACGCTGATCGTCGCGACGCAAACCGCGCTGATCCGCTTTGATCTGGGCGACGGCAGCCAGACCCCGCTTTGCGCGCTCGAGGCGGATGACCCCGTCACCCGCTGCAACGATGGCCGCGCGGACCCGCAGGGCGGGTTCTGGATCGGGACCATGGGGATCAATGCCGAACAGGGCGCGGGCGCGATCTATCGCTATTACAAAGGCGCGCTGCGCCAGCTTTTTGCGCCCGTCACCATCAGCAATGCGATCTGTTTCGCCCCCGACGGCAAGACCGCCTATTTCACCGACACACCGACGCAAAAGATCATGCGCGTGGCGCTGGATGCTGACGGCTGGCCGCAAGGCGACCCTGCGGTCCATATCGACCTGAGCGCGACCGACTTCCGCCCCGATGGTGCGGTCGTCGATGCGCAAGGCAACCTGTGGAACGCGCAATGGGGGGCGCACCGCGTCGCGGGCTATGCACCCGATGGCACCTTCCTCGAAAGCTACAGCTTTGCCGCCGCGCAAACCTCCTGCCCTGCGTTTGGCGGCGATGACCTGTCGGTCCTGTTTTGCACATCGGCCGCCACAGGGCTGGACGGGCCGGACGAAGGCAAGACATACGCTGTCCCCACACCCTACAAAGGGCAGGCAGAGCATCAGGTGATCCTGTAACCCTGCCCCCTACCTCGCATCTCAAAAGGCTGACACATGCACCGCACGCTTGGCATCTGCTATTACCCCGAACACTGGCCAGAGGCCCAATGGTCCGAAGACGCCGCCCGCATGGTGGACGCTGGCCTGTCCTGGGTGCGGATCGGCGAATTTGCCTGGGCGCGGATGGAGGCCGTGCCGGGCACCCTGACATGGGACTGGCTTGACCGCGCGATCGAGGTGCTGGGTGCGGCGGGGCTGAAGGTGGTGCTTGGCACACCGACCGCCACGCCGCCGCGCTGGATGCTGGACAAATACCCCGACATGCTGGCCGTCGATGCGCAGGGCCGCGCGCGCAAATTCGGGTCGCGCCGACACTATGATTTCAGCCATCTGGGTTACCGCGACGAATGCCGCCGGATCGCGCGTCTGATGGGCGAGCGTTACGGCAAGAACCCCCATGTCGCCGCATGGCAGATCGACAATGAATACGACTGCCACGACACGACCTTGTCCTATTCGGACGCTGCAAGGCGCGGATTTCAGGACTGGCTGGCGCAGAAATACCAATCGCCCGATGCGCTGAACCGTGCGTGGGGCAATGTGTTCTGGTCGATGGATTACGATACATTCGACCAGATCGACCTGCCCAACCTGACCGTGACCGAACCCAACCCCGCGCATGTGCTGGCCTTCCGGCGCTATAGCTCGGATCAAGTGGTGGCGTTCAACAAGGTGCAGGCGGACGAGTTGCGCCGTCACACCGCCGCGCCGCTCATTCACAACTACATGGGCCGGATCACGACCTTCGATCATTGGAAGGTCGGCGCCGATCTGGATATTGCGTCCTGGGACAGTTACCCGATCGGCTTTCTGTCCGACCGGCTGGAAGGCACGGCCAAGGAAAAGGCGACTTTCCTGCGCCAAGGCCACCCCGACATGCAGGCGTTCCATCACGATCTTTACCGTGCTGTGGGCAAAGGCCGGCTCTGGGTCATGGAACAACAGCCCGGCCCTGTGAACTGGGCGCCCTACAACCCAGCCCCCCTGCCCGGCATGGCGCGTCTTTGGGCCTGGGAGGCCTTTGCCCATGGTGCGGAAACCGTCTGCTATTTCCGCTGGCGGCAAGCGCCTTTTGCGCAGGAACAAAACCATGCGGGACTTTTGCGCCCCGACAGCGCGCCAGCTCCTGCGCTTTCCGAATGCCGTCAGGTCGCGGATGAGATCGCAAAGCTGCCCGATGTCGGCACGGCCAAGGCGCAGGCGGCGCTCGTGTTCGATTACGCCAGCGCCTGGGCCTGGGACACCCAGCCGCAGGGGGCCGATTTCGAAGCCTTCCGTCTGGCCTTTGCCGCTTACCGCGCGCTGCGGCGGGCGGGGCTGAACATCGACATCCTGCCGCCCGATTGCGCCGATCTGGCGGGTTATAAACTGGTGCTGGCGCCGGGGCTGATGAAAATCAGCGACCCGTTGCGCCGCGCACTGGCCCGCTTTGACGGCATCGCCCTGATCGGCCCGCGCAGCGACACCAAGACGGATGAATTGAGCATCCCCACCCCGCTTGGCCCCGACCTGCCCGATACCGATCTGTCTGTCGTGCTGACCGAAAGCATCCCGCCCGACGCCAAGATCAAGCTGCAAGGCGGCGGCCGTTTCCGGCACTGGTTCGAACATCTCGAAGGCACGGCACCGGTGCATCTGACCACCAAATCAGGCCAGCCCGCGATCATGGGCGGCGATCATTTGCGCTATCTGGCGGGCTGGCCCGATGATGCGACCTTTGATGCGATCATCGGCGGGCTGTGCGATGCGCTGGACCTGCCCAGCTTTCAGCTGGCCGAGGGATTGCGGATCAGGGACACCGCCACACACCGGTTCGTGTTCAACTATGCACCCAAGGCGCAGGCTTGGGGCGACGTGATCGTCCCAGCGGCGGGCGTGCATTGGGAAGCACTGTGATGCAGGTGTTCGGCACCACCAAGGACGGCAAGACCGCGCATACCATCACGCTGCGCGCGGGCGACCTGACCGTCACCATCTTGACCTATGGCGCGCGGGTGCAGGACCTGCGGCTGGTGGGCGTGGATCACGGGCTGACGGTGGGGTCGGAGGATCTGGCCGATTACGAAGGCGCGATGCTTTACCACGGGGCCATCGTCGGGCCTGTCGCCAACCGGATCAGCACGGCGCGCGTCCGGCTGGACGGTATGATGTACGAACTCGAACGCAACGACGGGCAGGCGCATCTGCATTCGGGGTCCGAAGGTGCACACGCGCAGGTCTGGGATGTGGTCGAGGTGAGCGAAGCCTCTGCGACACTCGCGCTCGACATGCCCGACGGCTTTGCGGGTTTGCCCGGCAAACGGCGCGTGACGGCGGTATTCACGCTGACAGCACCCGCAACGCTGACGCTGGCGATCAGCGCGACCAGCGATGGCACGACGCTGATGAATTTCGCCAATCACAGTTACTGGAACCTTGACGGATCGGCCACTTGGCACGGGCACCGCCTGCGGATCGCGGCGGATCATTACCTGCCCATCGACGACGCCTTTTGCCCGACCGGTGATGTGGCGGATGTGACGGACACCGGCATGGATTTCCGCGACGGCCCAGTGCTGGGCGCGCAGACCCCGCCGCTCGATCACAATTTCTGCCTGTCCGACAGCGTGGAACCGCTGCGCGATGTGCTGTGGCTGACAGGTCAAAGCGGTGTCAGCATGACGCTCGCGACCACGATGCCCGGGATGCAGGTCTTTGACGGCCGCCCCCGCTATGACGCGCTGGCGATCGAGGCGCAGCGCTGGCCTGATGCCCCCAACAACGCACATTTCCCCCAGATCAAGCTGGCGGCGGGTGCGACCTACAGCCAAGTGACACGCTGGACATTCTCAGGCTGACGGTCTGCAGGCAAAGGAGGCGGGACAAACCGGCCCTGCGCCGCTAGGATGTGCCCGACCCACCTGCCAAGGCACAGAATGACGATCACCCACGACGCCGACCTCGCCCATCTGCAGACCATCGGAAAGATCGTGGCGACCACGATGCACCGTATGGCCGCTGCGATGGAACCGGGCATGACCACGGCCGAACTCGACGCGCTTGGCGCTGACCTGCTGGCGCAGGACGGAGCCACGCCCGCGCCACGTGCGATCTATGGTTTTCCCGGCGCCACCTGCATCAGCGTGAACGAGGAAATCGCCCATGGCATTCCCGGGTCCCGCCGCCTTGCACCGGGTGATCTGGTGAATATCGACGTATCCGCATCGTTGAACGGCTACTTTGCCGACACCGGCGCCAGCTTTTGTCTAGGTGCGGCCACGCCCGCGCAGGCGCGTCTGTGTCGCGATGGCGAACAGGCGATGCATATCGGTATCGCGCAGGTCCGCCATGGCCGGCCGCTCGCGGGCATCGGCAATGCCATCGGCGGGTTTGCGGCAAAGCGCGGCTATACGCTGATCCGCAACCTTGCCAGCCACGGGATCGGCCAAAGCCTGCATGAAGAGCCAAGCGAGATTCCGACATGGCCCACCCGTGGCGACCGGCGGCGCATCCATGACGGGATGGTCCTGACGGTGGAGCCGTTCCTGTCGCGCGGCGGGCACTGGGCCGATACCAAAGGCAAGGACGATTGGACGCTTTACAGCACGCCCAAAGCGCCGGTCGTGCAGTACGAACACACGGTGGTCGCCACGCGCAAAGGCCCGATCATCGTGACCTTGCCGCGATAAAGTGCGCCTGCCGATGACGCGGCGCAGCTGTGCAAAACACGGTCGCTGGATGTGCCGTGCTGCTTGGCCCTTTTGCCCGCGCTGCGGCTGCGCTAGACAGCGCAATGCCCATCGCTTTTGCCACGCTTGAAGATTTGCTCAACCACGGGTTCGACACCGTGATCGACGTGCGATCGCCAGCCGAATTCGCGCTGGATCATATTCCGGGCGCGATCAACCTGCCCGCCCTGTCCAACGCCGAACGCGCAGAGGTCGGCACCATCTACAAACAGGTCAGCCCCTTCGAGGCGCGCAAACTGGGCGCATCATTGGTCGCGCGCAATGTGGCCGACCATATCGCGCAGGCGATGGCGGACAAGGACGGCGGCTGGCGGCCCTTGGTCTCTTGCTGGCGCGGGGGGCAAAGGTCGGGGTCTTTCGCGTCGATCCTTGCCCAGATCGGCTGGCGCACCGACACGGTGCAAGGCGGCTACCAGACATTCCGGCGGCTGGTGCAAAAGGCGGTCTACGACACCCCCCTGCCACACCGTGTCATCCTGCTGGATGGCAATACCGGCACCGCAAAAACAGCGCTGCTGGCGCGGCTGGCCGCGAAGGGCGTGCAGGTCGTCGACCTTGAAGCCTTGGCCAACCATCGCGGGTCGTTGTTGGGCGGCGGCGATCAGGGCCAGCCATCGCAGCGGGCGTTCGAGACATCCATCGCGCTGGCGCTGCACCGGCTGGACCCTGCCCGCCCTGTCCTGATCGAGGCGGAAAGCAGCAAGATCGGCCGGTTAATCATCCCGCCTGTCCTGTGGAAAGCAATGTGTGCCGCCAAGCGGATTACTGTGGGCGCGCCGCTTGCTGCGCGCGCCGCCTATCTGGCGCAGGCCTATGCCGATATCGCCGCCGACCCAGAGGATATGGCGCGCAGGCTGATGCCCCTGCGCTATGTCCGTGGGCATGAGGTGGTGGATGGCTGGTTGGGCCTGCTGAGCGCGGGCGATCTGACAGGGTTCGCCGGTGCGCTGATGGACCAGCATTACGACCCTGCCTATGCAAAATCGCGCAAAATCGGGGCTGATGACGTGCTGGCCGATCTGCACAGCGACACGCTCGACGATGCCGGACAGGACAGGCTGGTCGCGGAGATCCTGCCGTTGCTCAGCGCAGACTGATCTGTGGCCCTTCGGTAATCTGCCCGATGATGGCGGCAGTATAGCCCGCCTCGGTCAGGTCGCGCAGCAGGCTATCGGCGCTTTTGGCAGCGACCGCCGCCAGCAAGCCGCCTGCTGTCTGGGGATCAAAGGCCAGATCAGGCACAGCACCGCCGACCATGCCTGCCCCCGTCTGATTGTCGGCAAACAGCGTCGAGCGCACACCTTTCGCCGACAACGCCGCCGCTCCCGCCATCACTGGCACTCGCGTCCAGTCCAGCACAGCCCCCGTTCCAGAGGCATCGCACATCCCCCGCAGATGCCCCAAAAGGCCGAAACCCGTCACATCGGTCATCGCATGGGCCTCCCGCAGGATCGCGGCGGCGGCGGCCTGCGATTGCATCATCAGGTCCAGACAGGCGATCACATCAGCCCCGCGCGCCTGCCCTGCCATGTCACCAGCCATGATCGTGCCGCTGCCGATGGGTTTGGTCAGGATCAGCGCATCGCCCGGCCGCGCGCCTGCGAGTGTGATGGGCCTGTCCACCAGCCCTGTGATCGTGAAGCCGATGGTCAGCTCATCACCCAGTGAGCTATGCCCGCCCACGATCCGCGCGCCTGCCTCGGTCATGGTGGCGGTCGCGGCCGCCATGATCTCGGCCATGGTGCGCTGCTGCAACTCCGCGCTCATCCGTGGCAGGATGATCTGCGCCGTCGCGGCCTGCGGGGTGGCCCCCATCGCCCAGATATCGCCCAAGGCGTGAATGGCGGCGATGCGCGTCATCAGCACCGGATCGGCGGTCAGCGCGCGCAGATGGTCGGTGGTGATGATCTGCCCCGCCTGCACCATGCCCGCGTCATCGCCAAAGGCATCGCCCAGCACCTGCTGCAAGGCTGCACGGCCCACCTTGGCCCCGCAACCGCCACACATCGGCTTGTCGCCCAAGGCCTCGCGCAGGCCAAGGGCCGCGGTTTTCGGCAGAACTGGCCCCTGCATCACGGGCAGGTCGTCAAGCTGCGTCATGAACTTGGCGTCGATCCGGTCCTTGAGCCGCCACAAGAGCCGCCCTTGCCAGACCGTCCCGAACTTTTCCGCCAGCGCCGCTTTCTGGCCCAGCGAGATCAGCTTGAGATAGTCGCGCTGCGGCGTGTAATCGCGCAACTGCCCGCCGGACAAGACCGCGCGCAGGTTGTCGAACAACACAGGCGCCTGCCTCACGGCATAGACCCCTGCCTTGGGGCGGGGGCTGGCCGCCATATGGGCGCAATCGCCCACGGCAAAAACGGACGCGTCACTGGCCTGCAACTGCGCGTTCACTGTGATAAATCCGTCCTGCAGATCAAGCCCCGTGCCTGCGATCCAGTCATGCGGCTTGGCCCCTGCCGCACCGGTGGTGAAATCGCTGTGGATCAGGCGACCGTCTTTCAGCAGCACACCTTCGGGGAACACCTGCGTCACTTCGGCCTGTTCGATGATCTCTACGCCGTAGCCCGCCAGCGCCGCCAGCATCCTTTGCCGCGCCTTGTCGCCAAGGGCGGCCAGCGCACGGCTGCGGTCGATCAGATGCAGTTTCGGGGATCTGTCGCGCAACGCATGCGCCATGGCAAGCGCCAGTTCCGCCCCCGCGACACCACCCCCGATCACGGCGATTTTCGGGGCTTTCGCGCGGGTGCGGTAATCATCCCAAGCCTGCGCAAAGGCCCCCAAGGGTTTGGCCGGAATGCCATGCGCGGCGAAGCCTTCCAGCACGGGCATTTCGGACGTGATCCCTACGTCAATCGCCAGCACGTCATAGGCGATGGGCGGCCGCCCCGGCACGGTGACGGTGCGCGCTGTGCGGTCAATACCTGTCACCGCCCCGTTGATGATCCGCGCCCCTGCGAAACGGGCCAGTTTGACCAGATCGATATCCAGATCATCGCGGCTGTAGTGCCCCGCCACGAACCCCGGCAGCATGCCCGAATAGGCCGCTGTCGGACCGGGGTTGATCACCGTCACCCGCACGCCTGCCAGCGGGTCCATCCCCCATTTGCGCAACACCAGCGCATGGGTATGGCCGCCACCGACAAGCACAAGGTCACGGGTAAAGGGGTATCTATCCATGCAACGCCTTTAGCGCGGCACCTGTCACGGCGATAGCCATTGGCCCGCCCAATCATCGCTTCGTGAATAGGCCGCGCGGCGGTGCTGGTCGCCCAGATGCACAAGGTCGATCTGCATGACATGGCAGGACAGCACGGCAAAGGTCGCAGGGTCGGGCTGTTTCACATAATCCAGCGCCGCCCCGATCGGCGCACCGGGGGGCGGGGTGACGCCATAGCTTTGCTGCGCATGGTCAGGAATCTTGTCCCAAAGCGCGCGGACATCCGCCCCGCTTTGCACCGTAACCTCGGCCTGCAGCCTGATCTG
Source organism: Yoonia sp. 72 (assembly GCF_034652275.1). NCBI lineage: Bacteria > Pseudomonadati > Pseudomonadota > Alphaproteobacteria > Rhodobacterales > Paracoccaceae > Yoonia > Yoonia sp. 72. The sequence goes on along the minus strand of NZ_JAXIWG010000004.1, from coordinate 31,599 downwards.
GAGGGCTTGCGGGCGCAGCCAGACATGCAGCGCCACACGCGGATTGGCGGTCAGGCTCGCTAGCTTGGTCGATTGCAGGTCGGTGTGCAGCGTGACCACCGCAGCGCCCTGATCGGCGGATCGCAGCACCATCGTGCGCGCCTCGGGCCAGCCATCAGGACTGACAGTGCAGACTGTGGGCAAACGGCAAGGATGGCGTGCATCGGCCACGCCGCGTGCCAGCATCCCCCAGGCCCGCGTGCGCAGCCCCTCCAGCGTGGTGAACCAGTCAGTCATAGCCTGTCATCTCCAGATAGCCGCGTCCTTGGTGGGTGCCGTGAAACGTCACCGGCCCTTCCCAGTAGGGGACGCTGGTCGTCATCCACGCGTCATCGTTCAGCGCCTCGACCGTCACATCGACACCGCGTGCAGGCAAGGTCAAGCGCCAATGGACCGGCACGCCCGCCGCATTGCTCATCAGCGGTTCCACCTGCAAGGCCCCGTCCGGGTAAGGCGTGGTTTCCCCGTCTGCCGTGATCCATGTCGCAGAGGTGTAATTCATCCCGTCCGTCTGTTGCAGCCGGAAGCCCATCAGCTTGTTGCCATCATCAAACGACAGCGAAAACCAGTCCCAGCCGGTCTGGTTATCCGCCAAAGGCTGCGACGACCATTCGCGGTCCAGCCACGCACTACCCGTGACCTGCACATCACCGGTCGGCAGTTGCAGCGTGCCTGCAATCTCGAAAAACGGCTGCGAATAGTAATAGGACGCCTGCCCCGCCGCCGATTTCACCGAATAGCCGCCCTCGCCGTGGAACACCAAAGGGCCGGTCGCGGTCAGCGTCATGTCATAGCCGAAATCCGCACCCGTCGCGCGCATATGCAGGGTCTGCCAGTCGCCTTCCAGCGCCCAGTCGTCGATCCATGCGCTGAACGGGTCGGCCACGACACCTGCCTGCCCGATCCCGCCCCGCGCGAGCCGTTCGGCGACGAAATGCGCGGTCTCTGTCGTCACCGCCGCATGGCCCATCCAGAGTTGCGGGCTGTCCCAGCCTTCGGCCTCGTAAGGTGCCAAGGCAGAGCGGAACAGCGTCCATTGCAGGCCGTAGGGCGTGCCGTCGGCATCCTCCAGATTGGCGGTCAGATACCACCATTCGATCCGGTAATCAGGATGCGCGCCATGATCGGCGGGGAAATCGAACACTGGGTCAGGGGCGGGGGTGGAAAAACCTTCAACCTCGGTCCCGAGACCCGCGAAACCTTGGGCCAGTGCTGTGACCGGCAACAGGCAGAGGATCAGCGCTTTAGCGTTCATTGGCAAAAACCTTCAGCAGATCGCCGGGCGGTGTGCGCGCCAGCCGCCATGCGGGCCAGCCTGCAGCAAGAACAGCCGCGAGCAAAGCGAACCCGCCCAGACGCGCGTAATCCAGCGGGAAGAGATACATCGGCAACTGCCAGCCAAAGGCCGCAACATTCACAACCGCGAGCAGGACCCACGCCAGCGCAAGGCCCAGCGGCAAGGCCAGCGCCGCTGTCAGCACCGCCAGCATCACCGCGCGCAGCAATTCCAGCCGCCCCAAGGCACCGCGCGTCATGCCCATCGCCCAAGCGGGGGCAAGCTGCGGCACCCGCATCGCGGCCAGGGTCAGCAGGCTCATCAGAATGGCGAAACCGGCGACCGCCAGCGTCAGGATATTCAGCGCGGTGGTGACGGTAAACGTCCGCTCGAAGATCGCGAGCGAGACGGCCTTGATTCCCGCCTGGTCGATAGTCTGGCCAGCGCCGATACCTGTCGCTTCGGTCAGTCCGGTGACAAAATCAGCCGGATCGCCCGCCACGCGCAGCCCGAACTGGCGCGCCTCGATGCCGGGAAATTCCTGCGCAAAGGCATCCAATGCCAGAACAACCTGTCCTATCGGATTGCCGTAATCGCCGTAGATGCCCGCAACCGGCAGGGTCAGGCTGCCGATAGCAACCATATCGCCAAGGCCCAGCGCCCCCCGCCGCGCCAGTTGTTCATTGATGACAACTGCCTGCCCCGCAAAGGTCGCGTACCACGCGTCGGGCGTGCTTTGCAAAAAGCGCCAGTTGTCGCGATAGGTGGCATGGTCGCGGGTGCCGAACACCTCCGCCGGTTGGCCCGCGATCTGCACATCGGCGGACTGGATCGGCAGGACGGCAGCCCCCGCACCTTCGGCAAACGCGACCAGTGCGGCGGTCTGTGCGGCGCTGTCCGTGCTGATATAAAGCTCGGACGCCAGCCGCTGGTCCAGAAAGCCGGTGAAGGTCAGCCGAAAGCTCGACACCATCGTGGACACACCGATATTGGCCGCAATCGCCAGCATCAAGGCCATCAGCGCCAGCGACAGGCCGGGCAATTGCTGGCGCGTGTCAGCCCAGAACCATTGCGCGGTCACACCCCGCGCCCGCCCGCTGGCAAAGGCCAAAACCGCGTTCAGCACCGGCGGCAAGGCAAGGGCTGCGCCGATCAGCAAGGTCCCGAGCAAGGCAAAGCCCGTCACCAAGCCATCCGCGTTGAAGGCCAGCACAAAGGCCACGGCCAGCAGCACCAGCGCCGCCCCCATCTGAAAGCTGGCCCGCCGCCCTGCCGCCATCGCCAGCGCGCGCGGTTGCGCAGCCGCCAAAAGCGGCATCCGCGCGATCCCCCACAGCGCCGATGCGCCCGCGAGCAAGGTCCCAGCAAAGGCAATCCCCAGCCCCGACGCCCACCAACTGGGCCGCAGTTGCAGGGTGCCCGACACATCCGCCCCGTAAAGCCCGCGCAAGGTCGCGGCCACATCGGGCAACAAAAGTGCGGCGATCACATAACCCAAGGCGACCCCGATCACGCCTGCGACCAGCGCAAAGACCAGCAGTTCCGCCAGCATCAACCCGATCAGGCGGTTCAGCGGCAGGCCCAGCGCGCGCAGCGTGCGCACCATGCCGCGCCGTTGTTCAAACGCGAGGCCAATCGCACCATGCACGATGAAAATGCCCACCGCAAAGGACAGAAGGCCAAAGGCGGTCAGGTTCAGATGGAAACTGTCGGTCAGCCCCGCGATATCGGTGCCGCCTTGCGCGGGTTGCAGGGTGAGGTCGGGCGCGATCTGCGCCAAGGGCGGCAGGTCGCGGGGTTGATCGGGCAGCATCAGCAGGCTGTCGATCAGCCCCGCACGGTCCAGCAACCGCTGCGCGGTGCCGATGTCGGCGATGGCGGTGTCATCGGCAAGGTCATCCGAGATCAACACCTCGACCCCATCCAGCCGTGCGGCCGTCGCAGCATTGGCAAAGACTTGATCGCCCCCCGTCAGAAAACCCGCAAGGTTCACATCCCCGCCCAAAGTGACCGGCCCCATGCCTGCAGGGGCTGTCAGCGCCTCGATCCCGATCAGCCGCACGCCATCCAGATCGCCAGACAGCATCGGGCTGACCAGCCAGCCCGCGCGGCGGAGCGTCACGAACACATCCTGCGCGAAGGCTTCGCCGTCACGCGCGACCAGACGGTCATAGCGGCCTTCGTCCAGCGTGCTGGCGGCAGCGTCATAGCTTGCGCGCGCCTCGGCGTTGATCGCCTGCACGCCGGACCAGAGGCCCGTCGCCAGCGCCAACCCCGCCAGCAGCGTGAACAATTGCACCGGATTGCGCCACCAATGCGACAGAAGGGCTGCAAACGCCGCCCGCGTCATGCCACCTGACCCGCGCGCAGATGCAGGCGGCGTTGCAGGCGGGCGGCCAGCACCTGCGAATGGGTAACCATCAAAAGGCCCGCGCCGGTCTCGGCCACCAGTTCCAGCATCATGTCCATAACCGTCGCGGCGGTGGTCTCGTCCAGATTGCCAGTCGGTTCATCCGCCAGCACCAGCTTGGGGCGCGGAGCCAGCGTGCGCGCAATGGCAACGCGCTGTTGCTGGCCACCCGACAGCTGTTCGGGATATTTGCGCAGATGGTCCGTCAGCCCCATCCGTTCGGCCAAGGTCGCACACCATGCCGCGTCATGCCGCCCCGCCAGCCGCGCCTGAAACGCGATGTTGTCGGCGATCTTCAGGCTGGGGATCAGGTTGAACTGCTGAAACACCACACCGACCGTGCCACGCCGCAAGGCCGCACGGCCTGCGTCATCAAGGCTGGCGATATCCTGCCCGTCTAGCATGATCCGGCCCGCATCCGCGCGGTCAAGCCCGCCGATCAGGTGCAACAGCGTGCTTTTGCCACTGCCCGATTCGCCAGTCAGCGCAAGGCTTTCGCCCGCCTCCAGCGTCAGGCTGACGCCGCGCAGCACGGGGAAAGGGCCGTCAGCCGTGGCATAGGTCTTGGTCAGGGTGTCAACGATCAGCAGTGTCATGCAGGTCAATTAACACACGGCTGGCCGAAGGAAACGCTTGGGCTTGCCAAAACTGCCGTGCCGCGACGTTCTGGCTTTTGCGCGCGTGCTGTTACGGTAAGCTGCAACCAATCAACGGGGGAGGATACCATGACCGACATCGTCATTCTGGGCGGCGCACGCACTGCCATCGGCACTTTTGGTGGCGCGCTGGCGGGCACCACGCCCATCGAACTCGGGACAGTGGTGGCAAAAGCCGCTTTGGAACGGTCGGGTATCGCGGGCGACCGGATCGGGCATGTGGCCTTTGGCCATGTCATCAATACCGAACCCAAGGATATGTATGTCAGCCGTGTCGCCGCGATGCAGGCGGGCATCCCCGACAGCGTGCCTGCGATGAACGTGAACCGGCTCTGCGGGTCCGGCGTGCAGGCGATCATCTCGGTCGCGCAATCGCTGATGCTGGGCGATGCCGATTTCGGCCTTGCCGGCGGGTCCGAGAACATGAGCCGCTCGCCCTTTATCATCTCCGACCAGCGCTGGGGCGCCAAGATGGGCGATATCCGCACGCAGGACATGATGCTGGGCGCGCTGAACTGTCCTTTCGGCACCGGCCATATGGGGGTGACGGCGGAGAATGTGGCGGGCGAACATGGCGTCTCGCGCGAAGAACAGGACGCCTTTGCGCTGCAAAGCCAGCAGCGCGCGGCGGCGGCCATCGCAGCGGGCTATTTCGACAGCCAGATTGTGCCGGTCCCGATCCGCAGCAAGCGCGAGACGGTCGATTTCATCCGCGACGAACACCCCAAGGCCACCACGGCCGAGGCGCTCGCCGCCCTGCGCCCCGTGTTCCAGAAAGACGGCAGCGTCACGGCGGGCAATGCCTCCGGCCTGAACGACGGGGCGGCGGCGATTGTGCTGGCGCGCGCCGATGCGGCGGCGGCGGCAGGCCTGACCCCGCGTTTCCGCATTCTGGGCTATGCGCATGCCGGTGTCCGCCCCGAGGTGATGGGCATCGGCCCTGTCCCCGCCGTGCGGGCGCTTTTGGACAAGACAGGACTGGCCGCGGCTGATTTCGACGTGATCGAATCCAACGAAGCCTTTGCCGCGCAAGCATTGGCGGTCAGCAAGGAACTGGGCTTCGACCCCGCCCGCGTGAACCCCAACGGCGGCGCGATTGCACTGGGCCATCCCGTGGGGGCGACGGGGGCGATCATCACCGTCAAGGCGATGTACGAGCTGGAGCGGACAGGCGGCAAACGCGCACTGATCACGATGTGCATTGGCGGCGGGCAAGGGATCGCACTGGCGATTGAGCGGATCTAGCGAGACTGCAGTTACATTCGGCAGCGGCGGACAGGCGTGTCATGCGAACCATGATCCATGCCGCGCTCGACCGTCGCCGAGCAGCAAACTTGACATATCTACTCCAAACGTGTGCGCTGGCGGCCATAGTGTTACCGCGCGAGACACCGACGGATGGCTGACCGACACAAAATGGCGTTTTTCGATTGGGTCATTGCCGCTGGCCTTTGCACGATGGGGGTCTACATCGGCTTGCTGCTTGCTACGCTGATCACGATGGACGGTGCCGCCTTCTGGCTGACCGTGATCTATGTTCTGATCCCGTTCGGTTTCGTATTCTTGTTCATCTATTACATGAACGACTTGGGCGACTGGATTTTTTCAGGCAAGGTCAAGTCCTCTGCCCCGGCGCGGATGCGCAAGCGCAGACCCGTCCTGTTGTATTTCAGCGTGCCCGCAGGTGTCATCATCGGTGTGATCGGCGCACAGTTTGGCTTGGGCGAGCTGCTGTTGTAAGGACAACACCCCTACGCCGGATAATCCCGCGCAAACACCCATGTATCCCCCTCGGACAGGTCCGCGTCATACGCATACCCGCCGCTGGTGAACTGCTTGATCCCCTCCGCCTCCGTCACACGGTTTTCCACGATGAACCGCGCCATGGCCCCCCTTGCGCGTTTGGCGAAAAAGCTGACGATGCGGGGTTTGTCGTCTTTGACTTCCATGAAACTGGGGGTGATGACGCGCAGTTTCAGCGCCTTGCGGTCCACCGCGCCGAAATATTCCTGACTGGCGCAGTTGACCAGCGTATCGGTCCCGACCTCCGCCGCCCGCGCGTTCAGCGCCTTGGCGATGGTGTCGCCCCAATAATCATAGAGCGACGCACCGCGCCGCGTTTTCAGCTTGCTGCCCATTTCCAGACGGTAGGGCTGGATCGCGTCCAGCGGGCGCAGCAGGCCGTAAAGCCCCGACAGGATGCCCAGATGGTCCTGCGCCCAGGCCAGATCATCCTCGGACAGGGTCTTGGCCTCCAGCCCCTGATAGGTATCGCCGTTAAAGGCAAGGGCTGCGGGTTTCACCGCATCGGCCGCAGGGTCGGCCGCGAAAGCCTTGAAACGGTCGCGGTTCAGGCGGGCCAGATCGTCGGAGATCGCCATCAGGCTTTTCAGATCGCCCAAACTCAGGCCCCGCGCGGTTTTCGCCAGCCGCACGGCATCGGCCTGAAACGCGGGCGCAGTGGCAGGCCCCTGCACAGGGTCCATGTCCAGCGATTTGGCGGGGGAAATCACAACAAGCATCACGGCATCCTTTCGACTTTGTCCCAGGATGTAACATGCCTGCGCGCGATGACCAGCACCGGCGGCGCGTCAGTTCAGTTGAAGCTGCAGCGGATAGTGCCCGTTCTCGAACGGGCCGAACATATCGTCCAGATCGGGGTGATCGACAGGTTCACCGGACTGGTCTGCAACAAGGTTCTGCTCGGACACATAGGCGACATAGAAGCTCTGCTCGTTCTCGGCCAGCAGGTGATAATAGGGCTGATCCTTGATCGGACGGCTGTCCTCGGGGATCGCGTTGTACCATTCGTCGGTATTGGCGAACATGGCGTCCACGTCAAAGATCACGCCGCGAAACGGGTGTTTGCGGTGCCGGACGATTTGTCCCAAATGGTACTTCGCGTGCTTTTTAAGCATGATTTGCGCCCTTTCACCCCCTTATAGGGGGATTTCCGCGTCAGAGTCCACGGCTGACGAAAGGGCACAGCCATCGTTTCCGCCGGGGGATTTCCGCGCATTTGCACTGAAAATGTGATGGCCTTGTTGCGCCTTAGGCATTTCCAGATCGGTCCGGGCGCGCTATGGTGCAAAAAAACAAAACATGGCGACGGGCGAATGAGCAGATATCTCCGCGCACTGGCACTCTTGGTGTTTCTTGGCAGTTGCGGCAGCAGCGCCCAGAACTTCTCGGCGCCGCGCAATCTTGACGACGCATGCAGCATCGCGAGCGAGCGACCGCATTATTTCCGGGCCTTTCAGGCGGCCGAACGGAAATACGGCGTGCCGGTGCCCACGATGATGGCGATGATGTATCAGGAAAGCAAATTCATCGGCGATATCCGCCCGCCGCACACCTATGCGCTGGGGGTCATCCCGATCGGGCGGCAATCCTCGGCTTTGGGCTATAGTCAGGCGCTGGACGGCACTTGGCGCGAATACCAGCAAGAGGTTGCCGGATCGCGCGCACGGCGCGAGGATATCAACGCTGCCACCGATTTCATGGGCTGGTACATGACCAAGACCGTCGCCGAAACCGGCGTGCCGCTGAATGACACGCGCAACCAGTATCTGGCCTATCACGACGGGCGTCAGGGCTATCTGCGCGGCACATGGCGGTCGAAAGCATGGCTGATCCGCATCGCGGGCGAAGTCGAGCAGCGCGCGTTCATGTATGACGCGCAACTGCGCGCGTGCCGTCGGCGGTGAATTCCGAGAGAGGCACGCGCATGATGATCCGCATGATTTGCACAGCCACGTTTTTGGCGCTGCCTTTTGCAGGGTCGGCCCATGCGGCGACGGTCAGCTGTTTCACCAATATCGACGGGCAGCCCTATCAAATCTTTTACAACGACGCAGAGCCTTACTATTCGTCGTTCCGCGAACGGTTCTTTAGCCGCGACACCTGCCCCGGTGCCGTGGTCCTCGCCTTTCTGACGCCGGAACTGACCCCGCAGGAGCGTGAAGTCTTCTGTTCCAACTATGATCCCGCCACAAAAAGCCATTCGATGCCCGCGCAGGGCCGCCGCGATGCCTTTGGCCGCTGCGTGGAACCGTCGCGCACCTGCCGTGTGGTGAATGCGACCAAGGATCAGGCGCTCGGGCTTGTCGGTCTGGGCGAAGAGACCGAGGACGCCGAAGAGACCACGCTCACCAACCGGCTGACATCGACCCTGTCGGCGGTGACGCACAGCTCTGGCGCGATGATCCTGTCGGGCAATGCAGGTACAATCGCCAGTCTCTTGCCGCAGGCAGGCAGTGCCGTCGGCTCTGCACTTGCCGCACCCACGGTGCTGGCAGGGGCCGCAGCCAGCGTCGTCGTCATCGGTGGTGCCGTCTATCTGTGCGGCGACTGACAGGCGGTCAGATCAGCCAAAGCACGCCCGCAGTTGCAAGCGAGGCAATGCAAAGCACAGCCGCCAGCGCGGTCATCCGCCAGGCAGGCTGCGAGGCTGTGTCGTGGCTGTCGATCCGCACCTGCGCCTTGTGCGACCGTTGCGCGGCCGCCGCAAAGATCAAAAGTGCGGCAAGGATGAAGATAGAGGCTGTCGCCTTGGCGATCCATGCGGGCTGCAATTCGCCGAACACCGCATGCAGACCGATGGCCACTGCCAGCGCCGTCATGCCCGTCCGCATCCAGCCCGCGAAGGTACGTTCATTGGCCAGAAGCGTGCGGTCCTCGGCCCAGTCAGTGCGGTCCTCGGCCCAGTCTGTCTTGGAATGGCTGGGGTGATCGTCTTGCATGTTGCCTCATTGTGCAGGCTGTCGCTGCATCAATGATCGCCTTGGCCGAAGGTTCCAGCCAAGGCTGCGCTTTTACTCGAAACCGCGCCGGCGCATTTCGGCGTTGATGTTGAACATGATATCCCCGATCACGGCCCCCGTGGTCAGATCGTTCAGCACCAGCGTGGTCTGGGTGCCCAGATCATCGGTGATGATCCACTGGCGCAGCTCGACCGGATTGGCGGTGAACACCATCTGGATATTGCCGTATTGCGGATTATCGGGGTCCTGTGCCGTGACCGTGGTCGTGGTGCCGTCGGACACGACACCTGTCACCATACGCGCGGCTGTCAGATCGACGTTGCGCTGAAGGATGATGTTCAGCGGCGTCTGGTTCAGCGGATAGCGGTCCGGTCCCGTGTTCGAGCGCGGATCAAAGATAGCCAACTGCCCGCCGGTCGCAAGAACCAGCGATTCCTCGGGCGGGTTGTATTCGAACCGGATGCGGCCGGGCCGCTTGATATAGATCTGGCCGGTGGACAACGTGCCGTCGCCGTTGATCTGGGTGAACCCGCCCTGTGCAGTCTGCAACTGGTTGAGATAGTCGGAAATCTGAGGCAGGGTCAGTTGCTGCGCCGAGGCGCCGACCGCATAGACCGACAAAGCGAAGGTCAGAAGAATAGTTGTGATGCGCGTTTTCATATGCCGTACCTATGTTGCGTGAAGGGCTTTTGCACCCTCTGGACAGCCACCACAACAGCAGGTGCGCCCGCGCTAAGCGATATCATGCCGGATGTTTCCCGATAGCGGTTGCAGCGCCAGCCTGTCGTCAAGCAGGAACAGATCGTCGATGAACCGGCCAGTGACACGCCCCAGATGCGGCTTGCCCAACAACTCGGACGGTGCTGTGATTGCCATCTGCAGCGCCTGTTCCAGCGGCAGCCCCACCTGCCCCGCCAGCCGCTGCACCCCCCAGAGCATGGTGGCATGCGCCCCAGCCAGATTGCCTTCGGCGTTGATAAGACGGCCATCGCGTAGTGCGATCCGCTGGCCGTAAAGGTCGAAATGATCCGGCCCGCCGACGGTTGGCATCGCATCCGAGACCAGCACCATCCGCCCCGCAACAGGGCGCGCGCGGCAGGCCAGCGCCACCATCGCATCGTCCACATGCGCCCCGTCGCAGATGATCCCGACATAGGCGTCACTGTTGATCGCGGCACCCGCGAGACCGGGTGCGCGCCCCTGCATCTGCGACATCGCGTTGTAAAGATGCGTGACCGAGCGCGCGCCTGCGGCAAAGGCGGCGTGGGCCTGTTCCGCTGTCGCATCCGAATGGCCAAGCGAGACGATCACCCCCATCTTGACCAGCGCTGCGATCCTGTCGATGGGCACCACCTCGGGGGCAAGGGTCATCATCACGGTCACGCCTGCCGCACGCAGTTTGCGCACGACGCCCAACGTCGCGTCATCGAACGGACGGACATGCTCGGCGGCATGGGTGCCACGGCGCGCGGCGGCGATATGGGGACCTTCGATATGCAGCCCCGCCTGCCCGCAAAGCGCCTTCATCGCGATCACGGCATCGGCGGCCTTGGCCAGAACCGCGGGCGCGTCGGTGATGACAGTGGGCATCAAGGCGACGGTGCCGAAACGGCGGTGGGCGGTGGCAATCGTCATCAGCCCCGCAAGCGTGGGTGCGGCATTGAACAAGACGCCCCCGCCGCCATTCACCTGCAAATCGACGAAGCCGGGGATCAGGACCCCCTGCACGGCGTGCTGCGGTGCATCCAGTGGCACCTCGGCCACGCGACTCATATCCGTCGCACGCCCGTCCACCACCTGCACTGCCATGCCGGACAGCAAGGCGCCATTGTCAAAAACCTGTTTCGGGATGATCCAGCCGTCAGTCATGTGCCACCTGCCATGCGGCATAGGCCGCGCCACGGGCACCACTTGCCGCGCCCCCTTCTGCGCGCAGGATGACAGGACTGCCAAAGCCGTCGAACTGCGCCTGCGCCACTGCTGCCGTCAGATCCGCGACAACCCCCGGAATATCGGACAACCCGCCGCCCAGCACAACGCAATCAGGATCAAGCGTCAGCGTCAGCGTCTGGATCAGATCGGCCGTCAGCGCGCACCACAAATCCCAGACAACCTGCATCGCCGGATCGGTCGCGCGCGCGGCCACGATCTGCGGCGCGCTCAGCTCTTGCCCGGTCAGGGACTTGGCCAGCCGCGCGATCCCTGCCCCGCTGATCAGCGTCTCGATACACCCCCGCCGCCCGCAGGGGCAGGCGACCAGCGGCAGGCCATGCGCCTGCACCAGATGCGCGGGTGCAGACATATGCCCGACCTCGCCGCCAGTGCCCGAGGTGCCCGTTTGCAACCGCCCGGAGCACACATGCCCGCCGCCTACGCCCGTCCCGATGACCAAGGCAAAGACCGACGCATGGGACCGCCCCGCGCCAAAAACCGCCTCGGACAATGCCAGCGCGCGGCTGTCGTTGAGATAGCTGACAGGGCGGCCCAGCGCCTGCGCCAGATCCGCGGGCAGCGGCTTGCCTTGCGCTGGCAGATTGGCGGCAAGCACGACACCATCGCGCGGCCTGACCGCGCCGGCAGCCCCGATCCCGACAGCTACGGGATCACCGCTCATCGAATCCGCCCAGACAACCAAATCACAAAGCGCCGCGACCAAGGCCGGATAGGTGGCTGGGGTCTCGATCCGCCGACGGTCCGCCATCCGCCAGTCGGGGGCGAAAAGCTGCGCCTCGATCTTGGTGCCGCCAAGGTCGATGCCCAGCGCCATCATCGCGCAGCGCCCGTACAAGAAAGGTCAGGTCCAAGGATCATGGCTGCCAGTGATGACGCAAAGGTGAAGGGTGGGCAAGCGCCCGCTGCTGCCGCGCGACAATTGTGGAAAGGGCTATTTGATCCAGACTTCGATCCGGCTGTGCGCGGGTCCGTCCACCTGCCCCTGATAACAGGTCGTGCGGGACACACCACCAAACCCCATCGATGTGACGCTCAGGTCGTTGCCGGAAATGACCCCGGACGCAAAACTGTTGAACGCCGCGGCCATCGCGGCGGCAGCGGCAGACGACCTGTCTATCGCGTCCGCAGGGCCATTCACGCTATCCGCGAAGCCTACGAAAATCACCTGCCGGCCCGCATAATCGGGCTGCGACAGGGCCGCGACAAGGTTCAGCATCATCGCGCGGTTCCACGCGCCTTCGGCGGCGCTGGCTGGCCCACCGGACATCGTGGGTGTCAGCCGCTTGGCTTCGAACAGCGCCTGATACATCTGCGCCGCAACAAGGCGTTCCTCGGGGGCGGGATTGGCGGTCAGCAAGGCGGTCAGCCGGATATTGCGGTCCACGGGCGCCTGCTCGCGCGCTGCGTGATCGACGAACCCCTGCTCGGCCATCAGGTCCTGCACCACATCGGATGTCGCGAAGTCGAACAGCTGCGCCGGCAGTCCGGTCGTCGCAGCTGTGTCGAAACGTGCGACCACGGGTCCGATCAGCGGATAATCACCCGACGCGATGGCGAAATCTGTCGGCGCCAAGGCTATCCCGCAGGACCCGGCGACCGGCAGCACTTTGGCAGGTCCCGTACGGCCGACAGTCACAACGCTGATGCTGCCCGCAAAATCACCAATCGCCGAGGTGATGCCGGTTTCATCGGCCATGGTCAGCACGTTATCCGCAATACCGCGACCCGCAGGTTCCATGACAGTCGCAATGAATGCGTCACGTAACTCGTATGACACGGGCAGTTGCAGCGGCAGAACAGCAAGGTTGGCCCCGCCGATCTGCGACCAGTTGGTCACCTCGCCTGCATAAATCCTTGCAAGATCGTCAATCGTGATCGCATCCACGCCCACGTCACCTGCGGCAACCACCGCGAAAGCCCGCAAGGCGACCATCTGTTGCGCTGGCGCGTCGGCTGTGGCCCAGCCAGCCGGGCCGACATAGGCCTGCGCCGCGCTGCCCGAAAGCCCGGTTGTGGCCAAAACGATGTCGGCAGGATCGTCTCCTGTCGCCAGCGACAGCGTTGCGGCTGTGTCACCCTCACGCAATGTCACTGTGCCATCCCCGTCGATGTCGACAGCGACATTCGTCTGGCCCGCGGCAGCGAAAGCCTCTGCCAGAGCGCGATAGGCCCCCCGATAGGCCCCTGCAGCAAAGCCGACCGCCAGCAGATCCGGGGCGGTCGCGGCATCGACCAGGCTGTCATCAACCACGCCTGCAAAGGCCTCTGCGGTCAGGCCGAATGTATTGCTTGCCAAAATCTCGGCGCAGCCCGCACCATAACAGACCACCGCCGAGGCTGGCACGCTGACCGGGCCAACGGTGGATTGGATCGTGACCATTGTGCCATTGAAACCGGTGATCTCGCCCTCGACGCTGATGAATTCATCGGACGACCGCAATTCGACGACCTGTCCAATCAGCACCGATGGTGCCACGCTGCAAGCGAGGACGGTTGCGAGGGTTCTGAACGATCTCATATGTTGCTCCTGTCGGTGGGTGCCGCCACGAAAGAGGCGGACGTCGTTACCTGTGGAACAAAGCAAGCGATTCTGGCAAAATTTGGATGATCTGCTCAAAAGAGCAGAATTGTCGGCCCCATGGCAACAATCTGTGCCCTAAATGGCTAATCGCGGGGCAAATCGCCCAGCGTAAGCCCCGCGAAGTCAAAAAGCTTGGGGTCCAGCAGATGCGACGGCCGCGCATTCATCAGCGACCGGAACATGACCTGCCTGCGGCCGGGGCTGTTGCGTTCCCAGCCATCAAGGATTTGCTTGACCTGCTGGCGCTGCAACCCGTCCTGCGACCCGCACAGATCGCAGGGAATGATCGGGTAATTCATCGCCTGCGCGAATTTCTCGCAATCCACCTCGGCCACATGGGCAAGCGGGCGGTAGAGGAACAGATCACCTTCCTCGTTCACCAGTTTCGGCGGCATCGTCGCCAGACGGCCACCGTGGAACAGGTTCATGAAGAAGGTTTCCAGAATGTCATCGCGGTGATGGCCCAGAACGACGGCGGAACAGCCTTCCTCGCGCGCGATGCGGTAAAGATTGCCGCGACGCAACCGCGAACAGAGCGCGCAGAACGTCCGCCCCGCAGGCACCTTGTCCATCACGATGGAATAGGTGTCCTGATATTCGATCCGGTGCGGCACGCCCATCCGCTCCAGAAATTCGGGCAGGACCGTGGCGGGAAATCCGGGCTGGCCCTGATCGAGATTGCAGGCCAAAAGATCGACCGGCAACAGCCCGCGCCATTTCAGCTCATAAAGCACCGCCAGCAGGGTATAGCTGTCCTTGCCCCCCGACAGACAGACCAGCCATTTCGGCGTGGTCCCGTCCGTGCGGCGTTCGATCATCCCGTATTGTTCGATCGCTTCGCGCGCATAACGCACAATCCGTTTGCGGAGTTTCTTGAACTCCGTCGTGGTCGGCGCGCCCTCAAACAGCGGGTGTATTTCGGTTTCATCCAGCATAGCCGCGCTATGCCAGATTGCAGCATCTCTGCCTAGAGGCATCCGAACAGGCCCGCGGGCCGTATCAGGAAAAAGACGGAGTGAATGATGCGCCTGATCGCCCTTGCCGCCCTCATGTTTCTGGCCGCCTGCACGGGCAAGCCGTCATTCGACGACCCTGCCCTTAGCGACCGACAGCTCAACCTCGAAGAATTCTTCGACGGCGATCTGGTGGCTTATGGCCAGTTTCAGGACATCCTTGGCACCGTGCGGCGCAGTTTCGTCGTGACCATCGCGGGCGACTGGGACGGCGAACGCCTGCGGCTGGTCGAAGATTTCGTCTATGAGGACGGATCGACCGAGCAGCGCATCTGGACGCTGGTCAAGACCGGCCCCGACAGTTGGGAAGGTACAGCCCCCGGCGTCATCGGCACGGCGACAGGGCTGGAACAGGGCGACAGGTTCAACTGGCAATATGAAATCGACCTGCCCGTGCCATCAGCCGACGGCACCGCCGAGACGCTGCGCGTGACCTTCGATGACTGGATGTGGCTGTTGGCCGACGACCGCTTGCTGAACCTTGCTTATGTCAAACGCTTCGGGTTCGATATCGGCACGGTCACCATTTCGTTCGAAAAGCTGGATTAATCCGGCACGTTGTCGATACCGCTGCGCCCCCAAGGGTGGCAGCGCAGGATGCGCCGGAACGCGAGCCAGCCCCCCTTGATCGCGCCGTGTTTTTCCAGCGCTTCCAGCGCATAGGCCGAACAGGTGGGATGATAGCGGCAGTTGAACCCGACCCACGGCGAAAAGATCAGCCGATAGGCGCGCACAGGCAAGGACAGGACATAGGCAAAGGGCGTCATGTATGGACCTTTCGCAAGGCGCGCCGCAGGTCGGCGACAAGCGCGTCAAAGGGCAAGGATGCCGTCAGCGCATGCCGTCCGACAAGCACATAGTCCCAACCGTCACGCCCATGCGCGGGCAGGACCAGCCTAGCAACTTCGCGCAAACGACGCTTGGCACGGTTGCGGGCCACGGCATTGCCGACCTTCTTGGAACAGGTGTAGCCAACGCGGATGCCCGCCGCCTCGCCCTCGGCGCGTTTGCGGGCCTGCAGGTGGATACCGGGCGTGCCTTGCCGCAACGCATGGGAGGCGCGCACAAAGTCGGCCCGTTTGGTCAGGACCGTCAGACAAACGGAAACCGCCGGAGCGCCCGTGTCAGGCTCAGCCGGCGGTTTCAAAACGCTCAAGACGTGAAAGCGCTTACGCGCTCAGCTTTGCACGGCCCTTGGCGCGGCGTGCGTTCAGGATCTTGCGACCTGCTTTGGTCGCCATACGTGCGCGAAAGCCGTGGCGGTTCTTGCGAACCCGGTTGGATGGTTGGAACGTACGCTTCATCGCGTGTCCTCCGGTTGAAGGCCAAATCCAAGGCAGGATTCGAAGCCGTATTACATGTCAGACCTGCTCCTTAGAGGGGGCGTCGGGTGCTGTCAACGCGCTTGACCGGTCACCGGGACAAGATTCTTGGCCTTGCGACTGAAACATCTGCGCGGTTTGCATCAATGCGGCGTGAGGTGGGTATCGCGGGCGGTACGAAGCATGCATCTAGCGTCGTGACTGCTGCAAAACCGAAAGAACATCCATGACCGACGCCAAGGCCAACCCGATCCTGCGCAAGCTGCCGCTGATCATTATCCTTGTTGCCGCCCTCGCCGGTGCGTTCCTGCTGCGCGACTATCTGTCGTTCCAGGCCCTGTCCGACAACCGCGAGGCGCTGCTGGCATTTCGAGACGCCAACTACCTTGGCACGGTGCTGGCCTTTATCGCGGCCTATGTCGTGATCGTGGCCTTTTCACTACCCGGCGCGACCATCGCCACACTGACGGGCGGCTTTTTGTTCGCGACCTTTCCGGGCGCCTTGTTCAACGTGATCGGGGCGACACTGGGCGCGGTCATCATCTTTCAGGCTGCGCGCTGGGGCCTTGGCGACAAGCTGGCCGCGCGGATGGACACATCCGAGGGTACCGTGAAACGGATCAAGGACGGGATCGACGCCAACCAGTGGGAAATGCTGTTCCTGATCCGGCTGGTGCCTGCGGTGCCGTTCTTTGTGGCCAATCTGGTGCCCGCGCTGGTCGGCGTGCCGCTGTCGCGCTTTGCGATCACCACCTTTCTGGGGATCATCCCCGGGGGCGTTGTCTATACATCGGTCGGCGCGGGTCTGGGCGAGGTCTTTGCACGCGGCGAGACCCCGAATCTCGGCATCATCTTCGAGCCGGCCATCCTTTTCCCCATTCTCGGGCTCTGCGTTCTGGCGGCGCTGCCCATCCTGATCAAGGCCCTGCGCGGCAAGAAAGGTCTTTAACCCATGAACCGGATCACAACGGATATCTGCATCATCGGCGCCGGATCAGGCGGGTTGTCGGTCGCGGCGGGGGCGGTCCAGATGGGCGCCAAGGTCGTGCTGATCGAAGGGCACAAGATGGGCGGCGATTGCCTGAACTACGGCTGCGTGCCGTCCAAAGCGCTGATCGCCTCGGCCAAGCAGGCCTATGCGATGGGGCATGGCGCGAAATACGGAATCGGTGCAGTTGACCCATCAGTCGATTACGCCGCCGCCAAGGACCATGTGGCCGACGTGATCGCCACCATCGCGCCCGTCGACAGCGTCGAACGGTTCGAAGGGTTGGGCGTGCATGTCATTCAGGACTACGGGCGCTTCATCTCGAAAACCGAGGTGCAGGCTGGTGACACGATCATCACCGCACGGCGTTTTGTGGTGGCGACAGGGTCCGGCCCGCTGGTCCCACCGATCCCGGGGCTGGCGGATGTGCCCTATCACACCAACGAGACCATCTTCGATCTGCGCGAAAAGCCCGACCACCTGATCATCATCGGTGGTGGCCCCATCGGCATGGAACTGGCACAGGCGCACCGGCGGCTGGGCTGTCAGGTGACCGTGGTCGAAGGTGCCAAGGCCTTCGGCAAGGACGACCCCGAAACCGCAGCGATCGTTCTTGATACGCTGCGCGAGGAAGGCGTGGTCATCATGGAAGACGCGCAGGCCGAAAAGGTCAGCCAGTCAGACGGCAAGATCACCGTCCACACCCCCAAGGGTGATGTGACCGGCACCCATCTGCTGATCGCGGTGGGACGCAAGGTCAACACCGACAAGCTGGATCTGGAAAAAGGCGGCGTTGCCTATGACCGCAAGGGCCTCAAGGTCGGGCCCAACCTGCGATCGGTGACCAATCGGCGGGTTTATGCCGCCGGTGACGTGGCAGGCGGGCTGCAGTTCACCCATGTCGCGGGCTATCACGCCAGCGTGCTGATCCGGTCGCTTCTGTTCGCACTGCCGTCCAAGCAGCGCACCGACCATATTCCTTGGGCCAGCTATACCGACCCCGAACTGGCGCAGGTCGGTCTGACAGAGGCGCAGGCCCGAAAGAAATATGGCCCCAAGCTCGAAGTGGTGCGGTTCGATTTCCACCACAACGACCGCCTGATCGCCGAACGCAAAACCAAGGGGCTGGTCAAGGTGATGGTCGTCAAAGGACGCCCTGTGGGCGTGTCGATGGCAGGCCATATGGCGGGCGAGTTGATCGGCATGTGGGCCATGGCCATCGCCAACGGGATGAAAATGTCCGCTATCGCACAGACAGTCCTGCCATATCCCACGGTAAGCGAGGTTAACAAACGCGCTGCAGGTGCTTATTTTAGCCCAAGACTTTTTGAAAACCCCACTGTAAAGCGGGTTGTCGGTCTTGTGCAGCGTTGGTTGCCCTGACCTCAGCGAGGGACGATGGTCAATTCTCTTTCAGGGCGATTTCTGATCCTGACAATCATCTTCGTGATGATCGCGGAAATCTTCATTTTCGTCCCCTCGGTCGCGCGGTTCCGCGAGGATTATCTGCTTGCCCGGCTGGAACGGGCGCAGATCGCGTCCCTTGCCGCCGAGGTGGACGCCATGATCAGCCCCGAGCTGGAAGCAGAGCTGCTGCAGAACGCCGAAGTCTACAACGTCGTGCTGCGGCGCGATGAAATCCGCCAACTGGCGCTGTCGTCCAAGCTGCCTGCGCCCATTGCGACCACCTATGACATGCGCGACCCGTCGGGGGTGACGCTTGTGGGCGATGCCTTGCGCACCTTGCTGCAATCAGAAGACCGGATCATCCGCGTCATCGGGAATCCGGTGCGCGACGGTGGCCAGTTGATCGAGATCACGATGGACGAACGCCCCTTGCAGGCGGCGATGCGGGAATACGGGCGCAACATCCTGATCCTGTCAGCCTTCATCTCGGTCGTCACGGCCAGCCTGTTGTTCTTTTCAGTCCAGATCCTGCTGGTGCGCCCGATCAAGGGCGTTGTGGCCCATATGCAGAATTACGCCAAAGCCCCCGAGGATGCCCGCCAGATCATCACCCCCACTGCCCGCGTGCGCGAATTGCGCGACGCAGAAGTTGCGCTGCAAGTGATGCAGACCCAGCTGACGGGCGCGCTGCGGCAGAAAGAACGGCTGGCCCAGCTTGGCGGCGCTGTCGCCAAGGTCAGCCATGATTTGCGCAACATCATGACTTCGGCGCAACTCTTCACCGACCGGATCGGCGGATCGGACGACCCGCTGGTCAAACGGATGGCCCCCAAACTGGTCAATTCCATCACCCGCGCGGTAAACCTGTGCGAAACCACGCTTGCCTTTGGCCGCGTTGATGAACCGGCCCCTGCCCTTGCCCGCGTGAACCTGTCGCGCATCGTCGAGGATGTCGTCGACAGCGAACGGCTGGCCGCAGGCGATTACCCGCTGTCCTTTGCCGAGGACATCCCCGCCACGATGACCCTGCGCGCGGATGGCGAACAGCTTTACCGCGTGATCTTCAACCTTGTGCGCAATGCCCGTCAGGCGATCATGGCCACGGGCGAGCCCGGCGAGATCGGCCTGCACGCGGATGAGGATGAACTAGTCTGGCGCCTGACGGTCCGCGACACAGGCCCCGGCATGCCCCAGAAGGCGCGCGAGCACCTGTTCCAGCCTTTCCAGGGCGGCGTGCGCAAGGGTGGCGCGGGCCTCGGCCTTGTGATTGCCGCCGACCTGATCCGTGGCCATGGCGGTCGACTGGAGCTGCGGGACACCAGTGACAAGGGCACGACGTTCGTCATCCAGCTGCCAAAAGCCGACCTCGCGCTGGCAGATACAACGCAATGACAAGAAATCTGTTTTGCCCCTTGCATCATCCAGCCCCTGAGTCTAAATCCAGCCTCACGCGGATTGGTAGCTCAGTTGGATAGAGTACTTGACTACGAATCAAGGGGTCGGGGGTTCGAATCCTCCCCAGTCCGCCATTAGCCACTCTGGCACTGAAATCTCTCCATTTTTCGGGCAGATTGCCACCCGGTGCAGGGCGGTTTGCAACAGTCGGCTTACCGTAATTCATCCTGAACATGTGTCGAATGGCCAGCACTATGCTGGTCGAGACATTCTGGCGCGCAGGATCGCGGCACGAGGCGTCGTCTTTGATCGCCTTGGTCTGTGCATCTGTCGGGAAACCTGTTGCTGAATAGCCCCTAGTTTGCTAGACGCCTTGCAGTTTCAGTTTCTGCTGCTGTTCGAAGGCGATCGGTGACAGCATTCCGTTCCTAACGTGTTTGCGCTGCGGGTTGTAGAAAAACTCGATGTAGTCGAACACGTCGCGGCGGGCTTCTTCGCGGGTTTTATACTTTCTGCGCCGGATGCGTTCGCGTTTCAGCAAGTTGAAGAAGCTCTCGACGACAGCATTGTCCCAGCAGTTGCCACGGCGGCTCATGCTGGGGAGCAGATTGTGCTGTTCGAGGAACTCCTGCCACTCATAGCTGGTGAACTGGGAACCTTGGTCAGAATGCACGTGGACCTTGGTCTTTGGTTTGCGCCGCCAGACGGCCATGAGCAGGGCTTGCAGCGGCAGGTCGGCATAGGTGCGGCCCTGCATCGACCAACCGATCACCCGCCTGGAAAACAAATCGATCACGACGGCCAGATACAGGAACCCCTCATGGGTGCGAATATAGGTAATGTCCGTGACCCAGAACTGGTCAGGGGCATCGACATCGAACTCCCGGTTTAGGGTATTGGCCGCCACGACAGCAGGGCTGCCACCGTAAGAGCCCGGCTTCTTTTTGTAACCAATCTGGGCCCTTATGCCCGCCAGACGGGCCAACCGCCACGCCCGGTTGGGGCTGATGTCTTCGCCGAGGTCGCACAGATCATCATGCAGCTTGCGGTATCCATACACCTCGCCGCTGTCATCCCAGGCCTGCTTCAGCAGCACGGTTTGACGCTGATCCTCCAGCGCCCGTTGGGAAAGGGGTTCGCGCAGCCACGCATAGAAGCCGCTGGGATGAACAAGCAGCATCCGGCACATCGCCCGGACCGCAAAGATCAGCCGGTTCTCCGCAATGAACGCATACCTCACCGGGATTCCCTGGCGAAGTATGCGGTCGCCTTTTTTAAGATGTCCCGTTCCTCCGTCACTCTGGCAAGATCACGCTTGAGCCTGCGGATCTCGTCGGCCTGCGCATCCACTTCTTTGATCACCTTCGCTGGGCGCGAAAACAGCTTCTGCCAAGTATAGATCGACTTCGTGCTGACGCCCAATCGCTCGGCCACCTCGCGCACCGGGTAACCCCGATCCTCGACTTGGGCCACTGCATCGCGCTTGAACTCGTCTGTGAATTTGTTTGCGGACATCTCGTCCTCCTTGCTTCCAAAATTACCAAGCAAGGCCTCTACAAATCTAGGGGCTATTCATGCTGACCACTGTGGCGATGTCGCCTTCCTGTCTGGCTTCGTCGCTGCGGTAAGGACCATTCCGATCGCGGTGGTATGACGGGCTGTTAAAGAGCACCCACCCCGAACCGACAGAACAATACGCCTTATGATTGCAGCCGCAATCGTGTCGTCATGAACCGGGGCATCTGGAATATGGCCTGCTCAGGGTGCAAAGGTCAGGAATTTCCATGATTTACTGACGACAAAGTGCTCACTGCATGTCAGAGACACCCGGGGCAAAAACCCCGCCCCCCGGCGCGGCAAAAAGGCAGTCGCGGCGTTTTTCAACTTTAACAGGACTATTGACGACTGCCAACTTGCATCCAAAGGTTGTTTCCGCCACAGGTCAGATACAAAAGGCCAGAAGGAAACTCTGATGTCATCAAGTAAACTCCCCCCTGATGGAGAGCGCTATCTTACCGAATTTGAAGGTACGATCGAGCTTGAGCACCTTCACCGGTATCAACTGGCACGGACACTGACAGCGGGGCGTGACGTGCTCGATCTCGCCTGCGGTGAAGGTTACGGATCCGACATACTGGCCGCCACCGCGAAATCGGTCGTGGGGATCGATATCAGCCCCGACGCTGTCGCACATGCAAAGGCGCACTACACGGATCCCAGAATTTTCTTCCGGGTCGGAAGCGCGACTGACATACCGCTTCCGGATGCATCGGTCGATATGGTCGTCTCGTTCGAGACGATCGAGCATCTTGTCGACCACGATCGCATGATGCAGGAATTGCGCCGCGTGCTGCGACCCAACGGGCTTTTGCTGATCTCAAGCCCCAATAAACTCGAGTATTCCGACAAACCCCGCTATACAAACCGCTTTCATCTCAGAGAGCTTTATACGGAAGAGTTTGTCGCGCTCGTCGACCGCTATTTTGCCAAGACCAAGCACTATGGCCAGAAACTGAGCGCTGCATCGCTGATCGCTCATGATACCGACACCGGCCCTTTCCACTTCTTTGCCGGCACGGGCGTCCGGACCGGCATTCCAGAAGCGCGCTATGATCTTATCGTGGCAAGTGACGCGGATCTGCCCGAGATCCCGCATTCTGCCTATGAAATCTCCACGAGTCCGCTGCAACCCTACGCCGCCGAGGCGCTCCAAAAAGAGGCCGCAAAGCAAGCCCTTGCCCTGCGGCAGGAGGTCGAAAGCGCCCAAAAAGCCCTGCAGGACACAAGAGAGAAAGCGGCGCTGGATATTGCCGCGGCCCAACAGGACAGGCACGAGCTTGCCTTGAAACTTGCCGCCAGCGAACGCCGCGCCGATGAACTGCGTGACGCGATCGAAGACGCACAAAGCGCGCTGGAAGCGGCCCATCAGAACGCCGCTTTGGAGACGACCGCAGCGCAGGAGGAACGGCGCGAGCTTGTCGCAAAGCTGGGGTCGATGGAACACTATTGCAGTGAACTGCGTGCAGCAATCGACGAGGCTCAACGCGCCCTGCAAGAGGCCCAGGACAAGGCGACCCTCGATACGGCGGCCGCGCAAGAGGAAATGCGTGAACTTGTCTCGCGACTCGAGGCAAGCGAGCTTTGCGCCAATGAACTGAACCATCATCTCGCGCATGTGATCAACGTGGCCAATGACCTGCTAGGCAGCAAATGGTGGCGCATGACGCGCCATCTTCGGCGGTGGTCGAACAGCTTGCGCAAACGGCGGAACCGTCCCAAGAAATGGTGGCCGGATCGTTTGGTCATGCCCGCCGTGTCGTTGCGTGTCCAACCCGCGGCCGCCCAAGACGATGAATGGCCGACCTATACACCGGTCGCGGGCGTGGTTCCGCCTTTTGGCATATCGAATGATGACCGCAGTATTCCGGTGGTGCCCTATTCCACCGTCAGCGAAGACTTTGTGACATACGCCGACCACGACCCGATCGACGCCGCTGTCCGTGCCATTGCCTTCTACCTGCCGCAGTTCCACCCTTTCGCGCAGAATGACGAATGGTGGGGCAAGGGGTTCACCGAATGGACCAACGTGGGCAAGGCGCGGCCCTTGTTTCCGGGACACTACCAGCCGCACTGCCCGATCCATCTTGGCTATTACGATCTTCGGGTTCCGCAGATCATGCAAGAACAGGCCAGACTGGCCCGCAACTACGGCGTCTCGGGGTTCGCCTATTATTTCTACTGGTTCGCCGGACAGCTTTTGATGGAAACCCCGCTGGAGGCGATGCTGGCCGACCCAGAGGTCGATCTGCCCTTCTGCATGATCTGGGCGAACGAGAACTGGACGCGCCGCTGGGACGGGCAGGATCAGGAAGTGCTGATCGCGCAGGACCATTCGCTCGACGATTCCAGTGCGATGCTGGAATATTTGCGCAAGTTCATGGAGGACGACCGCTATATCCGGGTGAATGGCAAACCGCTGTTCATCATTTATCGCGCGACGCTGATCCCCGATTTCGCCGAAACGCTCAAAATGTGGCGGGCCGAGGCCAAGCGTATGGGGCTGGGCGATCTTTATGTCGTCTCTGCGCAGACATTCGGACATGCCGACCCCAGAGATCTGGGTCTTGATGCCGCTATCGAATTCCCGCCGCATAACATCACCCCCCGCGAGGTCAGTGGCCTGATCCCGCGTCTGGCCAAGGATTTTCAGGGCGGGATCTATGAATACCCCGAGGTCGTCAGCACCGCGACAAGACAGGATGAACCGGATTATACGCTGTTCAGAACCTGCATGTTGTCTTGGGACAATACGGCAAGACGCAACCTTCGGGCATCTGTCTTTACAGATTTCAGCCTGACCCGATACGCACAATGGCTATCATCCAACGTCGAACGCGCAGCCAAAGACCCCCGACGCAGCGATGACGAACGGCTGGTCTTTATCAACGCGTGGAATGAATGGGCCGAAGGCACGCATCTGGAGCCGGATCAAAAGCACGGGTTCGGCTATCTCGAAGCGACAAGATCGGTCATCAGCAACTATCCCAAGGATGCGGGCAGCGTCCTGCGCCCTGCCATCCCCGACACAACCACGGCCCGCTTTGCCGTTGTGGCCCATCTGCACTATGCAGATACATGGCCCGAACTAAGAGACGCGATCGCGGCCCTGCCACAGATCGACGTTTATGTGACGGTCACCAGTATCGACCTTGCCCGCACCATCGTGGCCGATATGCCGTCGGCCATTGTCGAGCTTGTCGACAACCGTGGTCGCGATGTGCGCCCGTTTCTGTTGACCATGCAGCGCATTGCCCATCTTGGCTATCGCGCAGTCTGCAAGGTGCATGGCAAGAAATCGGTCTACCGCGTCGATGGCGACACCCTGCGCCAGCAGCTTTTCGGGTCGCTGATCAATGCCGACCTGATGACCCGCTTTGATGCCGATGACCGCCTTGGCCTGATCGCACCGACAGCCGCGATGCTGGCCCATGATGCCAGAAACATGCAGAGCAATCAGGAGATCGTCGATGCGATTTCAACAGAAATCGGCATCCCCTTCGTCACCGGCCGGTTTGCCGCCGGCACCATGTTCTGGGTCGATCCGCGCGCGATCGCGCCTCTTCTCAAGCTGCGGATCAACGATTTCGACATCGAGCGTGGCTTGGCCGACGGCACCCGCGCCCATGCAATCGAGCGTCTGTTCTGTAACGTGTGCGAAACGCAGGGGTTTGCGGTGGAAACGGTTGGTTGAACGTCGTGCTCGCTCATGCAAACACTGAATTACTTACACTAGGCAGTCCCCGTACCATAACCGTTCAGCGGCTGACCAGTTCGGATTAGCATTATAGAGATCTTCCAGTTGATTGCGCGTGAACCAAAACTCGCTTTTCCGAACATAATTGAACTTATTTTCATTCAATGAGCGGTCAAGAGGCTCTAAGGCTTGGCCTAGAAAATTCTCAAAGTCTGTGTGTAGACTTTCCAGTCGAAGCCAAGTGTTCACTTCTGGAGAGTTGTAGTAGTCAAAGGTTTTATCAGCGCTATTAATCATCCCAGAATTTTCAAAGAATTGCCCACACTCAATCATTTCGCGAGTAGCAAGTAGATTTGGTGGGCGAGAAAATTCATAATGGACTCGGCTGAGAATCCAATCCGGCAGGCGCCTGAATATACAGACGATTCTCTTTCCCTCGGAAGAAAACTCTTGGTCAATCGTCTTTCGATCAATGATGTTCTGGTGCCATATCACATTTGTGTAGTCTATTTCATCAAACTTCACTTCTGGATCGTCGCCAAAGTTTTTGCGAAGGAGCGCCTCTGCTGACGTTCCGCCGCACTTCGGAAAATGAAGCCAGATCCAGTCTTTTCCTACTATCATGCTACCGCGGTCCTCAAGTTTGCGCCTCTACTGACGCTTCGGTTTTCTTTTGCAAGAGCCGCATCGCATTACTTTACGCCTACCACTCTTGTCTGATCTCGTGCATCAGTCACGCCGATGGCGTGCGATCTGCGTGCTTCCATTTCCTTCGGCTAATAGATGGCTCGCCCGCGCAGCGTACGCCGCGCCAACAGACTTATTCTATCAGAGGTAGAGCTTACGCCGCGCTCGTCTGGTGGTCCACCCCACCCGCGCCTGCATGACGTACTTCCGCCGAACCACATCGGCGAATTGCGTCTGACGATGCACCTCAAAAGCTGCTCTCACGTCTCGCAGCCGGTCTGCAGTTCTCTGTTGATGGAAGAAATTCTCGCTCAAAGTGCCGCTGAAACGACGCGACCTTCCCGCCAGTTGACGCAACGCGCAGCTTGGGGGGGTGTCTCTGCCGGATTGAGCTGACCGGTCGAAAGGGGCCGCTCTGCTGTGCAGAGCGGCGCGCGTTCTAGAACTTGCCGATGATGTTGACGAAGACGCCTTCATTTGCGTTTTCGATGGTGCGCAGGTCGTCGGAGACGGCGCCCCACAGATAGCCGACGCCGATCCGGGCATTGGGCGAGATTTCGCGGTAGACGCCCAGAAGTGCTGCGTAATCGGTCGTGTCTGCCGTGTCGTTGTGGAAGGCGCGGAATTCGCCCATCACGTCCCATTTCTGCACGATGCGGTAATCAACGCGGGCCACGCCAAGGTGGCTGAGCGATTCAAAGCTGTCGCCGCTGATCCGGTCGGTCTGCTCGCGCTGGCGCAGGCCGTATTTGAGGCCCAGCGTCCAGCGTTCGTCCAGATCATAGCTCAGCGCTGCGTTCAGGATATGGCTTTGCTGGCGCGGACCGTTCACGTCGCCATCAATATTGACCTGATCGGCACCGGGCTGGTCGTCAAGGAAAGTGTAGCCCAGCAAGGCGTTCAGCCGGTCGTTGTCGACAGGACGGTAGGCATAGCCCAGACGCCCTTCGACATAGCGTCCGTCACGCAGCGACGCATCGTCACCGCGGGACAGGACCAGATCGAGACCCCCGACAAACCGCCAGTCATCCGTTGTCCGGTAGGTGATATCACCGCTGACCAGCCACGAGTCGCGGCGGGTGAAGCGGGCGGGATTGTCAGACCGGTCCTCGCGGTATTCGGTGCGCAGACGGTAGTTCAGGTCCTCGCCGTAATTGTGGTCAAGACCGAAGGACAGGCCGTCACGCGTGACATTGGTGCCATCCGCCTCGCGCGTCTGCCCGCTCAGCAGGCCCACCGTATAGGTGCGCGCATCGCTGGGCGTATAGGTGACGCCATAGGTGCTCAGCATCGACCGCCGGTCGCGCAGGCCGCCCATCACGGTTTCCGTGGTCACCGCCCAAGCGTCGTTGATTTGACGGTCAGCCCCGAATGTCAGGCCACGCCGCCCGGTCCCGAACAGATCCGCCGCCTGGGTCGCGTCCTCACGCAGCCCAAGCCGGTAGGTCGAAGCCGCCGTGGGCCGGTAGGACAGATCAGCCGTGCCGGCAAACCCCTGCGCGCCTGTCGAGACCTGCGCGGACAGCGCCATCGCGTCGGTCAGGTCAACCTCGGCACCTGCGCCGATCCGGCTGTCGCTTGCCACATCGCCGCTGTTGCGCAGGCTGCCCTGGCCAAAGACCCAATAGCTTGCGTCATCTGCCGCATCCCATGTCAGGCGTGCGCCCAGATCGGTGCGCGATCCGTTATCGCCCTCAGGCGCAGTTGCGGCCAGATTGCGCCGCTCCAGATGCGCCAGCTCCACCGCCAGCGTCAGATCGTTGCCCAAGGCGGTCTCGACGCCGACACGGGCTTTCTGCCCGCTGCGATCGGCGTTCTGGCGTGCCTCTTCGGCACCGAAGGTCAGCGTCATGCGGCCAACCCCGACAGAGCCGTCGATGCCATAGCTCGACTGGTCCTCGGCGGCATTGTAGTCGGGCGACCAGAAGCCCGCCTCGCGGTCTTCATACCAGCCCAGCACATAGCCCTGCCCGCCAAAATCCGCCAGATCCTGACGCCCTTCGACGCGGACACCCAAGGCTTGCCGGCCACGCAGACCGGCCGCAACCTCGTCAGCATCCAGATCCAGACCACCCGTCAGCGACGGGCGCGCGTTCAATCCGGGCCCTTCGCTTTGGGCGATATCCACGGACAGATAGGTGCCGTCGTGACGGCGCAACAACAGATCGGCCCCGACAAGCGTGTTGTCGGCAAGACCGGAGGTCTCACGCGCCCCGCTGGCCCCGACCCGCAGTTGCGGCGTTATCCACGCCTCGGCCCGCCCGCCGAAAGTATCGGCAAGCGCGGCACCCGCCGCGGGAACATAGTCATATTGCGCAACCAGATTGACGTTATAGTCGCCAAGTGGCCGGTCAGCGATCAAGCCCGGACCGCCTGCCGAAGGGCTCAGCGGCGCGTTCAGGATCACGACGCCTTGCACATAATCGATCCGGTAGTCGCGCCCTTCGATCAGGCGGCTGCTCGAGACGATCCGCCCCGACAAAGGATCACGCACTTCGACGATCAGCGTTTCGGTGCCGGATTCGATATCGCGGCGCGACAGGAAATAGGAACTGCCGCCCGTGCCACGGAAGATATCGCGCTGCGTCAGCCGGTCGACCTGCGCGGCATAGCCGCTCAGCGCGGCGCGGGCCTCGCCATCGGGCGTGACGGCGTCGCTTTCCCACCGGCCGGACGCGCCATAAAGCGTCCGGTCGGTGCGCACGACACGCGACAGATCGCTTTCAGGCCGGAAATCGCCCCACATGATATGGCTGTTGTCGCGTTCCAGCCGCAAGAACAGCTTGCCGGAGGTCGGGGCAAGGTTTTCCGTCCGGCTGTCGTCACCGGTCGTCACCCAGACATCGCGGTCCTCGATCTGGCGCAGGACCTGATCGGGATGGCGGCGGGTGACGTCACGGAACAGATCGCGCAATTCATCGTCACGCGTATCGACCGACGCGCGCAGACGGGTCCCGTTGGCAAAGACGCCATCGACAAAGCCCGCCACACGGCCAAAACGGTAGGTTTCGTCATTGCCAAGATCGCGGCCCAGCGTGACCTCTGCGATACCGGTCGCAAAGATATCGCGCTGCGGGATTGTCACGGTCTGGGTCTGGCTTTCAGCACCGGCACTGATCGTGACATCATGTGTGCCTGGCGGCAGAATACGCTGGATCACGAAGTTGCGCCGCAAATCCGGCTGGATCTGTTCGCCCATCAGCCGCAACCCGCCCCGCGCGGGCAAATCATTGCCAGAGACAGTCACAACGGCACCCGTCACCGGAATGCCGCGCCGTGCCGTCCGGTCCTCGCCTTCGCCTGCAGCGATGGCCGGTTCGGTCAGGTCTGCCTCGGCAAGACTGCCGTCGCTGCGCACAAGCGGCAAGGCGACCGTTTCGTCGCGCCGCCCCTGGGCATCATAGGCGCGCAGGATAAAGGCCATTCTCTCGGGACCATCCGCCGGCATGGTCCAGTCGACCGTGCCATTCGGTGCGGTCTGCAGAACAGCGACCGGCCTGTGCGGCGCGGCCGGATCGACAACGATGATCTCGGCGCGGTCAATCCACGCAGGATAATTTGTCGAACTGCGGAACGTGATCCTATCTCCGGCCTGGTAGCTGCGCCGCAAATCCATCGTCGCCACGTTCAGGACCGGCTGCGCGCCAAGCCTGTCCACCGTCACGCGCAGGCCCATCTGGCTCAGGCTGCGATCCACCTGGCGCAGACGGTCCGTGGCGGCAATGGCGCCTGCCACATGCTGACGCTCTGTCGTGGCCCCACCATCGATCGAGATCGAAAAGCCCGCAGCCCCCAGATCGCCCGCAGAGCTGTGCCCCGCCGTCGTCGGGCCGGGCCGGCTGACAACCAACCCCGCGTTGTCATGCACACAGCCCGCAGGCAGCGCCCCCGCGACAAGCGCGCAATTGGGCGTTTGCGCCCATGCCGCCGTGCCGCCCAACCCGACAGCCAGTGCAAGGACCGAGACCAAAGTGCCGCGCGGGGCCACTTTTTCAAACTTGTTCAACATCACTCTTTCCTCACTCCTGGCCAGCCGGCGCTGCAAGTCTTTCGACAAGCGTTTCGACTGTCAGCGCATACCGACCGGTGTCAGACCACAAGCGTCTGATTTGCTGTTCGACCGCCTGCAACCGCGCATGGCCCAAGCTGTCCGCTTCGCCCGCCGCAGCCTGATAGCTCAGCCTTATCACCGACGGCCGGGCCGCGACCTGCCCGACAAGGCTTTGCAACCCTGCCTGCAACTCCGGGCTCAGTTCACCGGACTGGCTGAACGCACCGGCCGACAGATCCACGCGTGCAACCGGGATCTGGGCTGCGCCAAAGTTCATCTTGGTCAGCATCCCCGGCGTCAGGCGCACAACGCGCGGATTCTCCGTCGTCATGCGATACCCCAAAGGCAAAGTCCGGTCGTCAAGCCGCAGCATGAGGTTCGACCCGATGTCGCGCGGCAAGGCCGCACAA
Organism: Yoonia sp. 72; assembly: GCF_034652275.1. Classification (NCBI taxonomy): domain Bacteria; kingdom Pseudomonadati; phylum Pseudomonadota; class Alphaproteobacteria; order Rhodobacterales; family Paracoccaceae; genus Yoonia; species Yoonia sp. 72. Next base: position 1,394 of record NZ_JAXIWG010000004.1, on the reverse strand, counting down.
GGCAGGCTGAACCGGCCATGTTCATCGGTTGTCACCGCAATCCCGTTCGGCGTGACCAGCCGGACACCCGCAAGACCAACCTCGCGACGCGGCTCTGTTGCCTCGGGCTGGGACAATGCCCCCGCCTTGCCGCCGTAATAGGTCTGGTCGGTAATCGCGACACGATCCTCGACAGGCTCGTCATTGAAATAGCCGTCATGGTTGATGTCGTCGAACACACGCCCGATCACCGTCGAACACTGGAACACCGGTTCTGTCACCAGACGCACGGTCGCTGTCGCCACAGGCGTGATCGCAGCCCCCGTGACGGGGTTCACACCCACGGCACGGTTGGTATGGTCTCCAGCCCCGACCGACGGCCCGACATAAAGATCATAGCGCACGACAACAGTTTGCATCGGTGCCAGTTGGATCGCCTGCCACGTCAATTGCTGACCCGCACCCGCAGGCTCTTGTGCAACACCGTCAACCATCCCGCTGCCAGACTGATAGCGGAAGCCCGCAGGCAATATGTCAACAAGATCAAGCTGGACCGCCAGCACATCGGACCTGTTTTCGATCTCCAACTCATAGCCCACCAGATCGCCGACAGCGACCGAGCTGCGCGCAGCCATCTTGCGCAGAAGAAGGCCACCACCACTCAACCCGTTGGCCACCGAGGCCACGTCACTGACAATCACCGGCTCACCTGACGACATGGCCACTCCATTGACCGTGGCCAGCAGGCTGATCGTGCCATTGGTCCCATCTTCCTCGGTGACCGTATAGGTCGTCCCGACGCAAACGAGGTTCACCGTTTGACCCGGCGCCAGCGATACAGTCTCGCAGCTGAAACCCGGCAAAAGCAGGCTCAGACTGGCCGGATCAATCGTCACCTCGGTCAGCGTCACATTGCCCGCGTTCGTCACAGCAAAACTATAGACAATCTGGTCCCCGGCATCGGTGATCGCATTGCCGTTGTTATCAATCACATCGACAACAGTGATGACCAATGCAATCGCGGGATCCTGCGCCAGTGTCACCACAGTCGGCGTGCCGGGGGTCTGCGCGCCCGGAGGCACCGGCGCGCCGGCCGCATCCGTGCCCGCCGCCGATTGCGCGCTCACAGGCACGCCCGCGGGGTCATCGCCCGTCGCTGTCGCAAGGTTCGTCACCCCGCCCGCATCCACATCGGCCTGCGTGACCACATAGCTCGCGCTGAACGCCGCAGAGGCGCCCGGCGCAAGGCTCGCCACGCCCGCCGGCGCGATCGCCGACAGGCCGGGCAGCGGATCGCTGACCGCCACATCCGCCAGCGTCACATTGCCGGTGTTCGTCACGTCGAATGTATAGGTGATCACGTCACCCACAGCGCCCGCGCCACCCAGTGCCGCCGACTTCACCACCGCAATCGC
>NZ_JAXIWG010000003.1:0-545538 GCF_034652275.1 Yoonia sp. 72 | reverse complement strand
GCCCCGCCAGTGCATCTCTGCGCCGCCGGTGAGGGGGGTTCTACGGTTAGTGCGATCAGGCCGCAAGGGGTTTTTTCGACAAAAAGCGCAGCAAGGCGCATTTTGTTGGAACATTTATGACAACCGCCAACAAAACAAGCGCGATAGCCCGCGAAACATGGGCTTTGCCGCAGCAAGAACCGCGAAAACACCGCAGCAAAGGCCAGAATCAGCCCCGCATTTCTGGCCTGCAAACAGCAAATGCGCCCCTGAGCGGGCGACTCGATACCTCCAAGGATCGGAATCGCGCCACCTGCACGGAATCGCACGCGGCCACCCTGCCCTGCGGCGCAGTTCGCAGGCCGCATGTCGTATTCCGGCGGTTGCTGTGCTGCATCGCAGCTAAAGTCCAATCTGCGCAGCGCCTGCTCGGGCGCGCATCCTGTTCACGTGCCACTGTCGGCACAAAGCGAGGTATGATGCTTGATCAAGCCCTGATGCTGGACCGCCTGACCGCCCGCCGCCCCGCGCATGCGCTCGAACGCGACCTGTATTGCGACGATGGTGTCTATGTCCTCGATCTCGACCATATCTTCTATCGCGAATGGCTGTTCGCCCTGCCCTCGCCTGTGCTGCCAAAGCCGGGTGCCTTTGCCACGCTGCAGATCGGCGCCTATCCGGTCGTCATCGTGCGCAGCACTGATGGCATGATCCGCGCCTTTCATAATGTGTGCCGTCATCGCGGCCAGCGGCTGTGCGCGACGACAACAGGATCGACGCCCAATCTGGTCTGTCCTTATCACCAGTGGACCTATGGTCTGGACGGCAAGCTGCTTTATGCGCGCGACATGGGCGACGGGTTCGATCCCGCAGCACACGGGCTAAAAAAGGTCCATTGCGTCGATCTGGGCGGGATGGTCTTTGTCTGCCTTGCCCAAGTGCCACCGCCGATCGCGGATCTGGCCAAGCACCTGACATCTTTCCTTGCCCCCTCCGGCCTCAAGGATGCCAAGGTCGCGTATAGTTCGACCATCGTCGAAAACGGCAACTGGAAGCTGGTGCTGGAAAACAACCGCGAATGTTACCATTGTTCGGGGTCGCATCCGTCGCTCTGCCGGACCTTCTCGGACAATCCCAAATTCGCCGCCATGTCCGGCCCCGACGAGGCCAGCCCCGAAATCCTGACCCATTGGAAACGCTGCGAGGCTGCGGGCCTGCCGTCACGCTTTACCCATGCGGATGACATGGCCTGGCGGCTGGCGCGGGTGCCTTTGTTGAACAATGCCGAAAGCTATACGATGTCCACCAAGGCCGCCGTCGCGAAACGGATGGGCACGATGCCGTTCAACGACGCGGGCACGCTCTTGTTCTATCACTATCCCAACACTTGGAACCACTTTCTGGGCGATCATGCGATCACCTTCCGCGTCCTGCCGATCTCGGCCACGCAAACCGAGGTCACGACGACATGGCTTGTTCACAAAGATGCGGTCGAGGGCGAGGATTACGATCTGAAAACCCTGACCGAGGTCTGGCTGAACACCAATGACGAGGATCGCCAGGTTGTCGAGGAAAACCAGAAAGGCATCCTGTCCCCCGCCTATGAACCCGGCCCCTATTCCCCCATTCAGGAAGAAGGTGTGATCCAGTTCGTGGACTGGTATGCGGGCCTGATGACTGGGCGGCTGTCCCCGCAGCCTGCACTGGCGGCGGAATAAGATGCCCGCGCCCACACGGATCAGCACCACCGCCGCGTGGCGCGATGATGAATGGCTCGAATGCGTCATGGTCATCCCAGAGACGCCCGATGTCGCGACCTTCGCCTTTCGGGCGCCCTCGGGGGCATGGTTCGACTATGAACCGGGGCAGTTCCTGACGCTTGATCTGCCAGTCCCGGGTGGCGCGGTGCAGCGGACCTATACAATATCCTCCAGCCCCTCGCGGCCCCTATCGATCTCGCTCACGGTCAAGGCGCAAAGGGACAGCATCGGCACGCGCTGGATGCTCGACCACCTGCGCCCGGGGATGAAGATCAAGGCTTACGGCCCTGCGGGTATCTTCAGCTTTCACCGCCATCCGGCGGACAAATACCTGTTCATCTCGGCAGGCTCCGGCATCACGCCGATGATGTCGATGACCACCTGGGCCTGGGACACGGGCGACATGCCCGATATCGTCTTTGTGCATGCCGCGCGCCGCCCGTCCGACATCATCTTTCGCGAAAGGCTGGACCAGTTCGCCAACCGCGTGCCGGGGCTGCAACTGCGCTACACGGTCAAGGAACCCGACCCGTTCCGCGTCTGGCACGGGTATCACGGACGGCTGAACCAGATCATGCTGGGGCTGATGGCCCCCGACTATCTGGAGCGTGAAGTGTTCTGCTGCGGGCCTGAGCCTTTCATGCAGGCGGTGCGCGACATGTTGAACGCGCTTGGCTACGACATGGACCGCTATCATCAGGAAAACTTTCAGGCCCCCGTCGAAAAAGCCGCCGACGCGCCCGAGATCAACGATATCACCCCCGATGCCGACACAAGCGCGCAGATCAGCTTTGCCGCGTCTGGCGTGGTCGCGGCCTGTGCGCAGACCGATACCGTGCTGGCCGTGGCGCGCGCCAACGGGCTGAACATCCCGTCCGGCTGCACGTTCGGCCTCTGCGGGACCTGCAAGATCCGCAAAACCGCAGGCGAGGTCCATATGGTCCACAACGGCGGCATCTCGGACGAGGATATCGCAGACGGCTACATCCTTGCCTGCTGCTCCAACCCGCTCGGCCGGATCGAAGTCGCCGTCTGATCTTCTTTTTTCCCCAAATACTCCGGGGTTCGGGGCAGCGCCCCGTCTTGGCCTCTCACCAAAGGAACGCGCGCGCTATTCTGCCGCCAGCGCGGATCGCGGCGTCGGCACATAATTCAGGATTGGCCCCAGCCAGCGTTCCACGTCCTCGACAGGCATATCCTTGCGCGCGGCATAGTCCAGCACCTGATCCCGCTCGACCTTGGCGACCCCGAAATAATAGGCGTCCGGATGCCCGATATAGAGCCCCGACACCGATGACCCCGGCCACATTGCCATGCTTTCGGTCAGTTTCACGCCTGTCGTGGCCTCGGCATCCAGCAGCCGGAACAGGGTGGTTTTCTCGGTATGGTCAGGCTGGGCGGGATAGCCCGGTGCAGGGCGGATACCGCGATAAGGCTCGCCGATCAGTTCCGAGGGCGCAAGCGTTTCATCCGGCGCATAACCCCACAATTCGCGGCGCACCAATTCATGCATCCGTTCGGCAAAGGCTTCGGCGAAACGGTCGGCGAGCGCCTTGACCAAAATCGCGTTGAAATCGTCGTTGGCCCGCTCGAACCGTTCGGACAGGGCGATTTCCTCGATCCCTGCCGTGACCACGAAACCGCCAACGTAATCGGGGGTGCCGGTAGGTGCCACGAAATCCGACAGCGCCACGTTGGGCCGCCCGTCGCGCTTGCTGACCTGCTGGCGCAGGGTGTGCAGCATCGCCAGTTCGGTCTTGCGGCTGTCATCGGTGAACAGGCGGATATCATCGCCCATCGCATTGGCAGGCCAGAAGCCCACCACCGCGCGCGGTCGGAACCATTTTTCCGCGATGATCTGCGCCAGCATCTCTTGCGCATCGGCAAAGAGCGCGCGCGCGGCCTCGCCCTGTTTTTCGTCCTGCAGGATCTTGGGATAGACCCCTTTCAATTCCCATGTCTGGAAAAATGGCGTCCAGTCGATATAGCGCGCAAGCTCGGCCAGATCCCAATCCTCATAGACCTTGGTCCCAAGGAAAGATGGTGCCGTCACGCTGTAATCCTTCCAGTCGATCTGCAGCGCATTGGCGCGGGCATCGGCCAGGGCCAAGCGTTTCTTGGCGAGTTCCGACCGCGCGTGTTGATCCGCGACTTTTTCATATTCGGCGCGGATCGTCTTTACATAACCCGCCTTCTGATCCGGCGACAAAAGCGCCGAGACGACACCCACCGCACGGCTGGCGTCCGTCACATAGACCGTCTGGCCTGCCGCATAATTGGGGTGGATTTTCACCGCCGTATGCACGCGGCTGGTGGTCGCGCCGCCGATCAGCAGCGGAATATCAAGACCCGCCCGTTCCATTTCGGCCGCCATATGGACCATTTCATCCAGCGACGGCGTGATGAGGCCAGACAGACCGATGATATCGACCTTTTCAGCAATCGCTGTTTCGATGATCTTGGCGGCGGGCACCATCACGCCCAGATCGATGATGTCGTAGTTATTGCAGGCCAGCACGACGCCCACGATATTCTTGCCGATGTCATGCACATCGCCTTTGACCGTGGCCATCAGCACCTTGCCCGCAGATTCGCGCCCCGTCCCACCATTCAGGCGCTTTTCCTCTTCCATATAGGGCAGCAGCACCGCGACCGCCTGTTTCATCACGCGGGCGGATTTGACGACCTGCGGCAGGAACATCTTGCCCGCGCCGAACAGATCGCCCACCACATTCATCCCCGCCATCAGCGGGCCTTCGATCACATGCAGCGGGCGGTCGGCCTGCAGGCGCGCCTCTTCGGTATCGGCGTCGATGAATTCGGTGATCCCGTTGACCAGCGCATGTTCCAGCCGTTTTTCGACCGACCAGTCGCGCCACGCCAGATCACGCTCTTTCGCCTCGCGCGCGCCGGTGGATTTGAACCTTTCGGCGATCACCAGCATGTTTTCGGTCGCATCCGGCGTGCGGTTCAGCACCACATCTTCGCAAGCCTCGCGCAGATCGGGGTCGATGCTGTCGTAAACCGCCAACTGCCCTGCGTTGACGATGCCCATATCCATCCCCGCCTGAATGGCGTGATAGAGAAACACCGCATGCATCGCCTCGCGCACAGGTTCGTTGCCACGGAAGCTGAAGCTCAGGTTCGACACGCCGCCCGAGACATGCACATGCGGCAGGTCGGCAATGATCCGGCGGGTCGCGTTGATGAAATCGACGCCGTAATTGTCATGCTCCTCGATCCCTGTCGCCACGGCAAAGACGTTGGGGTCAAAGATGATATCCTCGGGCGGGAAACCCACCTCTTCGGTCAAGAGCTTATAGGCGCGGGTGCAGATTTCGACCTTGCGATCCTCGGTATCGGCCTGCCCCGCCTCGTCAAAGGCCATGACGACCACCGCCGCACCGTACGCACGGCAGAGCCGCGCCTGATGCAGAAACGCCTCTTCGCCTTCTTTCATGCTGATCGAATTAACGATGGATTTGCCCTGCACGCATTGCAGGCCCGCCTCGATCACCTCCCATTTGGAACTGTCGATCATCACCGGCACGCGGGCGATATCGGGTTCGGCGGCGATCAGGTTCAGGAATTCGATCATCGCCTGTTTGCTGTCGATCAAGCCTTCATCCATGTTCACGTCGATGATCTGCGCGCCGTTTTCCACCTGATCGCGGGCCACATCGACGGCGGCGGCATAATCGCGGTTGGTGATCAGCTTGCGGAATTTGGCAGAGCCGGTGACGTTCGTCCGCTCGCCCACGTTTACAAAGGGAATGTCGGGGGTCAGCGTGAACGGCTCCAACCCCGAAAGCCGCATCAGCGGCGTATGCGCGGGGATCGCGCGCGGCTTGTAACCCGCCACCGCAGCGGCAATGGCGCGAATATGGTCAGGCGTCGATCCGCAGCAACCGCCGACGATATTGACCAAGCCTTCCTTGGCGAAGTCGGCGATCTGGCTGGCCATGAAATCGGGGCTTTCGTCATATTCCCCGAATTCATTGGGCAGGCCCGCATTGGGATAGGCGCAGACCAGCGTATCGGCCACGCCTGACAATTCCGCCAGATGCGCGCGCATTTCGGCAGCGCCCAGCGCACAGTTCAGCCCGATGGTCAAAGGGTCCGCATGGCGCACCGCATGCCAGAACGCGGTCGGTGTCTGGCCTGACAGGGTGCGGCCAGAGCGGTCGGTGATCGTGCCGGAGATCATCACTGGCAGGCGCAGGCCGTTGGCGGCAAAGATTTCCTCGCAGGCGAAAATCGCGGCCTTGGCGTTAAGCGTGTCGAAAATCGTCTCGATCAGGATCAGATCGGCCCCGCCGTCGATCAGCCCGCGCAATTGTTCGGCATAGGCTTCGCGCAACTGGTCAAACGTCACCGCGCGGTAGCCCGGATTGTTCACATCGGGCGACATGGATGCCGTGCGGTTCGTCGGCCCCAGCGCGCCCGCGACGAACCTTTCGCGCCCGTCCTCGGCTGTGGCGCGGTCCAGCGCTTGCCGCACCAAACGCGCACCGTGAAAGTTCAGGTCATAAACCAGATGCTCCAAGCCATAATCGGCCTGCGCGATGCTCGTGGAGGAGAAGGTGTTCGTCTCGACGATATCGGCCCCTGCCATCGCATAAGCATAATGGATATCCTCGATCGCTTGCGGCTGGGTCAGGATCAGAAGGTCGTTGTTGCCCTGCTGCGGCAGCGGCTTGTCCCCGAACAATTGCGGATGACAGGCACAGCCCGCGCCATGGGCGGTGAAATCCCCCTCGCCAAAGCCCAGCGCCTGAATTTGCGTGCCCATCGCCCCGTCAAGGATCAGGATACGGTCGGCAGCGGCGGCAGCGATCCGGTCGAAGGCGGGGGATTTTGGCAGGAGAGAGGTCATGACAGTCCGATCAAACAACAAAAGGCACCTGACGTGCCTGCAGGTCAGATAGGCGCATGCGGTCGTGAAAACAAATTCATGTTGGGCAAGACAATTATGAAATCCATTCATACATAGCCAGAGCGGCAGGCCAGTCACGCAAAATCACTTTACTAACCTGATTATTTCTGTCAGGAATAATTCACCCAGTCGGAACAGCGGTTGCGCGGTGACCGGCAAGGCATGCCCCTTTTGCACAGGACGAGCCGATGCCAGACAGCACACATGATTTTCTGATCGATCTGATCGCCGCCCAAGATGATTGCGTCACGGACGGGTCCACGATCGAACCACACCTGGTCGAACTGATCCTTGACCGGCAGGCCCAGTCAACCACCCAGGAAAGCGCCTCACATGCACGGCGCTGATCCGCGCCGCCCATTCCGCCCGGTCTACGAGCCGCAAACGGATCACGGACCCACAAGAGACCCGCGTCCCGGCGAAATCGCGGTGCAGGACATGAACCTCGACCCCTTCGCGCGGCTGACGTTGGTGCTGTTGCGTTGGCATTTCCAGACTTTTGCCGTGCCCGAAAGCCAGGGTTGGCTGGTCGCACTGCGCTGTGCCACGGCGCATGTCGGCCCCGATGCCGCCGGGGCCCTGTGCTATGATCTGGTGGGCGTGGTGCAGACCTTGCGGTCGAGCCGGACCACACCGATCGCGTTCAATTCCGAAAGCTGCCCCTGCTGCCGCGACTGGCTGACGCCTTCGGAACGCCAGATCATGCAGATGATCGACGCCCTGCGCCACGATCAGGAAGGGCGCGCGCGGACATTGGCGCAGTTTCTTTGCGATGGCGCACCCGACAGCAACCTGCTGGCGGTGACCCAAACCTATCTGCGCCGCCACACACCGTATTCCGCGCAGAAGGCCGCGTTTTCACAAGCCTGAGAGCGGCGCAACGTCGGACTCTGTGATCGCGGCGACAGGTCGGTGGATCACAACCACCCGGCGCACAAGGTCAAACCCTGTCACGCTGATCTGCGTCGCGGGACCGGGGCAGTCATGGTCGGCGCAGGTGATTTCCGTCAGATGCACCAGACACTGCCCGCCGACGCGGGCACGGACCAGTCGCTTTACCCGTTGCAGATGCCAGAGTAGCACGGCCTTCTGCCGGATCGCGGCGGCACGGGCGGGGCTGGCTGTGTCTATGGCGGGCTGGGGCATGTGATCTTGCGTCCACGATTGTTATAACATAACAAACACAGGATCACCGCAACCACAACCCGGACCGCCAGATGACGATGAAAATTCCCGTGACCCTGCTGACCGGTTTCCTTGGGGCCGGAAAAACTACCCTGCTGAACCGCCTGCTGCACGATCCGGCCGCAGGCCGCGTCGCCGTGGTCGTCAACGAATTCGGAGAGGCGGGGCTGGACCACGACCTGATCGAGTCCGCCGCCGAGGATGTGGTGCTGATGCCCGCAGGCTGCATCTGCTGCACAATAAGGGGTGATCTGTCGAAAACGCTCGCGCGGTTGCTGGTGCGCCGCGCGGTGGGCGAGTTGCGCTTTGACCGCGTCATCATCGAAACCACCGGGCTGGCCGACCCCAGCCCGATCCATCACACCTTGCTGGTCGATCCCGTGCTGGCGGCTGATTACAGGCTGGATGGCACCGTGACCGTCGTGGATGCGGTGCTGGGCCTGTCGACGCTTGACCGCCAAGCCGAGGCGCAGGCGCAGGTCGCCATGGCCGACCGGATCGTGCTGACCAAATGCGATCTTGCCGATACCGCCACAGTCGCGGCATTGCAGGCCCGACTGGACCGGCTGAACCCCGGCGCACAGCGGATCACCGCCGACAAGGGCGTGGTGCCGTCCGGTGTGCTGTTCGGGCTGTCCGCCATGCGCCACGCGGTCACGCAGGTTCAGGCGCTCGACTGGCTGGCTGCCCCTGACCCGCTGGCGGGTCTGTCGGGTCTGCGTCTGCCAAAACCGGCGAGGATTGATCTTGCCAGCCCGTCGCATCATGCAACCGACGACAGGATTACCACCGCGTCGATCACGCTGGATCAGCCTATCGCGCCCGAGGTGTTCGATCTGTGGCTTGATACACTCATCGCGCTGCGTGGCCCCGATATCCTGCGGATGAAGGGGATTGTGCATATCCGCGACTTGCCCACGCCCTTCGTGTTCCACGGCGTCCAGCATATTTTTGAGCCCCCCGTCGCACTGGGTCACTGGCCTGAGGGCGACCGGACCAGCCGGATTGTTGTGATCGCCCGCGACATCCCGCAGCAGGACCTTGAGGCAAGCCTTGCCATGCTGAACAATGCGCCCGACCTGCAGGACAGCGACGCCTGAGCCATTGACACCCCGACAGGGCATTCGTATGAAAAAGCTTCTTATTTTTCATACCGTCAAGGACCATCCATGTCACTGCCCTGCGCACGTTTCTGTACTCTCGCCACCGCCCTGACCATCGGCACGGCGGCCGCCGCCGAAGGCACACTGCACCTCTTTGCCAATGGCGAGGCGCTGGCACGCGAGGGTTTTGTTGCGCCCGAACTGACGCGTGACGGCTGGGAACTGCGTTTCGATCATGTGTTCGTCACGCTTGCGGGGTTGTCGGCTCTCCAGACCGACCCGCCCTTTGATGCTGCTGCAGGTGGCAAACCCGCCGCGACCCAGACCGTTGTTTTCGATAGCATCCAACAGGTGACAATCGACCTGACCGATACCGATGCGCAAGGCCGCGTGCTGCTCGGGACAGCACCCGCACCCCAAGGCCATTACAACGCAGTTGTCTGGTCTGTCGTGCCGGCGCAATCGGGTGACTGGGCGGGCCAGTCGATGGTGCTGATCGGCACAGCGACCCGCGACGGCCAAAGCGTGGATTTCACCCTGACCAGCGATGCCACGCATGATTATGTTTGCGGTGAATATGTGGGTGACGCGCGCAAGGGGTTCGTTGCCGCAGGCAGCGATGCCGACCTTGAACTGACCTTCCATCTGGATCATGTGTTCGGTCGCCACGACTTGGGAGCGACCGATCACATGAATACCCATGCGCTTGGGTTCGACGCTTTCGCCGCGGGCGGCACCCATGAAATCACCCTGACAGGCCTGCACATCGGCCATGTCGGAGAGGGGCATTGTGCTGTCAGTTACCGTTAAAGCACTGGTCGCGGCGCTGCTGCTGACGGGGCCTGCGGCAGCGCATGGCGCCTTCGTCGATGTGGGCGCCACCGAGGCCGTGGCCATCCACGCCCGCTATGACACGGGTGAGCCGATGGCGGGCGCACAGGTCTCCGTCTTTGCTCCCGACGATCCCGCGCATCCTTGGCTGACGGGGGTCACGGATGCGGACGGAGGGTTCGTCTTTGTACCCGACGAACGGGCGGGGCAATGGGCGGTACAGGTGCGACAGGCGGGTCATGGCGCGATAGGCTATGTCGCCGTCGGCACGGATGGTGCGGCCATCACCGTCACAGCCGCCAGCACTGACCTGTCATGGGCACAACGGCTGCTGATGGCCGCCAGCGTCATCTGGGGCTGCATCGGCACGGCCCTCTATTTCCGGCGTGCGCGCACTGCGGAACCGGCCTGATGCATATCCCCGACGGTATCCTGCCCCTTGGGCTGACCTTGGGCGGCTGGGCGGTCGCGGCAGGGCTGACCGCCCTTTCGCTGAACCGGATCGCGGCCCAACCTGACCCGCGCGAAGGACTGCCGCGCGCCTCGATGATGACGGCTGCCTTTTTCGCAGCCTCGCTGATCCATATCCCCGTGCCCCCCAGCAGTGTGCATCTGATGCTGCCGGGGCTGATGGGAGCGATGCTGGGCTGGTATGCAATGCCCGCGATCCTGATCGGGCTTGCGTTTCAGGCGGTCATGTTCGGGCATGGCGGGCTGACCACGCTCGGTGTCAACGCGGTCATCCTCGGGCTACCTGCGCTGGTGGCCTTTGGCCTGACGCGCGGCTTGGGGCACATGACGCAGCGCGCGGCGGCCGCGATTCTGGGCTTTGCGACCGGCGCAGGCGCAGTTCTGTTGGCGGTTGCGCTGTTCGCCGCGACCCTGCTGGCGGGGCTGCCCGCGCATCTGGATGCAGGCGCCGAACGCGCGGCGATCACGGCGCTGGCGCTGGCGCATCTGCCGCTGGCGCTGGCCGAGGGGATGGTCGTCGCCGCGATCCTCGGCTTTCTGCGCCGCACCAACCCCGAGATGATCGGTGCGCGCTGATCCGATCACCGACCCGCGCCTGCGGATCATCGCCTTGCTGGCGCTTGCCTTCAGCTTTTCCGCGCTGCACGGGTCCATCGCCTTGGCGCTGATGGTTGCGACCACCATGTGCCTTGTGTGGCTGTCCGGCACGCCCGCCCGTCAGTTGCTGCGGGCCTTGCGCCTGCCGGGCGTTGTCATCGCGGGCTTGGTCGTGGTTTTGCCCTTTACCAGCGGAGAGACGGTCATCACGGCACTTGGCCCCCTTGCCCTGCGCGCCGAAGGGCTGGCCGCCGCCACTGGCATCGCGCTGCGGTTCCTAGCGATCTTTACGCTGATCGTTGTCTTTGTCGGTGCGTTGCCACTGTCGCATCTGATCGGCGCGCTGCGGGGTCTTGGGCTGCCCGCGCTTTTGGTGGATATGGCGTTGCTGACCCTGCGCCATATCGAGGATCTGCGTCACGATCTGGCCCGCATGCAGACCGCCATGCGCCTGCGCGGCGGGCACGGATGGCTGGGGCGGTTCCGGTCGACCGGCTGGATTTTGGCAAGCCTTCTGCTGCGCAGCCATGCGCGGTCGGAACGGGTCTATCACGCGATGATCCTGCGTGGGCACGGGGCAAGCGGGGCCGCCCTGCCCGACGCACCGCCCGTGCCGCGCGCCGACAAATGGGCGCTGGTGGTCCTGATTGCGCTTGCAGCCAGCCTGCTGGCGGTGGACCATCTGGCATGACCCAGCCCTTGCTCCAGACCCGCAACCTCAGCCTGACCCGCGCCACTGGCGACCGCGTCTTGCAGGACGTGTCGCTGCAAATCGCGCAGGGTGAACGGGTCGGGCTGATCGGCCCGAACGGCGCGGGCAAAACCACGCTGATGCTGTGTCTGACCGGCGTGATCCGCGCATCCGCAGGCGAGGTGCAGATGGACGGCGACCCGGTCACACCCGGCGGTTTCCACCCCGGCATCGGTTTTGTGTTCCAGCAGGCCGAGGACCAGTTGTTCAGCCCCAGCGTGGCCGAGGATGTGGCCTTTGGCGCGCGCAATCTGGGCTTGTCGGGAGATATGCTGGGCGCAGCCGTCGCCGCAGCACTTGACCGCGTAGGGATCGCGGCGCTGGCGGACCGGCCCGTGCATCATCTGTCGGGCGGCGAAAAGCGGCTGGCGTGCCTTGCTGGCGTGCTGGTGATGTCCCCCCGCCTGTTGCTGCTGGACGAACCCTCTGCCGCACTTGACCTGCGCAACCGCAGGCGGCTGATCGGTCTGCTGCGCGGCATGGATCAGGCGATGCTGATCGCCAGCCATGATCTGGAGATGGTGCTGGAGCTTTGCCACCGCGTGATCCTGATCGACGGCGGGCGCATCGTGGCCGATGGGGCCGCGCGCGATATCCTCGGCGATGCCGCATTGATGGCGCGGCACGGCCAAGAAGTGCCACATTCGCTGACCCATCATGCGCAGGTGGTGCATGCGCACGGGCAGCGCATCGGCTAGATCGCACAGGATCACCGCGCTTTGATCTGGCAAACGGCCCGACAGGAATGCTACGGCTGGCCGCAAGACCAGCAGCGGAACGGGCAACATGATCATCCTGACAATCTGGCCGCTGTTCGCGCTGATCTGCCTTGGCTTTGCGATGGCGCGCACGGGCTTTCCCGAACCGGGGTTCTGGCCTGCGGCAGAGCGCGTCAATTACTACATCCTGTTTCCGGCGCTGCTGGTGGGCAGCCTTGGCGCGGCCCCTTTGGGTGATCCTGCAATCTGGCGGCTGGGCGGCGCGGCTTTTGCCGCGATCGGGCTTGCCGCACTGGGGCTTTATGGCTGGAGGTGGTTCCACCCGAGCCCGGCCGCGCGTTTTGGGCCGACCTTGCAGGGCGTCGTGCGGATCAACACCTATCTGGGCCTTGCCATCACGGCCGCCCTTGTCGGCGCGCCCGGGATCGAGCGCGCGGCCATTGTGCTGGCGGTGATCGTGCCGCTGGTCAATGTGCTGTCGATCATGGCATTGGCCGAGCGGACCGAGGCGCGCCGTCCGCAGGCGATCCTGCGGATGATGGCGCGCAACCCGCTGATCCTTGCCTGCGCGCTGGGGATCACGCTGGCGCTGAGCGGGATCGGGTTGCCATTCGGGACAGGCGCGTTCTTTGCGCTACTGGGACAAGGCAGCCTGCCCTTGGGACTGCTCTGCGTGGGGGCGGCACTGCGCCCGGGCGCGCTGCGGTCCGACATGGCCGCAATCGGGATCAACAGCGCGCTGCGGCTCTTTGCAATGCCGGTGCTGGCGATGGGCATGGCGTGGATCTTCGGGCTGAACGGGATCGAGGCACTGGTGCTGGTCATTTTCTTCGCCATTCCGACCGCGCCCACATCCTATGTGCTGACACGGCAATTCGGCGGTGACGCGACCTATATGGCCGGACTGGTCACAGCCCAGACATTGGCATCGGTGCTGACCATCCCGCTTGTGCTGCTGATCTTCGGGGCAGGCTGACGATTTTGCGCCGCGGCGGAACCTAATCGCGGCATTGGCGTTTTCCAATCGTACTTATTCAAACGACAAAGGAGATCCACATGAACTGGGATATCGTCAAAGGCAAATGGAAGCAGATGAGCGGCAGCGCCAAGGAAAAATGGGGCGATCTGACCGACGACGACCTGCAACAGATCGACGGACAGCGTGATCAGCTGGTCGGCAAGGTGCAGGAAAAGTACGGTTTGGCCAAAGACGAGGCCGAACGTCAGGTCGACGATTGGGCAAGCAAGACCTGATCTGCTACCAGGTGAATAGAAAAAGCGGTCGCCAATGGCGGCCGCTTTTTTCGTTCAGGCAGGCACGAAAAGCCCCGCGTGATGCGCGGGGCCCTTTCGTTCAACGGATAACGCGGACGATGGTGCCGGTTTCGGCATCAACCAGCACAAGCTGGTTGTTCACGTTCAGATAGCGGAATTCCGGCTGCGTCGGGACGTCATACATGACGACCTCGGCAGGAACGCCCGCACCGACAGCGACTTCACCGTTCAGATAGATCGTCTCGACCGGATTGGCCGAGACGAAGACCAGCGTTTCCTCGGACGGCTCGACAGCGGAAACCGCAACCGCGGTCCCCAGCATCCCGCCGACGATCACACCCCCAACAGGGCCACCGGCGGCGAAGGCAATCAACGACCCGAGCGTCGCGCCGACAGCGGCGGCCGTGTTCTGGTCGGTCTGGGTTGCATCGTCATCCGGCACGGTGACGGTGGAAAGCGTCAGTGTACCCGGGCGATTGATCAGAGCGACGGGTGTCGCGTCTTCCTCGACATAGAGATATTCTGCCGAGGCCCAGGCTGTCTGGCCGTCGAAACTGATCTGGCACCATGTGACGTCTTCCAGACAGCCTTCGATCACGACGGTCTGGTTCAGCTCCAGCACGCCAACGGATGGCGCGAATTCGCTTGGGGTCACGCGGGCCGAGATTTCGGCGCCAGCGCGGGCTTCTGTCGATTGGGCGAATGATGGCATGGCAGCGGTCAACGCGATCGCCGAAGCGATACCAAATGGCAAGATTTTCATGGAATAGTCCTTTCGCTCCGCCAAACGCTTGCCTGATGTTCAGGAGCTGTCCAGCGGGTACAGATCGACCCTAACCGATCCAGCCCTGCGCGGAACATCTATTGCGCAGGCTGGGCTGCAATCCGCTCGTGATATAGATCAGTTTGCTGGTGCCCGCGGCCGGACTCGAACCGGCACGGCCTTGCGGCCAAGAGATTTTAAGTCTCCGATGTCTACCATTCCACCACGCGGGCAAGCGGGGCGCGTGGTGCTTTCCTAAGCAAGGCCGCAGGCGGCGGCAAGCCGGATCACAACTCCACCCCCGGCGGTGTCACCAAAAGCGCGCGTTCCTGTAGCCAGGGGTTCAGCGCGACGGCGGCGCGCAGCACCTCCTGCGCCTGTGCATCACGGCCCAGACCCATCAGCGTCAATGCCTTGCCCGACAGGGCCGCGACATGCAGTGGATTGATCGCCAGAGCAGCGTCCAGATCGTCCAGCGCGCCTGCGAAATCCCCTTGCAGATAGTGCGCGAAGGCGCGCTGGTTGTAACCCTCGGCGTAGTCGGGGCAATAGGCGATCAGAGCGTCGAATTTGGTCACAGCGATGCCGGGTGCACCGTCCGTCAAAAGGTCCATCCCGTCAACGAGCAGGGTTTTGGCCGCAGCATCGGGCGCATCGGTCCAAAGCCGCCACAGACCTTGGGTCAGTGGTGCCGCCTCTGCCTGTGTACGAGCCTTGCCCAGTTCCGCGATGATGCGCGCCTGTTCGGCACCATGGTCAGGGGCGGCGGGACAGGTCTCTGCCACCACGGATGTCGCGAAGCACATAAGGCATAAGATCAAGCGCATGTGGATGACCTGTACCGATCCGCCACCGCGTCAAGCGGCGCTATGCCTCGGGGCCGGGGGCGACGGGCGACACGCCTTCTTCCTTGACCGTCTGCATCGCCACATAGGTCGAGGTGTTGGACACATGCGGCAATGTCGAAATCTTCTCGGCCAGCAC
This sequence comes from Yoonia sp. 72, assembly GCF_034652275.1. NCBI lineage: Bacteria > Pseudomonadati > Pseudomonadota > Alphaproteobacteria > Rhodobacterales > Paracoccaceae > Yoonia > Yoonia sp. 72. The sequence continues at coordinate 530,184 of NZ_JAXIWG010000003.1, read as the reverse complement.
CGCGCGATAGCCGGTCATCCCCGCCGTGCGCACCTTGAGCAGATAATCAAAGGCGCCCGCGATCAGGTGGCATTGCTCGACCTCGGGGATACGCAGCACGGCGGCATTGAAGGCGGCCAGCGCCTTTTCGCGGGTATCGGACAGACGGACTTCGACAAAAGCCACATGGTCACGGTCCAGCCGGATCGGATCGTAAAGCGCGCGATAACCGCGGATCACGCCGGTTTCCTCGAGCCTGCGCAAGCGTGCCTGCGTGGGCGATTTCGACAGCCCGATCCTGCGCGCAAGGTCGGTGATGCTGATGCGCCCTTCCACGGCAAGCACGTCAAGGATCTTTCGGTCGAATTTATCCAGTTCGCCATTCTTTTCGGTCATGATGGTCGCGCCTTTTCATCACTCTGTCCTGCGGATCGCGCATTAGCAGGCCAATCGCCTTTTCGCAATCGGCTATGATAGGCCATCTGGATAAGGATTCCGCCATGCCCCGTGATACCCCTCTCAATCTGCGCGACGCCATCGACGCCGCGATCTACAGCGACGAATCCGCCGCTGTCGCAGCCTTGGTCGAAACGGCGGCCTTGTCCGACACCGACCGCGCCCGCATCTGCGACCGCGCGGCTGCCCTTGTCACCCAGATCCGGACCAGCGCCGATCCGGGCCTGATGGAGGTTTTCCTTGCGGAATACGGCCTGTCGACCGACGAAGGCATCGCGCTGATGTGTCTGGCCGAGGCGCTGCTGCGCGTGCCTGACGCCGACACGATGGACGACCTGATCGAGGACAAGATCGCGCCCTCCGACTGGGGCAAGCATCTGGGACATTCGGCGTCGTCGCTGGTGAACGCCTCGACCTGGGCGCTGATGCTGACAGGCCGCGTGCTTGACGATGAAAAACCGGGGATCACGCGGCACCTGCGGTCTGCGGTCAAACGGCTGGGCGAACCGGTGATCCGCACCGCCGTGGCGCGCGCGATGCGCGAAATGGGCCGCCAGTTCGTGCTGGGGGAGACGATTCAAAAGGCGATGAAACGCGCCACCGGCATGCAGGCCAAGGGTTTCACCTACAGCTATGACATGCTGGGCGAGGCCGCACGGACCGAAGCCGACGCCAAACATTACCACCTTGCCTATTCCCGCGCGATTTCGGCCATTGCCGATCATTGCGTGCATGGCTCGGTTGCGGAAAACCCCGGCATTTCCGTCAAACTCTCGGCCCTGCATCCCCGCTATGAAGTCGCGCAACAGGCGCGTGTGATGGACGAACTGGTGCCGCGCGTGCGCGCCCTTGCGCTGCTTGCGAAATCCGCCGGCATGGGTTTCAACATCGACGCGGAAGAGGCCGACAGGCTGGCGCTGTCGCTCGACGTGATCGCCGCCGTGCTCGCCGATCCCGCGCTGGCGAAATGGGACGGGTTCGGCGTGGTTGTGCAGGCCTACGGACAGCGCGCGCCCTTGGTGATCGACCAGCTTTACCGGATGGCCAGCGATCTTGACCGCAAGATCATGGTGCGGCTCGTGAAAGGCGCCTATTGGGACGCCGAGATCAAACGCGCGCAGGTGCAGGGCATCGACGGGTTCCCCGTTTTCACCGCCAAACAACACACCGACATCAGCTATATCGCCAATGCGCGCAAACTGCTGGGCCTGACCGACCGGATTTATCCGCAATTCGCCACCCACAACGCCCATACCGTCGCCGCCGTGCTGGACTTGGCCGCCCAGATGGGGCGCGGCAAGGACACATTCGAATTCCAGCGCCTGCACGGGATGGGCGAGACCCTGCATACCATCGTGCTGAACGCCGAGAACACACGCTGCCGGATCTACGCCCCCGTTGGCGCGCATGAGGATCTGCTCGCCTATCTCGTCCGCCGCCTGCTGGAAAACGGGGCCAATTCCAGCTTCGTCAACCAGATCGTGGACGAATCCGTCCCCGCAAGCGTGGTCGCCGCCTGCCCGTTCGACGCCGCTGGCCTGCGCCCCGACCTGCCCACAGGCCCCGCGCTTTTCGCGCCCGCGCGGGTTAATTCCAAAGGCTGGGACCTGACGCACCAACCCACGCTCGACACCATCGACAAGGCCCGCGCGCCCTTGCATGACGCGGGCTTCATCGCAGGCCCCCTGACATCTTCCGAGCCCAAATATCCCCGCCGGAGGCAAGAAAGTTCTTCTCCCGTCATCAACCCCGCGCTGCCCGCCGATATCGTGGGGCAAGTGACCCCCGCCACCCCCGACGACGTGGCCGATGCACTGGCGGGTGCCGCGATCTGGACCGCCGACCACGCCACCCGCGCGCAGGTCCTGCGCAAAGCCGCCGATGCGCTTGAGTCCGATGCCGACACGCTCTTCGCCCTTCTTGCGCGCGAGGCGGGCAAGACCCTGCCCGATGCCGTGGCCGAATTGCGCGAGGCGGTGGATTTCCTGCGCTACTACGCCACCCAAGCCACCGCTGACATGCAGGCGCGCGGCATCTGGACCTGCATCAGCCCGTGGAACTTCCCGCTCGCGATCTTTCTGGGGCAGGTCTCGGCCGCCTTGGCCGCAGGCAATGCGGTCATCGCCAAACCCGCCGAACAGACGCCACTTGTGGCTTTCCGCGCGGTGCAAATCCTGCATGATGCAGGCGTGCCGGTCACAGCACTGCAATTCCTGCCCGGCGGCGGCGATGTGGGCGCGGCCCTGACCGCCGATGCGCGCATCAGCGGCGTGGCCTTCACCGGCTCGACCGGCACGGCGCTCAAAATCCGCGCCAGCATGGCCGCCCATTGCGCCCCCGGCACGCCGCTGATCGCCGAAACCGGCGGGCTGAACGCGATGATCGTGGACAGCACCGCGCTGCCCGAACATGCCGTGCGCGATATCGTCAACGGCGCTTTCCGGTCTGCCGGACAACGCTGCTCTGCCCTGCGCTGTCTTTATGTGCAGACCGATATCGCCGACAAACTGCTGACCATGCTCAAAGGTGCGATGGACGAGCTGACCGTCGGCGACCCGTGGCACTTGTCCACCGATCTGGGACCGGTCATCGACGCCGCCGCGCACAAGACCATCGCCGACCATATCGCGCAGGCCCGCAGCGACGGGCGCATCCTGCACCAGATCAGCGCCCCGCAAGACGGGCATTTCATCGCCCCCACGGTGATCCGCGTGGCCGGCATCGCCCAGATGACACGCGAAATCTTCGGCCCCGTCCTGCATGTCGCGACCTTCGAGGCGCGCGACCTTGACCGCGTGATCGACGATATCAACGCCATGGGCTACGGGCTGACTTTCGGGCTGCACACACGGATCGACGACCGCGTGCAGACCGTGGTCGAGCGGATCGAGGCGGGCAATATCTATGTCAACCGCGACCAGATCGGCGCCGTCGTAGGCAGCCAGCCTTTCGGTGGCGAAGGTCTCTCCGGCACCGGACCCAAGGCGGGCGGACCGCATTACCTGCCCCGTTTCGCGGCGCCGCAAGCAGCGCAGGCGACCGGCACATGGGACGTCGCCGCCGATCCAGCCGCCCTGCAAAAGCGGCTGGCCGCAGCCCTCATGCCTGCCAGCCCCGCGCCGACCGACCTGCCCGGCCCGACTGGTGAATCCAACCGCCACGGGCTGCACCCGCGCGGTGCGATCCTCTGCATGGGTCCGGGACCAGAGGCGGCAGCCGCACAGGTGGCGGCCATCGCGACCTTGGGCGGTGTCGGGATCAGCGCGGACGGCGATCTGCCGCCTGATGCTTTGACCACGCTGGCACCCTTGTCAGGCGTCATCTGGTGGGGCGATGCCGACACCGCCCGCGCGCTGGAAACAGCGCTTGCGGCACGCGAGGGCAAGATCATCGCCTTGATCACCGGACAGCCCGACCGCGCGCATGCCTGCCATGAACGGCATGTCTGCATCGACACGACAGCGGCGGGCGGTAATGCCGCATTGCTGGCAGAGGTGGGCGGCCCCGCGCGCCCTTGACCGCAAGCGCAAAGGCAGGAAAGGTCGCGGCATGATGCTACCCATCCGCGACCACAACCCGTCCGAGGCCACGCCTTACGTCACGCTGACCCTGATCGGGGTTAATGTGCTGGTCTATCTTTGGGGGCTGGTGATGTTGCAGACCGATCTGCAGATCGGGCAGTTCTATTTCGACTATGCGCTGATCCCCGTCCTGCTGTCCGAAGGGCAGAACGCCAGCGCGCTTGTCACCTCCATCTTTCTGCATGGGGGATTCATGCATCTTGCAGGCAACATGCTGTTTCTCTGGATCTTCGGCGACAATCTGGAAGAGGAAATGGGCCACCTGCCCTTCCTCGCCTTCTATCTTGTCTGCGGCATCGGGGCGAGCCTTGCGCAATTCGTGGGTGATCCTTATTCGCAGGTCCCGATGGTCGGTGCATCAGGCGCCATCGCGGGCGTGATGGGCGGCTATCTGCTGCTGTTCCCCAAGGCGCGCGTCGATATCTTCATCTTTTTCGTGGTTTTCTTCCGCATCCTGCCGATCCCCGCATGGATCATGCTGGGCCTGTGGTTTGGCTTGCAGGTCTTTGGCGGGCTGGCGGTCGATACATCCGCGGGCGGCGTCGCCTATTGGGCGCATGCGGGCGGTTTCGCGCTGGGGCTGGCGCTGACTATCCCGCTCTGGCTGCGGCGCGGCGCGCAGAGTTACTGGCGGCGCACCGAAGGCCATCCCCCCCATCCCGAGGCGCAATACCGCCGCAGCAGCGTACCGGTCGTGCGCCGCTAGCATCTTCTTTTTTCCCCAAATACTCCGGGGTGAGCCCCGGACTTGATCCGGGGCGAGGGGCGGCGCCCCTGTCTGCGGCAAAGCCGCAGGCCGGTGCTACCCCTTGCGGATGACCTTGGCGAATGTCGCGAATATCGCCTCGTTCGCACAGATCACTTCGCCTGATCCGATGATATCGCCATCAGCCAGAAGCGGTTCCACGATCCCGCCTGCTTCGCGCACGATCACCAGACCGGCGGCCATGTCCCAGGATTTCAGCCCGCGTTCCCAGAACCCGTCATACCGCCCCGCCGCCACATAGGCGAGGTCGAGCGCTGCCGCCCCGAACCGGCGCACACCGGCGCAGGCAGGCAACAAGCGCGCAAGGTCCTGCAGGGTTTCGGGCAGATCGGCCCGACCTGCAAAGGGAAGGCCGGTTGCAAAAATGCTCTCGATCAGCTTGTGCCGGCCCGACACGCGCAACCGGCTTTCGTTCAGCCATGCGCCGCCGCCTTTTTCGGCATAGAACATCTCGTCCTTCACAGGATCATAGATCACGCCCGCGACGATCTGGCCCTTGTGTTCCAGCGCGATGCTGACCGCCCAATGCGGCAGGCCATGCAGGAAATTGGTGGTGCCATCGAGCGGGTCAACGATCCACCGGCGGGTCGGGTCCTCGCCCTCGATCTCGCGGCCTTCTTCGCCCAGAAAGCCGTAAGACGGACGGGCATGCAACAGATCCTCGCGGATCATCTGTTCTGCGGCGCGGTCAGCGCGGGTGACGAAATCGCCCGGGCCCTTGGTGCTGACCTGCAACTGCTCGACCTCGCCAAAGTCCTTGAGCAAGGCGCGCCCCGCCTTACGGGCGGTTTTCATCATCACGTTGAGATTTGCGCTGCCAGCCATCTGTCTTGCCTTTGGTTCGGGATCAAGGGCTGCCTATAGGCGGCAATGCGCATAAGGGCAAGGCATCAGCCGCGTTGCAGTTTCACCGCTTCCTGCCGCGCCAGCCGGATCAGATGCGCCATATAGGGGCGGCTGGTGTCGTCGCTACGGGTCGCGGCATAAAGCCTGCGGGTGATCCCCGCGCGCGTCAGTGGACGGGTGATGTAATCGGAATGGTACCGTACCTGCCGCACCACCCAATCGGGCAGCACCGCGACACCGCGATTGGACGCGACAAGCAGCAGGATCACGGCGGTCAGTTCCACCTGCCGCACCGCCGCCGGTTCCACCTTGGCGGGGGTCAGAAGTTGCGAAAAGATATCCAGCCGCGCGCGGTCCACCGGATAGGTGATCAGCGTCTGGCCACGGAAATCCTCGGCCTCAATCACGTCCTTGGCGGCCAGCGGATGCTGGGCGGCCGCCACGAAGACCGGTTCATAGTCAAAAAGCGGGGTGAAATCGGTTTCCGGCAGATCCTCGGGGTCGGAGGAGACGACCAGATCGACGTCCTCGCGCCGCAGCGCAGGCAATGCGTCAAAGGCCAGACCGGGGCGGATATCGACATCAACCTCGGGCCAGGCCTTGCGGAACTGTTCGAGCACCGGAAACAACCATTCGAAACAGGCGTGACATTCGATCGCAATGTGCAGCCGCCCCGCCTTGCCCGACACCAGCCCCGTAAACTCAGCCTCCAGGGCAGCGACCTGCGGCAGGATCGCCTCGGCCGCGGCGAGCATCTTCATCCCCGCCGCCGACAGGCGCAGGGGCTTGGACCGGCGCACGAACAATTCCACGCCCGCCTGATCCTCGATCCCCTTGATCTGGTGCGACAGGGCCGATTGCGTCATGTTCAACTGGTCTGCCGCGCGCGCCAGCCCGCCGGTGTCATGGATCGCCTTGATCGTGCGCAGGTGGCGGAATTCGATGTGCATGTGAATGTCCTTCATGAACTTAGTGAAGGTTATGAATTTGTCTCAACTCCATATTCATGACAGAATAGCAAGGCAAGCAAGAGGTATTGTCATGTCCACGCCCACCGTTTCCTTCGAATTCTTTCCGCCCAAATCGCTCGAAGGGTCGTTCCGGCTGTGGGATTGCGTCAATACGCTGGCCCCGCTGGACCCGACTTTCGTGTCGGTGACCTATGGCGCGGGCGGCACGACACGCCAGCTGACGCATGAAGCGGTCAGCACCATCCACCGCACCAGTGGATTGAACGTCGCAGCGCACCTCACCTGCGTCGATGCCACCCGCGCCGAAACGCTGGAAATCGCACATAATTACGCCGCAGCGGGCGTGCGCGAAATCGTGGCCCTGCGCGGCGATGCGCCCAAGGGGCAGGCCAAATTCACCGCCCATGCCGATGGTTTCGCAAGCTCTGTCGAGTTGATCGAGGCTTTGGCTGAAACGGGCCAGTTCACGATCCGCGTGGGTGCCTATCCTGAAAAGCACCCTGAAGCCGCCGATCAGGCCGCCGATATCGCCTTTCTCAAGGGCAAGATCGATGCCGGTGCCACATCCGCGATCACGCAGTTCTTTTTCGAGGCCGACACCTTTTTCCGGTTCCGCGATGCCTGCGCCAAGGCGGGAATCACCGCGCCGATCATTCCGGGCATTCTGCCGATCGAAAACTGGAACGGAACGCAGAAATTCTCGGCGCAATGCGGCACGCATATTCCGCAGGTGATCCGCGACGCCTTCACCAATGCCACCCGCGACGGCACGACCGACCTGCTGGCAACGGCGCTGGCGACCGAGCTGTGCGACGATCTGGTGCGGGGCGGGGTCGAGCATCTGCATTTCTACACGCTGAACCGGCCGGAACTGACGCGCGATGTGTGCCATGCTCTCGGTGTGACGCCCAAGGCGCGGTTGCAAAACGTCGCCTGACACGGCAGCTTGCGCCGAAAATCAAAGGCGCGCCGATGTTCATTGCAAAAACCCCAGCCGATCTGCCCGATTTGAACACCACCCTGTCCATGTCGGGCCTTGATTTCATGCAGGCCATGCAGCGCGGCGAGATCAGCCGCCCGCCCATTTCAGGCCTGATGAATTACCATCTGCACGAGGTCGCGGCAGGCCGTGTCACCTTTCGCGGCACGCCCGAATTCCAGCATGCCAACCCGATGGGCGGGGTGCATGGCGGCTGGTATGGCACATTGCTCGACAGTTGCATGGCCTGTGCGGTGATGACGCTGCTGCCCAAGGGGGCGGTCTATACAACGCTGGAATATAAGGTGAATCTGACCCGCGCGATCCCGCTGGGGATGGAAATCCTCGCCACCGGCTTCAGCGATCACGCCGGTCGCAGCACAGGTGTCGCCCATGGCGAGATCAGGGGTGCCGCCGATGGCAAGCTTTATGCCACCGGATCAACCACCTGCCTGATCATGCGACCGTCGCAGGAATGACCGCCGCTGCATGCGTTGCGCGATGCTGTCGTGCAGCCGTTCGGACGGATCGCGCCCGATCACCCGCCGCCTGCGCGCGATGAACAACCGCGCCCAGCCGTGCCAGTTCCCGATAGAGGGCGCATTCACATCCTGCGGAAACCTGTCGCGCCAGCCTGCGGGCAAAGGCACCTCGCAGGCCTCGAGCCGTTCGAGCATCCAGACCAGCGGGATATTCGCCAAAGGCCGCGCCGCCGGATAGGCCCGCACCTGCCCGCCGACATCGGCGTGGTTGCCGCGAAACCAGACCTGTTCGACATGGCCTTGCCAGCCCGGAGGGCAGGCCCACAGCACCGGCGTATAAGCGCGGCGGCGTTCATCGCGCGCCAATGCGTGAAAGCCGTGCAGCACATGCGGGCCCAGTTCGGCATTGTGGAACTTGTTCAAATCCTCGCCCCAGCGCCAGACAACAGGCAAGCGCAGGCCCAGCGCCTTGACGGTATCCCAGATCGCGACCGCCTCGATCTCTACTTCTGGGTGGCAATGCAGGCGGCGAAACGCGGCGGCGTATTTGCTGCGTCCGCCGGTGCGGTAATGCCGGTAGGCGAGCGTCACATTGCGTTCGGTGGCGCAATCGGCACGCACCAGCCCGACCATGCCGATGACCCCCGCAAGCGAGCGCACGGCGAAGGCGCCGCGCGAATAGCCGATCAGGACGATCCGGTCGCCGGGCCTATAGCGTGAAGCGATCACGCCGTAAGCGCGCCGGATCGTGCGGTTGATCCCGCGTCCGGTGATAACATCCCAGGTATTCGCCCAGTCGCGCCATTGGATCCCCGCCTCGTAATAGACGGTCATATTGGCGCCTTGGCTGACCTCGCGCAGCAGTTTGAAGGTCAGGCCCGCATTCGTTTCCGCCCCCGGTTCAAGCGAGGACATCGTCCCATCCATGATGATGACATGAATCGCCGGACCCCGATTGCGGATCGCGGCCTCTTCGGTGCGCGGTTTGCGCCCGAAAAGGCCAAAGACCCAGTCACGCAGTTGCATCGGCACCTTGGGCAGCCATGATCGCCTGCCAGACGCGATGCGGGGTGAAAGGCATATCGATTTCGGTGACGCCGACATCCTGTAGCGCGTCGATCACCGCGTTGCTGATCGCGGCCAGCGCGCCGACCGTCCCCGCCTCGCCACAGCCCTTCATGCCCATCGGGTTGTAAAGCGAAGGGGTGCATTCCGTGGCAAAGCCGATCATCGGCAGATCATCGGCGCGCGGCATGGCGTAGTCCATGAAACTGGCGGACAAGAGTTGCCCGTCTTCGTCGAACACCGCACGTTCGGTCAGCGCCTGCCCGATCCCTTGGGCCACGCCACCATGCACCTGCCCTTCGGCCAGCATCGGGTTGATGAGATTGCCGAAATCGTCAACGACCGTATAGCGGTCGACGGTCACGACACCGGTGGCGGGGTCGATTTCCACCTCGGCCACATGCGCGCCATTGGGAAAGCTGCGGTTGTCGAGCTTGATCGTCGCGGAATGGCGCAACAGATCGCTGCGCCCCGCAGCACGGGCCAGATCGGCAACCTCCAGCATGGTGGGGGTCAAGTTCGATCCGTTGATGCGAAAGCGTTCATCGTCAAAGCGGATCGCGGTTGCCGCGACCCCCTCTTGCTCCGCCAGAAACGCGGTAAAGGCATCACGGATCACATCCACCGCCGCCAGTGTCGCCGTGTTCTGCACCGTCACCGACCGCGACCCGCCCGTGCCGCCACCCGTCGGAATGCGGTCGCTGTCGCCTTGCACCACGGTGATCCGGTCGGCGGGAATACCGGTCTGATCGGCCAGAAACTGCGCATAGACGGTTTCATGCCCCTGCCCGTTCGACTGCGTGCCGACATAGATCAGCGCGCCACCATCGGTGAATTCGACGGCGGTGGTTTCATCGGGATCGCCAAGGATGCTTTCGATGTAATAACACAGGCCCTGCCCGCGCAGTTTGCCTTGCACGGCTGACGCCGCCTTGCGCGCGGCGAACCCGTCGCGGTCGGCGTTGCGGCCTGCCGTCTCCAGCACCCGCATGAAATCGCCCACGTCATAGGTCATGCCCGTGACAGTGGTATATGGAAACTGGTCCGGCCTGATGAAATTGCGCGCCCGCAGGTCCCAAGGATCGACGCCAAGCGCGCGCGCCGCGGCATCCATCGTCCGTTCCAGCACAAAGATCGCCTCTGGCCGTCCGGCCCCGCGATAGGCATCGACAGGCGTCGTATTGGTGTAAATCCCGCGCGTGCGCATGAAGGCCGTCTGCACGTCATAGGTGCCCATCAGCACCTTGGCGAAAAGCTCGGTCTGGATCGCTTGCGCGAATTGCGAATTATAGGCCCCCATATTGGCAATCGTATCAAGCCGATACGCCGTGATCCGATACTGAGCATCAAAGGCAAGTGTCGCGGTCGTGGTCAGGTCACGGCCTGCGTTGTCGGTCAGCATCGCCTCGGTGCGTTCCGACATCCAGCGCACGGGGCGGCCCAGCACACGCGCGGCATGGGCGACGCAGAAAGGTTCGGGATAGCGCATCCCCTTCATCCCGAAACCGCCGCCGACATCGGGTGTGGTGACGCGCACATCCGTGTCGTTCAGCCCGAAATGATGGATCAGATCGCGTTTGGTGGCCCAGACGCCCTGCCCGTTCACCGCGACATGCAGGCGGCCATCCGCGACCTCGGCAAAACAGCCGCGCGGTTCCATCGCGTTGACGATCACGCGGTTGTCGAACACCTGCGCCGTGACAACATGGGCGGCAGCGGCAATCGCGGCTTCGGTCGCCGCGGCATCGCCCAGCGCCCAGTCGAAAGCGAGGTTGTCAGGCGCTTCCGCATGGATCGCCTCGCCGCCGATCTCCAGCGCCACATGCACCGGCAGATCGCAGGTCTCGAGCAGGATCGCCTCTGCCGCGTCCCGTGCAGCTTGCAGGGTCTCGGCCACGATCATCGCAACAGGTTCGCCCACATGGCGCACGCGGCCTTGCGCCAAAATGGGGCGCATCGGGGCCGCAGCCCGCGTGCCGTCACTGTTGCGCAGGACCTTGCCCGCAAGCCCCATCCGCACCCCCGCCGCCACCAGATCATCCGCCGTCACGACCAAAGCCACCCCCGGCATGGCGCGGGCATCGGCAACATCCAGCGCCGTAATCGCCCCATGCGCCACAGGAGCGCGCAGGAAAAACGCATGCAAGGCACCGTCAGGCGCCACATCATCGACATAGCGCCCCGCCCCCGTCAGAAAGCGCAGATCCTCGATGCGTGTGACCGACTGGCTCTTGCCGAATTTTTCCATGCTCATCCCTTTGGCTCTCTTGCCCAGACCCTAGCGGGCCAAAGCCCCAAGTCCAGCCCGAACAAACCCTTTCCCTCATGCCGCACGCTTGGTATCTGGCGACAAGCCGAAAAAGGACCGCATGTCATGCCGATGGAAAAGACCTTCAACGCCGCCGAGGCCGAAGCCCGCCTTTACAAGATGTGGGAAGAGGCTGGCGCCTTCAAAGCCGGGGCCAATGCCAGCCGGGATGAGACGTTCTGCATCATGCTGCCGCCACCCAATGTGACGGGGCATCTGCATGTCGGCCACGCCTTCAACCACACGCTGATGGATATCCTGACACGCTGGAAACGGATGCAGGGGTTCGACACTTTGTGGCAGCCGGGGCTTGACCATGCGGGGATCGCGACACAGCTGATGGTCGAAAAGGAGCTTGCCGCCACGGGCCAGCCCAAGCGGGTCGAGATGGGGCGCGAGGCCTTCCTGAAAAAGGTCTGGGACTGGAAAGGCGACAAGGGCGGCGTGATCGAACAACAGGCGCGGCGCTTGGGCGACAGCATGGACTGGTCACGCTCGGCCTTCACCATGTCGGGGGCGGAATCTGCGCCCGCCACAGAACCTGCGGGCAATTTCCACGACGCCGTGATCCGCGTGTTCGTGGATATGTACAACAAGGGCCTGATCTATCGCGGCAAGCGGCTGGTCAACTGGGACCCGCATTTCGAGACCGCGATTTCCGACCTCGAGGTCGAGAATATCGAGGTCGACGGCCATATGTGGCATTTCAAATACCCGCTGGCGGGCGGCGAGACCTATGAATATGTCGAGAAGGACGAGGACGGCAACGTCACCCTGCGCGAGATGCGCGATTACATTTCCATCGCCACGACGCGGCCTGAAACGATGCTCGGCGATGGTGCTGTTGCCGTCCACAAGGATGACCCGCGCTATGCGCCCATCGTGGGCAAGCTGTGCGAAATCCCCGTCGGGCCAAAAGAACACCGCCGCCTGATCCCGATCATCACCGATCCCTATCCTGATCCGACCTTCGGGTCAGGTGCGGTCAAGATCACCGGCGCGCATGATTTCAACGACTACGAAGTCGCCAAGCGCAACAATATCCCAATGTATGCGCTGATGGACACACGCGGCCAGATGCGCGCCGACGGGCGACCCTATGCCGAAGAAGCGGCGATTGCGCAGGCGATCGCCAATGGCGAAGAAGCGTTCGATGAGGCGATGATCGCCGCGATGAACCTTGTCCCTGACGCCTATCGCGGGCTGGACCGGTTCGAGGCCCGCGCGCGCGTGGTGGCTGATGTGACGGCAGAGGGGTTGGCTGTGATGGTGTCCGCCCCGGCCCCCGAGCCGGGGCCTCAACCCGCTGCAGACGACGAGGTCCCGGATCAAGTCCGGGACGCGCCCACCATAATCCCCTTGGTCGAAGCCAAAAAGATCATGCAGCCTTTCGGCGACCGCTCGCGCGTGGTGATCGAGCCGATGCTGACCGACCAATGGTTCGTGGACACCGCCAAGATCGTCGGCCCCGCGCTGGAGGCGGTCAAGCAAGGCCGCACCAAGATCATCCCCGAAAGCGGCGAAAAGGTCTATTACCACTGGCTGGAGAATATCGAGCCTTGGTGCATTTCCCGCCAATTGTGGTGGGGGCACCAGATTCCGGTGTGGTATGGGCCAGCTATTCAATCAACTCAAGCTTCCGAAGGTAAGCCCGCTGGCGAAAGTGAAGATTGGAACAACCCAATCGCATTTTGCGCGCCATCATTTGCTGAGGCACGCAAAATCGCTCAGGAGTATTACACCTTAAACTCAAACTTCCCGCTGTACATAGCTCATGAAGCCCACAGCTTGGAGGAGGCCCAAGCTCTAGGCACAGGCCCGTTACTAGAAGTCATGCCGGACGACGAGTTAGGCCAAGCTCACGGTTTCAAAAAGCCGACAAAGATTGATGCAGTTTATCTCTACCGCGACCCCGACGTCCTCGACACATGGTTCTCCTCGGGTCTCTGGCCTTTCGGCACCCTCGGCTGGCCGAACGACGACCCTGCGATGAAATACTTCCCCGGTGACGTCCTCATCACAGGACAGGATATCCTGTTCTTCTGGGTCGCGCGGATGATGATGATGTCACAGGCCGTGCTGGAACAAGACCCGTTCCACACGATCTACCTGCACCAGCTTGTCCGCGACGCCAAGGGCGAGAAGATGTCGAAAACCAAGGGCAATGTCATCGACCCGCTCGACATGATCGACCAATATGGCGCGGATGCGCTGCGCTTCTCCAACGCGCAGATGGCGGCCATCGGCGGCGTGCTGAAAATCTCCGAGGACCGGATCAAGGGCTACCGCAATTTCGGCACGAAACTCTGGAACGCCTTCAGCTTTGCCGAGCATTACGCCATCCCCTATCCGGGCGATCCAGCACGGCCCGAGGCGACCCTGACGCTGAACAAATGGATCATCGGCGAAACGGGCCGCGTGCGCGAAACCGTGGATGCCGCGCTGCACGCCTATCGGTTCAACGATGCGGCGGATGCGCTTTACGCCTTCACTTGGGGCAAGGTCTGCGACTGGTATCTGGAATTCTCCAAACCGATCCTGCAGGGCGAGGACGCAACAGCCAAGACCGAGACGGAACAGACCCTGCGCTGGGTGCTGGATCAATGCCTGATCCTGCTGCACCCGATCATGCCCTTCATCACCGAAGAGCTTTGGGGGCTGGCGGACAATCGCGCCAAGATGCTCTGCCACGCCGACTGGCCGACCTACGGCAGCGAACTGGTCGATGCGGATGCCGACCGCGAAATGAACTGGGTGATCGCGCTCATCGACAACACCCGCTCCGCCCGCGCCCAGGTGCATGTGCCCGCAGGCGCACAGGTGCCGCTGTTGGTGACAGGGCTCGACGCCAAAGGCCAATCGGCATGGGACAATAACGCAGCCCTGATCCAGCGCCTTGCACGGATCGACAGCCTGACCCATGTGGATGCTTTCCCCAAAGGCTGCGTTACCATCCCGATGGAAGGCGGCACCTTCGGCCTCCCGCTCGCAGGCCTGATTGACGTCGCCGCCGAAATCGCGCGGCTGGAAAAGACATCCCAGAAACTCGCCAAGGAACTGGGCGGCTTGCGCGGGCGGCTGAACAACCCCGCCTTCGTGGCCTCCGCCCCCGATGACGTGGTGGCCGAAGCCCGCGCCAATCTGGCCTTGCGCGAAAACGAAGACACCCAAATCAAGGCCGCCATCGCGCGGCTACAGGAACTGGGCTAAACACTGGCGGGGGCCATCATCCTGGCCCCCCAACTTCTTTTTTCCAAAAATACTCCCCGCGCGGAGCGCATAAGAGTTTGAGCATGACCCATCCCCGCCTGACCCCGCTTGCTGCCTCACTCCCCGCCACGGTCCCCTTTGTCGGACCAGAGGCGCAGGAGCGCGCGCGCGGGCAGGCCTTTACCGCACGGCTGGGTGCCAACGAAAGCGCCTTTGGCCCGTCTCCCCGCGCGATTGCCGCCATGCAAGAGGCAGCGGGCGAAGTCTGGATGTACGGCGACCCCGAAAGCCACGATCTGCGCGCAGCCCTTGCCGCGCATCATGGCACCGGCATCGACAATATCATGGTGGGTGAAGGCATTGACGGGCTGCTGGGCCTGCTTGTGCGGCTTTACATCGGCGCGGGCGACGGTGCTGTGACGTCGGATGGCGCCTATCCGACCTTCAACTACCATGTCGCGGGTTTCGGCGGGCTGCTGCACAAGGTGCCGTACGCGGGCGACCACGAAGACCCCGCAGCCTTGGTCGCCAAGGCGCATGAAACAGGTGCGAAACTCGTCTATATCGCGAACCCCGACAATCCCATGGGCAGCTGGCATGAAGGGCCCGTCATCGCACAAATGGCGGCAAACCTGCCCGCCGGTTGCCTGCTGCTGCTGGACGAGGCCTATATCGACCTTGCCCCCGACGGCACCGCCCCCGATATCGCGGTGGAGACGCCCAATGTCATCCGCCTGCGCACCTTTTCCAAAGGGCATGGCATGGCGGGGGCACGGGTCGGCTATGCCATCGGCGCGGCAGAGGTGATCGCGGGTTTCAACAAGGTGCGCAACCACTTCGGCATGTGCCGGATTTCGCAGGCAGGCGCGCTGGCCGCCTTGCAGGACAGCGCATGGATGGACCACGTCCGCGACGCCATCGCCAAATCGCGCGCCGAGATCGGGCGCATCGCCGCCGCGCATGGGCTGACCGCCCTGCCATCGGCCACGAATTTCGTCACCATTGACTGCGGTCGCGACGGCGCTTTTGCCCGCGCAGTTCTGTCGGCACTGGTGGCGGACGGCATTTTCGTGCGGATGCCTTTTGTCGCCCCACAGGATCGCTGCATCCGCGTCAGCTGTGGCACCCCCGACCAGATCGCGGCTTTCGCGCGCAGCCTGCCAGTCGCCCTGCAACAGGCAAGCCGCGCCTAGGGCAGATACCGCGCAATCGCGCAGAAATCGACGGCTGGCGCCGTTATTCGGCCTATTCCCCAAAATTTGCACCAAGCCTGCCATGAAATTGCCTTGGTTGGCCCGCAGCTTTTGAACCAATCAATAAAATAATGAACTTTTGAAGCTGATGACCAACATGTGGCAACAGATAGGTATGATGACATGTCAATGATCCCAGAAAAGACCCGCCCGACACGCAACCTTGTTTTGCGCCTGCAAACCCTGATGACACGCGTGGTCGCCATCGCCGGCGCTGCGATGCTGACGACCGGTGCGGCATCTGCGCAAGGCGTGAACATCACGCCCGACCTGCCTTATTTCGAGTTCGACACCGGCCGCGATTTCCTTGTGATCGAACGTAACCAGAACCCCGACGCCCGGATGCCCGATTTCTTCACAATGACATCGCGCCAGTGCCCGCCGTTCTGTATCCAGCCGATGTCGGGTGGCGAAGGTGTGACCACGGTCGGCGAACTCGAAGTGCTCGACTTCATGCGCGAACACGTCGCCAACGGCACGGGCTACATCATCGACGCGCGCCTGAGCGAATGGTTCGAGCAAGGCACGATCCCGGGGGCAATCAACCTGTCCTTCACCATGTTCGACAATCCAGAGAACAATCCCTTCCTCGTGCCGGTGCTGGCGGCACTTGGCGGTGTGCAGGCCAGCGACGGAACCTGGGACCTGAGCGAAGCGCGCGACCTCGTCCTGTTCTGCAACGGGCCATGGTGCGGCCAGTCACACCAAGCGCTCGATAATCTGCTCAAAGTCGGCTATCCTGCAGAAAAGCTGCGCTACTACCGCGCCGGCATGCAGGGCTGGGTGTCGCTCGGCCTGACCGTCGAGGTCGTGAGCCAGTAAGGGCAACAAAGACAATGTAAGAGGAGGACCGGTATCATGTTCAAGGTTACGTTTTGCGTTACGGTGATCATGGGATCGGTCCTTCTTGCGTCTGCCGCCGAGGCATCGGTGCAGACGCCGCGCATCATCGCCGGCGCGTCACACAGCGATTTGCATCTGGCCGATCTTTCGACGCTGACAGACCGTGACAGACGCAGACTGGATTTTTATGCCAGCAAGATCGTCGAAGAAATCGACGCGATCAGTGCGCTTGAAGATACGGGCGATGTGGCGGGCGTTGACGCCAAGATATCGACGACCCGGGTCATGGCGGACCGTTTCACGATCTCGTCCGAGGACCTTGGCCTGACCGCCGAAGAAGCACGGCAGTATTTTCTGGTGCATATGATGGGCAACTTTTCCGGCCGCCTGCCAGAGGCTTTTGTCGGATCAGCCGGTATCTTCGACCTGAACCTGCTGTTCGTCGACACAGGCGCAACACGCCAAGCCCCGGCGGTGACGGGCGATTATGTGGACCTGCTGCGCAACCAGACCGTCGGTGGCGTCGTGACATCAGACTAGCAGGCCCGGTCTATCTTTGATCCATACCCAAATCGGCACTTGCCTTCCAGTCACTGGAAGCACGCATCGCTGTCCGGGAACATGGATCAAAGGATGATATTATGAAACGTTTTTGGATCGCTCTTGTCGCGGTTGCGGCCATCGGTACGCTCGCATGGACCCAGTCCGATCATGCAGGACACGGCGCGATGGACCATGCCAGCATGGATCACGCGGCAGGTCAGGGCGAGGCCGCGGCCGCCTATGCGGCTGTAAACGACACGATGCATGCCGCAATGGCGATTCCCTTCACCGGTGACGCTGATGTCGATTTCATCCGAGGCATGATCCCGCATCACAAAGGTGCAGTCGCCATGGCAGAGGTTGTCCTGCAATACGGCACCGATCCCGAGGTGCGCGAACTCGCGCTCGAGATCATCGCCGCACAAGAGACCGAAATCGCGTGGATGCAGGACTGGCTTGCCGCCAACGCCCCCGCCGATTAGGCGGTGGCGATGACGCTTGACGCGGCCTCCAATGCGCCGCGGCCATGCGGGATCTGCAAGGCCTTCAGCCCGGCATCGATCGTGCCCAGCGCACCCATGATCATATGCGCGTTCACATGCCCCATGTGGCCGATCCGGAAATAGCCATCCGCAGGCGCACGCCCCAGCCCGATCCCCAGCGTCAGCCCGCAGGTGTGTTCGCACCAATGGCGCAGCTTGTCGCCCAAGGGCGACCCGATCCCCGCCGAGGTGACAGCATGTGACCTGTGCGCAGGGTCCGCGACGTTCAGGTGCAACGGCCCTTCGGCTGACCAGCAATCGAACGCGGCCCAGACCGTGCGCGCCAGCGTGGCATGGCGCGCGAACACATTGTCCAGCCCTTCGGCCAGCATGATGTCAAGGGCTGCTCGCAACCCGTAAAGGTGATGCGTCGGCGCCGTGCCGTTGAAATACTGGTAATACAGCTCCGGCGCGGACCGCAGGCGCCAGTCCCAATAGCGTGTGACGCAATCGCCGCGTGCCGCATCGGCCTTGGCGTTGAACCAGACGAAACTGATCCCCGCAGGTGTCATCAGCCCTTTCTGGCAGCCTGCGACCATGACATCGACACCCCAGGCATCCATCTCGAACCGGTCGCAACCAAGCGAGGCAATGCAATCGGCGAACAACAAGGCAGGATGCCCCGCCGCATCGATGGCCGCACGCAGGGCGGCGATGTCATTCTTGACGCTGGTCGATGTATCGACCTGCACCGCCAGCACCGCCTTGATCCGGTGCGCGGTATCGGCCGCCAGATAGTCGGACACGCGGGACGGGTCGACAGGGGCATTGACGCCGAAATCAAGCGTTTCGACATGCACGCCCATCTCTGCCGCCATCTCGCCCCAGCCGATGCAGAACGGGCCTGTCGCCAGCACCAGCACGCTATCCCCGCGCGACATGGTGTTGGCGAGTGCGGCCTCCCAAGCCGCATGGCCGTTGCCGATATAGATCGCGACCTTGGACGTGGTCATGGCCACTGCCTGCAGATCGGGGATCAGGCTACGCGTCAGATCATGCAATTCGCCTTCGTAGATATTGGGCGATGCACGGTGCATCGCGCGCAGCACGGCATCGGGCATGACGGAAGGACCGGGGATAGCCAGATAGGCCCGACCATTGGAGAGTGACATTCTTGAGCTTTCAGAAAAGGTTACTAGCGGGACACTAACGCCGCGCTCCGCCGCGTCAACCATGCCCAACTTGCCCTGCGCCCCCATTTGCGATTAGACCAAGGCGGCAAACCAGCCCGGAAGGCCGCCGATGCCCCCACCCATCCCCACGACCGGCAAAGACCAGTCCGCAACCAGCCTGTTCTGGTGGCTGTGGCGCGATTATCTGCGCCATCACAAGGGGCTTCTGGCACTGGCGCTGCTTCTGATGGCGATCGAAGGGTCGATGCTGGCACTGCTCAGCCGCATGGTACAGCCGATGTTCGACGATGTGTTCACGGCAGGCGACCGCGACGCGCTTTATTGGGTGGGTTTTGCGGTGATGGGAATTTTCCTGATCCGCGCCGTCACGGCGGCAGGCCGCACGATCCTGATGACGCTGATCCAGCAGAACGCGGCAGCCGACATGCGTCGCCATCTGCTCGCACATATGATGACGCTGGATACGGGGTTCTTCCAGACCCATCCGCCCGGACAGCTGATCGAACGGGTGCAGGGCGATGTGGGGGCGATCAACAGCGTCTGGGCCAGTATCCTGACAGCGCTCGGGCGCGATCTGGTGTCGCTTATCGGCTTGTTTTCGGTCGCACTCTGGATCGACTGGCGCTGGACGCTGATCGCCGTCGTGGGTGTGCCGCTGCTGGTGATGCCGTCCCTGCTGGTGCAGGCTTATATCCGCCGCCGGTCGCGGACCGCGCGCGAAATCGCAGGCCGCATTTCCACGCGGCTGGACGAGGTGTTCCACGGGATCAACCCGATCAAGCTGAACCGGCTCGAGACATATCAGGGCGACCGTTACAACAGTCTGATCCGCGAAGGGATCGACGCGAATGTGCGCACCTCGGTCGGGCAGGCCACGGTGCCTGCGCTGATCGACATCATGACCGGCATCGGCTTTCTGGGCGTGCTGATCTATGGCGGGTCCGAGATCATCTCGGGCGACAAAACCGCAGGCCAGTTCATGGCTTTTTTCACTGCAATGTCGCTGGCCTTTGATCCTTTGCGCCGGTTGGGCGCGATGGCGGGCCAGTGGCAGATGGCGGCGGCCAGCGTGGAACGGTTGCAGCAGGTGCTGACGATGCAGCCCACGATCCTGTCGCCTGCCCAGCCCCGTGCGGTGCCTGATGATCTGCCCGAAATCACGCTCGATGATGTGCATCTGCACTATGGCGAGCTGCCCGTGCTGCGCGGGGCGAGCTTTACCGCGCAAGCAGGCAAGACCACGGCGCTGGTCGGTGCCTCGGGCGCAGGCAAAAGCACTATTTTCAACGTGCTGACCCGTCTGGTCGAACCCGCCACGGGGGTGGTCGCGATCAACGGCACGCCGATCAACAGCCTTGATCTGGGGGACTTGCGCGGCCTTTTCTCGGTTGTGTCGCAGGATGCGGCACTGTTTGATGAAACCCTGCGCGACAATATCCTGCTGGGGCGCACCGACATTAGCAAAGATCAGTTGCAGGCGGCCCTTGATGCCGCGCATGTCACCGATTTTCTGCCGATGCTGTCCGACGGGCTGGACAGCCCTGCAGGGCCGCGCGGATCGAACCTGTCGGGCGGACAGCGCCAGCGCGTGGCCATCGCGCGCGCGCTGATCCGCAACACGCCGATCCTGCTGCTCGACGAAGCGACCAGCGCGCTCGACACCAAATCCGAAAGCATCGTGCAGGCGGCGCTGGAGCGCCTTTCGGCAGGGCGCACCACACTTGTGATCGCGCACCGCTTGTCCACCATCGTGAATGCGGACAAGATCGTCGTGATGGATCAGGGCCGCGTCGTCGATCAGGGCACTCATGACGAACTGATCGCGCGCGGCGGCATCTACGCCGACCTGAACCGTCTGCAATTTTCGCAACAAGAGGAAAACACCGATGTCTGACCGCATAGTCCTGTCGATCACGGGTGCCGACCGCGTGGATTTCCTGCAAGGGCTGGTCACCAATGACGTCACCCGCGCGGCAGGCGGCATTGTCTATGCGGCCTTGCTGACACCCCAAGGCAAATACATCGCCGATTTCTTCGTGGTGGGACAGGACGACCGCCTGCTGGTCGATGTGGCACAAAGCCATGCCGCGACCTTGCTGCAACGCCTGACCATGTACCGCCTGCGTGCCGCCGTGCAGATCACGCAAACCGACCTGATTGTCTCACGCGGGACAGGGCCTGCGCCAGCGGGCGCGCTAGCCGATCCGCGCCATTCAGCATTGGGCTGGCGGCATTACGGCGATGCGGATATCAGCGACCAGACCGATTGGGACGCGATCCGCGTCGCGCATCTGATCCCCGAGACGGGGATCGAACTGACGCCGGAAACCTATGTGCTGGAAACAGCGTTCGAGGCACTGCATGGCGTCGATTTCAAGAAGGGCTGCTATGTCGGGCAGGAAATTGTTGCGCGGATGAAGCACAAGACCGAATTGCGCAAAGGGCTGGCACGGGTCCAAGTAAACGGAACGGCCCAGCCCGGCGACACGATCACGGCAGATGGCAAAGAAGCGGGCGTGCTGCACACGATCAGCGGTGATCAGGCCATCGCCTATCTGCGGTTCGACCGCGCCACCGGCCCAATGCAGGCAGGCGGCGCGACTGTGAATTTGGCCAACTAGGCGCGTTCGACGTATTCGAACAATTCGGTGTTCACGACGATATCCTCGTCCGTGCCGACGAAAGGCGGGATCATGACCCGCACACCGTTATCAAGGATCGCGGGCTTGAAGCTGTTCGCCGCTGTCTGGCCTTTGACCACGGGTTCTGTTTCGACGACCTTGCAGACCACGCGCTGCGGCAGGGTGACGTTCAACGCCTCTTCGCCGTAATATTCGATATGCACGACCATGCCGTCCTGCAGGAACGGACGGCGGTCGCCCAGAATATCGACGGGCAAGGCGATCTGCTCATAGGTCTCGCTGTCCATAAAGGTCAGCATGCCGTCGGTTTCATACAGGAACTGCTGGTCCTTCTGGTCCAGACGCACGCGTTCGACCTTGTCGGCGGACCGGAAACGTTCGTTCAGCTTGCGACCGTCGCGCAGGTTCTTCAGCTCGACCTGCGCGAATGCGCCGCCTTTGCCGGGCTTGACGTGGTCGACTTTGACAGCGCCCCACAAGGAACCTTCATGTTCCAGCACATTGCCGGGGCGGATTTCGTTACCGTTGATTTTGGGCATGGGTCACTTCATGACAGAATGGGGGCCAAAGCTTGTTTGGCGGACGACCCCGCCTATATATGCGCAAGGGCTAGCTGGCAAGATCACTCTATCTCGAGGATTGGCCACTCTAAGCTATGCGTTGGGCGCATGGCTGATATGCCAAAACAGAACCCCCGAATCGCCTGCAACGGTGCATAAGGGCGAGCACGCGGAACCGCAAGACTAAAAAAAGGAAGCAAAATGAGAGATTTCGTCGACGGAACAGCCTTCAACAACGAGCAGGGCAACCGTGCCCGCAAGCTTTTTGCTGCCGTCGTGCTTGCTGCGCTTGATGACGCGATCGCTGATGACAAGAAATACGGCAATGGTCCCGAACAGATCGCCCGCTGGGCCCGTTCGCGCGATGGCCGTGAGGTGTTGTCCTGTGCCGGTATCGACCCCAACGAACGTGTGGTCAATGGCCTGATGGAATTCGTGGGCAAAGGCATCCGCACGTCGGTCGCCCTGTCGCGCGAGGAAAGTGAACGTCGCAACGCAGCCGAGCAGGAAGCGCGCGCCGCCTGAGTGGCGCCGCATCCGTGACGGCTTGAAAAGCGCGGTCCCTTGGGGCCGCGTTTTTCGTTTGCGGCGGGTTGCCTGATGCGTATCAAGCACCGACAGGGGGCGAACAATGACCAAGGCGATCATGATTCAGGGTGCAGGGTCCAATGTGGGCAAATCCATGTTGGTGGCGGGCATCGCGCGCGCCTGCGTGCGGCGTGGCCTGTCGGTGGCCCCGTTCAAGCCGCAGAACATGTCCAACAATGCCGCCGTCACCGCCGATGGCGGCGAGATCGGGCGCGCGCAGGCGTTGCAGGCGCTGGCTTGCGGGCTGGTCCCGATGATCGACATGAACCCTGTGCTGCTGAAGCCCGAAACCGATATCGGCGCGCAAGTGATCGTGCAGGGGCAGCGTGTCGCGACGCTCAAGGCGCGCGACTATGGCAAGCACAAGGCGACCCTGCTCCCCGCCGTGCTGGACAGTTTTCACAGGCTGGCACAAGGCCGCGACCTGATTATCGTCGAAGGCGCGGGCAGCCCCGCCGAGGTCAACCTGCGTGCAGGCGACATCGCCAATATGGGCTTTGCCGCTGCGGCGGGCGTGCCAGTCGTGCTGATTGGCGATATAGACCGCGGCGGTGTGATCGCGCAGATGGTCGGCACCCATGCCGTGCTGCCCGATGACGATCTGGCCTTTATCAAAGGATATGCGATCAACAAATTCCGAGGTGATCCCACCCTCTTTGTCGATGGCATGGACATCATCACCGCCCGCACCGGCTGGACCCCGCTGGGGATCATCCCGTGGTTTGCTGATGCGTGGAAACTGCCTGCCGAGGATGTGATGGATATTCGCAGCCGCACGGGTGGCGATATCCGCATCGTCGTGCCGCGCCTGAACCGGATCGCGAATTTCGACGATCTTGATCCGCTGTCGGGCACCCCCGGCGTCAGCGTCGATATCGTCGAGGCGGGCCGCCCCCTGCCCGCCGATGCCGATCTGGTGATCCTGCCGGGGTCGAAATCGACCATCGCGGATCTTGCGCATTTCCGCGCGCAGGGCTGGGATATCGACCTTGCCGCCCATATCCGGCGCGGGGGCCATGTGCTGGGCATCTGCGGCGGCTATCAGATGCTGGGGCAGACCATCGCCGACCCCGACGGCATCGAAGGCCCCGCGCGCAGCGTGGCGGGTCTTGGGCATCTGGACGTGGCGACGGTGATGCAGCCGCAAAAGCGGCTGGCGCTGTCGCAGGCGGTCTATCGCGCGACGGGTGACACCGTCAGCGGCTATGAAATCCACATGGGCGACACGACCGGCCCTGATTGCGCGCGCGCATGGCTGTCGCTGGACGGGCGCGGCGAAGGGGCGACATCAGCAAACGGGCGGGTCATGGGCTGCTATCTGCACGGGCTGTTCAGTGCCGATGCGTTCCGGTCCGCGTTCTTTGCGCAGTTGGGCAAGCCTGTGGCGTCCTATGGCTACGACGCGCAGGTCGAGGCCACGCTGGATGCGCTGGCCGATCATCTGGAACAGCATATGGATATCGACGCGCTTTTGGCGCTGGCCGGACCTGTGGTCAGTCCAGATCGCGCGACACCAGCACGCGGTTGATCTCGCGGCGGACCAGTTTGCGCACGTTGCGCGTGATCCGTTCGCCCATGTCGCCTGCCAATTCCTCGCGCAGGATACGCACGACGGCGGCGCGCAGGGCACCCTCGTCGATCTGATCGGCAAAATGCTGTTCGACGATATCGTTCGCAATCCGCGCTTCCAGATCGGAGATATCTGCGCTGCTGTCTTCCGGCTCTGGCTGTGGCAGAGTTGCGACAGGCACCTCTTCGGGTTCGGGTGTGGCAGGGGTCGTCGAATCATCCTGCGGTGGTTCAAACGCGCTTGCAGCCCAAGCTTCTTTATCGAAACTTTCGCCGCCGTCGGCTTCCCAGTCTTCTGCCTGCGCTGTGACTGCAGCCTCAAGTTCGGCGACAGTGTCACCCAACGATTGCTTCTCGGACGCGACAGCATCTTGGAGGACCAGAACCTGTTCTTCTGCTGCTTCCCGTTTGACTTCAGGGGCTTGAGGCACGGGTTCCGGCATGTCGATACGCAAGGCGGGTGTCAGGATCAGACGGTCATGGGTCGGCATTTTTGGCGCCGTCGGCGCGTCCTTGTAGGCCACAAGATTGCGGACCGAGGACACCAGCTCGTCGATTTCGTCTGACCGCGCCATGTTCGACATCGTAATTCCCTGTCTGCCACCCGACCGACAAAGCCTAGCGGAAGGGCATTCACAAAACAACAGGCAGGTTAGTCGCGGCTAAGCGCCTCGAGCACCCGGTCAAGCGCCTCGCCCTGCGGGGAACTGGCGGTCGGCGCACCTTTGACAAGGTTGTAATAGGCAGTGACGTCATACTGCTGCACGGCCAGTTGCAGATGGTCCGCGGTCAGCAGGCCCATTGCCGCCAGCACGGCATAAGAGGCGATGACCTCGTCCACCTGTGCAGCTATCCCGTTGGCCGAGGCATCCAGCAATTCCTGTTCGGCGTTCAGCACGTCAAGCGTGGTCCGCGACCCAAGAGATGCTTCTTCGCGTACGCCGTCGAAGGCAATCCGCGCCGCGCTGATCTGCTGGTTGGACGCCTGCGCAGAGGCGCGCGCGACCTGCAACGCCGCATAGGCGTTGCCGACCTGCTGTTCGACGCCGATCCGCGCCAGATGCAGACCCGCACGGCTGGCATCACGGTTCGCCTGCAACTGCCGGATCTGACTGGACAAGGCACCGCCGCTGTAGATGGGGCCGCCGAAGGTCAGACCGATCTGCGCGCTCTCGTTCCAGTCCTCGTCGACAGCGATAAAGGTATCTGCCGACAGGCTAGGCCCTTGGGCCGCCTCGGCGCGCTGGATGCTAAGCTCGGCAGCCGCAACCGAATGCTGCGCCTCGAGGACATCAGGATGGTTGCGCACGGCAAAGGCCTTCGCCTCTTCCACAGATGGCGGCACAGGTGCGGGTGTTGCGGTGCCGGATGCACTGGGCAACTCACCCACGGCGGCGCGGTATTCCTCGATCGACTGGGCAAGGTTGCCCTGTGCGGCGGCAAGCAGGCTTTGTGATCCGGCAAGGCGCGCCTCGGCCAGCGAGACATCGGTGCGTGTCACTTCGCCGACTTCGAAACGGTCGCGCGCGGCCTGCAATTCCTGCGTGATCAGCCGCAGGTTATTTTGGCGCAGCTGCACGAATTCGCGTTCGCGACGCACGTTCATATAGGCCTGCACCGCCCGCAGCAGGACATTCTGCTCGACCCCGCGCAGCGACTGGCGCGTGGCCAGCACGATTTCCTTTTGCGATTCGATCGCAAGGCGGTTCGCGCCCCCGTCATACAGCGTCAGCGATCCGGCGATACGGGCGGTCGTCGATGACGTGCGGTTTGGTGCAGGGGACGGCGTTGCCGCGTTATAGGTGCGGCTGGTGGAAATCGCCCAGTTGATGACAGGCAGGGTGGCGGCGACCGATTGCGCGACGTTTTCATCGGCGGCACGCAACAGGGCGCGGTTCTGGTCCAGCAGGCCCGAGGTGGTATAGGCCGCCACCAGCGCATCGGCCAGTGTCTCGGCGCGGACAGCGGGTGCTGCGACCAAGGTCATCATCATCGCCAAACCGGCAATTGCACTGCGTTTGATCATCTTGGTCCCTATCGTGTCACCTGGTGTCCGACCCGATCAGGGCCAGGTCGTTTCAGTCAAAGTGCAAAGGCTGCGGGCCGCCGGAAACCGTCCAGCACCGGCGCGCCGGCGTTGAAACCGAATCGCCAGTTGACCGTGCCGTCCATCTTGTGGCCAACCCGCACGACGCCCAGCGCGCCTTCGGCGAACACACAGACGATCCGCCCGCCTTCGCGCAGTTGGGCCAGCAGGTCCTCGGGCAGATGTTCGACAGCGCCTTGCACCATGATCAGATCATAGGGCCCCGATTTCGCCGACCCCGCCGTCAGCGGTCCGGCCATGACAGCAGCGTTGTCGATGCCATGCCCCGACAGAAGGCTTTGGGCTTCTTCGGCACGCGTCTCATTATCTTCAACGGCCACGACGAAATCGCACAAGCTGGCAAGGATCGCGGTGGAATAGCCAAGCCCGCAGCCGATATCGAGCGCCACATGACCGGGCTGCACATCGGCCAGTTCCAGCATCTTCGCAAGCGTGCGCGGCTCCAGCATGATCCGGCCGTTGCCGATGTCGAGGTTCTCGCCCACATAGGCCGCCTCTCGCAGATGGTCGGGTACGAATTCCTCGCGCGGGATGCTGAGCATCGCGTCGATGATCGGGAAGCGGGTAACATCGGACGGGCGCACCTGCGTGTCGACCATCATCGTGCGGCGGGCTGTGTAGTCGGTCAAAATCTAAACTCTTTCGTTTAGTTGCTTTCTCGTTTGATGCCATATTCGGCCTCACGCGGCAACGGTTGATCGCATTTTGCCGCGTGTGCTGATGCCGCGCGTCGCCAAAGCCGCGTTTATCGTCGTGATCGCTATGGCGCAGCGCGCGAAAGGATGATCTTCAACAGCGACGACCACGGGCTTTCGCGCATCCTCATCCTCTTGTGCAGCGCGGCAAGGGTATGAAATGCTGGGGGCCACAGCCGCCAACACTATGTCAAATCCCGGAAAGTATCCCATGACCAAATTCGCCCTGACCGTCACCTGCGACAGCGCCCGCGGGATCGTCGCCGCCATCGCCGGATTTCTGGCTGACCACGGCTGCAATATTACCGACAGTTCCCAGTTCGACGACACCGAGACCGGCAAGTTCTTCATGCGGGTCAGTTTCACCAGCGAAACGGGTGCGACGCTGGACGCGATAGCCGAAAGCTTTGGCGCCATCGGCACGCGTTTCGGCATGGACTACGCCTTTCACGACGAAGCGGTGCGCATGAAGGTCATCATCATGGTGTCCCGGTTCGGGCACTGCCTGAACGACCTGCTGTACCGTTGGCGGATCGGGGCGCTGCCCATCGACATCGTGGCCGTGATCTCGAACCATATGGATTACCAGAAGGTCGTGGTGAACCACGACATCCCGTTCCACTGCATCCCCGTCACCAAGGAAAACAAGCCCGAGGCCGAGGCCCGCATTATGGATGTGGTCGATGCGACGGGCGCGGACCTGATCGTGCTGGCCCGTTACATGCAAGTGCTGTCGGACCGGATGTGCCAGCAGATGTCGGGCAAGATCATCAATATCCACCATTCGTTCCTGCCCAGCTTCAAGGGGGCGAACCCCTACAAACAGGCCTATGAACGCGGTGTGAAACTGATCGGGGCGACATCGCATTACGTCACCGCCGATCTGGATGAAGGCCCGATCATCGAACAGGACATCGCGCGCGTCACCCATGCGCAGTCGCCAGCCGATTACGTCAGCCTTGGCCGCGATGTCGAAAGCCAAGTTCTGGCCCGCGCGATCCACGCGCATATCCACCGCCGCGTTATGCTGAATGGCAACAAGACAGTGGTGTTTCCGGCCTCGCCGGGGTCCTACGCCTCTGAACGGATGGGCTAGGGCAGAACGGCAGGCCGGTCGCGGCCTGCCGCCGATACTGCGTTAGTCGTAGCGCAGGTCAAATGTGATGACCGTGCCATCCGCGCGGGTCAGGCTGCGGGCGTAGATCTCGCGCGGGAAGACAAGATCATCGTCCACAAAGCCGTTGATGACCACGCTTTCGCCGACTTCGGCAGGCACCCAGTTGGGGCCGACATAGATCTGGATGCTGCCGCTGGCGTCGGTCAGGCGGAATTCGTCCTCGTCCGTGATCCGCTCGACCGTGCCCGCGACCGTGACCATCGTGCCGCGCTGCACATCGGCGATAGGTGTCGTGGGGGTGCTGGCAAAGGCAGCGGGGGCGGTCAGGGCGGCGCAAAGGGCGGCGATTGTGAAGAGTTTCATGTTTTTCCTTTCAATGTGTCGGTTGGGTGTGAGTCAAAGGCGACGATCAGCAGCACGGCAAAAGCTGCCGCGCCTGCGACCAGCCAGCCGCGCGGCACGCGGATGTCGATCTCGCCCGACAGCCATTTGCGCAGGCTGCGCAGGTCGAGCTTGTGGGGTGCGCCCTCGGTCTGTGTGGTCGGGGCTTCGGTGGTTGTCTGCATCTCGGTCATGGTTCACTCCTTCAAGGGGATCGTCTGTCGATCTGATGG
The DNA here is from genome assembly GCF_034652275.1 of Yoonia sp. 72. Taxonomy (NCBI): domain Bacteria; kingdom Pseudomonadati; phylum Pseudomonadota; class Alphaproteobacteria; order Rhodobacterales; family Paracoccaceae; genus Yoonia; species Yoonia sp. 72. The sequence goes on along the minus strand of NZ_JAXIWG010000003.1, from coordinate 501,335 downwards.
GAGTGTTCTAGCCAGCGTGTCTGACGCCTGCCTGACGGGATACAAAATGCGCACGGATGGCGAAAAAAATTACGCGGGTTGATAGGTCAGCACGATCTGACATCCGCCGCCTTCGGCATTCTGTGCAGTGACCGTGCCGGATTGCGCCGTTTGCAGACGCTCGACAATCGCCAGCCCCAGCCCCGTGCCGCCCGGAACAGCCGCAGGACCCCGCCAGAAGGCCTTGAACAGCTGTGACCCCGCAGCGGCAGGCAGGCCCGGCCCGTGATCGCGCACCGTGATGACAGTACCGGGTCCGACGGCGATCTCGACAAGGCCGGGGCCGCCGTGCAGCACCGCATTCTCGATCAGGTTCGACAGGGCCAGTTCCACCCCTTCGCGGTTGGCGCGGGCCAGTACGGGGGCGTCGGGCAAGGACAGCGCCAGTTCCACCCCCTTGCCATAGGCGAAAGGTGCTAGGGCCGCGGTGACGGCCTCCGCCGCGCCCCGCAAATCGAGCGCCACTTCATCCGGCACCGAAAGGACATCTGTCCGCGAGGCCGCAAGCACCTGCTGCACCGTGCGCGACAAGGCCGCCAGATCAGCGCGCAGCCGTTCGGTCGTCTCGCCCTGCGGCAAGGCGTCCAGCCGCGCGACCAGCACGGCGACAGGGGTGCGCAGCGCATGGGCGGCTTCGGCGGCGTGGCGCGTTTCGGCGGCGAGCGCAGTGGCAAGGCGGCTCAAGGCGCGTTCGGTCGCCTCGATCAGGTCGGCCACCTCGGCGGGCAGGTCACCCTCGGGGGGTGGTGTCAGTGCGCCGGGCCGGATCGCGCGCGCCCAAGCCGCCGCACGCGCCACAGGTGCCAGTTCGCGCCGGATCAGCAGGACGCTGGCCAAGATCAGCACTATCGCCATCGGCAGGACCGGCACCCAGACATGCTGGCGCAATTCGCTGAAATAGGCGCGATGCAACAGCCCCGCCGGATCGGCATTCATCACGAAGATCATGCGCAGGCCATCGGTCCGGTCCGTGAATTCATGCCCCGCGATCACGCGCCGCATGTCGGGTAGGTCGATGCGTGTGATCCAGTCATCGGCATAAAGGTCCGCGGCACAGGGCGGGATCAGGTCGGCGTTCATCGCGTCAATCACCGCGCCCGTCCGGTCGACCAGTGCAAAGGCATAGGCGTCAGGATGATCGGCAAAGACCGCACGCACCGGCGCATCGCCCGGCAGGATCGTCCCCTCCAGCGATGCCCCCAGCCGTTCGGTCATATCCGCCACCGCCTCGGCCTCGAGCGTAGGGCGGTCGGTGCCATAGTAGATGCCCACGACCACGACGTTCAGTGCGACAACACCCGCCGCAATCAGCGCAAGCCGTCGCGTCAGGGTCTGCGCCAGCGGGCGGCGCATCGCGGTCATACTGCCCCCTCGCGCGGCAGCATCCAGCCCAGACCCCGGATCGTGACCACCGGCACGGGACAATCCGCTGCCTCCAGCGCGCGGCGCAGGCGTGAAACCGCGGCTTCCAGCGCATTGGGGCCGACCTCGTCGTCGAAGCCATAGATCGCCTCTTCAAGCATCTGGCGCGACACGACCCGACCGGCCGCGCGCATCAGCTGTTCCAGAACGCCGGTCTCGCGGCGGCCAAGGATCAGAGGCGCGCCATGCAAGCTGACGCTGCGGGCAACCGTGTCCAGCGCCAGAGGCCCGACAATCAGCGTGCTGCCAGACCGGTCACCGGGGCGGCGCAGGATCGCGCGGCAGCGGGCGACCAGTTCGGGCATCTCGACCGGCTTGACGACGTAGTCATCGGCCCCGCCGTCCAGCCCCGCGATCCTGTCAGCCAGCTGGTCCCGTGCGGTCAGCACGATCACCGGCACCCGCCCGCCATCGCGCAGCACCGGCAAAAGCGTGGTCCCATCCCCATCCGGCAGGCCAAGGTCGAGCAGGACAAGCCCGTAATCGGCCAGCGCCGCCATCTCGCGCGCATCGGCGGCGGTGCCTGCGTGATCGACGGCGAAACCGGCGCGGCGCATCGCATCGCAGACAGCTTCGGCTAGCGGGGGATGGTCTTCGACAAGCAGGACGCGCATCAGGGGCAGGCTTTCGTTCAGGATCGGGCGGAACAGCCCGCAGACTGCCGTGGTTCATGTCATGGGTCGAGAGGGTTTCGCCGATAACCCTGACGCCAGCCTGACGGCATCACCCCTGCGCGGCCCAGACGTAGCCGACATAAGCCACGAGCAGCCCCACACCCATCACGCGCCCGATCTGTGGACGGGTCAGCAGCAGCGCGGTTAGCACAAGGGACGCCACGATCATCACCGGCAGATCAAAGGTCAGGAACCGGCCCGCCACAGGGACAGGCGTGATGATCGCGGTCAGCCCTAGAATCCCCAGCACGTTAAAGATGTTGGACCCCACGATGTTGCCGATGGCGATTTCCGACTGGCGCCGGAACGCCGCGATCAGCGATGTCGCAAGTTCCGGCAAGGACGTGCCCACGGCCACGATGGTCAGCCCGATGAAGGCCTCGGAAATCCCGAAACCGCGGGCGATGTTGACCGACCCGTCGACCAGAAACCGTGCCCCCGCCATCAGCACGACTAGGCCGCCCACCACCCACAGGACCGACACCCATGTGGATGACGGCGCGGGCAGGTCGGCATCCTCGGGTTCGGCTGCACCCGGCGTGCGGTAGGCCCAAACCAGATAGCCCGCCAGCCCCGCCACCAGCACCAGCCCCGGCAGACGCCCGATCACCCCCAGCGCAAAGACCGGCACCAGCACCAGCGCGGCAGCGACCATGACCAGCGTGTCCCGGCGCAGGGTCGCACCCGTCACGGTGATCGGCCAGACCAGCGCCGTCACACCGACGATCAGCAGGATATTGGCGATGTTGGACCCTACGATATTGCCCACCGCGATGTCTGGCACGCCGCGCAGGGCTGCCTGCACCGACACCAGCAGTTCCGGCGTCGACGTGCCGAAACCCACGACAGTCAGTCCGATCAGCAAAGGCGGGATCGCCAGCCGCCGCGCGACACCGACGCTGCCGCGCACCAATGCTTCGCCACCAAAAAACAGGCCGACAAGGCCAGCCACGACATAGAAGTAATCCATCAAAGAAATCCTTTCGGGCAGCATCCCTGCCCTGCCACGACAGAAGCTGTGCATCCACGCCGCACGCCACAAGCGGCCTTGCAGAATAAACTTGGGCGACAGGCTTTAGCGCGGCTTGGGCCAGTATTGCTTGGACGCGGCCAAGGCCAGTTGTGCCATAAGCCCGCCCGCGATCATCAGCGTATCAAGCACGAAATCCTGCCCCGTCACCGTCTTGACCGCCTGAATCGCAAAGGCCAGCACGGTGCCCAGCGCAAAAACCGGCAGCGCCTGCTGGCCAAGCAGGGCCAAGGGTGCCACGATCGCATGATGGCAGGCCCGTCTGACGATAGCAAAGCTCGACAGAAAATAGGCCAGCGCAAGGATATGCAGCAGGCGGGGTGCGGCCAGATAGGTCTTGTTGAACCCCGTAATCACCCACGGCACGCCTGCATCCTGCGCCGCCCTCAGCCCGCCGCGCATGACGGCCGCGAAATCGGGCCATTGCATCCAGACTAGAGACAAGAGCAAAAAGCCCCCCGTCAGCCATTGCAACCACGGCAGGACCGGCACGAACCGCCGCCCCGCCTTGTGCGCGACGCCTGTCAGCAGCCCGACGACGAACAAGAGTTGCCAGGAGAACGGGTTAAGAAACCAGCCGCCCTGCTGGGGGTAGTTCGGAAAATTGACGCGCAGGATACCCGCCGCCAGCCAGACGGCGATAGACAGGCCCAGCACGACCAGCGGCCAGCGCAGCGCGCCCCAGATCACGGGCGGGACCAGCAGCAACAGCACCAGATACAGCGGCAGGATATTCACATAGCCAAGCTGATGCCCCAAAAGCGGCACCCCGATCAGAAAGCCCAGCGGGTCGGTCACCAGCACCCAAATACCATGCTTGCGCATCATCTCGGGCGCGCCGAACCAATGTGCGGCAGCCGCAGCGATAGCAAGAGCAACCAAGGTGATCAGGATATGCACCTGATACAGCGTCCAGACACGGCGCAGCACGCGGGCGATTCCCGTCACCGGATCACCGCGCCGGAAAGACCCCGAATAGGCGATACCGGCGGCGATCCCCGACATGAAGACAAAACCTTCTGCCGCATCCGAAAAGCCGAAATTGCGGTTGGTGAAATTTTCGAGCCAGTTGCGCGGGGCATGGTTGATGAAGATCATCACCAGCGCCAGCCCGCGGAATACATCCAGCCGGGGGTCGCGTCCTGCTGCGACGGGGGTGCCGATCATGTCAGACATAGCGCATGTCTCCCGACAAAAGCTCGGGCTCGTCGTTCACGTCGCCGGCTTGCCATCCGTCCAGCACCGTGGCGCGCAGCCGCATCACCGGCGGAAGCGCCAGTTCCTCGGGTGTGAGGAACAGCTGCGGCGCGCCGGGGCGCGATGTCCATGCGATGATGAAAGGCGAAAACACCATCGGCAGCGTGACCGGCAGGAACCACAGCAGAAGGCCCGGCGACAGGGTGGCGGCCAAAGCCAGACCGAACAGCCCACAGACCACGATCCAGTGGCAGGCAGCAAAGGCATCCGCCACACGCAACCGCCCGTCGCCTCGGTCATGCGCAGGCCAACCGCCGTCACGTCCGAGCAGGACCTGAAACACCGACCGCGTCTGGTACATCATGAAAATCGGAGCGGTAACCGAAGACAGCAGCAGTTCCGACATGGTCGAGGCGGTCGCAGCCCACCAGCCTCCGAAATCGCGCGCCCGCCCGCGCAGCACCGCATCGGCACCGATCAACAGCTTGGGCAGGATCAGCAGACCGAAAATGCCGATAACCAAGGCCACGGCCAGCGTCGTCTGATCGGGCGGCGTCGCCGGCAAGGGCCAGTACTGGGTCGGGAAATAGACGACAGGCGGGCCAAAAACAGGGGCGGCCACGCTTGCCAGCAGGAACGCCAGCCAGACCACCGAGGCCAGATAGGCGAGGATGCCTTGCAGAAAGACAAATCTGCTCCACCCGCGCAGACCGGGGGCAAAGAGCAGCCGCGCATGTTGCAGGTTGCCTTGGCACCAGCGCCGGTCGCGTTTGGCATGATCGACGATATTCTCCGGCCCTTCCTCGTAGCTGCCGCCCAGATCGTCATCTAGCCGCACGGTCCAGCCCGCGCGCGCCAGCAGCGCGGCTTCGACGTAATCATGACTCAGGATATGGCCGCCGAACGGGGGCTTGCCTGCGAGTTCCGGCAAACCGCAGCTTTGCGCAAAGGCGCGGGTGCGGATGATCGCGTTATGCCCCCAGAACGGGCCGGTGCGCCCCTGCATCATCGCAAGGCCGCGCGCGAATACGGGCGAATTGAACGCCGCCGAAAACTGCATCGCGCGGCCAAAACGCGACCGCGCGCCGATGATACGCGGCAAGGTCTGCAACAGGCCCAGATCAGGGTCCGCCTGCATCCGGCGGGCCATCTCGACCATGGTTTCGCCTTCGATCAGGCTGTCGGCATCAAGGATGATCGCAAATTCATAGGCCGCACCCGACGTGCGGATGAAATCCTCGACATTGCCCGCTTTCTTGCCCTTGTTGCTGGCGCGGCGGCGATAGAAAATGCGTCCCTGCCCGTTCCGGTCGCGCAAAAGGCGCAGATACCAAAGCCTCTCGCGCGCTGCGACGACATCATCGCGGGTATCCGACAGGATCGCGAAATCGAACCTGTCACCGTGGCCTGTCGCGGCCAGCGACATATCCATCGCCGCGATCCGCGCGAAGGTAGTGACGGGGTCTTCTTGATAGATCGGGACCAGCACGGCGATCCGCGCATCAAGCGGCGCGCTGCGGTCGATCACGGGGGGCGCCGCATGTGTGGTCAGCCCGATGAAGGCCTGCATCGCGCCCCATGACAGCCAGAAGGTCGATACCAGCAGCAACAGGCTGCGCAGCACGTCAATTCCGTCCAGCCCGTCCGCGATCCCGAAGCGCAGGAAAAAGACAAAAGCGACAAGCCCCGCCGCCACACTGGCCGCCAGCGCCAACCTGCGGACAGCGGTCACATCGCGGTCGCCCCGCTGTGCGTCTTGCATGATCTACTGGCCAGCCTTTGGCATGAACACACCGATCAGCCGCGGGAACAGCCCGTGCGACACCTGCGTGCCCGACCGTTCAAGTTCCTGCCGAACAACGACCATAGGTGCCGCAGGCGGCGCTCCAATCGCGGCGATGATCCGTTCGATGTCCGAATCCTCTTCGGGGAGAAAATCACGCATTGGGTCTGATCCACTGGTAAAGCCAAGTTTCCGTCAACTTGCGGCCATAACCCGCGACATGGGCAGAAAGTTCAACGAGATCGCTGTCGGATTGCACGTCGATCACCACGCGCCAAAGATCGCTGCCTTCGACGGGAGCCAGCGTAACAGCGACAAGCTCGCCCCCCGACGCGGTGACAACGGGGGTAAGTTCGTCGGCTTGCGTCAGGCGGGACAAGAAGCCACCCTTGAAATCAATGACGAATTTGCGCTTGTTCTCGGGGTTGATGACGCCGGATACACCGCCCGCACCCGCGCGCGTTTCCACGACATGCGCCAGTTCAGCGCCATCGCTTTCAGGCAGATCGCCCCACCGAAGCTGGTAGGCGAATTCACGCGTATCCCCTGCTGCAACTGTGCCTTCGGGGATGAAATAGGCGACGATGTTGTCCTCAACCTCCAGCGCGGTCGGGATCTCGATCAGACGCACATGACCCGGCCCCCAATCGCCCTGCGGCACCACCTCGAGAGAGGGGCGCATTTCGTAATGCGCGCCCGCGTCAAGGTATTTGCCAAAGTCGCGTTCGCGCTGGTGCAGCGCAAAACTGACGGGGTTGTTTTCGACAAAATAAGATCCCGCAAGGCGGGACGGGTTGTTCAGCGGACGCCATATCACATCACCGCCGCGCTGCACGATCCGCAGCCCGTCGCTGTCATGCACGCGGGGGCGGTAATCATCGAACCCAGCGCGGTTGACGCCGTTGAACAGGAACATCGAGGTCAGGGGCGCGATCCCCATTTCGGCCACATCGGCTCGGAAGAACAGACGCGCGGTCACGTCCATCTCGGTCGTGTCACCGGGGCGGATCACAAAGCGGTAGGCACCGCTGACGCTGGGGCTGTCGAGCAAGGCATAGACGATTGTTTCACCCGCACCCTGCGACGGACGTTCCAGATAAAAGCGCGTGAAGCGGGGGAATTCCTCGGGCTGGGGGCCTGCGGTGTTCAGCGCCAGTCCCCGCGCGCTCAGCCCATAGCGGCTGTCGCGGCCAAGGGCGCGGAAATAGCTGGCCCCCAGAAAGGACACCAGTTCATCGAAGCGGTCAGGATGGTTCAGCGGCGTGTTCAGCCGGAAACCGGCCACACCGGGCAGTTCGGCCCCCGCAGGCACGCGGTCGGCCAGATCGTTGAGATATTCGAAATCCGCAGTCGAAAAGACCATCGGTGTCGCGATCAGGCTATCGGCGTCGCGCGTGACCTCGAACAGCTTGACAGGTTCACCGAATAGCCAGCCGGTGTGGAACGCATGGACATGGAAGCCAGCGTCGCTCTCGGCCCAGCGCGCGCGATCGGCACGGAAGCGGATCAGCCGGTAGTCGTCATAATCGAGCGCACCCAGAAATCCCTCGGGGCGGATGGGTTCGGCATAGGGGGCCGCAGCCTGCGCTTGCGCGGTCTCGGTCAGGATGTCGAAGGAAAACGGCACCGGATCGGCCTGCACGGTTGCATCCTGCGCCATGACGCCAGAGGCCATCAGAGCGGCAGCGGTCGCAGCGCCCGACCGCAGCAACTGACGTCTGTTCATGCGTGTCGCAAAAGCCATGTAAGTCCCCAGATCATCCGATTTTTCAAGCGATCACCGCGTCAGGCGATTCGCCTGTGCGCGTGCGATTGCTGCTCATATTGCGGCAGTGCAGCAAAGCACAAGAAGCCACGACGCAACGTATTGAAAATAGGCTTGGTTCCGCCGGTTTCCAGCCCCCCGCAACGGGTGCCTGCCCGAATTTCAAGCATCACGGGATGCGACAGCACGGTTTGCCGCAACCGCCCGCCGGGGTGCGATTTTTCTATCCAGCTCGGGGTACGGGTGCTAGGTGTCGGCGCAACGCGATCCAGCCCAGACACATGGCCTCAATGCACTATAGAAGAGAGATCGACGGATTGCGCGCGATCGCCGTATTGCCCGTCATCCTGTTTCACGCCGGTTTCAGCGCATTCAGCGGCGGCTTTGTCGGCGTGGACGTTTTCTTTGTGATCAGCGGCTATCTGATTACCCGCATCCTGATCGACGAGATGGCGCAGGGCCATTTTTCGATCCTGCGGTTCTACGAACGCCGCGCCCGCCGGATTCTGCCCGCCCTGTTTGTCGTCATGCTGGCCTGTCTGCCTTTCGCCTACATGTGGATGTTGCCTTCGCAGTTGCAGGCTTTCGGGCAAAGCCTGATCGCGGTGGTCTTTTTCGGATCGAATGTCCTGTTCTGGCTCGAAGGCGGCTATTTCGCCGCCGCCGCCGAGTTGAAGCCGCTGCTGCACACATGGAGCCTTGCTGTCGAAGAACAGTTCTACCTGCTGTTTCCGGTGTTCCTGCTGTGGGGCTGGCGCTTTGGTCGCACCCGTCTGCTGTGGGGAATCATCGCGGTTGCGGTCTGCAGCCTGCTGTTGTCGGAACTGACCGGACGCCGCGACCCCGACGCGAATTTCTATCTGATCACCACACGCGCATGGGAATTGCTTGTCGGGTCGGTTTGCGCCTTTCTGACCTATGGCCGCGCGCAGCGGTCAAACGAACCCCTTGCCGCGCTTGGGCTTGGTCTGATCGTATTCGCTGTCTTTACATTCGACGACCAGACACCTTTTCCGGGTGTCTATGCGCTGCTGCCGGTCGGTGGCACCGCGCTGGTCATCCTGTTCGCGGGGCAGCGCACTTGGGCCGCACGGGTGCTGGCGACACGCGGTTTCGTCGGGATCGGCCTGATTTCCTACAGCGCCTATCTTTGGCACCAACCCCTGTTCGCCTTCGCCCGCCTGCGCAGCACCACAGAGCCAAGCGAAGCGCTGATGCTGGGTCTAGCTTGTGCGGCATTGCTGCTGGCCTGGGCCACGTGGTACTGGGTCGAACAGCCTTTCCGCAACCGCAGCACCCCTCTGCTGCGGTCACAGCGCCATGTTTTCCTTGCCAGCGGGACCTTTGGTGCCTTGATCGTCGCCATCGGCCTTGTCGTGCATCTGGGTGACGGGTTTCCCTCGCGCAAGAACGGCGAGATCAGCTTTGCCACGCTCGACAACAGGCTGGCCCCGAATCCCGGGCTGCATCGCGATTGTATGGGGAACTATATCGCCGCCCCGCCCTGTCTGACATCGCCCACACCTGACGTGCTGCTATGGGGCGACAGCTTTGCCGGCCATCTGGCACCGGGCATGATCGCCAGCGAAGCCAGCCTCGGGATGCAGCAATTCACACTGCAAAGCTGCGCGCCCGTTCTAGGCATCGCACAAGTGTTCACCCAAGGCTGGGCAGAGGGGTGTATCGCTTTCAACGACCGCGTGCTGGCGTGGGTGCGGGCGCAGACCGATCTGCGGCTGGTCGTGCTGTCATCGCCGTTCGACCATCTGTTTCGGGATGGCTTGCAAGCCGCCAGCGGTGACCTGATCCCCGGACCGGACCTGCCCTTTGTCGCGGAGCAACTGATCGCGACCGCGCAGGCGATCCGTGAAACAGGGGCCGATGTCATCATCGTATCGCCGATGCCACGCACGGGCTGGAACATCGGGCAATGCCTGATGCGCAGCGTCTATTTCGGCATGGACGAGGCCACCTGCGACTTTGCCTTGCGCGCCGACAGTGCTGTTGATGTCATGCTGCGCATGGTGGCCGAAGAGGTCCCGGTCTATTGGCTGCACGACGATTTCTGCCGGAACGGCATGTGCGACGCAATGCAGGACGGCACTTTTGTCTACATGGATTTCGGCCATCTGAGCAACGAAGGCAGCGCCCATCTGGGTCGCGTGAACGACTGGATGGGCCGCTTCCGGGCGATGGCGCAAGACAGGTAGCGCCACCGCTCCGCCATTATCAGCGCGCCTCGAAATAATCGAGCGGCAGCTTTAGGTAGCTGCGCCCGTTGCTTTCAGCCTTTGGCGCTCGGCCGCCGCGGATATTGACCTGCAAGGCGGCCAGCATCAGCTTGGGCAGCGGCAGGGTCGCATCGCGGGCATCGCGGCGGGCCTGAAACGCCACTTTGTCGGGGCTGTCGGCCAGATGGATGTTGCGTGCGCGATGCTCTGCGACGGTCGCCATGCAGGCCGCTTCACGGTCCGGCGCGTAATCATGGCCAACATACAGTCGCGTGTCATCGGGCAGCGCCAAGATCTGCATCAGGCTGTCGTAAAGAGCCGCCGACGACCCGCCCGGAAAATCCGCGCGGCTGGTGCCGCTGTCGGGCATCATCAGCGTGTCATGTACAAAGGCCGCATCGCCCACGACATAGCTGACCGAGGCCATCGTGTGACCGGGTGAAAACATCACCTTCACCGCCAGATTGCCGACCATGAACGTGTCGCCGTCTGCGAACAGGTGGTCCCACTGGCTGCCGTCGGTCGGGACATCATCGCCGAGATTGTAGATATCCTTCCACAGCGCCTGCACCTTGACGACATGTTCGCCGATGCCGGTCTTGGCCCCCAGTTTCTGTTTCAGCCAGACACCGGCGGAAAAATGGTCGGCGTGTGGATGCGTATCGAGCACCCATTCCACGTCGATGCCGGTCTTTTGCACATAATCCAGCAGTTTCTGCGCATCGCTGATGCTGGTCGCACCCGACAGCGGATCAAAGTTCCAGACCGGATCGACAATGGCCCCTTTCATCGTGGCGGGATCGTGGAAAACATATTGCCAGCTTCCGGTCGGTGCATCCCAGAAGGCGGCGACTTTTGGTGACTGTGTCATGGCTTATCCTTTCAGGTCACGCACCCGGGCTGGCCGGGCGCGCTGTCTTGGTCTTGGTGTTACAGTGTCTTGGTGCTGAAATACCAATCGACGGTATCCAGCCCTTCGGTCATCCGCGCGTCAGCCGCTTGCGTGGTCTGCGGGGTCGGCACGATCACCGGCTGGCCCGGCACCCAGTTCTCGGGTGTGGCGACCTTGTGTTCGGCCGAGGTCTGCAGCGCCACGATCAGGCGGTAGAATTCGTCAATCGAGCGGCCGTTGGTCATCGGGTAATAGACCATGGCCCGCAGATTGCCGTCGGGGTCGATCACAAAGGTCGCGCGCACGGCTTGCGTGTCCGAGGCACCGGGCTGGATCATGCCGTAAGCCTGCGCCACCTTCATATCCAGATCAGCGATGATCGGGAAATCGATCTTGACGCCGAAGCTCTGCTCGATCGACCGGACCCATGCGATATGCGCGTAGTGGCTGTCGATGGACAAGCCCAGCAGTGCGGTGTTGAGCGCCGCAAAATCATCGGCACGGCGGGCGAAGGCCATGAATTCGGTGGTGCAGACAGGGGTGAAATCCGCCGGATGCGAAAACAGGATCAGCCATTTGCCTTTGTAGTCGGCCAGCGATTTCATGCCATGCGTGGTCAGCGCCGTGAAATCGGGGGCGGGTTCGTTCATCCGTGGCAGGCCGGCGGGGGTGTGGGCGGTATCAAGCATGGCGTCCTCTGGGGTTCTGGTTGCGATGCAGCAGAGATAGCCATCCACACCACATTGAGGAAATTGATTGTCTGACTTGTTGTGATAGATGAAATCTATTACACGCTGACCATGACGACCCTGCGCCAGCTTCGCTTTCTTGTTGCCCTGTCCGACACGCTGAATTTTTCGCGCGCGGCAGAGATGTGCCATGTCACCCAGCCCACCCTGTCGAGCGCGATAAAGGAGTTGGAGGATCATCTGGGCGTGCCTTTGGCCGAAAGATCCAAACAGGCGGTGATGATGACACCCTTGGGCGCCGAAATCGTGCGCCGCGCCCGTGTCGTGCTGAATGATGTCGCAGATATTGCTACACTGGCGCAGGAACACGCAGGACAGGTGCGCGGTGATCTGCGGCTGGGCGCAATCCCCACGATTGGGCCGTTTCTGGTGCCACGCGCCTTGCCCCTGCTGCGCCTGCGCTGGCCCGACCAGCATATCTTTCTGCGCGAAGAACTGACGGAAACGTTGGTCGAAGGGCTGATCGCTGGGCGGCTCGACCTGATCCTGATCGCGCTGCCGCATCCCACGGGTGCCATCGCAACCGAACTGCTGTTCGAGGACGGCTACCAGCTTGCCACACCGCTGGGCCACAGGCTGGCATCCGACCCCGAGGTAACGGGGGCGAAACTCGCCACGACCAGACTGCTTTTGCTGGAAAAAGGGCATTGCCTGCAACGTCATGCCTTGCAGGCTTACAGCGATATGGCCGCCCCCGCCGGCGACGCCTTTGCCGCAACCAGCCTGCCCACGCTGATGTCGATGGTCGAGGAAGGGTTGGGCATCACGCTTTTGCCCCAGCTTGCGGTCGATGCGGGGATCGCGCGGGGGCATGATCTGGCGCTGACACCCCTGCCCGGTGCCTGCCCGCGCCGCGTCGTGCTGGCGTGGCGGGCGACGTCGCCGCATGCGGACAGGTTCCGTGAAATCGCCGCGATCTTGCGGCAGGCGCGCGGCAGTCTTGCCATCGACTGATGCCATAGGGCTGCGTCAGTTCGTCCGGCGGTCGTCGCGTGCGATGATATAGACCGCATGCACGATGCCGGGGATATAGCCCAGCAGGGTCAACAGGATGTTGATCCAGAAATGCTTGCCCAGCCCTTCTTGCAGAAAGACACCGGCAGGCGGCAGTAGAATGGCGATCAGGATGCGCAACAGGTCCATGGGTTTTCTCCTTTGGTTTGGAGGACAACGCCGCGTGACGCCGGTTCGTTCCGCTGGCCGCAACGGGCTTGCAGCACCTGCCCGCGCTGCTTACGATGAGGTCCGATGGACCCGCAGGGTGCCATCAACATAACGAGAGGTCACTCCGATTACCGAATTTCGCGCAAACGGGCTGCAATGGTGACGGCCCCCACCGCGCTGGACGCGCTTGGCTGGCACGCGTTCCAGCAAAGCCAGCTTGGCCCCGATGACGCCGACCTGACCCCTGCCCGCATCGCCAATGTGCATCGCGACCGCGTGGTGGCCCTGACCGCCGACGGTTCAATCGACCTGACGCTTGATCCGGGGCTGACGACTGCGGTGGTCGCGGTGGGGGATTTCGTGCTTTGCGCGCCCGCGCAATACCGGCTGATCCGCGTGCTGGACCGGCAGACAGAACTGTCGCGCGGCACCGAATACCACACCGGCGACAAGCAGCTGATCGCGGCCAATCTGGACACCTTGTTCATCACCACATCCTGCAATGCAGATTTCAACCCCGCACGGCTGGAACGCTATCTGGCGCTGGCGCATGACGCGGGCGTGCGCCCTGTGATCGTGCTGACCAAGGCGGATCTGGCAGAAGACCCCGAAAGCTTTGCGACCGAGGCGCGCGCCTTGGGCCGCGATCTCGATGTGCTGGCGGTCAATGCCAAAGGCGCGGATCTGGTCGCGCAATTCGCCCCCTATTGCGGGCCGGGGCAGACCGTGGCGCTGGCGGGCACGTCGGGCGTGGGCAAGACGACGATTGCCAATGCGCTAACGGGGGGCAATGCCGCGACCCGCGACATCCGCGATGACGACGCGCGCGGGCGGCACACAACAACCGGCAGGTCACTGCACCGGATGCTGGCGGGTGGCTGGCTGATCGACACGCCGGGCATGCGCGGGCTGGGGCTGGCCGAGGTCGGTTTCGGCATCGACGCGACCTTCCCCGAAATCTCGGAACTGGCAGAACAATGCAAATTCCGCGATTGCGCGCATGAGGGCGAGCCGGGCTGTGCGGTGCAAAAGGCAGTGAAGGCCGGACTGATCGACCCCGACAGGCTGGCGCGGTTCAAGAAACTGAAATCCGAGAACACGCAAGCGACCGAGGCCATCGCGCTAGCCCGCGACAAGCTGCGCAAACAGGGGCGTACGGGCAAAGGCAGCAAAAAGCCGCGTCAGAAGTCCTGACGCACTGAAGCTAAAAACTTTTGGGCCTCCGGCGGGGATATTTGGGCTCGGAAGATGATGAGCGTGCTGCCTAACCTTTCGCCCAAGCGAATTGTGCATCGGTTTCCACCGCACAGGGACGCAGCGCGCGCAGGCGGGTCAGGGCGACGTCCGGATCTTCGCCCGCCGCGATCATCAGGCGCAGCGCCATCATCCCCGACCGCCCGCACCCACCGCGGCAATGCGTCAGCACCTTGCCGCCCGCGCGCAGCGTGGCAAGGGCCGCACCTTCGATCACGGTGACATCGGGGCTGGCCGGCGTGCCGTAATCTACGACCGGCAGGTGATGCCAGGCGACACCTGCCGCGCGCAGGACCGCGCCGAGATCACCTGCGCCGAGCCTGTCCATTTCCTCCTGTCCTGTCATCGACACGACCAGATCGGGCCGCCAGTCGAGCAGGTCTTGCACCGCATCACCCTGCGGCAAAGGCGAGAGGGCGAGCACGCCACCCGCGACGGGCAAGGCGAAAATCTGATACTGCGGCATCGGGGGCTCCTTCTTTGGCTGCACCCTGCCCGATGGCGCGCTGACCGGCAACAGCTTGGTGGACCTCTGCCGCGCGTGGCCCTAGGCTGTGGCATCGCCCGAATCCCGAAAGCCACCATGACCGATCAACCCCGTTACCAAGTGCTGGCCCGGAAATACCGGCCTGAAACCTTTGCCGATCTGGTGGGGCAGGATGCGATGGTGCGCACGCTGCGCAATGCCTTTGCCGCCGACCGGATCGCGCAGGCCTTTATGATGACGGGGATCAGGGGGACGGGCAAAACCACCACTGCGCGGATCATCGCCAAGGGGATGAACTGCATCGGCCCTGACGGCACAGGCGGGCCGACGACTGACCCCTGCGGTGTCTGCGAACATTGTGTGGCCATCATGGAAGGCCGGCATGTCGATGTGATGGAAATGGATGCCGCCAGCCGCACCGGCGTGGGCGATATCCGCGAGATTATCGATTCTGTGCATTACCGCGCGGCCTCGGCTCGCTATAAAATCTACATCATCGACGAAGTGCACATGCTGTCGAAAAACGCCTTCAACGCGCTGCTCAAGACGTTGGAAGAACCGCCCGCGCATGTGAAATTCATTTTTGCGACGACCGAAATCCGGCAGGTACCGGTAACCGTCCTGTCGCGCTGCCAGCGCTTCGATCTGCGCCGGATCGAGCCTGAGACCCAGATCGCGCTTTTGCGCAAGATCGCCACCGCCGAAGGGGCAGAGATCAGTGATGACGCGCTGGCGCTGATTACCCGTGCCGCCGAAGGGTCGGCGCGTGATGCGCAATCGCTGCTCGATCAGGCGATCAGCCATGGCGCGGGCGAGACCAGCGCGGCTCAGGTCCGCGCCATGCTGGGGCTGGCGGACCGTGGCCGTGTGCTCGACCTGTTCGACATGATCCTGCATGGCCGCGCCGCCGATGCGCTGACGGAACTTTCGGGCCAATATGCCGATGGCGCCGATCCCATGGCCGTGCTGCGCGATCTAGCCGAAGTCTGCCATTGGGTCAGCGTGGTCAAGATCACGCCCGAGGCCGCCAACGATCCCACAATCGGCCCCGATGAACGCGCGCGCGGCCAAGCCATGGCCGAGGGTCTGCCGATGCGCGTGCTGTCACGGATGTGGCAGATGCTGCTGAAAGCCTTGGAAGAGGTAGCGATGGCCCCCAATGCGATGATGGCCGCTGAAATGGCGGTGATCCGGCTGACGCATGTGGCCGACCTGCCCAGCCCCGACGATCTGGTGCGCAAGCTCAAAGACGCGACCCCGCCGCCATCCAGCCCGGCGCGCGTGCCGCCTGCCCCACCTGCGGGTGGCCCCAGCGCGCGCAGCACCGCTGTGACCCACGGCAGCGCGCAGACAGCCCCCGCGCTCGCCCCCGATGGCCTGCAGCATTACGCGCGGTTCGAGGATGTGGTCGAGCTGATCCGCCGCCACCGCGATGTCAAACTGCTGGTCGAGGTTGAAACCGGCCTTCAGCTTGTGTCCTACCAGCCCGGCCGGATCACCGTGCAACCGACCGCGGATGCCGCCTCGGATCTGGTGGGCAGGCTTGGCGCGCGGCTGCAACTGTGGACAGGCAACCGCTGGGCCATTTCTGTCGTCAGCGAAGGCGGCGCACCGACCATCGCCCAGACCCGCGATGCAGCCGAAACCACCCTGCGCGATCAGGCCAGCGCGCATCCGCTGGTGCAGGCCGTGCTCAAAGCCTTCCCCAAGGCGCGCATCACAGACATCCGCACCGCCGCCAGCAAGGCACAAGAGGCCGAAGCCGAGGCGCTGCCCGAGGTCGAGGATGAATGGGACCCGTTCGAGCAGGATTGATCCGCTTGCGGGGCAGCCCCCGACGACCTATTTCAAAGATGACAGAACAAGGAGACATCCGATGCTCAAAGGACTAGGCGGCCTTGGCGACATGGCCAAGATGATGAAACAGGCGCAGGAAATGCAGGGCAAAATGGCCCAGATGCAAGAAGACCTTGACCATATCATGGTCGAAGGCGTCAGCGGCGCGGGGCTGGTCAAGGCCACGGCGACGGCCAAAGGCGAATTGAAAAGCCTCGATATCGACCCGTCGATCTTCAACGGCGACGACAAGGAAGTGGTCGAGGACCTGATCCTTGCCGCGATCAAGGATGCGCAGTCCAAGGCGGCCGAACGCAGCCAGCAGGAAATGGGCAAGATGGCCGAGGCGATGGGCCTGCCTGCGGGCATGAAACTGCCCTTCTGATCATCGTTCGAGCACAAATATCCCCGCCGGAGGCATCAAAGTTTTTGGCGGCCAGCACATAGGCCCCCATGTCGCACGGCACCGAAGACCTCGACCACCTGATCGCCATGATGGCGAAACTGCCAGGGCTCGGGCCACGCTCGGCGCGGCGCGCCGTGCTGCATATGATCAAAAAGCGCTCTCTGGTGCTGCTACCCTTGGCCGACGCCATGCAAAAGGTCGGCGCAACCGTGCGCGAATGTCTCAACTGCGGGAATATCTGCACGGCCGATCTGTGCGATATCTGCCTGTCCGACAAACGCGCCACCGGCCAGATCGCCGTGGTCGAGGATGTGGCCGATCTTTGGGCGATGGAACGCTCGGGTGTGTTCAAAGGGCGCTATCACGTGCTGGGGGGCACGCTGTCCGCACTTGATGCCGTGGGGCCGGACGAATTGCGCATCCCCAAGCTGATCAACAGGATCGCCGCCGAAAACGTGACCGAGGTCATCATCGCGCTGGGAGCCACGATCGACGGTCTGACTACCGCTCATTACATCGCCGACCAACTGCCCGGCGTAACGGTCACCTCGCTAGCGCAGGGCGTGCCGGTGGGCGGCGAGCTGGATTATCTGGATGACGGCACGATCACGGCGGCGCTCAATGCGCGCAAGGCGCTCTGACACCAAGCTTTTCCTTCAATTTGCCGCAGATTGGTGCTGCATCCGCCAGAATTCGCGCCTAAGGCTGAGGCTGACTGGTGGGTGATGCAATGACTAGCGACAAACGTCCAAACGACTTTGCCGAACGGCTGCGTCGGATCGAGGAAAGCAAGAAACAGGGCCAACCTGTCCTGCCTGCGCATGTGCGCAAGGACCTGACCTATGACAACAGCGGCGGGCCCCAAGACCACAGGCTGCGCAACGGGATCATCTGGGGGGTAATCGTGGCGGGGATGGCCACTGGTGGTTATTTCGCCTTGCAGGCGGTGCCTCCTGAAATGTCCGCAAGCCTTGCCAGTATCGGGGCGGTCTTTTCGTCGGGCGCGACGGTGCAATCGATGGATGGATCGGGCGTCTTCACTGCCGAGACACAATCGGATGCCGGCATGCGCGGGGCCAACCTGCCAAGCCCCGCCGTCGCCAGCACCCTGCCCGACCCGTTAACGCTGGCCGATCTGGTGACAGGCGCCACCTTGCCCGATGACACCACACAGATCGGGCGGATCATCCCGTTCGACCGCAACGACCAATGCAACCTGCGCCGACCGCTCGACGGTGAGCAGGTGGTCAATGTGCGGCTGGAACAGGGTACTTTGCCTGTGCCTGTGCGCGCCTTTTCGGATGAAACGCTTGTCGCGCAGTTGACAAGGAACATCACCGCCGTGACGCAGGATGGCCGCGCTTACGACTGGGGCGCACAGGTGCGCGCCCCGATGACGGGCGTCGACGTGTTCCTGACCGATACCAGCGCACCGATCTATCTGGTGCTGCAAAACCTGACCGACGGGGTCATCTGGAACGTGCAGACCGCCCCCGGCGTCACGCTTGCGCATGTGGCAATTGTGTCTGACGGCTTTTCGGGGCTGGTCAACCCGCCTGATGACGCAACCTTCGAGGCGTTGCTTGTCGCCGATTTCGTGCCGCGCCACACCTTCGGCGCCGACGACACGGTCCGTGCCTGCATGATCCGCCCCTGGCGGGAGCCACAGCCCGACTGGGTCGCCATGCAGCGCGCACAGGGCGACACGCTTTACGGCAACCAGATGCAGAGTTTCACAACAGGGTATGCAGCCTACAACGCATGGTACACCGGCACCCTTGGCGTTGATGCAAGCACGAACCTTGTTGCACCTGAACAGGCGGCGCATGTCCTTGTCGGGCCGCTGCCACCGGCCCCTTTTGCCTATCAGGCCATGAACGGGCGCGATGTGCATCTGATGCGCACCGACCACATGGTCAGCGGTGATCCTGTCACGTTGCAGGCCACGCTGGACGCATTGCATGGCGCGCTGTTGCGCGATGCCATCGGTGGCGACGTTGCGCTGCTCGACCCCGCACCGGTGGAAAGAAACACGCCATGAAAGTGCTGCGCATCATCATTGCCATTGTCGTGCTGGGCGTCGCCATCCCGCTGGTCGCGGTGAACGTCTGGGGCGTTCAGATGACGTTCTGGGTGATCGAGCAGACCCGCCAGAACGACACCTCTCTGGCAGATGGCACCCCGCCTGCGTCAATGCCCCTTCCGGCCAGCCCGCTGCAGTTCATGCGAGACAGGGGCGAATTGCAGGACACCTTCGGGACGGCAGCACTGACCGACCGGCGCATTGTTGAGGTGACGACCATCATCGCTGCCGAAGACCTGCTGGCGCAGGGTGAGGCGATGCCAGACCCGTCACGCCTGCCACTTTATGCCGCCGCCCGCGCACCTGCCCGCATGGCCTTGCACTGCGAGGAGGTTGTCGCGGCCTTCGCGACCACCTGCGATGTCGCCCGAACCTCGACCAATGTGCTGGACGATGGCCGGATCGAGATTTCCGCAGACCTTGCCTATATTCCGGCCGCTTATCTGGGCGATCCGGCGCAAATTGCGAATGGCGCTTTTTTCACGACGGTTGCGCGGTTCCACACCATGCCGGACGCCGACAAGCCGGTCTTTGACGCCGAGGCGCGCCTTGCAGTGATGCAGCAGGCCCAAGACCTGTGCGATGCCCTGCGGGACAGTTTCGGCCCCTGTGTCGTGGGGCGCCTGCAACTGGCGACGGCAGAACTCTGGATTACCGATCTGGAACGACTGCCAGAGGGAACAGCACGGCAACGTTTGAGCGCGACAGCGGTGGTGAAGGTTTACGCCAACAAGGATGAAACCACCGACGATGCGCTGCGCGAAATGGTCGCCGTTTTGACCAGCGCGGACTGACAAACGCAAAACGCGCGACCGGTGGGCCGCGCGTTCTTTATCAGACTCGGTCAGGATCAACGACGGCGGTCGTCATCCTCGTCATCATCATCGTCATCGGGCAGGTTGAAAAAGCTGTCCGCATCCTTGACGTCACGGGTGTCTTCTTCGTCCTCGGCCTCATCACGCGGATCGCTCAGGCTGAAGGTCTCGAGGCCCGCCATCGCGGTCGGCATCTTGGGTTCGGGGGCCATGCCCAGCGATGTTTCGGTGCTGACGAGCTTGCGGCGTTCGTCATCGGTCATCGCACCGCCTTCGCGGGCTTTCTTGGCATTGGCCTTTTGCACTGCAGCATCAAGCTCGGACTGCTTGCACAAGCCAAGTGCGACCGGATCGATCGGATCAAGGTTGTTGATGTTCCAATGCGTGCGCTCGCGGATCGCAAGGATCGTTGGCTTGGTGGTACCGACCAGTTTCGCAATCTGCGCATCCGACAATTCGGGGTGAAACTTCACCAGCCAGTAGATCGACGCCGGACGGTCCTGCCGCTTGGACAGGGGCGTATAGCGCGGGCCACGGCGCTTTTCCTCACCCGAGGCGGCGGCGTAGAACTTCAGCTTGAGCTTGTAGGCCGGATCGGCTTCGCCCTTGGTGATTTCGTCCTGCGTCAACTGGTTGTTGGCGACGGGATCAAACCCCTTGACGCCCACGGCCACGTCGCCATCGGCGATGCCCTGCACTTCGAGTTCGTGAAACCCGCAGAAATCCGCGATCTGCCGAAAGGTCAGCGTGGTATTGTCGCAAAGCCAGACGGCAGTCGCCTTGGCCATGATTGGTTTATCAGACATCTTTGGTCTCCTGATCTGACGGACAAGCCTTACCCAAGCCCTTGCAGGGGCAGACCGCATGGGCCGGGTTCGCATTGTCGGGGAACTTGGGCAGTGTATAGTATTCCTGCGACAAAGAAGAAAGATCAAAAAATGTTCAGGATGATTGCCTTGTTTTGCCTGCTGGCCGCGCCCGCCGCAGCGCAGAACCGGGCTGCGGATTTCGATTACTACATCCTGTCGCTGTCATGGTCAGCCAATTTTTGCGCGCTGGAAGGCGACGCACGCGGGTCCGAGCAATGCGACCGTGGCAGCGGTTTCGACTGGGTGCTGCACGGGCTGTGGCCGCAATATGAAACCGGCTATCCGGCAGATTGCAACAGCCCGCATGCGCCGCCCAGCCGTAGCCAGACGGCAGCGATGGCCGATATCATGGGCTCGTCAGGGCTGGCATGGCACCAGTGGCGCAAACATGGCACCTGTTCGGGCCTGTCGCCTGCCGGTTATTATGCGCTATCGCGCGATGCTTACGCCCGCGTGGTCCGCCCGCCGGTGTTTCGCGGCATCCATCAACCGATCACCCTGCCCGCAAAGGTGATCGAAGACGCGTTCCTGCGCGACAATCCCGGTCTGCGCGCCGACCAGATCACCATCACCTGCCGATCCGGCCATATCCAGGAGGCGCGCATCTGCATGACACCGGACCTTGATTTCCGCACCTGCGGCGCCGATGTGATCCGCGATTGTAGCCTGAATGACGCAATGTTCACCCCGATGCGCTGATCCTGCCCATGTTCCACGTGTAAATATCGCCGCGCAGCGCGCTTTCCAATCCGCAGGAATGGGAAAATCTACGCCAGCACCGCGCGGGTCAGATCGCTGTCCGCCAGAGCCAGCCCGTCGATTACATCAAAATGATGCCGCCCCGGCGCTGTCATTAATGGCGCATCCCATGCGCGGGCCAGCAAACCGGCCTGATCCAGAAACACCGGCCGTTCCGCAGCCCCCACCCAAACCGTCACCGGCACCGTCGGAGATGGCAAATGCACCGGACTTTCGCTGGCGACCACATCAGGCGTGATCCGCAAATCGGCATTCATCGAGGTCTGCATCAAGGGTTCCAGATCCGCCACCGGCGACACCGGCACCACGCCAGCCACACGCTGCTGCCAGCCCGCATCCTGCCGCGGTGCCATGACCCGCGCGACCAACTGCCCGCCTGCCGAATGCCCGACCAGCCGGATCGGCCCCGGCACACGCCGCGAAATCACGTCAATGGCACGTGCGATCTGGTCGCCGATCTGCGCAATGCCGACCTTGGGGCAAAGATCATAGGACGGCATCGCCACCGCCCAGCCCAGTGCCAAAGGTCCCGCCGCCAGATGCGACCAGAAGGATTTGTCGAACCGCAGCCAATAGCCGCCATGCACAAAGATCACGACCCCGCGCGCCAGCCTGTCGGGATGGAAAAGATCGAACCGCTGCCGGTCGCTTTCGCCGTAATCCAGATCAAGCTCGCAGCGCGCGGTGCTGCGGAAAGCGGCGGCCTGCTGCGTCCATCGGTCGGGGTAATCCGCGCCCCCCGGAATATAGGCCGCATTCGCATAAGCGTCATCGAGTTCCATCTGCCGGTCCCCCCTTTACCTTTGCCCCATGCAGGGGCCACATTAGGCGAAAGTCAAAGGAGACTACCATGCTCGATGATACGACCAACCTTAAATCCCTGCTGCGCCGCCCCGATCTGGTCTGTGACGCGGCGTTTGTCGGCGGAGAATGGAAGCAGGCCGCCAGTGGCAAGACCTTTGCCGTGACGAATCCAGCGCGCGGCGACGTGATCGCCCATATCCCCGACCTCAGCCGCGCCGAAGTTGCCCAAGCGATTGATGCCGCGCAAAAAGCGCAGAAACCATGGGCCGCACTGGCCGCCAAGGAACGGTCGAAGGTGCTGCGCAAATGGTACGAGCTGATGATGGAACATCAGGAAGATCTGGCGATCATCATGACCTCTGAGCAAGGCAAACCCTTGGCCGAGGCGCGCGGCGAAGTGGCCTATGGCGCGTCCTTCGTGGAATGGTTCGGCGAAGAGGCCAAGCGCGTTTACGGCCAGACGATACCCGGCCACATGCCCGACAAACGCATCACCGTCATCAAGCAGCCCATCGGGGTAGCGGCGGGAATCACGCCGTGGAACTTTCCCAATGCGATGATTGCGCGGAAAGTTGCTCCTGCGCTGGCCGCAGGCTGCGCGTTCGTTGTGCGCCCTGCCTCGCTGACGCCGTTGTCGGCCCTTGCCATGGCGAAACTCGCTGAAGAGGCGGGCGTGCCAAAGGGGCTGTTCTCGGTCGTGACCTCGACCTCCTCGTCGGAGGTCGGCAAGGAGTTCTGCGAAAACCCCATCGTGCGCAAACTGACCTTTACAGGATCGACCGAAGTCGGGCGGATCCTTCTGAAACAGGCCGCCGATCAGGTGATGAAATGCAGCATGGAACTGGGCGGCAACGCACCGTTCATCGTGTTCGATGATGCGGATCTCGATGCGGCCGTCGAAGGGGCCATCGCCTGCAAATTCCGCAACAACGGCCAGACCTGCGTCTGCGCCAACCGGATTTATGTGCAGAAAGGCGTCTATGACGCCTTTGCCGCCAAGCTGAAAGTCGCGGTCGAAAAACTGCGCGTGGGCGACGGCTTGGCCGATGGCACCACGCTTGGCCCGCTGATCGAAGCGGCAGCGGTCAAGAAGGTGCAGGAACATCTGGACGATGCGCTTGCCAAAGGCGGCAAGGTGCTGACAGGCGGCAAGCCGCATGATCTGGGCGGGCAGTTCTTTGAACCCACCATCGTGACGCATGCAACCAAGGACATGCTGGTCAGCACGGATGAAACCTTCGGCCCCTTCGCGCCGCTCTTCATGTTCGAGGATGAAGACGACGTGATCTTTCAGGCCAATGACACGATCTTTGGTCTGGCGTCCTATTTCTATGCCAAGGACCTCAG
This sequence comes from Yoonia sp. 72, assembly GCF_034652275.1. Classification (NCBI taxonomy): domain Bacteria; kingdom Pseudomonadati; phylum Pseudomonadota; class Alphaproteobacteria; order Rhodobacterales; family Paracoccaceae; genus Yoonia; species Yoonia sp. 72. Next base: position 477,729 of record NZ_JAXIWG010000003.1, on the reverse strand, counting down.
CCGCGTGACCAAGGTGGCCGAGGCGCTGGAATACGGCATTGTCGGCGTGAACACGGGGATCATCTCGACCGAGGTGGCGCCGTTCGGCGGTGTCAAGCAATCCGGTCTGGGCCGTGAAGGGTCATCGCACGGCATGGATGATTACATGGAGATGAAGTACATCTGCACCAGCGTGTAAACCTGTAGGGCGGGGCTTGCCCCGCTCTTCACGCCAACTGGCTGCGCGCCAGCGGGATCACCTCGCCCTCGATCAGCCGCATGATATCGCCGAAATGCCCTGCGGACCGGGCGGGCAGGTTCGGGTCGGACGTCAGCGCCAGCGTCATTTCCAGCGCCGGCACGGTGCAAATGACCTGCCCGCCATAGCCGCGCGCCAGCGCATATTGCACGCCGTCCGCCTGCCCCAGAAACCAGCCATAACCATAGCTGAGGCCCGAGAATTGCGACCGCGTGCGCGGTTCCAGCGACCGCGCGACCCAATCGGCACTCAGCACCAGCGCGCCGCCGAACTGCCCGCCCATGCGGTACATCTCGCCGAAGCGCGCCATACCATCCAGCGTCAGCGCCATTTCGTTGCCGCCCAGATACCGCCCCTGCGGATCGCGGGTCCATGCGGGGATGTCGATGCCCAAAGGCTGGCCCAGCCGTATGCGGGCAAGGTCCAGCAGCGACCGCCCCGACACGTCGGACAGCACCGCGCCAAGGATATGGAACGACCCCGTGGAATAAAGCATCTGCGCCCCCGGTTCCGCCACGAAAGGCCGCGACAGCGCATTGGCAACCCAGTTGCGGCTGTTCACCCAAGGCCCGTAATTGCTGCCCGAGGTCCGCTCCAACCCCGCCTGCATCGTTACGAGGTTTTCCACCGTAATCCACGCCACACGCGGATCGGCCCCAGATGGAATCAGGTTCGGCGCAACCTCGCCCAAGGTCGCATCGAGCGAGGGCAGTTCGCCGCGATCCAGCGCCGCCCCCGTCAATGCGGCAACGATGGTCTTGGACACCGATTTCACAGGCACGGCATTGCCCAGCGACGGCCCGCGAAACGCCTGCGACAGCACCTCGGCCCCCGACTGGCGGATCACGATGGCGCGGCACTGGTCAAGCGCGCGCACACGCTCGGCCACAGCGGCCCAAGGGTCCGACTGTGCGACCAGCGGCGTCCCCAACGTGGCCGCAGCCCCCAACAAGACAGCGCGGCGTCCCAGCATCGGCATGGCAAATCCTTTTGTTGCTTGGGTGAAGGATAGGACAGCGCGCGGGACGTGCCAGTTACATTTGCGTGTGTGGGGGGTGGGTGGGAATGAACCGCCGATTGTCAGGTACAAAGGTCTGACAGGCGGGACATTGCTGCCATTAGTGATCTCTCCTGAACAACGAACGCTCCCTACAAAAACGGCTTTAGACGCTCACGGCCTTTCGATGAACTTGCCAGGAAACCACTGAACTTGCCTCCCCAATACAAGCAAAGCATGTTTTCCTCGTTGTTTGTCCTTATCTGATGGCTGGGAACCTCAAACACATCGCCTTTGCCAACGGCATTATAATAGTGTCCAGTCCAGATGGTTTCGTTGCACTCGGCCGCAAGTTCTTCGATGCTTGGAGATGAGACCAAACCAAAGAAAACTGTTTCCGAAAGAACCGACGTAATTATCAAGTCCGATAGGTTGCAACCTAAAGGTACAAACCCAACTCCTCCTATTTCTTGTTCCAAAAAATCAGTGAATACGGGTGGATCAATCGTTTGATCCCCGTCTTTATAGCCTATAGACCAATTCCCTTGGTTCTCGGTAACGACTTGGGCAATCCCATCGCGAACGAGAAGAGGCCCAGGCGCTGCAAGGCCATCTTGGCAGGCAAGAGGTGATGGATTACCTGTTCGCACCCATTCCTCATAGCCAGCTGACAAGCGTCCAATTTTCACCCATGCTAGTTTCAAAGTCTCAGGAACAATCACTCCTGAATCAATTGCACTACTTGGCAGACCAATATCCGTGACCGCGTACCAGCGAGAAAGAAAGTCCGTCAGACCATCAATATCTAATATGGTCATATATGCCCCGTTTTGCCGACTTTTTCCATTACTGAATCCGTGTTTCCGTTAGCAAAGGGTGAGTCAAAGAGGCTCAATGCAGTCATTGGGCATTATTTGCGCAAGTGCTCCTACCCCAACTCCACCGACGGAATGATCGCGAAGAACGCACCCTTCGACCGCACCCCGAACCACCGCTCACCCTCATGCTCGGCATGTTCGCCCAGATCGACCAGCCGGTAGAAGGACTTGCGGTCGATCAGCGCTTCGAGGTTCGCGCGGACCAGCACATAGGGCGACGGCTCGCCCGTCTGCGAGTCGCGCACCACGCGGATCGGGTTGTCGGGGCCTGCGGTCACTTTGTCGCCAACGTTGGTCCGGAAAATCAGACCGTCCCCCTGTCGGTCCACATCCACGGCGACGAACGGCGCGTCATCGACTGTGATTCCGACCTTTTCGACGGGGGTCACCAGCACGTAATCATCCCCGTCGCGCCGCAGGATGGTCGAGAAAAGGCGCACCAGCGCTTCTCTCCCTATGGGCGTGCCCATGTAGAACCATGTCCCGTCACGCGCGATCCGCATGTCGATATGCCCGCAATGCGGCGGGTTCCACAGATGGACCGGCGGCAATCCGCCTTTGGGGCCGCTTTTTTGCGCGGCAAGCACGCTTTGGGCCAGTCCGTCGGCGGTGGGGGCAACAATCTTTTGTGTGGTCATTCTTTTTGCCATTGGGATCGACAGGATTATCTGATCTTTTACAGCATATAGGTAATCCGAGGGGAAAGTCATGGCCGACGACGCCGATCTTGTCGCACAGATAGACGCACTGGGTGCAAAACTGGGCGAGGCGCGCGACAGTATCGCCGCCCGTTTCATCGGCCAGCGGCGGGTCGTGGACCTGACATTGTCGGCGCTGATCTGCGGTGGCCATGCGGTGCTGATTGGCCTTCCGGGCCTTGGCAAGACGCGGCTGGTGGATGCTTTGTCCACCGTCATGGGGCTGCACGGCAACCGCATCCAGTTCACACCCGATCTGATGCCTGCCGACATTCTGGGGTCCGAAGTGCTGGAGACCGCCGCCGACGGCAGCCGCGCGTTCCGCTTCATCGAAGGGCCAGTGTTCTGCCAGTTGCTGATGGCCGATGAGATCAACCGCGCGAGCCCCCGCACGCAGTCCGCGCTACTGCAGGCGATGCAGGAAAAAGAGGTCACGATCGCAGGCCAGCACCGCCCGCTGGGCGTGCCGTTCCATGTGCTGGCCACCCAGAACCCGCTGGAACAGGAAGGGACCTATCCGCTGCCAGAGGCGCAGCTGGACCGTTTCCTTGTCCAGATCGACGTGCCCTACCCTGACCGGCAGACCGAAAAGGACATCCTGATCGCGACGACTGGGGTCGAGGATGCACAGGCGACCGCCGTATTCACGGCGCAGGAATTGCTGGCCGCGCAAGCGCTGTTGCGGCGGATGCCGGTGGGGGAACATATCCTCGACATGATCCTCGATCTGGTGCGCGCCTGCCGCCCCGATGACGCAACCGCCCCCGATGTGATCCGCCAGAATGTCAGCTGGGGCCCCGGCCCGCGGGCGGCACAGGCGCTGATGCTGACGGTGCGCGCCTCGGCGCTGCTCGACGGCCGTTTGGTGCCCTCGGCAGAGGATGTGCGCAACATGGCAGTGCCGGTGCTGGAACACCGCATGGCGCTGTCCTTTGCCGCCCGCGCGCGCGGCGAGGATGTGCAATCCATCATCAACGAAGTCGCAAGCCAGATCACACAGGTCGCAGCGGCGGCATGACGGCACCGCTGACGCTTCGTTCGCAGGCGGAAACGCTTGCCGCCCATCTGCCGCCCCTGCTGGCCGAGGCAGAGCACCTGGCCGCTACCGTGCTGCTGGGCGAACACGGGCGCAGGCGGGCGGGCACTGGCGATACGTTCTGGCAATACCGCCCCGCACAGAACCACGACGCCGCGCGCAGTATCGACTGGCGGCGGTCGGCGCGGTCGGATGCGCGCTTTGTGCAGGACAAGGAATGGCAGATCGCGCAATCGGTCATCCTCTGGGTCGATCAGGGCGCGTCGATGGGCTTTGCGTCCGACGATCACGCGACCAAGGGCGACCGCGCCCGCACGCTGGCCATGGCGCTGGCGGTGCTGCTGATCCGCGGCGGGGAACGGGTCGGGCTGACCGGTCTGCGCCTGCCGCCACGACGCGGCGGCGCACAGTTGCAGCAGATGGCGCAGATCCTGTCCGAGGATGCCACGACCGATCACGGATCACCCGACGCAACCGGCATGCTGCCGCATTCGCGCGCGCTGTTTGTCAGCGATTTTCTGGGCAATATTGACGGCGTGCGCGACGCGCTGCTCCGTGCCGCGGATCGCGGTGTCAAAGGCGCGCTGCTGCAGGTTCTCGACCCGCAGGAAGAGGCGTTTCCGTTTGACGGGCGCACCATTTTCCAGTCCATGACCGGCAGTGTGCAGCACGAAACGCTGCGCGCCCGTGATCTCAAATCGCGCTATCTCGACAGGTTGGCGGCGCGCAAGGACGAACTGGCGGGATTGGCCCGCATGACCGGCTGGCAGTTTCACACGCATCATACCGGGCAATCCGCGACGCAAGCGCTGCTCTGGCTTTATGGCGCGCTGGAAAGGCGGCGCTGATGTTCATGCTTGGCCCTGTCGGATTTGCAGCGCCGATGCTGCTGCTTGGCCTGATCGCCCTGCCGATCCTGTGGATTTTGCTGCGCGCCGTGCCGCCTGCCCCCGTACGGCGGCGTTTCCCCGGTGTGGCACTGCTGCTGGGGCTGACAGACGACGAAAGCCAGTCCGACCGCACCCCGTGGTGGCTGCTCTTGTTGCGGCTGCTGGCCATTGCCGCCGTCATCATCGGCTTTGCCGGCCCCGTGCTGAACCCGCAAGACGCCCGCGACGGACGGGGTGATCTGGTCATTGCCCTTGATGGTACATGGGCCGGTGCACCCGACTGGCAGGCCAAGATCGACCGTGTGGCGGCGCTGTTGTCCGAGGCGGCCGTCAACGAACGCCGCGTCGCGGTCGTGACGCTGACGGGCTTGCCCTTGGCCGAACCCCTGCCCTTTGCCGCCCCCAGCGCATGGCAGGACCGGTTGGCGAACCTGCAACCGCGACCGTGGCAGCCTGTCGATGCTGCCGCCTATTTCGCGGATCAGGGCGATTTCGAGACCTACTGGATCAGCGACGGCCTTGATTATGCGGGCCGCGATGATCTGTTGGCGGCCTTCGAGGCGGCAGGCACTGTGACCGTGTTCCAGACTCCGCGTCAGGTGACGGGCCTGCGCCCTGCAAGGTTCGAGGATGGCGAGGTCCGTGTGAGTGCCACCCGCACCCCTGTCGGTGCGCCAAGCGAGACGACCGTCACTGCCATCGGGCTTGATCCGGCAGGCGTGGAACGGGCGCTGGCCTCTGTGCAGCTGGCGTTTGAGGCGGGGCAAGAGGTGGCGGAAACCACGCTCGACCTGCCGCCCGAATTGCGCAACCGGATCACGCGGTTCGAGTTGACGGGCACCCGCTCTGCCGCGGCGGTCAGTCTTGTGGATGATGCGTTGCGACGGCGCGAGGTGGCCCTGATCGCAGGTAGTGGTGACCGCGAAGGGCTGGAACTGCTATCGCAGCTTTTCTATCTGCGAGAGGCATTGGCGCCCACCGCCGACCTGATCGACGGTGATCTGGCGGATGTTCTTCTGGCCAACCCCGATGTGATCGTGCTGGCCGATGTCGCGATCCTGACCGATCTTGAGGCGCAAGGCATCGCCGATTGGGTCGAGGCGGGGGGCCTGCTGTTGCGTTTTGCAGGGCCGCGTCTCGCGGCCTCTGACGTTGGCCGCCGAAGCGAGGACCCGCTTTTGCCCGTACGCCTGCGCGAAGGCGGGCGCAGCGTGGGTGGTGCGATGAGCTGGGGCGAACCCAAGGCACTGGCGCCCTTCGCCCCCGACACGCCGTTCTTTGGCCTGACCATCCCCGACGATGTGACCGTCACCAGTCAGGTCATGGCGCAGCCCGACCCGACGCTGGCCAACCGCGTGATCGCGCAGCTGGCCGATGGCACGCCGCTGGTCACACGCAAGTTCAGCGGTGACGGACAGGTCGTGCTGGTGCATGTGACGGCCAATGCCGAATGGTCGAGCCTGCCTTTGTCGGGCCTCTTCGTGCAGATGCTGGAACGGCTGGCCGTGTCCACCCGCCCTGCCACGCCAGAGGCCACCGAACTCGAAGGCACGACATGGCAGCCACAGACCCTGCTGGATGCCTACGGGCGTTTGCAGGACGGGCGCGATCTGGCCGGTGTCGCGGGCGAGGTGCTGGCCGAAGGTGTCACCGGACCGCAGTTGCAGCCCGGGCTTTACGCCGCGCGCGACCGCCAGATCGCTGTGAATGTGATCGGGCCGGAGACGGTACTGACCCCTGCGGCCTGGCCTGCGCGGATCGCTGTCGAAGGAATGGATGTTCTGCGCGCCACGGCCCTGAAGGGCTGGCTTCTGACCGCGGCGCTGGCGCTGCTGCTGGTCGATATCATCGCCTCGCTTGCTGTGGGCGGCCGCTTGCGCGGACCGCGCGCGGATGTGGCGGCGGCATTTGTGCTGGCCTTGCTGGCTGCCCCCGAGGCGCAGGCGCAAAGCCCCGAGGATTTCGCGCTGCAGGCCACGACCGAGGTGGTGCTGGCCCATGTGCTGACCGGCGATCCGCAGGTCGACGAGGTGACTGCAGCCGGCCTTCTGGGCCTGTCGCAAACGCTTTTCCGGCGCACCTCGATCGAGCCCGCAGCCCCGATGGGCGTGAATATCGAAACAGATGAACTGGCGTTCTTCCCGTTCATCTATTGGCCGATCACGGCAGATCAACCGCTGCCCAGCCGCGAGGCTTATGGCAAGCTCAACCGCTATCTGCGCACCGGCGGGATGATCCTGTTCGACACGCGCGACGCCGATACGGCACGGTTCGGCTCGGGCTCGCCCGAAGGCGCGCGGCTGCAGGCGATTGCGCGGTCGCTGGATATTCCCCCCTTGGAGCCGATCCCGACCGACCATGTGCTGACGCGCACCTTTTACCTGTTGCAGGACTTTCCGGGGCGCCACGCCAGCCGCGATGTCTGGGTCGAGGCCGCCCCTGTGGACGCCGTACAGATCGACGGGATGCCGTTTCGCAATCTCAACGACGGGGTGACGCCGGTGGTGATCGGCGGCAACGACTGGGCGCGCGCCTGGGCTGTTACCTCGAACGGCGCGCCGATGTTCCCTGTCGGGCGCGGCACCGCAGGCGAACGCCAGCGCGAGATCGCGCTGCGATTTGGCGTCAACCTGATCATGCACGTGCTGACGGGGAATTATAAATCCGATCAGGTCCATGTGCCGGACCTGCTTAACAGGCTCGGGCAATGAGAATTCGGCTGAACTATTTCTGTCAGATGTCACGACATCTGACGCCTCCGGCGGGGATACTTGGGCTCGAACGATGTAGGGGCGTTGGTGAATGACCGGCACGGTAATCTTTGATCCGCTGATCCCGCTGATCGCGGTCTATGGTCTGGCGGGGCTGGTCGTCCTGGCGGTCACGCTCGCCGTTTGGCGGCGGTTGGCGGGCTGGTGGCTGCGCGGGCTGGCGGGCGTCGCCTTGCTGGCGGCGATGGCGAACCCGTCCTTGCAGCGCGAGGATCGTGCGCCGCTAAGCGATATCGTCATGGTCGTGGTCGACGAAAGTGCCAGCCAGCGCATCGCGGGCCGCCCCGACCAGAATGCGCAGGCACTGGCGAACATCACCGCCGAACTGGAACGGCAGCCCAATACCGAAATGCGCCTTGTCACTTTGGGCGATGCCGAGGGGGATCAGGGCACCGCCCTGATGACTGCTTTGTCTCAGGCATTGGCCGAAGAACCGCAGGGCCGGATCGCGGGGATCGTCGTGATCTCGGACGGGCGTGTGCATGACATGGACAACGCCCCCGCCCTGCCCGCGCCGCTGCATCTGGTGCTGACGGGTGAACCTGACGACTGGGACCGCAGGCTGGTCGTGTCCAACGCCCCCGCCTTTGCCATTCTGGGCGAGACGTTCAACCTGACGCTCCGGATCGAGGATCAGGGCGAAGCACCGGCCACGCAGACGGTTGATCTGTCGATTTCCATCGACGGCGATACGCCGATGACACTGCCTGTACCCATCGGCCGCGACATCGAACTGCCCGTGCAGTTGGAGCACGCGGGCATGAACGTGCTGCAATTCACCATTCCGACCGCCGAGGGCGAATTGACCGACCGCAACAATGCGGCCGTCATCCAGATCAACGGCGTCCGCGACCGGCTGAGCGTGCTGCTCGTCTCTGGCGAGCCGCATCCGGGCGAGCGGACATGGCGCAACTTGCTCAAATCGGATGCCGCCGTGGACCTTGTGCATTTCACCATTCTGCGTCCGCCGGACAAACAGGACGGTGTACCGGTCAATGAACTGTCGCTGATCGCCTTTCCAACCCGCGAACTATTTTTGGAAAAGATCAACGAATTCGACCTGATCATCTTTGACCGGTATCGCCGGCGCGGCATCTTGCCCAACGCCTATTTCGACAATATCCGCAATTATGTCGAACAGGGCGGGGCTGTGCTGATCTCGTCCGGGCCGGAATATGGCGGGGCCGAAAGCATCTATCGCTCGCCTCTGGGGGCTGTGCTGCCCGGCGCGCCGACCGCGCGCGTGTTCGAGGAAGGATACGTGCCGCAGATCACCGATCTGGGCGCGCGCCATCCGGTGACGGCGGGGCTTGATGCGCTCTCGCCACCGGCTGCCGATGGCGAAGGTCCGGGCTGGGGCCGCTGGTTCCGGCTGGTCGATGTGCTGGTGCCAGAGGATGCGTCGGTCGTGATGTCGGGCCTTGATGACCGCCCGCTTCTGGTGCTGAACCGTGTCGGCGAAGGCCGTGTGGCGCTGATGGCGTCGGATCATTCGTGGCTCTGGGATCGCGGCTATGAAGGCGGTGGGCCGCAGCTGGAACTGCTGCGCCGTGCGGCGCATTGGTTGATGCGCGAACCCGAACTCGAGGAAGAAGCGCTGTTCGTCGAACCGGTGGGCCAACAGATGCGGATCATCCGCCGCACCCTGTCTGAAACCACAGGCGACGTGACGGTCACGCATCCCGACGGGACCGAGACCGTCCTGCCGCTCACAGAAGTGTCGCCCGGCCGGTTCGAGACACTCTGGGATGCGCCCGAAATCGGGCTTTACCGGCTGGATGACGGGGACGAGCAGGCTGTCATCGCACTTGGGCCTGCAGCCCCCCGCGAATTCGAGCAGACGATCGCCACGGGTGACGTGCTGGCACCCCTGATCGAGGCCCAGCGCGGCGGCATCATGCCGGTGTCGGCGGGGTCCGTCGATATCCGCGCCGTGCGCCCGGGTCGTCCTGCCACAGGGCGCGGCTGGATCGGAATCACCCCGCGCGAAGCGTTCCAGACAGCGGATATCCAGATCACGCCTTTGGTGCCGGCATGGCTGTTCCTGCTGCTGGCCGCGATGTTGAGCGTGGGGGCGTGGTTGCGCGAAGGGCGACGCTAATCGTTCATCAGCACGTTGCGCGGCAATGACGTGAATTCGCGCGACCAGATAATCCACGCGACCACCGCCGTCGCCGCGACCAGCGCGCCGGGTCCGGCAAGCCAGGCCAAAGCGGCCAGTGCGAAATACATAGACCGCAGACCGCGGTTGAAATTCAGCGCCGCGCGGATGTTAAGCTCTGCCGCCTGTGCCGCGCGCGGATAGGCGATAGGGTCGGCGGGATCGTTCGGCACCGAGGCCATGACCACCGCACAATAACCGAAGACGCGGTTGGACCAGACGAATTTCAGAAAACCGTTGGTCAGGAACAGCGCGACCAGCGCCAGTTTCAACTGCCAGATCAGCACGGGGACCTGCGTATCCGTCACCTCTGCCGCGACGCCGCGCAGGCTTTCGGTATTGCCAAGCAGCGCCAGCACGCCACCAATGGCGAAGAGGCTGGTCGAAGCGAAAAACGCGGTGCCTTCGCGCAGGCCGCCCAGAATCTGGCTGTCGAAGATACGCGGATCGCGGGCGACAAAGACCTTCATCCAGTCGCGCCTGCGTTCGGACATCAACATCGTGACCGATGGGTGCTTTGCACTGGGATGTTCGATCCGCCAGCCGATCGCGAACCAGACCAGCACGATCAGCGCCGCGGCGATTGCGTCAAACAGGCTCAGAAGGGCAAGATGTTCCAGTAAGGTCATGTAGAATCTGTAACGAGTCACGTTCCGACTTGCCAGATGGCAAAATTGGTCATATAATTTTACCAGTTGTCGCGATGGGAGGATCATCCATGCAAATGCCTGTGCCGAATGCCGGAGTCTTGTCCCGCAAAGACCAGATCGTTTCCCGCTTGGCCGCCGTGTTGCCGCCCGATGCGCTGATGTCGGATATCGCGGAAACCCGCGCCTATGAATGCGACGCGCTGACCGCCTATCGTTGTCCGCCTTTGGCGGTGGTTCTGCCATCCACGACCGAGGAGGTCGCGGCAGTGCTGAAAGTCTGCCACGAACTTGGTGTGCCGGTTGTGCCGCGCGGGTCCGGCACATCGCTCGCGGGCGGTGCATTGCCGACGGCCGATTGCGTGATCCTTGGGGTCGCGCGCATGACGCAGGTGATCGAGACGAATTACCCCGACCGCTATATCCGCGTGCAGACCGGCCGCACCAACCTGTCAGTGACAGGGGCGGTCGAGGCGGATGGTTTTTTCTATGCCCCCGACCCGTCCAGCCAGCTTGCCTGTGCCATCGCGGGCAATATCGCGATGAATTCGGGCGGCGCGCATTGCCTGAAATACGGTGTCACCACGAACAATCTGCTGGGTGTGACGCTGGTCACGATGGACGGCACGGTGATGGAGATCGGCGGCGCGCATATGGATGCGGGCGGGCTGGACCTGCTTGGCGTGATTTGCGGGTCCGAGGGGCAGTTGGGTGTGGTGACAGAAGCCACCCTGCGCATCCTGCCCAAGCCCGAAGGCGCGCGGCCTGTGCTGATGGGCTATGACAGTTCCGAAGTCGCGGGTCAGGTCGTCACCGACATCATCAAGGCGGGCATCCTGCCCGTCGCCATCGAATTCATGGACCGCCCCTGCATCGAGGCGACCGAGGCTTTCGCCAAAGCCGGCTATCCGATCTGCGAGGCGCTGCTGATCGTCGAGGTCGAAGGATCCCCCGCCGAGATCGACGCGCAGCTCGCCCTGATCATGGACATCGCGCGCCGCCACAATCCGGTGGAACTGCGCGAGGCCAAGGATGCCGCCGAGGCAGGCCGCATCTGGCTCGGGCGCAAATCGGCCTTTGGTGCCATGGGCCAGATCAATGATTACATGTGTCTGGATGGGACGATCCCCGTATCGGCGCTGCCTTATGTGCTGCGCCGGATCGGCGAGATGTCCAAGGAATACGGGCTTGGCGTCGGCAATGTGTTCCATGCCGGTGACGGCAATATGCATCCGCTGATCCTGTTTGATGCCAATAAACCCGGCGATCTGGAGCTGTGCGAGGCGTTCGGTGCCGATATCCTGCGGCTGTGTGTCGAGGTCGGCGGTTGTCTGACCGGCGAACATGGTGTGGGGATCGAAAAGCGCGACCTCATGCATGTGCAATTCGCGCCCGCCGATCTGGAAGCGCAGATGGCGGTCAAGGATGTGTTCGATCCGGCATGGTTGCTGAATGCGGCCAAGGTGTTTCCGCTGGATAGCTCTGCGCCCCGGCGCGCCGCTTGAGGGGGCTTTGCCCCCGCCCCGGACCTTGTCCGGGACTCCCCCAGGATATTTGTGCTCGGACGATGATATGACACCCCAGAACGAGGAAGAGCTTGCCCGCATGGTGGCAGAGGCCGATGGCCCGCTGCGGATCGTGGGCGGCGGCACGCGGCCCATCGGGCGCAGCACCGGCGCTGCGCTGTCGCTTGCGGGCATGGCGGGGATCACGCTGTATGAACCCGGCGCGCTGACGCTGGTGGCCAAGGCGGGCACGCCTTTGGCCGAAGTGCAGGCGCGGCTGGCGGCGGAAAACCAGCGGCTGGCGTTTGAACCGATGGATCATCGTGCGCTGCTTGGCACCAGTGGAGAGCCGACCATCGGTGGCATGGTTGCCGCCAATGTGTCAGGGCCACGGCGCATTTCCGTGGGGGCCTGCCGCGATTTCATGCTGGGCGTGCGGTTTGTCGATGGCGCGGGCCATATCATCAAGAACGGCGGCCGCGTGATGAAGAACGTCACGGGCTATGATCTGGTCAAGCTGCTGACGGGGTCCTATGGCACCTTGGGCGTGCTGACCGAAGTATCGCTGAAGGTGCTGCCGGATGTGGAAACGCAGGCGGCCTTGGTGCTGGACGGGCTCGATGATGTCACGGCCGTATCCGCGATGGCGGCGGCCATGTCCTCGCCTTTCGAGGTGACGGGGGCGGCGCATGATCCCGCAGCGGGGCGCACGCTGTTGCGGCTGGAAGGCTTTGCCGCCTCGGTTGCTTATCGCGCGCAGGCGTTGGCGGGGGTCCTCGCGCCGTTCGGCACGGTCACGGTGCTGGATGATCCCGCACAGGGGGCGGCAATCTGGGCCGCAATCCGCGATGTGACGGCCTTTGCCGGACAAACGGGCTGCGTCTGGCGGCTGTCGGTCAAGGCGTCGGATGCGCCTGCGCTGGTGGCCAAGTCGGGCGCGCGGGCGGTGATCTATGACTGGGCGGGCGGGTTGGTCTGGCTGCTGGCAGATGGCGATCTGCGCGCGAGGCTCGCGGATTTTGCGGGCCATGCGACGTTGATCCGGGGGCAAGCGGATGTGCCGGTGTTCCAGCCTGAACCGGCCCCTGTCGCGGCGCTGAGCGCAGGGCTGCGTGCGAAATTCGATCCGCGCGGGATATTCAATCCGGGGATAATGGGCTGATGCAGACGACATTCACACCAGAACAGTTGCAGGACCCCGGCACAGCGCGGGCCAACCAGATCCTGCGGACCTGCGTACACTGCGGGTTCTGCACGGCGACCTGCCCGACCTACCAGATCCTCGGCGACGAGTTGGACAGCCCGCGCGGGCGGATCTATTTGATCAAGGACATGCTGGAAAACGAGCGTGTGCCCGATGCCAAGACCGTCAAGCACATCGACCGCTGCCTTTCGTGCCTCGCCTGCATGACGACCTGCCCGTCCGGCGTGCATTACATGCATCTGGTCGATCATGCCCGCGCCTATATTGAAAAGAACTATAACCGCCCGTGGTCGGATCGTGCCTTGCGCTGGATATTGGCGCAGGTGTTGCCCTATCCGATGCGGTTCAGGCTGGCGCTGCTGGGGGCCAAGATCGGACGGCCGTTTGCACGGTTCATGCCTGATCCGCGCCTGCGTGCGATGCTGGAGATGGCACCGCGCACGATCCCGCCGGTCAGCCGCAATGATGATCCGCAGACCTTTGCCGTCGCCGATAAAAAGATGCGCGTCGCACTGATGACGGGCTGCGCGCAAAAGGCGCTGAACACCGATATCAATGATGCCACGATCCGCTTGCTGACCCGTTTCGGGGCCGAAGTCGTCGTGGCAAAGGGGGCGGGCTGTTGCGGGGCCCTGACCCATCACATGGGCAAGGAAAAGGAAAGCCACGCGGCGGCGGCGGCCAATATCCGCGCCTGGGTGCGCGAGATGGATGAGGGGGGCTTGGATGCCATCGTCATCAACACCTCGGGCTGCGGGACGACGGTCAAGGATTACGGACATATGTTCCGCAACGATCCGCTGGCCGCCGATGCCGCGCGGGTTGCCGCCATTGCCATGGACGTGTCAGAAGTGCTGATGAAACTCGACCTGCCTGCGGGTGCCGACAAAGGCACCAAGGTCGCCTATCATGCCGCCTGTTCCTTGCAGCATGGCCAGAAGATCAAGACCTATCCCAAAGACCTGCTCAAAAAGGCCGGCTTTACCGTGCTCGAACCCGCCGACAGCCACCTGTGCTGTGGGTCGGCAGGCACCTACAACCTGATGCAGCCCGAGATTTCAAAGCAGCTGAAGGCCCGCAAGGTCAAAACGCTGGAGGCGCTGGTGCCCGATATCATCGCCGCAGGCAATATCGGCTGCATGATGCAGATCGGCAGCGGCACGGGCGTGCCGATTGTCCACACCGTCGAACTGCTCGACTGGGCGACAGGCGGGCCGCAGCCGCCTGCGCTGACGGCACCCGGAAAGACCGCGCCGCCCGTGCCGATCCTGCGCTAGCGTCACGGGTCCGCCTTGTGTATCATTCCGCCATCGGCCGATGATTGGAGACAAGATGCGCAAGGTGTTCGCGGCAGCTTTGATGGTTCTGACCGGCGCCTTTGCGGTGGCGGCGCAGGAAAGCGGGCTTGTCACCTTGCAGACGCGGCAGGACAGCCAGGGCTGGGAGGCCGTGGGGCGCCTTGATATCGCGGGCAAGGGGTTCTGTACGGCGGCGCTGATCCGCGAGCGGTTGATCCTGACGGCGGCACATTGTCTTTATGACACCGACGGTTCGTTGATCGCGGCGGACAGGTTCGAATTTCGCGCAGGCCTGCGCGACGGGCGCGCAGCCGCGACGCGCGGCGTGACGCGGGCGGTGGCGCATCCTGATTACACCCATGACGAGGGGATGACGCGCCCTTCGGCCGTGGCGATGGATATCGCTGTGCTGGAACTGGACCGCCCGATCCGCGAAACGCGCCTGCGCCCCTATCTGATCGCGGAACGTCCGCTGACAGGGGACGAGGTCGGGGTCGTGTCCTACGGCCGTGGCCGCGAAGAGGCCCCGAGCCTGCAGGAAGTGTGCAATGTTCTTGGCCGTCAGACCGGCGTGATCATCATGACCTGCGATGTCGATTACGGGTCAAGCGGGTCGCCCGTCTTTATCCTGCGCGACGGCGAGACACGGATCGCCTCGGTCGTGTCGGCAATGGCGCATGTCGGCGGGGAAAAGGTGTCATTGGGCACGTCCCTCGAAGGGCCGCTGACCGCGCTGATGGCGCATTTCGCATCCCAAGGGCCAGCGCGCCCCGGCGGCAGCCAGCGGGTGATGACACTGGGCGAGCGGAACGACACCGGCGCCAAGTTCGTGACCGTCGACTAGGGTCTTGAAACGCATCTGATCCTTTCCCAAATCATCAGCAGCAGGGTGCCACTGACGGGCCCTGCGACAACGGCCTGTCCGGTTGCGGAAGGCCATACAATGTTATCGCTTGATGAAAAGGATGACCCTATGCGTAGTTTTGATTTGACCCCGCTCTACCGTGCCACTGTCGGCTTTGACCAGATCGCCGACCTGCTGGACCGCGCGCTGGCAAGTGATGTGGGCCAGAACAGCTATCCCCCTTACAATATCGAAAAAACCGCCGATGACGCCTGGCGCATTTCCATCGCCGTGGCAGGTTTTGCAGACCACGAGCTTGCCATCGAGGTGAAGGACCGCGCGCTGCATGTCACCGCCCGCAAGGACGGCGACGACAGCGACCGCAAGTTCCTGCATCGCGGGATTGCGACCCGCGCTTTTGAACGCCGGTTCCATCTGGCCGATCATGTGCAGGTGACGGGTGCGTTGCATGAAAACGGCATGCTGCATATTGATCTGGTGCGCGAAGTGCCCGAGGCGCTGAAACCCCGCCGGATCGCGATTGCACCCGCGCGCCCGTCCGAGGCCAATCTGGTCGAAGCCAAGTCGGTGAACTGATCCGCCGCTGCCGCGACGGAGCGCTCCGCGCGGGAGTATTTTTGGAAAAAAGAAGTCGGGGGCGCGGGGTTTACCTCGCGCCCTTCGTCAATGAGCGGTGGCCCAGTTCGGGCCTTGGCCTGCGTCCACGGCCAGCTTGACGTCGAGTTTGACGGCAGGGTCGCTGGCGGTTTCCATCACCTGCCGGGCGATGCCGATCAGATCCTCGGCGGCGGCGGCATCAACCTCGAACAAGAGTTCGTCATGCACCTGCAGCAGCATTTTGGCGGGCAGGTCCTTGATCGCGGCGGGCATGCGGATCATCGCGCGGCGGATCACATCGGCAGCGGTGCCCTGGATCGGCGCGTTGATCGCGGCGCGCTTGGCGAAACCGGCCTGTGGGCCTTTCGCGTTGATCTCGGGCGTGTTGATCCGGCGGCCGAACAGGGTCTGGACATAGCCGTGGTCGCGGGCGAAGGCGATGGTGTCATCCATATATTGCCGGATGCCGGGGAAGCGCTCGAAATAGCGGTCGATGAAGCCTTGGGCGTCGCCACGCGGGATGCGCAGGTTGCGCGCGAGGCCGAAGCCCGAAATCCCGTAGATCACCCCGAAATTGATCGCCTTGGCCTGACGGCGGATATCGGGTGTCATCTGGTCCAGCGGCACGTCGAACATTTCCGACGCCGTCATCGCATGGATGTCGATGCCGTCCAGAAACGCCTGTTTCAGCGCGTCGATCCCCGCGATATGCGCGAGGATGCGCAATTCGATCTGGCTGTAGTCAAGGCTGACGATCACATTGCCGGGGGCTGCGACAAAAGCTTCGCGGATGCGCCGCCCTTCCTCGGACCGGACGGGGATGTTTTGCAGGTTCGGATCGGTCGAGGCGAGCCGCCCCGTGATCGCGCCCGCGATGGAATAGGACGTATGCACGCGGCCCGTGTCGGGGTTGATATGGTCCTGCAGCGCGTCCGTGTAGGTCGATTTCAGTTTCGCCAATTGCCGCCAGTCGAGGATTCGCCGTGGCAGGTCGTGGATCGTGGCGAGGTCTTCGAGCACATCGGCACCGGTGGAATAGGCACCCGTCTTGCCTTTGGCGGGCAGTTTGCCGTCGGGCATGGCTAGGCCGAGTTCATCGAACAGGATTTCGCCCAGCTGCTTGGGCGAGCCCACGTTGAACGGGCGGCCTGCCATTTTCTGGATCTCGTCCTCCAACCCCGCCATCTTTTGCGCAAAAGCGTTGGACATGCGCGACAAGGTATCGCGGTCGACCTTGATGCCGTGCATTTCCATCTGCGCGAGCACCGGCACCAGCGGGCGTTCCAGTGTTTCATAGACGGTAGTGACGCGGTTCACATGCAGTTGCGGCTTGAGCGTCTGCCACAGGCGCAGGGTGACATCGGCATCTTCGGCGGCGTATTTCACCGCATCGGCGACCGGCACGCGGTCGAAGGTCACGGCGGATTTGCCGGTGCCCAATAGCGGCTTGATCGGGATCGGCGTGTGCCCCAGATAGCGTTCGGACAGCGTGTCCATGCCGTGATTATGCAGGCCTGCATGCATCGCGTAGGACATCAGCATCGTGTCGTCGATGGGCGCGACGTGGATATCCAAGAGCGCAAAGATCTTGGCGTCGTATTTCATGTTCTGCCCGATCTTGAGGATGCTTGCATCCTCCAGCACGGGTTTGAGCATGGCGAGGCATTGCGCCATGTCCATCTGCCCTTCGGCCTTGGCGTCCGAGCCGAACAGGTCATCCGCCCCCGCCTTATGCGCAAGCGGAATGTAGCAGGCCTGCCCCGCTTCTACGCAAAGCGAAATGCCGACCAGATCGGCGCGCATTTCATCAAGGCTCGTGGTTTCGGTATCAACGGCGACATGGCCAGCCTCGTAAATCCGGTCGATCCAGACCTGCAAGGCGGCGGCATCGCGCACACATTCATAGCTGTCCGCATCGAAGGGGACGGCTTCGGCGGCTGCGGTTTCGGTCGCGGGGGCTGGCGCCTCGATCACGGGGGCCGCGACGCCGAGCTTGTCCGCGATCCGTTTGGAAACGGTGCGGAATTCCATCTTGGCCAGAAACGCCAAGAGCGTGTCGGGGTCGGGTTTGCGAATTTCCAGATCATCCAGCCCGAAATCCAAAACCATGTCACAATCAAGCTGCACCAGCCGTTTGGACAATTCGATCTGCGCGCGGTGGTTCACCAGTGTCTCGCGGCGTTTGGGTTGTGTGATCTCGCCGGCGCGGTCGAGCAGGCTTTCCAGATCGCCGAATTCGTTGATGAGCAAGGCGGCGGTCTTGATCCCGATACCCGGCGCACCCGGCACGTTATCGACCGAATCGCCTGCCAGCGCCTGCACATCGACGACGCGGTCGGGATAAACGCCGAATTTCTCGAACACGCCGTCGCGGTCGATGCGTTTGTTCTTCATCGGGTCGAGCATTTCGACGCCGTCACCGACAAGCTGCATCAGGTCCTTGTCGGAACTGACGATGGTGACACGGCCCCCCGCACGGCGCGCCTGATGGGCAAGGGTCGCGATAATGTCGTCAGCCTCGAAGCCTTCCACTTCTTCGCAGGCGATGTTGAAGGCGCGGGTCGCATCGCGCGTCAGCGGGATCTGCGGGCGCAATTCCTCGGGCATCGCCTCGCGGTTGGCCTTGTACTGGTCGAACATGTCGTTGCGGAAGGTGTGGCTGCCCTTGTCGAAGATCACCGCCACATGGGTCGCTGCATCGGCACCCGAATTGTTTTCGACATAGCGCTGCAGCATGTTCACAAAGCCGCTGACCGCCCCCACCGGCAGACCATCGGACTTGCGCGTGAGCGGCGGCAGCGCATGATAGGCGCGAAAGATGAAGGCCGATCCGTCGATCAGATGCAGGTGACAGCCTTTGCCGAATGTGTGCGCCATCGTTATGATCCTTTTATCCGCTCCGAGAGGTTTTGCCATGATCCGCCTGATCCTTCCAGCCGTCATTGCCGCCAGCAGCGCTGCCGCGCAGGAAAGCAGCATTTGCCGCAACGTGCCTTTCAGCACCAAGAACTGCGTGCGCGTGCTGGCCTGCGTCGGTGATCAGGGGGTGACATTCGACGGGCAGGCGCGCGGATGGGACGCAGGAGGTGTCACGGGCCTGATGTCGGACGGTGCCGCCTGTCGCGGCACATGGGATTCGAACGGACCGATGGGCACAGGTTTGTCGCAGTTGTCCTGCGACGACGGGACCGATATCGACGTGATCTATTACAATCAGGACAATATCACCGGCACCGTGATCGGTCAGGGCCAAACCAGCGATGGCCGCGCGATCCGCGTCTGGTCCGGTGAGAACGTGCTGCAATTCCTGACGCCGCAGGGGGCCTTTGGTGCCGCCCTGCCCTGCGTGCAGGGCGATATTCCGATCAGCTAGACCTTGCCTTCGAAATCCTTGTGGATCAGCTTGGCATCGCAATAGGGGCATTCGATCCATCCGCGTCCTTCGGGGATCTGCAGCCAGACGCGGGGATGGCCAAGCGCGCCTTCGCCACCGTCACAGGACACGCGCCAGTCTTGCACGATGCGGGTCTCGGGGGCGGGTGTGGTCATGGATCTTGCCTGTCTGATTGCCGCGGGGCGCCGCCCGCCTTATGTGACACCCTATACCGCAGCCGCGACACAGGGGAAAGACCAGCATGACCGACAATGCCATCGAAATCACGGGCCTGCGCAAAACCTATGCCGCCACCGCCCGCGCACCCGCGCATGAGGCACTGAAGGGCATCGACCTGGCGATCCCGCGCGGCACGATCTTTGGCCTGCTGGGGCCGAACGGGGCGGGCAAATCGACGCTGATCAACATTCTGGCAGGGCTGGTGGTGAAATCGGCCGGATCGGTGAAAATCTGGGGCTTCGATCAGGACAAGAACCCGCGCCAGTCGCGCGCGGCCATCGGGATCATGCCGCAGGAGCCGAATCTTGACCCGTTCTTCACGCCCGCGGGGTCGCTGGACGTGCAGGCGGGGCTTTACGGTGTGCCGAAATCGCAGCGCAGGACCGCCGAAATCCTTGATCTGATCGGGCTGACCGACAAGGCGGACGCCTATGCACGTTCATTGTCGGGAGGGATGCGGCGCAGGCTTTTGCTGGGCAAGGCGCTGGTCCACAGCCCCCAGATCCTTGTGCTCGATGAACCAACCGCTGGGGTCGATATCGCGCTGCGCAACATGCTTTGGGACAATGTGCGCAAGCTGAACCAGCAGGGCATGACGATCATCCTGACGACCCACTACCTCGAAGAAGCGCAGGAAATGTGCGACGAGATCGCGATCATCAACCACGGCGCTGTGGTGATCCGCGACAGCACCGCCAACCTCTTGGGGCGGCTCGACAGCAAGACACTGGTCATCACGCCGACGCAGGCCGCCGCCCTGCCCGCCCTGCCAGCGGGGATCACCGGACAGGCGCATGACGACGGGCGGCTCAGCTTTACCTACAGCGCAGGCGCGACCCCTGCCGATGCGATCCTGTCACTGGTGCGCGAGGCGGGGATCATCATCAAGGACGTGCAAAGCCGCGAGGCTGACCTCGAAGACGTGTTCCTGTCACTGACATCGTGACATCAGCCTTGCAGCATCCGCCCCAATTGCCGCCCGCCGATGATATGCAGGTGGTAATGCGGCACGTCCTGCACGCCATGGGTGCGGGCATTGGCGATGGCGCGGAACCCTTGCGCCACATCGGTCAGACGGCAAACCTCGGCCACGGCCTGCATGAAAGCGGCCTGTTCGGCAGGTGACGCATCGCGCGCGAAATGGTCAAGGCTGACATAGGCCCCCTTGGGGATCACCAGCACATGCACGGGCGCTTGGGGGTTGATATCGTTGAAGGCCAGCGCATGGTCGTTTTCATAAACCGTCTGGTTGGGGATTTCCCCGCGCAGGATTTTCGCAAAGATATTCTGGTCGTCATAGTCAAAGGTCATCGGTCTTCCTCAATCGACAAACAGGTGCGGCGTCTGCGCCAGCGCCAGCGCGGTCGCGTTATCCACTTCAAGGAACGCCGCGATCGCTGCGGCGTTTTCGGCCTCGGTCGCGGTTTCACGCAGGCGGCCGGCATTCTTGAAACGGGCATCGCGGATCGCGTCGCGTTCATGCATCATGTCACGCCGGATCGTGGGCAGCAAGCGGGCGAAAGTGCCGGACGACGTCTGCGGCCCCGCCAATCCCACGCGGATCGCATGGCCGATCAGATAGTCGTCGCCGAGTGCGCATTCGATCTCGAGCAGGCGGACATCGGCGCGGTCGGCATGGAAATCGGCGATCAGATCAAGGCTGGATGTATCCAGACAGATCACGGCTTGGTCGGTCCCTTCATGATCAAGCAGCATCCGCATGAAGGCACGGCGATGCCTGCCACGTTTCGCCAGCGACTTTTCGATGCCCCCCATATCTGGAAGCGGGGTGTTTTCTTCGTTGAACAGGTAATCGAAGGCCGGAATATCCGTGTGGCGGCGGATCGCTTCGGCCAGTCGTTTGGCGACATGCCATTTCTTGCACACGATGATCCGCAAGGCACGTCCGGCCCCGATTGCTGTTTCCGCCTCCCAGAATCGCGGCGCGAAACGGCGGCCAGTGCGGCCCCTTTCGGTCAGGAACTTGAACAGGGTGCGGCCCTCGTTCGAGATCGTGAAATCCGTCCGGTCGCTGGCATAAAGCGCGCCCAGCGCCCTTTTCAGCCCTATCGCGTCGGGGCTGATCTTGCGCGCGAACAGCGCGTCCTGCGCCAGAAGCAGATCCTCCTGATCGTTATAGAACGACACCGGCATACCGTAATCGCTGAACATCAGAAACGTCAGCGTGCGGCTCTCGATCTCGCGGCCGGGCACCAGATGGCGCACGAGGGTCTGAAAGAAAGTCTCGTCAGGAATCCATGTTGTGCGAAAGAAGCGCGTCACATCAGGGCGCTGGCGGGTGAAATCCAGCACCGCCTCGGCGCTGCGGCGCCGCAGGCACCACCACTGGCTGCCGATCATCACGTCGATACCGGATGGCACGGGGCGGGTGATATTGAACCGCTTTTGCAGGGCGAAGGCCGTGTAGAATCGGCGTTTCTGGCTGCGCTCGTTGAAGTAATGGCGATAGATCAGCCGTTCTTCGCGAAAGCCGGTCTTTATCCAGTCACTGTTGAAGAAATCGAAGCTTTCGATGAAATCCTTGTCGTGCTCGTCCAGAAACCGGTGCGCGAAGCGGGCGGATTTGATCGGCATGCAATCGCCCGAAAGCATGTAGAAATGGGTCGCGCGGTCGAAGGTATCCAATGCCACCTGCAATGTGCGCAAGGTGGCGTCCACCAGGCTCCATTCGCCCCAGCCGCAACGGACACGACGCTTGACGACAGTCGCATTGGGATTCTCCGCCAGCCCAGCTGCGATCCGGCGGTAATCAGCGGCTGCAGCCGAGGCATCAAAATGGATCGCCACATAATCGCCTGCAGCCGTCAACTGTGTCACCTGATCCAGAATGGCCTCAGGGTCCTTGTGGCAAAGCAGGATGAACGCGATACGTGCCATGATGATCAGATCGTTCCAGAAGCGGCTTTGTCGCGTCTTAGCGCGAAGATGCGTTGAAATGACAGGGTTTCTTTGCCTTTATGTGGCAAGGCTGGATCATCTTGCCGCAAAGGAGCATCTTCGTGGCCAATTTCCCCGGAATCTGGATGACCACCAGCGAAAGCATGGTCTACCGCGTGGTGCCGAAATGCGCCTGTTCGACCATCGGACAGATCATGTATTATTCCGATCACGGCACGTTCTTCGACGGCGACATTCATGACGCAAAGTCGGGCCTGCACAAATGGGCGCTGGAGGACAGCCAGCAACCGATCCGCGACAATGTGCTGGCGCATAAAAGCTATGCCTTCACCTGCGTGCGCAACCCCTATACCCGCATCCTGTCGTCCTTCTTCGACAAGATCTGCGGCGTGCAGCGCAACGGCAATTACTATCGCGGGAACCTCGTCCCGCAACTGATCCAGAAATACGGGATCGATGTGGGCAATCCGGCGGATGGTTTCGCCTTCGACCAGATCAAGAGCTTCCGGCGCTTTCTGTTGTTCGCCCGCGACACGATCCGCTGGCGCAAACCGATGGACCCCGACATCCACTGGTCCGCCATGTCCGGCCATATCGCGACCTATATCGCCAACGGCGGGCGCTACGATCACATCTTCTGGACCGAGAGGTTCGACGAAGGCATGCAGGAGGTGCTGGACCGGACCGAGCGGCCCCATGCGATCGACCTCGCCAGCATCCCGCGCTTTAACGAAAGTGAAGGGCATGGCCCCAAGCGGCTGCATCCGGTCGAGGACTATTTCGACGATCTGTCGATGCATCTGGTCTATGAAATCTACAAACGCGATTTCCGGCTGTTCAAATACGATTTCGAAAATCCGGCCAACAAGATGCCCGTGGGCGAGATTGACCTCGACGAGGTGCATGCCAAGCTGGGGCGGTAAGGGGGCTATCTGCCCCTCGGCGCTGGCGCGCCTCACCCCCGAGGATATTTTTGCTCGGAAGATGCAAATTAATGAGATTTTAAGGTTAATCCGGCACGATCATCGCGCGGTACAGGCAGGGATGCCGATGACCGCCGACGAAGATGCCGTCACCTTTTGTGCAGCGCCGGGCGACTGACGCATCGGGTGGCGGTTATCTTTTCATCTTCCGAGCCCAAATATCCCCGCCGGAGGCATCAAAGTTTTTCTCGACAACGGCACGCGCCGCCTTATCTGCCAACCATCGGGTGCAACGGGGAAAATGGCGATGTCGGTTGTTCTGGTGCTGGGCAGCGGCCCCAATGTTGTCGAGACCCGTGACTGGCCGCGCCACCCGTTCGACCGCATCGTTGCGATCAACAATGCCTGGGCAGTGCGTACCGATTGGGACGACCTGATCCATCCTGATGACTTTCCGGCCGAACGTATGCCGCGCGCGCTGGCACCAGAGCAGCGGATCATCAGGGCCGCCGACTATGTGCCTTTGCAGAACGAACTGGGCGGCTTTGTCTATGCCGGTGGCACGATGGCTTTTACCGCAGGCTATTGGGCGCTTGCCGCGCTCCGGCCGCGTGTCATCGCGATGATGGGTTGCGACATGGTCTATCCCGCGCAAAGCCAGACCCATTTCTACGGCACCGGCACAGCCGACCCGTTGCGCGCCGATGTCACGCTACGCTCGCTCGAGGCGAAATCGGCAAGGTTCATGGTCATGGCAGCGTCGCGCGGCTGCGCTGTCGTCAACCTGTCGCAGGACGAAAGCCGACTGGTTTTTCCGCGCAGCACGCCGCAGTCCGCAGCGATCGCGCAACCACTGCATTATGAGCGTTCAGAAGCCGAGGCCGCACTGGCCGAAGAAGCGCGGCTTGGCTACTACGTCCCGTCCGGCAAGTACTGGAAAGAGGAAGAGCGCTTCGATTCCGCTGCCATCGATGCGCTCGACCGGCGCTGGCTCAAAGCAGCCGGTGTTCTGCAAACAGCGTCCTGAGATCGGTTTCCGGCCGCGCTCCGATATGGCTGATCACCTCGGACGCGGCGAGATTGCCCATCTTGCCGCAGGTTTCCAGATCGAACCCTGCGGTCAGCCCCCAAAGAAACCCTGCCGCGAAAAGATCGCCCGCCCCTGTCGCATCGACGATAGCGGTGGGCACGGCAGGCACATGCCAGCGTGCACCACCCGACAGGATATGCACGCCGTTGCCGCTGTCGGTGCAGGCCACGGTGTCCACCTCTGCCGCCGCACGGGCCAAGGCAGCCTCGAAATCGGTGGTCTGGTACATCGACAACATTTCGGCACGGTTACAGAACAGCAAGTCCACATGGTCGCGGATCATCGTAGCAAAGGCATCGCGGTGCCGTTCGATACAGAACGGGTCTGACAGGGTGATCGACACGCGCCCGCCCGCCCCCTTGCAGGCAGCAATCGCCTTGGCGAAGGCCGCATGGCTGTCGGGGCCGTCGAAACGGTAGCCTTCCAGGTAGATCCACTCGGCATCGGCCATCTGGGCCTCGTCGATATCGTCGGGGGACAGGAATTCGGTCACGCCGAGATAGGTGTTCATCGACCGCTCGCCATCCGGCGTCACGATCACGATGCAGCGTCCGGTTTCGGCCACTTCGGTCTTTGGCGCCAGGCGGGTCGCGTAATCGGCGCCTTGCGCGCGCAGGTCATGGGCGAAGATCGCGCCCAACTGGTCATCCTTGACCTTGCCGACATAGGCGGTGCGCCCGCCCAGTTGCGCGATCCCCGCGATGGTGTTGGCCGCCGACCCGCCGCTGATCTCCTTGGCCGGACCGATCCGGTCGTAAAGGGCCACAGCACGGTCCATGTCGATCAGTTGCATGATCCCTTTTTGCACGCCAGCGGTGTCCAGAAATCCGTCGTCGGCACGCGCCAGCACATCGACCATGGCATTGCCGATGCCGACAACCTGATACTTTTTCATAGGTTCTTTTCCTCAAAGAGACAGAGATCGCGGATCAGACAGACACCGCATTTGGGGTTGCGTGCGACACAGACATAGCGCCCGTGCAGGATCATCCAGTGATGCGCGTGCAGCTGATAATCCGCGGGGATGTGATCTTCAATCGCGCGTTCAACCGCATCGACATCGCGCCCCGGTGCAACACCACTGCGGTTGCCAAAGCGAAAGATATGCGTGTCCACCGCTTGCGCGGGCTGGCCCCACCACATGTTCAGCACGACATTGGCAGTCTTGCGCCCCACGCCGGGCAGAGATTGCAGGGCGGCGCGGGAATTGGGCACCTCGCCGCCGAAATCGTCGACAAGGATCTGGCTCATCTTGATGATGTTCTTGGCCTTCTGGCGGAAAAGACCGATCGTCTTGATATGTTCGGTCACGCCGTCCAGCCCGAGATCCAGCATCTTTTGCGGTGTGTCAGCGACTGCGAACAGCGCGCGCGTGGCTTTGTTCACGCCTTTGTCGGTCGCTTGCGCCGACAGGGCCACGGCTACGACCAGCGTATAGGCGTTCACATGCTCAAGCTCGCCTTTCGGCTCGGGCTCGGCGGCCTGAAAGCGCGCAAAGATCGCGCGGATGGAATGATAATCAAGCTGCTTTGCCATGACTTTGGTATGCAACGCCCTTTGCGGCTGGGCAAGCGCAGGATGCGCAATATTCGGGTCGCGGGGCGCGCGCGGAATCACTAGGGTCGGCGGTATGGAACACATGGATACCTATCATTACAACGTCATGCGCCGCGCCATCGCGCTGATCGATGCGGCGGGTGATGCGCCTTTGTCGCTGGCCGATCTGGCGGCGCAGATGCAGATGAGCCCTGCGCATTTCCAGCGGCTGTTTTCATCATGGGTCGGCGTGTCGCCCAAACGCTATCAGCAATATCTGACCCTGTCGCATGCCAAGACCCTGTTGCGAGAACGGTTCACCACGCTGGACACCGCCCATGCCATCGGGCTGTCGGGCAGCGGGCGTCTGCATGACCTGTTCCTGCGCTGGGAGGCGATGAGCCCCGGTGATTATGCGCGCGACGGCGCGGGGCTCACGATTTTCTGGGGCTGGTTTGACAGCGCCTTTGGCCCTGCGCTGGTCATGGGGACGGATCGCGGGATTTGCGGGCTGGCTTTTGCCACCGAAACCGGCACTGAGGCCGCGATGGAAGATCTGTGCAGCCGCTGGCCTTCGGCGACATTCGTCGAAAACCCCGCTGCCTTGCGCGACTGGGCCGAGGCCGCGCTTGGTATGACAGGCGAGACGCGGTTGCACATGATCGGCGCGCCGTTCCAGCTCAAGGTATGGGAGGCGCTTTTGGCGATTCCCTCGGGCCATGTGACGACCTATGCAGAAATTGCAGGGGCCATCGGCAACCCCAAAGCCGTGCGCGCGGTCGGCACGGCCGTCGGGCGCAACCCTGTCAGCTGGCTGATCCCCTGCCACCGGGCCTTGCGCAAGTCAGGCGCATTGGGCGGTTATCACTGGGGTTTGCCGGTCAAACGGGCGATGCTGGCATGGGAATCCGCGCGCATTGACGCAGGCACGCAGACCGGCGAAAAAGTTCTGGAACCAAAGCTCCTGTAAAAGCGTTATTGGATAGCATCACGCTTGTTGGCATAAGAGAGCGTGTAAACAGCGCAGGTCTGCGCACTCATAGTAATGGAATCACTGTCATGATCTTTTCGAAATTTCCGCTCGCGATTGCCGCCTCTTCTGTTCTGCTCGTGGCAGCGTGTGACCCCGGAATGCCCAATCAGGGCGAAAACGCCCGTCAGGGTGCACTGATCGGCGCACTGGGTGGTGCGGCTGCAGGCGCCATCGTCGGCGGCGACGGCACAGTGCGCGAACGCAACCGTGCGGCGCTGGTCGGTGCGGCACTGGGTGCAGGCGTCGGCGGCGGGATCGGCAGCAGCCTCGACCGTCAGGCCGAAGAACTGCGCCGCGCGCTGCGCAACGACGTGGGCGTGTCCAACAACGGCAACAACCTTGTCGTCGTGCTGTCGCAGGACCTGCTGTTCGCAACCAACAGCACCCAGGTGTCGGCACAGTCCCAGAACGACCTGCTGATCGTGGCGCGGTCGCTGAACAACTACCCCAACTCGACCGTCAACGTGATCGGCCACACCGACAACGTCGGCTCCGCCGCATTCAACCAGGATCTGTCCGAGCGTCGCGCGCAGTCAGTTGCCGCCGTTCTGCGCAGCGGTGGCGTGTCCTCGGCCCGTATCCGGTCGATCGGTGCTGGCCTGAACCAGCCGATCGCATCGAATGCCACCGCCGAAGGCCGTCAGTTGAACCGCCGCGTGGAAATCATCATCACCCCGAACTGATTTTCGGGCTATCCACCTGCAAAGGGGCCGCATGACGCGGCCCCTTTTCGTTTGATCACGGCAGGCAAAATGTGGTCATGTGATCTGACCAATATGGAAAGTATGCGCATGCCGTTCGAGCCGGTTCTTCAGGAAAAACTGTCACAGGGAATTGTCCGCCAGATCGAAGGGCTGATCCTGCGCGGTATCCTGCGCCCCGGCGAACGCCTGCCGTCAGAACGCGAATTGAGCGAGACAATGGATGTGTCGCGCCCGTCCCTGCGCGAGGCTTTGGCAGACCTGCAGGAACGCGGTTTGCTGGTGTCGCGTGCAGGGGCAGGTGTGTTCGTCGCCGATGTGCTTGGCTCCGCTTTTTCGCCCGCACTGGTCACGCTTTTTGCATCGCATGACGAAGCGGTCTTCGACTACATCAGTTTTCGCCGCGATATGGAGGGGCTTGCCGCCGAACGCGCCGCGCGTTTGGGCACCGACACGGATCTGAAGGTCATCGACACGATCTTTCAGAAAATGGAAGCCGCCCACCAGAAACGCAATCCGGCCGAAGAGGCGAGCCTTGACGCCAGCTTTCATCTTGCGATTATCGAAGCCAGCCACAACATCATCATGCTGCACATGATGCGGTCGATGTATGACCTGCTGCGCGAAGGCGTGTTCTACAACCGCAGTATCATGTTCAAGCAGCGCACGACGCGGGATGCCTTGCTGGACCAGCATCGCCAGATCAACACCGGCCTGCAATCGCGCGATCCCGTCGCCGCACGCACAGCGGTCGAGGCGCATCTGAACTATGTCGAACAAGCGCTGTCCGACCAGCAAAAGGTCGATCGCAACGAGACCTTTGCGCAAAAGCGGTTCCAGCACGAATTACGACGCTAGACGGACCGGATAGCGCACGAAATCCCGCCAGAGCCAGCCTGCCACCGCCGCCTGAATAAGAACACCGATCAGCACAAAGCCATGCTGGACCCCTGCGATCTGGCTGGCGAACACCAGCATGTTCCAGACCGCGTGCCAGATGATCAGCGGCCACAGGTTGCCCAGCCGCAAAGCGACTGGGGCAAGAAAAAGCCCCACCGTCAGAGCGAACAGCGTGTTTTGCAAGGTCGCCGACGCGGGCTGTGCGATCAGGCCGGACGGAGCATGCATGGCGGCGAACAAGACAGCGCTCAGCGTCATGGCCAGCGGGACCGGAAGGGTCCTTTGCGCACTGCGCAAAAGGATTCCGCGAAACATCACCTCTTCGCCAAAACCGATCAATAACGGCACTCCGATCAGCAAGACCCAGACCCAGGGGGCCAGCCCTTCGAACGCCCCTGCTTGCCACGCGGGCGCCAGCCCTGCCGCCATCGCGCCCATCACCACAAAGGACGGGAACAGCCAGATTAACGCGGGCCAGTTGACACGGCCAAAGCCGAAGACCCGCCACGATCCGAAGCGCGCCACGAAGATCGCACAGACCAGCACCAGCAGGATTTGCAACACAAACAGCCTGACAAGCGTTGCGGGCACGTCCGCTGGCGGATCGGCATAGCGATAGCTGTAGGCTGTCGCCATCAGGATGCACAGGATATAGACGGCAGCGGCGCCAAGCCCGCGCCCGAGTTGCGACATCAAGCCTTCTCCTGCACAAGTTGCGCCGCAGTCTTCAAGCCAGACCCTTGCCTGTCAACGCAAAAGCCCGCGCACCTTGCGGCACGCGGGCTTTGTAAATCGCGGCAATTGCTGCGTCAGTGCATCTTGTCAGCGACGACAGCAATAGAATCGTCAATGAGCGCGCCTGCGGATTTCGCATCCATCTGGCCTGCCAGCACCTCTTTCGCAACGGCGATGGCGACAGTCACAGCCTGATCACGCACGTCCTTGACCGCGGCGGCCTGTGCGGATGCGATCTGCTCCTCGGCGGCAGCCATACGGCGGCTGATGGATTTCGCGATCTCTTCCTTGGCGGCAGCGGCCGCCTCGGTCGCTTCTTTCTTGGCGGATGCAACGATCCGGTCGGCCTGCACCTGCACGTCCTTCTGCTTGCGCTCGTAAGAGGCCAGCAGCGCCATGGCTTCTTCGCGCAGGGCTTTGGCTTCGTCGAGTTCGGCGCGGATATTGGCCGCACGTTTGTCCAGCAAACCAGCGATAAGTGCCGGTACTTTGTAGTAAAGCAGGATGCCGATGAAGATCACAAAGGCGATCAGAACCACGAAATCCGTGTTCCGCAGCGACACGAAAGGATAATCCGCCGCCAATGCAGGCGAGGCAGCAGCAGCGAAAAGGGCGGTGACCAGAATTCGCATGACTTATCCTTTCATCCGCGCGTTGACCGCGGCGGTGATGGTCTTGGCATCGGCAGTGCCGCCCATGGCCAGCACCAGTTCCTTGGCCGTGTCTTTGGCGACCGCGGTGATGTTCTTGATGGCACTGTCGCGGATCTCGCCGATGGCGGCTTCGCTTTCGGCCGTCTTGGCGGCGATGGCGGCATCGGCCTTTTGCATCTCGATGTCGAGTTCGGCCTGAATTTCGGCCTTGGCCTTGGCGATGATCTCCTGCGCTTTGGCGCGGGCATCTTTCAGCGCCTGCTCATAGGCAGCTTCTGCCTCGGCCGCTTTGTTCTTGAGGTCTTCCGCGGCGGCGATGTCGTTGGTGATCGTGCCGGAACGTTCCGCAAGGACCGCACCGATCCGCGGCAACGCGATACGCGACAGCAAGAAGAAAATGGCGACAAGGGTGACGAGCAGCCAGAAAATCTGGTTCGGCATCCATTCGGCGCAAAGCTGCGGCATGCCGATGGCATATCCACCAGCGTCGACGCAGGCCCCTGCAATGTTTGTTGTCTCTGTTTCCATGATGGTCCCCGGATACCTTGCAGGTTTACCGGCCGACAGGGTTCACACCCGTCGGCCGGTCGTAAGGATTTGGGTCGTGTCTTAGACTGCGAACATCAGCAGAAGTGCAGCGAGGAACGAGAAGATCCCCAGCGCTTCTGCGAATGCCAGACCGATGAACAGCGTGGCTGTCTGGCCAGCGGCTGCCGATGGGTTGCGCAAAGCGCCCGACAGATAGCTGCCAGCCACGTTGCCGACGCCGAGTGCTGCAAAGCCGGAACCGAATGCGGCCAGACCGGCCCCCAGATGTGCGAGTTCGCCTTCCATGTGAATTCTCCTTACGATTGGAAGTTGAGAGGTAGGATGGGTGATCTCACCCATCCGGTGTTAGTGATGCGGGTGAAGTGCGTCCTTGAGATAGACACAGATCAGGATCGTGAAAACATAGGCCTGGATGCCGGCGACCAGCACCTCCAGCCCATAGATGGCGACGATGCCAAGCACTGCAGCAGGGCTTGCCAGCGTGACCGCCGCGAAGCCGGCGAACACTTTCAGAACGACGTGACCGGCCGCGATATTGCCTACCAGTCGGATGGACAGGCTGACGGGGCGCACGAAGTAAGAGATAATCTCGATCAGGGCGATGACCGGCCGCAGCGGCAAGGGTGCGGCAGAGACCCAGAACAGGCTCAGGAACGACATGCCGTTCTTGACGAAGCCAAGGATCGTGATCGCGATGAAGGCCCCGAAACCCAGCGTCGCCGTGACCGCGATCATCGAGGTCGGGCTGTAGGACATCGGGATCAGCGCAAGGTAGTTGGCAAACAGGATGAACAGGAACAGCGTCATGATATAGGGGAAATACTTGACCCCGTCCTTACCGCTGATGTCCTCGATCATCTTGTAGATAAAGCCGTACATCAGTTCGACGATCGACTGCACCCGCGACGGAATGATCGCGCGGCCGCGGCTGCCCAGCACGAACAGCGCGAAGATCGCCAGGAGGATGATCCCCATCCAGACGGTGACGTTGGTCACAGTGTACCAGTTGATCGCGCCATCACCGAAAGCTGGCTTGACGATGAACTGGTCCAGCGGATGGAAGACAAGACCACCTTGGGTTTCTGGTTCAGTCGCCACTTGCGTCACCCTTTTCCTGTGCAGCGCGCTGCTGCTTCAACTGTATTTCGGCCGCCGAGCGCATCATCGTCTGCACACCCGCCGCAAGGCCGAGGAATATGAATATCACCAGAAAAATCGGCATGGTCCCAAACAGGGTATCCAGTCCGTATCCGATGCCGAAACCGATCCCAAGACCGGCCACGAGTTCGACCACCATCCGCCAGGCAAGCTGTGCCTGAGAATAATGTTCTTCCGAATGGTCCTTGACCTTGGCCGGTGTCTTGAGCGCCGCAATCTTCGCCTCGAGCGCCTTCAGGCGATCTGCGTCCTGCGGTTCCGTCATCGGTCAGGCCCCTTTGGAAGGTTGTCGTGGGTTTAGGGTGGTGCAGTCACAGAGTCAAGCTACGACAAAATCACATTAAACATTTGTTTTAATTGAGTATTTTTGAAATATGAAGCTGGAAGAAGGGTGTGGCGCGCCTGTTCTGCCGTATATCCATATTCAACCGGATGGTTGACGTTTTATCAATGGATCGCATATGCGCAGACATGGCCGCCACACTTGATATTACCTTTGCAGCACTTGCAGACCCCACGCGCCGCGCGATCCTGTCGATGCTGCTCGAGGACGATATGGCGGTGACGGATGTGGCCGAGCCTTTTGCGATGTCGCTGGCGGCGATTTCCAAACATCTGGGCGTGCTGACCGCCGCAGGCCTGATCAGTCAGGAAAAGCGCGGGCGCGTGAAATGGTGCAAGCTCGAACCCGATGCCTTGCGCGCGGCCTCGGTCTGGATGGCGGGGTTCGGGCAGATGGAACCTGTCGATCTGGACGCGTTCGAGGCGTTTCTGGACCGCGAATTCGCTAGTCTTCCCGCAGAAGCAGAACCAGCGCCACAATCGTGACGCCAAGCCCCGCCATGACGATGGCGGGCGGCATTACACCACCCAGTGCCACACCCCAGACGATGACCCAGCTGGGTACCAGATAGGTATAGGCCATGACCTTGCTGCTGGGCAGCCGCATCGTGGCGAATTGCAGAAGGGTGAAGGTGGCGGCACTGGCGAACAGGGCCGTGTAAAGGATCGTGATCCAGACAATCGCGGGCAGTGCTGTCCAGTCGGTCGCCTGCAGATCGGCCCAGCCGAACACGGTCAACAGCATGGCCCCCGCCAGCAACACGCCGAAGCTGAACACCAGCGCAGGCTCGCCCCGGTTCAGCCGCCGCACGAGCGGCGTATAGACGGCATGGGCCAAGCACCCGCCGAGATAGATCAGCTCTCCGCGCCCGATCTCGAAGCGCAACAGGGCCGCGACATCGGCGCGAAAGATCACCCAGAGCGCGCCCGCCCCGCCGATCGCCAGCGCGAGCAGGATGCGCGGCGTGAACCGCTGGCCCAGCAAGAGCCAGCCGAACACCCCCGCCATCAGCGGTGTCAGGGTAAAGACGGCCGCGGCACTGACCGGTGGCGCGGTTTTCAACCCTTCGAACATCGCGACGAAATAAGTGGTCAGGAAGGCCGCCAGCAAAGGATAACGCCAAAGCGCTGCGACAGCCCCCTGCGTGATCCCGCCTGTCGCCACTACCGCCGCGCCAAGGATCAGCACCGCGATCCAGAACCGCACTGCGTTCAGCGCGATGGGGGCGATATCATTGGCCGCAAGCGCGCCCAGCGCGAATGACCCCGCCACCAGCGTCGAGAACACGAGCATCGCCAGATGCCCGGCGCGGGCCTGTGTCATGATGCGGTCTTCATTTGATCCTTGAGAAACCGCAGGAAGGCCTGCACCTTGGTCGTGCGGTGCAGATCGACATGGGTGACAAGCCACAAAGGCGCCGACCAGTCATCAAGGCTGGGGATCACCTCGGTCAACCCGTGGGCCGCGCATTCCTGCTGCATCACAAACCCGATCCCCGCCCCTGCAAGGATCGCGTCCAGCATGTTCCGCGGATCAGAAGCGCGGTACATCAAAGCCGCGTCCGGCACACGGTGGCGCAGCCAGCGTTCGAAAGGGGCGCGGGATTTTTCATCGTCGCTGATCACGAAACGGTGGTGCGGCAGGTCGTCGGCGCCATCCGGCAGACCGTAGCGGTCGATATAGGCGGCAGATGCCACCAGCGACATCCGCTGCGACATGAAAGGCTGCACCACATTGTCGGGCTCTTCGGGCATCGCGCCTGCGCGGATCGCGACATGCGCCTCGCCATACTCCAGCCGGAACACGCGATCGCCGGTGCGGTAACGGATGCGCACCTGCGGATATTCGTTCTGGAACGCCACCATCACGGGGGTCAGCCGTTGCGACAGCATGTCAAGCGAGGTGATCACCAGATCGCCCGAGACACCCTCGCCCTGCCCCTTGATCCGGCCGGCAAGCTGGGTGAACTGGTCGTCCGTCGCCTGCGCGACCTGCAACAGGTCCTGCCCTGCCTCGGTCGCAGTATAGCCGCGTGCATGGCGTTGGAACAGTTTCACACCCAGCCGCTGTTCGAGCGCGTCGATATGGCGGATCACGGTGGCATGATGCACGCCAAGCTCTTCGGCTGCACCGCTCACCGTGCCTTTGCGCGCGACCTGAAAGGCGGTGCGGATTTCGTCCCAGTTCTCCATGTCGGCTCCGTGCGCTGACAAACATTCCGCACCGAAAGTCCTGCAAACCGTTCGTCAGCGCAAGGGGAAACACGCACCCTTGATAATCTGTAGCGCGGCCTAGCTGTTTGACATGACACAGTCTGCCATCCTGACCGGCCTGCGCGCCGCCCTGACCATCGCGTTCCTTTACTTCGGCCTGCGCAAGCTGACCGGATACAGCACCGATATTGCCATTTATGACGCGATCGGCTTTGGCCAGTTTCCCCGCTACATCACCGGCTCGGTCGAGGTGCTGGGCGCTGCCCTGCTCTGGTGGCGCGGCTGGGAAGGGGTTGCGGGGCTGTTGCTGCTGGCCACCATGATTATCGGGCTGTCGGCCCTGCTGATCTGGGTCGGACCACCCTATCTGCACATGCTGGCGCTGATCGCGGGCACGGGCACCGTCGCCTATGCCTATCGCGCCAACACGCTGCACAAGATCACGCAACTGCGGGGCAGTTGACTCGCGCTGCCAGTCGGCATAAACGCCCCATATTCCGGAATGCCTGTGCTTTCCGGTCCCCGCATTCAGGGGATCGCCCTCCGTCAGCGCGTTGCGCCCACGGGGGCATTCCTGCTTTGGCACGTCTGTTATAGGATGGGCCGCAACCGAAACGACAAAAGGGCCGTGGCCTATGTTTGAAAATCTCTCCGAACGCCTGTCAGGTGTTTTCGACAAGCTGACCAAGCAGGGTGCGCTGTCCGAAGATGATGTCAAAACTGCCCTGCGCGAGGTCCGCATCGCCTTGCTCGAGGCGGACGTGTCGCTGCCCGTCGCGCGCGATTTCGTTGCTGCTGTGCAGGCCAAGGCGACAGGTCAGGCCGTCACCAAGTCCATCACGCCCGGCCAGCAGGTCGTCAAGATCGTGCATGACGAACTCCAGCGCGTGCTAACCGGCGACGAAGATCCCGGCGCGCTGAAGATCGACAACCCGCCTGCGCCGATCCTAATGGTCGGTCTGCAAGGGTCGGGTAAAACCACCACGACGGCCAAGCTCGCCAAGCGTTTGAAAGAACGCGAAGGCAAGAAAGTCCTGATGGCCTCGCTTGACACCAACCGCCCTGCGGCGATGGAACAGCTTGCGATCCTCGGGATGCAGATCGGCGTGGATACGCTGCCCATCGTCAAGGGCGAAACCCCCGTCCAGATCGCCAAACGCGCCAAGGTGCAGGCGTCTTTGGGCGGCTATGACGTCTATATGCTCGACACCGCGGGCCGGTTGCACATTGACGCCGAACTGATCGCGCAGGCCGCCGCCGTGCGCGATATCGCCAATCCGCGCGAAACGCTGCTGGTCGTCGATGGCCTGACAGGTCAGGATGCAGTCAATGTCGCGCAGGAATTCGACGACAAGATCGGCGTCACCGGCGTGGTCCTGACGCGGATGGACGGCGACGGGCGCGGCGGTGCGGCGCTATCGATGCGCGCGATCACCGGCAAGCCAATCCGTTTCGTCGGCCTTGGCGAAAAGATGGACGCGATCGAAACCTTCGAACCCTCGCGCATCGCGGGCCGCA
The DNA here is from genome assembly GCF_034652275.1 of Yoonia sp. 72. Taxonomy (NCBI): domain Bacteria; kingdom Pseudomonadati; phylum Pseudomonadota; class Alphaproteobacteria; order Rhodobacterales; family Paracoccaceae; genus Yoonia; species Yoonia sp. 72. The sequence continues at coordinate 442,060 of NZ_JAXIWG010000003.1, read as the reverse complement.
TCCTTGGCATGGGCGATATCGTCGCACTTGTCGAAAAGGCGCAGGAAACGATCGAGGCCGAACAGGCCGCGCGCATGATGAAACGGTTCCAGCAGGGCCGGTTCAACATGAACGACCTCAAGATGCAGCTGGAACAGATGCTCAAGATGGGCGGCATGGAAGGCATGATGGGCATGATGCCCGGTGCCGCCAAGATGGGCAAACAGATGGCGGCGGCAGGCATGGATGACGGCATCCTCAAACGCCAGATCGCGCTGATCAATTCGATGACCAAGAAAGAACGCGCCAACCCCGACCTGCTGGCAGCCAGCCGCAAGAAACGCATCGCGGCGGGTGCAGGGCTCGAGGTGTCCGAACTCAACAAGCTCATCAAACAGCACCGCCAGATGGCCGATATGATGAAAAAGATGGGCAAGGGCGGGATGCTGAAACAGGCGATGAAAGGCATGTTCGGCAAAGGCGGCGCGCCCGAAGGCATGCCCGACATGAACGATCCCAAAGCCATGGCCGAAGCCGCTAAAGCCCTGCAAGGGCGCGGCGGCCTGCCGGGTCTGGGTGGCGGGATGCAACTGCCCGCCGGTCTGTCGGGGTTCGGCAAGAAGAAATGACATCTTCCGAGCCCAAATATCCCCGCCGGAGGCTTCAGGTTTGCCAAAACCTGAAAACCGACCGGCTGGCCCTGCGCCGCCCTACGCCGGATGACTGGCCTGCCTTTCATGATTTCATGATGTCGGACCGGTCGACCGCGTTTGGCGGGCACAAGGATCTGGGCCGCGCCTTTCGCAGCTTCGCCTCGGAACTCGGACATTGGGAGATTTTCGGCTATGGCATGTGGGCGGTCACCCGGCATGACGACGACACGGCCCTCGGGCTTGTCGGCCCGTGGACACCCCCCGACTGGCCCGAAACCGAGATCGGCTGGATGATCCTGTCGGATGCCGCGCAAGGCACCGGCATCGCGACCGAAGCCGCACGCGCCGCGATTGCCCATGCCTATGACAGCCTCGGCTGGGACACGGTGGTCAGCTATATCGCGCCCGACAACGCCCGCTCGATCCGGCTGGCCGAAAAGCTGGGCGCGGCCCTTGACCCGCAGGCGCGCGGCCCGAAGCCCGACACGCTGGTCTACCGCCATCCACATCCGAAAGGACAGGCCCATGTCTGACGCCATCACCCGCGCCGCGCAGATCCTGAAAGAGCATCGCGCCAGCATCGACCGGCTGGATGCGATCCTCGTCTATACTTTGGGCGAGCGTTTCAAACACACACAGGCCGTGGGGCGGCTGAAAGCCGAACACGCCCTGCCCCCGTCCGATCCGGCGCGCGAAGCCGCCCAGATCGCACGGCTGACCGAGCTTGCGGAACAGGCCGATCTCGACCCTGAATTCGCCAAGAAATTCCTGAACTTCATCATTCAGGAAGTGATCCAGCATCACAAACAACATCAATCGTAGGGCGGGGTTCACCCCGCCACCCCCAGACATTCTTAAAGGAGAAACACAATGTCTATGAAAATCCGGCTCGCCCGTGGCGGTTCCAAGAAGCGCCCACACTATGCAATCGTCGCTGCCGACAGCCGCATGCCACGCGATGGCCGCTTCATCGAGAAACTGGGCACCTATGCCCCGATGCTGCCCAAAGACAGCGAAGACCGCGTCCGCATGGACATGGACCGCATCCAGCACTGGCTGGGTCAGGGCGCACAGCCGACCGACCGCGTCGCGCGCATGCTCGAAGCTGCTGGCGTGATGCCGAAGAAAGACCGTGCCAACCTGAAAAAAGGCACCCCCGGCAAGGCCGCAACCAAGCGCGCCGAAGAAAAAGCCGCCAAGGCCGCTGCCGCGGCTGAAGCTGCAAACGCACCCGCCGAAGACGCCGCCGCCGAATAAGCGGCGGACCGTGGCCCGGACCTTTGGTCCGGGCTGCACCCCTCACCCCCGATGTTCCGCTTGCTCCGCACCCTCATCCTTGTGATGTTCGCCTTTGTGGCGGGGATGCTCTATGAACGGCAGGGTCGCCAAGAGACCTGCGAGGCTGGCGGCGGCCTGTGGATCGAGAACATCTGTCTTGCAGCGGAGATGATCAATGACTGACCGCGTTATCGTAGGCATGATCGGCGGCTCTTTCGGGGTCAAGGGCGAGGTGCGGCTGAAATCCTTCTGCGCCGATCCCGCCGCCATCGCCGATTACACACCGCTTTACACCGAACACGGCGACAGCATCGCGCAGGTGGTGCTGACTGGCCAGCTCAAAGGCGGGTTCACTGCGCGCCTGTCCGGCGTGGTGACCAAGGAAGATGCCGACGCCCTGCGCAACGTCGCCCTTTACGCCGACCGCGCGGCAATGCCGTCGCTGCCCGATGACGAATACTACTATGCCGACCTGATCGGACTTGCCGTGCTCGATACCGGCGGCAGCAAACTGGGGCAGGTCAAATCCGTCGTGGACCATGGCGCAGGTGCGCTTTTGGAACTGCATGTGCCGGGCCAGTCCGACACCGTGCTGTTGCCATTCACCCGCGCCGCCGTGCCGACCGTCGATCTGGCCGCGGGGCGCATCATCGCGGACCCGCCTGCCGGGCTTTTTGCGACCGATGACTGACACACCGTCCCGCGCCATCGGCCGCAAGTCGATCAGCGCGACATTGAAACCGCGCGAATTGATGACCGACACGCCCCTGCTCGCGGGCGCATGGACCGCGCAGATCATCACACTGTTCCCTCAAGCGTTCCCCGGCGTGCTGGGCGAAAGCCTGACGGGTCGCGCGTTGCAGGACGGGCTCTGGCAGTTGCAGACCTATGACCTGCGCACGTTTGGCATCGGCAAGCACCGCAATGTCGATGACACGCCCGCGGGCGGCGGTGCGGGGATGGTGCTGCGCCCTGATGTGCTTGAAGCTGCCATCCTCGAAGCCCGCGCAAGCGCCAAGGGCATCATGCCGCTGGTCTATCTGTCCCCGCGCGGGCGCAGGTTCGACCAAACGATGGCGCGCAACTGGGCGCGCATGGACGGGGTCACCCTGCTTTGCGGCCGGTTCGAAGGCGTTGATGAACGCGTGATCGAGCATTTCGGCATCACCGAGGTCTCGCTGGGTGATTTCGTCCTGACAGGGGGCGAGATTGCGGCGCAGGCGATGATTGATGCTACCGTCCGGCTGTTGCCCGGCGTGCTGGGCAATGCCGAAAGTGCTGTCGAGGAAAGCCATTCCCACGGCCTGCTGGAGCATCCGCAGTATACCAAGCCCGCCGAATGGCAGGGCCGCGCCATCCCTGACGTGCTGATGTCGGGCAATCACGCGAAAATTGCCGCTTGGCGGCGCGCGATGTCCGAACGGATCACCGAAAGCCGCAGGCCCGATCTTTGGGCGGCGTACAAGGCCAAAGACGGCACTTGATCGCAGCCCCCCTTGGGCCTATACGACGCGGGCTTGGGTCGGTTCCGATTCCGGGCCATTTGTTTATGGATCACGCGGATCACGGGCAGCCCTTGCGTTGGGGCAGATCCCGCGGGTGGGCCGGACGAATGGAATAAAGACGATGACGCAATCTCTGACGGGCGGTGCGCCGGACCCGGTAACGATCAGAGCTCTTCGTCATGGCAACAACATTGCGGACCACCGCAAGCATCATAAGGAGCGTTTCAGATGAACCTGATCGCACAGATCGAAGCGGAGCAGATCGCTGCGCTGGGGAAAACCATCCCCGATTTCAAAGCGGGTGACACCATCCGCGTCGGTTACAAAGTGACCGAAGGCACACGTACCCGTGTGCAGGCCTACGAAGGCGTCTGCATCGCCCGCAAGAACGGATCGGGCATCGCCGGATCGTTCACCGTGCGCAAGATTTCCTTTGGCGAAGGCGTGGAGCGCGTGTTCCCGCTGCATTCTACCAACATCGACAGCATCGAAGTCGTCCGTCGCGGCAAGGTCCGTCGTGCCAAGCTGTATTACCTGCGCGCACGTCGCGGTAAATCCGCACGTATCGCCGAAGTCACCAACTACAAGGCGCCTACCGGCGCTCAGGCATAAGGACGGGTCCCATGAAAAAAGAAATTCACCCCGATTACCACGTCATCAACGTCAAGTTCACTGACGGCACTGTTGTGCAGATGAAATCGACATGGGGCAAGGAAGGCGATCAGATGTCGCTGGAAATCGACCCTTCCGTGCACCCTGCATGGACCGGTGGCGGCACCCGTCTGATGGATGCCGGCGGCCGCGTGTCCAAGTTCAAGAACAAATACGCCGGTCTGGGCTTCTAAGCCCCCCACCCGTGCGACTGTCTCAAGGGCCATATGCATCCGCATGTGGCCCTTCGCCTTTTCGGTGGCGGCTTTTAAGGAATTCTTGGTTTTTCGGCGGTATCTGACAGAGGTCTCATCTGTCCGGAGGTTACCGTGAAACGCTTTGTTACCCTGTCCCTCAAACTGCGCCTTGCCATCATGATGACTGTGATCATGCTGGCGGTCTGCGCCGTTCTTGTGTCGATTTCCGCGCGCCAGACGCAGAATTCCATGCTGACGGATGTCCAGAACCGGCAGGACCTGTCGCTGCGGATCATTGCCTCGGTTTTCCAATCTGCCTTCGACGGGTTGCAAGTCAGCTATGGCCCTGACGGGCAGATCACGCGCGCCAGCTGGACCGATATTCCTACATTCGACACACATGACCTGATCGATCAGGTCGGGCGCGTTTCGGGCGAAACGGCGACATTCTTTCAGTGGGACGCTGCGGAAAACGACTTTCAGCGCATGACAACCAATATCGTCAGACCTGACGGCGAACGTGCGGTCGGCACTTATCTGGGCCGCGACAACGATGTGTATCGCGCTGTGCTGCAAGGTCAGACCTTCCGCGGTGAAGCTGTCATTCTCGGCAAGCCCTATCTGACCGTGTATTTGCCAGTTTACGGCGCGGGGAACGACGTGATCGGCATTCTCTATGTCGGCGTCGAACGTACGGATATCGATGCGGCGATCTTCGACCGGCTGATGACGATGGTCATCGCTTCCGGAATCGTGATCGTCTTCGGTCTTGGCCTCGTCGTGATGATGGCTGTGCGGATGACGCGTCCGATCACGCAAATCTCGACCGCCATTGCCCAAATCGCAGGCGGTGACCTGGAAACCTTCGTGCCCCATGCGGATATGAAAGACGAAATCGGTGAAATCGCCCGCCGTGTGACCGCTTTCAAGGTCGACCTGCAACGCAACCACCAACTGGAGGAATCAGGGCGGCAAGCCCATGAGGAACAGACGAAAGTCATGGGGTTGCTGCGCACCGGATTGGCCCATCTGGCGCGGCTGGACCTGACGCACCGGATCGAATCGTCGCGCGCCGACCCATTCCCCGCCGCTTACGAGGCCCTGCGCGAGGATTTCAATGCGGTGGTCGCAAGCCTCGGGAAAAGCGTGTCCGACATGAGCGAGATTGCGCAGGAAGTCAGCACCGCGAGCACAGGAATCGCGTCGATGTCGGATTCGCTCGCACGGCGGGTCGAGACGCAGGCAGCAACGCTCGCAGAATCATCTGCGACGCTGCAAAATCTGAGCCAGAGCGGCAAGGCGATCGCGGCCAAAGCTGCTGAAGCAGACGAAATGGCACAGCGTAGCCTGAGCCTGTCAAACCAGAGCAGACAGGTTTTGACTGAGGCGACACAGGCGATTCAGGAAATCGAGGAATCGTCCGGCCAGATCAACCAGATCATCTCTGTGATCGAAGATATCGCATTCCAGACCAACCTTCTGGCCCTCAACGCAGGTGTGGAGGCCGCGCGCGCAGGCGATGCAGGCAAGGGCTTTGCCGTGGTCGCGTCAGAAGTCCGGGCGCTGTCGATGCGCGCCACGCAGTCGGCCCGCGAGATCCGGACGCTGATCACCGCCAGCCGGACAAAAATCAGTGAGGGGACCGTTCTGGTCCAGAACACCGGCACGGCTCTGAGCCAGGTTCTGGCGCAGGTCGAACAGATGGGGATCACGATTCAGGCGATTGCCGCATCAGTGAAAGATCAGGCGATTGGCCAGACCGAGGTCAGCATCGGCGTCCAGCAACTGGACCAGATGACACAGGAAAACGCCGCACTGGGAGAGGAGGCGAACGCTGCCAGCAGCACCCTTAGCGGCGAGGCCCAGCGCCTGTCAGCGACCCTGCGACAGTTCCACACCCCACAAGCGCGTGCGGGCGTGGCCCGTGCGGCCTGATCAGTAGCTTGCTCACAGGCGATCGCGGGCAATCTGCGTCAGCGCTTCTTTTGTTTGGCGGCGCTGACGCCGGTGAGGCCCGCTCCATTGCCCTATCTGGCCGCACTGAACGGATGGGCGGGATGAAATACCTCGGCCGGCCAACCAGAACCGGCAAACGCCAGACTGGTCGGACACTGAAACGAAAATAAGATGGGATCATCAGCGTGTTGGCCAATGACCAAGCACAATAGCTTGGCGCAACAACGTTGACCTGCGCCCCCGCGGGAAACCCGCGAGGCCGCTCGTCAGCAAGGTTTCAAGCAGCAGAACGTCCGCGCGACCGACCGCCACCTGACCCTGGTTTGCGACCACCTTGCGGTTTGCCAGCACCGCCAGCAGGTTTGCCACCCGCACGCGGCGCAGCAGAGCGGTTCCCACCGCCGCCGCCGCCACCACCGCGACGACCGCCCCCCGCACCGCCGCCATTGGGGCGCTTTTTCTGACCCGGCATGATCTCCCAAGGACGACCGGACGCGACGGGGATGGTTTCCTTCATCGCTTTTTCGATGTCCTGCAATTCGATCATTTCGTCCGGTGCGACCAGCGCAATGGCCGATCCGTCAGCCCCCGCACGCGCGGTCCGACCGATCCGGTGGACATAGTTTTCTGCCACATTGGGCAGGTCATAGTTGTAGACATGCCGCACGCCCGGAATGTCGATGCCGCGCGCAGCGACGTCAGTTGCCACCAATACGCGGACCTTGCCGGCCTTGAACGCCTCGATCGCGCGTTCGCGCTGACCTTGGGATTTGTTGCCGTGGATGGAGGCGGCGGCAAACCCCTTGGCTTCGAGCGTTTTATACAGCTTTTCACAGCCATGTTTGGTGCGGCCAAAGACCAGCGCCAGTTCGTCCCGGTGTTTGTCGAGCAGTTCCACCAGCAGGTCGGTTTTCGCCGCTTGCGCCACGAAATGCACCGATTGCGCAATCTTTTTGACGGCCTGCCCCGGGGGGTTAACCTGCACCCGCACGGCATCGGTCAGGAAGGCATCCGCCAGTTCGGACATCAGTTTCGGCATGGTGGCCGAGAACATCATCGTCTGGCGGTCTTTGGCCAGCAGCGGCGCGATCCGGCGCAGCGCATGGATGAATCCCATGTCGAGCATCTGGTCGGCCTCGTCCAGCACCAGATAGACGGTTTCATCGAGGCGCACAGCACGACGGTCAAGCAGGTCGATCAACCGGCCCGGTGTGGCGACCAAAAGGTCCACACCGCCCGCCAGACGTTTGGTCTGCGCGGTGATCCCTGCACCACCGACGACAAGTGCCACCTTCAGATGGCTGCCCTTGGTATAGGCGGTCAGGTTGTCGGCAATCTGCTTGGCCAGTTCGCGTGTCGGTGCGAGCACCAGACCGCGCACCGCCTTGGGGTTGGGTTTCACACCCGCCTTCATCAGCGCATGGATCATCGGCAGCCCGAAGGCCGCGGTTTTGCCGGTGCCGGTCTGGGCAAGGCCCATCACGTCACGGCCGTTCATCGCATGCGGAATCGCCTGCGTCTGAATGGGGGTGGGGTCGGTGATGCCCTGTTCTTTCAGAACGGCAATCAGTCGGGGCGCAAGGCCCAGCATGTCAAAATCCATCGTGGATATCCTGTTTTCAGCGAACCGCAGCCCGCACATATGGGTGTGACCCTTGGGCGAACCCCAAAGGCCAAAAGCAGAAGTTGCGCCATATGCTGACTGCCTGAACCGCATTGTCCGGGCGCCGATGTGGCGCGGGACCCCTGCGTGATCTGGGAACCTGAAATTCAACGGATGCCTTGCGGGTGTGACCCGCTCTGCTCACGCGGCAGCTTGCATCGGTTGGATGTCACATGATCGCTTGCGCAGCGCTTGTCAAGCGGCACGGACTGCGGCGGGCGAGATGGGAGAAAAACCACATAATCCAAAAACCGTGGAAATACGCGATGCTGCGCTTTTCCTTGGCTTTTCCACATCATATAGTGGCGACAATTCAGCCAGAACAAGGATTTCACCGTGGCGCATATCATCGTTGTCGGAAACGAAAAAGGCGGCGCGGGCAAGTCCACGGTTTCCATGCATGTCGCGACCGCCCTTGCGCGGCTTGGTCATAAGGTCGGCGTGCTTGATCTGGACCTGCGGCAGCGCACGCTGGCGCGGTATCTGGGCAACCGGACGACCTTTCTGGCCAAATCCGGCCTTGATCTGGCGACACCCGTTTATCACGAATTGCCCGATATCGACGAGAATGGCCTGAAACCGGGCGAGAATGCTTTTGACCGTCGCCTGTCGATGGCCGTTGCGCGGCTGGAGCAGGACTGTGATTTCATCCTGATCGACTGCCCCGGGTCGCATACGCGGCTGAGCCAGGTGGCGCATAGCCTTGCCGATACGCTGATCACGCCGCTCAATGACAGTTTCGTCGATTTCGACCTGCTGGCCCATGTCGACAGCGAAGGCGAGGAAATCACCGGCCCCTCAATCTATTCGGAAATGGTCTGGAATGCGCGGCAGTTGCGCGCGCAGGCGGGGCTGAAGCCGATCGACTGGGTCGTCGTGCGCAACCGGATGGGCGCGCAGGCCATGGTCAACAAGGAAAAGATGCAGCGCGTGATCGACAAGCTGGCCAAACGGATCGGGTTTCGCACGGCACCCGGTTTCAACGAACGGGTGATTTTCCGCGAATTGTTCCCGCGCGGGCTGACGCTGCTGGATCTGCGCGACATCGGGGTCAAGGGGCTGAACATCTCGAACGTGGCCGCGCGGCAGGAATTGCGCGATCTTGTCAAGGCACTGGACCTGCCGGGCGTCAAGCCGCAGTTCTGACCACTAGTCGGGGGCCTTTTCCTGCCCCGGCAGGGTCTTGCCCGAAATGCGCACCAGCATGCTGATCCGCGGGATAATGCCAGTTTCCGACCGTGACCGGGTCCGTAGCACGGGGGTGTTTTCGGACGCGCCACTGCGGCTTTCGCGCAGGACGATATACATGCCGCTGGCGATGATGATGCTGGCACCGATGGCGGTGTTCAGGTCGATCAGTTCGTCAAAGAACAGGAAGCCAAAGATACTCGCCCAGATGATCTGGCTATACTGCATCGGTGCGATGATCGCGGCCTCGCCCGCCTGATAGGCGGAAATGATCATGCGGCTGGCGATCCACGCCAAGATCGCGATCACGCCCATCAGCCCCAGATGCTCTATCGGCATGGGTTCATAGACGAAGGGCAAGGCCGCTGCCATGACCACGAAGTTCAGCGCCATGGGGTAAAGCAGCATGACCACAGGCCGTTCCTCGGACCCGATCTTGCGCACGATGATCGAGGCGACAGACCCGCCGATGGCCGCGGTTAGCGCCGCGAGATGCCCCAGCGACAATTCCGTCGATCCGGGGCGCAACACAACCAGCACGCCGATCAGCCCCACGATCACCGCCGCCCATCGCCGGATGCGCACGATCTCGCCCAGCACAGGGATCGCGAGGACCGTGATCAGCAAGGGCGAGGCGAACAGGATCGTATAGACCTGTGCGAGTGGCAGCACCGAAAAGGCATAGAAGGCCGTGAACCCCGTGATGACCGTCGCCACCGCGCGCGTGGCCATCCACCACGGATGAACCGGCATCAGGGTGCCCGGTTTGCTGTCACGCATCAGCATCAGCGTTGCCAGCGGAAAGCTGAGCAGGACCGAGAAAAACACGATCTGGACGGGGGAATAGATCCCGCCCAGAATTTTAACCACGACATCATGCGAGGCAAAGACGCCAAAGGCGGCAAGCGCGATCAGCGCGCCTTTGGCGTTCGGCGTCATCACAGGCTCGCGTCGAGCGCGTTCAGAATCGCGTCACCCATTTGTGTCGTGGACAACGGCACGCCGCCTTCGGGGCCCATCAGATCGGCCGTGCGCGCGCCATCGGCGAGCACCTTTTCGATGGCGGCTTCCAGACGGTCAGCCTCGGTCCCTTGGTCGAAGGAGTAGCGCAGCGCCATGGCAAAGGACAGGATGCAGGCAATCGGGTTCGCCTTGCCCTGCCCTGCAATATCGGGGGCAGAGCCATGGACGGGTTCGTACATCGCCTTGGGCCGGCCATTGGCCATCGGCAGGCCAAGCGAGGCGGATGGCAACATGCCAAGGCTGCCGGTCAGCATCGCCGCGCAATCGGACAGGATGTCGCCGAACAGGTTGTCGGTATAGATCACGTCGAACTGCTTGGGCGCGCGGACAAGCTGCATCGCGCCGTTGTCGGCATACATATGTGACAGCGCGACCTCGGGATAGTCGCGGTGCACCTCGGTCACGACATCGCGCCACAGGATGCCGCTTTCCATGACGTTGGCCTTTTCCATCGAACACAGCTTTTTATTGCGCTTCATCGCCAGTTCAAACGCCGCGCGCGCGCCGCGTTCGATCTCGGCTTCGGTATAGCGCTGGGTGTTGATGCCCACGCGCATGTTGTCTTCCATATGGATGCCGCGCGGTTCGCCGAAATAAACGCCCGAGGTCAGTTCGCGCACGATCATGATGTCGAGGCCGGCAACGATATCCTTTTTCAGTGATGAAAAATCCGCGAGCGCGTCGAAACACTGCGCAGGACGCAGGTTGGCGAACAGGTCCATTTCCTTGCGCAGGCGCAACAGCCCGCGTTCGGGTTTCACGCTGAAATCAAGGTTGTCGTATTTCGGGCCACCCACGGCCCCGAGCAGCACGGCATCGACCGCCTGCGCCTTTGCCATCGTGTCGTCGTGCAGCGGCACGCCGTGTTTGTCATAGGCAGCACCGCCTACCAGATCCTCTGACACGTCAAAGGCCAGATCGCGTTTCGCACCGAACCAGCCGATGATGCGCTTGACCTCGTCCATGACCTCGGGGCCGATGCCGTCACCGGCGAGGATCAGAAGGGATGGGTTGGCCATTGGGGTGTTCCTTGCAAAAAATTGTTGCCTTGGCGTAACGCGCCGCGCGCCAAGGTTCAAGACACCAGAGGCCGTAACCCCACCGCCAAAAGATCCCAGACCCGCCTGATCCGCGGTGTCTGGCGCATCGCCTCATGCGCGGTCAGCCAGATCGGCAGGACAGGCAGCGGCAGCCCAAGATCCAGTGGCGCAACCAGCGGGTCGGCCAGCCCGACCGTGGCCTGCGCAAAGCCGATCCCGCAGCCCGCGCGCACCAGTTCCCAATAGGCGATGTTGTCGTCGCAGCGCACCTTGAAGAAATCGCGCCCCACGTCGATTCCGGCGGCGCGGAACCCGTCGATGATGGCGGGGCTTGCGTCGTAGCCCACGAAATCATGCTGCATCAGGTCGGCGGTCGTGCGTGGTGTGCCGCGCGCCGCTAGATAGGACTTGGCGGCGAACACCCCCAAGGTCATGTCACCGATATGCTGGGTGATCAGGTCAAGCTGCGTCGGGCGGTACATGCGCACGGCAATGTCAGCCTCGCGGTAAAGCAGGTTGCGGCTGTCGTCGCTGGGCACCAGCTCGATTGCGATCTGGGGTTCCAGCGCACGAATCCGGGCAATGATCGGTGGCAGATGCAGGGCGGATGTGGACACGCTGGCCGTGATCCGCACGGTGCCTGCAAGGCTGGCCTGTCTGCCCGCCGCCGTCAGCGTGATCCGTTGCATGGCATCGCGCATCGCGGTCGCGGGCGGGACCAGTGCAGCGCCGATATCGGTCAGCGCCAGACCGCGCGGCTGACGGTGGAACAGTTCCGCCTCCAGCTGCTGTTCGATCTGCCGGACCTGCCGCCCCAAGGTCGGCTGGCTGGTGCCCAACTGGCGCGCCGCCGCTGACAGGCTGCCGGTTTCGGCCACCGCCAGAAACGCCTGCACCAAAGACCAGTCAAGAGAGTGGAGCGGTTTATTCATTCATAAATGAATACATGTTCAACACATTTAGGCAATATTCGGCCCGCACTGAATAGGTAAATCTGGCGGCATCACCATGAGGAGACAGGCAATGCCGCAGACAGTTCTTATTCTTGGCGCGTCCGGCAAGATCGGCAGCCATACCGCTGAAGCGTTCTGGAACGCAGGCTGGACGATCCGCCAGTTCGACCGCGCACGTGACGACATGACGGCGGCCGCAATGGGCTGCGATGTCATCGTGAACGGGATGAACCCCGCAGGCTATCGCAACTGGGCGCAGGAGATTCCCGCGATCACGGCGCAGGTCATCGCCGCCGCCAAGGCCAGTGGGGCCACCGTCATCATCCCCGGCAATATCTACAATTACGGAAACCAGCCCGGTGTGCTGGACGAAAACACGCCGCAGCTGGCGACCACCCGCAAAGGCCGGATCAGAATCGCGATGGAAGCCGCCTATCGCGCGGCGGGGGTGCGCACCATCGTGCTGCGGGCGGGCAATTTCATCGACCCCGAGGGCAATGGCGACATCATGCGCTTGTTCGTCCTGCGCGACATCGCCAAGGGCCGGATCACCCATGGCGGCGATCCTGCGGCGTTGCAGGCCTATTGCTATGTCCCCGACTGGGCGCGTGCGGCCGTGATGCTCGCGGAAAAGCGGGACACTCTGGACGATTTCGCGGACATCCCCTTTCCCGGTCACGCCTTCAGCGCGGATGATCTGCGCGCCATGATCCAGACGATCAGCGCGCGGCCCGTCACGTTGCAGGCGTTCCCGTGGTGGCTGATGACAGCTCTTAGCCCTGTCTGGCCGCTCGCCTATGAGATGCGCGAGATGAGCTATCTTTATGCGATGCCGCACAGCATCAGCGGCAAACGCTTTGCGGAACTCCTGCCCGATTTCCGCGCGACCGACCTGCGGTCCGTGATGCTGGCGGGGCTACCGGCGGACATCCACCCAGACAAGATGATGCGCCCCGATATCCGGTCCGTCACCGCCTGAGGCGGGCCAAAGCACACCGGCATCAACCACCTGCCAGCCACGCGACGGCAGGACATAGCTGACGCGCAGCATCCCGATACCAAGGTCGCGCCAGTCTGCGGTGGGCTGTCCCGGCAAAGGGTCCTGCAACAAGGGATGCGCAAGGAATACAGCCATTGCGGCGCGGTCGCCATCACCGCCAAGCGGGTCAAGGTTGGCATTGCCTGCGATCAGGAAATCATCCGGCAAGGGGCCGAAATCCCCCGCCAGCACTTGTTCCCACAGCCGCAATTCATCACGGTTGCGCAGGACATTGCGCCGTTCTGCCCCGTCAAAGGCAGGCGGGCTGGCTGAAAACGCCATGACCGCAAAAGGCGGCGCGTCCGGCGGAACAACCGGCACGATCCAGTGGCCGGTGGTGGACAGGCGCTGCACCTCCAGCACAGCGGGCGTAAAGAAAGGCGCGCCATCGAGCATCGGCAGGTCTGCATCGGCCAAGTCGCGCCACAACAGTGCGGACAGATCGGTGACGCCGCTTGCGTCGATGGGCAGGCGCGACAGGATCGCCATGCCCCCGTTGCCGTTGAACAGCCCGTAGCCTTGGGCATCGCGCGGCTCGCCCAGACGGCCGTTGCGGTCGATGTCCTGCCCCGTCGGCATGCCTGTATTGGGGCGCAGCGCAAAGATATGCGGATAGGCCGGATCGAAGAGTGCGGCGAAGGCCGCCAGCGCGATACCATCGAGATCATAGTCGAAATCCGTCAGCACCAGCACATCGGGATCGGCCTGCGCAATGATGGCAGCGATTCCCCCAATCTGCGGATCGTCGTCGCGCAGGATGTCCTGCAACAGCAACCCCGGCCCGTCGCGGTGCAGCGGTGCGGCATAGGTCGCAATGCGCAGTTCGTCAGCAGCAGAGGCAAGCGGCCAAAGTCCGAGGATCAGAGCCCGCCCAAGGCCGCCGTCGCCGCGCGATCGCGCGCCTTTTCGCGCTGCATCTGGATCATGTCCGCAACGCGGGTCAACGCCACGCCGCGCATCAGGATACTTGCAGGCAGAAACGCCCATGCCGTCACCGTCCAGATCAAGGTGTGCGGATTCTCCAGATCGATCGGGGTGCCGAACACCGCGATCAGCTTGAATGCCGCTGGCACCAGAAATGGCAGCAAAACCCCTAAGATGATGTTAACGCGCCCGTCCCGTTGCAGGCGCAGCACCACGTCCCCGCCCGCTGTCGGGTCGAAGGTGGGCAGATTGACCCAGACATTAAAAGCACCCTCGCGCCGTGGCCAGCGTTGCAGGCGCAACAACACGATGAACCAGACGATAGAAAACAAGGCGATTAAATAGCTCAGGCCTGCGGCATTGCGCATGCGGTCCAGCAAGGCAGGGTCGGTGCCATCGGGCATCATCAGCACCATCAACCTGACAGGCGAATAGGGAAAGTCGATGACACGGCCGATCGCCTCGCCGCTGGCCTCGAACATGGCGGTCATGTCCGACGGGTTGTCATAGCCGCGAAAGATCACCGACAAGCACAGCACGGTCGCAAACAGCGCCGAAAACCGCATGCGGTTGAAGGGCGGTGCATCGCGGAATTCCACAAGGCTGGGGCTGGCGGCGCTATATTCGACGATGGTGAAAAGCGCGGCGAAAATCGCGACCAGCACGACAACCTGCGTGGCATCATTGCCCCCACCCAGCAGGAACGCCGATGGCATGATAACCAGCATAACGACAAGGATCGCCCGCACAATTGCTGCTGGCAGTCGTAACAACACTGCAACCACTCCCGGATGATCGCAAGGCGCGCCCTGCAATCGCTTGTTTCTGCCGGTTGTTACGCATTGCGCAACAACCAGCCCCCAAAGGTTAATGTGGCCTGAACGGACTTGGCTTCGCAAGGGCTGCGGACCATTCGCGAAATGCGTTCGCTGATTTAGGGCCGGACTGGTGCGTGATTGCAACCATTGCACCTGCCCAGAAAACACGAAAGCCGCACCCGAAGATGCGGCTTTCCTGCGATAACGTGCCGATCAGACCCAGGGTCGTTCGGCGCTTGCTCTTGTCTCGAAGCCCGCGATGGCATCGGCCTTTTCCAGCGTCAGGCCGATATCGTCGAGCCCGTTCATCAGGCAATGCTTCTTGAAGGCATCCACCTCGAAATGGAACACGTCCCCATCCGAAGAGGTAATCGTCTGCGCCTCCAGATCGATTTCGATCCGCGCGTTCGACCCTTTTTCAGCGTCCTTCATCAGCACATCGACCTGTTCCTGCGGCAAGGTGATTGGCAGGATGCCGTTCTTGAAACAGTTGTTGTAGAAGATGTCGGCATAGCTCGGTGCGATCACGCAGGTGATGCCGAAATCGGCAATCGCCCAAGGCGCGTGTTCGCGGCTGGACCCGCAGCCGAAATTCTCGCCCGCGACAAGGATCTGGGCGTCGCGGTATTGCGGCTGGTTCAGTACGAAATCGGCGATCTCGTTACCGTCCTGATCACGCCGCATCTCGTCGAACAGATGCACGCCAAGGCCCGAGCGTTTGATCGTTTTCAAAAACTGCTTGGGGATGATCATATCGGTGTCGATGTTGACCAGCGGCATGGGGGCAGCGATGCCCGAAAGTTTGGTGAACTTTTGCATTACATCATCTCCCGCACGTCGGTCAGTCTGCCGGTGATCGCCGCTGCCGCCGCCATCGCGGGCGACATCAGATGCGTGCGACCGCCGCGGCCTTGGCGGCCTTCAAAGTTGCGGTTGGATGTGGCCGCGCAACGTTCGCCGGGGGCAAGCTGGTCGGGGTTCATCGCAAGGCACATCGAACAGCCGGCAAGACGCCATTCAAAACCGGCATCGATAAAGATCTGCGCCAGACCTTCCTCTTCGGCCTGCGCACGGACCAGACCGGACCCGGGAACGACCATGGCGCGCAGCCCGTCCTTTTTCTTTTTGCCTTTCAGGATCGCGGCCGCAGCGCGCAGATCCTCGATCCGGCCGTTGGTGCAGGACCCGATGAACACAGTGTCGATCGTGATATCGGTCAGCTTCGTGCCCGGCGTCAGCGCCATGTAATCAAGCGAGCGTTGCGCCGCCCCGACCTTGCCACCCGTAAAGCTATCGGCCGCAGGCACGGTCGCGGTGATCGGCAGCACATCCTCGGGCGAGGTGCCCCATGTCACGACGGGCGCGATGTCTTCGCCGCGCAGGGTGACGACCTTGTCGAAATGCGCGCCTTCGTCGGTGAACAGGGTCTTCCAATAGGCGACAGCCGCTTCCCATTGCGCGCCTTTGGGGGCGTGGGGGCGGCCTTTGCAATATGCGAATGTCTTTTCGTCGGGCGCGATGATGCCTGCCCGCGCGCCGCCTTCGATGGCCATGTTGCAGACGGTCATCCGCCCTTCCATGCTCAGATCACGGATCGCTTCGCCGCAATATTCGATGACATGACCGTTGCCGCCGGCGGTGCCGGTCGCGCCGATCACCGACAGGGTGATGTCCTTGGCAGTCACACCGGGGGCCAGTTTGCCGGTGATTTCGACCTTCATGTTCTTGGATTTCTTCTGGATCAGCGTTTGCGTGGCCAGCACGTGTTCCACCTCGGACGTGCCGATGCCATGGGCCAGCGCGCCGAACGCGCCATGCGTTGCGGTGTGGCTGTCGCCGCAGACCACGGTCATGCCGGGCAATGTCCAGCCCTGTTCGGGGCCGACGATATGCACGATGCCTTGGCGCACATCGGAGACGGGATAGTAATGGATCCCGAAATCCTTGGCGTTTGTATCCAGCGCCTCGACCTGAATGCGCGATTCCTCGTTCATCCCGCCATTGGCACGGTCAAGCGTCGTGGGCACGTTGTGGTCAGGCACGGCGATGGTCTTGTCAGGCGCGTGCACCTTGCGACCGGCCAGACGCAGACCTTCAAAGGCTTGCGGGCTGGTGACTTCGTGCACCAGATGCCGGTCGATATAAAGCAGGCAGGTGCCGTCTTCGGCCTCATGCGCGACATGCGCATCCCAGATTTTGTCATAAAGCGTTTTGGGGGACATTGTCCTCTCCCGTATCGGATTTCAGATGTTTGCAGGCGTGCGGAAACAGCGGGGGGTCAGCCCCGGGCTAGAACCGTGCAAGTCGCGCCGAAAAACCGCCAAGGCAGGCGCGCGCGGTCATCCATGTCGAAAACCTGTTTCATGGCGCTGTGGATACACGCTGCACGCCTTGCCCGCAAGGGATCAGATGGAGGCGGAGTTGCTGGTTCGGCAGCCCGCAAGATAAGGATCTAGGGCAGCGTTCCGGCCCCGCATCGCGGGATCGTCCCGCCGCCACGTGCCTTGCACGCCAAAGACCAAGCGTGCACACTCACATAGCAGCACTCACCAAAGGATGTCATGACCCGCTTCCTCCCATTCCAGCGCGCACAGGTTTCGCCTGACGCGTTGCCATCCGAGGAGATCGACCAGATCATTGCGCTTACCGGTGATCTATTCACGCAAGCGCAAAGCTTTGCAGTGAGCCTGCTGCGCCCGTGGAATCTGTATCAGATCGGGATCATTCTCGCGCTATTCGTGCTGGCGCATCTGTTGCGGGCCATGCTGGGGCCGCGCATCCGCGACTGGATGGGCGCGCGCGAAAACTGGCCGAAATGGCGGATGCGCGTCTTGGTCGTGATCCACCAGAGGCTGCGGGGCATCTTTTTTGTCGTCCTTTTGTTGCTGGTGATCGCGGTCATGCGCGAACTGACTTGGCCAAGCCGCAGCTACCTTTTGACCATCGCGGGGACACTGGCCTTTGCATGGCTGCTGATCGCCTTCGCCACCCGCCTGATCAAAAGCGTGCCGCTACGCCGCACGATCCGCTATGGCGCATGGGTCTACGTGACATTGCATATTCTGGGGGTGGTGGATCAAGCGGCGCGTATCCTCGACAATATCGGCTTCAGCATCGGCGAGATCCGCTTTACCCTGCTACTTTTGATCCAGTCGCTTGTCGTGCTGACGCTGCTTCTGGCGCTGGCAAGGCTGGTGATGCGCACGACGACCCGACGGATCAGCAGCAATGCCGATATCAGCCCCTCGATGCAGGTGCTGCTGATCAAGGCGGTGCAGATCGGGATCTACGGCATCGCCTTTTTCATCGGCGTGCGCGCCTTGGGCATCGACCTGACGGGGCTTGCCGTGCTGTCGGGTGCGATCGGCGTGGGCATCGGGTTCGGCCTGCAAAAGGTGGTGTCGAACCTAGTGTCCGGCGTGATCATCCTGCTCGACAAGTCGATCAAGCCCGGCGATGTGATCAGCCTTGGTGATACCTTCGGCTGGATCAACGCGCTGGGGGCGCGGTATGTGTCCGTCATCACGCGCGACGGGCGCGAATACCTGATCCCGAACGAGGATCTGATCACCGGACAGGTCGTCAACTGGTCCCATTCCAATGAATTCGTGCGCCTCGACATCCATTTCGGCACGTCCTACGGCGACAATCCCCATCTGGTGCGCAAGATCGCCGTCGAGGCTGCTCAAGGCGTGGACCGCGTGCTGGTGTCGCGCCCTGCGGTCTGTCACATCGTGGGCTTCGGTGACAGTTCGGTCGATTACATCCTGCGGTTCTGGATCAGCGATCCGACGGCAGGGCTGACCAACATTCGAGGCAACGTGTTTCTTGCGCTGTGGGATGCGTTTGCCGAAAACGGGATCAGCATCCCGTTCCCCCAACGCGAGGTGCGGGTGCTGGACAAGGATATGCCCATCGCCGCCGATTAATCCCGCCTAGCGGCGTTCTGCGGATCAAGCGCGTGACCGCTTGCTGGCCCGCGCAGCGGTTGCACCAGCATCCGGTCGAGCCAGAGGTCGCGGTGGGTGCGAAACTGCTCGATCCCGATGTCCATCCCGTCATGCCCTTTGGCAGGTTGCGCCACATAGGTGCCCAGCAACCAGTCCCACCAAGGCAGGTTGAAGCCATAGTTGGAATTTGTCTCGCGCGGGTCAACCGAATGGTGGACGCGGTGCATGTCGGGGGTGACGACGAACAGGCGCAGCACGCGGTCAACAGAGCGCGGCAAGGTGATATTGGCGTGGTTGAACAGCGCGGTGGCGTTCAAGACCACCTCGAACAACAGAACCGCAACCGCAGGCGGGCCGAGGGCTGCGACAACGCCCAGCTTGATCCCCATCGAGATCATGATTTCCACGGGGTGGAACCGCAGGCCTGTCGTCGCATCGAAATCGAGGTCGGCATGGTGCATCCGGTGCAGCCGCCAAAGCCCCGGAATGGCGTGGAACATGACGTGTTGCAGGTAGATCGCAAGGTCCAGCAGCAGCATCGCGGCGATGATCGCAAACCAGACCGGCACCTCGATGTTGTTGAACAAACCCCAGCCACGGTCTTGTGCGACCAGCGCCAGACCTACGGCCAGCACTGGAAACGCCAGTCGCAGGATGACCGTATCGACGACGACCAGCGCCAGATTGTTCGTCCAGCGGATCACGCGCGGCACTTCGAGCCGACGCCGGGGTGCGGCCAGTTCCCAGATCATCATGCCGGTCAGGATGCCCAGAAAGACGGACAGGCGGATCACGGGTTCGTTCAGCAGCAATGCGTCGATCATTTTCGGCTCCTCCGGCTTGTGCCAGCCTGACCAACTCTATATTCAATAGATCACTTGAATGTTTAGATGGGAAGAGGCGCGCATGTCAACCAGCCCCAAAGCAGCCTTGCTGGAGGAATATGCGCTTGTGGCGCAGGCACTGGCCGCACCCGCGCGGCTGATGATCCTTGAACATCTGGCGCAGGGCGAAAGCGGCGTGGACCGGCTGGCCGCCAAAACCGGCCTGTCGATGGCGAATTGTTCGCAGCATTTGCAACAGCTGCGCCGCGCAGGGCTGGTCACCAGCCGCAAGGACGGCAAGGCCGTGATCTACCGGATGACCGATAATCGCACGCTGGCGCTGATGGATACTCTGCGGATCGTCGCCGAACGTAATCTAGCGCGGGTCGCGGTCATCCTGCGCGACCTGTCAGACGGGCAGGACATGCCGGACCCGGTCAGCCGCGCCGAACTGGCCGCACGGCTGGCCGAAGGATCGGTCACAGTGCTGGACATGCGCCCTGTCGATGAATTCGCAAGCGCGCATATTCCGGGCGCAGTCCACACACCGATGGACACACTGGACCGGATCGCCGCCAGCCTCGATCCCGCGGCGGAAATCGTCGCCTATTGTCGCGGGCCTTACTGTATCTATGCCCATCAGGCGGTGGCTGCCTTGCGCCGCCTTGGGCTGAACGCGCGCCGCCTTGAAGGTGGCCTGCCCGAATGGCGCGCAGATGGACGGGCGGTCGCAACCTTGGAATGAGCGCGCGGCGTTCATACTTGTGGAATGTCCCTGACACGCAGGGCAAAACCAACAAGATCGAAAGGACCGTCATGCAATTCCAACTGAACACCGACGCGCATATTCAAGGCGACGACCGGCTTGCCGAAGTCGCAGAGACCATCGTGACCGGCGCATTGGGCCATCTAACGGATCGCCTGACACGCATCGAGGTGCATATCGTCGATGTGAACGCGGGCAAAGGCGGCTCCGATGATATCAGATGCACCGTCGAAGGCCGCCCCGAGGGGATGCAGCCGCAGACCGTCACCCATCACGACGCCAATGTCGAAGCCGCCTTGCGCGGCGGGGCCAAAAAGCTGCGCGCGCTGCTGGACAGCGAATTCGGCAAGCTCGGGCGGCGCTGATTTCCCCTGCGGCTCAGGGGAACGCTCCGCGGGGGATATGTAGGTGAAATCGCGCTTGCGCGAATTCGCCGGCTCGAACGATGGAAGGGTCAGAGACCGCCGATACGGCGGATCAGGCCGATGATGTCGTCCACGCCCTGCCCGTTGCGCAAGCTTGCAAAAACCACCGGCCGGTCGCCGCGCATCCGTGCGGCGTCCGCCGCCATCACGTCGAGCGAAGCGCCGACATAAGGCGCCAGATCGGTCTTATTGACAACAAGGATGTCGGACCGCGTGATCGCGGGACCACCTTTGCGCGGGATATCCTCGCCCGCGGCGGTGTCGATCACGTAGATCGTAAGGTCCGCCAGTTCGGGGCTGTAGGTGGCTGACAGGTTGTCGCCGCCGCTTTCGATGAGGATCAGGTCCAGATCGGGGTGGCGCGCGCGCATTTCAGCGACAGCCGCAAGGTTGATCGACGCATCCTCGCGGATCGCGGTATGCGGACAGCCGCCGGTTTCCACCCCCATCACGCGGTCGGCGGGCAGGATCTGCATTCGCATCAGCGCTTCTGCATCTTCCTGTGTGTAGATGTCGTTGGTGATGACACACAGGCTCAGTTCGTCTTTCAGCGCGCGGGCAAGGGCGGCGGTCAGCGTGGTTTTACCGGCACCGACAGGGCCGCCGATCCCGACGCGCAAAGGACCGTGGGGGGACATTCAGACACCTCTCAGCAAGACAAGGACAAGACCAACACCGATGGCCGCGCAAAGCGGGCCGAAATAATGCCGGTCATTGGTGGCGAAGGGTTCTTCCGGCGTCAGGCGCCGCCATGCCGGAACATAGACAAGCGCGCCGCGCAGGATGAACACGGGTGCCGCGCACCACAGCAAGAGCCACGCCAGAGTGGATGGCAGCATCGCCAGCGCCACCGCGACCGCGCCCAGCGCCCCCGCGACCAGAAAGCACAAGAGCGGCGGCGGCATCTGTGTGACGCCCTGCGCGCCCACGACAGCGCGGGCAAGGCGGGCTTCTTCCCGGATCGGGATCCAGAACCGCAGCCCCCATGCGACGTGAACCATCGCCATGGTGACAAGGGCCAGCGTCAGAAACGGAATCATGACCGGAAAATCCGGCTGTATTGGCTGCTGTGCTGCATGGAGGCTGTATCGACCGCAAAGACAGCGCTGCCGATATCGTCGAGGCTGGCGACTGTCGCCTCTGCGCCAATGCGGATGCACAGGGGAGCAAGGCTCGCCAGTATCCGCTGCGCCTCGGTCTGGCCCAAGGGCATCAGGCGCTGTGCGGCCTGCACCAGATTGCTTGCGAAGCTTTGCAGCCAAAGCTGCGTGACGGGCGCGACGGGCAGGTCCATCAGCCGCGCCGCGCGCCCCACCGCCACGGGATAGGCCATGTCGGGCAGATCAAGCCCCCAGACCGCACGGGTCGTCGCGGCAAAGGCGGCCCCTTGCTGCAAAGTCTCCATGCGGCGCTCACGGCTTGGGGCCAGCACGGCAGCCAATTCGGCCACGGGGGCAACGTCATCGGCAGCATGGGCCGCGCAGAGCAGGATGGCATCGGCACGCCCCGCCCCGTGGTCCAGCACGTCGGACAGCCACTGCGCCAGATCGTCCGCGCCGCTCAGATCGCCGCGCCCGATGGTCCGTTCCAGCCCGTGCGACCACGCAAAGGCCCCAACCGGATAGGCAGGCGATAGCCACTGCGCCAAGGTCAGAAGCTGCGCGTCACGCATGGGAATGGCTGTGGTCGTGACCCATCGTGCGGCCATGGCCATAGGCCCCGCCTTCGGGGGTGAAAGGCCCGTCAAAATCCGTCACCACCGCGCCAAGCTGTTCCAGCATCCCGCGCATCACCTTTTCGCGCTGCACGACCAGCGCGTCGGGCAGGATCGCGCACGGCATGTGCCGGTTGCCGATATGCCATGCCAGACGCACCAGATCGCCGGTGACACGCATCAGGGCCTCGGTCGCGGCGACGACAGCAATCTGGCGGCCATCCTCGAACAGGAACACATGGCCCGCGCCCACCGATGTCGTCTGCGGCAAATCGACCAGAAACGGCTCTCCCGCGTCAGTCACAAGCTGTTTGCGGCGCAACAGACGGGCGTCATAGGTCAGGCTGACCGTGCCTGCGACAGGGCCATGCGCGTGGGAGTGCACACCAAGCGCACGCGCCGTCATCCGCCGTCACCGACCGCGGTGATCGAGACAACCGTATAGGTGTCAACGACCCCATCCGCGTCCGTGGAAAAGGTCGTCAGGTAGGCAATACCAATTTCCGGCAGATAATGCAGACCCTCGGTCTGGCTGTATCCTTCACCGGTATAGACGAGTTCGCCGGGGATGACGGCATAGGTGCAATCACCATAAGTCATCGTGATCGGGTCGCCCCAGCTGGCTGTCATCTTGTCGTCATAGGTGTCATCGACGCGGGCACGTGTGCGCCATACCTCACCCGGTGTGGGCAATGGCATTGCCTCCGGGGCGACCTGATAGGCATAGCTCGACCGGGTCCCGAAATCCGGCACGCCGTTGTATTCTTCGACCACATCAAGCGTATAGACACCCCGCGCCAGCGAGACACGGTCGGAATAGTCGTCCCCATAATCGACGATCAGTTCGACGACATGGGGCCGCAGTGTCCGGTAGGTTTCGACGACGCCGTTCTGGTCGACAAGCCTGATGCCAGTCGTAAGGTCAGCCGCCACAGGGCACGCCGCCCAAGCGGGGGCAGCAACGAGAGAAGACAAAAGAATTGCGCGAACGATCATGACCACCTCCAGGATTTTGTGCGGATGCTAGCGACAGCGACGGCGCTTGTCATCAGGCGAGGAGGTGGAACGCGCGCAATCAGATGTCGTGCCGGAACGCCATCGCCACAACCTCGGCGCGGGTCAGGCCACGCGCGGCCAGCTGTTCGTCGGAAATGGCCGAAAGCGCGCGCAGCGTCTTCGCGCGGGAATTGTTTTCGGTCAGATAGACGATCCCTCTGCCCAGCGCGCGCAAGGGCGTCAGCGCCAGTTCGATGATCAGTTCGCGGGTGGAGATCAGGGTATTGTCGGTTTGGAAAGCCATGTTGCACCTCTTGAATGCGTGTCTCTTTCCTCCCTGCACCCAAGTTAGTCCCCGACCCCGCCGTCAACAACGCCACAATCTGCAATCCCCTTATGCGTTTTCTGCAACGCAGCATCAGAAAAGAAAGTACCTCTGCGCCATCGGCAGCACATCGGCGGGCGCACAGGTCAGCAACACACCATCGGCGCGGACCTCGTAGGTTTCAGGGTTCACCTCGACATGCGGCATGGCGGTGTTCAGCTTCAGATCCGCCTTGCCGATGTTGCGGGTATTGACCACCGGCAGCGTCTGCTTGGCCAGCCCCAGACTGCCCCTGATCCCCGCATCCTGCGCCGCTGCGCTGACAAACGTCACGGCGGAATGTTCCACCGACCGCCCGTAAGCGCCGAACATGGGGCGCGTGTAAACCGGCTGCGGCGTGGGGATGGATGCGTTGGGATCACCCATCTGTGCGGCAACAATCGTGCCGCCCATCAGGATCATCTCGGGCTTTACCCCGAAAAAGGCAGGGTTCCACAGCACCAGATCGGCGCGTTTGCCGACCTCGATTGATCCGACATGGGCGGAAATGCCATGCGCAATCGCGGGATTGATCGTGTATTTCGCGATATAGCGGCGCACGCGCATATTGTCGTTGTTGCCGGTCTCTTCTGCAAGCTGCCCGCGCTGGACCTTCATCTTGTGGGCGGTCTGCCATGTGCGGATGATGACCTCGCCCACACGCCCCATCGCCTGACTGTCCGATGCAATGATCGAAAACGCGCCCATGTCGTGCAGGATATCCTCGGCGGCAATCGTCTCGCGCCGGATGCGGCTTTCGGCAAAGGCCACATCCTCGGGGATGGATTTGTCCAGATGGTGGCAGACCATCAGCATGTCCAGATGTTCGTCAATCGTGTTGACGGTGAAAGGCCGCGTCGGGTTGGTGGATGACGGCAGCACATTAGGCTGGCCGCAGATTTTGATAATGTCCGGCGCATGGCCGCCCCCCGCCCCTTCGGTGTGGAAGGCGTGGATCGTGCGGCCTTTCAGGGCAGCAACGGTATTCTCGACAAATCCCGCCTCGTTCAGCGTGTCGGTATGGATCATCACCTGCACGTCCCAGGCATCGGCGACCGACAGGCAGCAATCGATGGCGGCGGGCGTGGTGCCCCAATCCTCGTGCAGTTTCAGACAGGACGCACCCGCCAACACCTGTTCCTCCAGCGCGGCAGGCAGGCTGGCATTCCCCTTGCCCGCAAAGGCAAGGTTCATCGGAAATGCATCTGCCGCCTGCAACATCCGGCCGATATGCCACGGGCCGGGCGTGCAGGTGGTGGCCAGCGTCCCATGCGCAGGGCCGGTGCCGCCGCCGATCATCGTGGTCAGGCCGGAAAAAAGCGCATCCTCGATCTGCTGGGGGCAGATGAAATGGATATGGCTGTCGATCCCGCCTGCGGTCAGGATGCGGCCTTCACCGGCAATCGCCTCGGTCCCCGGTCCGATGATGATATTCACGCCCGGTTGGGTGTCAGGGTTGCCCGCCTTGCCGATGGCGACGATCCGCCCGTCTTTGAGGCCCACATCCGCCTTGATGATGCCGGTCCAGTCCACGATCAGCGCATTGGTGATGACCGTATCCACCGCCCCCGCCGCGCGTGTGATCTGCGACTGCCCCATCCCGTCGCGGATCACCTTGCCGCCGCCGAATTTCACCTCTTCACCGTAGGCCAGCGCATTGGGGCCGGTGCCGCCCGTGGTGGCGCGCCCGACAAGTTCGGCAGTCAGATCGCGTTCGACCTCGATGAACAATTCGGTATCGGCAAGGCGCACCTTGTCGCCCACCGTGGGGCCGAACATGGCCGCATAATCGCGGCGGTTGATCGTTGCGGGCATCCTACAAATCCCCCATCACGGCTTGATTGAAGCCATAGACCTTGCGCGCGCCCGACAGCGGGATCAGGTTGACATCGCGCCGTTGCCCCGGCTCAAACCGCACGGCGGTGCCAGCAGCGATATCCAGCCGCATGCCGCGCGCGGCAACGCGGTCGAAATCCAGCGCCGGATTGGTTTCGGCAAAATGGAAATGCGACCCCACCTGCACCGGCCGGTCGCCGGTATTGGCGACCTGCAACACCAGCACCTTTGCCCCGGCGTTCAGCGTCAGATCACCCGCCGCCACAATCACTTCACCCGGTTTCATGGCATGACCCCCAACTTCTTTTTTCCAAAAATACTCATCTTCTTTTCAACGGATCGGATCATGGACCGTCACCAGCTTGGTGCCATCGGGAAAGGTCGCCTCGACCTGCACCTCGTGGATCATCTCGGCGATGCCCTCCATCACCTGATCGCGCGTGATGACATGCGCGCCGGCCTGCATCATGTCGGCGACCGACCGCCCGTCGCGCGCGCCTTCGACGACGGCATCGGTGATCAGCGCAATCGCCTCAGGATAGTTCAGCTTCACACCACGGGCGAGCCGCTTGCGCGCGACTTCGGCGGCCATCGCGATCAGCAATTTGTCTTTTTCACGCGGGGTCAGTTGCATGGGTCACAATCTCCAGACACGGGGGATGGGCGCGGCCGACAGCGCCTCGATCAAGGGAATAAGGTCGCGGCGCAGGGTGAACCCGTCACTGGCCAGCACGCGGATCAGCAACAGGTCATCGGCCAAAAGGCTGGCACCGGCAGTGTCGGGCAGGTCAAGCGTGCCAGCCAGCGCCGCCGCCTGCGGTGCCGCCAGCAGCATGGTCGCGATCGCCCCTGCCCCGCCCGCGATAGCCGCGCGCGCCAGCAGCGCATCGGCATCGCCGATCAGGCGGATCGCATCGGCAAAGACCGGCACACCGTCGCGCCTTATGCGCCATTGTTCCCGCAGATGCAGGGTATGGACGACCTCACCCATGGCAACACGGCCAAAGATGACAGGTTCAACGATCAGGCATTGCGCGGACCCCGCCAGATCGACGGTCATCCGCCGCTCGAGCGCTGCGGCATCGAACAGGATGGTTTCCTGCGGCAGCCAGTCGATGCGCGCATCCTCCGCCACCTGCAGGGTCACAGCGACGCGCGCCACATGACCGTCAAGGGCTGCATAGCCACGTTCCGCCGCCTGCGATGACAGCACCACATGCGCGCCCGGACCTGCCACCACGTCCAGCGCCATCCGGTCGCCGCCCGTCAGCCCGCCCGATGTGTTGAGAAATACCGCATCGAGCGTGCGGCCATAGCTGCGCGGGAACAGCGCCTTGAGCGCGCCTTGCTGGCGCAGATCGGCGATTACGCTTTGCGTGCCACGGCGCTTGGCCACAAGACGCAGCGCGCCTTGCGCACGAGGCTGCAAAGGCACGGCCCGGTCCATGTCGATCTGTGCGGTATAGGTCATGTGCCGCCTTTCCTTGGCCTCTTTTGCCAAGGATCGGCAGCACAGTGCCAGCGGCGGCGCAAAATCACCGCTCGAAAAAACGTGATTTCGCAGTCACCTGCTTAAAATTCAGGCAGTAGCGCCCGAAATCACCCCGCCCGGTCCATCCGCACCTGATAACGGACGGACCCGCGCACAGGCGTGCTCCAGTTCAGGTGGACCGACCGCTGGTTCGTGCCACGTTCGCCTTCGGCCCACGGCAGTTCGCGGATCACCACATTGGATGCCGTTGTGATCGCGCCGCTGGGCATCACGAAATCGACATGCCGCGCGCGCCCGCCAAAAGGCAGGGATTCGCCCGTGTTCATCACCCAAGTGGCGGCAGCACTCGTCTGGGTATGGGCCAGCACAGCAGGGTTCGCGACCGGAAAATCGACGTTGTGGAACGTGTTGGCGCTGAATTCGAAACTGCGGGTGCGGCTGAAATCGAGATCGGCAAAGGTCGTGTCCACCATCTCGACCCTGTCGATGCGCCCGTTGATTGACCGGAACACATTGCCGACAACCGCGAACCCGTTGATGAAATGGCCAGGGCCATAGGGTTTGATCACAATGAAATTGAACCAGGGTGCGACGTCATTGGTGGTAAACATGTTGCCGGTGATCGTCAGCCCGCCAAAGGAAAACTGTGCGCCCAACGCGGGGCTGCTGGAATGTTCGTTGGTCCATTCGATGAAATTGTTGTCGCAGTAATTGCCGGTGAAAATACTCTTGGGGTTGGGCAAGGTCAGCACGATCCCGCCCTTGCGCACGCTGCCCGGCTCGTCATCGCCGTGGAACCAGTGGTTCGCCGTGATCAGGTTGCCCGACCCTGCCAGCACGCAGAAATGCAAAAACCGGCTGGTGCGGTTGTCGCGGATCTTGACGTCATTGGCATTGGCGTTGAACCCGATGCTGACGCGCGCCGCGACCGGCAATGATTGTTCGTCCGAGATGAACTGGCAGCGGTCGATCATCATCCCCTGACAGCCGTAACCCGGCGAGGTTACGCCACGGTCGCGGGGCCGGTTGATGAAACAATCGCGGATGTGAAAGGTCAGGCCGTCGGCGGCCATCATGATTCCGCTGGCGACACCGCGCCCCTGAAACTCGATATCGGACAGGATGAACTGGCTTAGTTTTTCATAGCCCGAGAAATCCAGCAGGTACCGAAAACGGGTAAAGGTGAAAACCTGCGTGCCTTCCGCATCATAAAGCGGATTGCTCAGCGTCAGCCGCGCCTGCGGGATGTCCACGGCCATGACATAGACCTCGCGCCCAACACCCGCCCCCGTGACAAGCGCGCCCACTGCAATGTTAGCGATCCCCGTCACATTGGTCAGTTGCCGGTCGTTGGCCGCCGCATAGGTCGCCTGCGAGGTGACCACGGACGTATCCCATGCCGCGCCGTCGGCGGGCTGGAACTGCCCGTTGCGGATGACGCGGCGGGTCTCGAACCGCAACCGCATCGGGTCGCAGGCCTGCATGTCGACGGGTGCAGTCAGCAGAATACGCCGCCCGCACAGGTCCAGCGATTCATGGTCGGCGAAATTGATCAGCGCCTGATAGGCCTTTTTGAAGGCCGTCTCCTCGTCCTTGAACGCATCAAGATAGCTGTCGTAGTTGTACCCTTTCTGCAAAATGAACCGGTGCTCGGCGGCTTGAACGATCCGGCCTTCGAAACGGGTATTGTTCTGTAGCGTGACATTGCCTGCCAGCAGATAGTCGCCGGCCGGGACAATGATCGTCCGCCCGTTGGCCGCCATATCAGCGGCGATAAAGGCAGCGGTGTCATCCGTCGTCCCGTCCCCCTTCGCACCAAAATCGCGCACATCGACAAGGCTGACCAGATCGCGGGTAAAGAAGCTGCTGACATCCTCGATCGTGATGTCATCAATGCGCACGAGCCCGCCTGCCGGTCCGGTCAGGTCCAGTCCCAGATGGCCGTACGCCGCACCGGTCCAGACCAGATCAACGCCGGTGCGCGCAGCGGTGGCGATGATCGCGCTGATGGTGACGACCGCGCCATAGGCGGTCAGCTGCGTCGCAGGGCCGGTTGTGGGCACACCCGTCAGCAACGTGCCATTGGCGCGCCCCGGCCAGCCTGCGATGCGCACCGCAGGCAAAGGCCCTGCCACCGCCTTCACACGCGCGGTCACGCGCAGATAGCATCCGGGCAGCACAGGCGTTTCGCCCATATAGCGGACCTGCGCGATGGGCCCGGCTTTCAACACTTCCAGACAGCCCGCGAAATCCTGATCGGCCGCGACAAACACGCCCGACCCGCTGACAGCATAGGTGTCGGACCCCGGCGTGCCGTCGCCGCTGGACCAAACCCCAAGGCCCGCCGCAAAAGGCAACGGATTGAACACGATGGCGTCGGTGATGGCTTTGTTCATGGATGATCCCCAAAGGCTGTGCTGCGCAACGGCCAAGGGAATACCCCAAAGGGCTAAAGACCGGCTGACCCCACCGTGACGGTCAGCCGCGCAACGGGCGCGTCAGGCGCCCACGTCAGGTGCCGGCAACAGCGTTACACCGTTGATCTGCCACCCCTCCGCTGTCTCGATCATCTGGTAGTCCAGAATATGCAGCCCGCCCTGCGCATCGCGGATCATGACCTTCTGCCAGAGAAACCCCGACACATCGCGCAATTCCAGAAACCGCACATCCGCATTGTCCCAGACCATCGGATAGCCTTGCTGGACCATCGCGCCGAAGTTGCCTTCGTTGCCGAACAGGCGCTTGATATTCGGGCTGGCATAGGACCATGCCGTCGCCACATCGCGGTCGTTGAAGGCCTGCAACTGATCGCCGATCACCCCTTCGATCGCCGCATTGTCCTGTGCGGCAAGGGCGGTGGCCGAAAACCAGAGCCCCAGAATGAATACAAAAATGCCCTTCATCGTCCTCTCCCTGCGTTTGCTCTGTCTCAGATACGCAGTCACAGGCCGATCAGTTTCATTTTCGCACGACATCTCCCATCGTTCGAGCCCAAATATCCCCGCCGGAGGCTCCGCGCCAGCGGACCCTCAGACCTCGCGGGAAAGCTGGGCCTCGATCAGGGCGATGGTTTCAGCCACACCGTAAAGCGCGATGAACCCGCCAAAACGCGGGCCTTGCGAGGCACCGAGCAGCACTTCGTAAAGCGCTGTGAACCAGTTGCGCAGGGGGTCGAACCCGTGGTCATTGCCCACCGCGAAGACCATCGTCTGGAGCGCCTCGGCATCCAGCCCGCCATCCCAGCCGCGCAGTCGCGTGGCAAGATCGTCCAGCGCCGCGCGTTCCTGATCGGTGGGTGCGCGATAGGTTTTGTCGGGCTTCACGAAGTCGTTGTAATAGCGCACGGCAAAACCGGCCGCCTGATCCATCTGGGGGTTCTTTTCCGCAGACGCCTCCGGCGCATAACGGCGGATAAAGCCCCAAAGCGTATCCTTGTCCTCGGCCCCCGACACGGATGCAAGGTTCAAGAGCATCGCAAACGGCACCACCATGTCGGACGCGGGCACGTTATGCCCGTGGATATGGAACACGGGGTTGTTGGCGCGGCCTGCATCGTCCTGATCGGCATAGGCGCGCAGTTGCTGGTGATATTCGTCCACGGCCTTGGGGATCACGTCGAAATGCATCCGTTTGGCCGTTTTGGGCTTTTGATACATGAAATAGCTCAGCGATTCTGTCGCCGCATAGGTCAGCCATTCGTCGATCGAAATCCCGTTGCCGGATGATTTGGAAATCTTCTGGCCGTTCTCGTCCAAGAACAGCTCATAGGAAAAATGGTTCGGCTTGCGCCCGCCCAAGATCTCGCAGATGCGGTCATAGATCGCGGTGTTGGTGGCATGTTCCTTGCCATACATCTCGAAATCGACGTCGAGTGCCGCCCAGCGCGCACCGAAATCGGGTTTCCATTGCAGTTTCACATTGCCGCCCGTGACCGGCAGGGTCCATTCGCGGCCATCCTCGTCGTCGAAGGTCACCTCGCCGCGCACCGCATCGACGTTCTTCATCGGCACATATAGCACGCGACCGGTTTCGGGGTGGATCGGCAGGAAGATCGAGTAAGTCTCCTGCCGTTCCTCGCGCAGGGATTTCAGCATGACCTCCATCAGCGCGTCATAGCGTTCAGCGGCACGCAGCAGGATTTCATCGAACTGGCCCGTGCGATAGAATTCGCGCGCCGAATAGAACTCATACTCGAACCCGAAAGTATCAAGAAAACGGCGCAGCATCGCGTTGTTGTAATGGCCAAAGCTTTCATATTCGCCAAACGGGTCCGGCACCGATGTCAGCGGCTTGTGCATGTGTTGCTTCAGCATGTCCTGCTGCGGCACGTTGCCCGGCACTTTGCGCATCCCGTCCAGATCGTCCGAAAAGCAGATCAGCTTGGTCGGGATATCGGAAATCACCGAAAACGCGCGGCGGATCATGGTGGTGCGCAGCACTTCACCAAAGGTGCCGATATGCGGCAGACCGGACGGGCCATAGCCGGTCTCGAACAGGACATATCCCTTTTCGGGCGGGCCGGATTCGTAGCGTTTGAGCAAGGCGCGCGCTTCTTCAAAAGGCCAGGCCTTGGATGTCATCGCAGCGTCACGCAGGTTGGTCATAATCTTGCTCGCAGTCAGAGGCGGCGCCCCAAATGGCGCCTGCACACACACTCCCTATTGCGAGACGGTCAGGGCGTCAATAAATGGGACATATAGCGCAAGAGGATAGACCATGTCAGACGCCGGCCCATTGACTGCTCAGGACGCGCTGGTCGTCCTGATGATCAGCGTTTCAGCCGCGGATGGCAATATCCGCACCTCCGAACTGGTCAAGATCAGCAATGCGATCAACAACCTGCCGGTCTTTGCGGGTTATGACGTGGAACGCGTGCCGCAGATGTCGCAGCTTGTCTTCGATCTGCTGGAACCAGAAGACGGGCTGGAGGCGCTGTTCGGCCTGATCCGCGACGCCCTGCCCGCCCGCCTGTTCGAAACCGCCTATGCGCTGTCCTGTGATGTGGCGGCGGCGGACGGGCTCATCGCGGGACAAGAGGCGCGGATGCTCGAGGAAATCCGCGAGGAGCTGGATCTTGACCGGCTTTACGCGGCGGCAATCGAGCGCGGCGCGCGCGCGCGGCATATGACCCTGTAGAAAAGATTCGGGCGCCCGGCGGGGATATTTAGGCTCGGACGATGTCAAAATCCTAATAGGCGCGCAGGGCCCATTGCTGCAGGATATCCTGCTGCAGCCGCCGCGCCCTTGTGGCCCAGCTGCGCGCACCGGGCGGGACTTCGTCTGACAGATTGCGGGTCCGCGCACGGGTGTCCAGATCGGCGGCGAAAATCGCAAAGCTCAGGTCGCGCCCGCCCGCACTGCGCAGATAGCCTGCCAGTGCGGTGACGAAGTTGAGCGTGCCGGTCTTGGCCTGCACTGCCGCTTGACCGGCGCGGATCGGGTTCTGGTTGCCATCGACCAGCGCGATAGTGCGCAGCAGCGGTCGCAGGCGGGGCATGACATCGCGCGCCTGCAAAAACGCCACCATATCGGCGGCACTGATCCGCGATCCATCCCCCAGCCCCGAATGATCGACAAAGACGGGTGCCGTGCCTTGTGCGCGCTGTGCCGTCCAGACGGACATGCCTTGCGCCGATGTTGCCAGATCGCGGGGCAGGCTGCCGACCCTGCTGCTGGCGGTCAGGCCCAATGCCTCGGCCGTGATATTGGTGGAATAGCGCAGCATGTCCGTCAACAGCGCCGGCATCGGTTTGCTGTCCAGCCGCGCCAGTTCCACGGTCGCAGGCAGGCTGGCGATGATCCGCGGCGCTCCCAGCACGATCCCGCGGCTGCGCGCGAAATTTGCGAATACTTCAGCGGCATAAAGCGCCGGTGAGCGCACCGGCAGCCAGCGTGACCCGTTGTCGTTCAACGCAGAGCGGGCAACGGTCCATGCATCGACATCGCCTTCGCGCGCGTGGGTAAAGACCGGCACATCGCGGTCCACAATCTGCATCCGTGCCACGGTGACGGGCGGGCGGTGGTTGTCGCTGCGGGCATCCAGTGCCGTCAAGACATTACCGCCCTCGCGCCGCCATTCGAAATGGACGCGGTTGTAGTTCAGGTTCAGCCCGCCGATCGTGGGATTGTACCCTGCCGTGGGCAGTTGGGTCGGGTCGATCTGGTCCACTTTGGGCAGTGCGGCGTCCCAGATCAGAAAGTCACCCCTGACTTCGCGCAGGCCCGCTGCATGCAGCGTCTGCACGAGGTCCGCCAGATTGTCGGTGACAAGATCGGGGTCACCCCCACCGGCAAGGATCAGATTGCCCTCGAGTATCCCGCCGTTCAGCGCGCCCTGTGCCAGAACGCGCGTCGTGAACAGATGTCCGGCCCCCAGCGTTTCCAACGCATAGACCGCAGTGACGGCTTTGGTCACGCTGGCGGGCGGCAGGCTGGTGCGGGCGTTGTAGCTTTCCAGCACACGGCCCGTTGCCGGATCGCCCAGCACCACACCGACCTGACCCGCCAGCCCTGCGCGGGCAATGATCCCCTCCAGCGCATCGCGCGGCGCGGTGCGCGCGACAGGGCGGTAGGACCGCAGCGGTGCTTCGGCACCGGCGCTGGTGCCAAGCGTCGCAATGGCCCCTGCAAGCATCTGACGCCTGTTCAAGCGCATCACCATTCCCCCCGCGCGCGGATCGCCGATGATGACTGGTGCGACATCGGCAGGTTGATGAAAGACCAAGCGGGGGCCGTCGCTTGCCCCAAAATATGGCTGGCCCTGCCGGGCAATTGTGCTGCCGCATAGATGCGGGCCGCTTTGGACAGGCGTGCCGAAATCCGGTCGTCGGGCCGTGCGATCACGCCTACCGGCACGTTGTCCATGATCCAGCGCCAGTCCTGCCAACGGTGGAACTGCGCCAGATTGTCCGCCCCCATCAGCCAGACAAACCGCACGCCGGGATAGCGGCGGCGCAAGGCCACCAGCGTTTGCGCGGTATAGCGCGTGCCAAGCCGTGCCTCGATATCCGTCACCGTCACGCGGGGATGGCGCATCAATGCGCGGGCGGCCTGCATCCGGTCGGCCAGCGGCGCGGGTCCGTTGCGTTTGAGCGGATTG
Source organism: Yoonia sp. 72 (assembly GCF_034652275.1). Taxonomy (NCBI): domain Bacteria; kingdom Pseudomonadati; phylum Pseudomonadota; class Alphaproteobacteria; order Rhodobacterales; family Paracoccaceae; genus Yoonia; species Yoonia sp. 72. Next base: position 407,727 of record NZ_JAXIWG010000003.1, on the reverse strand, counting down.
CCGGGGCTGACCAGCCACCAGACCTGATCCAGCCCGAACCGCGTCAGCGCGGATTTGGTGATATGGACGTGCCCGTGGTGCGGCGGATCGAACGAGCCGCCGAGCAGCCCGATCACCTGTCCTGTTTTTGCCACCGGAAAGCCGTGCAAGGTCCTGCCCCATACCATCTTGCCGCAACAAGCAGGCTGGACGGCCAAATGTAAACCCCCCGTCAGGTCAGAAAGCGCATGAAGGCAAAGCGGCGGCTGTCGGGTGCCCAGCAGGGCACGTTGATCGTGCCTTGCCCACCGTGCAGATGCACCAGATCGTGCGGGGTGCCGCCCGTGGCAGGCATCAGGCGCAGGGTGACGTCCAGATTGGCCGGATGGCCTTTGGTCCCTGCGGGATAGGCGAGATAGAGGATGTGCAGGCCGTCAGGGCTGGGGTGCGGGAACCAGTTGACCGCCGCGTCATCGGTCATCTGTTCCAGATCGCTGCCGTCAGGGCGGATGCGCCACAAATCGACCGCACCGTCCCTTTCGCCATTGAACCAGATCCATGCGCCGTCGGGTGTGTAGTCCGGCCCGTCGCAATGATCGAAAGCGTCCGTCACGCAGGTCTCGTCCCCGCCTGTGACAGGGCAGGTATAGACCCCGAACGGCCCGCCGCGTTTGCCGACATAGGCAAGTGTCGCGCCATCCGGTGACCAGCCGTGCCAGTAGGAGGGTACGTTTTGCGTCACCCGTTCGGGCACACCGCCGCTGACGGGCAGCCTGTAGAGGCAGCTTTGGCCATTTTCGGTCTTGTCACTGATGACCAGCGTCCGGCCATCGGGGCTGATGCCGTGGTCGTTGTTGCAGGCGGCGGCAAAGCCGGTGTCGATCTGCTCCAGCTTGGGCGCATCCAGCGGCACGCGATAGAGCAACCCACCGCCATTCACGATCAGATAGCCGTCGGGGTGCCAGTTCGGGGCCTCGATGTGGCCGTCGTGGTCGAGCAGGACGGTGACCTGATCCTGCGCCAGATCATAGATGCACAATTCGCTGCGCATCACGCTGTCCCGTCGGGGATATAGTCGAAGCGGGCAAAGCGCGCCTCTGCCCCCTGCCCTGTCAGATCGAAGGCGACCATGCCGACGAAAGCACCCGTGAAGGACGCATGTTCGCCCCGTCCGCCTTCGTCCGAGATATGCGAGGCGTCGATTTGCGGACCCAGCTTTTGCCAGTCCCCACCTTGCCGGAACCAGAATTGCTGGGCCGCGCCATCGACCGTCACACGCAGATCGACAGGGCCATCCGCCAGCGCGACAGGGTCGGCAGGATAGGACAGCCCCTCGCCCGGCCAGTCGCCAAGGCAGGACATGATCTGCAAGGCGCGGCCCTGATCGGGCAGATGGGTCACAAGGGTGGCGTGGAATTTGGTGCGGTTGTAATAGGTCGTCAGTCCTGCGGCCTGCTGGTAGGTCACGGGCGCGAAATCGCAGCTGGTTTCGGCAACGTAGGCGGCATGTTCCTGCCGCCGCGCGACGAGCGATTGTTCGAACCAGTTGCCGATGCTTTGCCGTCCGATCAGGACCAGCGCATCGGCGTCCATGCGGAAGATGCGGTCAGGATGCGGTGTGCGCAGCCATTGGAATTCAAGCGGCAGGGTGCCACTGAACCGACGCCGCGTGGCGGCAACAGGCACAGGGTCCACTGCGACAGGCGACGGCACGTCCTCTCGCGGGACCATCCCGCCTGCGGCGAGGTAAAGCCAGTCATCGCGCCAGACGACTTCCTCGATCCCTGTCTCGCGGCCCATCGGGCAGAAACGCCCCTCTTGCGGGCGGCCCATCAGGAAGGTGTGGTAGTGTTTGCCCCAATGGGTTTCGACATATTGGCCGTGGCCCGTGCGCTGGATGGGACCATCGGTGCCTGCGGCACAGATCACATGCAGATCGGGGTGGTTTTCATAGGGCCCCCAGATATCGCGCGACCGCGCCAAAGTGACAGCATGGTCATAGCCTGTGCCGCCCTCGGCGGTGGTCAGATAGTAATAGCCGTTGCGCTTGAAGATATGCGGGGCCTCGGTCAAACCCCGCGATGTGCCCGCGTAGATATTGCGCACGGGGCCGTAAAGCCCGCGATCCGGCGACCACGCCTGCAACAGGATGCCGTCGAAAGCGTCATGCGCGGGGTTGCAGCCGGTGCCGGGGCCACGGTGGCTCCATTGCATGTTCATGAAATACTTGGTGCCGTCGTCATCGTGAAACAGTGACGGATCGAAGCCCGATGAATTGACATACCACGGGTCGGACCAGTCGCCGTCGATGGTGGCGCAGGTCGTGACATAGTTCGGCGCATCCTTGAACGCACCGTCGAGCCGTTTGACATCCGTGTAGACCAGCCAGAATTTGCCGTCGGCATGGCTCAGACAGGGGGCCCAGATGCCGCAGCTGTCAGGATTGCCGCGCATATCCAGCAGGCCCGCCCGCGCCAAGGGGCGCGCCACCAGCGTCCAGTTCACCAGATCGCGCGAATGGTGGATCTGTACGCCCGGATACCATTCGAAGGTGGAGGTCGCGATGTAGTAATCACTCCCCACCCGACAGAACGACGGGTCGGGGTTGAAGCCCGGCAGAATGGGGTTGCGGATCATGCGTCAAGCTCCGCCGATTGCGCCCAAAGGTTAATCTGTTCTTCATCGGCATAACGGTCGATCAGCGCCAGTTCGTCGGCGGTGAAATCAAGGTTGGCGATGGCACCCGCGCAATCGGTCACCTGCGACGGTTTCGACGCGCCGATCAGCGCGGTCGTGATGCCGCCATCGCGCAGGACCCATGCAATCGCCATCTGCGCCAGCGTCTGGCCCCGGCCTTGCGCAATCTCGTTCAGCTTGCGGATGTTCTCGATCGCCTTGTCGGTCAGCATCGACGGAAACAGTGATTTGTCCTGTGCCGCGCGGCTGCCCTCGGGGATGCCGCCCAGGTATTTGTTGGTCAGCATCCCTTGGGCCAGCGGTGTGAATGCGATGGACCCGATGCCAAGGTCTGTCAGCGTGTCCTTCAACCCGTCCTTTTCGACCCAGCGGTTGAGCATGTTATAAGACGGCTGGTGGATCAGGCAGGGCGTGCCGAGCTCTTTCAGAATCGCCACAGCCTCGCGTGTGCGCTCGGAATTATAGGACGAGATGCCCGCATAAAGCGCGCGGCCCGACCGGACGATATAATCCAGCGCGCCCATCGTTTCTTCCAGCGGGGTGTCGGGGTCGAAGCGGTGCGAATAGAAGATATCGACGTAATCCAGCCCCATCCGTTTCAGCGACTGATCGCAAGAGGCCACCAGATATTTCCGGCTGCCCCATTCCCCGTAGGGTCCGGGCCACATGCCGTAGCCCGCCTTGGAGCTGATAATCAATTCATCGCGGTAGCCGCGGAAATCCGTGGCGAGGATATCGCCAAACGCCTCTTCCGCCGAACCGGGGGGCGGGCCATAGTTGTTTGCCAGATCGAAATGGGTGATGCCGTGGTCAAAGGCCGTGCGGCAGATGTCCCGCTTGGTCTGGTGCGGGGTGTCATGGCCGAAATTGTGCCAAAGGCCCAAGGAGATCGCAGGCAGTTTCACCCCCGATGCCCCGCACCGGCGATAGATCATCTTCTCATAGCGGTCTTCGGCGGGGGTATAGGTCATCGGCTTTCCTCCTAAATCGATTTCGTGAAAGCATCACGGGTGCCGCAGGATGTCAACCGCCGCACAGAGCGACGCAACACCTTGTGCCGTGGCCGATCGCAGCTATCCTTGCGATCATGGGCAGGGCGTATCTTCAGACTGGCGGGCTTTTACTGGTGATGCTGCTGGCCGCGCCTTTTGTTTTCTATGCCGCCGATTTCGGTCGGGACGGCTTGCGCGGCACGATGGACGCACCGCATTACCTGTTCTCGGCAAGCGCCCCCGCCAATGCCGGTATCTTTTCGCATATGCTGCTGGGGGCCGCGATCACGCTGCTGGTGCCTTTGCAACTGATCCGGCCTTTGCGCGTGCGCCTGCCCGCGCTGCACCGCTGGACCGGGCGACTGTTGACGCTGGCGGCAGGGATCACGGCGCTGGGCGGGCTGGTCTATATCGCCTTACGCGGCACGATTGGCGGGGCGGTGATGGATGCAGGCTTCACGCTTTATGGCGCGCTGATGCTGCTGGCGGCGGTCCAGACCTATCGCCATGCCCGCGCGCGGCGCATCGCGCAGCACAACGCTTGGGCGCTGCGGCTTTTTTGGCTGGTGTTGGGGTCGTGGCTTTACCGCGTGCATTACGGGCTGTGGTATCTGGCGACGGACGGGCTGTGGTCCACGCCGGAGTTCACGGGTGCCTTTGATCTGGTGCAGAATTTCGCCTTTTACCTGCCCTATCTGATCGGGGTCGAGATTTACCTGCGCCGCCGCTTTCCATCGCCCGAGGGCCGTGCCAAGCTGCGCGCATGAATGACCTGACCACACCGGACGGCACCCCCGTCTCCCGCCTGACATTCGGTACGATGCAATTCGGTGGCAAGGCCGATGCAGCCGAAAGTGCGGCCATGTATGACGCCGCGCGCAGCGTTGGCATCAATCATTTCGACACGGCGGTCCGCTATACCGAGGGGGCGGCGGAAAAGATCCTTGGCCAGTTCATCAAGGATGAACGTGACAAGATCTATCTGGCGACCAAAGTCGGCTATACCGGCGGGTCAGGGCGGGCCAATATCCTTGCGCAATTCGACATCTGCCGCAGCCAGTTGCAGCAGGATCAGGTCGATCTGCTCTATCTGCATCGCTTCGATGACGCCACGCCGCTGGAAGAAACCTTTGCCACGATGGCTGACCTGCAATCGCAGGGGCTGATCCGGCAGATCGGCGTGTCCAACTACGCCGCTTGGCAGGTGATGAAAGCGCAGGCTGTGGCGCGCAGCCTTGGCACAAAGATTGATGTGATGCAGCCGATGTATTCGCTGGTCAAACGGCAGGCCGAGGTCGAGATTTTCCCGATGGCGCAGGATCAAGGCATCGCGCTGGTGCCCTATTCGCCTTTGGGTGGCGGGTTGCTGACGGGCAAATATGCCAGCGGTGGCACGGGGCGGCTGACGGACGATCCACGCTATGCCGTGCGCTACGGGCAAGGCTGGATGCATGACACGGCGACCCGCCTGACAGCACTCGCCCGCGACGCAGGCACGGACCCCGCAACACTTGCCGTGGCATGGGTCATGACCAATGGGGCGCGGCCATCGCCCATCATCTCGGCGCGGTCACTGGCGCAGTTGCGGCCATCGCTCGCAGCGGCGGATTTCACGATGTCACCAGCACTTTATGATGCGATCACCGCACTTAGCCCCGCGCCGCCACCCGCCACCGACCGGCTGGAAGAAGCATGATTGATTTTCTCGTCATTGGCGGCGGTGTCGCAGGCCTTTCCGCCGCAGCGCGGCTGTCAGCCTTGGGCAGCGTCACCGTGCTCGAACGCGAGAATGCGCTCGCCTATCACGCCTCCGGCCGCTCCGCCGCCTTGTTCGAGGAACATTACGGCAAGCCGTCGACTGTCGCGCTGAACCGTGCGAGCCTTGATTTTCACCGCAGCGCCGATGTGCTGTCACCGCGCGGGTTGATGCTGGTCGGCAGCGCGGCCGAGGCCGATCTTTTCGCCGCCGACGTCGTCGCGATGCAGATGCCCGAGATCACGATGGATGAGGCTTTGGGCCTGATCCCCGTGCTGAACCCCGCCCATGTGGACCGCGCGGCCTATGATCCGGGTGCGTGGGACATCGACACCGACAGGCTGATCCAGACATTCGCGAAAACCGCGCGCGGCAATGGCGCGCAGATCGTGACGAAGGCCGAGGTGACGGGGATCACGCGCACCGCGCAAGGCTGGGCTGTCAGCACAAAGGCTGGCGATTACGAGGCGCGTAAACTGGTCAATGCCGCTGGCGCGTGGGTCGATGTGATCGCCGCGATGGCGGGGGTCGCCCCCTTGGGGTTCCAGCCATTGCGCCGGTCAATGGCGCGGATTCCTGCACCTGACGGGCATGATGTCCGCGCCTGGCCGATGGTCTTTGGCGCGGGCGAAGGTTGGTATGCCAAACCCGACGCAGGCGCGCTGATCGTCTCTCCCGCCGAGGAAGACCCCACAGCCCCCCATGACGCTTATGCCGATGACATGGTGTTGGCCGAAGGCCTTGCGCGGTACGAGGCCAACGTCACCACACCTGTCACCCGCCTGTTGGCGTCTTGGGCGGGGCTGCGCACATTTTCGCCGGATCGCGGCCTTGTATTGGGGCCGGACCCCGCGCATCCCGGTTTCATCTGGTGCGCGGGGCAAGGCGGCTACGGGATGCAATCCTCGCCCGGTGCCAGCCAACTTCTGGCCGATCTGGTCGGCGGCACGCGCCCTGCCATTGATGCCGGCATGGTCGCGGCTTTGCTGCCGGACCGGTTTCGATAAATATTTTCGCCCCCGGTCATGCCACCCTTACAAAGCGCAGATCCACCGCTTACCTGCACGCGATGAACCGCAAACGCGACCGTATCCGTGCCCGATTTGACCGACAATATCGCAAGATAGCGCCGCATGTGCCGGGTATGGCCCGCATCCGCAAACCCGGCTGGATGATTGCGCGGATCGTGCTTGGCGTCGCGTTCATCCTCGGCGGATTTCTGGCGATCCTGCCCGTGTTTGGTCTTTGGATGATCCCGCTTGGCCTGCTGCTGCTGGCCATCGACGTGCCCGCCCTGAAAGGCCCCGTCACCAGTATCCTGATCCGGGGCCGCAGGCGGATTGATCTTTTGCGGCGGCGCTGGCGGGGCTAGCCGTCAATCCTGATCGCCGCGTTCTGCGGATCATAGGGGCTGTCCTCGACGATCTCGGCAGGCCAGAGCTGGTCCAGCATCTTGACCTGCAGCTGCGTGCCGACAACCGCCATTTCAGGCTTTACATAGCCCATGCCGATGGATTTGCCGAAAGCCACCGAATAGCCACCCGAGGTCAGACGCCCCACACGGGTGTCGCCATGATAGAGCGCCTCGCGGCCCCATGGATCGGCATCATCCGGCCCGTCGATCAGCAGGGTGACGCATTTGCTGCGGATCCCCTTTTCCAGCATCGCCGTCTTGCCGTGGAAATCCTTGGACAGGTCCACAAAGCGCGGCAAATCAGCCTCGAGCGGGGTCGCGTCGCGGCCCAGTTCGTTGCCAAAGGCGCGGTATGATTTTTCCTGCCGCAACCAGTTTTGCGCGCGCGCGCCGACCAGTTTCATGCCATGCTCAGCACCGGCCTTTTCCAGCAGATCGAACAGGTAATTCTGCATCTCGATCGGGTGGTGCAATTCCCAGCCCAGCTCGCCGGTATAGGCGACACGGATCGCATTCACGGGACACATCCCCAGTTCGATCTTTCGCGCCGACAGCCACGGAAAGCGTTTGTTCGACAGCGCGGTCGCGGGGTCGGCGTCCTTGATGACAGCGGCCAGCACATCGCGGGATTTGGGGCCGGCGATGGCGAAAACGCCCCATTGTGTGGTCACATCCTGCGCATTGATGCGGCCGAAGGTGGGTTCCATATCCTCGATCGCCTTGAACAGGTAATCCTGATCGTAGGCAGTCCAAGCCCCGGCAGAGACGAGGTAATAATCATTTTCGCCGTTGCGGACGATGGTATATTCGGTGCGCGTCGTGCCATGGGCGGTCAGCGCATAGGTCAGGTTGATCCGGCCAACTTTCGGCAGTTTGTTGGTGGTGAACCAGTCCAGAAACGCCGTCGCCCCCGCGCCAGTGATCCGGTGCTTGGTAAAGGCGGTGGCGTCGATCAGGCCAACGCCTTCGCGGATCGCCTTGGCCTCTTCCACCGCATATTGCCACCAGCCGCCGCGCCGGAAGGACCGGCTGTCATGGTCGTTGAACCCTGCGGGGGCATAGTAATTGGGCCGTTCCCAGCCGTTCACAAAGCCGAATTGCGCGCCGCGTGCGGCCTGGCGGTCATAGGCGGGCGATGTGCGCAGGGGGCGGCAGGCGGGGCGTTCTTCATCCGGATGGTGCAGGATGTAGACGTGGTCGTAGCATTCCTCATTCTTGCGGGCGGCAAATTCGGTGGTCATCCAGTTGCCGTAACGCTTGGGGTCAAGCGATGCCATGTCGATCTCGGCCTCGCCCTTCACCATCATCTGGGCAAGGTAATAGCCCGTGCCACCAGCGGCGGTGATCCCGAAACTGAACCCTTCCGCCAGCCACATATTGCGCAGGCCGGGCGCCGGGCCGACCAGCGGATTGCCGTCAGGGGTGTAACAGATCGGGCCGTTAAAATCGTCCTTCAGGCCAGAGTTTTCGCAGGACGGAATCCGGTGGATCATCGCCATATACTGTTCCTCGATCCGTTCCAGATCGAGCGGGAACAGATCGGCGCGGAAACTGTCCGGCACACCGTATTCAAACACGGCAGGCGCGTTCTTTTCGTAGACGCCCAAAATCCAGCCGCCGCGTTCCTCGCGCACATAGGACTGCGCGTCGGCGTCGCGCACCACGGGGTGTTCGACATTGCCCTCGGCGCGGAACTGCACCAGCGCGGGGTCCTGATCCATCACGATGAATTGGTGTTCGACGGGGATCGCGGGGATCTTGATGCCAAGCTTTTTCGCAGTCGTCTGCGCGTGGTTGCCACTGGCGGTGACGACATGTTCGGCGGTAACGACGATCTGTTCGTCGGACGGCACCAGATTGCCGCCTTTTTCCACCATCTTGGTGCAGGTCACTTCCCACGCGTCACCGTTCCAGTGGAACGCATCGGCCTGCCATTTGCGCACGATCTCTACCCCGCGCTGGCGGGCACCTTTGGCCATCGCCTGCGTCACATCGGCGGGGTTAATGTAGCCATCAGTGTGGTGATACAGCGCGCCTTTGAGATCGTCGGTGCGGATCAGCGGCCATTTCGCCTTGATCTCGTCGGGGGTCATCCAGACGTAAGGCACGTCGCAGGTCTCGGCGGTTGAGGCATAGAGCATGAATTCATCCATGCGCTCCTGCGTCTGGGCCATGCGCAGGTTACCGACGACGGCGAAGCCTGCGTTCAGGCCGGTTTCCGCCTCCAGCGATTTGTAGAAATCGACCGAATATTTGTGAATATGCGTCGTGGCAAAGGACATGTTGAACAAGGGCAGCAGACCCGCCGCGTGCCAGGTGGAGCCCGATGTCAGCTCGTCGCGTTCCAGCAGCATGACATCATCCCATCCGGCCTTGGCCAGATGATAGGCGATGGATGTTCCCACAGCACCGCCACCGACGACCAATGCTTTGACTTGCGTTTTCATGCTGACGATTCCCTCGGCGCTGCTTTGGGTGCAATCTGCTTGAAAGCCGCAACGCACGTCAGAACCAGCCGACGCCTTGTCGTCTAATTGCGACAGCGGGCCCGTCTAGTTGCCGCCGACGACGCAGCGCCGCACGCCATTCTGCAAGGTGCAGGTCTGCACGCTGAAACCGCCCTGCGCGGCAGGACGTGCTCCCGTTTCATCCGCCGCACTGGCGACGCCCGTTTCGGGCAGCCGCGCGACAAGCGCCAGCACTTCGGGGGCGATCTCGTATCCGTTGGCCAGATAGGCCGCAAGGCTTTGCTGTGACGTGCCGGGTTTGCCGACTTCGGACAGGACGTAGTATTCGTGGCTGTTCCATGCGCGCCCGCTGTTGGCCATCAGGCGGGCATTGGCGCGCGCAGCGTTTTCCGCGCTGCCATCTTCAAGCAATTGCAGCACATCACCCCGGATCACATCGAGACTGGGGTAATTGACCAGCAGGCCGGCCATGTCGGTGATCTCGAATGTCGCGATCCGTGTCACAAGTTGCTGGTTGAGCGGGTCCAGCGGTTTACCGTCGTTCAGCATCGCCATCGCGCGGTAGGCAGGTGTCGGGCGCGGTGGTGCGTCCGACAAGGGACCCGCCGCGCGGGGCACAAAGCCAAGACCTGCCAACACGTCGCCCGACGGTTGCGGCAAGCGGTCGTTGACGGCCGCGAGATCGAAACCGTCCAGCAAGGCGGCAAGGGCTGCGTCGCTGCTGTTGGTCAGAATGGAAATCGCGACGGTGTCGGCGACCTCGGGATCGCCGACCGTGGCGGTCAGATAGCGGTAGTTCACGGGCACCGGCACGGCGCTGCCATCCACGCTGGACTGGCGCGGGCTCACATGGAACGGCACGGCCTCCAGTGATCCGAAAACCTCCAGCGCGGGGGCCGGCTCGGTTTTCGCCGAAGCGTAACCCAGCCTCTCGGCGAAACTGGTGCGGCGCGGCACGAACGTCACGGTCTGCATGCGCAGGGCGATCATTTCATCGCCGGACCGAAAGGTCGTAGCAACCCCGTCATTATTGCCAAGCCGTGCGCTTTCGAAGGCGAAAAGGATGTCGTTCGTGGTGGTCGCTGCGACTGGCGCAGGATCGAACGGCGCGCCGCTAATCGCCTCGCCATCCGCGGTCTGATAGGGGGCCGCATCCCAGCCGGCGGGCGGCGTGATCGTGACAGATTGCAGACTGCGGGCAAAGGTATAGCTGTCCAGACCCTGCTTGAAAAAGAACAGGATGGCGGCCGCAAAAACGAGGATGAACACACCAAGAACAGGAAGCAGGACGCGCATGACGCTGAACCCCTTTGCAAATACGTTTCATGTTGAAAAACAAAGAAAACGCCGCGTCGGGGATGGTCCCAAAGTCGGGCAGAACTGGTTGTGCTGTCAGATTAGCGTCATAACATGCTGGGCACAACCAGATCCGGCGGGCGATGCCCATCGGCGAAGGTCTTGATATTGAGGATGACTTTCTCGCCCATCTCGATCCGGCCTTCCAGCGTGGCAGACCCCATATGCGGCAGCAGGATCGCATTGGGTAGTTCCTTCAGACGCGGGTTGATCAGGTGCCCGCGCTCGAACACATCCAGCCCCGCGCCTGCGATTTCACCCGCGCGCAGCATCCGCGTCAGGGCGTTTTCGTCGATCACCTCGCCGCGGGACGTGTTCACGATCACAGCAGAGGGTTTCATCAGTTTTAGCCGGCGTGCGTTCATCAGATGGAAGGTGGACGGCGTATGCGGGCAGTTGATCGACAGGATGTCCATACGCGCGACCATCTGATCGAGGCTTTCCCAATAGGTCGCATCCAGCGCCTCTTCCACTTCGGGGCGCAGGCGGCGGCGGTTGTGGTAATGGACCTGCAGGCCAAAAGCCGCCGCACGGCGGGCGACCGCCTGCCCGATCCGGCCCATGCCAAGAATCCCAAGACGCCGCCCCTTGATCCGGCCACCCATCATCGCGGTGGGTGTCCAGCCTTGCCATGTGTCCGATTGCGCCAGCCTGATCCCCTCGCCCATCCGGCGCGTCACGCCAAGGATCAGCGCCATCACCATATCGGCGGTGTCATCGGTCATCACGCCGGGCGTGTTGGACACATGAATGCCGCGCTGGCGTGCGGTGGCGACATCGATATGGTCCACGCCTGCCCCGTAATTGGCAATCAGCTTGAGCTTGTCACCCGCGCGGGCCAGGATTTTCGCATCGATCTGGTCGGTGATCGTTGGGACCAGCACATCGGCGGATTGCATCGCATCGACCAGTTCATCCGGTGTCATCGGCGCGTCAGTATCGCGCAACTGCACGTCGAACAGTTCCTTCAGCCGGGTTTCGACCTGCTCTGGCAATTGTCGCGTCACGACAACAGTAAGATGCTTTCCTGGCATGGTTCGTCCCTCTTGGCTTTTCAAATCCGGTCCTGCGTGGCAGGTTGCTCCAAAGGGACGCGCAGCACAAGAACGGCGCGCCCGAAACGGGCAGTAAAAGGCAGAAAATGAACAGTTTCGTCCGGTGGTCCCGCACATTGCGCCTGGCCCTTTGTGCCGTGCTGCTGGCCGGTGCTGCCGCTGTCGCGCAAGAGGCCAGCGACGGTCCTGCGATCGGGCCGGAAACCAACCTGCCGGTGCCGCGGTTCGTGTCGCTGAACGCGGGCGAGGCCAATGTGCGCCGTGGCCCGTCGCTGTCGCACCGGATCGACTGGGTGTTCAAGCGTCGCAACATGCCGCTGCAACTGGTCGCGGAATACGGCCAGTGGCGGCGCGTGATCGACCGCGACGGCCAGGGCGGGTGGATTCATTACACGCTGCTTTCGGGCGCGCGCACCGTACTTGTCAACGAAGCCACCACCGCCTTGCGCGCCCGCCCCGACCCGAGCGCGACCGAGAACGCCATTCTCGAACAGGGGGTTATCGCGCGACTTGGCCGATGCGAACCGGACTGGTGCCAGCTGAACGCGGGCGGCTATCGCGGCTGGGTGCCGAAATCCGACATCTGGGGCGTCACACCGGAAGAATTGCGCGACTAAGCACTGCGCATTGCCAGCGGTAGCCTGATTGCCTAAGCACCGCGCATGAGCACGCCAAACGACACCCGCCTGAACCTGTCCGCCGGGCTTTTGTCCGTGACGGTCGCCGCTGTGCTGGTCGCGGCCAAGCTTTGGGCGCTGGCGGAAACCGGATCACTTGCGGTCGCGGCGACGCTGGCTGACAGCGCGCTGGACCTGATGATGTCGCTGGGCGGTCTGGCCGCCATCGCCTATGCCGCCAAACCCGCCGATGACGACCACAACTTTGGTCATACCTCGGCCGAGGATCTGGCGGCCTTGGGGCAGTCCCTGTTCATCCTTGTCTCGGCCGCTGTGATCGCGGTGGCCGCCGTGCTGCGGCTGCTCGACGACACCACGGCCATGCCGCAATCCGAAGGTTTCGGGATGGCGGTCATGGTGTTTTCCATCATCGTGACGCTGGGGTTGGTGACGTGGCAGCGCCATGTCGCGCGGCGCACAGGCAACAAGGTCGTGCTGGCCGACAGCCTGCACTACATGGGGGATCTGATCCCCAATATCGGGGCGATTGTGGCACTTTGGGCCTCGGCGCGGTTCGGGCTGTTCCAGATCGACAGTGTCGTGGCGCTGGGGGCTGCGGCCTTTCTGGCGGTCGGTGCGCTGCGGATCGGCAAGGGAGCGTGGGACGCGCTGATGGACCGGCAGGCTGATCCTGCGATGATCGCGGGCATCCGGCAGATCGTGGAAGGCTGCGACGGCGTGCACGGGCATCACGACCTGAAAACCCGCGTTGCGGGCAGCCGTGTCTTTGTGAACCTGCATATCGAGCTGGATGGCGCGCAATCGCTGGATGCCGCCCATGCCATCGGCGCGCGCCTGCGCCGCGAAATCATCGCAGCCTATCCGCGCGCCGATGTGCTGATCCACAAGGACCCGGTCGGCGTGGAACGGCATCCCGACGATCCGCGCCGCTGAGGCCGCAGGGGGCGCTGCCCCCGCCCCTGTCGGGGCTCCCCCGGGATATTTGGGCTCGGAAGATGATCAGGCGGCCAGACCGCGGCCTTTCAGCAAGGCATCAACCCCCGGCATCCGGCCCCGGAAAGCGGTGTAGAGATCGGCGGCATCGACCGATCCGCCTGAGGACAGCACCGTCTGTTGCAGCTTGGCGGCGGTGGCGGGATCGAAAGGATCGCCTGTTTCCTCGAAGGCGGCGAAGGCGTCGGCGTCCATCACCTCGGACCACATATAGCTGTAATAGCCGCTGGAATAGCCGTCGCCGGCAAAGACATGCGCGAAATGCGGGGTCGCATGGCGCATGCCGATGGCGCGCGGCATCCCGATTTCGGCAAGGATTTCCGCCTGCCGCTGCATCGGATCGGCGGGGGCAGGCCCGTCATGAAAGCCCAGATCAACAAGGGCCGAGGCCACATATTCCACCGTCTGGAAACCCATGTCGTAATTTGCAGCCCCGAGCATCCGGTGCAGCAAATCGGCAGGCATTGGCGCGCCTGTGTCGGCATGGGTCGCGAATTCGGACAGGACGGCGGGGACACCAAGCCAGTGTTCGTAAAGCTGGCTGGGCAATTCCACGAAATCGCGCGCGACAGAGGTGCCGCTGATGCTTTCATAGGTCACATCTGACAGCATCTGGTGCAATGCATGGCCGAATTCGTGAAACAGCGTGCGCGCGTCGTCGTAGGACAAAAGCGCGGGTTTGCCCGCCTCGGGTTTGGCGAAGTTGCAGACGTTGATGACATGCGGGCGGATATCGCCTGTCAGCCGCTGTTGCGACCGCATCGCCGAACACCACGCGCCGGACCGTTTCGATCCGCGCGCGAAGTAATCGCCGATAAAGACCGCGACATGCTGGCCGTCGCGCGTCACCTCCCACATCCGCACATCCGCGTGGTAGACAGGGCCGTCGATCGGGGTGAAATCCAGCCCGAAGAGCCTGTGCGCACAGGCGAAAGCCGCGTCGATCATCCGGTCGAGTTGCAGGTAGGGTTTGAGTGCGGCTTCGTCCAGATCATGGAGCGCGCGGCGGCGCTTTTCGGAATAATAGCGCCAGTCCCAGGGTTCCAGCAGCCCTGTGTGACCATCCGCGTGCAACATCTGTTCGAGTGTCGCAGCATCGGCCTCGGCGGCGGCTTTGGCAGGGTGCCAGACCTGCATCAACAGATCGCGCACCGCCGCAGGATTGCCTGCCATTTCGGTTTCCAGCTTGAAATCGGCAAAGCTCGCGTAGCCGAGCAGCGCCGCCCGTTCCTGCCGCAAGGCCAGCGTTTCGGCCGCAATCGCGCGGTTGTCAGTCGCCCCGCCATTGGCCCCGCGTGCGCCCCAGGCGAGGTATGCCTTTTGCCGCAGATCACGGCGCGCGGAAAATTGCAGGAACGGCACGATCAGGGACCGCGACAGGGTGACGACCGGACCGTCCGCGCCTTTTTCAGCCCCTGCAGCACGCGCTGTCGCCAGCACGAAATCGGGCAGACCGTCCAGATCATCGGGGCCCAGCGGCATGAACCAATTGCGTTCATCGGCCAGCAGGTTCTGAGTGAATTGCGTGCCCAGCACCGACAGCCGCGATTTGACGGCGCGCAGGCGGGCGGCGGCGTCGCCTTCCAGCAAAGCGCCCGAGCGCACAAAGCCGCGCCGCGTCAGCATCAGCACGCGCTGTTGTTCGGCGGTCAGGTCGAGCGTGTCGCGCGCGGTCCAGAGCGCCTCGACCCGCGCGAACAGCGCCTTGTTTTCAGAAATCTCGGAGGAATAGGCGCTGAGCAAAGGCGCGAAATCGCGCTGCAAGGCTTCGCGCGCGGGGTTACTGTCGGCCCCTGCAAGGCTGTAGAACGCGCCCAAGACGCGGTTCAGCGTGGCATCGGCCTGTTCCAGCGCCTCGATCGTGTTGGCAAAGCTGGGCGCTTCGGGATTGTCCGCAATGGCGGCGATATTGGCGCGGGACAGGGCCAATGCAGCATCGACCGCAGGTGCAAAATCATCATCCGCGATGGCGGCGAAAGGCGGCAGGCCAAAGGGTGTGTCCCAGTCGGTCAACAGGGGATTGGTCATGGCGAAACTCCTTTGGATGGTGTCAGACCCTTGCCCGCGCAGACGGCGCAATCGGGCCGTGGCTTGATCGTGATGGTGCGGGTCTGGGCGTAAAGCGCGTCGTAGATCAGCAACCGTCCGGCAAGGCTGTCACCCGCCTGCGTGATCTGTTTGATCGCCTCGACCGCCATCATCGCGCCGATGACGCCGGGCAAGGGGCCAAGCACGCCCGCCTCGGCGCAGGAGGGGACCAGCGCGGGGTCGGGCGCTTGCGGGAACACGCATGCGTAGCAGGGTGTGCCATGCGCGGGATCGTAGAGGCTGATCTGGCCTTCCCATTGCGTCAGGGCGGCGGCGATCAGCGGGATGCCCTGTGCCACGGCGGTTGCGTTCACCAGATAGCGGGTCGCGAAATTGTCGCTGCCGTCCAGCACCAGATCGTAATCGGCAAACAGGTCGGCGGCGACATCCGCGGTCAGGCGGCGGTGATAGGGGCGCACGGTCACAAACGGGTTCTGCGCCACCATCGCGGCGGCGGCGGAATGGACCTTGGGCATGCCGATATTCTTGTCGGTGTGGATCACCTGCCGCTGCAGGTTCGCGTTCTCGACGCTGTCATCGTCGATCACCCCGATGGTGCCGACACCGGCGGCGGCCAGATATTGCAGCGCGGGCGCGCCAAGCCCCCCTGCCCCCACGACCAGCACGCGCGCGTCGCGCAAAGCCTTTTGCCCCGGCCCGCCGATTTCGCGCAGCACGATATGGCGGGCATAGCGGTTCAGTTCTGAGTCCGAAAAGCTGCCGGGTCTGGCGGCGGGGGCTGCGACGGGTGTGACCCGCGCGCGCAACCGGGCAAGGCCACGGCGATAGGCGGCGACGATGAAACCGAAGGCGATCAGCAGCCCCCAAAGCCGCGCATCACCGCCTGTCGCCATGCGCAAAGGGTGGCCCGCAGGCAGCACCACATGCAGCATCATCACACCCACCAGCAGGATGCCCAGCATCGTCCAGCGCGCCTGATGGGGCGCTTTCATCGCGATGCCGATCCCCCAAAGGGCGGCGGCCATGGCACCCACCATGATCATGTGCCGGTGGACCCGAAACCGCCAGCGCCGCGCGCCGTATCTGACAGATCGTCGACCAAAGCGAAGCTCGCTTGCACGACGGGGGCCACGACCATCTGCGCGATCCGTATGCCATGGGTGATGGTCACACTGTCCATGCCGTGGTTGATGACGATCACCCCGACCGGCCCGCGATAATCGCTGTCGATCGTGCCCGGGCTGTTGAGCAGGGTCAGCCCGTGGTTCAGCGCAAGGCCAGAACGCGGCCTGACCTGCACCTCGAACCCTGCGGGGATATCCATGCGCAGGCCGGTGGGGATGAGCATCCGCGCGCCGGGGGCGAGGATGCGCGGCTGCCGGTCCGCGAAATTGGCGCAAAGATCGGCACCCGCGGCACCGGCCGTCGCATAGGCAGGCAGGCCGAGCGTGGTGTCGGCCCCCTCGTCCCAAAGCAGGCGGATCTGCGGTGTCATGTGATCGCCTGCGCGATGCGTTGGGCCAGTTGGCGCGCGACCTCATCCTTGGTCATGCGCGGCCAGCTTTCGGCACCCTGATCTGTGATCAATGTCACCGCGTTCTCGGACCCACCCATGATGCCGGTCGCGGGCGAGACATCATTTGCAACGATCCAGTCGCAGCCTTTGCGCAGCCGCTTGGCGGTGGCATGGGCGATGACATCATCGGTTTCGGCGGCAAACCCCACGACCAGCGGCGGGCGGCCTGCGCCCATCTGCGATACGGTCGCCAGAATGTCGGGGTTTTCGGCGAATTCCAGTTGCGGCAGGCCGGACGCGGTTTTCTTGATCTTGCTCTGGCCTGCGTTGGCGACCCGCCAATCCGCAACAGCGGCGGCAAAGATAGCCGCGGCGGCGGGTTTTGCGGCCTGCACGGCGGCCAGCATCTGGGCGGCGGTCTGCACGCGCACCACATGTACGCCGTCAGGCGGGGGCACATCGGCAGGGCCGGTGATGAATGTCACCTCTGCCCCAAGTCCCGCCAGCGCGCGGGCAATCGCCGTGCCTTGTGCGCCGGATGACCGGTTCGCGATATATCGCACGGGGTCAATCGGTTCATGCGTAGGGCCGGACGTGACAAGGATATGCTTGCCTTTCAGCGGACCATCGGCAAGTGCGGCACCTATTGCGGCGATGATCTGCGGGACTTCGGCCATCCGGCCGGAGCCGAATTCGCCGCAGGCCATGACACCTTCATCGGGACCGGTCACCAGCACGCCATCGCCTTGCAACGTCGCCAGATTGCGCTGTGTCGCGGGGTGGTTCCACATCCGCACATTCATCGCAGGCACGATCAGCACGCGCTTGTCTGTCGCCAAAAGCAGGGTCGAGGCCAGATCATTCGCCAGCCCGCCCGCCATTTTCGCCATCAGATCAGCAGTGGCAGGAGCCACGACCACCAGATCGGCAGCGCGGGACAGTTCGATATGGCCCATCTCGGCCTCGTCCGTCAGGTCGAACAGGTCTTGATAGACCTTCGATCCCGCCAGCGCCGACAGGCTGAGCGGAGTGACGAATTCCGCCCCCGCCTTGGTCAGCACAGGCGTCACGCGTGCGCCCTGATCGCGCAAGCGGCGCACAAGGTCGAGCGATTTGAAAGCGGCGATGCCGCCGCCCACGATCAGCAGAATATGTCGCCCCGCCAGCATGGTCTTTCTCCGGTCAATTCCAGTCGGACCTTAGGGCGGAACCGACCGGAAAGACAATGTGGCGTGTCAGGCGAAGAAGGATTGCACTTCGTTGCTTTGCGCCTCGAGGCTTTTGCGCATTTTGCCGAAGGCCGCAGCCTCCAGCTGGCGGACGCGTTCCTTGGACAGGCCCAGTTCCGACCCGAGGCTTTCGAGCGTGCGCGGTTCGTCGCGCAGTTTGCGTTCGCGCACGATGAACTGCTCGCGGTCGTTCAGCGCGGACAGGGCCGTGACGAGCCACTGGCGCAATGTGTCGGTGTCATGCGAATTCTCGACCTTTTCGGCGGCTTGCGGCGCGTCGTCTTCCAGCGCGTCGATCCATTCGCGGCCTTCGTCATCGACAGATTGCGTGGCGTTCAGCGAAAAATCCGACCCCGACAGGCGACCATCCATCATCTGTACGTCATGCAGCGGCACGCCGACCTCGATCGCGATCATTTCGTGCAGTTCGTGTGTTTCCAGCGTCCGGCCTTCGGCAGCGGCTTCACGTTCCAGACGGGCCTGCACGCGGCGCATGTTGAAGAACAAAGATTTCTGCGACGATGTGGACCCTGTGCGCACCATGGACCAGTTGCGCATCACGTAATCTTGAATGGATGCCTTGATCCACCAGACCGCATAGGTCGAAAACCGCACGCCACGGTCAGGGTCGAATTTGTCGGCGGCCTTCATCAGGCCAACCGATGCTTCCTGGATCAGGTCGTTCATCGGGGCGCCGTAGCGTTTGAATTTCGACGCCATGGAAATCGCCAGCCGCATATAGGCGGTGATCAGGCGGTGCAGCGCTTCTTCGTCGCGCTGGTCGCGCCAGGCATAGGCAAGGCGCAGTTCGGTTTCAGCATCCAGCAATTCGGCACGCATTGCGGTCCGTGACAGTGTTTGATCGGAAAAACCACTTACGGCCATCATTCTTCTCCCAGATTGTCGAGCAACGGATTAACTTTTCCTTATGTCCTTGTTACGAGAGCATTCTGAAAACGGATCACTCGCATATTCATGACACCATTGCCGAACCTCACACTTGTCCTAGGCGGCGCCGCCTCCGGCAAATCCAGCTATGCCGAAGCCCTGATCGCACAAAGCGGTTTGGAAAAGGTTTATATCGCCACGGCACAGGTGTTTGACGATGAAATGGCGGCCAAGGTCACGCGGCACAGGGAATTGCGCGGCACCGGCTGGACCACGGTCGAGGAGCCGCTGGACTTGGGTGCCATCTTGTCGCAGCGCGGACCGGACAGCGCGGTGCTGGTCGATTGCGCGACTTTGTGGCTGACGAACGTCATGCTGGCCGACCAAGACGTGCCTGCCGCCGCGGCCGCTTTCGTGCAGGCGCTTGCGGATTGCGCGGCCCCTGTCGTTGTTGTGTCCAACGAGGTGGGACAGGGCATTGTTCCCGACAACGCGCTGGCGCGGCGGTTCCGCAATGCGCAAGGCGCGCTCAACCAAGCCATCGCGGCACAGGCCGACCGCGTGGTCGTCGTGATGGCGGGCCTGCCGCTGGTCCTGAAATGACGCGGTTCTGGTGGGTGCGGCATGCGCCGACGCATGAAAAATCCTTTGTCGGCTGGCGCGATGTGCCTGCCGATCTGTCGGACACAGCCCTGATCGGGCGCGTCGCGGACCATCTGCCCAGCGATGCGGTGATCGTGGCGTCCGACCTGCAACGCGCCTCGGCCACGGCGGATGCGATCGGGCGTACGCGCCACCGCCTGCCCGATTTGCCCGCCCTGCGCGAGATGGATTTCGGCATCTGGGACGGGATGGACTGGCGCGCCGTCGCCGCGCGCGACCCCGATCTCAGCCGCCGGTTCTGGGAAGAACCCGGCGATCTGCGCGCCCCTGACGGCGAAAGCTGGAACGACGTCAGCACCCGCGTCGCCCGCGTGGTCGATGACCTGACCCTGCGTTTCGCAGGCCGCGACATCGTGCTGGTCGCGCATATGGGCGTCATCATGACCCAGATTCAACGTGCATCGGGCAGCACGGCTTATCAGGCGCTGGGGCATCAGATCGACAATCTGTCGGTAACACAGGTGGCGCGCGACGGGGCGGGCTGGACCTTGGGCGCGGTCAATCATCTGCCGTGATGGGCCGGATCACGCGATGTCGCTTTGCCGTGCCCGTCTTGGCTGCTAACCTTTGCGCATGACATATACAGTTTACATCGGTGACCGGACATTCAGCAGCTGGTCCTTGCGCGGCTGGCTGATGCTGGAAAAATTCGGCCTGCCCTGCCAGACCCGCATGGTCGGGCTTTATGCGGGCACAATGGCGGCGGAACTGGCCCATATCGCCCCCGCACGCACCGTGCCTGCGATGACAACGCCCGAAGGGTTCGTTTTGACCGACAGCCTTGCCATGGCCGAGACATTGGTGGAACGCCATCCTGACGTAGCGCTTTATCCGCGCGATCCGGCAGCACGCGCGCTGGCCCGGTCGATCTGCGCCGAAATGCACAGCGGTTTCAGCGCCTTGCGCGGGGAATGTCCGAATATGATTGCCCATGTCTGGGACGGGTTCACCCCGCCCGACGCCGTGCTAGCCGATCTGGCGCGGATCGAGGAGCTGTGGTCGCTGGCCCGCGCGCGGCACAGCACGGACAGCCCGTGGCTGTTCGGTGACTACACGCTCGCGGACGTATTCTATGCCCCCGTGGCGATGCGGATCACCACCTACGGTCTGCCGGTCACTGCGGCAGCGCAAGCCTATGTCGACGCCCATCTGCGCGATCCGGCTTTTCTGGACTGGCGCCGCGCGGCGCTGGAAGAAATCCACGATCCATGGCCCTATCCGATGGATCTCCCGCGCCGCGACTGGCCCGTTAACCATTCGTAAACCGCCGCAGGCTACCCGTTAACCAAAAGCGGGGAGCAGCGCATGGTCGCCATCGCCTATACAGTGGCCTTTGAAGGGATCGAGGCCCGTCTGGTCGAGGTGCAATGCGCCGTCACCCCCGGCGTGCCCGCCTTTTCGATTGTCGGCCTGCCGGACAAGGCCGTCTCTGAAGCCCGCGAAAGGGTGCGCGCGGCCCTGACCGCGATGGCCATCGCGCTGCCGTCGAAGCGGATCACCATCAACCTCTCGCCCGCCGATCTGCCCAAGGAAGGGTCGCATTTCGACCTGCCCATCGCGCTGGCGCTGCTGGCGGCGCTTGACATCATCCCGCGGGACGAGGCGGCGCAGGTCGTGGCCTTGGGGGAATTGTCGCTTGACGGTACATTGGTGCCGGTCGTGGGCGCCCTCCCCGCCGCGATGACTGCGGCCAGCGAAGGGCGGATGCTGCTGTGTCCGGCCGCCTGCGGGGCAGAGGCAGCGTGGGTGGGAGAGGCGAATGTCATCGCCCCCCGTAGTCTGGCCGCGATGGTGCGCCATTTCACGGGGCAAAGCGTGATCGCGCCCTCGGTCCCGGGCGAGGCGCAGACGGTCAGCCGCAGCCGTGATTTCGCGGAAGTGAAGGGCCAGGAACGCGCCAAGCGCGCGCTGGAAATCGCGGCCGCCGGACGGCATCACCTGTTGCTGGTCGGCGCGCCGGGGTCGGGCAAATCCATGCTCGCCGCGCGCATCGCGGGTATCCTGCCACCCCTGTCCCCTGCCGAGGCGCTGGAAACCTCGATGATCCATTCGCTGGCGGGGTTACTGGACGATGGCGGAATCAACCGCGAACGCCCGTTCCGCGAACCGCATCACACGGCGTCGATGGCGGCCATCGTCGGCGGCGGACGTGGTGCCAAACCGGGCGAGATTTCGCTCGCGCATAACGGCGTGCTGTTCATGGACGAATTCCCCGAATTCCCCCGCACCGTGCTCGAAACCCTGCGCCAGCCGATCGAGACCGGCGAAGTCGTGGTCGCCCGCGCGAATGCGCATGTGCGCTATCCCTGCCGGTTCATGCTGGTCGCCGCCGCGAATCCCTGCAAATGCGGGTACTTGACGGACCCCGCCCGCGCCTGCACCCGCGCGCCGGTCTGCGGCGAGGATTACATGGGCCGCATTTCCGGCCCCCTGATGGACCGCTTCGACCTGCGGGTCGAGGTACCACCGGTCGCGTTTCAGGACCTCGATTTGCCGCAATCGGGTGACAGCTCTGCTGTGATCGCGGCCCGCATAGCGGCAGCGCGGGGGCGGCAGGCGGCCCGGTTCGCAGGGCACACCGAGGCGCGGGTCAATGCCGATGCCGAAGGCCACCTGCTCGAACAGATCGCGACACCCGATGCCGAAGGGCGCGTGCTGTTGTTGCGCGTGGCCGAGAAATTCGGCCTGTCAGCGCGCGGTTATCACCGGATTTTGCGCGTGGCGCGCACCATCGCCGATCTGGACGGGTCGGACGAAGTTCACCGCAACCACGTGGCCGAGGCTGTCGGCTACCGGCTGGCGATGGCGAAAGAGGTCTAGGCAGACCTCCCCCCCGGGATTACGTCAAATCGCGCGCGCGCCGGCTCTCGATCGCCTGCCAGATCTTTTCGGCGATGTTGACACCGTCAAACCGTTCCAGTTCCTGAATACCCGTAGGCGAGGTCACGTTGATTTCCGTCAGCCAGTCGCCGATCACGTCGATGCCAACGAAAACCTGCCCTTTTTCGCGCAAATGCGGCCCGATGCGGGCACAGATTTCGCGGTCGCGGTCGGTCAGTGCGACCTTTTCAGGCCGCCCGCCCACATGCATGTTGGACCGTGTTTCGCCCGCGGCAGGCACACGGTTGATCGCGCCCACAGGTTCCCCATCGACAAGAATGATGCGCTTGTCGCCCTTGGACACGGCGGGCAGGAATTGCTGCATGATCAGCGGTTCGCGGTTGATGCCCGAAAAAAGTTCGTGCAGCGACGCAAGGTTCGCGTCCGCCCCCGCCAGCTTAAACACACCCGCCCCGCCGTTGCCGTAAAGCGGCTTGAGGATCACGTCGCCATATTCCTCGCGGAACGCACGCAGGGTCTGCAGATCACGCGCGATCATCGTGGGCGGCGTTAGGTCGGGGAAATTCAGCACCAGCAGTTTTTCAGGCGAATTGCGCACCCAGAATGGGTCATTCACCACCAACGTGGCGGGGTGGATCATGTCGAGAATATGCGTCGTCGTGATATAGCCCATGTCAAAGGGCGGGTCCTGCCGCAACCAGACCACATCCATGGCGCGCAGGTCCAGTTCGGCAGCCTCGCCCAGCCGGAAATGGTCACCCTTGATCCGCTGCACCTGCAACGGCCAACCACGCGCAATCACGCGCCCGCGGTCATAGGCCAGCTTGTCAGGCGTGTAATAGAACAACTCATGCCCGCGCGCTTGCGCCTCTTCCGCGATGCGGAACGTGCTGTCAGCATCGATGTTGATCGGCCCGATCGGGTCCATCTGGAACGCAACTTTCAACGACATGATGCAACCTTTGTCAGCGGGTGATACCGCTACATGCCGCAGCGCGCAGCGCAGTGCAATGCCGCGTTCAGGCTTCCATGAAGGCGTTTTCGATCACACTCACGGCACCACGCCCATCGACAAGCGCCAGATCAAAGCGCATATCGGTGAGCTGGCCCCGCGGTTCACCTGCCAGAAATTCCGCCGCACTTGCGCAAAGTCGGTCCATCTGCCGCCGCCCAATGCGTAGTGAAGCCTGCGCGAAACTGGCGCTTTTCTTGACCTCGACGAAAACGACGGTGTCGCCATCGCGCATCACCAGATCGATTTCACCGGATTTGCCGCGCCAGCGCCGGGCCGCGACCTGATGGGCACGCGCAGCATAGTCGCGCGCGACGATATCTTCGGCGGCAAGACCCCCGTGATAGCTGACCAGACCTGTCACTCTTCGCACCCCAGCCCCAAGGCGATCTGGTAGACCTGCCGCCGTGGCAGACCCAGCGCGCCCGCCACGACCGTGGCTGCATCTTTCACACGCATGGTTTTCATCGCTTCCTTCAATGCCTCTGTCACATCGCCGTCGGCCACATCCGTGGCCCCGGCCCGCCCGACCAGCACGACAAGTTCGCCTTTGACGCTGCGGTCAGCATAATGCTGTGCCACCTCGTCCAGCGTGCCGCGTGTGGTTTCCTCGAATCGTTTGGTCAGTTCGCGGCAGACGACCGCCTGCCGTTCACCCCCCAATGTATCGCGCAAACTTGCTAACATTTCCCCAACGCGTTTCGGGCTTTCATAAAACACCAAGGTAAAGGGCACGTCGCGCAGGGCCGCGATATCGGTTTCTCGTTGCTGGCGCGCGGCGGGCAAGAACCCCACGAAGGCGAACCTGTCTGTCGGCAGCCCGGATACCGTCAAGGCTGCAAGCACCGCCGAAGCCCCCGGCGCCGTCGTGACAGGCACCCCTGCCGCGATGGCGGCGCGCCCCAGCTCGAACCCCGGATCGGCGACCAGCGGAGTGCCCGCCTCTGACACATAGGCAACAGACCTGCCTGCCGCCATATCCGCAACAAGCCGGTCAACCGCGCCTTCGCCGCTATGGTCATGAAAGGCCACGACCTTGCGTCCGTTCAGCGGCACGCCGTGGATTTCCATCAGTTTACGGGCCGTGCGCGTATCCTCGGCCGCGATCAGGTCGGCTGACGCAAGGATATCGAGCGCGCGCAGCGTGATGTCGCGCGCCGACCCGATCGGGGTTGCGACAAAGTAAAGACCGGCAGAGAGTGGCTTGGTCTGGTGATTCATGGCTGGACCCTTGTCCCCCCTGCTTTATGATGCGCCCAAACGACGCGCAGCGTGCCGGGCCGATGGACCTGCCGCCTTGTGCAGCAATCAGAAGGAATACCACGATGTTCGCCCCTTTTCGTCAGGCCTGCAAGCCGGTAGCACGTCTTTTCGCCCTTTTGTCCCTTGCTTGGCTCGCGGCTTGCGAAACCACCTTGCAGGAAGGAACCGATGTCGGCCCAACGGTCGATCCATCGCAGCCGGTGCAGGTAGCCCTGCTGGTGCCAGGCGGGACAAGTGCCGGTAGCGACGCGTTTCTGGCGCAGAATTTCGAAAATGCCGCGCGTATGGCCATCGCGGACCTCAACGGCGCGCAGATCGACCTGCGCGTCTACAACACGGGGTCCGATCCGGCGCAGGCGGCCACTGTCGCGCGGATGGCCGTCGATGACGGCGCGCAGATCATTCTCGGGCCGCTCTTTGCCGAGGCCGCAAATGCGGCAGGCGTCGCGGTGGCGGGCAGCAACGTCAATGTGCTCGCGTTTTCCAACAACACCAGTATCGCGGGCGGCAACGTCTTTATCCTTGGCCAGACCTTTGACAATACCGCCCGCAGACTGGTGCAATATGCCAGCCGGCAGGGCGTGAACCGGTTCATGATCGCCCATGGTCAGGACATCGGCGGCGAGATGGGGCGCGATGCCATCGCCCGCGCGGTCAGCCAGAACGGATCGCAAGTGGTCGCCACCGAATCCTATCCTCTGTCGCAAGCGGGCATTTTCTCGTCGACGCGGCGTCTGGTGGGTGCGGCAGACTCGAATGGTGCACAGGCGATCTTTACCACAGCCGGTGCAAATGCTGACCTGCCGATTATCGCCACCGGCCTGCCAGAAGCAGGCCTCGACATCGCCGAAACGCGGCTGGTCGGGCTGACGCGCTGGGATACTGTGCCGCAGCTCTTTTCGCTGCCGGGCGTGCAAGGCGGGCTTTTCGCCATGCCAGATCAAGGACCTGCGACGCTGTTCCAGAACCGCTATGCCGCGACCTATGGATCGCAGCCGCATCCGCTGGCGGGTCTTGCCTATGACGGGATCGCCGCGATCGGCGCGCTGATGGCGACCGGCGACGGTGCGCTGACACGCTCTGCCCTGACGACACCGCAAGGGTTCCGTGGCACCTCGGGCGTGTTCCGCCTGCTGCCGAACGGGCAGAACGAACGCGGGCTGGCCGTTGCCACCATCCAACAAAATCAGGTCGTGATCCTTGAACAAGCCCCTAGAACCTTCGGCGCAGCCGGGCTCTGAGCCCGTCCGTGCCCGCCATGTCGAAGCGCCGGACGGATTGATCTGTCCGGCGTCCGTGATTTTCGACACGGCCGCCGTCACCGCACGCATCAACGATGAAACCGCCGGCGTCGCTTCGGAAAAAGAGGTGCGCGCCATCACGGTGCGCATCCTGTCCGAGGCGCGGCAAGCGGGCCTGGCCGAGATCAGCACCGCCTTTGCGATGCAGCCTTTTGCCTCGCGGCCCACGACGCGGGCTTATTCGTGGCTGACAGATCAGGTCGTCACCATCATTCTTGACGTGGCCACCCGCCGCCTGCATCCGGCCCCCAACCCGACCGAGGCGGAAAAGCTGTCGCTGATTGCCGTGGGCGGCTACGGGCGTGGTGAGATGGCACCCCATTCGGACGTCGATCTGCTGTTCCTGACGCCCTACAAGATCACCCCTTGGGCCGAGAGCGTGATCGAATCCATGCTTTACATGCTGTGGGATCTCAAGCTGAAGATCGGCCATGCCAGCCGCACCGTGAAGGATTGCGTGCGTCTGGCCCGCGAGGATTACACGATCCGCACCTCGCTGGTCGAATACCGCTATCTCGCGGGGGATGCGGCGCTGGCGAAATCTTTGGGCCAGCGGCTATGGCAGGATCTTTTCCGCAACACCGCCAGCGATTTCATCGAGGCGAAACTGGCCGAACGCGCCGAGCGGCACCGCAAGCAAGGCGGCCAACGCTACATGGTCGAACCCAACGTCAAGGAAGGCAAAGGCGGGCTGCGCGACCTGCAATCCCTGTTTTGGATGAGCAAATACGTCAATGGCGTGAAAGATGCCGCCGAACTGGTGGGCCTTGGCGTGTTCACGCAGGACGAATTCGAGACTTTCGTGAAGGCCGAGGATTTTCTGTGGGCCGTCCGCTGCCACCTGCATCTGATCGCGAACCGCGCGGTCGACCAACTGACCTTCGACATGCAGGTCGAGGTGGCCTCCGCCATGGGCTACACCGATCACGGCGGCAGGCGCGCGGTCGAACACTTCATGCAGGCCTATTTCCGCGAAGCGACCCGCGTTGGAGAGCTGACCCGCGTCTTTCTGACCGCACTCGAGGCCACACATACCAAGCCCGAACCCATGCTGGTCCGCCTGCTGGCGCGGCGCAAGGCCGCCAAGGCCCCCTATGCGATCAAGCAGAACCGCCTGACGGTGGCCGATGAAAAAGCGTTTTTTGCCGACAACCTGAACATGCTGCGTATCTTCGAGGAAGCCTTGCGCACGGGCACCCTGCTGCATCCGGACGCCATGCGCCTGATCGCGTCGCATCTGCATCTGGTCGATGACGAATTGCGCCAGAACCGCGAGGCAAGCCGGATTTTCCTCGATATCCTGCTCAAGCACGGCAACCCTGAACGCGGGCTGCGGCGGATGAACGAACTGGGGATGCTCGGGGCCTTCATGCCCGAATTCGCGCCGATCGTCGCAATGATGCAGTTCAATATGTATCACCACTACACCGTCGACGAACACACGATCCAGTGCATCAGCAACCTGGCCCAGATCGAACGGGGCGAGCTGGTCGAGGAACTGCCGGTCGCCTCTGGCATTCTCAAACGCGGGATCAGCCGCAAGGTGCTCTATGTCGCGCTTTTGCTGCACGACATCGGCAAGGGCAGGCCCGAGGATCACGCCATCCTAGGCGCGCAGATCGCGCGCAAAGTCTGTCCGCGGCTGGGGTTGAACAAGAAGGAATGCGAAACGGTCGAATGGCTGATCCGCTATCACCTGCTGATGTCGGACGTCGCACAGAAACGCGATATCGCCGAACCGCGCACCGTGCGCGGCTTTGCCAATGCGGTGAAATCGGTGGAACGGCTGGACCTTTTGACCGTGCTGACGGTCTGTGACATCCGCGGCGTTGGCCCCGGCACATGGAACAACTGGAAAGCGGTGCTGATCCGCAATCTCTACAAGGCGACCAAGGCCGCGCTTGAAACCGGGCTTGAGGATCTCAACCGCGAAAGCCGCGAGGCCGAGGCCAAACGCGCCCTGCGCGCGGCCCTGTCGGAATGGGACGCAAAGGCATTGAAAACCGAAGTGGGCCGCCATTACGGCCCCTATTGGCAGGGCCTGCCCAATGCCGCACATGTCATCTTTGCCAATCTGTTGCGCGATATCGACGACAATCAGGTCTGCATCGACCTGATGCTCGACGCCGACCGCGACGCGACCCGCGCCTGTTTCGCCATGGTGGACCATCCGGGCCTCTTCAGCCGGATGACAGGCGCGCTCGCGCTGGTGGGCGCCAATATCGTCGATGCGCGCACCTACACGTCCAAGGACGGTTATGCGACGGCGGTGTTCTGGGTGCAGGACGGCGACGGCAATCCTTACGAGGAAAGCCGCCTGCAACGCCTGCGCCAGATGATCGTGCGCACCCTGCGCGGCGAGGTCGTGGCGCGCGAGGCGCTGAAAGACAAGGACAAGATCAAGAAACGCGAACGCGCCTTCAAGGTGGATACCAAAATCACCTTCGACAACGAAGGGTCCGAAATCTACACCATCATCGAGGTCGACACCCGCGACCGCCCCGGCCTGCTCTATGATCTGACACGGACCTTGGCCAATGCGCATGTCTACATTGCATCCGCCGTGATCGCGACCTACGGCGAACAGGTGGTCGATACCTTCTACGTCAAGGATATGGTCGGGTTGAAATACTATTCGGACGCCAAGCGCCAAAGCCTTGAACGCAAACTGCGCGATGCGATCACGCAGGGTGCGCAGCGGGCGATTTCGTGATCGCTGCGTTGCGGATGCACTGAATGAAACAGGTGCGTCTCATGTCCGGCTTTTTCACGGTGGGGCTTTGGACCCTGCTTAGCCGTGTCGCTGGCTTCGTGCGCGATATCTTCATCGCGGCCTATCTGGGCACAGGCCCCGTGGCCGAGGCGTTTCTGGTCGCCTTCTCGCTGCCCAACCTCTTTCGCCGGTTCTTTGCCGAAGGGGCGTTCAACATGGCCTTTGTGCCGATGTTCGCCAAAAAGGTCGAAGCCGACGATGGCCCGCATCAGTTTGCACAGGATGCCTATCTGGCGATGTGGGTGATCCTGTCGGTTTTCACCGTGATCGGGATCGTGGCGATGCCCGCCCTTGTCGCCGCCATGGCCAGCGGGTTCATCGGCGACGAACGCTTTGATCTCGCGGTCTATTACGGGCGGATCGCGTTTCCCTATATCCTGTTCATCTCGCTGACGGCCCTTCTGTCGGGCGTGCTGAATGCGACAGGCCGTTTCACCGCCGCCGCCGCCGCCCCCGTGATCCTGAACGCGGGTTTCGTCGTGGCCTTGCTGATCGCGGCCGCAACGGGCAACGGCCCCGCGATCGACAATCCCGAACGGATGGGTCTTTGGCTCGCCTATGCGGTGCCACTTGCGGGGATCGGGCAGTTGGCGATGGTCTGGTGGGCCGCCAAACGCGCAGGCTTTGCCCTGCGGATCGGCAAGCCACGCTGGACGCCCGCGCTGAAACGGCTTGCCATCATCGCCGCCCCCGCAGCACTGGCGGGCGGTGTGGTGCAGATCAACCTGCTGGTGGGCCGTCAGGTCGCGAGCTACTTCGACGGCGCTGTCGCATGGCTCAACTATGCCGACCGGCTGTATCAACTGCCGCTTGGCGTCGTCGGCATCGCGATCGGTGTCGTGCTCCTGCCCGACTTGTCCCGCCGTCTGCGCGCGAATGATATGGCGGGTGGCAAGGACGCCTTCAACCGCGCCTGCGAAGTCTCGCTCGCCCTGACGATCCCCGCCGCCGTGGCGCTGATGGTCATCGCCCTGCCCTTGGTCGGCGTGCTGTTCGAACGCGGCGCCTTTGACGCATCGGACACCGCCGCCACGGCGCTCGCGGTTGCGGTCTACGGCCTTGGCCTGCCTGCCTTCGTAATGCAAAAGACGTTGCAACCTTTGTTCTTTGCGCGTGAAGACACCAAGCGCCCGTTCTATTACGCCCTTGTTGCGCTGGTATTGAATGCGGCGCTTGCCATCGGGCTGTCGCCCCTGATCGGCTTCATCGCCGCTGCATGGGGCACCAGCCTCACCGCTTGGGCGATGGTCTGGCTGCTCTGGCGTGGCAGCCGCACCATGGGCGATGCCGCGGATTTCGATGCTAGGTTCAAATCGCGCCTGCCACGGATCATCGCGGCCTCGGTCGTCATGGGATTGGTGCTGGCCGCACTCGCCGCTGTGATGGCACCGTTCTTCGAAATCCAGACATGGCGCTATCTGGCGCTTCTGGTCCTGATCGCCGCGGGCATCGCCACCTACTTTGGCACAGGTCAAATCATCGGCGCGTTCAAACTCGCCGAATTCCGCCGCGCGATGAAACGCTGATCACCCCTCATCTTCCGAGCACAAATATCCCCGCCGGAGGCCTAAAAGTCCTTTACGACCGCTCCCGCATCCGCGCCAGCAGCATGGCCCAGCCCCCCGGAGCCAGCGGCACGGCCAGCACGAAGCCAGCCGCGAACCCTGCCAGTTCCGCGATCCATGACTGGCCTGCGCCAAAGATCAGCCCGAACACCAGTTGCAGCGCCAGCAGGAACCCGATCAACCGGAAGGCCATCAACTGGTTCTGCCCCGCCTGCCCCAGCCGCAGCCAAAGCACATAGGTATAAGCCCCGATCAGGCCGTAAACAGGGGTAAACCCGCCAAGCAACGGCGCATTGCCCGTGACCAGCAGTCCGTAGACGATCGCGCCCGCGATCGCGCAGGCCAGATAGATCACCAGCACCTTCAGCCCGCCGAAATATTCCGAAGTGAACTTGCCCAAGGCCAGCGTCAGTGCGGCACAAAAGGCGGTCTGCACGATCTCGCCATTGACGAAAGGATAGGTGACAAAACGCATCAGCATGTCGGGCGACCAATCGCCCTGCACCAGCACGCGGTCCAGTACGGCGGGCGAAAAGCCGAAGCGGCCCACCGCCTCCATCCGCCAGCCAAGGCCGCGCGGCCCGCCGATCAGCCCGGCATTGGCCAGCTGGAACACCACCTCGGCGCCCACGATCAGCAGGGCAAGCCCGATGACGACGGGCGAGAGGTCATTGATCGGCTTCTCGGACATGTTGTCGGACATGGGGAACCTTCGGGCAGTTGAAGTTGACGGGTCTGTCTGGCATGGGTATGCGACGCTTGCCCCGAAATCCAGCCCGGACGTTGCCCTATGACACAGCCGACCTTCACCCCGCGCGTCTTTTCCGGGATCAAACCCTCGGGCGGCCTGCAACTGGGCAATTATCTGGGCGCGATCAAGCGCTTTGTCGGGATGCAGGGCACGATGGAGACGATCTATTGCGTCGTCGATCTGCACGCAATCACCGTCTGGCAGGATCCCAAGGGTCTGGCGCACGGCACACGCGAAGTCGCAGCGGGCTATCTGGCCGCCGGACTGGACCCTGCGAAATCCATCCTGTTCAACCAAAGCCGTGTGTCCGCCCATGCCGAATTGGGCTGGATCTTCAACTGCGTCGCACGCGTGGGCTGGATGAACCGCATGACCCAGTTCAAGGACAAGGCAGGGTCGAATGCGGAAAAGGTGTCGCTCGGGCTTTATGCCTATCCATCGCTGATGGCCGCCGACATCCTGCTCTATCACGCGACCCATGTGCCGGTGGGCGAGGACCAGAAACAGCATGTGGAACTGACCCGCGACATCGCGGCCAAGTTCAACCACGATTACGGCGTCGATTTCTTTCCGCTGACCGAACCCGTGATCGACGGACCAGCCACGCGGGTGATGAACCTGCGCGACGGGACCAAGAAAATGTCCAAATCCGGCGACAGCGACATGGAACGGATCAACATGCTCGATGATGCCGACACGATCGCCAAGAAGTTCAAGAAGGCCAAGACCGACCCCGAACCTTTGCCTGAAACCGTCGAAGGGCTGGCAACACGCCCCGAGGCGCGCAATCTGGTGGAAATCTACGCAGCCCTTGACGACACCACGCCCGAGGCCGTGATTGCGCAATATCCCGGCGCGGGCTGGGGCACGTTCAAGCCGGCCTTGGCCGATCTGGCGGTGGCGAAACTGGCCCCTATTTCGCAGGACATGGCGCGGTTCATGGACGACCCCGCCGAGATCGACCGCATCCTTGCCCAAGGGGCGGACAAGGCACGCGCCATCGCGGAACCGGTGTTGCAACGGACCTATGACATCGTGGGCCTGCTGCGCGGCTGATCTGCAAAGGCGCACAGCCACCCTGTTTGCATGCCCGATGACGAAAGGGCGGAACATGCCTATCCTGACAGCATAGCTGAAAGGATTATGAGCATGTCCGCCCCCGCCACCACCCGTATCGGACACGTGCATCTGCGTGTCTCCGACCTTGACCGCGCGATCGCCTTTTATGGCGATGTTCTGGGTTTTCACGTCACGCAGCGGTACGGGCCAGGTGCGGCCTTTCTGGCGGCGGGCGATTATCACCACCATATCGGGCTGAACACATGGGAAAGCCTTGGGGCCACGCCGCCACCTGCCGGACATACGGGCCTTTATCACACGGCGATCCTGTATCCTGACCGCGCGTCCCTGGGTGCGGCCATCGCGCGGGTGCTGGCGGCAGGTATCCCGCTGGACGGTGCCGCCGATCACGGCGTGAGCGAGGCTGTCTACC
Organism: Yoonia sp. 72; assembly: GCF_034652275.1. NCBI lineage: Bacteria > Pseudomonadati > Pseudomonadota > Alphaproteobacteria > Rhodobacterales > Paracoccaceae > Yoonia > Yoonia sp. 72. The sequence continues at coordinate 375,036 of NZ_JAXIWG010000003.1, read as the reverse complement.
TGCGCGACCCGGACCAGAACGGGGTCGAGCTTTATGTCGACAAGCCGCAGGCGGACTGGCCGCGCGATGCGACAGGTGCATTGCGCATGGTCAACGACAGGCTAAACGTGCAGGCGCTGGTCGATCTCGCCCAATAGCTGTCACAAAAATGAATCCGGCCAGTGGGACGGTGGCGGTGCGCTGCATGGATTCGCTCTGCTCCGCCCCGGCTAGGTGTCATACCGCCCCTTTGGCGCCTTGGTCTTGCAGGCACCCGGTGTTCCCCGGCACCGGGTGCCCACACACAGGCCCGTTGCCAGTGCCAGTGTCCTGCTGCACTATGCCCCGAACGGGAGAGTGATAATGCGCAAGTTTCTGGTGGTGCTGGATGACAGCCGCGAATGTCTGAACGCGATGCGGTTCGCCGCAATGCGGGCGGCCCATACAGGCGGGGGCGTGACGATCCTTTCAGTGATTCCGCCCGATGAATTCAACCACTGGATCGGCGTGGGCGAGATCATGCGCGCCGAAGCCCGCGAACGGATCGAGGTTCATTTCGAGGTTTTCGCCAAATGGATGCGCGACAAACAGAATGTGAACCCCGAACTGGTGATCCGTGAAGGTGAACCGCTTGACGAAATTATCGCCCATATCACCGAAAACCCCGAAATCGGTATTCTGGTGCTGGGGGCAGGCACCGACAACAAGGGCCCCGGCCCGCTGGTGACACAGCTCAGCCGACAGGCGGGCAGTCTGCCCGTGCCGATCACCATCGTGCCGGGCGATCTGTCCAAGGAACGGCTTGAATCGATCACGTGACCGCAGGCAGTTTAGAATCGTTCCAAAACCTTGACAGCGCTTGGCCGGACGCGCATATATAAAGTCTGACAGAAAAGGTTGGCCCCATGTTCATCCAGACCGAATCGACCCCGAACCCCGCAACGCTGAAATTCCTTCCCGGCCAGAACGTGCTGGAGGTCGGCACAGCCGATTTCCCCAGCGTGGAGGCTGCCGAGAATTCGCCTCTGGCCAAGCGCATCTTTGCAGCGGGCGGTGTATCCGGCGTGTTCTTCGGGATCGACTTTGTCACCGTGACCAAATCCGATGACGTGGAATGGGACCATATCAAGCCCGGCATCCTTGGCGCGATCATGGAGCACTACCAGTCCGGCCAATCGGTGATGGCGGCAGACCACAAACCCGTCAGTGGCCATGCAGACCACAGCGGCGAGGACGCAGAGATCGTCACCCAGATCAAGGAATTGCTCGACACCCGCGTGCGGCCTGCCGTGGCGCAGGACGGCGGCGACATTACCTTCCACGGATTTGACCGTGGCATTGTCTATCTGCATATGCAGGGCGCATGTGCCGGCTGTCCGTCGTCCACGCTGACGCTGAAGATGGGCATCGAGAACCTGCTGCGCCACTACATCCCCGAGGTGGTCGAGGTGCGGCCCGTTGCGGCCTGACCTCAAGCTGATCGCATTCGACACATCGGCGGCGCATTGCGCCGCCGCTTTGTTGTTGGGCGACCGGATCGTCACCCGCGTCGATGACATGGCCAAAGGGCAGGCCGAACATCTGATGCCGATGCTGGAGGAAATGCTCGCCGCCGAAGGACTGACATGGCGCGATCTGGACGGGATCGGCGTTGGCACGGGGCCGGGCAATTTTACGGGTATCCGCATTTCGGTCAGTGCCGCGCGCGGTCTGGCCTTGGGGCTGGGCAAGCCTGCGGTGGGTGTGTCGATGTTTGACACCACGCGGCACCTGTCTGGCTGGGCGCAGGTCGCCGTGCCTGCGCCGCGCGATCAGGCTTATCTGATGGATTTCGACCGCGCGGCCAAGCCAGTCCTCGTCGCTTCTGCGGCCTTGGGCGCCGTAGCGCTTTCGACTGAACACAGCCCGGCGGCGCATATCGGCTGCATGGCGCAGATCGCGGCCCGCCGGCTTGGCGAGGACAATCCCCGCCCTACCCCGCTTTATGTCCGCCCCGCCGATGCCGCCCCCGCGCGTGACGCAGCACCCGTGATCCTGCCATGACGCCAGAGGTACTGGCGGACATCCATGCGCAGGCGTTTTCCAGCACGCGATCATGGTCGGCGGCGGAGTTCCGTAACCTGCTAGGTCAGCCGGGTACGATCCTTGCGGGCGATGACCGTGCCTTTGCCCTGCTGCGCATCACGCTGGACGAGGCGGAAATCCTGACCATCGCCACCGCACCTGCGCATCGTCGCAAGGGGTTGGCGCGCGCCGTACTGGCGCAGGCCGAACAAGCAGCACAACTGGCGGGGGCCACCGAAATCTTTCTCGAGGTGGCCGAAGACAACCATGCCGCGCGCGCCTTATATGAACAGGCAGGCTATGCCCAGATCGGGCGCAGGCCGGGATATTATCTGCCCAAAGATGCAGCACCAGTCGCCGCACTCGTGCTGCGCAAGGCGCTTGCCGCAGGCTAACGCCGCGTCAGCCCGAAAAAGGGCGATCAATCCTGTGACAGCTGCCCGATTTCGCGCAAAAACCTGTTGATCTTCACCGCGCGGCCATGCCTTATCTTGCGATGGTCCGACGATGATCGGCTCGGTAATCAACAGAAGGCGCGGGCGCACAGCCGGTTGGACTTCGCACAACGACTTGGGAGACTACAATGACCATGATGCATAAACTTCTTGGCGCTTCGGCGGCGCTGGCGCTGACCGCGGGTGCCGCGGCAGCCGACCCTGCGATCCTGTTCGATCTGGGCGGCAAGTTCGACAAATCCTTCAACGAAAGCGCCTTCAACGGAGCCGAGCGTTGGGCACAGGAAACCGGCGGCACCTATGCCGAGGTTGAAATCCAGTCCGATGCGCAGCGTGAACAGGCGATCCGCCGTTTCGCCGAATCCGGTGCTAACCCGATCGTTATGGCAGGCTTTGCATGGGCCAGCGCGCTGGAACAGATCGCCCCGGACTACCCCGACACCCGCTTTGCGATCATCGACATGGTCGTGGATGCGCCCAACGTCCGCTCCGTCGTGTTCAATGAACATGAAGGGTCCTATCTGGTCGGCATGCTGGCCGCGATGGCGTCGGAATCCGGCACCGTATCCTTTATCGGTGGCATGGACATCCCGCTGATCCGCAAATTCGGCTGCGGCTATGCGCAGGGCGTGATGGCCGTGAACCCCGATGCAACCGTCATCGCCAACATGACCGGCACGACACCCGCCGCATGGAACGATCCGGTCCGCGGGTCCGAACTGACGCTGGCACAGATCAGCCAAGGGTCTGACGTTGTCTTCGCTGCCGCTGGCGGCACCGGCGTGGGCGTTCTGCAAACCGCCGCCGACAGCGACATCCTGTCGATCGGCGTCGATGCCAACCAGAACTTCCTGCATCCGGGCCAGGTTCTGACCTCCATGCTCAAGCGCGTGGATAACGCCGTCTATGACGCTTTTACCCAAGGCACCGAGCTGGAAACAGGCTTTAACGTCATGGGCATTGCAAACGAAGGCGTGGGCTATGCGCTGGATGAATTCAACGCAGACCTGATCACCGCTGAAATGCAGGCCGCTGTCGACGCAGCCGCCATCGAGATCGCGGCAGGCACGCTGGTCGTGCATGACTATACATCCGACGAAACCTGCCCTGCCCTGACGTTCTAAGACGTCCGACAGGCCACAACAGACAGGGCCGCGCTGATATTCATCCGCGCGGCCTTTTTGCATAAAGACAGGTGCCGCATGACCGCCACAGCCCCCGCCATCGAACTCAAAGGCATCTCCAAGGCCTTCGGCCCGGTGCAGGCCAACAAGGATATTTCCATCCGCGTCATGCCCGGCACGATCCACGGGATCATCGGCGAAAACGGCGCGGGCAAATCGACGCTGATGTCGATCCTTTACGGGTTCTACAAGGCCGACAAAGGCGAGATTTTCATCGCAGGCAAAAAGGCCAACATCACCGACAGCCAAGCGGCCATCGCAGCGGGCATCGGCATGGTGTTCCAGCATTTCAAACTGGTCGAGAACTTCACCGTTCTCGAAAACATCATCCTTGGCGCCGAGGACAGCGGACTGTTGCGTCCCTCTCTGGCGCGCGCGCGGCGCGAATTGAAGGCGCTGGCGGAAGAATACGAGCTCAACGTCGATCCCGATGCGGTGATCGAGGATGTGGGCGTTGGCATGCAGCAGCGTGTCGAGATCCTCAAGGCGCTCTACCGGCAGGCCGACATCCTGATTCTGGACGAACCCACCGGCGTGCTGACCCCCGCCGAGGCGGACCATTTGTTCCGCATCCTTGAAAACCTGCGCCGTGAAGGCAAGACCATCATCCTGATCACGCATAAACTGCGCGAGATCATGGATATCACCGACACCGTCAGCGTGATGCGCCGTGGCGAGATGACGGCGACCGTCAAGACATCCGAAACCAGCCCTGCCGAACTGGCCGAACTGATGGTCGGCCGCAAGGTTCTGCTGCGCGTGGACAAGACGCCACCCGTGATCGGGCGCAAGATCCTCGAGGTCCGCAACCTGAACGTCACCGACAACAAGGGTGTCCACCGCGTCAAGGATGTCAGTTTCGATGTGCATGCAGGCGAAATTCTGGGCATCGCGGGTGTGGCGGGCAACGGACAGTCCGAATTGCTCGAAGTGCTAGGCGGATATGAAAAAGCCACCGGCACCGTGCTGATGAACGGGGTCGAGATTGACCTGACCGGCGCGCGGTCGGACGGCCAAAGCAGGCGCGCCAACGGCATCGCCCATGTCCCCGAAGATCGCCAGCGCGAAGGGCTGATCATGGATTTCCACGCATGGGAAAACACCGCCTTTGGTTATCACCACGATGCGCGGTATCAGCGATCAAAGCTGTTCATGGATAATAAGGCGATCCTAAAGGACACCGAGGAAAAAATGGCCCGCTTCGACGTGCGCCCGCCTGATCCGAAACTGGCCGCGAAGAACTTTTCCGGCGGCAACCAGCAGAAAATCGTCCTTGCCCGCGAGATCGAGCGCAACCCCGATCTGTTGCTGATCGGCCAGCCCACACGCGGCGTCGATATCGGCGCGATCGAGTTCATCCACCAGCAGATTGTTGCACTAAGGGATCAGGGCAAGGCAATCTTGCTGGTTTCGGTCGAATTAGAGGAAATTTTGTCCCTTTCGGACCGGATCGCCGTTATGTTTGACGGAAAAATGATGGGCGAGCGGATGCCACAAGAAACGAATGAGAAAGAGCTGGGTCTGCTCATGGCTGGCATGACGACCGAGCCTGCAGGCGATACCTTTCAGGCGGTAGCAGAAAACCTTGCCTATGCAGGCGGCGACGCCAGCAAGGGGGCCTGAGCATGGACGTGATGCCAAAATGGGCCGATGTGATCCTGATCCCGCTGATCTCGATCCTGCTGGCGGCTGTTCTGTCGGCGGTGGTGATCCTTGCCATCGGTGAAAACCCGTGGGCCGCGCTCAAGCTGATGGTCGAAGGCGCGCTGGGGTCCACCTATGGCTGGGGCTACACGCTCTATTACGCCACGAACTTCATCTTCACGGGCCTTGCCGTGTCCGTCGCGTTCCACGCGCGCCTGTTCAACATCGGCGGCGAAGGTCAGGCCATGCTGGGCGGCTTGGGCGTGGCGCTGGCCTGTCTTTACATCCCTTGGCCGCATTGGACCGTCGCACTTCTGGGGGCAAGCCTGATGGCGGCGGCATTCGGTGCGGCTTGGGCCGCGATCCCCGCCTTTTTGCAGGCCAAACGCGGCAGCCATATCGTGATCACCACGATCATGTTCAACTTCATCGCGGCGGCGCTGCTGAACTACCTGCTGATCGGCGCGCTCAAGATGCAAGGGTCGATGGAACCCGCCACCGCACGGTTCCCCGCAGCCACGAACCTGCCGTCGTTTCAGGAAATGTTCAATTTCGGCGAGACCACGTTTTTCCGTGGCGCACCGGCCAACGTTACCTTTTTCGTGGCCGTGGGCGCCTGCGTCGCGATCTGGGCGCTGATCTGGCGCACGCGGCTCGGGTATGAATTGCGGTCTTTCGGCCATTCGGAATCGGCCGCGAAATATGCGGGCATCAGCCCGACCAAGATCATCATGGTCACCATGCTCATCTCCGGCGGACTGGCCGGCATGATGGCCATCAACAACGTGCAGGGCGAGGCCGAACGGCTGGTCCTGAACGCAGTGGAGGGGGCGGGCTTTATCGGCATCGCCGTCGCACTGATGGGGCGCAGCCATCCTTTCGGGGTGCTGCTGGCGGCCCTTCTATTCGGCTTCCTGTATCAAGGCGGCGCAGAACTCGCCCTATGGACGTCGATTCCACGTGAACTGATCATCGTTATACAGGCTTTGGTGATCCTGTTCACGGGCGCACTGGACAATATGGTGCGTATGCCGCTCGAGCGGCTGTTCCTGACAATGAGGAGAGCAAAACAATGATGGCAGGACCTTTCAAGATCGGTGTCGAGGATGACACCGGCGCCGACCTTGGCTTTGTGCTGAGCTGTCTGGCGCTTGGTATGATCACGATGGACGAATTGCACCAGTGGATTCACCATGTGATCGCGCAAACCCCCGGTGGCGACGTGCCGCCGCATCTGGTGGCACTGCTCGCGGTCAAGAACCGCGCCAATGTGTTCCGCCCGAACGAAGCCGTGATGCGCCGCATCCCGCATGATCCGTTCATCACCGATGACCGGTTCGACGCGATGCTGGGCTTGCAGTTCTTCATGCGCCGCGACAAGCCGCAGGTGAACGACATCACCCAAGCCGAGGCCGAGGCCGCCCTGCGCCGCAACCCCGAAGTCGCCGACCGCTTCTTCGCGCTGTTTCCTTTCCTGATGGAGGCTGTTGCCTAAATGGATTTCGCGACCCTTCTGCAGATGCTGGACGCAACATTGCGTCTGGCAACTCCGCTTTTGCTGGCCTGTCTGGCCGGTTTGTTTTCAGAGCGGGCCGGTATCTTCGATATCGGGCTGGAAGGGAAAATGCTGGCTGCCGCCTTTATGTCGGCGGCGATTGCAGCCGTCACCGGCGATGTCTGGCTGGGGCTTCTTGCGGGGATCGGCGCGTCACTGGTCCTGTCGGCGGTGCATGGCGTTGCGTCAATCACATTCCGCGGCAATCAGCTGATTTCAGGCGTGGCGATCAATTTTCTGGCGGCCGGTCTGACCGTTGTGATCGCACAAAGCTGGTTCCGCCAAGGCGGGCGCACCCCGCAACTGTCCGGCGACGGGCGGTTTAACCCGATCACCCTGCCCTTTGCGGAAACGCTGCGCGATGTGCCGATCCTTGGGCCGATCTATTTCGAGCTGATTTCCGGCCATACGATCCTTGTCTATGTGGCGCTTTTGACGGTGCCGCTGACGTGGTGGGTGCTGTATCGCACCCGTTTCGGCCTGCGCCTGCGCGCCGTGGGTGAAAACCCAGCCGCTGTCGACACAGCTGGCGTGTCGGTGGTGGGGTTGCGCTTTGCCGCTGTCGGCATTTGCGGCGTGCTGTGCGGCATCGCGGGTGCCTATCTGGCGACGGCGCTACAGGCCGGTTTCGTCAAGGATATGAGCGCAGGGCGCGGCTATATCGCGCTGGCGGCGCTGATCTTTGCCAAGTGGCGGCCGTGGTATGCGCTTTACGCCTGCCTGCTGTTCGGGTTCCTGCAAGCCCTGTCGCTGCGCCCCGATATCATCACTGGCGTGATCGGGTTCCGCGTCAATGGCCAACTTCTTGACGTGCTGCCCTATATCCTGACCGTGATCATTCTTGCCGGTTTTGTCGGCAAGGCGATCCCACCTCGTGCCGGAGGCGCGCCCTATGTCAAAGAACGCTGAAGCCCTTGCCACGCAGATCAAGGCGCTGGCGGGCGATGCGCCCGTGCGGCTTGGCCTGATCCTCGGCTCCGGCCTTGGCCATATCGCAGAGGCCGTGGACGGTGTCGCGATCCCTTATGACGATCTGCCGGGGTTTCCCCATGCGGGTGTGTCGGGGCATAACCCCAAGCTGGTCATCGGTGATCTGGAAGGTGTGCGCGTCGCGGTCTTCGGCGGCCGCGCGCATTACTATGAAAAGGGCGTGCCCGACGTGATGCGCCTGCCGCTCGAAGTGCTGCGCGCCCTTGGCGGGCAAGCGGTGATCGCCACCAATGCGGCAGGGTCGATGCGGGCGGATATGCCCACAGGGTCGATCATGTGCCTGAGCGATCACATCAACTTTTCCGGCCTGAACCCGCTGATCGGGGAACCCACGGATGCGCGCTTTGTCCCGATGAAGGACGCCTATGACCCTGCTATCCGCGCCGCCTTGCGCGCGGCGGCCGACAGCACCGGGACCGAAATGGCTGACGGGATTTACGCATGGTACTCCGGCCCGTCGTTCGAAACGCCTGCCGAAATCCGCGCCATTGCGATGCTGGGCGCAGATGCCGTGGGCATGTCCACCGTGCCAGAGGTGATCCTTGCCCGTTTCCTTGGCCTGAAAGCCGCCGCCATTTCCACCATCACCAACATGGCCGCCGGATTAAGCGATGAGGCGATCAGCCACGAACATACCAAGGCCATGGCACCCATCGGTGCGGCCAAGCTCGAAACGGTGCTGCGCGCCTATCTGCGCGGGCTGGCTTAGGTCCACCCCCGCCGCGTGACAGAAATGCAGCGAATGCCGCCTTTTACCGATGTGAGCGTTTGACACGCGGCCTTGAGTCGTCTTTGGTGCGGCCAGCGGCACAAGCCCTCGGAACAGCCCATGTACATCTACCTTCCCATCGCCGAGGTTTCGGTGAATGCCTTCCTGTTACTCGGGTTGGGCGGCATCGTGGGCGTGCTGTCGGGCATGTTCGGCGTCGGCGGCGGCTTTCTGATCACGCCTTTGCTGTTTTTCATCGGTATCCCGCCCGCGGTCGCCGTGGCCACCAGCACCAACCAGATCGTCGCGTCGTCCATTTCGGGCGTGCTGGCGCATTTCAAGCGCAAGACCGTCGATCCGGTCATGGGCGGGGTGCTGCTGGTCGGCGGGGTGATCGGGTCCGCGATCGGGATCGTGATCTTCAACTACCTCAAATCGCTGGGTCAGGTCGATCTGCTGGTGCAGCTGTGCTATGTCGTCTTTCTGGGGGCTATCGGAACACTGATGTTCGTCGAAAGCCTGCGCGCGATCAGACGGTCCCGCGGGCCAAGTGCCGTGCCGCAGCGGCGCAAGCATAACTGGGTCCACAACCTGCCCTTCAAGATGAAATTCAGGGTGTCGGGGCTGTATATCTCGGTCATTCCGCCGGTCATGGTGGGGATGCTGGTGGGGATCCTCGCCGCCGTTATGGGTGTGGGCGGCGGCTTTATCATGGTGCCTGCGATGATCTATATCCTCGGGATGCCGACCAAGGTCGTGATCGGCACGTCGCTGTTGCAGATCATCTTCGTCGCGGGTTTCACCACGATGCTGCATGCGACGACCAACCAGACAGTTGACGTGTTATTGGCGCTTTTGCTGCTGATCGGTGGCGTGATCGGCGCACAGGTTGGCACGCGGATCGGTCTCAAGATGAAGGCGGAACAACTGCGCATCCTCTTGGCGATCATGGTGCTGGCCGTCTGCGGCAAGATCGCTCTCGATCTTCTGCTGATGCCGTCCGAGCTGTATTCGCTCAGCGTGGAGGGGCATTCATGATCCGTCTGTTTGCCATTTTGATGCTGCTTGCCCTGCCTGCCAAAGCCGAGGAAATCGTACTGGGCCTCAGCCGCGACGAAGTCGCCATTACCGTCACGTTCGAGGGGTCAGAGATCATCGTCTTCGGCGCGGTCAGCCGTACGGCACCTCCGCCACAGGACAGCACCCTTGGTGTCATCGTCACCATCGCAGGCCCAAGCGAACCCGTCACCGTCCGGCGCAAGGCGCGACAGATGGGCATCTGGGTGAACACCGACGCGGTTTTCGTCAACTCCGCGCCGTCCTTTTATGCGGTCGCCACCAGCGCCCCGATCAATGAAATCCTGCGCGAGGTCGAGGACCTGCGCCACCGCATCACGATTCCCCGCGCGATCCGGTCGGCGGGGGCCGTGGTCGAGGACAGCGTTGCCTTCACCGAGGCGCTGATCCGCGTCAAGACCGATCAGGACCTCTACCAGATGCGCGAAGGTGCCGTGACGCTGGATCAGGACACGCTGTTCCGCAGCGCGATTTCGATGCCCGCCAACCTGACCGAAGGCAATTATGACGTGCGCATCTACCTGACCCGCAATGGCAGCGTGATCGACAGTTGCACGACCACAATTCCGGTCAACAAGGTCGGGCTGGAACGCTGGCTATACAATCTCGCGCATGAGCAGGCATTCATCTATGGCCTGCTGTCGCTGGCGATCGCGATCGGTGCGGGCTGGCTTGCCTCTGCCGTCTTTACCTTGCTGCGCCGTTAACCCCGCCCGATATGCGGCATCTTGGAGGCCATCACCATCATGGTCTGCACATTGGCCTCGGGCGGCAGTGATGCCATGTGGAACACCGCGCGCGCCACGTCTTCCACAGCCATTGTCGGCAAAGGCGGCAAGCCTTCGGCGGCGCGCTTGACCTCCAGCCCCTGCACCAGTTCGGTGCGCGCATTGCCGATGTCGATCTGCCCGCAGGCGATGTCGAACGCACGCCCGTCCAGGGTCAGGGTCTTGGTCAGACCTGACACGCCGTGCTTGGTGGTGGTATAGCAGACCGACCCTTCACGCGGGGTATGGGCGGAGATCGACCCGTTGTTGATGATCCGTCCGCCTTGCGGCGTCTGGTGGCGCATCTGGCGGAAGGCTGCGCGCGCGCACAGGAACATGCCCGTCAGGTTCACATCCAGCACCGCGCGCCAGTCATCCAACGCAATTTCGTCAATCGTGGTCTGGGGGCCGAACATGCCCGCGTTGTTGAACAAGACATCCAGATGACCGAACGCGGTAAAGGCCGCAGCAACAGCCCCCTCATCCGTCACATCACAGGGCAAAGGCACGGCATTGGGATGCGCCATTTCGGCCAGCACCTCGGGCCTGCGGGCAATCAGGCCAACCCGCCAGCCCTGATCCAGAAAATGCAGCGCCGTGGCGCGCCCGATCCCCGCACTCGCACCGGTGATGATGATGGTTTTCATGAATCCTCCGCTTTCAACTCCAGTGTCGAGACCGGCACGTCCAGATCATCCACCCCCAGCGCTAGGTCGGGACGCGCCAGCCGGTTGCGCACGACCCAGCGCAACTGCGTTTCCGCCCGCGTGATCGCGACATAGGCAAGGCGTTTCCACAAGGGCTGGCCCGCCTCCATCCGGCCCATGCGGCTGGCTACCTCGATATCGGGGGCAAAGACCTGCACCGTGTCCCATTGCGACCCCTGCGCCTTGTGGATCGTGACCGCAGCACCGTGCAGGAACGTTGCCCCCATCCGCGCGGCGAAGGGGATGAACGGCTCTGCATCGCCTTCCAGTTCGATCTTGACGATGCTGGCCGCCGAAATGCGCGGGTCTTCCGCGCCCATCACATGAAGACGCGAAAAGCCGGGTTTGCGGCCGGGTCCCAGATAGATGACCTGCGCGCCTTTGATCAGCCCGCGCGCTTCAAGGTCCAGCCGTTTCTTACGGTGCTTTAACGGCAATTCGATCCCGTCGCAGATCAGGGGTTCCCCCGGCAGCAAGGCATCGGGTGGCGCGTTGAACGCGGCGCGGAATGCATGGATCAGCTTGATCCGCGTCGCATTGCGCCAGACCAGACAGGGCGAGCGCGCCATCAGATCAGCCTCGACCCGTTGCGCCATGACGACACGCTCGTCCCGCGCGGCGGCCTCGGCCACCATCCGCTCGAAGGCGTAGAAATCCAGCATCGGATCGGCCAAGGCATGGGCCAGATCAAGGATCGGGTTGTCGGCATCCTGCCGGTGAATCCGGCTCAGCGTCAGCACGCGGGATTTGGGCAGGGTTTCGAACACCATGCCGCCGCTGGATTGCACGGGCGGCAATTGCGCGGGATCACCGAACAAGAGCAGGGTCGGGAAAATCTCTTTCAGGTCCTCGAACTGCTTGGCATCCAGCATGGAACTTTCGTCGACAAAGCCGATATCCAGCGGTTCTTCGCGCCGTTTCCAGCCGGTGATGAAATCGCTGCCCCGCAGACCCGCCGCCGCAAGGGCCGCAGGCACCGAGGTATTGACCTGATAGGACGCCCAGGCGCGGTCCAACGCCACATCGGTCAGGCTTTCGATGTCGGGCCTCTCGCCCTGCCCTGCCAGCCATTCGGCGATCTTTTCATATTCGGGGTCATAGACGGGGGTGTAAAGAATCCGGTGGATCGTGGTCGCAGGCACGCCGCGGTTGCGCAAGACGCTCGCCGCCTTGTTGGTGGGGGCAAGAATGGCGAGCGTGCGGCGGTCCTTGCGCTTGCGCCCTTCCCAATCGCCGGAAATCACGTCGACGCCCGCCTCGGCCAAAGCCTTGTAAAGCTGGGCCAGCAGCATGGTCTTGCCCGACCCCGCCTTGCCGATGACGGCCAGAACCGAGGATTTGTCGCTTTGCGGCGGTTGCAGCAGGTGGTCATCAAGATCGACGCCCGCTTGACGCAGGGCGATGGCGACATTGTCCCAGGCTTCGGCCTGGTCTTCAGAAAAGGTGATCACGGGGGCGTTCATGGCGGCGACATTAGCCGCGCCCGCCCCCCGTCACCACCGCCTTCCGCATCTTCCGAGCATAAATATCCCCGCGCGGAGCGCATCCTGCCCTTTGCGCGCCACCACCCGGTGGCGATGGCGCGCGGGGGTGATCTCAGCGCCCCTCCCGTGACGCTTCGATCGTGTCGGCAAAGGTCCGCAGACCCATCGCCGGTGCCTGTACCAGCACGGCCATATTGCCGGGCTTGTGTTCGTTGCGGCGCATCTTGCCATGGGCCAGCGGAATTTCAGCCCAACTGAAACATTCCGACATGCAGGGGTCAAGTCTGCGTTCTACCATCAGGTTATTTGCCGCACTCGCCTGCTTGAGATGGGCGAAATGGCTGCCCTGCAACCGCTTCTGGTGCATCCACATGTACCGCACGTCAAAGGTACAGTTGAACCCCGTGGTGCCTGCGCAGATCACGACCATGCCGCCTTTCTTGCAGACCAGCGACGAGACAGGGAACGTGGCCTCGCCCGGATGTTCGAACACCATATCGACGTTCTTGCCTTTGCCGGTGATGTCCCAGATCGCCTTGCCGAAACGACGCGCCTCTTTCAGCCAGACGTCGTATTCGGCGGTGTTGACCTTGGGCAATTGCCCCCAGCAGGAAAAATCGTTGCGATTGATGACACCTTTGGCACCCAGCGACATCACAAACTCGCGCTTGCTTTCGTCGCTGATCACACCGATCGCATTCGCGCCCGCCGTATTGATGAGCTGGATCGCATAAGACCCCAGACCGCCTGACGCCCCCCAGACCAACACGTTCTGCCCGGGTTTCAGGTCATGCGGTTCATGGCCGAAAAGCATCCGGTAGGCGGTAGCCAGCGTCAGCGTGTAACAGGCGCTTTCTTCCCATGTCAGATGCTGTGGACGGGCCATCAGCTGCTGTGATTGCACGCGGGTGAATTGTGCGAATGACCCGTCGGCGGTTTCATAGCCCCAGATCCGCTGGCTGGCCGAATACATCGGGTCGCCGCCGTTGCAATCCTCGTCGTCGCCGTCGTCCTGATTGCAATGCACCACGACCTCATCGCCGACTTTCCAGCGCTTGACCTTGTCACCCACGGCCCAGACGATGCCCGCAGCATCCGACCCGAGGATCGCATAAGGGGCTTTGTGGCCGTCAAAGGTCGACACAGGCTGGCCCAGACAGGCCCAGACGCCGTTGTAATTGACCCCCGCCGCCATCACCAGAATGACGACTTCGTGGCTGTCAGGCTTGGGGCAATCGACGATTTCCAGCTGCAACGCGGTTTCAGGTTCGCCATGCCGTTCGCGCCGCAGCACCCAGGCATGCATCTGCGCGGGCAGATGACCCAAGGGGGGCATTTCGCCCATGGCATAAAGGTCTTTGCGTTCGGCCGCATAAGCCGCTTCGCCAGAGGTCAGATCAAGGGCCATTTCCATCTCCATCGCGATCTATCCGGTGTGCCGCAGTGCAGAATCACGCGGGCTTACCGGATTGATACGAAGCGCTACGCAAGATTGCAACACCACAAGAAGCTTTTTTGTAATTTTATGTCTGCTGCGACGCAGAAACAGGCACCGGCTCCAAAGCGCTTTCGAAATGATGCGCGATCGAATTGGCGTAATAGGTCAGGATCGGTCCGCCAAGGTCGGTCACGCGCACGGTCTTGCCGTTGCGGGCAATCAGGCGGCGTGCCTCTAGACGGGTCAATGCATCTGCGACGATATCTTCGGGGGCGCGGCGCGGGCGGGGTATCTGCCGCGCCTGCAACAGCGCCAGCGATGCGGTGACATCCTGCACCAACTGGTCCGCCGTGATCGGCCCCGCAGCCAGCAAATGGCGCGCCACAAGGGGCACACCGGGCACCGGTGTCACTTCGGCAATCCGCTGCATCAGCGTTTCCGCCAGCGCCTGCGTCACGTCACCTTTTGTGGTCGCGACAAAGGAGGACAGCTCCAACGGTTCACCGAAGCTGACCGAAGCTGTTCCGAAACCGCGAAACCGGCCCGTGATCCGCTGCCAGAAATGCCGCACCACGCGCCGCAGCACGTTCAGCAAAGGCGGCCGGAACCGCCGTCTTCCCGCCTTATGTGCCGAGATCAGGATTGTATCCTCCAGAACGCGGTCATAGTTCAGCGCAACAGGAATAAAGATCACCTCGCGCCGTGCGGGGTCGAAATCCTCGACGATATAGTTCAGCAGCCCTGTGCGCGGCGCAGCCAGCCTGCCATCCAGCGTCAGGCCACCTTCGGGGAACACCGCCTGCGTCACGCCCGCGCGCGTGGCCATCTGCACATAGCGCGCAAGCACCTTGCGATAGAGCGCGCCGCGCGAATTGCGCCGGATGAAATAGGCCCCCATCGACCGGATGATCGGCGACAACGGCCAGACCCGCGCCCATTCGCCCACGGCATAAGACAGCGCCCCTGCATTGGCGGCCAGATAGGTCACCAGCACATAGTCCATGTTGCTGCGGTGGTTGATGACGAAAACCACGGCCGCATCGGGGTCGATCTCGGCCATGCGCTTGCGGTCCAGACGCCCAAGCTGGATGCGATAGAGCGATTTCGACAGCCACCGCGCCAGCCTGATCCCGATGCTGAAATAGGCGGTCGCGGAAAACGACGGCACGATCTCGCGGGCATAGCTGCGCGCCTTCTCGAAAGCCACGTTTTCGGGGACGTTGTTGGCATGGGCATGGTCCACGACGGCCTGCGTGACCTCTGGATCGTAGATCAGGCGCTGGATCATGTCATAACGATGCGCGAGCTTGAACGGCTCGATCGGGCGTTGCAGTTTCTTGTTGACCCGCGCAATCACGCGTTCGGCGCGTTTGCGAAAAAACCAGCGGACAGACGGAAACAGGAAATGCGACGCAAACGTGACGCCCGCGAACAGAATGATCAGGACAAAAGCCCAGACCGGCATGGAAATCGTTTGCGTCATCAGGCGAAAGTGACAGGGTTCCGTGCCAAGGTAAATCCCGTCATGCCGCAACGCAGCGAATTGACAGCGCCACAAAATGTCCGATAAATAGCCCAGCGCGTAATTAAATTACGCAACATGATTCAGGAGAGACGCCCGATGTCGCAGATGCAAAAAGACCGCCCTTGGCTGTTCCGCACCTATGCGGGCCATTCGACCGCCGCGGCGTCGAACGCGCTCTATCGCGGCAATCTGGCGAAAGGGCAGACCGGCCTGTCGGTGGCCTTCGACCTGCCGACGCAGACAGGATACGACAGCGACCATATTCTGGCCAAAGGCGAGGTCGGCAAGGTCGGCGTGCCAGTGGCGCATCTGGGCGACATGCGGATGCTGTTTGCGGATATCCCGCTGGATCAGATGAACACCTCGATGACGATCAACGCGACCGCCCCGTGGCTGCTGGCGCTTTATATCGCTGTGGCCGAGGAACAGGGCGCAGATGTCAGCGCGCTGCAAGGCACCGTGCAGAACGACATCATCAAGGAATACCTCTCGCGCGGGACCTATATCTGCCCGCCGGAACCATCCTTGCGCATGATTACCGATGTGGCCGCCTATACCCGCGAACACCTGCCCAAATGGAACCCGATGAACGTGTGTTCCTATCACCTGCAAGAGGCGGGTGCGACGCCCGAAGAAGAACTGGCCTTTGCGCTGGCCACCGCCACGGCCGTGCTGGACGATCTGCGCGGCAAGGTGCCTGCCGAACATTTCCCCGAAATGGTCGGGCGCATTTCGTTTTTCGTGAATGCGGGCATCCGTTTCGTGACCGAATTGTGCAAGATGCGCGCCTTTGTCGAATTGTGGGACGAAATCTGCGCCACGCGTTACGGGGTCGAGGATGCCAAATACCGCCGCTTCCGATATGGCGTACAGGTCAACTCTCTTGGGTTGACCGAACAGCAGCCGGAAAACAACGTCTATCGCATTCTGCTGGAAACGCTGGCCGTGACCTTGTCGAAAAACGCCCGCGCCCGCGCCGTGCAATTGCCCGCTTGGAACGAAGCCTTGGGTCTGCCGCGCCCTTGGGACCAGCAATGGTCTTTGCGGATGCAACAAATTCTGGCTTATGAAACCGACCTTCTGGAATTCGACGATCTGTTCGACGGCAATCCGGCCATCGACCGCAAGGTCGCTGAATTGAAAGAAGGCGCGCGCGCCGAATTGGCACAGATCGACGGAATGGGCGGGGCGGTGAATGCCATCGGCTATATGAAATCGCGTCTGGTCGAAAGCAATGCCGCGCGGATCGCGGGAATCGAAAGCGGCGCGACGACCGTCGTCGGCGTGAACAAATGGCAGGCGGGCGAACCCTCGCCCCTGACGGCGGGCGATGACGCCATCATGATCGCCGATCCAGAGGCCGAGGCCGACCAGCTTGCCCGTCTTGCCGCATGGAAGGCCGCCCGCGACCCCGGGCAGGTGCGCGACGCGCTGGCCGGGTTGCGCGATGCGGCCAAGAGCGACACCAACATTATGATCCCTTCGATCGCCTGCGCGCGCGCGGGTGTGACGACCGGCGAATGGGCCGACGTGATCCGCGCCGTGTTCGGCCAATACCGCGCGCCCACAGGGGTCAGCGCCAATCCGTCGAACCGGACCGAAGGTCTGGATGATCTGCGCGAACAGGTCAATCAGGTCAGCACCGCACTGGGACGGCGGTTGAAATTCATGATGGGTAAACCGGGGCTGGACGGACATTCCAACGGGGCCGAACAGATCGCCGCGCGCGCCCGCGATTGCGGCATGGACATCGCCTATGAAGGCATCCGCCTGACGCCTGACGAAATCATCGCCTCGGCCCGCGACAACGGCGCCCATGTGATCGGCCTGTCGATCCTGTCGGGATCGCATGTCCCGCTTGTGCGTGATGTGATGGCGAAACTGCGCGCGGCGGGATTGGATGACATTCCCGTGGTCGCTGGCGGCATTATTCCTGACGAAGACGCAATTGCATTGCGCGCCATGGGTGTCGCAAAAGTCTATACGCCAAAAGATTTCGAGCTGAACAAGATCATGGCGGATATCATCACTTTGGCCGATCCACGGGCGACAGCGGCGGAATAGGGCCATATCTTTTTGGACATGCACAATCCGTTTTCATTTCCACGGGAATCCATTATCTGTATGTGATGCGTTACAAACCCAAAATGGATTGCATCGATGAATAAAGACCTTTCCACCATGACACGCACCGAGCTGGAAACGCTCAAGCGGCAAGTCGAAAAAGCTTTGGTTGACGTGGCAGAAAAAGACAAAAAAGCCGCTTTGGCCGCCGCTGAAAAAGCCGCTGCCGAACATGGTTTTTCCTTGGCCGAAATCACAGGCGGTGCCGCTCGCAAGGGCAAGACCGGCCCGAAATCCTCGGCACCGGCGAAATACCACAATCCTTCCGATTCCAGCCAGACCTGGACCGGCAAAGGCCGCCAGCCTGCGTGGTTCAAGCAGGCGCTGGCCAATGGCACATCGCCCGAAGCGATGGAAATCTGAAGAAAATCGCGGGAAAGGGTTTTGCCCTCTCCCGCTTTCCGGCACGGCAGGCTAGCGTCCCCGCAATAACAGGAGATGCTGATGACAGTTCATATTGGTGCCGCAAAAGACGATATCGCCCCGACCGTGCTGATGCCGGGCGACCCCTACCGCGCGAAATGGGCGGCTGAAACCTTTCTCGACGATGCGCGCTGTATCAATCAGGTGCGGGGCATGCTGGGCTTTACCGGCACATGGCGCGGCCATCCGGTCACGATCCAGGGGTCAGGCATGGGGATGCCATCGCTGTCGATCTACGCCAACGAACTGATCCGCGACTATGACGCCCAAACCCTGATTCGTATCGGGTCCTGCGGTGGTATGCAGGACCATGTCGGCATCCGTGACGTGATTCTCGCCATGACCGCGACCACGCTGTCCACCCCCTCGCGCGGCGTCTTCAAGGAACTGAACTTTGCCCCCTGCGCCGATTTCGGCCTTTTGACGGCAGCCCATCAGGCGGCCCGTGCCAAAGGCACAACGACCCATGTCGGCGGGATTTATTCGTCGGATGTGTTCTACGACGAACGCCCCGACCTGAACGAACAGATGATGCGCCACGGCATCCTCGGCGTCGAAATGGAGGCCGCCGAACTCTACATCCTCGCCGCGCGCTACAAACGCCGCGCGCTGGCTGTGCTGACCGTCAGCGACCACCTCATCACGCACGAGGCCCTGCCCGCCGAGGACCGCGAACGCAGCTTCGGCGACATGGTGGAGATTGCGCTCCAGGCAGCTTTTGCCTGAAGGCGACGTAGCTTCGAAAAAACCGTCCTTATCGCCATTTCTGGTAAATGGTCCAGATCGCGACACAATTGCCTGTTCAAACACACGCGCTAATATCAAAAAAAGGACGAACTAAACTCATGCGCGTAAAAATTGCTATCGCTGCCATAGCACTTGCATCAGGCTGCACGGACCAGATCATCGACAACAGGACTGTGTCGCGCTTTGCGACACCATCCTCAGCCGGCACGTTCAGCTCCCCTTCCGGCACGAACCGGAACTACATCATCGCAGGCCAGGGCTTCGCGTACAAGGCAGGCGTAGCGTCCAATCAGGACATCGTCGCGGTGGCCGGGATCATCCCCGGCACCACCGTCACGGCCATTCCGACAACCGGGAATACCGTTTACGCTGGGCAATACCGACTGGTGAGTGTGGGCGGGTTCACTCTGGACAATGGACTGTTGCGGGGCACAGAGACCCCGGTCAGCGGGAGCATCAGCCTCGGCGTCAATTTCGCCGAGCGGACGATCAGTGGAACATCGGGCAACTTGGCGGTGAACGGGACATTCGTCGGCAACACAATGTCAGGTGACGTGACCTACTCGGGTATCTCGGGCGATCTTCGCGGTGTCATCGGCGGCGACAAGGCTGTCGGGGCATTCCACGGAGAATCACCCACGCAACTCTTTGCGGGCGGCTTTTACGTCACGCCACGATAGGCAGTAGGGGTCTTGCCGCGCTCGGGCGCGGCAAGACCATCCTGCCTAGCGCCCGTGCGACCCGTCATAGGCGTTGACCGCGGGCGGCACCCATCCGGCAAGGTCCGCTGCCTGCGGTGTGCGGACCTCCATCAGCAGCGGATAACAGGCCGCCGTGTCCGACGAATGTTCGGCACTGCAATCACCTCCCGGACAGGCGCTCAGCACCGCGAGCAAGTCGATCTCGGCAAAAAGATCAAGATAGTCGCCCGGCCGCACGGGGCTGGCTTTCATGAAATACTGACCGGTGTCGCGGGTAAAGCCCGTGCACATGAACACATTCAGCACGTCATGCACGTGCCGCTCTGCCTGCGCCAAAGACAGCTCTGTCGCATCGGCCAAGGCGCGGGTCAGGTTGGAATGGCAGCAATGGTGGTAATCGACGCCCGACAAAAGCCGCCCCGTGTAAGGATCGCAGCGCGTGCCGATCACGTCATGCACCGAGCCGCCAAAACCGTCGATCCCGTACCAGCCCAGCGTATCGGCTACGATGGTCGCCATGGGGCGCAGATAGGGAAACGACGACCACAGCCTGTCGCCCGTCGTCACATGGGTTCCGTGCAGCGCGCGGGTCTTGCCCGAATAGAACCGCTCGTCGAGATTATCTGCAGCAAAGAGGTTCAGATCGCCAACCTGCGGCCCATCCACCGAGGAAATCCGCAACACAGCCCCCGCAGGCACGCGGATCGCGGCAGCATCACGTGGCGGAACTAGCACGCGCGCGCCAGCCTGCGCGCCTGCCGCCGCCCGCTGCAACAGCGCCATGTCAGGACGCGGCAAAGTATCGGTCGGATAGCAGATCACCGGTTTGACGGCGCGCCGCGCATCGGCATCATCGGGGATATTCATCATCGTTCGAGCCTAAATATCCCCGCCGGAGGCAAAAAGTTCTTAAACGACCCGCTCCACCATCATGCCCTTGATGCTGGCAATGGCTTTGGCCGGGTTCAACCCCTTGGGGCAGGTCTTGGCGCAGTTCATGATCGTGTGGCAGCGATAGAGCTTGAACGGATCTTCCAGTTCGTCGAGCCGCTCGCCCGTGGCCTCGTCACGGCTGTCCACGATCCAGCGATAGGCATGCAGCAGCGCGGCTGGCCCCAGATACCGGTCGCCGTTCCACCAATAGGACGGGCAGGATGTCGAACAGCAGGCACACATGACGCATTCGTAAAGGCCGTCCAGCTTCTTGCGGTCATCGACCGACTGCTTCCATTCCTTGGCAGGCGTGTTCGACTTGGTTTCCAGCCACGGCATGATGCTGGCGTGCTGGGCATAAAAATGCGTCAGATCGGGGATCAGGTCCTTGATGACGGGCATATGCGGCAGGGGGTAGATCTTGATGTCGCCCTTGATCTCGTCCATGCCATAGATACAGGCCAGCGTGTTGATCCCGTCGATGTTCATCGCGCAGGACCCGCAAATCCCCTCGCGGCAGGACCGGCGGAATGTCAGGGTCGGGTCGATCTCGTTCTTGATCTTGATGAGCGCATCCAGAACCATCGGCCCGCAGGTGTCCATATCGACGAAATAGGTATCAAGCTGCGGGTTCTTCCCATCCTCGGGGTTCCAGCGATAGATCTGCACCTTGCGCAGATTGGTCGCGCCCGCGGGCTTTGGCCAGGTCTTGCCTGTCGTCATCCGGGAATTCTTGGGAAGTGTCAGTTGTACCATTTTTCAGACCTTTATCCGCGTCGTCATCGTCGATTGCTGGTGTCTCGCATGATATATAACCTTTCCAGCAGGATCAAAAGTACTGTATTCGATCTGTGATCACAGCTGAAGCCGCCAGAGGGAGCGACGGCTGGACAACGCCAGACCAGCGGCGATAGCATGGGCCACCGGTAGCGGGATTTCATCATCCTTATCAGTATCTTGAACATACCCTATGCGCATGGAAACCCGTATCACAAGCTGTTGTACGGACCTGCCGGCCCTTATGTTCCGCTGGCGGGTGCCAAGGATCTGGGCCAGCTTGCACAATATGCCGCAGGGCAGAACAATCCCGTTCTTCATCTGCATTGGGACGACCGGATGTTCGGGCGCGATGACGAGCCGGATGCGAACCAGACCCACGCGCAAACACTGGTCAACCACCTGACAGCGTTCAAGCACGCAGGCGGCAAGATCTTTTGGACGATCCACAACAAACGCGCCCATTTCGAGCGGGATGCAGAGACTTTTGCCTGGGGGCGTGGCCAGCTTTGCGCATTGGCTGATCTGGTGCATGTCCATGCCCTGCATGCTGCCCGTCACATGATCGAGGATTGGGGCGTCGCCCCTGAAAAGATCAGGATCATCCGCCATCCCAGCTATCTGGGCGCTTACGAACCCGCCGAGGTCACATTGGCGCGGCCTTTGCCGCCCTCGCCCACCCGCCGCTTTGTGTTCTTTGGCACGATGCGCGGCAACAAGGGGATCGCACTGCTGCCAGAGGCCATCGCGCGGCTGGCAAAACACCGGCCGGATTTTGACCTGCTGATTGCAGGCAAGACCATGCGCCGCGCGATGCGGCGGATGCAGCCAATGATTGATCTGCCGCAGGTCAGCGTCAGGGACGGGTTCATCCCCGATGCCGATGTGCCCGCCATCTTTGCCGCGGGGCAGGTTTTTCTGGCGCCTTTCGGTGATTTCTTCACCTCGGGCAGCGTCATGCTAGCGCAAACCTTCGGCCTGCCGGTGATCGGACCCGACCGCGAAGAAATGCGCGCCATCACGCCGCCTGCCAACCACGACCTGCTTTATGACGGCCAACGGCCCAAGCCACTGGTCCAGATGATGAAGCGGCTGATCGACATGCCTGATGATGAATTGCAGGAACGGCGCGAGATCTGCTTGCAGTTTGCTGTCCAGACCCGCAGCGAAAGGATATGCGAAGCTTTCACCCAGACGATGCGATCGCTTCAAAGTTAGAAAGAAAGTTTCCATGAGCCGTGCCGATCCCTTTGCCTTTTTTCGCGCCTTGAAGGCGCTTGGCATAGAATTTGCTGCGACAGATCCGGCGAAGGCAAAGGATCTGCATCAAAGGCCGCGACCACTGCTGCGCCAACTGGAACGTCAAGGTTTTACGGTTGAGACGGCAAAGCCATCGACCCAAGCCCTCAGAGAGTTTGGCTTTCAGGTTGCCACCGTCTTTGACGTCGGTGTCGATGCCGGCACGCCGCTGATCTATGACGCCTTTCCCGATGCAAAGTTTGTCCTGATCGATCCGGTCCTGGAATCGCGCGACCGCGTCTCTCCTTGGAAAGAAAAGATCGACTTCGACTTTTTCGTTTGCGGGGTCGGGGCGGCGGCTGGGCGCATGCAGATCAATATTCCGATGCGCCCCGGCAAGACGAGTTTGGCACGGGCATCGCTGGCCACATTCACCGATGCCAACGCCTCCATGTTTACGCAGTTCGAACAAAGAGACGTGGAAATCCGGACACTCGACAGTATCGCACAGAATTACGAAGGCCCGTTCGGTCTCAAGATCGACACCGAAGGTTTTGAGCTCGAAGTCATCAAGGGCGCGCGCGCGATGCTGACGAAATGTGAATTCGTCATTGCAGAAGTGTCGGTCAAACGCAGATTTGCCAATGGGTACCGCTTTAGCCAGTTCATCGCCGAAATGGGTGAAAGCGGGTTTGAACCGATAGACTTCTTACGCCCCTTACGGCCCGATGCCGTCGATTGTGACGTTCTTTTCGCACGATACGATAGTCATCGCTTCGATTTCTGATTGAAGACGGATGAACAGGCCCGTTACCGCAGCCGCACCGGCCTGATCGGCATTTCGCCTGTCAGCCGGAACACGCATTCATCATAGAGCTGCAGTGGATCACGCCCGCGGATCGCGTCCGACGTGATCCCGATGCTGCCGCTGGCGAATGGCCCGCTGTTGCTGTTCGCACCAAGCGTCAACCCTACCGTCGGCCCCTGTGCTGCGCGGGCGCGTTCCTCGCAGCGGTCGGCGGCGCGTTCCGGGGATACCGGACCGCAGGCCGCCAACCCCAGCAAAAGAACCGCCGCCCAGCGCATCAGAAGGTCCGCACTTTCGGCTTGATCCGGTCTTCTGCGATGCCGCCTTCGGCCTCGGAGGTGAGCGGCTTGGTGATGACAGGGCGATAGCTCAGCGTGGTTTTCGCGCCATCGACATGGGCCAGCGTGTGGACCCGCCATTTCGCGTCGTCGCGGTCGGGGTAATCCTCATGCGCATGCGCGCCACGGCTTTCCTTGCGCGCCTCTGCCCCGACAATCGTTGCCAGCGCGTTGGGCATCAGGTTGTCCAGCTCCAGCGTTTCCATCAGGTCGCTGTTCCAGACAAGAGACCGGTCGGTGACCTTCAGATCGTCCATCTTGCCCGCAATCGCGGTCATCTTGGCGACACCTTCGGCCAGCGTCTTGTCGGTGCGGAACACGGCCGCGTCTTCCTGCATCGCGCGCTGCATCTCCAGCCGCAGCTCGGCGGTGCCGACATTGCCCTTGGCATGGCGCAGGCGGTCAAAGCGGGCAAAGCTTGCATCCACCGACACTTTGTTCAGCGTGGGGTTGGCAGCCTTTCGGTCCACGACATGACCATCCCGGATCGCGGCAGCGCGGCCAAAGACCACAAGATCGATGAGGCTGTTCGACCCCAGCCGGTTCGCGCCATGGACCGATGCACAGCCCGCCTCGCCCACGGCCATCAGGCCGGGCACGATCGCGGTCGGGTTGTCGGCGGTCGGGTTCAGCACCTCGCCATGATAATTGGTGGGGATACCGCCCATGTTGTAATGCACGGTCGGCAGCACGGGTATCGGTTCCTTGGTCACATCGACGCCCGCGAAAATCTTGGCGCTTTCCGAAATACCGGGCAGCCGTTCGGCCAAGGCCTCTTTCGGCAGATGGTTCAGATTCAGGTGGATATGGTCGCCATTCGCACCCACACCGCGCCCTTCGCGAATTTCCATCGTCATGCAGCGGCTGACGTAATCGCGCGGCGCCAGATCTTTGTAGTTCGGCGCATAGCGTTCCATGAACCGCTCGCCTTCGGAATTGGTCAGATAGCCGCCTTCGCCGCGCGCGCCTTCGGTGATCAGGCAGCCCGCGCCGTAAATGCCGGTGGGATGGAACTGCACGAATTCCATATCCTGCAAAGGCAGCCCCTGCCGCGCGACCATGCCGCCACCGTCACCGGTGCAGGTATGGGCGGATGTCGCGCTGAAATAGGCGCGGCCATAGCCGCCCGTGGCCAGCACCACCATCTTGGCGTTGAACACATGCATGGTGCCATCGTCGAGCTTCCATGCGATCACGCCCTGACACACGCCGTCATCGGACATGATCAGGTCCAGCGCGAAATACTCGATATAGAACTCGGCCTTCTGTTTCAGCGACTGACCGTAAAGCGTGTGCAGGATCGCGTGGCCGGTCCGGTCGGCGGCAGCACAGGTGCGCTGCACGGCGGGGCCTTCGCCGAACTCGGTTGTGTGCCCGCCAAAGGGGCGCTGGTAGATCTTGCCTTCTTCGGTGCGCGAGAACGGCACGCCGTAATGTTCGAGCTCGTAAACCGCCTTGGGCGCTTCACGGGCAAGGTATTCCATCGCATCCGTATCGCCCAGATAATCCGACCCTTTGACCGTGTCGAACATGTGCCATTGCCAATGATCGGGGCCCATATTCGACAATGACGCAGCGATCCCGCCTTGGGCTGCAACAGTGTGGGACCGTGTCGGGAACACCTTGGTGATACAGGCGGTGCGCAGGCCCTGTTCGGCCAGCCCCAAAGTCGCGCGCAGTCCCGCGCCCCCCGCCCCTACGACGATCGCGTCATAGGTATGTGTCTCATAGTCATAAGCGGCCATCTGGTATTGCTCCGAAAATTACAATGCGATGCGGATGATCGCGAAAACCGCAAACCCCGCCGCGGCATAAGACAGGCAGATCATGAAAATGATCGCCGCCTTGCGTGCGAAACCATGAACATAATCCTCGATCACGGTCTGGACACCCAGACGGAAGTGGAAAAACCCCACCAGCATCGTCAGGATGGCCACCACCGCCGGAAACGGGCGCTGATAATAGGCGATCACGTCTTCATAAGGCGCGCCAAGGATCATGCCGAAGGTAAAAACGAACAGCGGGATCAGCACCAGAAGGGCGACCGACGTCACCATCATCTGCCAATGATGATGCGTGCCGGTCTTGGCCGACCCCATGCCCACCGCGCGTTTGCGATCTGTCAAAAATGCCATAGCGGTTGATCCTTACAATATAATCACGGTGATGACCGTCAGCACCACCGACAGGGCGACCATCGCTTGACCTGCGCGTTCCGAACTGGCCACGTCCAGCATCCGGCCGCTGTCCCAGACCAGATGCCGCAACCCGCCAAGGCTGTGATACCACAGCGCCCAGATCGACCCGAGCATCACCAGCTTGCCGAACCAGCTGGTCAGCACGCCATCGGCAACTTCAAAGGCCTCGGGGCCGGTTGCGGCTGCGACGAACCACCACACGATCAGCAGACCCGCGACCAGCAGGGCATTGCCCGTGATCCGCACAAGGATCGAGGTGATCGAGGTCCATTGCGGGCGATAGATCGTCAGATGCGGTGAAAGCGGGCGATTGCCCCGGTTCACATCGGCCATGGTCGTTCCCTTCAGTGGCGCGCGCTGTCCGGCTCGACGGCGCATTGGCTTCCTACTTGCACCATTCCAGTGCCAGAGTCACGCGCAGCACAAGGGCTTTTTGCGGGCCATTTGCCGCGATCCGGCACTTTTTTTGATTTGTGATCACGAATTTTTCGCGTGTGATCACACCCTCATCATCGTTCGAGCCCAAATATCCCTGCCGGAGGCTTGGCATCGCGCCAGCGATGTCAAACCGGCATCAGGGCCCAGTAATCAAGGTCCAGCAGCACATGCGCGTCATATTTGCCGTCCGCACCGCGCAGCACGCCAGCCACCCCTTTGGTCGCAACCAGTCGCAGCCGGATCGCGCCCACGCCGGGGGCAGAGGTCTGCGCAATCTCCAGCACTTCCGACCATGCGCGCACTGTATCCCCCGCAAAACAGGGGTTCGCATGCGCACCGCCGTTCAGCGCCACGATCATCTGCGCATTGGCCAGCCCGTTGAACGACAAAGCACGCGCCAGCGATATGACATGCCCGCCATAGATCAGCCTTTTGCCATCGGCACGGTTGGTCGCGTCGAAATGCACCTTGGCGGTGTTCTGCCACAGGCGGGTGGCGAGCATATGTTCGGCCTCTTCGATGGTAACGCCATCGACATGGTCGATCACCTCGCCCACGGCGTAATCGCCCAAGCGGTGCGGCTCGCCGGCCAGAGCGAAATCATAGCGGCTGAAATCGAGGCCCGCCGGGATTACCAGATCGGACGGCGCGACGACAGGCGCAAGCGCCGGCACAACCGCCTCTGGCGCGGGTCCCGCCCCGCGTTTGCGCACCATCACCCAGCGCACATAGGTCAACAGCACCTCGCCGTGCTGGTTGCGGCCCGTCGTGCGGACCCAGACAACCCCCGAGGTCCCGTTCGAGTTTTCCTTGATCCCGATCACTTCGGATGTTGCCGTGATCGTATCTCCGGGCCAGAGCGGGTTGATCCAGCGCCCTTCCGCATAGCCAAGATTGGCGACTGCGTTCAGCGACACATCGGGCACGGTCTTGCCGAACACGGTGTGGAACGTCACCAGATCATCGAGCGGGCTGAACGGCAGACCGCAGGCCTGCGCGAACATATCCGAGGAATGCAGCGCATGCCGCGCAGGGTAAAGCGCGTGGTACAGCGCCCTTTCCCCCATCAGAACCGTGCGCGGCACGGCATGTGTGATCACATCACCGACGGCGTAATCCTCGAAAAACCGGCCCGCGTTGGTCTTGGTCATTGCTGGCCCAGTTTCATATCGGGGGAATAGGGCGTGTCGATGTCTTTTGTGACGGCCTGTCCGCAGCGCATCACGCCATTGGCCTGATCGAACGCATAGGTCGGGCTGCCATAAAGCTCCCAGCCCTTGGACAAAGCCTCGGAGACTTTGTGGCAGAACGCGGACGTGTCGTCTTCAGTCAGCAAGCGGTAGATTTTCATCGGATTATCCAAACGGGTTATAGCCAAGCCATGCATGGATCGCCGCGATGATCGCATAAACGACCACCGTCGCCACGATGGCGGTGATTTCCTTTTTCGCGGGTGCCACAGGGGGCGGCGTCCAGTCGCGGTTGGCGCGGTTGATCAGGATCACCTCGACCACGGCCCAGGCCAGCAAGCCGCCGAACAGCACGAAAGACGGCACATCCCCGTTCACCAGCAGATGCGCCAACGCCCAGACCTTGACGGCGGTCAGCTGGGGGTGGCGGATGGTGCGCGTGATCCGCGTTTTTGCGCCGCTTGCAGCGTAAAGATAGACCGCGAAGATCATCAGCAGGTTGTTGATGCCCGTCATCGCGGGGCTGCGCCCCCAATAGACCGCACCATCAGCCATCCGGTAACCGATCACCATCAGCACGATCCCGAGGATTGCTCCAACAGCGACGATCCCCTTGCCCTTGTCGCCAAACCCCGCGCGGCTGGCAGGGGCAAGACGTTTCCAGAAATGGACGCCCGACCAAAGGGCAAGGCCCAGAATCAGTACAATCATGCGCTCTCCAATGCGGCGATGGCCTCTGCTTTGGCCAAAGTCGCCTTTGCGGTGACGATATGCAAGTTCTCGACGATCTTGCCATCGACGACAGCGACGCCCTGCCCTTGTGCGGCAGCCTCGGCAAAGGCCGCGATCTGGCGGTGGGCCAAGGCGATCTCCTCCTCGGTCGGACCGAAGGCGGCATTGGCGATAGCAACCTGCGCGGGATGGATCAGCGTCTTGCCGTCAAAGCCCATGTCGCGTCCCTCGGCACATTCGGCGCGCAGCCCGTCCTCGTCCTGAAAGGCGTTGTAGACACCGTCGAGTGCGGCGATCCCCGCCGCCTTGGCCGCCAGCAGACACATCTGCAACGCCATCATCAAGGCAGGCCGCCCGCGCGACCCCATATCCTTGGCCAGATCATTGGTGCCCATCACGAACCCCGCCATGCGCGGATGGGCAGCGATGCTCGCGGCGTTCAGCACGCCTTGCGGGGTTTCCATCATCGCCCAGATCGGCAGATCGGGGACAAGGGCTGCCAGCGCATCGACATCGGCCGTGCTGTTCACTTTGGGCAGCAGGATCGCGTCGCAGTCCATCGCGGCGACGGCTGCGGCATCGGCGCGGCCCCACTCTGTATCAAGCGCGTTGATCCGCACAATCCGCTGGCGCGGGCCATAGCCCCCTGCAAGCGCGGCAAAAAGTGTGTCGCGCGCGGCGATCTTGGCGTCGGGGGCGACCGCGTCCTCCAGATCGAACAGGATCACGTCGACGGGCAGGCTGCGTGCCTTTTCGAGGGCGCGGTCCTTCGACCCCGGAATATAGAGCGCGGACCGTGTGGGGCGGGTGTGCATCGAATCCTCCTCGCAAGATTATTGCGCGAACATGGCCAGAGTCGTGCCGATGATTCAACCCCGATCTTGCCGCGATGCAGCACCGGGGCCGGTTACGGGATGTTAACCACTTTACCCTATGCCGGAACGTGAGACCTGCAAGGATAGGTCATCCGGCAGAAGGCGGGCATCATTTTGCGGTACTTGTATTACATCTGTTTCGGTTGCCTCGCGGCTTTTGTCGGGGCGACGCAGGCGCAGGCGCTGACCTGCGCGGACAATGCGGTCGTCGCGCAGCGTCTGGCGCAGGTCTATGGCGAACGGAGGCAGTTCGCGGCACCCGGCCCCGACGGTGCTGTGACCGAGGTGTTCGCCGCCACCGATACCGGCAGCTGGACCATCGCGATCACCCTTCCGGATGGCTTGACCTGCCTTGTCGCCTCGGGTGCGGCCTTTGACTGGCAGGACGTGCTGTTCAGCCTCGGGCGTGATGCGTAATCAGGCCAGCGCGACCCAGATCAGCCGCAGGCCGGTCGCCACCAGCAGCACATAGGTCAGCGCAAAAAACGCACGTTCCGGCACCAGCCGGTGCGCCCTGACCCCGATCCACGCGCCGATCAGCGCAAAGGGGGCAAGCACCGCGCTGGCCTTCAGCGTCTCGAGCGAGAAGATACCCAGATAGGCGTAGGGGACGACCTTCATCCAGTTGATCGCCCAGAACGACACCACCGTCGTCGCCTGAAACGCGGTCTTGCTCAGCCCTTGCGACAACAGGAAAATCGCCGTGGGCGGGCCACCTGCATGGCTGACAAAACTGGTGAACCCGCCGACAAGCCCTGCCGCCCAAGCGAAGGGGCGCGAAAACGGCATGTGCCGGACCGTCAGCCAGCCCAGCGACCGCGCCATCTGGAACGCCACGAAAGCCAGACAGATCACCCCGATCAGCAGGCGGAACACATCGGCATCGACCAGCGCGTAAAGCACCGCACCGATGATGCAGCCCGGCACGGCCCCCTGCATGATCCCCTTGGCCGACGGCCAGTGCCATTGCCCCCAATAAGGCCGCAAGGTCGCCGCATCGACCAGCATGAACAATGGCAGGATGATCCCCAGGGCCAGCCCCGGCGGGACCACCAGCGCCAGAATCGCCCCCGCGACAAAGGCCGCACCAGAGCCGAAACCACCCTTGGAGATGCCGCCAAAAATGATCGCGGGGATGCCCACCGCGAAGAAAACCCAATCGAATGCGATCACGCGACTGCCCCAAATGCCTGTTGTTTGATCTGATTAGCGGCTTTGTTCCATGCTGACCATGACCCCGTCCGTGATGCCGCGACGCGGCACACTTGCCAGCGCGCCTGCAAAGGCTTACCCAATGCGCCAAATCCAAACCACCAAAGGATCCATTCCCATGGCCAGACCAAAGATCGCCCTTATCGGCGCCGGACAGATCGGCGGCACGCTCGCGCACCTCGCGGCTGTCAAAGAACTCGGCGATGTCGTGTTGTTCGACATTTCCGAAGGCATCCCGCAAGGCAAGGCGCTTGATATCGCCGAATCCGGCCCCGCCGCGAAATTCGACGGCAGCTTCAAGGGCACCAACGATTACGCCGATATCGCCGGTGCCGATGTCTGCATCGTGACCGCCGGTGTGCCGCGCAAGCCGGGCATGTCGCGCGACGATCTGTTGGGGATCAACCTAAAGGTCATGAAATCCGTGGGCGAAGGCATTGCCGCGCACGCGCCGAATGCGTTCGTGATCTGCATCACCAACCCGCTGGACGCGATGGTCTGGGCGCTGCGCGAATTTTCCGGCCTGCCGCATCACATGGTCTGCGGCATGGCAGGCGTGCTGGATTCGGCGCGCTTCCGCCACTTCCTTGCCGAAGAATTCGACGTCTCGATGCGTGATGTGACCGCCTTTGTGCTTGGCGGCCATGGCGACACCATGGTGCCACTGACGCGCTATTCCACCGTCGCAGGCATCCCCCTGCCCGATCTGGTCGAGATGGGCTGGACCACGCAGGACAAGCTGGACGCGATCGTGCAGCGCACCCGTGACGGCGGTGCCGAAATCGTGGGCCTGCTGAAAACCGGTTCGGCCTTCTATGCCCCCGCAACCTCTGCAATCGAGATGGCCGAGGCGTTCCTGAAAGACCAGAAACGCGTGCTGCCCTGTGCCGCGCATGTGGACGGTGCCTACGGCCTCAACGGGTTCTACGTCGGCGTGCCGACCGTGATCGGTGCCGGTGGTATCGAGCGCGTGGTCGAGATCAAGATGAACAAGGACGAACAGGCGATGTTCGACAAATCCGTCGATGCCGTCAAAGGTCTCGTCGACGCTTGCAAAGGTATCGACGGTTCGCTGGCATAAGCCGCGCAACCCAAGCAATTGAGCGGGCGTCCCGATCGGGGCGCCCGTTTTGGTTTGCGCAATGGGATGGCAAACTTTCCTCTTTCCCCACACAATTTTCTGAACTACGTTCAGAAATTGATTAGTTGGAGAAATGACATGTCGCACCTGATGCCATCATTCGCCGTTGCACTTTGCCTTGCCGTGGCAGGACAGGCCGCTGCGGCACAGGATTACAGCGCGCAGTTCGGGGAACTGGGGATTTCGGGTACCGTAGACGCGCTAGCTGCGATTCAAAACCCCTCTGCCTCGGATCGTTTTGCACTTGGCGGCGCATTGTTCCTGCAAGCGATCGAAACAACTTTTCAGGAACGCTACCGCGTCGGGCTGGGCGACAGTTTCATCAACCTGCCGGGTCTGAGCACAAATCTGGCGATCAATCCGGACCCTGATCCCTTCACTGCGGATGTGATCATCAACCTGTTCACGCAGTTGGGGGCCCGTATGGATCGCGCCCAAGAGACTTTGGCACCAATCACATCCGATGACACTGTCTTGGTCAGGATGGATTTCAACCAGATCTGGTTCGACATCAATGCAAACGGCACCCGGGATGCGAACGAAGACCTGCTGCCGATCATGGTGCCGCTGTTTGTCCCCGCATGGCGTGTGGACGAAACCTTGGCCGATTTCGCTGCGGCTGGAGGGGCGCCGACGATCAACTTTGACACGTCGGACGTAGCCTGGCTTCAGGCCTATACCCACGTCTTTTCGGGCACTGCCGAGATGGTGATGGCGTTTGACCCGACCGACATCATCGCCGAGGTCCAAAGCAACGCCACTGCCATCGTTGAAATGCGCAACGGTCCGGGGCCCGCGTTTTTCTTGTCCCAAGAGGATGAGACAATCGCCGATCTGGTGACAATCGTGCTCAAGGTGCTGGAACAGGAACCCGATGCCACACATACCCGCGCCGCTCTTGCGGATTTCAGGGCGATGATTGCCCATAACCTTGTGTTCTGGGACAGGGTGCGCGCGGAAACCGACAACAAGATGGAATTCATTCCCAATGCATCGCAGGTCAGCGCTCTTGGCTTGGTGTTCCCCCAGAACATCGACACGGCATGGCAGGCCGTTTTGATGGATGTGTCCCAAGTCTTGGAAGGCACACTGCTGATCCCGCACTGGCGCACGGGCGAAAACATCGGCATCAACCTGAACAAATGGTTGCAAAACCCGTCCGCGCTGGACGTCATCGGCGTTATCGCGGGCTCTGATCTTGCGCCGTATATGGAACGGGGGCCGCTTGCTTCTGCGGAAGCTATGAACGAATTCTCTTCGGCGACGGGTGGCAATTTCGCACTGTTTGCTTTCACGCTGAACTAGGTCCGCGTGGCGTCAGCACCGCCGTCCTTGTCCGAGGATGGGATGCGGCAACGCGACAGAGTGTTTTTCTCACTGCGGCAAGGTGCAAACCCGCTGCGGATGTTTTCGCCTGTCGCGCGCTTTTCCATCAAGGCGAACGATCAAGGCTACAGGTGACACGAATCTTTCGAAATTGTGCAAAATCCGCGGAAACGATGCGTGTGCGAATTTTGTGATCACACTTTTCAAACAAGTGATCACAAATGTCGGATTATCCGGACCCTTCCCACTTTTCAGTTAGAAAAGCCTGTTTTTATGTGATTTAGGGTGTGCCAACCGAAGTCAAATTGGACATGCCCTATGAATATCCACGAATATCAGGCCAAAGCCTTGCTGCGCAGCTACGGCGCGCCCGTTTCCGACGGCCGCCCCGTGATCCGCGCCGAAGACGCGAAAACCGCCGCGGGCGAGCTTGACGGCCCGCTCTGGGTGGTCAAGGCCCAGATCCACGCCGGTGGCCGTGGCAAAGGCAAGTTCAAAGAAGCCGATGCCGGTGACAAAGGCGGCGTCCGCCTGTGCCGGTCCGTGGAAGAAGCCGCCGAAGAGGCGAAAAAGATGCTGGGCCGCACGCTGGTCACGCATCAGACCGGCCCCGCAGGCAAGCAGGTCAACCGCATCTATATCGAGGACGGTTCGGGGATTGAGACCGAAATGTACCTCGCCCTGCTGGTGGACCGCCAGACCAGCCGGATCAGTTTCGTCGTCTCGACCGAAGGCGGCATGGACATTGAAGAGGTTGCAGAAGCGACCCCCGAAAAGATCCTGTCGTTCAGCGTTGATCCGGCCACGGGTTATCAGGCGTTCCACGGCCGCCGCGTCGCGTTCACGCTGGGGCTGACCGGCAACCAGATCAAGCAATGCGTCACGCTGATGGGCCAGCTCTACAAAGCCTTCACCGAAAAAGACATGGAGATGCTGGAAATCAACCCGCTGATCGTGACCGACAAGGGCGATCTGAAGGTGCTGGATGCCAAGGTGTCGTTCGACGGCAACGCGATGTACCGCCATGCTGATATCGCCGCCCTGCGCGACGAGACCGAAGAAGATTCAAAAGAACTGGCTGCGTCGAAGTTCGATTTGAACTACATCGCGCTCGACGGTGAAATCGGCTGTATGGTGAACGGCGCGGGCCTTGCCATGGCGACGATGGACATCATCAAGCTTTACGGGGCCGAACCTGCCAACTTCCTTGACGTGGGCGGCGGTGCGACCAAGGAAAAGGTCACCGAGGCGTTCAAGATCATCACGTCCGATCCCAACGTCAAAGGCATTCTGGTCAACATCTTCGGCGGCATCATGCGCTGCGACGTCATCGCCGAAGGCGTGCTGGCCGCCGTCAAAGAAGTCGGGCTGAAAGTGCCGCTGGTCGTCCGCCTTGAAGGGACGAACGTCGAGAAGGGCAAGGAAATCATCCGCAATTCCGGCCTTGACGTGATCGCCGCCGACGACCTGAAAGACGGCGCGCAGAAGATCGTGAAAGCCGTCAAAGGTTAACCCGTAGGGCGGGGTTCACCCCGCCGCACCCCCAGATTTCCCAAGGAGCCACCAATATGGCCATTCTCGTTAACGAAAACACCCGCGTGATCTGCCAGGGCCTGACCGGTTCGCAGGGCACGTTCCACACCGAACAGGCCATCGCCTATGGCACAAAGATGGTCGGCGGTGTCACCCCCGGCAAAGGCGGCAGCACCCATCTGGACCTGCCCGTCTTCAACTCGGTCCACGAAGCGCGCCACGTCACGCAAGCCAATGCTTCCGTGATCTATGTGCCGCCGCCATTCGCCGCTGACTCCATTCTGGAAGCCATCGATGCGGAAATGGAGCTGATCATCTGCATCACCGAAGGCATCCCTGTGCTCGACATGATGAAGGTCAAGCGCGCGCTGGAAGGGTCCAAATCCCGCCTGATCGGGCCGAACTGCCCCGGTGTCATCACGCCCGACGCCTGCAAGATCGGCATCATGCCGGGCCACATCCACCGCCGCGGGTCGGTCGGTGTTGTGTCGCGCTCTGGCACGCTGACCTATGAGGCTGTGAAACAGACCTCCGACTCCGGCCTTGGCCAGTCCACTGCTGTCGGTATCGGCGGCGATCCGATCAAAGGGTCCGAACATATCGACATTCTCGAAATGTTCCTGGCCGATGAAGAAACACATTCGATCATCATGATCGGTGAAATCGGCGGGTCCGCCGAAGAAGAAGCGGCGCAATTCCTTGCCGACGAGCGTAAAAAGGGCCGTTGGAAACCAACCGCCGGTTTCATCGCAGGCCGCACCGCCCCTCCGGGCCGTCGCATGGGCCATGCCGGTGCGATCGTCGCTGGCGGCAAAGGCGACGCCGAAAGCAAGATCGAGGCGATGAAATCCGCAGGGATCATCGTGGCCGACAGCCCCGCGACGCTGGGCGAGGCTGTGCTGAAAGCCATCGGGTAACTCGGGGTTCACCCGACACCCACTTTACGGCGGGGGCCAGCCCCCGCCGGACGACATTCAACAAAGGTCCCTTGTCATGAACGACCACTCCCCCAACGACCTGTTCCACGCTTCCAGCTTTTTGCAGGGGCACAATGCAGGTTATGTCGAACAGCTTTACGCGCGCTATGCCGACAATCCGGGGGCGGTCGATGAAAGCTGGCAGGCGTTTTTCCGCAGCCTTGGCGATACGCCCGCCGACGCACAGGCCGAGGCCGCAGGCCCAAGCTGGGCGCGCCGCGACTGGCCGCCGGTGCCCAATGACGATCTGACCGCAGCGCTTGATGGCCAGTGGCCAGCGGAGCCCGCAGCCGCCGCAGACAAGATCAAAGCGAAAGCAGCCGAAAAAGGCGTCGGCCTGTCAGAGGCGCAGGTCCGCAACGCCGTGCTCGACAGCATCCGCGCGTTGATGATCATCCGCGCCTACCGCATCCGCGGCCATCTGATCGCCGATCTTGACCCGCTGGGCATGCGCGAAACCGTGCCGCATCCCGAACTCGACCCTGCGAATTACGGCTTTACCGCCAAGGACATGGACCGTCCGATTTTCATCGACAACGTGCTTGGCCTTGAAGTCGCGACGATGGCCGAGATCATCGCCATCGTGCAGCGCACCTATTGCGGCACGTTTGCGCTGCAATACATGCATATCTCCAACCCCGAAGAAGCGGGCTGGCTGAAAGAACGCATCGAAGGTTACGGCAAGGAAATCAGCTTTACCCAGACCGGGCGCAAGGCGATCCTGAACAGCCTCGTGCAGGCCGAAGGGTTCGAGAAGTTCCTGCATGTCAAATATATGGGGACCAAGCGTTTCGGCCTTGATGGCGGCGAAAGCCTGATCCCCGCGATGGAACAGATCATCAAGCGCGGCGGCCAGCTGGGGCTTGAGGATATCGTGATCGGGATGCCGCACCGTGGCCGGTTGTCGGTTCTGGCCAACGTGATGCAGAAACCCTACCGCGCGATTTTCAACGAATTCCAGGGCGGATCGTTCAAACCTGAAGAAGTCGATGGATCGGGCGATGTGAAATACCACCTCGGCGCATCCAACGACCGCAGCTTTGATGGCAACACCGTGCACCTGTCGTTGACCGCCAACCCCAGCCATCTGGAGGCGGTAAACCCCGTTGTTCTGGGCAAGGTCCGCGCCAAGCAGGACCAGAAGAAAGACACCGACAAGACCAAGGTCATGGCGATCCTGCTGCACGGCGATGCCGCATTCGCAGGTCAAGGCGTGGTTGCCGAAGGGTTCGGCCTGTCCGGTCTGCGCGGCCACCGCACCGGCGGCACCATGCATATCGTGGTGAACAACCAGATCGGTTTCACCACCGCGCCGCATTTCAGCCGCTCCAGCCCCTATCCCACCGATATCGCGCTGATGGTCGAAGCCCCGATTTTCCACGTCAACGGCGACGATCCAGAGGCCGTGGTTCACGCCGCCCGTGTGGCAACCGAATTCCGCCAGAAGTTCCACAAGGATGTGGTGCTGGATATCATCTGCTACCGCCGCTTTGGTCACAACGAAGGCGACGAGCCGATGTTCACCAACCCGGTCATGTACACAAAGATCAAGAAACAAAAGACCACGCTGACCCTTTATACCGAGCGTCTGGTCAAGGACGGCCTGATCCCCGAAGGCGAGATCGAGGATATGAAAGCCGCGTTTCAGGCCCATCTGAACGAGGAATTCGAGGCTGGCAAAAACTATAAACCCAACAAGGCCGACTGGCTGGACGGGCGCTGGTCACATCTCGACCGGATGAAGGAAAAGAAATACCAGCGCGGCAAGACCGCCATTTCCGACGACACATTCGCCGCCGTCGGCAAGGCGTTGACGACTTTGCCGGACAATTTCCCGACGCATAAGACCATCGACCGCCTGCGCGACGCCAAGGCGCAGATGTTCGAAAATGGCACCGGCATCGACTGGGCCACCGGCGAGGCGCTGGCGTTCGGGTCCTTGCTGCTGGAAGGCTTCCCTGTCCGCCTGTCCGGTCAGGACAGCACGCGCGGCACGTTCAGCCAGCGGCATTCGGCTTTCATCAATCAGGAAAACGAAGACCGCTATTACCCGCTGAACAACATCCGCGAAGGTCAGGCCAAATACGAAGTCATCGATTCGATGCTGTCGGAATATGCGGTGCTGGGCTTTGAATACGGCTATTCACTGGCCGAACCCAATGCCCTGACCCTGTGGGAAGCGCAGTTCGGCGATTTCGCCAACGGCGCGCAGATCATGTTCGACCAGTTCATTTCGTCGGGCGAAAGCAAATGGTTGCGGATGTCCGGCCTCGTCTGCCTGTTGCCGCATGGCTATGAAGGGCAAGGGCCGGAACATTCCAGCGCGCGTCTGGAACGGTTCCTGACCATGTGTGGCGGCGACAACTGGATCGTGGCCAATTGCACCACACCAGCCAACTATTTCCACCTGCTGCGCCGCCAGCTGCACCGGACCTATCGCAAGCCGCTGATCCTGATGACACCGAAATCCTTGCTGCGGCACAAACTGGCCGTGTCCAAGAAAGAGGAGTTCACAACAGGATCGAGCTTCCACCGCGTGCTGTGGGACGATGCGCAATACGGCAATTCCGAAACCAAGCTGGTGGCAGACGACCAGATCAAGCGCGTGATCATGTGTTCGGGCAAGGTCTATTACGACCTTCTGGAAGAACGCGATGCGCGCGGGATCGACGATGTCTATATCCTGCGGTTCGAACAATTCTACCCCTTCCCCGCCCAATCCGCGATGAAGGAACTGCAACGGTTCCAGAACGCGGAAATGGTCTGGTGTCAGGAAGAACCCAAGAACCAGGGCGCATGGGCCTTTATGGAACCCAACCTTGAATGGGTGCTGACCCGCATCAAGGCCAAGCACACCCGCCCTGTCTATGCAGGCCGCGCCGCTGCGGCGAGCCCTGCGACGGGCCTCGCAAGCAAGCACAAAGCAGAACAAGAAGCGCTGGTTGACGATGCGCTGACCATCAAAGGAACAAAGAAATGAGCACCGAAGTCCGCGTCCCCACGCTTGGTGAATCCGTGACCGAGGCCACCGTCGCCACGTGGTTCAAGAAACCCGGTGATGCCGTCGCCGTCGACGAAATGCTGTGCGAGCTGGAAACCGACAAGGTCACGGTCGAGGTGCCCAGCCCCGTCGCCGGCACCCTGTCCGAAATCGTCGCCGCCGAAGGTGAAACCGTTGGCGTCGATGCGCTGCTGGCCCAGATCTCCGAAGGTGCCGCAGCCGCAGCCCCGGTGAAAGAGGCCCCCAAAGCCGCACCCGCGCCAGAAGCTGCCGCCACCCAGACCAACGCAGGCCCCGAAGAGACCAAACCGCGCGATCCCGAAGACGCGCCTTCGGCCAAAAAGCTGATGGCCGACAACGGACTTTCGGATGTCAAAGGCACCGGCAAGGACGGCCGCGTGATGAAAGAGGACGTGCTGAAAGCGCTGACTGCCAAGTCTGACGCCCCTGCCCCTGCCTCCGCCCCCCGCGCGCCTGTGGCCGCCAGCGACGAAGCCCGCGAAGAACGCGTCAAGATGACCCGCCTGCGTCAGACCATCGCCAAGCGGCTGAAAGACAGCCAGAACACCGCCGCGATGCTAACCACCTATAACGAGGTCGACATGACCGAGGTGATGGCGCTGCGCGACGCCTACAAGGACCTGTTCTTCAAGAAACACGGCGTGAAGCTGGGCTTCATGTCCTTCTTCACCAAGGCCTGTATCCACGCTCTGCACGAAGTCCCCGAAGTGAACGCCGAAATCGACGGCACCGACGTGGTCTATAAAAACTACGTCCATATGGGCATCGCCGCAGGCACGCCCACGGGTCTTGTGGTGCCGGTGATCCGCGACGCCGACCAGATGTCATTCGCCGCTATCGAAAAAGCGATCGCCGAAATGGGCGCCAAAGCCCGCGACGGCAAACTGTCGATGGCCGAAATGCAGGGCGGCACCTTCACCATCTCCAACGGTGGGGTTTACGGCTCGCTGATGTCCTCGCCCATCCTGAACCCCCCGCAGTCGGGTATCCTTGGCATGCACAAGATCCAGGACCGCCCGATGGCGATCAACGGTCAGGTCGTGATCCGGCCGATGATGTATCTGGCGCTGTCCTATGACCACCGGATCGTGGACGGCAAAGGGGCCGTGACCTTCCTTGTGCGCGTGAAAGAAGCGCTGGAAGATCCGCGCCGCTTGTTGATGGATTTGTGAGCTGGCGCCTGTCGGGAATGGTAAAATGACAAATGTCGATACAGCCAAAGTCTTCTTTGGAGTTGTATTGAAGCAACTTCAGGCATCATTCCCGGCAGCGTATCATATCACTTACGTTGATATCTGGCCTGAATTTGAAAGTATCGCCAAGGACGGAGTATTAGCGCTGAAGTACAACCGGCGGCACCGCGTTCTTACGGTCACTGAAGCGTCGGAGAACGAAGAATTGCGGAAGCTATATACTAAGCAAATGCTGCTATGGATGGTTGATGAGGACTACATCAGGCCAGATCCAACCAGCGGTTATAAGCTTGACTACGTCTTGTCTTCAAAGTCGTTAGCGGTGTTGAACTTGAATCTTTCGGACAAACAGGAAACCGTCGGTGGCACGCTAAAACGTCTAATTTCAAACGCGGGTGACAAAGCTACGGGGGAACTCATTTCCTTGGTTATCGGTAAAGCATTTGCAGCAACACAGGGAATGGCTCAATGACCCCCGAACTGACCGTCCTCGCCCTCGCGGGTCTGTTGCAAGGGTTGCAATTCGTCCTGTTGTCCGTGCCCGCCAACCTTGAACTGGGGCTCGGCAAGACAGCGGGGCCGCGCGACCCCGGCCGCCTTGGCAAGCCCTTGATCGAACAGGTCAGCCCCAAGACAGGCCGCCTGTTCCGCGCGCTGAATAACCATTTTGAAGGTTTGATCCTGTTCACACTCGCCGTGGTCGTCGTTACGCTCGGCGACAAGGCGACGGGTCTGTCTGCGGTCTGCGCCTGGGTCTATCTTGGCGCGCGGGTGCTTTATGTGCCTGCATACTATTTCGGCCTGACGCCCTGGCGTTCGGTCATCTGGATGGTCGGTTTTGCGGCCACCATGCTGATGATCGTCTCGGCCCTGATCTGAATCTGAAGGAGTTTCCATGTCCAGCTATGATGTCATCTTTATCGGGTCCGGCCCCGGCGGCTATGTCGGCGCGATCCGCGCGGCACAACTGGGCCTCAAGGTCGCCTGCGTCGAAGGGCGCGCCACTTTGGGCGGCACCTGCCTGAACGTCGGCTGCATCCCGTCCAAGGCACTGCTGCATGCCACGCATATGCTGCATGAGGCGGAACATAATTTCGCAGGCATGGGGCTGAAGGCCAAGGCGCCGACGGTCGACTGGAAACAGATGCTGACCTACAAGGAAGAAACCATCGCCCAGAACACCGGTGGCATCGAATTCCTGTTCAAGAAGAACAAGGTCGACTGGATCAAGGGTTGGGCCACCATCCCCGAAGCGGGCAAGGTCAAGGTCGGCGACGACGTGCATGACGCCAAGCATATCGTGATCGCGACAGGGTCGCAGTCGGCCAGCCTGCCGGGTGTCGAGGTGGACGAAAAGATCGTCGTCACATCGACCGGCGCGCTGGAGCTGGGCAAGATCCCCAAGACGATGGTCGTGATCGGTGCCGGTGTCATCGGGCTGGAACTCGGGTCGGTCTTTGCACGCCTCGGCGCAGAGGTGAACGTGATCGAATATCTCGACGCGATCACACCCGGCATGGATGCCGAAGTCGCGCGCCAGTTCCAGAAGGTGCTGACCAAACAGGGGCTGAAATTCACCCTTGGCGCCGCCGTGCAGGGCGTCACCGTCAAAGGCGGCAAGGCCACTGTGACGTTCAAGCTGCGCAAGGACGACAGCGAACACGAAATGACCGCCGACACCGTGCTGGTGGCAACAGGCCGCAAGCCCTATACCGACGGGCTGGGGCTGGCCGATCTGGGTGTGGAGCTGACCGAGCGTGGCCAGATCAAGACGAACGACAGCTTTGCGACCAATGTGGCGGGCATCTATGCGATCGGTGACACGATCACCGGCCCGATGTTGGCCCACAAGGCCGAAGACGAAGGCATGGCTGTCGCCGAAATCCTTGCAGGCCAGCATGGTCATGTGAATTACGGCGTGATCCCCGGCGTCATCTACACCCACCCCGAGGTCGCCAATGTCGGCGAAACCGAGGAATCGCTGAAGGCGGCAGGGCGCGCCTACAAGGTCGGCAAATTCCCCTTCATGGGCAATGCGCGGGCCAAGGCGAACCATGCCGC
Organism: Yoonia sp. 72; assembly: GCF_034652275.1. Taxonomy (NCBI): domain Bacteria; kingdom Pseudomonadati; phylum Pseudomonadota; class Alphaproteobacteria; order Rhodobacterales; family Paracoccaceae; genus Yoonia; species Yoonia sp. 72. The sequence goes on along the minus strand of NZ_JAXIWG010000003.1, from coordinate 333,470 downwards.
CGAAGGTTTCGTCAAGATCCTCGCCGACAAGGAAACCGACCGGATTCTGGGCGCGCATATCATCGGCCCGATGGCGGGTGACCTGATCCACGAAATCTGCGTCGCGATGGAATTCGGCGCTGCGGCCGAGGATCTGGCCCGCACCTGCCACGCCCATCCGACCTATTCCGAGGCCGTGCGCGAAGCGGCCCTGGCCTGCGGCGACGGCGCGATCCACGCCTGATTGATACAACGCGGCGGTGACTGAACGGTCTCCGCCGCAACCCAGCGGGACAAATGCCGCTTTCGTGGACCCAATCCACCACATCCCCGCCACATTCGTTTCGTTAATCTCACCTTCATTATTATGATGAAGCGCGAGTTAACGATGAAGCAGGTGTTCCTTGCCGGATTGATCTGGATTGGCTTCACAGCCCCGGCACAGGCGTTCGTCGGCGATTCGGGGTATTTCAACGGACTTGCCTATCTGGGCGAGACACGCATCCCCGGCCCTGCCGAAGCTCCTTTGGCGCTGTGCCATACGACCTATGATTTCCGCGTGCTCGGCCTGACGCTGACACGTCAGGTCACTGGCTTTGCGCTGTCGTCGGATGGCTGCCTTGCCGTCGCCGACAGGCTTATCACCACCGAACAACTGACGGCCGCGCAGTCCTTGGGGCTGATTGACCGCGACATTGCAACGCTTGACGACAACGACCTGCGCCGCAATCTGCTGACCTACGGCCTTTGGGCTGCGGTCGGGCTTGCGCTGGTGGCGGTCGTGATCCGGCGGGTCAAATCCCTGATGGGGCTCGATCCGACCGCGCCGATGCGCAAAAAGGCCGCGACGCGCGTTCTGTCGGCGATGTGCCATGTCGGCAAATGCGACGGTATCGTCGCCTCGGCCGAAGTCGCGCTGATCGGAGATACGCTCCAGCAACTGACAGGCCGCAGCTTTCCCGCATCCGAGATCATGCGCGTCGCCGACCATGTCGACCTCAACCTGCAGCCGCAGGATTACATCGCCTTTGGCAAGGGTCTGCGCGACCATGAAAAAGATGTGATGATGCGTGGCGTGTTGTCTGTCGCCATCGCCAGCGGTCGGATCTTTCCAGCCGAATATGAATTCGCCACGACTCTCGCGCATGGGTTGGGCATGCCGGGCGAGGATTTCCGCCGCGTGCTGGATCTGGCCATCGCGGATATGAACGCGCGCGGCACCTAGCCTTTGAGCATCCGCAGCCCCTGCGTCACATCCGTGCGGATCGCAAGGCGCAGCCCCGGCTCGTCCCCGGCTTTTAGCGCGCCAAGGATCAGCTTGTGATGATAGGGCGGCTCCTTGCGGTTCAGCCGCCCGTAAAGCGCCCGCATCGTCGGCCCCAACTGCAACCAGACTGTTTCAGTCATCGCCAGCATCGCAGGGGCCTGCGCCCGCAGATACAGCATCCGGTGAAATTCAAGGTTCATGCGGATATAACCCGTCGCATCATGCCGCGCGACCATCTGGCTGACGCCTTGGTTGATCGCCTCCAACCTCTCGATCAGCGCGAAATGCGCGCGCGGCAGGGCGCGCGACGCCAGTTCCGGTTCCAGCATGGCGCGCAGGGTCGCCAGTTCCTCAATCCGTTCGTTGGACAACAAGGGTGTCGACACGCGACCCGATGACGACAGAAACAACGCACCTTCCGCGACCAGCCGGCGCACAGCCTCGCGCGCGGGGGTCATGGACACGCCGTAGGTCTTGCCAATGCCGCGCAGGGTCAGTGCTGCACCGGGTGCCAGTTCGCCATGCATGATCTGTGTGCGCAAGGCGCGGTACACCCGTTCATGGGCAGAGGTGGTTGAATCGACAGGGCGGGGCTGGATCAGCATAGTGAATATGTGATCACAAATGCGGGTCCCGTCAATCGTCGAAGCGCAGCCGGTGCAGGCTTTCGCCATGATCGCGCAGCCATTGCCGGTGCGGTGCATAATCAGGGCAAAGCCGCGCCACCACGGCCCAGAAAGCGGGGGCATGGTTCATCTCGCACAGGTGGGCCACCTCATGGGCGGCGACGTAATCCAGTACGGCAGGCGGGGCCATGATCAGCCGCCACGAATACATCAGCACGCCCTTGCTCGAACAGGACCCCCAGCGCGACCGTGTGTCCCGGATCGCCAGTGTGTTGTAACTGACCCCCAGCGCTGCGGCATACCGGTCCGAGGCCTCTGCCAAGGCATCCCGCGCCATTGCCCGCAGACGTGCGCGGATGGGTGCGGCGGCGGGGCGGTGGGCCGGCACTTCGATCCGGTCATCCAGAAACCTGACCCGCGTGCCCGCCACCACCGGCAGCCCCCTGCCCTGCACCGGCACGACCGATCCGATCTGGACAGGTTCCGCCGGACCGATCAGGTCCAGATGCCCGCGCAACCAGTCTTCCTTGTCACGCAAGAAGGCGATTCCCTCGCGGTCGGGCACCCCGGATGGCATTGTCAGCGTGACCCGCCCGTCCAGCCGCGACACCCGCAAGGACAGCCGCCGCGCCTGTGCCGATTTGCGCAGTGTCACATCAATCGGGGGGTTGCCATGCAACGTGTGACGGCCCATATCCAGCTTTCTGTAATCGCCCGCGCCAAAGCCTTTGACACCTGTCAATGCTTATGGCAGTTGGCAGCGATCCCCCGCAAGGGGCGACCAAGTTTTTGAAGGGATAGCCTATGCCTAAGGAAGAATGGGGCACAAAGCGCCTTTGCCCCGAAACCGGCAAACGCTTTTACGACCTGAACGCGACACCGATCATCAGCCCCTATACGGGCAAGGAAGTGACGATCGACACATCCAAGACCCGCACCATGGTCGCGGATGCCGAGGATGTGCAGTCCAAGAAGATGCGCGACGTGGATGACGAGGACGATCTGATCCTCGACGACGAAGAAGAAGATGATGTCGATCTGGGCGATGACGTGCTCGAAGACGACGACGACGAAGACACCGTGTCGTTCGACGATCTGGGCGATGTCGCCGCCAAACCCGACGACGATTAAAAGCTGATCCCCGGGCGCGATTTGCACTTGATCTCGCCCGGTCTGCTGCCTAAACAGCGGCACGCAACGCAGGTTGCACATGGGGCCATAGCTCAGATGGGAGAGCGCTTGCATGGCATGCAAGAGGTCAGGGGTTCGATTCCCCTTGGCTCCACCAATTTCCAAAATCCGACAAATTTTGATTGCGAAGCACCAGTAGGTGCCGCTGGAAACGTTTTGTTGATCTCTGCTGTGGTAGCAGTCCGTCAGCATGGGTCATTTATCCACATTTCAGGCAGTTCAGACATGGCCCGACGGCGTGGGTACGCTGCGGCTGGCCGAGCTGCTGGGCGCGCTCAGCCATGCGCTGGATGCCACCGAAGGGCAGCCCATCGGCCACGCGATCCGCGTGACTTGGCTGGGCTGCGACATCGGCACGCGTCTGGGACTGACGGGCGAGGATCTGCACGATCTCTATTACACCCTGCTGCTCAAGGATCTGGGCTGTTCGTCCAATGCCGCGCGGATTTGCCAGCTCTATCTGGCCGATGATCTTGATTTCAAGCGCGCGTTCAAACGGGTCGATGGCACGACAAAATCGGCGCTGCAGTTCCTGCTGCGCGAAACCGCGCGCGGCGGCTCTCTTGTCCAGCGCGGCAAGACCCTGATCTCGGTCATCCGCAATGCCGCACCCATCGTTGACGACCTGATCGAAACCCGCTGTGAACAGGGGGCGATGATCGCGCGGATGATGGGATTCTCGGCCCGTGTCGCGGACGGCATCCATGCGCTGGACGAACATTGGGACGGATCAGGCAGGCCTGACCGACTGACCGGCACGGCGATCCCGCTAGGCGCGCGGATCGCGCTGGTGGCGCAGGTGGCGGATGTGTTCATGACCAACGGCAGCGTCGCCGCCGCACAGACGGAAATCATGGGGCGCAGCAACGGCTGGTTCGACCCCGATGTCGTGGCCGCCGCACTGGCGGCGCTGGACGACCCTGTCCTGCGATCGGCCCTGCGCGCGCCTGACCTTGCGCAGCGTGTCTTTGCCCATCCGGCGGCCGCCGAAACGGTGGCACTGGATGATGCCGCCCTTGACAGGATCATCGGCGGTTTCGCGCGTGTGATCGACGCGAAAAGCCCGTTTACGCAAAACCATTCCGGGCGGGTCGCGGCCTGTGTCGATGACCTGACAGCCGCCTTGGGCCTTGACGCCAACGCCCGCCGCTGGCTGCGCCGGGCCGCCTTGTTGCACGATATCGGCAAACTTGGTGTGTCGAACCGCATTCTTGACAAGCCCGGGCGTCTCGACCCGCCCGAACGCGCCTTGATCGAGGCGCATACGACGACGGGCCGGACGATCCTGCACCAGATCACGATCTTTGCTCAGGTCGCCCATCTGGCTGCCGCCCACCACGAACGGCTGGACGGCAAAGGCTATCCGCACGGCCTGACAGGGGCACAGCTCTGCCGCGATGTGCGCATCCTGACGACCGCCGATATCTATGACGCGCTCTCGGCAGAACGGCCTTACAAACCCGCCTATCCGCCCGACAAGGTCCGCGCCATCATGGATGATATGGTCGGCACCGCCATCGACCCGGTCTGCTATGCCGCGCTGCGCGACCTGCGGCTCGCGTGACCCGCTCCTTCATCGTTCGAGCCCAAATATCCCCGCCGCGGAGGCATCAAAGTTTTTGACACCACCCTCACAACAACCCGTTCGGCAGCGGCTGTTCCCCCGCCGTGTTGATCCGCCGGAACCACAGCGTCAGTGCTGCCGAGGTCATCACGATGAACAACGAATATAGCGCGGGGACGGCCATGATCCCCTGCGCCTCGGTCCCGCTGAAGGTGAAAGCGATGATCGCGATCGCAAGCGGGCCGTTCTGGATCCCCGTTTCCAGCGCGACGGTGCGCGCGTTGCGCGGGTGCAGCTTCAGCAGCTTTGCGAAACCGTAGCCGATGGCAAACCCGAACACTCCCAGCATGATCGACGCAAAATACGTGCCCCATGTGGTCGCGAGAAGGAATTCCCAGTTGCGCGGAATCCATGACACGATCAGAAACAGGATAAAGACAAGCGCCAGCAGCGAGCCGAAAAACTCGGTCACGGCCCCCACATTGGCGCTGAACTTGCGCAGGACCATCCCGATGGCGACCGGCACCAGCAGCAGGATCAGCGTCACGATGATATTCTCGCGCGGGATATCCAGATCAAGCGCACCGGCATAAACCAGCAGCACGATCGGGATCAGGATCACACCGAAGACGGTGGACGTGACCGTCATCAGCACCGACAGCGCCAGATTGCCTTTGGAAAAATAGGTAAAGATATTCGACGTGGTCCCGCCCGGCATGCAGGCCATGATCAGGATACCGATCTTGATCGGGTCCGACACCGGCAGGGTCGTGGCCAGCACGAAGCCGATCAGCGGCATGAAGCCGAATTGCGAAATCACCCCGACGCCAAGGCCGTAAGGCCGTTTCAGTGCCAGCGCAAAATCACGCGGGGTCAGGGACGCGCCCATCCCCAGCATGATCACGAAAATCATCAGCGCCAGTACGGCCTGTTCAAGCGGTCCGACCATGTTACACCATCCCTTTCAACACCAACCGCATCACGCCGCCTGCGCCTTTTCCTGCGCGCGCAGATCCTTGCGCAGGATTTTTCCGACGTTGGATTTCGGCAATTCGTCGCGGAACTCCACGAATTTGGGCACCTTGTAGCCGGTCAGGTGGTCCTTGCAGTAGGCGCGCAGGTCATCCTTGCTCAGCGCCTCGCTGCGCGCAACGACAAAGGCTTTCACCGCCTCGCCCGCCGCACCGTCCGGCACGCCGATCACGGCGACCTCGACCACATCGGGATGGGCGGCGATGATATCTTCAATCTCGTTGGGATAGACGTTGAAGCCCGACACAAGGATCATATCCTTCTTGCGGTCCACGATGCGGAAATAGCCGTCGCCGTCCATGATCCCGATATCGCCGGTCAACAGCCAGCCGTTCTGGACCGTCTTGGCGGTCTCTTCGGGTTTGCGCCAGTAGCCCAGCATGATCTGCGGCCCCTTGGCGATCAGCTCGCCGGGTTGACCCTGCGGCACATCGGCCCCGTCTTCATCGACGCAGCGCACATCGGTGGACGGGATCGGCACGCCGATACTGCCGTGCCGGACCTGCCCGAAGGGGTTGAAGGTCAGCACAGGCGAGGATTCGGTCAGCCCGTAACCTTCGAGCACAGGCTTGCCTGTGACCTGTTCCCAGCGTTCGGCCACCGATGTCTGCAAAGCCATCCCGCCCGCCGAGGCGAATTTGAGATGTTTGGGCGGCGTGTCGAGGAACCAGATTTCGTTGTTCAGCCCGTTGAACAGGGTGTTCACCCCGCTCATCCATGTGATCTTGTAATTCTCGAAGGCACGTTTGAGGTTCGACAAAGGGCGCGGGTTCGGGATCAGGATGTTGCGCGCACCGATGGAATAAAACCCGAGGAAATTCACCGTAAAGGCAAAGATATGATAGAGCGGCAGCGCGGTCAGCGCTGTTTCCTTGCCCTTTTCCAGATTGGTGATCAGCGACATGGTCTGCGACATGTTCATCAGGATATTGGCATGTGACAGCATCGCGCCCTTGGACACGCCTGTCGTCCCGCCGGTATACTGCAGGCAGGCCACGTCATCGGGGCTGATCGTGCTGCGGTAAGCCTCGATCGCATTGTGCAGGCTGTCGTGTTTCGCACGCCCTGCCGCGATGGCATCAGGCAGGCGGATATGCGGGATGGTGATCGGCAGGACCGACTTGTCCCAGTGTTTCTGCACCAGTCCGACGATCATCTTGGGCAGCCGCGGCAGGTATTCGGCCACGCGCGTCACGATCACATGCTGCAACGGATAGGTTTTGACGGCCTCGGCCAGCTTGTCGGCGAACATGTCCACCACGATGACGGCGGCGGGTTCGGCGTCGCTGAACTGCTTGGCCATCTCCTCGGCGGTGTAGAGCGGGTTGACGTTGACCAAGACGCAGCCCGCCTTGAACACCGCCATCGCCGCCACCGGATAGGACAGGCAATTGGGCACCTGCACCGCCACACGGTCGCCTGCCTGCAATCCAGCAACATCGCGCAGATAGACGGCCAAGGCGTCGGACATCTCGTCCGCTTGGCGGAACGACAGCGTGCCGTTCATGCCGTTGGGCAGAACTGTCGTAAAGGCAGGCAGGTCGCCATAGACGGCAGCGGTCGAAGTGATGAAATCGCCAAGGCTCCGGTATGGCATGTCGTCAATCGAGCTTGGAACGGACGGGCCATAAAAGGCCGTCCACGGACGGTCGTTTGCCAAAGTGCTTCCTCCCAAAAGCGTTTCACTGACCCTAGCGGGAATATCTTGGTTGTGAAGCACATGATTTGGCATGGACGTTACGTCGTGCCGCACGATCCTCTGTGACGAAACTGCAAATCGGGCGTGAATGCTGATGACTGTTCGCTTGTGTTATGACACTTTCGCCCCATGACCTATACGACCCCCATTTTGTTGACGGGTGATCAGGTGGCCACGATCTCGGGGCAGCCGACAAATCAGGGCAACCCCGGCGATCCGAATTTCGGCATGGTCATGAACAATGTCACCGCATTGGGCGGGCCAACGGATGTGTATCGCCTCGTCTGGTTCCAGAACAGAAATACAACCGACACGTTTTTCAGGAACGGCCAAGGCTGGCGGTTGGAGCAATACACAGGCACCGGCGACCCGACGACCGATACCGCAAACTGGGCAAATATTCCGGGCATCGGCAATCTTGGCCCGCGCAACGACCTTGTCTCGGGTGTGGGGGGCGGCGACGAATACATCGTGTTCAGCCGCGGGTCGAATTTCCTGCTTTACAACATCAATGGCGGTCTGCCCACGACACCGACCACGCTTTTTTATCCCGGCTCTGCCCAGAACGGTGACCCCAATGCCGGCAACAATAACAGCGAGCTGGATTTCACCGACGCCTACGCTGCGTTCAATGTGATCTGTTTCTGCGCCGGCACGTTGATCGCGACAGACAAAGGGCAAGTCCCGATCGAGAGACTGGCGGTCGGCGATCTGGTCGAGACGCTGGACAGCGGATTGCAGCCCATCCGCTGGATCGGGCGCAGCGACATCAGCCTTGCCACAACCGTGCTGCACCGCAATATCCTGCCAGTCTGTATCGCGGCGGGGGCCATGGGCGCGGGCCTGCCTATGCGCGATCTGTGGCTGTCGCCGCAGCACCGCGTCCTTGTGCGCTCGAAAATCGTGGCGCGCATGGCCGGTTCGCCCGAGGCGCTGGTTGCCGTGAAACAGCTGTCCGCCATTCCCGGGATCAGCCCTGTCATGCGACCGCGCGATGTCAGCTATCTGCATCTGCGGCTGGACCGGCACGAGATGGTGCGCGCCGAAGGTATCTGGGCGGAAACGCTGCTGGTCGGTCCGCAGGCCTTGCGCGGCATGTCGCCGGACGCCCGTCAGGAACTGGCGCTGATCTTTCCCGGCCTTGTCGAAGAGCTGTGCGATGCGGTGCGCCCGGTCATGGCCGGACACAGCGCCCGCACGCTGGCGCAACGGCATCTTCAGAACCACAAGGCCCTATTGTCCGAAACTCACTGATCCTGCGTCAAATCACCCGCCGTCTGGCGCACCACCTCGGCCACCTGCCGGAATTGCGCCGCCATCGGATTGGTCTTGCGCCAGATCATCCCCACCGTGCGCGCCGGTTGCGGGTCGGCAAAGCGGCTGATGCGCACGGGTGCTGACCGGGTCTCGACCGCAACGGCCATCTGCGGGATCAGCGTGACCCCGATCCCCGCGCCCACCATCTGCACCAGCGTGGACAGCGAACTGCCGTCCAGCCCGTCGCGGGTCATCGCGGATTGCAGGTTGCAGAACGACAAGGCCTGATCGCGGAAACAATGGCCTTCTTCCAGCAGCAACAACCGCATGTCGCGCAGGTCGGCGGGTTGCGGGACAGGGGCCGCGCCGTCCTTTTCGGACCGGACGAGCAGCAGCTTTTCCTCAAACAGTGCCAGTTCCTCCAACGCGGGTTCGGCCACGGGCAAAGCGACGATGGCGGTGTCGATCTGCCCGTCGTGCAATTCCTCGATCAGACGCTGGGTCATGGTTTCGCGCACATGCACATCAAGATCGGGAAAGCTGCGTCCCAGCGCGCCGATCAGCCCCGGCAAAAGGTAGGGGGCGATGGTCGGGATCACCCCGATCCGCAACCGCCCTGCCAGCCCCGATTGCGCCGCGCGCGCCATATCGGCCAATTCGTCAACCGCCTGCAAGATGCCGCGCACCCGTTGCGCCCAGCTTTCGCCAAAGGCGGTCAGCCGCACCTGCCGCGCACCGCGTTCGAACAGGGCCGTGCCAAGCGTGCTTTCCAGTTCCTTGATCTGCACCGACAGGGCGGGTTGCGAAATGGCGCAGGCATCCGCCGCACGCCCGAAATGGCCGTGGCGGGCCAGCGCCTCGAAATAGCGGAGTTGTTTGAGTGTGATGTTCATAACCTGAAGTTATCGAAACTATTACAAATTGCAACTTAAACAAATGAAGCGCTTATGTTAGAAGAGTTCTAATCGCACAAGCCATCCAAGCGGCTTTGTCGCGAACCTGCTTTGCCACAACACGATCGGAGAGAGAATCATGGACGGAAATGATGTTGGAAAATGCCCAGTCATGCATGGCGTCGGGCTGAACACGACGACCGGCACACGCGGCAACCGCGACTGGTGGCCCAACCAGTTGAACCTGCGCATCCTGCACCAGAACGCGCCCGCGCTTGACCCGATCGGCCCGGATTTCAACTATGCCGAAGAGTTCAAGAAACTCGACCTGCAGGCGCTGAAGCAGGACCTGACCGCGCTGATGACCGACAGCCAGGACTGGTGGCCAGCAGACTACGGCCACTACGGCCCGTTCTTTGTGCGCATGGCATGGCACAGCGCCGGCACCTACCGCACCGCTGATGGGCGTGGCGGGTCGCGGTCCGGCACCCAGCGTTTCGCACCGCTGAACAGTTGGCCCGACAACGGCAACCTCGATAAAGCGCGCCGGTTGCTCTGGCCGCTCAAGCAGAAATACGGCAACCAGATTTCCTGGGCCGACCTGATGATCCTTGCGGGCAACGTCGCGATGGAATCGATGGGCTTCAAGACCTTCGGTTTCGGCGGCGGCCGTGCCGATATCTGGGAACCCGAGGAAGACATCTATTGGGGCACCGAGGATACATGGCTCGGCGACACCCGCTACAAAGGTGACCGCGAGCTGGAAAACCCGCTGGCCGCCGTGCAGATGGGTCTGATCTACGTCAACCCCGAAGGCCCGAACGGCAACCCCGATCCGCTGGCATCCGCCCGTGACATTCGCGAAACATTCGCGCGCATGGCGATGAACGACGAGGAAACCGTCGCATTGGTCGCCGGTGGCCACACCTTCGGCAAATCGCATGGTGCGGGTGACGCAGCTCTTGTCGGCCCCGAGCCCGAAGGCGCGCCGATCCACCAGATGGGGTTCGGCTGGAAGAACGGTTTCGGCACCGGCAAGGGTGTGCACACCACGACCAGCGGCATCGAAGGCGCTTGGACCCCAACGCCCACGACATGGGACATGAGCTATTTCGACACCCTGCTCGGCAACGATTGGGAACTGACGAAAAGCCCCGCCGGTGCGAACCAGTGGCGCCCCGCCAATGGTGCCATGTCGGATGCGGTGCTTGACGCCCATGACCCCGCACGCCGCCATGCGCCGATGATGACCACCGCCGATATGGCGCTGAAACTCGACCCCGCCTATGCGCGGATTTCCAAGCACTACCACGAAAACCCCGAGATTTTCGCCGATGCCTATGCCCGCGCATGGTTCAAGCTGACCCACCGCGACATGGGGCCAAAGGTGCTGTATCTCGGCAACGAAGTCCCCGCCGAGGACCTGATCTGGCAGGACCCGATCCCCGCCGTCGATCACGACCTGATCGATTCTGCCGATGTGACCGCGCTCAAGTCGCAGATCATGGCGACAGGTCTGAGCGTGCAGGAACTGGTGCGCACGGCCTGGGCCTCGGCCTCGACCTTCCGCGGGTCGGACAACCGTGGCGGTGCCAATGGCGCACGCATCCGTCTGGCCCCGCAAAAGGACTGGACCGTCAACGAACCTGCCGAGTTGTCCAAGGTGCTGGCAGCGCTCGAAGGCGTGCAAAGCGCGTTCAACGCGGCCCAGACCGGCAACAAGCGCGTGTCGCTGGCCGATCTGATCGTGCTGGGTGGATCTGCCGCAATCGAGGCGGCGGCCAAAGCTGCCGGTCACGACCTGTCGGTGCCGTTCACGCCCGGCCGGACCGACGCCAGCGCCGAACAGACCGATGCCGAAAGCTTCGAGGTGATGGAACCGATTGCCGATGGTTTCCGCAACTACCTCAAGCCCGGCCTGTCGGTGGCCGCCGAAAAACTGCTGGTGGACCGTGCGCAACTTCTGGGTCTGTCCGCACCGGAAATGACCGCGCTAGTCGGTGGCCTGCGTGTTCTGGGGGCGACCTATGGCAACACCAGCCACGGTGTGCTGACCGACAAACCCGGCACGCTGACCAACGACTTTTTCGTCAACCTGACCGACATGGCCTATGACTGGACCCCTGTCGCCGGCGACGAAAACGCGTTCGAAGGCCGTGACCGCGCGACTGGTGCGGTGAAATGGACCGGCACGCGGGTCGATCTGGTGTTCGGGTCGAACTCGCAACTGCGCGCCATCGCCGAGGTCTATGCCCAGAACGATCAGGCAGAGCGCTTTGTCGGTCGCTTCGTGCAGGCATGGACCAAGGTCATGGAACTGGACCGTTTCGATCTGAAATAAGCAGGACAGGGCGCAGCCGGTTCATCGGCTGCGCCCCTTTTTCGCGGCCATTGCACGGCAAAGGGGCCGCTGATGAAAACCTCAACCCTCATTATCGGTGGCGGCCTGACCGGGCTGGCCCTTGCCCATCAGCTACAGATGGCGGGGCAGGATTTTCTGCTTGTCGAGGCGCGAGACCGTCTCGGGGGGCGGATCACGTCGCTGCATCTGGACGGCGAAGCGTTCGATCTGGGGCCCTCTTGGGTCTGGCCCGGACAGATGCGGGTCGCCGTCTTGTGCGACCTGCTGGGACTGCGGCTATTTGAGCAGCATGCCCGAGGCGTGCAACTTTACGAACACACCGACGGGCAGGTCATCCGCGACCAAGGATTCATGTCGATGGCCGGATCGCTGCGGATCGCAGGCGGCACTGGCGCGCTGGTGGACGCCCTTGTCGCCCGGCTTGACCCCGCGCGGTTGCTGACGGGTGCCGTGGCGCAACGGGTGACGGACGACGGGGCCACCTTGCAGGACGGTCGCACCATCAGCGCGGACAGGATCGTCATCGCCCTCCCGCCACGGCTGGCCGCAAGGCTGGCTTTTACCCCCGCCTTGCCCATCGAAGCACAGCAGGCGCTAGGGGCCGTTCCGGTCTGGATGGGCGCCCATGCCAAATGCGTCGCGGTTTACGACACCCCGTTCTGGCGCAAGGACGGACTGTCCGGCGATGCAGCAAGCAGGCGTGGCCCGTTGGCGGAAATCCATGATGCGAGCCCCGCGCAAGGCCCTCTGGGGGCCCTGTTCGGCTTTGTGGGTTTGCCAGCAGACCAGCGAGCGCAGACCGACCTGCGCGCACCCGTGATCGCGCAACTGGTCAATCTGTTCGGGCCGCAGGCCGCGTCGCCGCGCGCGTTGCAGATCATGGACTGGTCGCGCGAAGCCTTCACCGCCACCACGACAGACGCCACGCCACCAGCGGGGCATCCGGCCTATCTGCTGCCACCCGCCCTGCGGCAGGTCGCGGATGACCGGATTATCTTTGCCTGCGCGGAACTGACCACCGACAACGGCGGCCTGATCGAAGGGGCGCTGGCCGCCGCCGAACGGGCGGCCCGCCTCATCCTGCCTGTGTGACTATTCCGCAGGTGCCAGCGCCGTGTTCGGCAAATGCCGTTTCGCGCGCTTTTCGCCCAGCATCAGCATCGCGGGAGTGACCAGCAAGGTCAGCACCGTGGCAAAGACCAGCCCGCCAGCAATCGCGCTGGACAGCTCCGTCCACCATTGCGTAGAGGGCGCGCCATAGACGATCTCGCGCGTGAAAAAGTTGATGTTGAGGCCAATCACCATCGGCATCAGCCCCAGCGCGGTCGTTACCGAGGTCAGAACCACAGGCCGCAGACGCTGCGCGCCCGTGCGCAAGGCAGCCTCGAGCGAGGATTGCCCTTCGGCGCGCAATTCGTTGAACGTGTCGATCAGCACGATGTTGTTGTTCACCACGATCCCCGCAAGTGCGATCACGCCGATCCCGCCCATGACGACGCCAAAAGGACGGCCCGTAATCATCAGGCCCAAAAGCACACCCGCCACGGAAAACACGATCGCCGACATCACGACGAACGCCTGCCAGAAGCTGTTGAACTGCGTGAGCAGGATCAGGAACATCAGCCCGATGGCAGACAGGAAAGCCCCGATCAGGAAGATCATGGATTCCGCCTGATCTTCGGCCTCGCCACCGAATTTGATGGTGACGCTGTCGGGCAGGTCAAGCGCGTCAAGCGCCGCTTGCAGCGCCAGTGTCTGATCGTTGGCCAGCACGCCGGGGGCGACATCGGCGGAAATCGTCAGCACGCGCGCCTGATCAATCCGCGTAATGACACCGGACCGCGGGGCAGGATTGAACGAGACGAAGTTGGAGATCGGCACCAGACCAACCGAGGTCGGCACGCGCAGCGCCTCCAGTTCTTCCAGCGTGCGGCTTTCGGCGGGGAAACGCACAACGATGTCGACCTCGCCGTCGCCATCGTCAGGGCGGTAGGTAGCAACATTGATCCCGCGTGTCAGCAACTGGACGGCCTGCCCCAAAAGCGCGACATCCGCACCGCTGCGCGCGGCCTCGGACCGGTCCACGCTGATCTGCCATTCGACGCCGGGGCTGGGGCGCGAATCGATCACGTCGATGAACCCGCCCAGCCGGTCCATTTCGGCCAGAACAGCCTCGACCGCGCTTGTCTGGTCGGCATCATTGGCGCTGAAAATCTCGAGATTGATCGGCTTGCCACCACCCGGCCCTGCCGCGCTGGTCTGGACCTGCACCTCGATGCCGGGGATTTCGGCCATCTCGGCGCGGATATCCTCGGCGATCAGGGCGACAGGCCTGCGGGTGTCCCAATCGGTCATTTCAAGCTGCAGCGCACCGATCACGTCGCCGCTTTCGCGCGACCCGCCGGACCGCGCATAAATGCTTGCGACCTCGCCATAGGCGGACAGACGTGCCTCGACCTCGCGGACAAGCGCGTCCTGCTCGAAGATCGAGAAATTGTCCTTGGCAAGAATCTCGACCTGCGCATAGTCGGGTTCGACATCGGGGAAAAAGGTCAGGCCGTTGCCGAACTGGCCATAAGCCACGAAGGACGCGACCAGTGCGATCATCGCAAGGCTCAGCGTTGTCCAAGGCCGCAGGATCGACCATTCCAGAACCTTGATATAGCCGCCCATGAACCCGGTCATCTGGCGCGGATCGCCTTTTTCGGCGGCGTAAAGCTGGGCCTTGGCCTTGGCAGTCTGGCCCTGCCGCTTGCCGATCATGCCGCCCACGACCGGAATGAAGATCAGCGCCATGAACAGCGACGCCGACAGCGTCACGATCACGGTGATGGGCAGGAATTTCATGAATTCGCCCACGACCCCCGACCAGAACAAGAGCGGAAAGAACACGCACAGCGTGGTCGCGGTCGAGGCGATGATCGGCCAGGCCATGCGTTTGGCGGCGCGCGCATAGGCCACGCGCGGACTGTTGCCTTCGTGCAGGTATCGGTCGGCCAGTTCGACCGTGACGATCGCCCCGTCCACCAGCATCCCCACCACAAGGATCAGCGAGAAAAGCACGACGATATTCATGGTCAGGCCCATGAAATAAAGCACCGCGACACCTGTCAGAAACGCACCCGGAATGGCCAGCCCGACCAGCAGCGACGACCGCAGGCCCAGCGCATAAACGACGACGATCATCACAAGGATGATCGCCGCGATCACGTTCGCCTCGAGGTCGGACAGCATTGTCTTGACGGTTTCGCTTTCGTCCAGCGTATAGCTGATCTCGACAGTCTCGGGCCAGCTGGCGCGCACGCGGTCAATGACGCTGCGCACTTCGTCCACCGTGTCGATGATATTGGCGCCTGCGCGTTTCTTGATTTCCAGCGCCAGCGCGGGTTGGCCGTCGATACGGGCATAGCCTGTGGGGTCCTCGAACGTGCGGCGGATCGTGGCGACATCGGCAAAGGTCACGACAGTCTGGCCGCGCGTGATGATGGGCAGTTCCATCACGTCCTGCACGTTTTCGATCAGGCCCGGGACCTTGAGAACGATGCGCCCCGCCTCGCTTTCGATCGCACCGGCAGCGATGAGCTGGTTGTTGCGCGTGATCGAACCAATCAGTTCGTCAAAGGACAAGTTATAGGTCTCGAACACGGTGGGGTCGATCACGACCTCGAGCAATTCGTCGCGCTTGCCCGCCACATCCACCTCGAGCACGCCGCCCAGCGCCTCGATCTCGTCCTGCAGGTTGTCGGCGATGGCGTTCAGCGTCCGTTCGGGCACGGGGCCGGACAGGATCACCGTCAGGATCGGGAACAGCGCCGTGTTGATCTCGGTCACGGTCAGTTGCACGCTGTCGGGCAGGTCGTTTTCGGCGCGGTCGGCGGCCTGACGGACATCGTCCAGCGCCTGCCCCGCGTCATAGCCCGGCTCGAATTCCAGCTGCACCGTGGCAAAACCCTCGCCCGCCTTGGCGATCATCTCGCTCAGGCCGGTGAGCGAGGCGAATTCGGTTTCCATCGGGCGCACAAGGACGTCCTCGGCGTCCTGCGGCGATATTCCATCCAGCGAGGTGGAGACATAGACCACAGGGATCGTGACTTCGGGGTTGCTTTCCTTGGGGATCGCCGAATAGGCGAAGGCGCCCACCATCAGCAGGAAGGCGAAAACCAGCGTGACGACCTTGCCACGCCCAAAGGCGGAATCTATCAGGCCGTTCATGGCTGCACCAAGGCAGTCTGGTCCTGCGTCGGCGTGCGCGGTTCAACCGGATCGCCCTGATTGACGAAGCCTTGGCCGACCGTGATGATCCGCGCCTCTTCGGGCAGGCCCGCGATCCAGATACCGTCTGTCTGCGCCCGTACGATCTGCACGACCGAAAACACCACGCGGTTGTCAGCATCGACGGTCTTGACCCCCAATTCCCCGTTCGTGCCCAGCGACAGGACTGCAGGCGACACGAAGTGCCCCCGCGCCTGCCCTGTCGGCAGGACCACCCGCGCGCTCAGCCCCGCGGGCATCACGCTGTCGGGGTTATCGACGATGATCTCGACCCGAAAGGTACGGGTCTGCTGGTCGGCATTGGCCCCGATAAAGGCGACGGTGCCTGCCTTTTCTTCGCCGGTGATAAACGAGACCTGTGCATCCTGACCGGTTTGCAGCCGCGACAGCGCCTGCTGGGGCACCTGCACGACAACTGTCAGGGGATCATTGTCGAGCACTTCGGCCACGACGGTCCCGTTCTCGACGGATTCGCCCACGTTCACGGTCAGATCATTCAACCGACCCGCGAAGGGGGCGGTCACGATGGTATTGTCCAACTGGTCCTGCGCCGATGTCACCGCAGCCTCGGCGGCGGCGCGGGCGGCGCGCGCCTGTGACACGCGGTCTTCGGTCGCGACACCACGATCCTGCAAGGCCAGCGCGTTGTCGAAATCGCGTTGCGCCTGCGCCAATTGCGTCTGCGCCTGTACAAGCTGCGCCTCGGCGATGCCTGCGTCGATGCGGGCAATTTCCTGTCCTGCGCTCACCAGATCGCCACGCGATACCGCAACGCTGGCAATCTGTCCGTCAGCCTTGGCGCGCACGGTGGCCGCGCGGTCGGGAATCGACTGGCCTTCGGCGGTCAGGACCAGCGGCACGTCCTGCGCGACCGAATCGACCACAGCGACGCTCACGGCGCGGTCCGCCGCATCCGCCACGGCCCTGTCCTGAGGGTCGGCAGAGGGGATCACCGCCCCGCTGCCCATCCAGCCGATCAACGCAAGCGCCATCAGCCCTGCGACCCACTTGGACCGCCCGGCACCCTTGTCCGTGTCGAACTGCAGTTTACCCGTCTGATCGGGTGGGGTCGCGCCAGCCATCGGTTTTCCTTTTTCGTCCGGCCAGCATAGAACATCGGCCAAGTCGTGTCTAAGTAGTGTGCTTGCGTTAGCGTTACCAGATGCGGCAGGCCAGTTACTGCCATGGCTTCACGGCATAATGATGCCTGAGCGGCCGGACGCAGCTGTCTGGACATTCGCATAGGCCCCATGGCTAACATGGGCTGCCATTCACAGGAGCCGCCATTTGCCTGACATCGCGACCATAGACGCGGCCCGCGACGTGGCCATTTGCCCGCTTGGGGTCGATGGTGTTCTGGTGCGGTTCTCGCGCGTGCTGTCACCGCAGGCCAATGGCGCGGCCCATGCTTTTTGCGATGCGGTCATCGACGCCCGTCTGTCCGGCGTGACCGAGGTGGCCCCATCGCTGACATCGGTGCGGGTCGGGTTCGATCCGGCCAAAACCGACCGCGAAAGCCTGACCCGTGCGTTGAGCGACCTGCTGGCGGGGGTGGATGATGCCGAACCTTCGCCTCGCCGGCTCTGGCGTATTCCGGTGGCTTTTGGCCCCGACCACGCCCCGCAACTGGCCGAGGCGGCAAAGCTTGCAGGGCTGACCCCCGATCAGGCGGTGGCCGAGATCACAGCGCAACGCTTGCGCGTTCTGGCGATCGGCTTTGCTCCCGGCCAGCCCTATCTGGGGATGATGCCGCCGCATTGGGACATCCCGCGTCAGTCCGAGCTGACACCGAAGGTGCCGCGCGGCGCGCTGGTGACGGCAGTGCGCCAGCTGATCGTTTTTGCCGCCGATACCCCGACAGGCTGGCGGCAGATCGGGCAAAGCGCCTTTGCAGTCTGGCGGCCTGACAGCGACAGACCCTTTGCGCTGGACCCGGGCGATGCAGTGCAGGTCGTGGCGGTGTCCGACGATACCCTGCGTGACCTGCAGGCCAATGCCGACAGCAACGGCGGCGCAACCTGCGAGGTGTTGCGCTGATGCCGGTGCTGACCATCCATAGCGCTGGTCCCGGTGTCACCGTGCAGGACCTTGGCCGCCCCGGCTGGACCGCGCAGGGCCTGTCCCGCGGAGGTGCCGCCGACAGGCTGGCGCTGCTGGAAGCGGCGGCATTGCTGGATCACGACACAGGACTGGCGGTTCTTGAAATGGCGGGGTTCGGCGGGGTGTTCAGCGCCGACCAGCCGGTGCGCATCGCCCTGACCGGCGCGCTGATGCAGGCCGACATCGACGGCGTGCCGGTGCCGCCCTACACCAGCCGCTTGTTGGCGGCGGGTGCCAGACTGACCATCGGCGGCGCGCGGGCGGGGGTTTACGGCTATCTTGGCTTTGTCGGCGGCATCGCGACCCCGCCTGTCATGGATAGCCGTGCCGCGCATCTGACCGCTGGGCTGGGCCGCGTGCTGGTGGCGGGCGACAGCCTGCCCTTGGGCGCAGATCCTACGCCGGACATGCCGCCCCGACGGTTGGACATCGCCGACAGGTGCAGCGGCGGCCTGATCCGCCTGATGCCCGGCCCGCAGACAGACTTGTTCGACAAAGCCACGGTAGCGCGGTTCCTGTCCACGTCCTTTCGCCGCGATCCGCGCGGCAACCGGCAAGGCGTGCGGCTCGATCACGACGGCGCACCCTTCGGGGCGGCCAGCGGGCTGAGCATCACATCCGACCTGATCGTGGCGGGTGATGTGCAACTGACCGGCGATGGCGTGCCTTATGTGCTGCTGGCGGAATGCCAGACCATCGGAGGCTATCCGCGCATCGGCACCGTCATCCCCGCCGATCTGCCGCGCGTGGCGCAGACCGCCTCCGGCACCGCGCTGCAATTCACGATGATGGAACTTGCGCAGGCCGATGCGACCGCGCAATCCGATGCCGCATTGTTGCGCGCCTTGCGGCAAGCCTGCCGCCCCCTGATCCGCGATCCGCATGACATCGCCGATCTCTTGGGCTACCAACTGGTCAGCGGGGTGACCGCGGGCGACGATCTGGAACGGGACGACGATGACACTCAAGGTTGATCTGAACGCCGACATGGGCGAAAGCTTTGGCCCCTGGACGATGGGGGATGATGCAGCTTTGCTGGATGTCATCACCTCGGCCAATGTGGCTTGCGGGTTTCACGCGGGCGACCCCGATGTGATGGACCGCACGATGCGGCAGGCCGTCGCGCGCGGCGTGGGACTGGGCGCGCATCCGGGATTTGCCGATCTCAAAGGCTTCGGGCGGCGCAATCTGCCGATCCCCGCCGAGGAAATCGCCAATGCTGTCGCCTATCAGTTGGGTGCAGCACAGGCGATGGCGCGCCGCGCGGGCGGGCGCATCCGGCATCTGAAACTGCACGGGGCGCTGGCCAATATGGCCTCGGTCGATGCGGAGCTGGCAAAGGCGTGTTATCAGGCTGCACTCGACGTTGATCCCGATCTGGTGATCATGGTGCTGGCCGCGACCGCGCAGGAAAGTGCCGTGCGCGATCTGGGGTGTCATTGGGCGGGCGAGATTTTCGCTGATCGCGCCTATAACGACGATGCCACGCTGGTCGATCGCCGTCTGCCGGGGGCGGTGCTGCATGATGCGGCAGCGGTCGGGCCGCGCATCCTTGCGATGTTGCAGGCGGGGGCGATCATTGCGGAGAGCGGCAAGCACCTGCCCTGCCGTATCGACACGATCTGCCTGCATGGCGACACGCCGGGCGCTGTTGCCATCGCGCGCGGCTTGCGCGATCACCTGACGCAGGCGGGGATCACGCTTGCCGCTTTTTGAAACGGACCATGCCATGACCAATTACTATGCCCCCACTGGCGGCCTGCCCCCGCAAACCGACCTGCTGACAGGTCGAGCCGTGTTCACCACCGCCTATGCAGTGATCCCCAAGGGGGTAATGACCGATATCGTCACCAGCAACCTGCCGTTCTGGGACAAGACCCGCGCCTGGGTGCTGGCGCGGCCTTTGTCGGGGTTCGCGGAAACCTTCAGTCAGTATATCATGGAGGTCGCCGCCGGTGGCGGCAGCGCGCGGGCTGAAACTGACAAGGGCGCGCAAGGCGTGATCTTTGTCGTGAAGGGCGGTTTCACCCTGACCATCGCTGGCACCGATCATGCGATGCGCCCCGGCAGCTATGCCTATCTGCCCGCAGGCTGCGACTGGCAGGTGCGCAACGGCACCGATGCACCCGCGACGTTCCACTGGGTGCGAAAGACCTATCGCGCGGTCGATGGCATTGCGGCACCCGAGGCTTTCGTGACCGACGAGACAGAGGCAACCACCATCGCCATGCCTGACACGAACGGCGCATGGGCCACGACACGTTTCGTGGACCCCGCCGACATGCGCCACGACATGCATGTCAATATCGTGACCTTCCAGCCGGGCGGCGTGATCCCCTTTGCTGAAACCCATGTGATGGAACACGGGCTCTACGTGCTGGAAGGCAAGGCGGTTTACCGGCTCAATCAGGATTGGGTCGAGGTCGAGGCGGGTGATTTCATGTGGCTGCGCGCCTTTTGTCCGCAGGCCTGTTATGCGGGCGGGCCGGGGCCGTTCCGGTATCTGCTTTACAAGGACGTAAACCGGCATATGCCGCTTTGAAAAACTTTTATGCCTCCGGCGGGGATATTTAGGCTCGAACGATGGGAGGAGTTGGGCGAAATCCGTCGGGTATCGCGTCTCTATCTTCCAGCAGCAGATCGGCCATGACCTGCCCGACCTTGGGCGCCATGCCGAAACCGATCTTGAAACCGCCATTGGCGATATACTCCCCCGCCCACGTCGGGTGATGGCCCAGAACCGGCGCGCGGCTGGGGGCGCGGGGGCGCACACCGGCCCAGCGGGAGATGATTTGCGCGCCTTGCAGCACCGGAA
Source organism: Yoonia sp. 72 (assembly GCF_034652275.1). NCBI lineage: Bacteria > Pseudomonadati > Pseudomonadota > Alphaproteobacteria > Rhodobacterales > Paracoccaceae > Yoonia > Yoonia sp. 72. The sequence goes on along the minus strand of NZ_JAXIWG010000003.1, from coordinate 312,413 downwards.
AGGCGGCGATTGCGCGCGCGATCACGTCATCAAGCGCGGCATCAGTGCTGTAGGGATCGGTAAAATCACGCTCCGAGGTGGACCCGATGGCGACGGTGCCATCCAGATGCGGGATAATGTGCAGCGCGTCGGCGAAGAGTTGCGGGCTGCCTGCCGCATCATAGCGCAGCAAGGCCGCCTGCCCTTTGACACCATTGCCGCCGATCTCGGTCATGCCTGCCCAGCCGGTGGCCCAGACGACCTTGCCCTCTGGTGCGCCTTGGGATCGGATACTGCCGCCCAAGGCTGTGACGGCATCCGCCAAGGCGCGCGTCGCACGGCGGGGATGCACCAGCGCGGATAGCGTGTCGCGCACGACATACCCGCTGGGTGACGGCGGCATCCAAGGCGTATCGGTGACAGGTTCGACCTGCCACGTCGCAAGCCCCTGCCACAGTTGCGCGGCAGATAAGGCGCGCGCACGCGCCAGCGCCACAGCGTTTTCATCCGCCAAGGGCTGCAAGCGTCCCGTGCGGGCATAGCCGGTTTCGGCCCCGGTCAATGCTGCGACATCCGCCCAGAACTGTTCCGCCATGATCAGGCTGTCGAATTGAAACGCCTTCTTGTCATTCCAGTGTTCGGGCACATGCGGGGCCAGCGCACCGACGAGTCCCCCGCTGGCCCCCGCCGCCACACCGGCAGGGTCGATCACCTGCACCTTGGCCCCGCGCTGCGCGCAGGCAAAAGCCACCGACAGGCCGAACACCCCCGCCCCCATCACCGTGATATCAGCAATTGCCATTCCGTGCCCTTCGCCCCAAAGATGCCTCTGACCTAGGGCAGACCGGCATGACAGACCAGACAGCAAAACTCGATTGGCGCGGCGGGGTGCCGATCGCGCGCGATTTCGACGACCCGTATTTCTCGCTCGATGACGGATTGGCGGAAACGCGGCATGTGTTTCTGGATGGCAACGACCTGCCTGCGCGGTTCGGCGGGGATCTGCGGATTGCCGAACTGGGCTTTGGCACGGGGCTGAACCTGCTGGTCACATGGGACGCATGGGTGCAGGCGGGCAGGCCCGGTGCGCTGGATTTCACCTCGTTCGAGGCCTTCCCGATGGCACCGGCGGATATGGCGACAGCGCTTGCGCATTTCCCGACACTTGCCGGCTATGCCGCGCGCTTGCTGGCGGCATGGACGCCGGACGCGGGGCGGATAGCGCTGGAGGACGGGCTGACGCTGCAGGTCATCATCGGCGATGCGCGCCGGACGCTGCCCGGCTGGCAAGGGTTGGCCGATATCTGGTATCTCGACGGCTTTTCCCCCGCCAAGAACCCCGAATTGTGGGAACCTGCGCTGCTGCAGGCGGTCGCGGCGCATACGCGCGCAGGCGGGACAGCCGCAACCTATAGCGCGGCGGGTCATATCCGGCGCGCATTGGCCGAGGCAGGCTTCACCGTCACCCGCCACCCCGGATATGGGCGCAAGCGGCACATGACCCGCGCAAGGATGCCAGATGCAGACTAATACGAGGCTCGGGATCATGCTGATGATCCTCACGACCTTCATCTTTGCGATCCAGGACGGGATTTCGCAGCATCTGGCCGCGAACAACAATGTGGTGATGATCGTGATGATCCGCTACTGGTTTTTCGCCGCTTTCGTCATCGCCATCGCACGGCGGCAATCGGGGTCGATCCGCGCGGCGGCACGCACGAAACAGCCGGTCCTGCAAATCGCGCGCGGCACACTGCTCGCGCTGGAAATCTGCGTGATGGTCACGGCCTTCGTCTATCTGGGACTGGTGGAGAGCCACGCGATCTTTGCCTGCTATCCGCTGCTGATCGCGGCGCTGTCCGGCCCCGTGCTGGGCGAAAGCGTGGGCTGGCGGCGCTGGGCCGCGATCGGGATCGGTTTCATTGGCGTGCTGGTGATCCTGCAACCGGGCTTTGCCGTGTTCTCGCCCGCCGCCGCGATCCCGCTGGCTTCGGCCTTCATGTTCGCGCTTTACGGGCTTTTGACGCGCTATGCGGCGCGGCAGGACAATACCACGACCTCGTTCTTCTGGACCGGCACATCGGGGGCGGTGGTGATGACCGTGGTCGGCGTCTGGTTCTGGGAACCGATGAGCGCATCCGACTGGCGCTGGATGATCACGCTCTGCATTACGGGTGCGGCGGCGCACTGGCTGCTGATCAAGGTCTACGAGGTCGCCGAAGCGAGTGCGGTCCAGCCTTTTGCCTATCTGCAACTGGTGTTCGCCAGCATCATCGGGGTCGGCCTGATGGGCGAAACGATCCGTCCCAACGTCGCCATCGGTGCCGCCATCGTCGTGGGTGCGGGGCTGTTTACGTTGTGGCGTGCCCGCCAGAAGGCCTCATCGTTAGAGTAAAAATATCCCCGCCGGAGGCTAGAAAGTTGTTTAATCCCGCACCGGCCGCGCCACCGGACGCAAGACCGGTTTCTGCCCGATCAGCAGCGCCGTAAACTGCACCGGCCCCGCTTGCCCGCTCAGCCGCGCCTGATAGACCGGCAGGCTTTCGGTGACGCGCTGCACGTAATTGCGGGTCTCGACAAAGGGGATATGTTCGATCCAGTCGACCACATCCATCTGCCGCAAGCGCGGGTCGCCGCGTTCACGCATCCAGGCCTGCGGGCGGCTTGGGCCTGCGTTATAACCTGCGGCGATCATCACCGGGCTGGGGCCGAATTCATCCTGTAGATAGGCCAGATAGGCCGCGCCCAGCGTCGCATTATACTGCCAGTCGCTGGTCAGGCGTGCGCGCGAGTAGGGCAGGTTCAGCCAGCCTGCGACCTCTTCCGCCGTGGCGGGCATGACCTGCATCAGGCCCAGCGCGCCCACAGGGCTCGCGATCCCGATGTTGAATTCGCTTTCGCGCCGCGCAATCGACAGGGCAAGGGCCGGATCAACCGGCAGGTCCATCCGCGCCAGATCATGCACAGGGTAATAGATTTCCGGCAAAACAGCGCCACGCGCCGCAGCGGTCTTGCCCAGCAACAGGGTATAATAATCCTCGCCAATGGACGAAAGATAAGCTCCCAGCGCGCGCAAGGCGTCAGGCTCCAGCCGTTCGCCGAGGGCGGCAAAGAAGGTCACGGCAGCCCCGCGTTCGCCACCCTCCAGCAGGATCAGCGCGGCGCGGGTCAGGTCATCCTCGAACACGGGCTCGCCTTGCCACGCGACATCCTCCCCGATCAGGGCCGCATCCAGCGGCCGGTTGATCCGTTCTGATGCCAAAAGGCCGTAGAAGGTCGTCTGATGCGCTGCCGCGCGCGCATAGGCAGCAACGGCAAGGTCAGTATTGCCCTTCACATCCTGCGCGCGCCCGATCCAGTAATTCATTCGCGCCACCGAAATCGGGCCCGACACACGCGCCGCCGCCGTTTCGAAATGCGTCAGCGCCTGCACCGGATCACCCTGATAGATCAGCGCGATATAGCCTGCGAGCCATTCGAGATCGGCAAAAGCCTCGCCTTCGGTCAGGAAATGGTTCGCCGCCAACGCGTAAGCCAGATCGGCACGGCCTTCGCGCATGTGCCAGCGCGCCAGCACCTGCCGGTAGCCCGACCAGCGGAACGGCTCCTGCAAGGCTGCCGCACTGGTCGATTGCGCGCGCAGTACCTCGGTCGCGTCGGTCCAGTCGCCGCGCGCGGCCAGCCAGCTATAGCGGGCATAAATCAGGCCGGGATTGTCGCGCAGCGCCGCTGGCACGGCATTGAACAGGGGCAGCATGTTGTCGGTGCCATTGGCATAGCCGATGCGCGCGGCGGTCAGGGCGCGTTGATCCTCGGGCAGGACCGGCAGCAGGCGCGCGGCATCGCTGGTGCGCCCGCGCCAAAGCAGCGCATCGGCGCGGGCGGCGTGCCAAGGGGCGAGCCTGTCTGCGAAACTGGCCATCATCACGGCATGGCCGTCTTCGTCCAGCCCCAGCGTCAGCCAAGCCTCGCGCAAGGCGGTCTCAGCCGCCTCGGCCTGCCCTGCGGCAGTCAGGGCCGCGACCAACCGGACGACACCTGCGCCTGTTGCGGGGGGTGCGGCGTCGAACCACGCAATGACGGTCTGCGGGTCAGTCTCAGGGGGGATCACCGCTTCGGCCGCGCGGCGCAGCTGGGTCAGCCCCGGCCAGTCGGGGCGGGCGGCGACAAAGGACAGGTAGTCGGCGAATTCAGCCTCGCCCGCGCGCAGGCGCAGCCAAGTCAGCACGTCGCGTGCGACCGGATCGGCATTTGTCGCCAGCAGGTAAGCGGCTTCCCAGTCGTCGCCCGCCACCGCGACGGCCGCCACGGCAGTCTGGTCGGCCCGCTGCGCCGCAACGGGCGCAGCAACAACGAAAGACAGAAGGCAGAGTGCCGAAAGACGCATCAGGATCACCGCTCTTGCTTGTTTTGGTGCAGGGTAAACCAGCCGCGCGCCAAGGCAACTGACAAACTTGGCAACAGGCGCAAAGGCGTCTAGGGTCCGCGCGATTTCGACCGGACGACTCAGCGTCCCGCACACAAGGAAATGTCGCATGTTCAAGGGTTCCATTCCCGCACTCGTCACACCGTTCGCAAACGGTCAGGTGGATGTTGCGACGCTGAAAAAGCTGGTGAACTGGCATGTGGAACAGGGCAGCCACGGCTTGGTGCCTGTCGGCACAACCGGCGAGAGCCCGACCCTGACCCATGAAGAACATGACATGGTGGTCGAGATCGTCGTGCAGGAGGCTGCAGGCCGTATTCCGGTCATCGCAGGTGCCGGATCGAACAACACGATCGAAACCGTGCGTCTGGTGCAGGCCGCCAAGAATGCCGGGGCCGATGCCGCCCTTGTGGTGACACCCTATTACAATAAGCCGACACAGGCCGGATTGATCGCGCATTTCACCGCCGCCGCCGATTGCGGCCTACCGGTCATCATCTACAACATCCCTGGCCGGTCCGCCGTGGATATGACCCCCGACACGATGGGCGAATTGGCACGGCACCCGATGATCGTGGGCGTCAAGGACGCGACCGGCGATCTGGCCCGCGTGCCCAAGCAGCGGCTGCGCTGCGGCACTGATTTCGTGCAATTGTCGGGCGAGGATGCCACCGCACTCGGCTTTAACGCGCATGGCGGGGTGGGGTGCATTTCGGTCACGGCCAACGTCGCCCCAGCGCTCTGTGCCGCGTTTCAGGAAAGCACCTTGGCAGGCGATTACGCCAAGGCCCTGACGCAACTTGACTGTCTGATGCCATTGCACGAGGCGATCTTTACCGAACCGGGTGTGGCGGGGGCGAAATACGGCATGTCGCTGCTGGGATTGTGTTCGGACGAGGTGCGCAGCCCGCTGACCCCGCTCACGGATGCGACCAAGGCCAAGATGCGCGCCGCGATGGTGCATGCGGGTCTGCTGGGCTAGCGGACATCACGCCAGCGGCTGTCGGAGCCAGTCAGGGTCGTAGATCACATCCTGACAGCCGCCAAACACGGCCGCACGGCGCAATTCCTGATCCAGCGCACGCAACCGCCCCGCACCAAGGCGGACCTCTGGTTCCGGCCAGAAGGCGCGCACCACCAGCGCGCCACCGGTGCGTTTCATATCGATCCGGCCGATGATCCTGTCCCCGTCCAGCACGGGAAAAACGTAATAGCCGTATTTGCGCTGTGCTGCGGGGACGAAAATCTCGATCCGGTAATGGAAGCCGAACAGGCGCTCGGCCCTTTTGCGGTCGCGCAGGGCGGGATCGAAAGGCGACAGGATCCGCAGGCGCGGCACGGGGGCGGCCAGCGGTGTATCGAGAAGATCAGCCCAAGCAAAGCTGCGCCGCAGGCTGCCATCGACACCCGCCACGTCGACCGCGATCACGCGCCCTTGCGCCAATGCTGCAGCGCACCAGTCGCGCGCCTCGGCGGGGGTGACGGTGGCCCAAAAGGCGGCAATCTCGCCACTGGTCGCAAACCCCAGCCTGTCCAGCGCGCCCGTGCAACACCAGTCGATCGTGTCGGTCGGGTCATGCCTGTGGTGCAGGTGCGCGGCGGGGATCACTCGCTCCGTCAGGTCGTAAACCTTGGTGAAACCGTCGCGTCGCAGCACCGACACGCGCCCCGTCCGCCACAGAAATTCCAGCGCGGCCTTGGACGGGTGCCAGTCCCACCAGCCCCCCGACCCACGGGTCTCGGACGGCCCGACATCGCCCGATGTGCAAGGACCGTGATCCGCGATCTGGCGCAGCACAATGTCCATGCGGCGATGAAAGTCGCCCCGCTGGGTGGCCTGCGACCGCGCCGACAGCCGCGCCTCGTCGCGCGCGAAACGCAGGCGCCAATGCGCAAAACTGTCTATCGGAATGACCGCCGCGTCATGGGTCCAGTGTTCGAACACCCGCCGGTCGCGGTGCAGCAGGTTTTGCAGAGCAGAGGGGCGATATTGCTGGCGGCGCGACCACAGGATCAGATCATGCGCGCGGGCGAATGTCGTGACGCTGTCCACCTGCACGAAACCGAGCCTGTCGATCACCGCGGCAAGACCGTCCCCCGTACCCGCACCGGAGGGCCGCTCTGCCAGCCCGTGCCGCGCCAGAAACACATGCCGCGCGCGGCGGTTGTCAAGCACGGGGATCACCGGCCCAACCTGCCTGATAACAGGGTGACGGGGGCTTGGACGGCAGATAACAGGGGCATTTCGGGCGTCCATCCTTGGTGCGGGCGCGCGCCCACCTTGTGCGTGTGACCGGCTTGGCCTATCTGAAGGCGACTATGGCCAAGAAAACCGAAAAGACAAACTACAAGGTCGTCGCCGAGAACCGGCGCGCGCGCTATGACTATGCCATCGAGGACGATATCGAGGTCGGGATCATCCTGACCGGGTCCGAGGTGAAATCCCTGCGCGTCGGCCAGTCCAATATCGCGGACAGCTATGCCTCGGTCGACAATGGCGAATTGTGGCTGACCAACGCCTATATCGCGCCTTACGAGCGCGCGATGTTCAGCCATGAGGAACGCCGCAAGCGCAAGCTGCTGGTCAGCCGCAAGGAATTGTCGCGGCTTTGGAATGCGACCAAGCGCGAAGGCATGACGCTGGTGCCGCTGGTTTTGTATTTCAACGACCGCGGTCTGGTGAAGCTCAAGATCGCGACGGCCAAGGGCAAGAAGAACCACGACAAACGTGCGACCGAGGCCGCCCGCGACTGGGGCCGGCAGAAGCAAAGGCTTTTGCGGCAGGGGGAGTAAGGGGCGCTGCCCCTCGGCCCGGACATGTCCGGACCTCACCCCGGAGTATTTTTGGAAAAAAGAAGATGCGGTCTAAGACGCGAGATGTGGTGCCTTGTTTCCATATGCCCTGCGCGCTAGTGACAGGGGAAGTGACCAAAGGGCAATGCGATGACCAAAACGGCGCCAGATGATCCCAAAACGCTTGTCAGCACTGACTGGCTGGCCGCGCATCTCAAAGACCCCGATCTGCGCATTCTGGATGCAAGTTGGTATCTGCCCGATGCAGGCCGGTCGGGTCTGGCAGAGTATCAGGCGGGCCATATTCCCGGTGCGCGGTTCTTTGATATCGACGAGATCAGCGATCTGCGCTCGGAACTGCCGCACATGGCGCCGCCGGTCGAGAAATTCATGTCGCGAATGCGCGCGATGGGTGTGGGCGACGGTCATCAGGTCGTGGTCTATGACGGGGCGGGGCTGTTTTCGGCCGCACGCGTCTGGTGGCTGTTCCGGCTGATGGGGCATGATGCCGTCGCCGTGCTGGATGGTGGCCTGCCCAAATGGGTGGCCGAAGGCAAGCCCGTCACCACCGCCCCGCCTGTGATCCGCGACCGCCACATGACGGTGCAGCGCCGTGCGCAGATGGTGCGCGATGTGACCGATGTGGCGCGTGCGGCCAAGCTGGGCGATCACACGATCATCGATGCGCGCGCGCCCGGGCGGTTCCGTGGCGAGACGCCGGAGCCCCGCCCCGGCATGCGGTCGGGTCATATTCCGGGATCGCGCAACGTGTTTTATCAGGACTTGCTGAATGCCGATGGCACGATGAAGCCAACCGCTGCGCTGCGTGCTGTTTTCACCGATGCGGGCGTCGATCTGGACAAGCCCGCGATCACGACCTGCGGGTCGGGGGTCACTGCGGCTGTGCTGTCGCTTGCCCTTGAACGGATCGGCAAGACCGATCACGCGCTATACGACGGGTCATGGTCCGAATGGGGCATGTATGCCGATCTTCCACTTGCAACCGGAGCCGCCTGATGCTGCACAACCTGAACCCGCAACCCGCCGACAAGATCCTGATGCTGATGGCCGAATACCGCGCCGATCCGCGCAGCAACAAGATCGACCTTGGCGTTGGCGTCTACAAGGATGCAACCGGCAATACGCCTGTGATGCGTGCCGTGAAAGAGGCCGAACGCCGGATTCTGGCGGATCAGACGACCAAGGCCTATACGGGACTGGCCGGTGATCCCGCCTTTGGGGCCGCGATCCGCGATCTGGTGCTGGGCGACAGTGTGTCCGCTGACCGCGTGGCCTGTGTTGCGACACCCGGTGGCACAGGGGCGATCCGGCAGGCGCTGGAACTGATCCGCATGGCGGCACCGAATGCCACTGTCTGGCTGTCGAACCCGACATGGCCGAACCATCCGTCGATCATCAAATATCTTGGCATGAAAATGGCCGAATACCGCTATTTCGACAACGCCACGCGCGGCGTGGATTTTGACGGGCTGATGTCCGATCTGGGCGCACTGAAGGCAGGCGATGTGGTGCTGCTGCATGGCTGCTGCCACAATCCGACAGGCGCGAACCTGACGGCAGAGCAGATGGCGCAGGTCATCGCGCTGATGCAGGACCGTGGCGCCGTGCCGTTTGTCGATATCGCCTACCAAGGCTTTGGCGACGGGCTGGAGGCTGACGCCCAGATCACCCGCCAGATCGCGGTTGCGTTTGACAACTGCCTGATCGCCGCAAGCTGTTCCAAGAACTTCGGCATTTACCGCGAACGCACAGGCGCGCTGATGGCGATTGCCAAGGACGCCGACCAGCAGGCACTGGCGCAACAGAACCTCGCCTTTCTGAACCGGCAGAACTATTCCTTTCCGCCCGATCATGGCGCACGGGTCGTTACCACAATCCTGACCGACCCCGCCTTGCGTGCCGAATGGGAGACGGAACTGGAAGAAACCCGCCTGTCCATGCTGGGCCTGCGCCAGCAACTGGCCGATGAATTGAAGCGCCTGACCAACACCGACCGTTTCGATTTTCTTGCCCATCATCGCGGGATGTTCAGCCGCCTTGGCGCGACGCCGGAACAGGTCGCCGCGATGCGGGCGGAGAACGGCATCTATATGGTGGGTGACAGCCGGTTCAACGTGGCAGGGCTGAACGCGCAAAGCGTGCCGGTGCTGGCGCAGGCGATTGTGACCGCAGGCGTCTGAGCCTGAACCGATGACAGGCGCGCAACCGCAATGCTGCGGTTGCAAACGCCCCTTGTGACCCGCTGCGCAATATAATACCCAACGGAAAACCCGTTGCGCAATTTTGCTACCCAGAGGATCGCCATGTCATTCCGCCTGCAGCCTGCCCCCCCTGCCCGTCCGAACCGTTGCCAGTTGTTCGGCCCGGGATCGAACACCAAGCTGTTTGCGAAAATGGCAGCGTCGGCGGCGGACGTCATCAACCTTGATCTGGAAGATAGTGTCGCGCCCTCGGATAAAGACAGCGCGCGGGCCAATGTGATCGAGGCGATCAATACCGTCGATTGGGGCACCAAGACGCTCAGTGTGCGGATCAACGGGTTAGACACGCCCTATTGGTACCGCGATGTCGTGGATGTGCTGGAACAGGCGGGCGACAGGCTGGACCAGATCATGATTCCCAAGGTCGGCTGCGCGGCCGATGTTTACGCTGTGGATGCACTGGTGACGGCCATCGAACGCGCCAAGGGGCGGACCAAGCCGATCAGTTTCGAGGTCATCATCGAATCGGCTGCCGGTATTGCCCATGTCGAAGAGATCGCCGCCAGCTCTCCGCGCATGGCGGCAATGTCGCTGGGCGCTGCGGATTTCGCGGCCTCGATGGGGATGCAGACCACCGGCATCGGCGGGACGCAGGAAAACTATTATATGCTGCATGGTGACACGCGGCATTATTCCGACCCGTGGCACTGGGCGCAGACCGCGATTGTTGCGGCCTGCCGGACGCATGGGGTGCTGCCGGTGGACGGCCCGTTTGGCGATTTCAGCGATGACGAAGGCTACCGCGCGCAGGCGCGCCGGTCGGCCACATTGGGCATGGTCGGCAAATGGGCGATCCACCCCAAGCAGATCGCGCTGGCCAACGAGGTGTTCACCCCGTCCGAGGCCGCCGTGACAGAGGCGCGCGAGATCCTCGCCGCGATGGAACAGGCCAAGGCGCGCGGCGAAGGGGCGACCGTCTACAAGGGGCGTCTGGTCGATATCGCCTCGATCAAGCAGGCCGAGGTGATCGTGCGCCAGTCCGAGATGATCGCGGGCTGACGCACAGGGGTTACTGGCCTGCCAGTGTCAGCAGACCGGCGTCGAACGCATTCCGGCAATCGGTGGCGTCAGTCATGACATCCTCGAACAACAGCGGGGTCAGCGTCATGCCGGGTCCGGCAAAGCGCATGTCGTCGCATTCGCCGTCACGCGCCCATTCGCTGCTGTCATCGCCAAAGTCGATGGTCCCGTCGGCCGCAACGCCACGCAGCGTCAGCTGACCGGCATTAAAGAAAGTCCGGCAATCGGACGCATCGCGCAGCACATCAGACGACAACAGCACGGTTTCTGTCATGCCCGGCCCGATAAAGCGCGGATCATCACATTCCCCGTCATTCGCCCACTCCCCACTATCGTCGCCAAAATTGATGTCCTGTGCCATGGCGGGGCCACCGGCAAGACAGGCAACAAAAGCAACAAGTCCCAAAACACGCATCTGATTCTCCTGCAGATATTGAACGCGGCTCATCCATAACTGATTGCCAACGATGTACAATCCATAAATTGAACTACGTTCACTATTTTTCGCAATGCCTGCCGACACCCCCGCAGCGTGGCGCGTCGCACATTGCCTTCACCTGCGGCATGGGCCATATAAATGCAGATGTTGAAAAAGGCCCGGCACCCATGACCCTGTACCTCGACTTTGAAAAACCCCTCGCCGAAATCGAAGGAAAGGCCGAGGAATTGCGCGCGATGGCGCGGGACACCCCCGAGATGGATGTGTCCAAAGAGGCCGCAGCGCTTGACAAGAAGGCAGGCGAATTGCTGACCTCGCTTTATGCCAACCTGTCGCCCTGGCGCAAATGCCAGGTGGCCCGCCACCCCGAACGCCCCCATTGCATCGACTATATCGAGGCTTTGTTCACCGAATTCACTCCGCTTGCCGGCGATCGCAATTTCGCCGACGACCATTCCGTCATGGGCGGCATGGCGCGGTTCAACGACATGCCGGTCATGGTCATCGGCCATGAAAAGGGCAATGACACCAAATCGCGCATCGCGCGCAATTTCGGCATGGCCCGCCCCGAAGGATACCGTAAGGCGATCCGCCTGATGGATCTGGCCGACCGTTTCGGCCTGCCCGTCATCACGCTGGTTGACACCCCCGGTGCCTATCCCGGTAAAGGCGCCGAAGAACGCGGCCAGTCCGAGGCGATTGCCCGGTCCACGGAAAAATGTCTGGCGCTGAAGGTGCCGCTGATCAGCGTCATCATCGGTGAAGGCGGATCAGGCGGCGCTGTCGCTTTTGCTTCGGCCAACCGTGTCGCGATGCTGGAACATTCGGTCTATTCGGTCATCAGCCCCGAAGGCTGCGCCTCGATCCTGTGGAAGGATTCCGAAAAGATGCGCGAATCCGCCGAAGCCCTGCGCCTGACCGCCAAAGACCTGCACGAACTGGGTGTCTGCGACAAGATCATCGCCGAACCCAAAGGCGGCGCGCACCGCGATCCTGCCATGGCCGTCAAGGCCGTGGGCGAGGCGATGAAATCCATGCTGGCCGAACTGACCGGCAAATCCGGCGACAAACTGCGCAAGGACCGCCGCGACAAATACCTGGCGCTTGGCAGCAAGGGGCTGGCGGCCTAGGCCGACCGCAAGGGGAAACCCGCCTCTGCGGCCAGACGGTCAGAGGCGGTTTCGATCTCGGTCTCCAGCCGCACCATGAAATCCGCAATCTCCAGCCCCGGTTCGATCCGGGGCAGAAATTCGAACACTGCCGTGCCTTTGTGGCGGTAAACGCCGCGCTTGGGCCAGAACACGCCCACATTGGTGGCCACCGGCACAACCGGCTGACCCAGTTCACGATAGAGCGCACCGGTCCCGATCTTGTAAGGTGCCTTGACCCCCGGCGCGATGCGCGTGCCTTGCGGATAGATGATGAGCTGCCCCGGCATGGCACGCCCGGCCTGCACATCGGCCACCATCTGCTTGATCGCCTGCCCACGCTTGCCGCGATCCACGGGAATGCAGCCGATGCGCAGACCGAACTGGCCGATCACGGGGGCATATTTCAGGATCGCCTTGAAGATGAACTTGCCGCGCGGCATGGCGCCATAAATCATCAGCACGTCCAGAAACGACTGGTGCTTGGGCGCGACCATCACCTCATCCGTGGGCGGCGTGCCGCGGATTTCGGTTTTCAGCCCGATCATCCAGCCCGCCGTCCAGCGCACCCAGCGGCAATAGGCGTGACAGGCGGCAATGGCCCCTTCGCGCGACCAGATCGCGGCAGGCAGGTAAAGGATGCCGATGACCAGCATGGCGACATACATTTGCGCATTGAACACCAACGACCGCAGCCATTGTATCGCGTAACTCATGTCTGTTCCTTCAGCCTGCGAAATGCGGCTGCCCGTGTCGCCGCGAAGGCCACGATAGCCGACAAAAGCGGAATCGCCAGCGGCCAAATCCAGTCAAGCCCGACAAATCCGAAAGGCGTGCCGCTGCCCCCCGCGACATCGGCCTGCGGCAACCCTTGCAGCGCCACCAGCGCCAGCACAGTACCCAGGATCGCGCCCAGCCCCGCACGCAGGGTGAACCGCCGCACAAAAGCCCGCGCGATATAGGCATCCCGCGCGCCGACCAGACGCAACACGCGGATCACCTGCGCATTCGCGGCAAGGGACGCATGTGCCGCCAGCGTGATCATCGCGGCCATGACGGCCCCGATCAAGGCCAGCACGCTCCACCCTACCAGACGCAACCGCTGGGCGGCAGCCAGCAAGGGTTCACGCCATGCGCCATGGTCGTCCAGAACGGCCCCCGGCACCTCGGCCTGCAGGCGGGCGCGCAGGCCCTCGGCGTCGTAACCCTCCTCATCAGGCAGGATCTCGATGAGCTGCGGCACGGGCAGGGATTCCACGGGAATATCCGGCCCGAACCACGGGGCGAGCAAGGCGCGCTGTTCATCCGCCTCCAGCACCCGGGCAGAGGCAACGCCGATTGTCGTCTGCAAGACGTTCACGGCGGCGCGCAACGCCTCGTTGGTTTCATCCAGATCCGCAGGCAAGCGCAGCGTCGCGGATTGCGCCAGATCGTCGGCCCAGCCACTGGCCAGCCGCCCCGCCGTCAGCGACAGCGCCAGCGCAAAGACCGCCAGAAATGCCATCGCCGCCGCGACAAACACCGTCAGACGTGCGGAAATACCCGTAGGTGGCACCGCGCGGTCGGCCAGAGGGTCGCCCATAATCAGCGCAAGAACGTTCTTCACAGATCCGCCCCCGCCTGCACCAGCTGCCCGCCCTTGAGCCGCAGGACACGCGCATTCACGTCCGATTTCATCGACCGGATCATCGCCAGATCATGCGTGGCGATCAGGATCGTCTTGCCCATGCGGTTCAGTTCGACCAACAGGGCAAGCAGGCGCTGGGACATTTCCCAATCGACATTGCCGGTGGGTTCATCCGCGATCACCACATCGGGCGACATGATGACGGCGCGCGCCAGTGCCGCGCGCTGGCGTTCACCGCCTGACAGCTGCGGCGGGCGCTGGCCTGCCTGCGGGCCAAGGCTGACCCATGCCAGCAATTCGGCCAGATTGTTCTGCGCATCCGCGATCCGGTCGGCGACGGTCAGCGGCAGCGCGATGTTTTCCGCAATCGACAGGTGATCAAGAAACTGGCAGTCCTGATGGACGACCCCGATCCGTCGGCGTGCCATTGCCACCTCGTCGCGCGTCAGGGCGGCGGCATCCTGCCCAAACAGGCGCACCTTGCCGCTGTTCGCACGCAGATCGGCATAGCACAAGCGCAGCAGGGTGGTTTTCCCAGCCCCTGACGGGCCGGTCAGAAAATGGAACGACCCCGGCGCCAGCTTGAGCGACAGCCCTGTAAACAAGGCCGTTCCCCCATATCCATAAGACACGTTGTCGAGTTCTATCACGATCTTTCCTTTGCCTGTCGCCGCTGTATTGCCGAAAACCATGCCGGGATTCAATGACACCTTCGCCGGGTCTTGCGCTAATCCTTGCGTTTGACAGGGTCATCGCTAGATTGGCGCGGGTTACAACACCAAATCGACGTCGCCGGATCAGAGGGTTGAGTAGAATGCGTTTGATATGTCCCAACTGCGGCGCACAATACGATGTCGCCGACGATGCGATCCCATCTGGCGGACGGGATGTGCAATGCTCCAGCTGCAATTACACATGGTTCCAGACCGGCGCGAAATCGGGGGCATTGCCCGGCCCCAAGATGCCCGACCCTGCAGTGCAGCAGGATGCGCCGCCTGCGCGCAAACCGGTCGATCCCTCGATCAGCGACATCCTGCGCGAAGAGGCCGCGCGCGAACAAAAGCTGCGCGCCTCCGGGACCGGCAGCCCGCCCAAGACACAAGATGATACCGTGCCCAAGCCCGCTGTCGATGCCGATGAAACACGCCGCCGGATCGCCCAGATGACCGAAGCCGAGGGTGGCGTGCGCGTCGCTGCCGCTCCGAAACCCGCAGAACCCGTGCGCGCCGCCACGACCCGCACGGAACCGGACGCGCCCCGCGTGATCATCCCGCAGCCTCAACCAGAACCAGAACCACACACAGACACCAACCCGCGCGACATGCCCAGCATGAACGACATCAACAGCAGTCTGCGCGCCCGGTCACAAACCGCCGAACCGCAATTGACATCCACAGAGCAGGAAGAGGTCGTCAAGCGGCGCGGGTTCCGGCGTGGCTTTGCCTTTGTGCTTCTGGTTTTCGCGATCCTTCTTGCACCTTACGTCTTCGCGGATCAGATCACCGAGAGTTTCCCGCAAACGCAAAGCGCGATGACGGCCTATGTAACCACAATCGATGACCTGCGCCTGTCGCTCGACCGTGCCGTGTCGTCGTTGACCGACAGCGTCACAAACAGTGCTGCAGAGGACCAGCCCGCTCAGAACTGACCAAGCAGACGGCGCAGGTAATCGCGTTCGACTTCGGGGCGGTCCTGTTCGGCTGACCGGCGGCGGATTTCGTCCAAAAGCTCGGCGGCGCGGCGGTTGATATCGAGCCCGCCCAAAAGGTTCTGATCGGTGCCCATCTGGCCAGTGTTGCCGGTTTCGCGACCCAGCGGGTCACGCTGGCCTGGCACAGCACGCCCTGCCGCTTCGCCCTGTTCACCTTGCTGACCGGGCTCGCCGGTCTGCCCTTCGGCCAGAGCCTGACCCAATTCGCGCATCCCGTTGCGCAAAGCATCCAGCGCCTCGGCCTGCCGGTCGATCGCTTCAGCCAGATCACCACCGCGCAAGGCCTCTTCGGCGCCTTCCATCGCACCTTCGGCACGGTCGAGAGAATTGCGTGCAGCCTCGCCTGCGTCACCGGGCAGGTTGGGCAAGCCATCACGCTGGCGCTGCAATTCCTGTCGCAGCGCCTGCTGGCGGTCGCTCAGGCTGCGCGGGTCGCTGCCCGAACCTTGGCCGTCTTCACCTTGCTGCCCGCCCTGACCTTGGCCCTGCTGCTGGCCGTTCTGACCTTGCTGGCCCGGTTGGTCACCATCCTGACCTTGCTGGCCGTCTTGTTGGCCGTCCTGACCTTGCTGGCCTGGTTGCTGACCCTGCTGACCCTGATTGAAACCTTCCTGCAGCTCGCGGAACGCATCATCGGACAGGTCCTGCTGGTCACGCAATGTTTCGGCCAGATCCTGCATCGACTGCTGGCCCGGCATCGGCGGGCCGTCGCCCCCTTCGCCCTGCGTGACGCGCATGTTTTCCATCAGGCGGTTCAGCTCTTCCATCAGCGCCTGCGCTTCTTCCATCCGGCCTTCCTGCATCAGCTCTTCGATCCGGTCCATCATGGCCTGCAGATCGCTCATCGACATTTCCATGCTGTTTTCGCTGTTGTCGGCCTGATCGGTGCCGTCGCCAGGTTCGGCCTGTTCGGCCAGCATGCGCATGTAATCGTTGGTCGCTTCGCGCAACTCCTGCATCAGTTCTGCAATTTCGGCATCGGACGCCCCGTTGCGCATCGCCTCGGCCAGCCGTTCCTGCGCGCGGCGCAGACGCTCGCGGGCATCGGCAAGGCGGCCATCTTCCAGCTGGATGGCAAGGTCCCAAAGGGCGGTTACAATCTCGGCCTGTGCCTCGTCATCCATACCGACCAGCATCGTGTTGTCGATCCGCCGGATGATCGTGCGCAGGCGCAGATACATGGTTTCAGAGGTAAAAATATCCTCGGGCCTGTGCGACACGGCGCGCAAGATCTGCCCGACACGGCGGGCGTTGTCGCGCGACCACATCAGGTCACGACGCTGTTCGATCACCGCGCGGGCGAAGGGTTGGAAAAACCGGCGCCCCGGCAAGATCAGGGGTTCCGGCGCTGTCGTCGCGGTCTGGCCGGCCGCATCAGTCACTGACAGTTGCAGCGTCACCGGCAGGTTCGCCAGAGGATGCTCGCTGAGGTTTTCGACAAGAAATGCGTCGAACTCTGTCCTGTCGCCTGTGAACGGCATCGGTAGGTCCAGCACAAGCGGGGCGATCGGATCAGGGTCGGTGGTCAAACCATGCACCCGCTCTACCGCCGCCAAATCCAGCGCGATCGTCGCGGTCCCGCTTTCGATGCCATAGTCATCCGTCGCGCGGAACGGCTGCGACATCTCGCCCATCGCGTCAGAGGTAATCGGGTCGGTCAGCGTAACGAACGGCGGCTCGTCCGCTACGGCTGTCACGGTCCAACGCCGCCCGTTTTCGCCGTCCAGCGCGAACGTGCCGGAATAGACGATGTCGAACTGCTGCTGACCATCGGAAAGTGGCGTGACCTCTTCCCCGCGGCCAGAGACGTCCTCGATCAGGCTGATCCTGCCGTTGTCGCCATAGACCCGCAGTGTGACCCTGCTGCCCTCAGGCACCCGCAGCGGTCCTTCGGGAATGTCGTTGAGATACAGCGACGGGCGGCCCGTATAGGCGGGCGGTTCGACCCAGCCTTCCCAGATCGGGCCCGAAGCCATCGCAGCCGATGGTCCCGTCACGATGTCACCGACCGATGCGACCCGCAAGAACGATCCGAACAACAGGGCCGTGACAAAGAACAGGACCGCGATGAACCGCAGGCCGTACGGGTCGCGGTCCGCGATGCGCAGATCGGGTTCGACAGCGCGGGCAGATTTCGTACGCTCGGCCATGCGCGCGACATGCGCCTGCCAGACCGCGACAGAGGCCGGATCTGATGCGCCGATGGCCTGCACATCCGCCACAGCCGCAATCGGGCGACCCGGCATGGCGGCATCGACGCGGGCCAGCGCCTCGGTCGTGGTGGGCATATGGAACCGCCGAGCGCCCCAGACCAGCGCAGCAACGAAGGCCACGCCGCCGACGCCAGCGAAAGCCCCGACCACCTCGAGCGGCAGGATATCCTGCCAGCCCATCATCAGCGGCGCGAGGCAGAGAAACCCGATGGTCCAGACCGGCCAGAAACAGCGTACCGCGTTTTCAGCCGCCATCCCTACCCGCGTGAGGCGGACAGGCAAGCGCAGGTGGCGCATCTGGTCGGAAATTTGTGTCAGCGTCACTCTCCGCTTGGTTGGGTCAGTCCAGCCATTCCGGCAGGCTATCGCGTGCGATCATTTCTTCATAGCTAGGACGCTTGCGGATAACTGCAAATTGATCGCCATGAACCAGCACTTCGGGGATCAAGGGGCGGGAATTGTATTCCGAAGCCATGACCGCACCATAAGCGCCCGCAGACCGGAATGCGACAAGATCGCCCGCCTGCATCGGCGGAAGATCGCGCCCTTTGGCAAAGGTGTCGCCGCTTTCACAGACAGGTCCGACGATATCATAGCGCGCAGGGTCCGTGCCGGGGGCGGGTTCGACCACGGGGACAATATCGTGCCATGCATCGTACATCGCAGGGCGGATCAGATCGTTCATCGCGCCATCAAGGATCAGGAAATCACGATCCTCGCCGGATTTGACATAGATGACCTGCGACACCATCAGCCCCGCATTGCCAGAAATCAGGCGGCCCGGTTCGATCTCGATCTCGCACCCCAGATGGCCCAAGGTCCGTTCGATCATCGCGCCATAATCGGACGGCAGCGGCGGCGCCTCATTCGAGCGGGTGTAAGGGATGCCAAGGCCACCGCCCAGATCAAGGCGGGTGATCTCGTGCCCGTCGGCGCGCAGGGCTTCGGTCAATTCCGCAACCTTGGCATAGGCGGCCTCGAACGGGGCAAGCTCGGTCAGTTGTGACCCGATATGCACGTCGATGCCCACGACCTTCAGCCCCGGCAGGGTGGCGGCCAGCGCGTAAACCTCGCGCGCACGCGAAATGGGGATGCCGAATTTGTTTTCCGATTTGCCGGTGGCGATTTTCGCATGCGTCTTGGCATCGACATCGGGGTTGATGCGCAGGGTGATGGGGGCAATCTTGCCTAGCGACCGCGCCACGGCGTCAAGTGCGATCATTTCTGGCTCGCTCTCGACGTTGAACTGGCGGATGCCGCCTTCGAGCGCGAGGCGCATTTCATCCGCCGTCTTGCCCACGCCCGAAAACACGATTTTTTCACCCGGCACCCCTGCGGCCTTGGCGCGCAGATATTCGCCGCCCGATACCACATCCATGCCCGCGCCCGCCTGCGCCAGCACCCGCAGGACGGCGATGTTGGACAGCGATTTCATCGCAAAACAGACCAGATGGTCGGCAAAGCCCAAAGCATCGTCGAACAGCTGGAAATGCCGCGTCAGGGTCGCGGTAGAATAGACATAAAACGGCGTGCCAACAGCGGCGGCGATGTCGGCGATGGCGACATCCTCGGCATAAAGCGCGCCGTTGCGGTAAAGAAAATGATCCATGCCTTGCGGCCCTTATCCAGCGTCATGTCGGGGACATAGCAGAGCCGCGCCAAAGACCAAGCCCGCAAAAAGTATCAGTAGTTGCGCACCTTGTGTTTGTCGCGCGTATAGACGACGCGGCTGCGCAGATAGAGGTAAAGCGGCAACCCGCAGCTGACCCCGATCATGAAGGTCGCGGGGATGGCCAACAGGCTCAGGAAGTTGCGGGTCGACAGGGATTCGTAGATCACCCAGACGGTCAGCGTCACCGCCGCGACAGTCAGATCCCAGACCAGACCGCTGGTCGCGGCATTGGCGTGCCATGCATCGACCATCGCCATGATGTCCCATGTGTTCGCCTGGAACCACGAGATGAAATAATACATCGGGTGGATCGTGCCCCAGACCGCGAGCGCCAGCCAGACATTGCGCATCTTACAGCCCCAACCCGACCGAGAACGTACCGTTGCTGGCCCCGACACTGGCGTTCGTGGAAACGCCGCCTGTCCCGACGCTAAGGCCGACATTGGCATTGGGGGTCATCGGCGGCGCGTCAGCGCCACAGGCGGCAAGTGCGGTCATCACCGCGATCAGGGCAAGGCGTTTCATGTCAGAACCTCTTTCCAGGCTGCGATCCGTGCGCGGACCTGTGCAGGCGCCGTGCCACCGTAGCTTGTGCGCGAAGCGACCGAATTTTCAACCCCCAAGACGTCGAACACGTCCTGCCTGATGCCCGCATGCACGCCCTGCATATCCGCAAGGGTCAGGTCCGGCAGGTCGCAGCCTTTGGATTCGGCCAGTGCCACCAGCGATCCGGTGACGTGATGCGCCTCGCGGAACGGCAGGCCCAGTTCGCGCACCAGCCAGTCAGCCAGATCGGTGGCGGTGGAAAACCCGCTGCTGGCGGCCGATTTCAGCACATCGCGGTTGGCGGTCATGTCGGCCACCATGCCCGTCATCGCGGCCAGCGCCAGCATCAGGCTGTCGGCGGCGTCGAAGGTCTGTTCCTTGTCTTCCTGCATGTCCTTGGAGTAGGTCAGCGGCAGACCTTTCATCACCGTCATCAGCGCGACATTGGCCCCGAAAATCCGCCCGATCTTGGCGCGGATCAGTTCAGCCGCGTCAGGATTGCGTTTCTGCGGCATGATGGATGATCCGGTGGACCATTTGTCCGACATCTTCACGAACCGGAATTGCGCCGACGACCAGATCACCAGTTCTTCGGCCAGACGGCTGAGATGCATCGCACAGATGCTGGCAGCCGCCAGAAACTCCAGCGCGAAATCGCGGTCGCTGACAGCGTCGAGCGAATTGGCCATCGGGCCGTCAAAGCCCAAGGCTTCGGCTGTCATGTGCCGGTCGATCGGGAAGGACGTGCCCGCCAGCGCCGCCGCGCCCAAAGGCGACAGGTTCATACGTTTGCGCGCATCGGCGAAACGGCCACGGTCCCGCGCCAGCATTTCAACATAGGCCAGCATGTGATGGCCCCATGTCACCGGTTGGGCGGTCTGCAAATGGGTGAAGCCGGGCATCACCCAATCCGCCCCCGCCTCTGCCTGACCGAGCAAGGATTGCTGTAAAGCCGCAAGCGCCGCATCCGCCTGATCGCATTGATCGCGAACCCAAAGCCGGAAATCCACCGCCACCTGATCGTTGCGCGACCTTGCGGTGTGCAACCGCCCTGCCGGTTCGCCGATCAATTCGCGCAGGCGGGACTCCACGTTCATGTGGATATCTTCCAACGCGGTCGAGAACGGGAAATCGCCCGTTTCAATCTCTGACAATACAGTGAGAAGGCCTTTCCGGATCGCCTCCGCATCTGTATCTGAGATGATGTCACAGGCGGCCAACATGGCGGCATGGGCTCGCGACCCGGCGATGTCTTGCGGTGCCAGACGGCGGTCGAACCCGATCGAGGCGTTGATCGCCTCCATGATCGCGTCCGGTCCGGCGGCGAAACGGCCACCCCACATCGTGTTAGCGGTCTTGGTCATGAAGGAATGCGCCCATGCGTCAGTTACTGTCAGCCCTGCTTTATACGGCCCTGCTGGGCGTTGCAAACCTTGGCGCGGCCCAACCCGCCGATATCGCCGACCTGCGCGAAGGCGACATGCGCAAGCTGGTATTTCATGCAGCCCCCATCGCGACGACAGACGAGGCCTTCACCCACGAGGACGGCAGCGAGATGGTGCTGGCCGATCTGCAGGGGCGCTATGTCGTGCTGAACTTCTGGGCGACATGGTGCGCGCCCTGCCGGATCGAGATGCCGCATCTGTCCGCATTGCAAAGCGACCTTGGCGGCGATGACTTCGAGGTCGTGACCATCGCCGTCGGTCCCAACCCCCTGCCCGCGATGCAACGCTTTTTCGATGAAATCGGCGTCGACAACCTGCCGCTGCACACCGATGCCCGCCAGCGGTTTGCCCGCAGCATGGGGGTGCTGGGCCTGCCCGTGACCCTGATCCTTGACCCCGAAGGCATGGAAATTGCCCGTATGCAGGGCGAGGCGGACTGGTCCAGCGACAGCGCGGTCGCGATCATCACCGCGCTGCTGGATGATCCCAGCTAGGCGTGGCCCGCCGTCGCCGACAACAGCAGCGGGTCAATGCCAAGCAGTTTCAGCGCGCCGGACCATTTATGCTCGTTCGCGCGGCCAAAGACGATATCGTCGCGCGGATCGCAGGTCAGCCAGCCGTTCTGGCGGATCTCGCGTTCCAGCTGCCCCGGCCCCCAGCCTGCATAGCCCAAAGCCAGCATCGCCTGCGCGGGGCCGCGGCCTGCGGCGATGTCTTCCAGCACGTCCATCGTCGCGGTCATGCCGATTTCGTCACTGACCACCAAGGTGCCCAGCCCGGATGTGTAATCGGTCGAATGCAGCACAAAGCCCCGCGCGGTTTCGACCGGGCCACCCTGATGCACGCCAATGTCAGGCGTATCAGCGCCATGGGCCAGCTGCATCTGGTCCAGCAAATCGGTGAACCTGATCTGCGTCTGGGGTTTGTTGACGATCAGGCCCATGCCGCCCTCATCCGAATGCGCGCAGATATAGATCACGCTTTTGGCAAAGCGCGGGTCGGCCATGTCGGGCATAGCGATCAGCAGCTTTCCGGCAAGATGGGTGACGGCTTGGTCCATGCGCGCAGAATGCGGTTGGGCGGTGTTTCGTGCAAGTCACATCATGTCAAACACTCGCCCAAACGTGACTTTTCATGTCAGGGGGAATCGCCCAGATAAAGGCCATGCGCAAGTCCTTGCTGATCCCTCTCGCCCTGTGTGGCCTGCCTGCGACCGGCTTTGGCCAATCGGTCGAAGACCTTGCGACCGTGACCGTCCTGCCCGGATGGCGCGACGCGGACGGCACCCATGTCACGGCCTTGCGGATCGATCTGGCCGAGGGTTGGAAAACCTATTGGCGCGCACCGGGCGATAGCGGCATTCCTCCGTCGTTTTCCTTTACCGGCACGGATATCACGGCTGTGCAGCCGCATTTCCCCGTACCCGAGGTCTATGAGGATTTCGGCATCCGCTCTATCGGCTATGAAAACTCGGTGGTCTTTCCGCTGCGCCTGACCTTGCCGGAGGACGGCAGCGTGGTCAGCATGGCTGGCCAGATCGAAATCGGTGTCTGCGATGAAATCTGTATTCCGGTCACGCTCGACTTTTCGGCCCTGTTGCCGCCCGGTGGATCGTCAGACCCCGCGATCGTGGCGGCACTGCGCGACCGCCCTCTGACAAAGGCCGAGGCACAGGTCGGCACCGTGACCTGCACGCTGGAACCGATCAGCGACGGGTTGCAGTTGACAGCGCAGATCACGATGCCCCGCAAGGCGGTGCAAGAGGTCGTGGTGATCGAGGCGGGTGATCCGCAGGTCTGGGTGTCCGAACCCAGCGTCAGCCGCGTTGGCACCACGTTGAACGCGGTCGTCGATATGGTGCATGTGTCGGGCCAGCCTTTCGCGCTTGATCGCTCGGCAGTGCGGATCACCGTGCTGGGTGATGGACAGGCCGTCGATATTCAAGGCTGCGTTGCGGGTTAGGCCCGCATCCGGCGCGCGACAAACCCGACCGAGGTGATCGCGTAGACCGCCAGCAGCACCGCAAAAAGCGCCAGCACAAACACCCCGAATGCAGGTCCGAACCCGCCTGCCAAAAACGGCAACACGGCCACCACGGGCACCCAAGGCGCGCCGGTCAGCAGCAAGGGCAGCACCAGCACCGCAAAGAGCGCGCTCGCCGTGGCAGCCCCCACAGCCGCAGGCAACAGCATCGCCCACCGTCTGCCGCGCAGCGCACGCTTGGCCGATTGCACCTGCCGCGCGATATCGGCCTGCATCGCCATGATCGACGGCACTACCAACAGCACCAGCAGCATCCCGAAGGCCAGCCCGAACACCAGCGTCACCACCGTGGGTTTGAGGAATTCGGCCTGCGTCGATCCTTCGTAGAGCAGCGGCGCAAGGCCCAGCACCGTGGTCAGCGTGGTCAGCAGCACGGCGCGCAACCGGTCCACCGCGCCGTCGATGATGGCCGGCACCAGACCGCGCTCCTGCGCGTATTCATCGACCGTCGTGACCAGAACGATACTGTCGTTGATGATGATGCCCACCATCCCGATCAGGCCCACCACGGTGAACAGGCTCATCGGGATGCCCCAGATGTAATGCCCGTAAATCGTGCCGACCAGCGCGAAGGGGATAATCGACATCACGACCAAAGGCCGTGTCCAGCTGCTGAAAATCCATGCCAGCGTAAGATAGATGCCCAGCAGCACCAGCGTCAGCCCAACCTGCGCATCCGCAAGAAACCTGTTTTCCTGTTCGCTTTGACCGGACAGTTGGGTTTCGATCCCGAAATCGCTTTGCAGGCGGGGCAGGATGTCGCCGGTGATGATCTGCTGGATCTCGGTCGCGCGGGCGGCATCGTCGCCGTCAAGTTCGCCTGTTACCGAAATCAGCTGGATGCCATTTTCGCGGCGGACGGTGGAAAATCCTGTGCGGGTCTGTGTGGTGACCACATCGGCAAGCGCCACATAGACACCATCCCCGGTGCGCACCTGCGTGCGGTCCAGAAAATCGGCCGTCAGTTCGGCGTCGGGCAATTGCACGCGGATCGCGGCGGACCGGCTGCCATCGGGGAAGGTCGCAGCCTCAATCCCTCCAAGGGTGTTGCGCAGCACGCGACCCAAAGCCTCGATGCTCAGCCCCAGCGCCTGACCTTGCGGGGTCAGTTGCAGCAACAGCTCTTCCTTGTCGTAGGACAGCGAATCCTCAAGCGCGGATACCTCACCGAATTGTGCCAGTTCGGTTTTCAGCGCCTCGGCCGCCGCCTTGAGCGTGTCGCTATTCGCGCCGAACAACTGGATATCCAGCCCGTCCGCACTTGGCCCCGACCCCCAACTGCGGAAACTGACGGTTTCGGCCATCGGATGCTGCACGATTGCTTCCTGCAAGGCGCTGACAAAAGCATTGCTGCCATAGGGGCGGCTGTCGGCGTCGATCAGTTCGATGGTGATCGCGCCCAGCTGGTCGGCGTCCTTGGTTTCGGCCCCTGCAATCGCGCGCCCGGAATTACCGCCGATTTCGGCAATGGCGATCAGTACGGGGTTGATGCCGTATTCGGCCTCGTATTCGGCACCCAGCGCCTCGGTGGCGCGCTGCATCTCGCGCATCATCTCGAGGGTATCGGCGCGGGTCGCACCGGGCAGCATCGCAAAATTGCCGGTGACCTGGCTTTGTTCGGGCGCATTGAAGAACCGCCATGCGACATCGCCGCGAATGACCAGCGCGGCCGAAGACGCAAGCGCCACCAGCGCCAGCGCCACAACGGGATAGCGCGCGCGGATCACCAGCGCCATGAACGGCCGGAACAAGGTGAACCGGAACCAGTCAAAGCCGCGATTGACGGCCTTCGACGGCCTGTCATACCAGTGATCCTTGGCCGAATGGGCGATGGCATGTGACAGGTGATTGGGCAGGATCAGGAAGCATTCAACAAGGCTCGCGATCAGAACCACGATCACGGTATAGGGAATATCCGCGATCAGATCGCCGAACCGTCCGCCGATGGCGACCAGCCCGAAAAACGCGATGATCGTGGTCACGCTGGCGGAAAACACCGGGCTGAACATGCGCCGCGCGGCATTCTCGGCGGCCACCACGGGCGGTTCTTTCAACTGCCTGACGCGGAAATCGGCATGTTCACCCACGACAATCGCGTCATCCACGACGATCCCCAGCGTGATGATCAGCGCGAACAAAGAGATCATGTTGAACGTGATCCCCGCCGCCCACATCAACGCTACCGCCGCCAGCATCGCCACTGGAATACCGGCCGCCACCCAGAAGGCGGTGCGCGCGTTCAGGAACAAAAACAACAGCGCAACGACCAGAGCCAAGCCCGTCGCACCGTTGGTCAAAAGGATATTCAGACGCCCCGTGATCTGTTCAGCCCGCGCATTGGTCAACCGCATCGTGACGCCTTGGGGCAATGAGGCCTCCATCTCGGCGGCAACCTCTTCGACGGTGCGCTGCAACCCGATGGCGTCGCCGCTGGCGGACCTTTGCACAACCACGGTGATTGCGGGATCGGCACCGACAAAATAGGCGCGGTCGCGGTCGATGCCTTCCACGCGCAAGGTGGCCACATCGGCGATCGTCAGAAACGACCCGTCAGGATTGGCGCGCAGGGCGATGGCGCCGATCTCTTCGGCGCTGCGGCGTTCGACGCCAGTGCGCAGGCGTGCGTTGGCAGATACGTCACCAGCAGGAGAAGCGGCGGTTTCCTCGGCGATGCGCTGGGCGATATCGGCCATGCCGATGTCATGTTCGATCAGCGACAGCGACGGCACCTCGACCAAGATCGATGGTGCCGCAACCCCCTGCACCGCGGCCTGCGTCACGCCTTCGGCAAACAGCCGTGCTGCGAATTCATCGGCAAAACGCCCAAGTTGGTCCACGCCAACGGGCCCCGAAATGACCACATCGGTCACACGGTCCGACCAGCCGCCACGTCGCACGCTGGGGTCATCGGCGTCATCGGGCAGGTTGCTGGCGCTATCCACGGCAAGCTGCACATCCTCGGCCGCGCGGTCGATGTCATAGCCCGGCTCGAATTCCAGCGTGATACGCGCGCTGCCCTCGGTCGAACGGGATGACGACGACGCCACCCCTTCGACTGCCAGAAGCACAGGTTCCAGCACCTGCACGATGGCGGCGTCCACATCCTCGGCCCCTGCGCCGGACCAGCCGACATTGACGGTGATGTTGTCCACAACCACGTCGGGAAAGAACTGCGCACGCATGTTGGGGATCGCCAGCAGACCCGCCGCCAGCATCAGCACCAGAAACAGGTTTGCCGCCGTCTTGTGCCGTGTGAAATAGGACAGGATACCGCCTGCCCCCGCCGTCAGCCTGTCACCGCCCGTCGCCATCAACTACCCATCCGGCTTTCCAGCCGTTCCACGGTTTCGGATGATACCTCGTCCTGTTCCAGTTGCGCGATGATCCGCGCCTTGACATCGTCGGGCATCGGCCCTTCGGCCACATAGGCGATCAGCCGCGCGCGACGGTCAGGGTCTAGCACGATCATCTGCGCGGTTTCTTCCTCCACCACGCCGGGGCGGATCGGGCGCACCTTGATCCCCGCCCCCAGCAAGGGCGAGCGTTCCATCACCACGGTCAGCCCCGCAAGGCCCGCAGCGGCGATGATAACATCATCCCCTTGCCGACGCAGCACATCGACAGGCTGAGGTTGCAGACGGTCGTCGGCATCGACGGTCAAGATCATCCCGTCAGATCCAACAGCGGTGGCGGGCAACAAGGCCACGTCATCCAGCGCAGGTTCATTGATCCGCACCGTGACGAAATCGCCGGGGCGAAAGCCCGGTGCGCTGTCGAGCTGCGCAAAAAGTTGCCGTCCGGTCTGGCCTGCACCGACACTGGCCCCCTCGCGCGTGATCTGGCCCGTGGCCGTGAGGTTCACACCAGACGCATCCAGCGCCACGGTCACGGGCGCGCGTGTAAGAGCGCCAGTCACGTCCAAAAGCCGCGCATATTGCGAGGTCGAGACACGGAATGCGACCTCGAGCGTGGTGGGGTCCACCAGCCGCGCGAAAAGCTCGTTCGCGGTCACCCGTCCACCCGGGCTGACGGTTACATCGGTCAGGGTCCCGTCAAAGGCCGCGCTGATCTCGGTCTCTGCAAGGTTCCGCTCGGCTTGGGCCAAGTCGATCTGCACGCGGGCAAGACGGGTCGTGGCCTGATCAATCCGCGCCTCGGCGGTCGCGATCGACTGCCGTCGCGTCAGCACCGCCGCCGCAGCGCTGGAAGCCGCAAGTTCGGCATCCTCGACCGCTGCCGTCGTCCCGACACCGCGCGTCTGCAGGTCAAGTGCCCGCGCGAGCGCCTGATCGCGCAGGGCCGCCTGCGCGCGCGCGGCTGCCAGTTCGTCCTGTCCCAGTTCCAGCGCACGTTCGGCGTCGCGCAGTTCGGCCTGCGCATCCTGCACGTCAGCGCGGATGCGCGAAAGCGCCTCTTGCGCCTCGACCGGATCGATCCGCAGCAAAAGCTGGCCCGCGGTCACGGTGCCGCCTTCGACCAGCGCATCGGAGGCTTCCAGCACAGTACCGCCGGTCGCCGACCGCAGGTCGAGCGTGCGCTGGCTGCGCAATTCCCCAAAGACGACAAGTTCCGGAACGATAGTCTGGGGCGCCAGCGTCACGACATTGACACTGAATTCCCGTTCCCGCTGTGGAAAGCTGCGGGGGTCTTGACCCAGCCGTGCCTCGACCGCGCCGCGCACGGTATTTGCCGCCCACGCCAAAAGCACCAGCGTGATCGACAGCAGGAAGATACCCGTCAGGCTTCGTCGCAAAAATCGCATTCAAAATCCCATCAGACCGCAACAAGAAATGGTGCCGCGCGGCGTTCTGTCCAGTCTTACGGCCGAACGGCCTATTTCCGGCGCAAATGTTCGTCCAATCGCGGCATGATCTCGACAAAGTTACAGGGGCGGTGCCGGAAATCGAGCTGGCGGCCCAATATTTCATCCCAGGCATCACGACAGGCCCCCGGACTGCCGGGCAAGGCGAACAGATAGGTGCCATGCGCCACACCCGCCGTGGCACGGCTTTGCACGGCGCTGGTGCCGATCTTTTGCATGCTGACGATGGTAAAGATCGTCCCGAATGCGTCGATCTCTTTCTCATAGACATCGCGGTGCGCCTCGACCGTCACATCGCGCCCTGTCAGGCCGGTGCCCCCCGTCGAGATAACCACATCCACATGCGCGTTCATGCACCAGACCCGCAACTGATGCGCGATCTGGTCGCGCTCATCGGGCAGGATCATGCGTTCGGCGACATGATGGCCCGCCGCCTCGATCCGGTCGACAAGGGTCTGGCCGGATTTGTCATCCGCAAAGGTCCGCGTATCGCTGACTGTCAGCACGGCGATGCGCACGGGGATGAAGTCTTTTGTCTCGTCGATCCGGCTCATGTCTCCAACCTTGCATTCAGGGCCAGAAGGTCGGCCCAAGCCTCGCGCTTGGCGGCGGTGTTGCGCAAAAGATAGGCAGGGTGGAACATCGGCAGGCAGGGCTTGCCCAGCGCCGTGGTCCACGTGCCACGCAAGGTGGTGATGCCTTTCTGCCCCAAGAGCGCCTGACAGGGCGTGTTGCCCATCACCACAACGATCTGCGGATCGGCAAGCGCGATATGGCGTTCCAGAAACGGCAGCATCATCGCGATTTCGGCCGCGTCCGGCGTGCGGTTCGCCGGTGGCCGCCACGGCATGACATTGGTGATATAGACCGCACGGTCCTTGTTTTCATGCGCGCGCCCAAGGTCGATCGCGGCCAGCATCCGGTCGAGCATCTGACCCGCCTGCCCGACGAATGGCTTGCCTGCAAAATCCTCCTCGCGGCCCGGTGCCTCGCCCACGATCATCACCCGCGCGCCGGGCTGGCCATCGGCAAAGACAGCGTTTCGCGCGCCGCGCTTGATCTCGCAATGCTCAAACGCGGCTATCGCGGCGGCCAGCGCGGGCAGATCGGTGGCGGCGGCGGCAGCAGCGCGCGCGACGGTGACAGGGTCCAGTTCGCGGGCAATCGCGGGGGCCACCACCTCGGCCACAGGCGCTGTTTTTACTGGCACCGGATCAAGCGCATAGCGGTCCACCGGCGCATCAAGGATCGCATCGGTCACGCCAAGTTCGACCTGCCATTCCAGCGCGGCGCGGTCCTGCCAATATGTGTATTGCGAATCCATGACCCGACATTAGGCGCAATCGCGGCATTTGGGCAGGGCCTGCGGCATTGAAGCCTGCGGGTGGGCAGCCTATAACCCACCGGACGACGGCAAAGGATCACCGCATGACATTCCGCGCACGGCATCTTCTGGGGATCGAACATCTGCATCCGACAGAGATCACGACGCTTCTGGACCTTGCCGATACCTATGCCGACCACAACACCCGTGGCCTTGCCCACCGCGAAGTGCTGGCGGGCCTCACCCAGATCAACATGTTCTTCGAGAACTCCACCCGCACGCAGGCGAGTTTCGAGCTGGCGGGCAAACGGCTCGGGGCGGATGTGATGAACATGGGGATGCAGGCGTCCTCCATCAAAAAAGGCGAAACGCTGATCGACACGGCGCTGACGCTGAACGCGATGCGCCCTGACCTGCTGGTCGTGCGCCACCCGCAATCGGGTGCTGTGGACCTTTTGGCGCAAAAGGTGAATTGCGCCGTGTTGAACGCAGGCGACGGGCGGCACGAACATCCCACACAGGCGCTGCTCGATGCGCTGACCATCCGCCGCGCCAAAGGCCGGTTGCACCGTCTGAACATCGCGATCTGCGGCGACATTGCGCATAGTCGCGTCGCGCGGTCCAACATCATGCTCTTGGGCAAGATGGAAAACCGCATCCGCCTGATCGGGCCGCCGACGCTGATGCCTGCAGGCATCGGTGATTTCGGGGTCGAGGTTTACGACGACATGGTCAAAGGTTTGCAGGACGTCGATGTCGTGATGATGCTGCGCCTGCAAAAGGAACGGATGGACGGCGGTTTCATCCCGTCCGAGCGGGAATATTTCCACCGCTACGGTCTGGACGCGGCCAAGCTGTCCCACGCGAAACCCGACGCCATCGTCATGCACCCCGGCCCGATGAACCGCGGGGTCGAGATTGACGGGACCATCGCCGATGACATCAACCGATCCGTCATCCAGAAACAGGTGGAAATGGGTGTGGCCGTGCGCATGGCCGCGATGGACCTGCTGGCCCGCAACCTGCGCGAGGCGCGTCGCGACAAAAGCGTGATGGTCTGATGAACGCTCAAGCAAACCCCGCCCCCCGGATCGACTGGCAGCGCCATCTGGCCTCTGACGAGACGTTGCTTTGGCACGGCGCACCCGTGTCGGGGTTCGAGACGCCCTCGCGCCTGATCGTCCCCTCCGCAGTGGGCGCGATGCTGCTTTTTGTCGGCTATGCGCTTGTTCAGGGCCTGTTCGACGACGCGCGCCAGCCCGACGCGGCGAGCGGCTTTATGGGCAACCTGCTGAACGGTCTGGGGGCGGTGGTCGCGTTCCTGTCAGGGCTGGCCTTGACCATCGGCGCTTGGATCAACGCTTATATCGGGCCGCGCGTCACCAGCTATGCCATCAGCGACAAACGCGCCTATATCGCGCGCCATCTCTGGACGACCCGTGTGGACAGCTTTGTGATCGCACAAGATGACGCGGTAACGCTTGAAAAAGGACCGCTGGACCGCGTGCTGTTCAAGAAAACCGCCATCCGCGATGGCGAGGGTGGCCTGATCGCACAGGACGTGGGCTTCGCGCGCCTTGCCGACGGGCAAGAGGTGTTCGCGCTGATCCGCGCCATACAAGAAAGAAGCGCATGACCCTGACCATCCCCGCCAATGACCACGGTGCCCTTTATGTGCTTGCCTATACCGGCCCCGCCTCTGACGCGCTGACGGCAGCGACGATCATCGGGCCTGTCGCGCTCAACATGGATTTCGTCGATCTGATCACCCCTGACCGGCGCGCCACCGTGCCGCTGCCTGACCTGATCCGGCAAGGCTATGACATGCCGCTTACGCCTGCGCAGGATGCCATGCTGCGGCATGTGCAAGGCACCGTCCTGCTGGTCATGTCGCGGGCCTTTGGCGGGCAGGCGCAGCAGATCGACCTGCCTGCTGGCACCACGCTGGTCACGGTGCTGCGCGAAACACCTGTCATGGCGGCCCCCGAAAAACTGACCTCGGCCTCTGGCGCAGGAGAGCTGCCCGGACCACCCGTCAAACCCCGCAAATCCGACGCACGGATGAGCGGGATGATCGCCACCGCCGCCTTGCTGGTGATGTTCGCGCTGGTCGGGCTGATGGTCTGGGTCGGCGGATGACCCCTTGCAAGGAAACCACCCTATGACCGCCACCTTCTTTGCCAATGCGCGCATCATCGACCCGGTCGCACTGACCGATGCACCCGGCTGCCTGCTGGTCGTGGACGGTCTGATCCATGAGGTCAGCGGCGCAGAGGCGACGCCGCCTGTCGGCGCCAAGATCGTCGATTGCGGCGGCATGTGTCTGGCCCCCGGCATCATCGACATCGGCGTGAAAGTCTCCGAACCGGGCGAGCGGCACAAGGAATCTTTCCGCTCTGCCGGCCGTGCGGCGGCGGCGGGGGGTGTCACGACGATCGTCACCCGCCCCGACACCAACCCCGCCATCGACACGCCCGAAAAGCTCGAATTCGTCGCGCGCCGTGCGCAGCTGGATGCGCCCGTGCATGTGCTGCCGATGGCAGCGCTGACGAAAAACCGCGACGGTCAGGAAATGACCGAGATCGGGCTTTTGTCCGATGCAGGCGCCGTGGCCTTCACCGATTGCGACCATGTGGTCAGCAAGACCAAGGTGCTGGCCCGCGCGCTCAGCTATGCGCGCTCGCTCGATGCGCTGGTGATCGGCCATGTGCAGGACCCCGGCCTGTCCGAAGGGGCCGTGGTCACGACCGGCAAATTCGCGTCCTTGCGCGGCCTGCCGGGGGTGTCGCCGATGGCGGAACGCATGGCGCTCGACCGCGATATCAGCCTGCTGGAAATGACCGGCGCGCGCTATCACATCGACCAGATCACCACCGCCCGCGCCCTGCCAGCGCTGGAACGCGCCAAGCGCAACGGGTTGCGGATCACGGCGGGCGTCAGCATCCACCACCTGACGCTGAACGACATGGACGTCGCGGATTACCGGACGTTTTTCAAACTGACGCCACCGCTCCGGTCCGAGGATGACCGCACAGCCGTGGTGCAGGCCGTGGCCGAAGGGCTGATCGACGTGATCTGTTCAATGCACACGCCGCAGGACGAGGAAAGCAAGCGCCTACCGTTTGAAGAGGCCGCAAGCGGCGCTGTTGGCTTGGAGACCCTGCTGCCCGCGGCGATGCGGCTTTATCATGCAGGCCAGATCGACCTGCCGCGCCTGTTCCGCGCGCTCTCGCTGAACCCTGCGCGCATCCTTGGGCTGGCGGCAGGTCGCATGCTGGCGGGTGCGCCCGCCGATCTGGTGCTGTTCGATCCCGACGCACCGTTCCAGCTGGATCGCACGACGCTCCATTCCAAATCGAAAAACACCCCCTTTGACGGCGCGCGCCTGCAAGGCAAGGTGATCGGCACCTGGGTGGACGGCACCCGCATCTGGGGAGAGGTATAAATGCCCATCATGGAAAGCGGCCTTGCCGTCCTCGCACTCTGGGGTGCTGTCGGCTATCTGCTGGGGTCGATCCCGGGCGGGGTCATCATGGCGCGGCTGATGGGCTTAGGCAATCTGCGCGAGATCGGGTCGGGCAATATCGGGGCGACGAATGTCCTGCGTACCGGCAACAAGAAAGCCGCCGCCCTGACGCTGGTTTTTGACGCAGGCAAAGGGGCTATCGCTGTGCTGGCCGCGCGCGCCGCAGCGCCGGAAGATGCGGTGCAATTGACCGCGCTTATGGCTTTCATCGGCCATTGCTTTCCGGTCTGGCTGGGCTTCAAGGGCGGCAAAGGGGTTGCGACCTATCTGGGTATCCTGCTGGCGCTGGCATGGCCGATGGGCCTTGCGGCCTGCGGTATCTGGCTCGCCGTAGCAGTGGTCACGCGCTATTCGTCGCTGGCCGCCTTGGTCGCGGCAGGCTGGATGCCGATTGTGATGGCTTTTGCCGGCTACGGCACAGCTGCCGCGCTTGCGGCTTGCCTTGGCCTGCTGATCTATGCGCGCCACTGGACAAACATCCAGCGGCTGCGCAACAAGACCGAAGGCAAGATCGGGGCGAAATGACCCGACTTACTTGTTGGCCATACGTTCCATCGCCTCGGCGGAGCGGCGCGTATTATGGTAAATGCCCACGCCCAGATACATGAAGCCTGCGACGAAAACGACGTAAAGCAACCCCAAGACCAGCATCACCAGCCCTGCGCCGAAGCCGCCGCCCGCCATGCCGCCTGCCATGGACACGAGGCTGACAACCACCACGACGATCATGCTGATGACGACGAACACACCAATCAGCCTGTCCAGCGAACGAATAAAGAAATCACGCATTTTAGCACCATTAAAGTTGTTTGATCGCAGTTGGTTAACAACATGAATCGGTGCTGTCTACTCCCTTGCGTGAAATCTCTCGGTCACCGCAATCAATAGCTGTATTCGGCGTAAATCCGGTCCAGATCTCCGGCCCAGTCGCCGTGGTAATGATCCAGCAATTCATCCGCCGGTGTCTTGCCGGTCTCGACGGTTTCCTTGACCGCATTCAGGAAATGCGTCTCGTCGGGGACCAGACCACCGGCGCCGGGCAAGGCGCGGGCTTTCAGGCCAGATTCGGAAATCGCCACGACCTCGCGCGCAAGCGCATGCATGTCGATCCCTTCGACCTTTGCCTGCAAGCCGTCCACCGATGCTGCGACCCGCAAGGCATCGCGCTGTTCGGCGGTCCAGTCCTTGCACAGGTCCCATGCGGCATCGAGCGCGGTCTGGTCATACATCAGCCCCGTCCAGAATGCAGGCAGCGCGCACAACCGCCGCCACGGGCCGCCATCCGCACCGCGCATTTCGATATACTGCTTCATGCGTGCTTCGGGGAAAACGGTCGTCAGGTGATCGGCCCAATCGGACATGCGCGGCTTTTCACCGGGCAAGGCAGGCAATTCACCTTTCAGGAAATCACGGAACGACATGCCCAGAGCGTTGATGTATTTGCCGTCGCGATAGACAAAATACATCGGCACATCGAGAACCCATTGCACCCAGGCCTCGAAGCCGAAACCGTCTTCAAAAATGAACGGCACCATGCCGGTGCGTGCAGCGTCCAGATCGCGCCAGATCCGCGCGCGCCATGATTTATGGCCATTCACCTTGCCTTCAAAAAAGGGCGAATTGGCGAACAACGCGGTCGCCACTGGCTGCAAAGCCACGCCGACGCGCATTTTCTGGACCATGTCCGCCTCTGATCCGAAGTCGAGGTTCACCTGCACGGTGCAGGTCCGGCGCATCATCGCGGTGCCCATGGTGCCGACGGATTGCATGTAGCTGTCCATCAGCTTGTAACGGCCCTTGGGCATCAGCGGCATCTGGTCATGTGTCCAGACGGGGGCGGCACCAAGGCCGATGAATTTCACGCCGATCTCGTCGGACACGGCCTTGACCTCGGCCAGATGGCTGTTCACCTCGTCGCAGGTCTGGTGGATCGTTTCCAGCGGTGCGCCCGACAATTCCAGCGCGCCGCCCGGTTCAAGGCTGACATTGGCGCCGTCTTTGGTCAGACCGATGATCTTGCCGTCCTCTTCCACGCGGTCCCACGCGAACCGGCTGTGCAAGGCCTCCAGCACCGCCTTGATGGAACGGTCGCCGTCATAGGGCAAGGGTTGCAGCGTGTCGGCGCAATAGCCGAATTTTTCATGCTCGGTCCCGATGCGCCACTGGTCCTTGGGCTTGCAGCCTTTGGACAACAACTCGGCCAGCTGGTCGTGATGTTCGATCGGGCCGCCGCCGGTTTGTGGGATGGACATCGGGAAGGCTCCGTTCAGGGATCAGGGGACGTATCCGTGACCTGCACCAGCGCATCTGTCAATGCAAGAGAGGACGCGCACGCGACCATATTACAACCAGCGCATCGGGTGTGCGCGAAAGCACATCCAGCACGGTGCCTGTCTTGATCCCGGGCAAGCCCGCAAAGACATCGAAAAGCGCATCCGCGCCAGCGGCGTTGATCGGAATGGCAATGCGCTGGCCGCCGATACCGGTCAGAATCCAGCTTGGATCAGGATAGCTGCGTGGGTCGAGCGCCACCTCGGTCAGATCGTCCAGATCGAGGATACCCCCGTCGAGCGGGCCGAAATAGGCAAGCCTGCGTTCGCGCACCTGCACCACCCCCGGCCCTTCACCATCCTGCGCAAAGCGCGCGCGCTGGATGGCGGCAAAGGCCCAGCCCAGACCGATGGCCCCCACCAGATAGCCCAGCCAGACCGTGACACCCGCCGCGTTCAGCCCCCACCACAGGCCGAACAGCGCCAGTCCGGCGGCCGCCAGCACCTCGCGCCAGCGCCAGAAAAACGCGCGCGCCTCGGGGCGGAAGAAATCAGCCATGGACTACCTGCGGTTCTGCGTGCAGCACGATGCCGAAGGCCCCGATCCGGCGAAACCCGATCGCGGCGTAAGCCTTGCTGGCCGAAGCCGTTGCCGCGAACAGGATCGCGCGGGTCACGCCGCTGGCGCGGGCCTGCGCCAGATGCAGCGCCACCGCCCGCCGTGCATGGCCGCGCGAGCGCAAGTCCGGCGGCGTATAGACCCCGCCGATCTGCACCGCATCGGGCAGAACCGCGTTGAAGCCCGTCATCGCCACAGGCGTATCGCCGTCGCACAGCACCCTGTGGCTGTCCGCCGCAAGATAGCTGTCGATATCCTTGATCGCCGTTGCGTCCACGTCACTCTCCTGCCCGAACATCGTCTCCAACAGATAGGCACGCCGCCAGCCGATCACCAGATCGCGCGGGGCATGGGCCAGCGGACGCAGGGTAAAGCCCGCGGTGTCAGGCATGACAAGATCGGCCAAGGACAGGTCGTAATGCGGCTCTGTCGTTGCATGGCCAGCCGCCGATTCCAGACCCAGTGCGGCGCGCAGGCTGGTGACCTGTCCCGCCTCGCCCAGAATCGCGGCAATAGCGCTGCCCTGCATGGCGACGCGCAGATCGGCCCAAGGATGCGTCGGGCAGACCGGAAAAAGAAAACCGCCATCGGTGATCGCGGCGACATCGGTGATCGCGCCACCGTCCTTGCGCAGCCAGAACGCCATCGCGCGCGGATGGCCGCCCGCCATGCCGTGCCGGTGCAGGTTCGCCAGCGGGAACATCGCAATTTGCAGATGGTGGCGCAGGAAGTCTTCAACCTCGGCCCTGTCGGCCAGCGTGGCGCGGATCATCCCCAGTCGCCCAAGGCCTGCTGCCACAGCGTCAGCGCCGCGACCGCCGCCGTGTCAGCGCGCAGGATACGCGGGCCAAGGCTGACAGGATGGGCAAAAGGCAAGGCGCGCAATTTGTCGCGTTCGGCGGGGGAAAACCCGCCTTCGGGGCCGATCAGGACCGCCCAAGGGCCCCGAATGGCGGGCAGGCGCACCGGCGCGCCGATGGCGGTTTCATCACAGAACATCAGCTGGCGGTCCTTGGGCCACCCAGCCAGCAGCCGGTCGAGTTTCACCAGATCATCGACAGGGGGCACGAAGGTCCCGCCACATTGCTCGGACGCCTCGACCGCATGGGCCTGCAATTTGTCAGTGCGGATACGGTTGGCCGATTGGGTAAAGTCGGTCTGCACGGGGATAATCCGCGCAGCCCCCAGTTCCACCGCCTTTTCCACGATAAAGGCGGTGCGTTCCTTGCGGATCGGGGCAAAAACCAGCCACAGGTCAGGCGGGGTCCGCAAAGGGCGCGTCTGCGCCTGACAGGCCAGCACGCCGCCCTTGTTACCTGCCTTTTCCACAACAGCGTCCCATTCGCCGTCACGGCTGTTGATCAGCGACAGCACGTCACCCGCCCCCAGCCGCATGACCCCGAAGAGGTAATGCGCCTGATCGCGGTTCAGCGGAACCGATTGCCCTACCCCCAAGGGGTGATCTACATAAAGCCGGACCTTGGATGCCATGAAGCGGAGCATATGACCCAAAATCCCCGGATGCCAGAGCCTGCGGGCAGTGTCGCCGATGCGGTCAGCGGAAACTGGGTGGACCGTTTCGCACCCGCGCCGACGCGGCCGTTCCTGCGCCTGTCGCGCGCAGACCGGCCCATCGGCACTTGGCTGCTTTACTTGCCCTGCCTTTGGGCGCTGGCGCTGGCGGTGCTGGCGACGGGGCGCCTCGACAGTTTCGCCGTCTGGATCATCGCAGGCTGCGGGATCGGGGCGTTTTTGATGCGCGGCGCAGGGTGTACATGGAACGACATCACCGACCGCGACATCGACGGCTCGGTGGCGCGCACAAGATCGAGGCCGATTCCCTCTGGCCAGACCAGCGTAAAAGCGGCGGTGATCTGGATGATCGCGCAGGCACTGGTGGCGTTTGGCATTCTGATCACGTTCCCGCCTGCGGCGATTGTGCTGGGCATCCTCGCGCTGCTGCCAGTGGCGGTCTATCCTTTCGCCAAACGGTTCACATGGTGGCCGCAGGTATTTCTGGGGCTCGCGTTCAATTGGGGCGCTTTGCTGGCATGGGCCGCGCATACGGGCAGCATTGGGCCTGTGCCTGTCGTTCTGTATCTGGCGGGGATCGCGTGGACGCTGTTTTACGACACGATCTATGCCTATCAGGATGCCGAGGATGACGCACTCATCGGCGTGAAATCCACCGCGCGTCTGTTCGGCGATCAGGCACGGCTATGGTTGCGGCTGTTCCTGACGCTGACGGTGATTCTCTTCGGGGCGGCGGTGGTGCTGGCCGCGCATGACCGGTCGATCCTGTCGCTGGTCATCGCATTGGGCGGGCCTTGGGCGATGGGCTGGCACCTGACATGGCAGCTCCACCGCTT
The DNA here is from genome assembly GCF_034652275.1 of Yoonia sp. 72. NCBI lineage: Bacteria > Pseudomonadati > Pseudomonadota > Alphaproteobacteria > Rhodobacterales > Paracoccaceae > Yoonia > Yoonia sp. 72. The sequence continues at coordinate 274,139 of NZ_JAXIWG010000003.1, read as the reverse complement.
TGACGCAGGCGACAATGAAGGCCTTTTGCGCATTTTCCGGTCAAACCGCGATGCGGGCCTCATCCCTCTGCCGTTTTTCGCCGTGGCTTTTCTGGTATGATTGAACACCCCGGCCACAGGGCCTATGCAGGACCGGGACAAAAGAAACGGGATTGAATGCGCCTCTCTGCCATTTTTATACGGATCATCGCCTTCAGCGTGGCGGCGGTCGGATCGGTCGCGGCCGCACAGCTGACGGTCGCCACGGTCGAGGACAGGTCAGTCGATGCCGTCCGTCAGACGCTTTCCGAAAACGGCCACGACTGGGCCGAGGTGCTGGGCGACGGGTTGCAGGTGATCCTTGAAGGCACCGCCCCGACAGAGGCCGTGCGCTTTCGCGCGATATCGGCGGCAGGCGGGGTCGTCGATGCCAGCCGCGTGATCGACAACTTGTCGGTTGCGGATGCCGCCGATTTCGCCCCGCCCGAATTCAAGATCGAGATTTTGCGCAACGACAGCGGCGTGTCGCTGATCGGTCTGATCCCCGCCAGCATGAACAGGGACACGCTTGCCCGCCGGATCACACGGATTGCAAACGGACAAAGCGTAACCGACCTTCTGGACACAGGCGACTATCCGGTCCCGGAAACATGGCGCGCTGCCGTGGATTTCGCGATCGTCGCGCTGGAAATGCTGCCGCGTTCCAAGATTTCCGTGACAGCGGACCGTGTCACCGTCAGCGGCATCGCGGACAACCTGATCGAAAAGCGCAGGCTCGAGGCCGCCCTCGCCCGCAGCAGGCCCGATGGCGTGCGGTTAGGTTTTGAAATCAGCGCGCCACGGCCTGTGATCTCACCTTTCACGGCGCGGTTCATTCTGGACGAGGACAGCGCAAGATTCGACGCCTGTGCGGTCGATACCGTCGAAGCCCGCGAGTTGGTGCTGAATGCCGCGACAGCCGCGGGGCTTGAAGGGCGCGTCAACTGCACGCTGGCCCTTGGCGCACCGTCGCAGGATTGGGGCGAGGCTGTCGCGCTTGCGATCGCTGCAATCGGTGAACTTGGCGGCGGGACCGTCACGCTGACCGATACAGATGTTATTCTTGTGGCCTTGCCCGGCACGGATCAGGCAACCTTTGACAATGCAGTCGGACAGCTTGAAAACGGCCTTCCCGATGTCTTTGCGCTGAACGCCGAACTGCCCGCCCTGCCCGATGAGGGCGCTGAAGGCCCGCCGCAGTTCACTGCCACGCTCAGCCCCGAAGGGCTTGTGCAGTTGCGCGGGCGGATGCCTGATGACCTGACCAATATGGTCGCCGAGAATTTCGCCGCCGCCAAATTCGGCCAGCGCAACATCACGATGCGCACCCGCGTCGTCGAGGACCTGCCAGCAGGCTGGTCAGTCCGCGTCCTTGCGGGGATCGAGGCACTGTCGGAACTGTCCAACGGTGCCGTCATCGTCGAACCCGAGACGATCACCGTGCGTGGCAACACCGGCAACCAAACCGCCGCCGCCGAAATCTCGCGGCTGATGATCGACAAGCTGGGGCAGTCCGCCGATTACAACCTCGATATCACCTATGTCGAGGCGCTGGACCCTATCGCCGCCCTGCCCACGCCCGAACAATGCATTGCGCAGATCATCGCAATGACCGAAGGGCGCAAGATTACCTTTGATCCCGGTTCTGCCAGTATCACGGCAGCCGCCCAGCCTGTGATCGACGATATCGCCGAAGTCCTGCGGCTTTGCGGGGATCTGCGTATCCGTGTGGCCGGTTACACCGACAGCCAAGGCCGCGAGGAAATGAACCTGCGCCTGTCCCAAGACCGCGCCGATGCCGTGCTAACAGCCTTGCGCGCGCGTCGCGTGCCTGTGTCCACCTTCGAGGCCGTGGGCTACGGGATCGCCGATCCGATCGCCGACAACGCCACCGAAGAAGGCCGCGAGGCCAACCGCCGGATCGAATTCAGCCTGATCCTGCCCGAGGACGAAGAGGCCATCTCCGACGAAACTCTGCCCGAAGAGCTTGAAACCGACGCCGAAACCGCCCAAGACGGTGCAGGGGACGACGACGCGGCAGAGGCTACACCTTGAACAGAACCGAATTCATCATCGCGACGGCAGTGATCCTGTTCGTGGCCTTCGCGCTGGGCTGGTTCGCAAGCTGGCTGGTCAACCGCTTCACCCGCGTGACCACCTCTGAGATCGGTGAGCTCGACAAGATGGCGCAAGCCCTGCACGAGGCCGAGGAAACGCGCGATCAGGCGATCACCTATCTGCAACAGCGCGAGGCCGAAATGACCAACCAGCTGTCACAGACCGAGGCTGAATTGCGCGCCGCGATGGATGGCCTGCGCGAGGCCCGCCGCGAGGCCGAGGAATTGCGCGGCTATATCGAACGCCAGCACGCGGGCTAAGGCGGATGCCCACCACGCTGATCGTTCTGGCCCATCCCGAACCCCGGTCTTTCAACGCGCAATGGGCGCAGGCGAGCGCCGATGCGAGCGCTGCACTTGGCCATGATGTGATCTGGTCAGACCTTTATGCCTCAGGTTTTGACCCTGCCGAACGCGCCGCGCATTATGACCACCCTGCCGATGTGCCTTTCGATCCGCTCAAGGCGCAGGGCCATGCTGCGCAAACGGTGCTGCCTGCGGATGTCGCGGCAGAGGTGGACAAGTTGCGCCGCGCAGACCGGATCATCTTTCACTTTCCCATGTGGTGGTTTTCGCCGCCTGCCATGCTCAAAGGCTGGTGCGACCGCGCGCTGGCGCATGGCGCGCTGCATACGACGGCGGAACGGTTCGACACTGGCATGCTGAAAGGCAAAAAGGCGCTGCTTTGCGTGACCACCGGATCAAGCGCCGACGAAAGCGCCTACAACGGCAAGGAAGGCGATGTGAACCTGCTGCTCTGGCCGCTGGCTTATACTTTGCGCTATCTCGGGCTGACGGTATTGCAGCCCGTCTGCGTGCATGGCGTGCATGGCTATCACCGCGGCGACCGCGCGACAGCCCTCGCGGACAGGCTGGGCAAGGCGCTGGAAGGACAGGCTGACCTGATCGCAGGGTTCGACGCCTTGCCGGACATCGCCTTCAACGCCGATGACGATTTCGACGCCAAGGGCCGGCTGCGCGCTGACAGACCCAGCGTGACGCCCTTTATCCGGCATCAACCTTAGGTCGGGGCGGAGAACGGCCCAATGCAAGGTGAACCACCGTCTTGCCAAGTTATCCTGTCCGGCTGCTCTGGCGGCGGCAAATCGACCCTGCTCGCCGAACTGGGGCGGCGTGGTTATGCAACGGTTGCCGAACCCGGCAGGAGGATCGTTGCCGAAGAGAGCCGTGGAACAGGCAAGGCCCTGCCCTGGGTCGATCCCACGGCCTTTGCAAAGCGAGCCATTGCCATGGCGATCGCGGATCGCGCGGGGGTCGCGGGGGCTGACGGCTTTGTCTTTTTTGATCGCGGCCTGATTGACGCCGCAGCCGCGCTGGAGCGGGCGGCACGTGTGCCAGTCATGCACACGCTGCACGGTCAGCCGCGTTTTCATGCGCTTGTTTTTGTAACGCCGCCCTGGCCCGCGATCTACCAGACCGATGGTGAACGCCAACACAGCATGGCCGCGGCGGTCGATGAATACCGCCACCTGTTGATGGTCTATGAACGGCTTGGCTATACGACGGTGGTTTTGCCGAAAACAGATGTCGGCGCGCGGGCTGACATGGTGCTTGGCAGGCTGGCCGTGTCGGGGTGAACCCCGCCCTACCGTGGCGCTGCCGCGCGTCTCAGCCGGTCGTTGATCGCGCGGCCTAGCCCGTGATCAGGGATAGGGGCGACCGCGATGCGTGTCGCGCCCATGGCATCGAGCTGGTGCAGGCAGTCGAAAAGGCGTGCCGCGGCCTCGGTCAGATCGCCAGAAGGGGAGAGGTTCAGATCGGCCTCCATCGCGCCAAAGCCCAGCATCACCTCGCTCGTTCGCTTGTCAGTCGCGTTCAGCCGGACCTGCCCCAGCGGAGCGTAGTGCGACAACAACTGACCGGGCGAGACGGGTGCCTCGGGGTTTTCCGATGTGGCCAAAGGACGCCCCAGACAGGCGGCAATCGCCTCGGCGGGGATGCCGCCCGCGCGCAGCAATGTGGGCGCGCCAAGGCAGGCGATGATGGTCGATTCCAGACCCACAGCGCAAGGCCCGCCATCGACCAGCGCGTCAATCCGGTCGCCCAAGCCTTCGCGCACATGGGCCGCTGTTGTGGGGCTGATCCGGCCTGACGGATTGGCCGAAGGTGCTGCGACAGGTCCGCCGAAGGCTGCAAGCAGACCTGCCGCGACAGGATGATCCGGCACCCGCACCGCGATACTGTCGAGCCCCGCCGTGACAAGCCGTGATATGCCCGCATCCGCGCGCAACGGCAGCACCAGCGTCAGCGCGCCGGGCCAGAAGGCAGCCGCCAGACGGCGCGCATCATCGTTGAACTCGCAGATGACAGAGGCTGCGGCGACATCACGCAGATGCACGATCAGCGGGTTAAACGACGGCCTGCCCTTGGCTGCAAAGATCGCGGCGACCGCCGTGTCATTGCGCGCATCGGCGCCCAAACCGTAGACGGTTTCGGTTGGAAACGACACCAGCCCGCCCTGCGCCAGAACCTCTGCCGCGCGCGCAAGACCGGCCGCATCAGGCCGCAAAAGCTCTGCCCTGCGCAAAGTCATGACGTGGCGTTCAGGTTGAAGGGTGTCATGGGATGGATAACTTTGCCATAATCGTTTCTGCATAGCGGCAGCACCCGCCCTTGCCAAGCAGACCATTCAGTCGGAGTTGTCCCAATGCCCTATCGCGCACCGATCCGTGATTTCCGGTTCCTGCTGGATCATGTCGTGGGCTTTGCCGAGGTGGCCGCCACCGACCGCTTTGCCGAAGCCACGCCCGACATGACCAGCGCGATCCTGACCGAGGCGGCCAAGATGTGCGAGGACATCCTCGCGCCCTTGAACCAGATCGGTGACAAGCATCCCGCGCATCTGGAAAACGGCGTCGTGCGCACGCCGCCGGGGTTTGCCGAAGGGTATCGCGCCATTGCCGAGGGCGGCTGGATCGGCATGTCCGCCCGTCCGGAAAGCGGCGGCCTTGGCCTGCCGATGACGCTGACGACCACCGTGAACGAGATGCTGTCGGGCGCCTGTCTTGCGTTGCAACTGAACCCGCTGATGACCCAAGGCCAGATCGAAGCGCTGGAACACCACGCGTCCGATGCAATCAAGGCGGTCTATTTGCCGAAACTGATTTCGGGCGAATGGTGCGGCACCATGAACCTGACCGAACCGCAGGCGGGGTCCGATGTGGGCGCCCTGCGCACCAAGGCCGAACCCAACGGCGATGGCACCTATGCGATCACGGGACAGAAGATTTACATCTCTTGGGCAGACAACGATTTCACCGGCAATGTCTGTCATCTGGTGCTGGCGCGCTTGCCCGACGGCAAGCCCGGCACCAAAGGGATCAGCCTGTTCATGGTGCCCAAGCTGATCCCGGATGCAGATGGTAACCCGGGGCAGAAAAACGACCTGCGCGTCGTCAGTCTGGAACACAAGATGGGCCTGCATGGCTCACCCACCGCCGTGATGGAATATGCGGGTGCGACCGGCTGGCTGGTGGGGCCCGCACATGGCGGGATGGCCGCGATGTTCACGATGATGAACAACGCTCGTCTGGGTGTCGGCACCCAAGGGATCGGGACCGCCGAACGTGCCTTGCAACACGCGCTGGCCTATGCGCAGGACCGCAAGCAAGGCCGCGCGGAAGGCACGGGGGCCATCATCGAACATGCGGACGTGCGCCGGATGCTGACCACGATGCGCGCCGATATCTATGCCGCCCGCGCCATATCGCTGATGAATGCCGTTGCTATCGACATGGCGACAGCAACCAGTGATCCCGCATGGGACGCGCGCGCGGCCTTCCTGACCCCGATCACCAAGGCCTTCGGCACCGATGTCGGCGTCGAGGCCACAAATACCGGCGTACAGATCCACGGCGGGATGGGCTTTATCGAGGAGACAGGCGCCGCACAGTTCGTGCGCGATGTCCGCGTCAGCACGATTTACGAAGGCACCAACGGCATTCAGGCGATGGACCTTGTCGCGCGCAAGCTGATGGATGGCGGCGATGCCGCGTTCCGCTTGCTCGATGACGTCGTGCGCGGGGCCGAGGCTGCGAAGGCAACCCATCCCGATCTGGCCAATGCCGTCTGGGAAGCCGCCGAAACCCTGCGCGAAGCGACCGAATGGCTCGTCGGCCGCCCCGACTTGAACGACCGTTTCGCCGGTGCCGTGCCTTACTTGCGCGCTTTTGCGCGGGTGCTGGGCGGGCATGTGCATCTGGCCAGCGCCGTGGCAGGCGATGCAGGCCACCTGCGGCTTGCCACCTTCTATATCAAGCGGATGCTGCCCGAACATGCGGCCTTGCTGGCCCATGCGCGCGAAGGTGCGGCCGATCTGGCCGCGATCACGCCGCAAGATCTGGCCGCCGCCTGATGCCCGATGGCGCGGTCGGCATCCGGTATCCATATCCCGATCCGCCTGCGACCCGCACGGCGATCGAGGTTGCGGAGGGTATCCTGTGGATGCGTCTGCCGCTGCCGATGGCGCTCGATCATGTGAATGTCTATGCGCTGGATGACGGCGATGGCTGGACCGTGGTGGATACAGGTTTCGCCAGCACAAAGTCCAAGGCGATCTGGCAAAGCCTGCTTGACGGACCGCTGGCAGGCAAGCCCGTCACCCGCGTGATCGTCACGCATCATCATCCCGATCATGTGGGTCTGGCGGGCTGGTTTGTCGCCCAAGGGGCCGCCTTGCACATGCCGCGCACCGGCTGGCTGATGGCGCGGATGCTGACGCTAGACGTTCAGGACCGGCCCACGCAAGAAACCATCGCCTTTTACGAACGCGCGGGCATGGCGGCCGATGAACTGGCGCGGCGCAAGGCCGAACGCCCTTTCAACTTTGCCGATTGCGTCGCTCCTCTGCCGCTTGGCTACCAGCGGTTGCGCGATGGTGGCACGATCCGCATGGGCGGGCGGACATGGGATATCCGCATGGGCGATGGCCATGCGCCCGAACATGCGACCTTCTGGTCGCGCGACGATGCGGTGGTGCTGGGCGGCGACCAGTTGCTGCCCTCGATCAGCGCCAATCTGGGCGTCTATCCGACCGAACCCGATGCCGACCCCGTCGGTGACTGGATCGCGTCCTGCGAGAGATTCCAGACCGTCGCGCGGGCCGATCATCTGGTGCTGGGCGGGCATAAACTGCCGTTCACCGGCCTGCCACTGCGGCTGACGCAGATGATCGACAATCATCACGGCGCGCTGGACCGGCTGCTGGCGCATCTCGATCAGCCGCGTGCGGCAGGCGACTGTTTCCTGCCGCTGTTCAAACGCCAGATCGGCCCCGCCGAATACGGGCTGGCCTTGGTCGAGGCGGTGGCGCATCTGAACCACCTGCACCAGACAGGCCGCGCCAGACAGCATCTGCGCGATGACGGGGCATGGGTCTATTCAGCGGCCTGAAGGGCGGCCGCGCCGTCCAGCCCGACACCCTCGGTTTGCAGACCGTTCGCCGTGATCCGGCATAGCACATCGCAAGGCAGCGCTGTCCAGCGGTCGGTCATCCCGCACAAAGGCTCTGACGCCACGGCGCGCCCGCCATTGTCCAGCACGCCGGACAGATAGAGTGTCGGGCTCGCCCCGCTCGAGGCGTGGCGGAACGCAAACAGCGACTGCCCGTCCGAGAACACGCAGGTCAGCTTGACCGGACCGCTGCCGTCCTCGGGTCCGATATCGCGCAGGGTGGCGGCGATGGCGGCGGCGGGGTCAGAGTCCAGCCCATGCGCCTGCATCGTCAGGAACACCAACTCGCTGTCGGTTGTGCCGCGCCGCGCATCGAACAGTGCATCGGGTAACGCTGCCATCATCCGCCGCTTTATCCGGCCGAAATGCGGGATCTGGCCGTTGTGACAAAACGACCAGCGGTCCAGCGCGAAAGGATGACAATTCGCGCGGCTTGTCTCGCCCACGGTCGAGGCGCGGATATGCGCGATAAACAGGTGCGACCGCACCATCCGGCACAGATTCGTCAGGTTGTCATCGGCCCATGCAGGCAGCACGTCACGGTAGAGACCGGGCCTGTCGTCCTGCCCGTACCAGCTGATCCCGAACCCGTCGCCGTTCACCGCAAGCTTGGCCTCGTTGGCGTGCTGGCTTTGCGTCAAAAGCGAATGGCGCGGCCGCACGATGATGTTTTCCAGCGGAATGGCCGGCCCCGTATAGGCGGCGATGCGACACATCAGTGGCGGTCCGTGATCCGCGCGTGCAACCGCTTGAGAATGCGGCTGGCCGTTGTTTCGCACAGCGCGGGGATGAACGCATGGACCAGTGCCGCCAAGGCCGCAACGCCCAGCCAGAACGCAAACCCCAAGGCAAAACGCATATGCCCGAAATAGGTCTCGTTCACGCTCGCCGGATGATCAAGGAACAGGGTGGCGACCAGCGTGCTGCGGGTGGAGTCTTGGGATGCGTCTGACATGGAAACCTCTGTTGGTGGCATTTCAGGCAGCCTAACCAAGATCGGGGCGAATCCGGTCCCAAATACGGCTGTATCTTGCGCCCTGATTGGGATACAGTCCACCATATGGCCCATATCATCGACGAAACAGACCGCCGCATCCTGCAATTGCTGCAAACCGACGCCAGCCTGTCCGTCGATGACGTCAGCGCCGCCGTGCATCTGTCGCGCAATGCCTGCTGGCGGCGGATCAAGGCGCTGGAGGCAGCGGGTGTGATCCGCGCGCGTGTGGCGCTCGTCGATCCGGCCAAGGTCGGCGTGCCGCTGATGGCGATGGTCCTGATCCGCACCAACGCGCATGACGCGCAATGGATGGACAAGTTCCAGACCGCCCTGCGCAGCCTGCCCGAGGTCGTGGGGGCCTACCGGATGACGGGTGATCTAGACTACGTCCTGCGTGTGCGCGTGGCCGATGTGCCCGCCTATGACGCGTTCTATAAACGGCTGACGGCGCGGATCTCGGTCTCGGATATCTCGGCCAGTTTTGTTATGGAAGAAATCAAGGAAACCACGGCAGTGCCATTATGACAGACCCCGACATGACGATCGACACCTCGGCAGAACATCTGGAAAACGCCTATCTGCCGTTGATGCAAGAGGTCCATACCGACCCCGACACGCCCTGTGTGTCGCAAGGTGACCTGCCGCGCGCGTTGAGCGAACCCACCAAGGACAAGTCTGCCGCGCAATGGGCCTATGAACGCGTCATCATGTATATCCAGCATTTCGAGTCCCAGCTCGACAATGACCACGAGGTCGGGATCAGCCTTGCAGGCAGCAATGCCGGTGTCATCCGCATCGAAGGGTTGGGCTATTTCGCGCCGGACATCATCACCTTCTACGGCATCAACGAGGAAGGCGCGAAAACGCAACTGGTCCAGCATGTCAGCCAGCTGAACGTGACACTGATCGCCAGCGCCAAACAGCTTGACCAGCCAGAGCCCGCGCGCATCGGCTTTCAGTTTGCCGCAGCACTCGAACGCGAGAAAAAGTGACCACCTGACCGGGTGACAGCCCGGTTCAAATCGGTTAAGCGGAACGAAACCAGCGCAACAAGGAACATACGATGGCCGACCACGACTACGAGCCCGGAAAAATGGACATCTCCGAACAGGAAAAGACCTTCAACGGCTTCATCAGCCTGTCCATCAAGACTGCCGCGGTCTGTATCGGTGTGCTGATCTTTCTCGCCCTCGTAAACGCCTGATTTCGCGTGCAGCGGCGCTTTTTCCTGATTGCTGCGCCTTTGGCGCTGTCGGCTTGCACGGGCCAAGAGGTCTGGGCGCCTGACGACATCGTCTCGCGCGCGATCTTTCGCGACCCCGACAACAGCTACCTGACGCTGTACACGATGAAGAACAACGGCTCCGGCAACGGGGCCCATTCGGCGCTGCTGATCAATGCAAGCCAGCGGGTGCTGTTCGATCCGGCAGGGTCTTTCGTGCAGAACCGGATGCCCGAACGCAACGACGTGCTGTTCGGCGTGACGCCAGAGCTGGAGCAGTTCTACATCAGCTACCACGCCCGCGTGACCTATCACGTCGTGGGTCAAAAGGTGCAGGTCGCACCCGAGGTCGCCGAACGTGCGCTGCAACTGGCACTGGCGAACGGTGCTGTGCCACAAGCGCATTGTTCGCGCGCCACGTCGCGGCTGTTGCGGCAACTACCCGGTTTCGAGGGGATCAGACAGACATGGTCACCCAACCGCCTGTCGGATGACTTCGCAACTTTGCCCGGTGTTGAAACCCGCGAATACCGCGAGGACGATCCAGACGACAAAGCCATCGCCGCCGCCCGGATCAACGCGGCGCTTAGCGAATAGCGAACACCCACAGCGCCAGATAGAGCGTGCCGATCCCCGCGCCGATCCCCCAGATCGCACTGCGGGTTTTGATGCCCACGGCCACGGTGACAATGGCCGCGATCATCCGTGCAGGGTCAGGTACGCCCTGCGTCGCCGCAGGCCACAGCACCAGCGGTGCGACCATCCCCGGCAGCACCGCCACAGGCGTAAAGCGCAACAGCTTTAGCACCACAGGCGGCATCGGGCGGTCGCCGATCAGCCCCAAAAACGAAAACCGGATCAGAAATGTCCCCGCCCCGAGGATCACGATGATCAGCCAGATCTCGAAGGTGGAATAAGTCATGCCTTGCGCCTTTCCATCCAGGTCTCGACCAGCGCACCCGTGACCATCGCCGCCCCTGCCGCGATCAGCAAACCGGTGCCCGATGGCAGGCCCACCAAGGCCAGCGCCACGATCACCGACACCGCCGCCGCCGCCACATGCGCCAATGATTTCAGCATCGGCGACACCATCGCCAGAAACATGATCGGCACGATGAAATCCAATGCCCAGGCCTCGGGGATGGCGGACCCGACCATGATCCCGACCAGCGTCATGATGAACCACAAGGGTGTGATCGGGGTCGCCACACCCAGAAAATAGGACACACGGTCCTGCACGCTCATCTCGGGGCGGGCTTCGTAACGGGCGACCGAGGTGATGAAGGTCTGGTCGAAATTCAGATAGGCCACCAGCGCGCGTTTCCACAAAGGTGCCGCCCCAAGATAGGGCACGAGTGACGCCGAGTACATCGCCATCCGCAGATTGACGGCCAAGGCGGCCAGCAGCACAAAGGCGATGCCCGCATCTTCCATCATCATCTGCACGGCGGCGAATTGCGCGGCGCCTGCGATCACCAGCACGGTAAACCCCATCGCCTGCGCCACGGTCAGCCCCGCATCTGTCGCCACCACACCGAAAAGGGTGGCAAACGGCACGGCCATCAGGATGAACGGGCTGCCGTCGCGGACACCTGCCCAATAGGCGGATTTTGCAGGGGATTTGACGGTAGAACTTGTCATGGCTTTGGCCTAGCTTGGCAGCGGTGCGGCAGGCTTAACCCCGCAGACTGGAAATGACAATTGGCACGGCTTGATGATCTCTCGTCCTATCTGATCGCGCCCGATCCGGCCTCGGAGCGGCTCACCCGCGCGGTCACCGGCACCGACCAGACCGGCGCGCCCGTCGCCCTGCGCGTGGTCGAGGAACGGCCGCTGACGATCTACCTGAACGCCCAGGAAATCGTCACCGCCATGACGATCGGGGACTATCCGCAGTATCTCGCCCTCGGCTTTCTGCGCAATCAGGGGATGCTGCGCGACGACGACACCGTCACCGGCATCGACTATGACGAGGAACTCGACACCGTGGTCGTGCGCACCGCGTCAAAGACCACGTTTGAGGACAAACTGCGCAAGAAAACCCGCACCAGCGGCTGCGCTGTCGGCACTGTCTTTGGAGACATGATGGAAGGGCTGGCAGGCGTGACCCTGCCCGATCTGGCGCTGCGCACCTCGGAGCTTTACGCGCTGGCCGCCACGATCAACCGCACCCCCTCGCTTTACCTCGAGGCGGGTGCCATCCACGGCACAGTCCTTTGCCAGGGCGACCGCCCGCTTGTCTATATGGAGGATGTCGGCCGCCACAACGCCGTCGACAAGATCGCAGGCTGGATGCTGCACCACAGCGTGCCAGCAGGTGACAAGCTGCTCTACACCACCGGCAGGCTGACCTCGGAAATGGTGATCAAGACCGCGCTGATGGGCATTCCCGCGCTGGCCTCGCGCTCGGGCTTCACCGCTTGGGGCGTCGAGATCGCGCAACAGGTGGGGCTGACCCTGATCGGGCGGATGAAAGGCCAGCGCTTCGTCTGTCTGGCCGGCGATCACCGGCTGATCCGCGACGCCGACCCCAGCCTGATCCCGGATGAACCCGCGCGCTTGGGGCGCAAGGCCGCCCCATGACCCTTTCAGCTTCTTTTTTCCAAAAATACTCCCGCCGGAGGCTCCCAAACCCTCCACACACGCAGGTGGCGCGGTGAACGCGCCTTTGGGGGTGATCCTTGCGGGCGGTCTCGCCACGCGCATGGGCGGCGGCGACAAGGGCCTTTTGCCCTTGGGCGACAGCACGATCCTCGGGTCCGTGATCGACCGGCTGCATCCGCAGGTCGCAGCACTGGCGCTGAACGCAAACGGCGATCCCGCCCGTTTCTCGCATCTCGGACTGCCCGTGATCGCGGACAGCATCGCAGGCTTTGCGGGACCATTGTCCGGCGTGCTGGCCGGTCTTGACTGGGCGGCAGCGCAAGGGGCCAGCCATATCGTCACCGCTGCTGCCGACACGCCGTTTCTGCCCTGCGATCTGGTGCCGCGCCTGCAACTGGCGGGTGGCGATCTGGGGCTCGCGCTGGCGGCAAGCCCGGGTGGGCGGCAGCCGACCTTCGGCCTCTGGCCTGTTGCGCTGCGCGATGATCTGCGCGCGGCGTTGCAGGACGGGCTGCGCAAGGTCGTGCTCTGGACCGAAAGGCATGGCGCGGGCACGGCGGAATTCCCCGACGATCTGGCCTTTTTCAACGTCAACACGCCCGATGATCTGGCCCGCGCGCAGGCGTTGCTATGAAGGTCTACGGCGTCGTCGGTTACAAGAACGCAGGCAAGACCGGGTTGATGGAACGGCTGGTCACGGAAATTGCGGCACGCGGGTTCAGCGTCTCGACCCTGAAACACGCGCATCACACCTTCGACGTGGACCAGCCCGGCAAGGATTCCTTTCGTCACCGGCAGGCGGGGGCAAGTCAGGTCCTGCTGGCCTCGCGCGACCGCTGGGCGCTGATGACCGAATTGCGCGGTGCGGATGAACCGCCGCTGGCCGATCTTTTGCGCCTGTTGTCCCCCGTCGATCTGGTGCTGGTCGAAGGCTACAAACGCGACGCCCATCCCAAGGTCGAAGCCTTCCGCACCGCCACAGGCAACCCGCTGATTGCGCCTGACGATCCGACCGTGCGCGCGGTGGCAAGCGACACCGCCCTGACACTCGACCGACCGGTTTTCGATCTGGACGATACCCGCGCCATCGCCGATTTCATCCTGTCCGAGGTCGGCCTGTGATGTGGGACACGGTGCTGATCGTCGATTGGTCAGGCGGCAACGACCGCGGGGCCAGCCCCAAGAAAGACGCGATCTGGTCAGGTGTGGCCCGCGCAGGCATGGCCGAGGACCCCGTCTATCACCGCAACCGCCAACGGGCCGAGGACTGGATCACGCAATTCCTGACGGCGGAACGCAAGGCCGGACGGCGCGTGCTGGCAGGGTTCGATTTCGCCTTCGGCTATCCGGCGGGGTTCGGGCAGGTGCTGACCGGATCGGACGATCCTTTTGCGATTTGGGACTGGTTCGCCGCGCGCGTGCAGGACAGCCCGAAGGCCAACAACCGTTTCGATCTGGCGGGGCAGATCAACGCGCTTTTCCCCGGGATCGGGCCGTTCTGGGGCAACGGGCTGGCCCGCGACATTCCCGACCTGCCGCGCAAGGGGCGTGACCGCACCTGCGTCATGCCCGAAAAACGCGCCGCCGAACAGAATGCCAAGGGGGCTTTTCCGGTTTGGCAACTCTCTGGTGCGGGGGCTGTCGGCAGTCAGGTCATCATGGGGCTTCCCGTTCTGGCGCGGCTGCGGCACCGCTTTGGCGCAGAGCTTGCCGTCTGGCCGTTCGAACCGCTGACGCCGCCAATCGCGCTGGTCGAGGTCTGGCCCTCGCTCATCGCCAAGACCATTGCCGCGACCTGCCCGCCGGATGCGATCAAGGATGCGCATCAGGTGCGTGTTTTAGCACGCGCGCTCTCAACGCTGGCACCGGACGATCTGGCCCGCATGCTCGCCGTGCCTGCGAATGCCGAAGGGTCGATCCTCGGGCTGGGGCATGTCCCGCTTCTGGAACAGGCAGCCAGCGTGCCCGTTTTGCGCAACGATTGCTTTGCCCTGCCGCAAGGCGTGCATTGGACGCCGGTCGATCAGGCTCTCGCTCACCTGCGCCAGCATCTGCGCCCTGTGGCCGATGCTGAAACCCGACCGCTGACGGCTGCAGCAGGGCGGTATCTGGCGCAGGATGTCACCGCCTTGCGCGCGCATCCCCCGAGCCCAAATGCGGCAGTTGATGGATACGCCTTTGCCGGACCGGCAGGCACCGGCGCACAGACCTTGACGCTGGTGCAAGGACGCGCCGCCGCTGGCCAGCCATTCGCAGGCATCATCCCCGCAGGTCATGCGATCCGCATCCTGACCGGCGCAAACTTGCCGCAGGGCGTGGATACCGTCGTGATGCAGGAAGACGTGCAGGCCACCGACACCGCGATCACCTTTCAAGGCCCGCTGAAACGCGGTGCCAATGCGCGCGCAGCGGCCGAGGATATGACCGCAGGCCAGACCATCGCGCGGCAAGGGCGCAGGCTGACCCCCGCCGATCTGGGCATGTGCGCAGCGGTCGGCATTGGGGACCTTCACGTCTATTGCCCCCTGCGGGTCGGCCTCTTGTCCACAGGCGATGAACTGCGCGAACCGGGAAGTCAGGCCGCCGAGGGGCAGATTTTCGACGCCAACCGCCCGATGCTAACCGCACTCGTCCGGCAATGGGGCCACGATGCGATTGATCTGGGGCGCGCACCAGATGACCGCGCCGCCTTGCGCGCGATGCTGGACGGGGGTGCTGCGGACTGCGACGTGATCCTGACCTCGGGCGGTGCGTCAGGCGGGGACGAAGATCATATGTCCGCCTTGCTTGCAGGCACCGGGTCGCTCGCGCTCTGGCGGGTGGCGATGAAACCGGGGCGGCCTTTGGCGATGGGCCTCTGGGGCGGCAAGCCGGTGCTGGGCCTGCCCGGCAATCCGGTCGCGGCGATGGTCTGCGCGCTGGTCTTTGCACATCCAGCACTGGCCCTGATGGCCGGCGGCGACTGGCCGGAACCACAGGGGTTCATCGTGCCCGCCGCTTTTGCCAAGTCCAAAAAGGCCGGGCGGCGCGAATACCTGCGCGCGCGGATCAGGGATGGCAAGGCAGAGGTTTTCGCCTCGGAAGGGTCGGGGCGGGTCAGCGGGCTCGCTTGGGCCGAAGGGCTGGTCGTGCTGCCGGATGCGGCCATGACGATCACCCCCGGCGATCCTGTCACCTATATACCATTCGGCAGTTTCACATGAAGATCACCGTCGGCATCCCCGATGCAAACCGGGCCGAGGTGGCGGCCCTCTATTGGGAAGCCTTCGGCGAAAAGCTGGGTTTTGTGATGGGGCCGAAATACCGCGCGCTGGTGTTCATCGGCCGCGTGCTGCGGTCAGATCACGGCATCTGCGCGCATGACGCCAATGGTCGCCTGCTGGGGGTCGCAGGGTTCAAGACACATCACGGCGCGCTGGTCAGCGGCAATTTCACCGACCTGCGGCGGGTTTACGGCTATGTCGGCGCGGCGGTGCGGATGGGCCTGTTGTCTGCGCTGGAACGCGACACCGACAACGACCGTTTCCTGATGGACGGGATATTCGTGGCCCCCGAATATCGTGGGCGCGGCGTGGGCACCGCACTGCTCGATGCGATCACGGCAGAGGCCAAAACCCGCGGCTACAGGCAGGTCCGGCTTGACGTCATCGACACGAACCCGCGGGCGCGCGCGCTTTATCTGCATCAGGGCTTTGTCGAAATGCACACGCATAAACTGGGGCTCTGGCGGCATGTTTTTGGCTTCAACGCCGCCACGACCATGGTGCGCGACATCTATCCCGAACCGATCAGCACCCCTGCAGCAAAGACCAAGGCCCCGCCCAGAACCACCTGAAAGATCGCCCGCCCCCAAGGTGTCTGCATGTATTTGTTCTGGATCCATGCAATCGCCCAAAGCTCGACGATAACGACGATCAACGCCACGGTTGTGGCGGTCCAGAAGTCCGCGATCAGGTAAGGCAGCGCATGGCCCAGACCGCCGATGGTCGTCATCACGCCTGCCGCCAGCCCGCGCTTATACGGTGAGCCGCGCCCCGAGATCTTGCCGTCATCGGATGCGGCCTCGGTAAAGCCCATCGAAATGCCCGCACCGACCGACGCGGCCAACCCCACAAGAAAGGTCGTCCAAGTGTCCTGCGTGGCAAAGGCCACCGCGAAAATCGGAGCGAGCGTGGAGACAGAGCCATCCATCAACCCCGCCAGCCCCGGCTGCACCCATGTCAACACGAACTGGCGATAGGCGGCGGATTCCTCGGCGGTTTTGACGTCGTCGCCCAGATGGGTCGCGGATAGTTTCGCCGCCTTGTCGGTGTGGCCAGCCTCGGCGGCGGCCAGATCGCCCAGCAATTTGCGGGTCGCGGCATCGCTCGCCTGCCCTGCGGCCAGTTCATAGAACCGCTGGGCGTCACGTTCCATGCGCGCGGCTTCGTCGCGGATACGCTCGAGGCTGAGGTTCTCGACAAGCCAGACCGGACGGCGCGCATAGAACCCCGCCACATGTTCGCGCCGGATGAGGGGGATGACGTCACCGAACCGCGCGACATGCAGGTCGATCAGACGGCGGCGATGCTCGTTTTCCTCGACGGCCATGCCGTCGAACACGGCGGCAGAGGCTGGATAGCCAGCGCGCAGTTTCTCTGCATAGACGCGGTAGATGCGCGCATCATCTTCCTCCGAGGATATGGCAAGCGCCAGAATTTCCTGTTCCGACAGGTCGTTAAAGCGGCGGCGTTCTGCAAAACCGGGAATCATCGGGGACCCTAACTTTAGAATAGTTCTAATCTACGCCCATCGCGCGATCTGGCAAGCCACAAAAGTGAACCCATCAGTTCATTTATTCTTGCAAACTAAACTGAACTGTTTAGTTAATTGCAGCAGTCAACATTGGAGATCACCCATGACCCGCCTGACCCTTGCCCTCGCCCTTTGCGCAGCCTTTGCCGCCCCTGCCAGCGCCTTCTCGACTTCCGTCAGCCTGCCGACGCTGACCTTCCCGCCCGCACCAATGCCCGACGTGACACAGCCCTGCGGGACGGTCGCAGCCCCTGTGGCAGAGACCTGTACAGCGCCCCTGAAATAAGGCCGGATCGTCGTCTGGTGTTATCGCCTTGCCCGAAGTGAACTGATCGGTTTAAGATAGCACACGAGGGGAGAATATAATGCCAGATGGTGCGATTGAGCCCAAAAAGGGCCGAAAATTCGATCAGGTTCTGGAAGGCGCACGCCAAGTGTTCATGTCCGATGGATATGAAGGGGCGTCCGTCGACGATATCGCGCGCGCCGCAGGCGTATCAAAAGCCACGCTTTACAGCTATTTTCCCGACAAGAAATTCCTGTTCATGCAGGTGGCGAAAACCGCCTGCCACCGCCAGACCCAGCATGTGATTGAAACCGTTGATTTTAACGCGCCTGCGACACTGGTGCTGCGCAAGATCGCAACCGAAATGGTTGATTTCATCACCTCTGAATTCGGCACCCGCGTCTTTCGCATCTGCGTCGCAGAGAGCGGACGGTTCCCTGAGCTGGCGCGCGAATTCTATGAATGCGCCCCGATGCTGATCCGCGAACGCATGGCGGATTTCTTTCGCATCGCGATGGACAGGGGCGAGTTAAAGATCGACGATGTGCTGCTGGCAGCCGACCAGTTCCATGAATTGTGCAAGGCAGACCTGTTCCCGCGCATGGTGTTCAGCATGTCAGACAGCTTTACCCGCGCGGAAAAGGATCGTGTCATCGACGGTGCGGTCGATATGTTCATGGCCCGTTACGGGGTCAAAGGCTAATCCAGCCTGCGGGCTTCAAGGTGGTTGCCCTGGCCTTTGCGGACTTCGAACCGGCCTGACTTGACCAGCATGTCCGACAGCTTCGCGCTGCCATAGGTGCGCGGGTCGAAATCAGGCGAAGCGCGCGTGATATACTGGCCCAACTGGCCCAGCGAATACCATTCGCCTTCGGCGTCGATGCTTTCCATCGCCTTGATCACCATCGGGATCGCGGCAGACGGCGGGTTGCGCAGCGGCGCGCCTGCGGGCGCGGGCTTGGCGACCTCGCCTTTGGCTGCGACCGGTTGGTCCTTGTCCTGATCCACAAGGTTTTCGATCAGAATGAACCGGTTGCAGACATTGCGCAGGCTGACGGGCGCCTTGCCTTCACCGATCCCGATAACAACGACACCGTTTTCGCGCAGCCGGTTGGCCAGCGCCGTGAAATCGCTGTCGGAGCTGACCAGCACGAAACCGTCGAACCGCCCCGAATGCAGGATATCCATCGCGTCGATTACCAGCCCGATGTCGCTGGCGTTCTTGCCACGGGTGTTGGCGGTTTCCTGATTGGCCACAAGGCCCAGTTCCATGACCTCTTTCTTCCAGCCACCCAAGGCGGGGCTGGACCAGTCGCCATAGACGCGGCGCAAGGCCGGTTCGCCATAGGTCGTGACCTCGCGCAGGATGGGACCTGCGTATTTGGCGGGGATATTGTCCGCGTCGATCAACACGGCCAACAACATACGATCCTTGGCCATGTCTGCCCTTTCTGTGCCGCTGATGCGGCTTAAAATTCGACGACCGCGCGGATGCTTTTGCCTTCGTGCATCAGATCGAAGCCATGGTTGATGTCCTCAAGTTTAAGCTTGTGGGTGATCATCGGGTCGATCTCGATCTTGCCCTGCATGTACCAGTCCACGATCTTGGGCACGTCCGTGCGCCCGCGCGCGCCGCCAAAGGCGGTGCCCCGCCAGCTGCGCCCTGTCACCAGTTGGAACGGCCGGGTCGAGATTTCAGCCCCCGCAGGCGCCACACCGATGATGATGCTTTCGCCCCAGCCTTTATGCGCGGATTCCAGCGCCGTGCGCATCACGCCGACATTGCCGGTGGCATCGAACGTGTAATCGGCCCCGCCCTTGGTCAGCGCGACCAGATGTGCGACCAGATCGCCCGACACTTTTGAGGGGTTCACGAAATCAGTCATGCCGAAACGGGTCGCCATTTCGATCTTGCTCTCGTTGAGGTCAACGCCGACGATCTGGTCGGCCCCCGCCAGACGCAGGCCCTGGATCACGTTCAACCCGATCCCGCCCAGACCGAACACAATGGCTCGGCTGCCGATTTCGACCTTGGCGGTGTTGATGACAGCGCCGATACCGGTGGTCACACCGCAGCCGATGTAGCAGATCTTGTCGAAAGGCGCGTCCTTGCGGACCTTGGCCAGTGCGATTTCCGGCAGGACCGTGTGGTTGGCGAATGTCGAACAGCCCATGTAATGCAGGATCGGCGTGCCATCGAGCATGGAAAACCGGCTGGTGCCGTCGGGCATGACGCCCTTGCCTTGGGTCGTGCGGATCGACTGGCAAAGGTTGGTTTTCGGGTTCAGGCAATATTCGCATTCACGGCATTCGGGCGTGTAAAGCGGGATCACGTGGTCGCCGGGCTTCAAGGAAGTGACACCTTCGCCGACCTCGATGACGACGCCCGCCCCTTCATGGCCAAGGATCGCAGGAAACATCCCTTCGGGGTCGGCACCGGACCGGGTGAATTCATCGGTGTGACAGATGCCCGTCGCCTTGATCTCGACCAGAACCTCGCCCGCGCGCGGGCCTTCGAGGTTGACTTCCATCACCTGCAACGGCTGCCCTGCCGCCATTGCCACTGCTGCTCTTGTGCGCATGTCGACCTCTCCTTGATGTTGTGTCATGTTGATCTGCGAAACCGGCAGGGAATTCAACCTCCCTCGTGCCAAAGACCGCCATCACAGGACCCGAACTCATGCGTATTCTGATCCCCCTCCTGCTACTTGCCGCTTGTGCCACCGTTGACAATCCCGGCACCGCGCCGACCTTGCCCGATACCTGCGGGGCAAGTGAATATACCTATCTGGTGGGCCAGCCCGATACGGCATTGCAACGCGTGCTGATCATGGACGAAGTGCGTATCATCCGCCCCGACACGATGGTCACGATGGATTTCCGGCCAGAACGGATCAATTTCAAGATCGACGCCCAAGGCCGCATCGCAGATGTCACATGCGGGTGAAACCGCGAAAGTCCTCGATGCCGCGAACTGGGTGGGGGCTGTTGGCCGCGACATCGAGGTAGCATTTCGCTATGCGTTAACTATTGCGACGACATGTGTCCCAATTTGGCTGTCGATGGGGCATTCCGGCGGTATAATTACGGCGGAAGGATGGCCGCATTGTAACACGGCTTGATTTCAAAGCCGGACAAGGCGAAGATTCGGGATGACCGTTCAGCCCCCCTCACCTTTTCATACACCCGCACAGGTGGCCTTCCAACGCACCGAGCTTGGTCTGATTCTCGGGCTTTACGGACGCATGGTCGCAGCGGGCGAATGGCGCGACTATGGCATTTCCAATCTGCGCGACATGGCGGTCTTTTCGATCTTCCGGCGCACGGCCGAAAATCCGCTGTACCGGATCGAAAAACATCCCCGTCTGCGCCTGCGCCAAGGGCAATATGCGGTGATCGGCATGGACGGACAGGTGCTCAAACGCGGCAACGACCTCAAGGCCGTTTTGCAAGTGCTCGAACGCAAGCTGATCCGGCTGGTCGACAAATAATTTATTCCTGACTAAAAAACTCGGATTGACAATTGCTCCGGTGAACGGGATGATATGCCCGTGTCCAGCCAGCCTGTTCCCCCGTGCAGGCAAGCCCGATCAACTGATTTGAAAGGTCCGTGGCAAATGACAGTTCACACTCTTCCCCCGTCAGAGGCGCAGGCGACCCGCGTGCTGCCGGCGCATGACGCATCAAACCTGACCGAAGGCGGCAATCAGGCGCTGATCGTGCTGGGCGATCAGACCTATACCTTGCGGATCACCCGCGCAGGCAAGCTGATCCTGACGAAATGAGCCTGCATGATCCGTTGCTGGGCCGTGAGACGACAGCGCGCCTGTCCCAGCTGGATGATCTGGAAGCCTGCGTTGTGATCTATCTGCGGCTTTGGTGTGCAGGGCCCGAAGGGCGCTGCGCCATGCGGACCGATCTGGCGAACGGGCTGGGCGCCGCGCGCGCCGCCACGGCAACACAGGCGTTTTCCGAGATGGTCGACATCTTGACCCATCACCGCCGCCGTCCATTGCACCGCCATGCCCTGCAGTGCGCCTGTCTGCATCCCGACGAGGGCTGTTTCGCGCATTTCGTGGCAAGTGCGGCAAGCGACGACCGCGAAGGTGCGCTCTGGATGGCGATGCAAATGGTCCGCGCCGATCTGGCCCCGCAACTGACGGCGGCGGCTGGGTCGTTCGGCCTGCGGATCAGGCAGATGCTGGTGCAACGGCCCGAAACACCGGCCTATTTGCACTAGATCCGGCGGCGCGCGGTCACCGGACCGCCACCCTGTGCCGCGATGCGCAATGTCGCAGCCTCCAGCGGTTCATAGGCGGTGGCCATGTGATGCGCATTGGCGTGGATCAGCGTCGCTTCGTCCACCATCATCGCGACATGGCCCAGCCAGAAAATCAGATCGCCCCGTCGTGCCGTGCCGGTAAAATCGGCCCCCAGCCCCGCACATTGCAGGTCGCTGTCGGCAGGGCTCGGGATGGCGCAGGCCCCGAGCGCTGCTGCCACCAGCCCCGAACAATCAATGCCGCGTGTGGAGTTGCCACCCCAAAGGTATGGCACCCCGAAATGCAACTGCGCGACAGTGGCGGGATCGGTGAGAGGCCGGTCCAGCGGCCGCAGATGCTTTTTCGGGACATAGCCCAGCGTGGTTTCAAAGAACTTTGCCCGTTCATCGACCACGGTGACACGCGCCCCGAACGGCAGCGCCATCACATCGGGCGATTTCATATCCTCGGCCAGATAGGCATGGGTCGCCGCCGTGCCGACCATATGGGTCGCCGCTTGCACCGTGCCCAGCCGGTCGGACGCGACATAACCGACATAGCCATCCGCGCCTTGCACGAACGACCAGCCGTCCCGATCCTCGAACACGGTGACAACGGCACCCAGCAGCACCTGCCGGTCGCGCGCCCCCGCAGGTGCCGCGCACAGATCGCTGACAGGGCGGATCAGCATCATCGGCTGTCCGGCCAGATAGCGGTCCGCCGTGACCTGCCCTGCCAGATGCAAGGCAGCGACACGGCCGTTCGCGGGCGTCAGGCGGCGGTCGGTCACAGCTTCAAAAGGCTTGGCAAGGCCGCAAGCACCGCCCGCGCGCCCATGCCGACGCCGCCTTTGGGGCGCGATGGCGCTGCGGATGGCTGCCAGCCGTAGATGTCGAAATGCACATAGGGGCTTTGCACGAAGCGCCGCAGGAACAACGCCGCCGTGATACTGCCCGCCATGCCACCGCCCGGCGCATTGTCCAGATCGGCGATACCGGGTTCGATCAGCGCCTCGTAAGGGTCATGGAACGGCATCCGCCAGACAGGGTCGGCCACCTGCCGCGCGGCGCGCGCGATGGCGGCAGCATGATCGTCGCTATCGGTAAAAAACGGCGACAGGTCCGGCCCCACCGCAACCCGCGCAGCCCCCGTCAGGGTCGCCATGGAAATCACCAGATCGGGCGTTTCCTCATCCGCCAGTGCCAGCGCATCGGCCAGCACCAGCCGGCCTTCGGCATCGGTATTGTTGATCTCGACCGTCAGCCCCTTGCGCGAGGGCAGGATGTCCTGCGGGCGGAACGCATCGCCCGCGATGCTGTTTTCGACGGCGGGAATCAGCACGCGCAGCCGCAGCCGGACGCCCAGCGCCATGATCATCTGCGCGAGCCCCAGCACCGTCGCCGCCCCGCCCATGTCCTTTTTCATCAGCCCCATCGAGGCACCGGGCTTGATGTTCAACCCGCCGGTGTCGAAACACACGCCCTTGCCGACCAGCGTCAGGGTTGGCCCCGCGTCACCCCAGCGCATGTCGATCAGGCGCGGCGCACGGGTGCTGGCGCGCCCGACCGCATGGATCAGCGGAAACGCCCCGATCAGGTCGTCGCCCGTCGTGACAGTGATCGCCGCGCCATGCGCCTGTGCCAGATCGCGCGCCGCGTCCTCAAGCTCCTGCGGCCCCATGTCTGATGCAGGCGTGTTGATCAGGTCACGCGTCAGCGCCTCGGCCTGCGCGATAATCTGGGTCCGTGCGGCGTCGATGCCATCGGGGGCCACCAGCCCCGCGATCGGCTCGGCCGGTTTGCGGTAGCGGTCGAACTGATAGCCCGCCAGCAACCACGCAAGGGCCGCTTCTTCCAGATCAAGGCCGGACAACCCCGATGCGATCCGGTAGACGCCCTTGGGCAATTGCCGCGCGACAGCCCCCATATGGAACCGCCCGCGTGCCCGCGCCTGCGGTGTGCCATAGCCCACCAGCACCTGCGCGATCCCGCCTTGCGCATCGGGCACAACTAGCACCTGCCCCAATGCCCCTTTGAACCCCTGAAGCCCTGCCCAAGTCTGCGCAGGCGCGGGCAGGTCGGCAACAAACGCCGCAGCCTCGGCGGCTTGCAGAACGTGAACGGGGATCGCGACGGCATCGGCGGCGGCAAAGGCAAGGGGCATGGGTCATCCAGTCAGGTCATTCGCTGCCAGACTAACCACCCGTCAGGGCGCCGCAAGGGGCATCCCGAAACCGTATTGCGTCAGGGATCGCGGAAATCCCACACCTCTGTCACGGCGATGTCAAAGGCGCGTTCCAGCCGCCCGAGCACCGCCGCAAGCGCATGTCTGTCACCTGATGCGGCGATGCGCGCGATATGGCCAGCGGCGACCGCCACATCGGTCAGGCCGATCTGCCCCGCCACCAGCGCGATCCGGCGCGCAGGTTTGCCCATGCCGGCATGATCCCCCGAGGCCAGCCCCTGCTGCAAAAGATCCAGCCAGTCGGCTATTCCTTCGAGGATCTGGCACAGCATATCCTCGGCCTCATGCGGGCTGTGACCCGCAAGGGCCTGCGCCAGCAGCGCCGGATTGTGCTGCGCACTGTCGCGCAAGGGCAGGATCACGATCTCGGCCGCGGGGCGCGGTCTGGCCGTGTGGAAAGGTATTGTCTTGTCCATAGCCCAAGCCTTACGTTGTCAATGTTCCCAGAAGGTTGATGCACAAGTGAAAAATTGCTCGAAATTCTGGAAAATGCGACGTATCCCCTCAACAGACTGCAAGGATTGATGCATGCACTACGTCCGCCCGCTTCCGGCCTATCTGGTTGACCGCTATCACGGCTGGAAAGCGACGGTCTTTGCCGCCAACAGCACCGTCTTCGGCGAACTGGCAGCCCAAGGCCAGCGGCCCCGCGTCATGGTCGTGTCCTGCTGTGACAGCCGCCTGCATGTCACGTCGATCTTCGGGGCCGATCTGGGCGAATTGTTCATCCACCGCAATATCGCCAACCTGATCCCGCAATACGAACCCGACGGGCTGCACCACGGCACATCGGCGGCGGTGGAATATGCGGTGCGCACGTTGAAGGTGGAACATCTGATCGTGCTGGGCCATTCGGGCTGCGGCGGTGTCGAAGGCTGCTACAACATGTGTGCGGGCCACGCCCCCGATCTTGATGAGCGGACCAGTTTCGTCGGCCGCTGGCTCGATATCATGCGCCCTGCTTATGACACCCTGCCAACTGGCGATGACGCAACCCGCAAACGGGCGTTGGAAAAGGCATCCATCCTCGTTTCCTTGCAGAATCTGATGACATTCCCCTTCATCCGCAGCGCAGTCCTTGCTGACACGATCAGCCTGCACGGGCTGTGGAAAAACATCGGCGAAGGCCTGCTTGAAACCTACGACCCGACCGACGACTGCTTTGTGCCATTGTGAAAGCCTGACATGACCGAAATCCTGTCCCTCGCCGGGTCAAACCTGATCTCGCCGATCATCCTGAGCTTTGCCTTAGGGCTGCTTGCAGCGCTGGCACGCTCCGACCTGACCATCCCAGAAGCGGTGGCCAAGGGCATGTCGATCTATCTGCTGTTCTCCATCGGGTTCAAAGGCGGCGTCGCGGTCAGCGCGCATGGCATAGACCAGACGCTGGTGCTGGCGCTGCTAGCGGGGCTTGTCTTGTCATTCCTATTGCCGCTGCTGGCCTTCGCCATGCTGCGGGTGATGACGGGGCTTTCGGCTGTCGATGCCGCCGCGGTCGCGGCGCATTACGGCTCGATCAGCATCGTGACCTTCGTGGCCGCAACCTCGGTGCTGGAAGGCCGGATGATTTCATCCGAAGGCTATATGGTCGCCGTCGCCGCCGTGATGGAGGCCCCCGCCATCCTGTCCGCCCTCTGGCTGGTCGCGCGCTCGGGCGGCGAGGCGCGGATGGAACCCGGCCTGATCCGCGAATTGCTGCTGAACGGGTCGATCGTGCTGCTGGTGGGGGCGTTCTTCATCGGCGCGATCACCGGCGAAAAAGGATTTACCGAGATCAGCGCCTTTATCGACGCCCCGTTCAAAGGTGTGCTTTGCCTGTTCCTTCTTGATATGGGCCTGATCGCGGGGCGCGGATTGCGCCAGTCGCGCGGGGTGCTGGGCCTCGGCGCTGTGGGTTTCGCCATCGCGATGCCGCTTGCCAGTGGGATGATCGGCCTTGGTGTTGGCGCGCTGATCGGGCTGTCGCTGGGCGGTGTCGTGCTGATGATGGTGCTCTGCGCCTCGGCGAGCTACATCGCCGTGCCCGCCGCGATGCGCGTCGCCTTGCCAGAAGCCAATCCGGCTGTTTATCTGACCCTGTCACTGGGCGTGACCTTTCCTTTCAACCTGACGCTGGGCATCCCGCTCTATCTTGCCATCGCCCAAGCCGTGACCGGAGCCTGACATGCAGACCCATATCGCCAAACGCGTCGAGATCGTCATCGAAGCCCCGCTGGAGCGCCGCCTGACCGATGCGCTGACGGCAGCGGGCGTCACCGGATACACGGTGCTGCCGGTCTTGGGCGGGTCGGGACGGTCGGGCCAGTGGTCGCGTGACGGTCAGGTCGGGCGCGCGGGCATGGTCAGCGTCGTGTGCCTGATCAAGCCCGAACGGCTGGACGGGCTGCTGGATGCGATCTTTGCGGTGGTCAAGAAACACATCGGCGTCGTCAGCGTGACAGACGCGCATGTGCTGCGCGCCGAACGGTTCTGATCCGCGCGGGCGCGCGGAAAAACTTTTATGCCTCCGGCGGGGATATTTAGGCTCGAACGATGGGAATTTGTATCCTTTCATCGTTGGAGTAGAAATATCCCCGCCGGAGGCCGGAAAGTTTCTATCCTGCCGCCTGCCCCCATCCCGCCGATTGCATTTCGCGCAAGCGGCTGGCGGTGCGGGCGAATTCGAACGTGCCTTCCCCTTCAAGATACAGCATCTCGGGGCTGGCGGCGGCCGAGCAGATCAACCGAACCTTTGCCTCGTAAAGCGCGTCGATCAGCGTGACAAAGCGTTTCGCCTCGTTGAAATTGCTGCGCGACAGGGCGGGAATATCCTCGAGGATCAGGACGCGCACGGCATCAGCCAGCGTCAGGTAATCCGCAGGGCCCAGCGGGCGGCCGCACAGATCATAGAATGTCGCCCGCGCCACCCCGTTGTGAAATCGCGGCAGCGTCACTTGCCGTCCGTTGACATGCAGCACCAGCGCTTCGGACTGGCCCATGCTGAAATCGTCCCAGATGGCGTTGATCGCGGCACGGGCCTCGGCGTTGATCGGGGTGAAATAGCTGGGGCTGCCGGCCAGCCGGTCCTGCCGGTAATCCTGCGCACTGGCCAGTTCATGCACGACCATTCGGTCCTTGAGCAAGGCGATAAAGGGCAGGAAAAGCTGGCGGTTCAACCCGTTGAGATAGAGATCATCGGGCGGGCGGTTCGAGGTGGTCACTACCACGACCCCCGCCGCCATCAGTGCGGTAAACAGCCGCCCCACGATCATCGCATCGGTGATGTCGCTGATCTGCATCTCGTCAAAAGCCAGAAACCGCACGCGCCCTGCCAGTTTTGCAGCCACCGGCGCGATGGCGTCATCCACCCCGTCCTTGCGCGCCAGCGCGATTTCAGCATGCACCCATTGCATGAAAGCATGGAAATGGCGGCGTTCCTTGGGCACGTCCACGGCCGCGAAAAGCATATCCATCAGCATGGATTTGCCGCGCCCGACCCCGCCCCAAAGGTAAAGCCCCTTTGCAGGCGGCGGTGCCTTGCGGAAAAATCCGGTTTTGACAGGCGCGGACAGCGCCACCCTGATCCGTTCCAATTCCGGCAGAGCCGCGATCTGCGCCGGATCGGGCGTCAGTTTGCCCGCTACGTCGGCGGCCTCATATGCCTGTTGGACTGTCATGCGCGCTGCATAGCCTGACGGTCCAGCCTTGAAAAGGACCGACCTTCGGGTCAGTCGCGCAGGCCGACGCGCAGGGCCTTCATCGCCTCGGCGGGGTGGCTGTAGGGCATGGCATGGCCCGCCCCCGGCACGACCTCCTGATGGGCCCCGCGGTTCCACTGGGCCAGCAGCCCAAGGGCCGACAGCGGAATGACCTCGTCCTTCTCGGCCCAGATCGCGACGACGGGCAGCGCCATCTTGGCGATCTTGCGATGCTCTTTCTCCAGCCGTTCGGACAGGACGCCACGCCTGCTGGACAGGATGGCGCGCAGATAGCCTTTGCGGTTCAGTTCCGCCCGCTGGGCATAGCGCACGATGTTCAGGTTCAGGTTTGGTCCGTCCGCAGGGATCGCCGCAAGTATCCGGCGGCGCGCGAACATCCCGTGCACCCAGTCACCGATCACGGGCCAGCGCCTGCAAAAGCGGGCGAAATCATCCTCGGGCGTCACGATACCGGCAGGGGCGAACAGGATCAGCCGCGTCACGCGGTGCGGATTGCGCGCGGCAAACAGCGTGGCGATGGCGCCACCCATGGAATAGCCGACCAGCGTCACTTCCTCGGGGACGTCCTGATGTGTCAAGAGGTCCGACAACTGCCGCACGAAGAACGCACCATTCTGCCGCCCGCGCGGTGCGTCCGACAATCCCCGCCCGTAAAGATCATAGACCAGCACGCGGTAGCCCATCCGCCCCAGCCCTTCGGCCAGATCGTACATCGCAACCGAAGGTGTTGCGATCCCGTGGACCAGCACCGCGACAGGGCCGCGCGCCGACCCCAGCCAGCGGTAATAGGTGACCCCTTGGGACAGCACGGCGAATTCGCCTTTGGCGCTTTGGCGCGCCTCGGGTCCGATGGTGACCCTCCGCCGTTCCAGCAGTATCGGCAAGGCCGCGACCGCGCCCACAAACACGAGCAAGAAACCGATATACCACATACGCCTGCGTCCTTCGTCAGTGGCGCGCCTGCCAGACGTCCAGAATGTAGCGGCACGTCATCAGGTCGAGATGCGCCCCTCCCCCGTTCTTGAACAGGGTAATCTCGTCGGGATTATGGCGGATGAAGCGATCCAGCGCATAGAAATCGGCGATGACATCCGCGGGCGTAATGACACCTGCCGCAATCGGGATCTTCAGCTCGCCGATATGGTGGGTCGTCGTCTCGCGGCTGTCGACGAAGATCCGCGCCTTTTGCAAGGCCGCGTCATCGACCTCGCGCATGTCGGGGCGGTAGGCGCCGATCAGGTCGACATGGGTGCCGGGTTGCAGCCAGTCACCCTTGATCAGCGGGTCAGTGGACATGGTGGCAGAGGTCACGATATCCGCGCGGCGTACCGCCTGTTCCAGATCACCCGCGACGGTCACACCGGGAAAGGTCTGGCGGAACGCCTCTGCCGCTTCGACGGAGCGGTTCCAGACGGTGAAGCGCGCATCCGGAAAGGCTGCGCCATAGGCTTGCCGCAGCGACTGGCCCACGGTGCCCGCGCCCACAATCAGGATGTTGCGGCTGTCTGGGCGCGCAAGACGGCGCGCAGCCAAAAGGCTGTCACCGGCGGTTTTCCATTTGGTCACCAGATGGAAATCAAGGATCGCCTCCAGCGCGCCGTCCTGCCCTGAAAAGAGGTTCACGGCGCCACCGATAGCAGGCTTGCCCAGCGCCTTGTTGCCCGGAAAGATGGTCGCGCATTTCACCGCGAGCCCCAGTCCCGCGATCCACGCGGAACGATTCAGCAGGGTATTCGCCCCTTCGTAAAGGAACACATCGGCGACATCGGCCTTCGGTCCTTCATGCCCTGCGGCCAGCGCATCGGTCAGGGCAAGCCAGTCGAGCATGGCATCGGCTTCGGCGAAGGGGATCATCACGGTCATCGGGCTTGGCTTTCTGACAAAAGGCCTGCGTCCACCAGCCGGTCGGCCCAGCCTTGCGGATGCGTGAACAGATGCGTCTGCCAACCGCGCGCGGCGGCGGCGTTGATATTGTCGATCCGGTCGTCGGCAAACAACAGCGTTGCAGGGTCCAGCCCGCAATCCTCCTCGACCATCGCGTAAATCGCGGGGTCGGGTTTGATGACGGCCAAATGGCCCGAGATATAGCGCCGGTCGAAGTCGCGCAGAAACGGATAGACGGGTTCTGCAATCTCGAAGGTCTGGATGCCGAAGTTGGTCAGCGCAAAGACCGGCACGCCGTTGGTGCGCAACGCGCGCAGCAAGCGCACGGAATGGTCGATGGCGGGCGATGCCATGTCGATCCAGCGGTCGTGCCACATCAGCACCTCGTCGCGCCAGTCGGGGTTGGCGTCAGCGGCGGCATGGATCGTGTCGCGGAAATGCCCGCCACGGTCCACGACATCGTTGATCCCGTGCAGGTCGATCTCCGCGAACATGGCCTTGCGGCGGTCCGCACCGATCACGCTATCGAAGAACCGTTCCGGCTGCCATTCGATCAGCACATTGCCGATGTCAAAGATGACCGCGTTGATCTGGGACATGGGTGCTCCTGCTTTGGTTGTGCGCAGCTTAGCGCCGCAACGGGCGCTGTAAACCTGCTGGCGGCTTTTGCGCATCGCGCCACAGCATGAACAGCCCCGCCGCCATGATCAGCGCCATGCCAAGGTAATCGGTCAGCGCCGGATATTCGTCGAACACCACCATGCCCCAGACCACCGCCATCGGCAGGGCGAGATATTCGAAGGGGGCGACAAAGGAGGCCTCGGTCACGCGATACGCCTGCGAAATCAGGTAACCGGCAAAGGCCGTGCCTGCCCCGATCACCGCAAACACCGGCATATCCGCCATCAGCGGCCAGTCCCATGGGCGCAGCAGGAACGCCAGCGACGGGTCGGACTGGTCCGCGAACTGGCCCCAGCCCACGGTCAGCCCCATGGCAGTGCAGACCACGATGAACACGATCTGGATGTAGAACGCCATTGTCGCCGCACTTTCCGTACCACCGATCCGGCGCGTGAGCACATGCATCGCGGCATAGCAGGTGGCCGAGACCAAAGGCAGCACCGAAGCCGGTTGAAACGCCGCTGTCCCGGGGCGCACCATGATCAGCACACCCGCAAAGCCCAGCGCAATGGCGGCCCAGCGGCGCGGCCCGACCTTTTCGCCCAGAAACAGGACCGAAAAGATCGTGATGACCAGCGGACTGATGAAAAAGATCGCCACCGCCTCGGCCAGCGGCATGGCGGCAAGGGCTAGAAAGAAGGTCAGGTTGGCAAAGACCACGAAACTGCCGCGCAAGAGGTGCATCTTGAGCCGCTTGGTGCGCGCGATGGCCCAGCCATCGGTCATCGGGGCGATGATCGTAAGGATGATGGCCAGCCCGATGATGGACCGGATCAGCACAACCTGATGCAGGGCATAGCCATCGCTGAGCCATTTGATCGCGACGTCATTGGCCGAAAAGAAAATCACCGACAGCACCGCACACAGCGCGCCAAGGGCTGCTGGCGTCAGCGTTTTCATGCCTTGGCCGCCGCGCGGACCATGCGTTCGAGCGCGTCGAGGAACCGCGCGCGATCGGCCTTGCTGAACGGTTTGCCGCCGCCTTGCCGGAACGGGTCGGCGGCGCGCATATCGGCCATAAGGTCACGCGTCGCCAGCACATTGCCGATATTGGCCTGCGTCAGCGGCTCTCCGTTGTGTTTCAGCACCAAGGCACCGTTTTCAATGCAGCGCGCGGCCAAGGGGATGTCACCCGTGATCACCACATCGCCTTTGGTCGCGCGATCCGCGATCCACATATCGGCGACATCGGGGCCGTCCGGCACCACCACGGTTTCGACCAGCGGATTTGCCGAAGGCCGGATGCCGCCGTTCGAGACGACGAACATCCGCAACCCGTGGCGGGTGCCGACGCGTTCCACCTCTGCCTTCACAGGACAGGCATCGGCGTCAATAAAGATCATGCGTAAAGCGCCTGCGCGTGGAAATCGACGTGGTCTTCCATGAAAGTCGCGATGAAGAAATAGGAATGGTCATAGCCTTTTTGCAGGCGCAACACCCCGTCCTGCCGCCGCGCGGCCATGGCAGCGGCCAAATGCTCGGTGCCCAAGAGATCGCCGAACTGGTCCGCCGTGCCGGTGTCGATCAGCACGGGGCCGTCAAAGCCACGGTCTTTCATCAACAACGTTGCGTCATGGGCGGCCCATGCGCCCTCGTCCGCGCCCAGATAGGCGGTGAACTGCTTGCGGCCCCAATCGCTCTGCGTTGGGTGGCAGATCGGCGCGAAGGCCGACACCGACCGGAACCGCCCTGGCAGGCCCATCGCCAACGTCAGCGCGCCATGCCCGCCCATCGAATGGCCGGTGATGGCTTGGCGCTCCATATCCAGCGCGAAGTTGGCCCCAATCAGGTCGGGCAATTCGCGGCTTACATAATCCCACATCTGGAAATGCGGTTTCCAAGGGTCCTGTGTCGCGTTCACATAGAAACCCGCGCCCTGCCCCAGATCATAAGCCTCGTCATTGGCGACACCTTCGCCGCGGGGCGATGTGTCGGGGAACACCACTGCGATACCCTGTTCGGCGGCCCAGCCTTGTGCGCCCGCCTTGATCATCGCGTTTTCATGCGTGCAGGTCAGCCCCGAAAGGAACCACAGCACTGGCACGGGGCCGATGGCGGCCTCTTCGGGCAGGAACAGGCCAAAGGTCATATCAACGCCGCAAGCGTTCGAGGCATGGCTATAGACGCCCTGTGTGCCGCCAAAGCAGCGGTTTTCCGCGATTGTTTTCATCTGTTCCGTCCTATCCCATGAATCCTGTCACCCAGCCGATAACCAGTGACAGGGTGACAACGCTGGCCGCCGTCGACAGCAGGATCGACGCCGACACCCGCGCAGGTGCGACACCGTAATGCTGCGCCAGAATGAACACATTACCCGCCACCGGCAAGGCGGCGGCCGCGATCATGACACCTGCGGCATATGGGTCGACCGTAAACACCAAAAGTGCGGCGACCGCCACCGCTGCGGGATGCAAAAACAGCTTGCAGAACGTCAGCCAGCCCGCAACCGCAACCCGTTCGGCGGATTTTGTGGCCAGCGACGCTCCGATGGCGAACAAGGCCCCAGGGGTTGCGGCCGCACCCAGCAGGATCATGAAATCATTGATCGGCACGGGCACAGTCCAGCCAAAGGACGACACCATCAGGCCCAGCGTGATCGACACGATCATCGGGTTCTTGATCAGCCCCGTGAACACGGTGACAAGGATCAGCGGCGACATGCGCCCGTCGCGCGATCCGGTGATGAGGATCACGATCAGACTGCCAAAGACGATCAGGTCGACCGCCAGCACCAGCATGATGGGACCGATGGCAGGTTCGCCCAAAAGCAGAACCAGCATCGGGATACCAAGAAAACCGACATTGCCGATGACGGCACATTGCGCCTCGACGGCGGCTTCGGCCATGGGGCGGTTGCGGCGCAGCGCGACCAGTGTAGCCAGCACATAGACCACCGATGTCCCCGCCAGATAGGCAAAGACGAATTGCCAGTCGAGGATCGCGTCCAGCGACAGATTGGCCGAAAACCGGAACAGCATTGCCGACAGCGCGAAGTAAAAGACGAATTTCGTCAGATAGGCGGTCGCTTCAGCGGAAAAGAACTTGGTCCGGCCTGATCCATAGCCAAGGGCGATCAGCATGAAGAACGGCAGCGTCTTGAGAAAGATATCCCACATGCGCCTAGTCGAACGTCCGGCTGGCGCGCCCAAGCAGCATGAAAGCCCGCGCGGTGCGCGTTTCGGCCAGTTCCAGCAGGTCGGTATCGGTAGCGTGTTCCTCAAACGTCACGAGGATTTCATCGAAACGCCGCATGAAATGGTGCACGGCGTCGCGGAAAATCGTGTCCTCGCGCATGCGGGCTGCCACCAGCGACAGCGCGGCATGGTCGCGCACCGCGCCCAGACCGTCCATGCTGTGCCCGCGTTCACCTTTGGCGAAGCGGCGCCAGAGATCGGCGCTTGCGGGGTCGGGGCGCAGGTCATCCATATAGATGCCGTCCTGCGACAACAGCGTCAGCACGTCCTGACTGGCCTGCACCAGACGGCGCGCGCCCCTGTCGCGCAAGGCACGGCGGAGTGCCGCGAAACCCTCGGTATCATCCTGATTTTCAGGAAAGTTCAGCGCGCGCACCAGATCGGGGCGTTCGAGCGGCGGATCGTCATCCTCGGGTCCGGGGCCAAGTGCCAGCGCGGGCTGGTCGGGCTGGCGCTGCGGGGCGGCGCGCGGCACGATCAGGCGCGACACCTCGCGGCGGGAAGCAAAGCGCGATGTCGCGGGGTCAGGCTTCGGCTCTGTCACGGGGGGCGGGGCGGCGGGGGGCGGTTGCGCATCGATGATCGCCTTTTGCAGCATCGCAAGTGCAGCTTGCAGGCGGCGCGTTTCAGCCGCCATCCGCCGCACGGCACGGGCGTTCACCAGCGCAAACCAACCCATACCGACAGGCACGGCCATCACCAGCAACATCACGACATGACGCAGACCGCCTGCCTGCGACGGCCACAACCAGAAGGCCAGCGCGACACCGGCAACCCATAGCACGGACAGCCCGACAGCGGCGGCGTCTGTCAGGATCGGACCCTGCGGTTGGTCGATGTGCGGCCCCTGCGCCATGCAATGCCCGCTTTCTATTTGTAGGTGATCTTCAGGATCTCGTAGCTGCGCACACCACCCGGCGTGCTGAATTCGATACTGTCGCCTTCGTCCTTGCCGATCAAGGCGCGCGACAGGGGCGATTTCATGTTCAGCTTGCCGCTTTCGATATCGGCCTCGTATTCACCGACGATCTGATAGGTTTTTTCCTCGTCGGTGTCCTCGTCGACCAGCAAAACGGTCGCGCCGAATTTGACCGGACCCGAGAATTTCGACGGGTCGATCACCTCGGCCAGCGAGATCACGCTTTCCAGTTCCTTCACGCGCCCTTCGATAAAGGACTGCTTTTCCTTTGCAGAATGGTATTCGGCGTTTTCCGACAGATCGCCATGTTCGCGCGCTTCAGAGATCGCGCGGATGATCGCGGGACGTTCCACGGTTTTCAGGTGCTTCAACTCGGCATCGAGTTTGTCGAAACCCGCACGGGTCAGTGGAATCTTTTCCATCTTGTCGTCCCTCCCGGGCGAAAATTATCAGTCCGACGTTCATAGCCTATCAGGGCAGAGCAAAGTCAAGGCCTGCCGCGATAAGTCGGCGCAGCGGCGCATTTTGACGCCGTGTCTTGATTGCCCCTTGATAAAGCATCAGGTAACGCTTGCTGCGACCGGATAAAAGGGGACTGCCCCCGATCTTTGAGGCCCGTTTTCTAAAGGACAGACAATGACCCAGATTGAACGCGAAGCGATGGAATATGATGTCGTCATCGTCGGCGCAGGCCCTGCCGGGCTGTCGGCCGCGATCCGGCTGAAACAGCTTGATGCCGATCTGAACGTGGTCGTTCTGGAAAAAGGGTCCGAAGTCGGCGCGCATATCCTGTCGGGCGCAGTGCTGGACCCTGTCGGCCTGAACAAGCTGATCCCCGACTGGAAGGAAAAAGGCGCGCCCTTGAACGTGCCTGTGACCGAAGACAATTTCTATATGCTGGGGCAGGCTGGACAACTGCGCATCCCCAATCTGCTGATGCCGCCCTTGATGAACAACCACGGCAATTACATCGTGTCGATGGGCAATGTCTGCCGCTGGATGGCCGAACAGGCCGAAGCGCTTGGCGTCGAGATTTTCCCCGGCATGTCCTGTTCGGAACTGGTTTACGGCGCCGATGGCGAGGTCAAAGGCGTCGTCGCGGGTGAATTCGGCAAGAACTCCGATGGCACCCCCGGCGACAGCTATGAACCCGGCATGGAACTGCACGGCAAATACGTGTTCCTTGGCGAAGGCGTGCGCGGATCCTTGTCCAAGCAGGTGATCGCGAAATACGATCTGGATGCGAAATCCGACGTGCAGAAATACGGCCTCGGCATGAAGGAAATCTGGGAAATCGACCCTGCCAAGCACAAGCCCGGCACGGTAACGCATACGATGGGCTGGCCGCTGGACAGCAACGCAGGCGGCGGGTCGTTCATCTATCACCTTGACAACAATCAGGTTTATGTCGGCTTCGTCGTCCACCTGAACTATAAAAACCCTTACGTGTTCCCCTACATGGAATTCCAGCGGTTCAAGCATCACCCGATGGTGGCAGAGCTGCTCAAGGGCGGCAAACGCGTGGCATACGGCGCGCGCGCGATTTCCGAAGGCGGGTTCCAGTCGATGCCGCAACTGGCCTTTCCGGGGGGTGCGCTGCTGGGCTGTGCAGCGGGCATGGTCAACGTGCCGCGCATCAAGGGCAACCATAACGCCATGCTGTCGGGCATCGCCGCCGCCGAGGCCGCCGTTGCCGCGATCAAGGCAGGGCGCAGCGGTGACGCGCTGGACGATTACAACAGCGCCGTGCGCAAGGGCGAGATTGGCAAGGATCTCAAAAAGGTCCGCAATGTCAAACCGCTCTGGTCGAAATACGGGCTGATGGCGTCGCTGGGAATCGGCGGCGCGGACATGTGGATGAACACGCTGGGAATCGGCGTTCTGGGCACGCTCAAGCACGGCAAATCCGATGCTTTGGCGACCGAACCCGCCGACAAGCACAAACCCATCGATTACCCCAAGCCCGATGGCAAGCTGTCGTTCGACCGGCTGACCAATGTCGCCTTCAGCTTTACCAACCACGAAGAAAGCCAGCCTGCGCATTTGCAACTGAAAGACCCCACCATTCCGGTGGCCGTGAACCTGCCGAAATTCGCGGGGCCGTCAGCGCGCTATTGTCCGGCGGGGGTTTATGAATTCGTGGGCACGGGGGATGACACGCGGTTCCAGATCAATTTCCAGAACTGCGTGCATTGCAAAACCTGCGACATCAAGGATCCCAGCCAGAACATCGTCTGGACCGTTCCGCAGGGTGGCGACGGGCCGAATTACCCCAACATGTGATCGCGGATCAACGCGCCAAGGCGGCTGATCCCTGTATCAATCGTCGCCTCATCGGCCAGTGAAAAGCTCAGACGGATCGTGTTCCCGCCCGATCCGTCCGCGTGAAACGCGCGGCCGGGCACAAAAGCCACACGCGCGGTTTGCAGTGACTTCGCCAGCAATTCGGCCCCGTCGACATGGGCAGGCAGGGTGATCCAGACGAACATCCCGCCTTCGGGTTTGGTCCATGTCACACCTGCGGGCATGTTCTCGGCCAATCGTTTCAGCATATGATCGCGCCGCGCGCGGTAGGTTGCACGCAAATTCGCCACATGATCGGCGAAAACTGTTTCCGCCACCCGCGCGATGGCCATCTGGTTGATCGTGGATGAATGCAGGTCGGCGGCTTGTTTCATCAGCACCAGCTGGCTGATCACGGGCTTGGCCGCCACCACCCAGCCCACCCGCAACCCCGGTGCCAGCGTCTTGGAAAAGCTGCCGCAATAGATCGTGCGGCAGGCGTCGATATCGCCCTTGGCCGCGATTTCCAGCGCAAGGATCGGCGGGATCGCGTCGCCGTCATAGCGCAGCGCCTGATAGGCGGCGTCCTCGATCACGGCGATATCCAGCGCCTCGGCCAGCGCCAGCACGTTGTCGCGGCCCGCACGGTCGATGGTTTCACCTGTCGGATTGGCGAAATCGACGGACATATAGGCGAATTTCACCGCCCCGCCCTTTTCCGCCGCTGCCTGTGCATAATCGGCAGGCGCACGGTTGCCGTGCGTGTGCAGGCGGTCATATTGCGGCTCATAGGCGTTGAACGCGCCCAAAGCTCCCAGATAGGTCGGCCATCCCACCAGCGCGGTATCACCGGGCGACAGGAACAGCTTGCCCAGATAATCCAGCCCCTGTTGCGAACCCGAGGTGATCAGGATGTTGTCGATCCCGCAGGGGACGCCCAGCCCCGTCATATGATCCGCCAGCCAGCGCCGCAGCGGCGCATATCCTTCGCTGACGGAATATTGCAACGCGTCCTTGTGGTCATCCCCGGCGAAGATTGCGGCATAGGCGGCTTGGAACGCCTGCGCCGGAAACAGCGCCGGATCGGGGATGCCACCCGCGAATGAAATGATGTCGGGCTGATCCAGCAATTTCAGCAATTCGCGGATCTCGGATGCCTTCATCCGCGCGATCCGTGTCGCGAAAATCTGTTCCCACTGCATGACACCCCTCCCCGAGGACCGCTGATCCGGTCACCGGAAAGGATTAGCTGTTGCGCGTTCTATGTCAACAATGCTGACATACCTGCAGGATCAGTTCCTGTTGGCGGCCAGCGGGCCCAATGCGTTCAATCCCTTGAGAATGTCGATCGCATAGGCAAGCTGGTAGTCCTGTTCGCGCAGTTCCGCGGCGGCCTCGGCGCGGGCGCGCTCTTCTTCGACCTGGCGCAGCTGATCTTCGGAAAGGCCGCTGTTCAACGCGCCACGCAGATCCGCCTCGGAGCGTGTGACTGGCGCCTCTTCTTCTTCGTCGCTTGCGGGTTCGGGGCGCGGCTGTTGCACGATGATATCGGGCGAGATGCCCAATGCCTGGATCGAGCGGCCCGACGGCGTGTAATAACGCGACGTAGTCAGGCGCATCGCCCCTTCGCCCCGCAGTGGCACGACAGTCTGGACAGAGCCTTTGCCAAAGGAGTTGGTGCCCACGATGATCGCACGGCGGTGGTCCTGCAAGGCCCCCGCCACGATTTCCGACGCGGATGCAGACCCGCCGTTGATCAGCACGACGATGGGCTTGCCTTCGGCCAGATCACCGGGTGTGGCATTGAAACGGTCGCCGTCCTCGGGGTTGCGCCCGCGTGTCGATGTAATCTCGCCCGCTTCAAGGAAAGCATCGGCCACAAAAATCGCCTGATTGAGCAAACCGCCCGGGTTGTTGCGCAGATCCAGCACGATCCCGTCGATGTTGTCCAACCCTCCGGCGGCGGCCACCTGTTCGGCCATGCCGTCACGCAGGTTCGGGAACGTCTGTTCGTTGAAGGTGGACACACGCAGTACGACGGCATTGCCTTCGGTGCGGGTGCGCACGGCGGTCAGCTTGATCGTGTCGCGGATAATCGACACATCAAACGGTTCCACCTCGCCCTCGCGCACGACGGTGATCACGATCTCGGACCCGACCGGCCCGCGCATCAAATTCACCGCATCATCCAGCGTCAGACCCATGACGCTTTCACCGTTCACAGCCGTGATGTAATCGCCCGCCATGATGCCCGCCGCATCGGCGGGTGTGCCATCCATGGGCGAGACGACCTTGACCCAGCCTTCTTCCTGCGTGACCTCGATCCCCAGACCGCCGAATTCGCCCGAGGTCTGTACCCGCATCGCGGCGGCATCCTCGGCCGAAAGATAGCTCGAATGTGGGTCCAGCGATGTCAGCATGCCGTTGATCGCCGCCTCGATCAGCGCCTTGTCATCGACCTCTTCGACATATCCCGCACGGATACGTTCGAAAATGTCACCAAACAGGTCAAGCTGTTCATAGACGTTGCTCTGGCCCGTGTCCTGCGCCAGCAGTGGTCCGGCGACCTGACTTGTCACCAAAAGCCCCAGCACAGCACCGCCTGTCGCGGCCATCATCAGCTTTTTCATCGCATTTCCCATTCTATTCCAGCGCGAACCATGCATCCGGGTTGATCGAACCTTGCCCGCCTCTGACCTCAAGATAAAGGGGTTGCGTGGTTTGGCCTGTCTCAATCGCCTGATTGTGACCAAGACTAGCGTCTTCCATGCCAACTTCGCCCCCCATGAGACCAAGTGGCGCACCGGCGTCGATAATCTCGCCTGGCGTGCCGAACGCTTCGGCCATGCCGGCGATCACGAACAGCACATCCTCGGCCGGTTCCAGAATGACGACATTGCCATAGTCAAGCAACGGTCCGCGAAACAAGAGCGTCGCGCGCACGGGCGAGGCCACCAGCGCACGCGGGGCCGCAGCAATGGTGATGCCGGGGCGTTCACGGCTGCCGGTGCTGATGATTCCCGCCACAGGCAAGGGCAGGTCTGCCGTCGGCGCCACCGCCTCATCCCCGGGCGAGCTGAGCGCCGCAAGCTCTGACGCGAGTGCAGCCAGCGTCTCTGCCGCGGCGACACGTTGCGCGCTTTGCGCAGGGTCCTCGACAAAGCGGCGCGGCACGTCCTGCCGTTCGGAAATCGCCCGTCCCAGCGACGCACGCGCCGTTTGCGCAAAATCCAGCCCTTCGCGCAGCATATCCGCCGCAGCGACCCGCCGGTCACGCAAGTCGCGCAATGTGTCAAGCTCGCCCTGCAACCGTGCCACATCATCGCGCAGCGCGGGCGTCAGATCGGCGATCATCATGCCCGCACGCAGCGCCCCCACCGGCCCTTCGGGATTGGCCAGCATTACAGGCTGCGGGCTTTGCCCGATGCTGGCCAGCACCATCAACAGCCCCGCAATCTCGTCCCGCCGCGCGGTCAGTTCGGCGGCCAGCACCGCCTCGCGCGCGGTCAGGTCGCGCAGGCTCTGGCGCATGGCGATCAGCCCCGCCTCATAGGCCTGCACGGTCTGCGTCAGCGCGGTCACCTGATCGGCGGCCCCTTCCGCAGCACCAAGCCGGGCATTGGCCGCCAAGAGCTGCTGGGCGGCATCATCCGCCGTTTGCTGGGCCGCCACAGGCAGCGCCAGCAGGATCAGGACAGCGGCCCATTTCATCGCTGGATCAACGTCCGGCCGGTCATTTCAGGTGGCAAGTCCAGCCCCATCAGGTCAAGCACTGTGGGTGCCAGATCGGCCAAACGCCCGTCGCGCAAGGTCACGCCCTCAGACCCGCCGACCAGTGCCACAGGCACAGGGTTCAGCGTATGCGCCGTATGCGGCCCGCCGGTGACCGGATCAATCATGGTTTCGCAATTGCCGTGATCCGCCGTGACGATCATCGCGCCGCCCGCCTCTTGCAAGGCTGCCAGCACCGCGCCCAGCCCCGCATCGACAGCCTCGCAGGCTTTCACGGCCGCAGCGATGTCGCCGGTATGCCCGACCATATCGGGGTTGGCGTAGTTCGTGACGATCAGGTCATAGCCCGCGCCGATCGCCTCCACAAACGCCTGTGTCACAGCGGCGGCGGACATTTCGGGCTGCAAGTCATATGTCGCGACCTTGGGAGATTGCGGCA
The DNA here is from genome assembly GCF_034652275.1 of Yoonia sp. 72. Lineage (NCBI taxonomy): Bacteria > Pseudomonadati > Pseudomonadota > Alphaproteobacteria > Rhodobacterales > Paracoccaceae > Yoonia > Yoonia sp. 72. The sequence continues at coordinate 233,293 of NZ_JAXIWG010000003.1, read as the reverse complement.
TATGGCGGTCCTCGCCGGGATAGGGCGTCTCGACCCCGCCATTGAGGAAAAACGTCACATGCGGATATTTCTCGGTCTCGGCCAGCCGGAACTGGCGCAGACCGTGCTTGGCGACCCACGCGCCCAGCGTGTTCTGGATGTCGCGCTTGGGAAAGACGGTGTCGAACCAGCCGTCATGCCGGTCCGAATAGGACACCATGCCCAAAAGTGCGTCCAGCGCGGGCTGTGCGCGCGCAAAGCCATCAAATTCAGGATCGGCAATGGCCGCCAAAATCTCGCGCGCGCGGTCGGACCGGAAGTTCAGGCAAAACAGCCCGTCACCTTGCGCAAATCCCGCATAATCGCCAATCACATGGGCGGGGATGAATTCGTCGGTCTGACCGGCCTCCTGCGCCGCCGCGACCGCCGCCAGCGGATCGGCGGCAGGGACGCCCTGCCCCAGAACCATCGCGCGAAAGGCGGTCTCAACCCGCTCCCAGCGATTGTCGCGGTCCATCGCGAAATAGCGGCCTGTCACCGTGGCGATCCGCGCCGCCGGCGGCAGCATCGCGATCAAGGCAGTCATGAAATGGCGGGCCGAGGACGGGGCCACATCGCGCCCGTCTGTGATCGCATGGATCACCACCGGCACACCTGCGTCGGTGATCGCGCGCGCGGCGGCGGCGATGTGGGACAGATGGCCATGCACGCCACCATCGGACACCAGCCCCATCAGATGCGCCGCCCCGCCGCTGGCGCGCAGCTTGGCGATAAATCCTGTCAGCGCGGGATTGTGAAAAAACGACCCGTCCTCGATCGCCAGATCGATCTGGCCCAGATCCATCGCCACCACGCGACCCGCGCCGATATTGGTATGCCCCACCTCGGAATTGCCCATCTGGCCGGTGGGCAGGCCCGCATCATTGCCATGGGTTAGCAGTTTGGCATGCGGCCCCTGCATGATCGCGTCGAAATGCGGGGTATGGGCCAGCTTGGGCGCATTGCCTTCAATGCCATCCCGCAGGCCCCAGCCATCCAGAATACACAAAACGACAGGTTTGGGTGCGGACATGGGAAACTCCTTCAGGTGCCCGCGTGTCATACCGCCGGATCAGCCCAGCGCCAACCCGACCGGCACCTTCTTTTTTCCAAAAATACTCCCCGCGCGGAGCGCATCAAAGTCTGTGATACGGCCCGCCCGACAGGATCGACGCCGCACGGTAAAGCTGTTCGGCCAGCATCACCCGCACCAGCATATGCGGCCAGACCATCGCCCCGAAACTCAAGGACGCATCCGCCTGCGCACGCAAGTCAGGGTCGATCCCGTCCGCGCCGCCAATGACAAAGGCCACATCCTGCCGCCCCTGATCGCGCCAGCTTGCCAGCAAGTCGGCGAATTGCGGCGAAGTCATCACGCGCCCGCGTTCATCAAGCGTGCAGATCAGCGCGCCATCGGGCACCGCACGGCGCAACAGTGCGGCCTCTGCCGCCATGCCGCCGCCCTTTTTATCCTCGACCTCGATCAGTTGCGCAGGGCCAAGCGCCAGCGCGCGCCCCGTCCGGTCGAACCGGGTGAGGTAATCTTCGTACAATTCACGCTCCGGACCCTGCCGCAGCCGGCCCACGGCGCAAATCTGGACGCGCATCAGCCCGCGGTGACTTTGCCCGGCTGCCACATCTTTTCAAGCTGGTAGAACTCGCGCACTTCGGGCCGGAAGATATGGACGATCACGTCGCCTGTATCCACCAGCACCCAATCGCCGGTATCCTTGCCTTCGGTCTTGGAAATGATGCCAAGGTCCTGCTTGAGCTTGTCCGTCAGCTTTTCCGCCATGGCGCTGACCTGACGGGTCGACCGGCCGGAGGCGATGACCATATAGTCACCCATTTCCGACTTGCCGCGCAGATTGATCTGCACGATGTCTTCGCCTTTGTCATCATCAAGAGATTGCAGAACAGCCGCCAGAATGGTTTCGCTGTTGACGTTTTTCAGAGCCTGCATGGCATGGGCTCCGGTGTTGGCTGCCGGTGCAGCCGATTGGGAAAGAGACAGTGCATTGTCCTCCTGGGTTGGCGCCGACAAAGCCTCGGCGCAGGGCGTAGCTATAAACTAGCAATCGCCCTGCCGTTTTTCAACAAATCCGAGAGGCGAAGGCGCCCCTTTGGCGCAATTGCCACGCCTTTGCAATGCCCGATCAGGCGGTGGGGTCGATAAAGGCCTTGCCATCGGGCTTGGCCAGCACCTTTGCCAGCCCTGTCATCGCGCCCGACAACGGCACGATACCCGCCACATCGGTCGTCCAACTGCCTGAGACGAAACGCTCTTGGATGGTTGCAAAGGCCTGCGGGATGCGGGCGGGGTCCACCTCTTTCATCCAGCGCGTCAGCCAGAAGCCCTCGATCCGCTTGCCTTGAAAGATCAGTTGCCCCAACTCGGCAAGTTTCGGCGCATCGGTGGACAATTTGCCGTAATTGACCCAACGCGCGCCATTCGGCATCGCGAAAAACAGATCGGCCGTGAACTGGTCACCGACAGCATCCAGCAGGATGCGGGGTTTATGCGTCTTGAAGGCGGCGCGCGCCTGCGCCAGCGGATCGCCCTCGCCGGTGACGATCACATCAGCCGCGCCCAGCGCGCGCAAGGCATCGGCCTGTTCCACACGGCGCACCACGGCGATGGGGGCAATCCCCGCGTCGCGGCCAAGCGCGATCAACAGCTTGCCCAGTTGCGAGCCTGCCGCGTTCAGCACGAAACTGTCCGCACCGCTGTCCTTGACGATATCGAACATCGCAATCGCGGTCAGCGGGTTCACCAGCTGCCCTGCGGCATCCACATCCGCCAGATCAGGGCGGCAGGGGATCAGCCCGCTGGTATCGGTCATCGCATATTCGGCCCAAGTGCCGGAAGCACCGGCAAAGAAACTGACGTGCTGGCCCACCAGCGGGGTGTCACCGGCGACAACCTCGCCCACGCCTTCGAAACCGGCAGGCTGGCCCGCCACGCGCGGCTGGCCGTATTCGCCCTTGATGAAATGGATGTCCGACGGGTTCACAGCGGCCAGTTTCACCTTGATCAGCGCCTGCCCTTTGCCGGGGGTTGGCACGGGAATGTCCCGCAGGGCCACGAATGGCGCAGGATCGGCAAGGTCGGGGCCGGTCTGTGTGCCGGCATAGCCATCGTGCAATTGCACAAGGGCGCGCATCGTTTGGGGTAGTGTCATAGATCAAAGCTCGCAAATACAGGGGCGTGGTCGCTGGGTTTGTCCCAGCCACGCACATGACGCAACACACGCGAACCGTGTGCCGCCCCACTGATGTCGGGTGTCGCCCAGACATGATCAAGCCTTCGCCCCTTGTCGGCGGCATCCCAATCAGGTGATCGGTAGGACCACCAGCTGTAAAGATTGCCCTGCGGGATGTCCTGTCGCGTGACGTCAACCCAAGCGCCTGCATCCATCACCTGCCCGAAATGATCGACCTCGATCGGCGTGTGGCTGACGATTTTCAGCAGTGCCTTGTGGTTCCAGACGTCGTCTTCGCGCGGCGCAATGTTCAGATCGCCGACAAGGATGGATTTTTCCGGCTTCATCGCGTGATAGGCGTCGCGCATATCGGTCAGGTAATCCAGCTTGTTGCCAAACTTTGCATTGACCTCGCGATCAGGGATATCGCCACCGGCAGGGACATAATGGTTGTGGATCGTCACACCGTTTTCCAGCTTTGCCGCGACATGGCGGGCATGACCCAGCCCCGCGTAATCCTCGGCTCCCGCTTCCTGCAACGGCAGCTTGGAGATGATGGCGACCCCGTTGTACCCCTTTTGCCCGCGCGCGACCATGTGGGTGTAGCCCAGCGCCTGAAACTGCGCGACAGGGATCAGATCGACCGGACTTTTGCATTCCTGCAGGCACAGGATGTCGGGGGATTCGTCGCGCAGCAATTGCAGCACAAGCTCTTCGCGCAGGCGGACCGAATTGATGTTCCAAGTGGCAAGGGTAAAGGGCATGGCGGGCTTTCTATCAGCAGATCAAAGAAGGGCGGCGGTGGGCGTGATATGGCCCGTCACGCGGCCATCCCAGTTCAGCACAGGCGGCGTCATCCGTGCCTTGGCCGCCGGATGCGCGGCGTTCAGAACGCCCAGCTTGACCAGAATGGCGGCCATCGCGCATTCGCTGGCGCGCGTGGCACCATCGGTGATCTTGAGCGCGACACCCAGCCGCTTTTCGGGAATGATCGCGATGAACACGCCCTCGGCCCCGGTTTTCACCGCGACCTTGCCGTCCATCGCGCGCATCAGCTCCGTGCAGGCGCGACCCTGCCCTGCGACAAGCTCGGGAAAGGCCATCATCGCTTCGGTCAGTTTCTGCGCCGCCGTGCTGCGGGTGTCGCTGCGATCCTGCGCCGAGGCGAAAAACGCCATCGCGCGGGCAAGGCCGTGGACCGTGCAGGCATGGTTTGGGGCTGTGCAACCATCGATCCCGTAACCGGGGCTGGTTTCCTGTGTGACCTCCTCGAAGGCGGATTTGCAGGCGACCTGCACGGGATGGTCGATCTCGGTATACTCCGGCCCTGCCTGCAAATGCTTGGTCAGCGTCAGGAAACCCGCATGTTTGCCCGAGCAGTTGTTGTGGATGCGGCAAGGCTCGCGATGCGCACGGATCATCGACAGATACAGGTCCTTGTCGCGCGACGCCTGCGGGCCGCAGCGGAAATCGTCATCCCCCAGCCCGAGACCCGCCAGCCAGTCGCCCACCATCGACACATGCAGCGGCGCGCCTTCGTGCGAGGCGCAGGCCAAGGCCAGCTGTTCGCCTTTCAGATGCGCGCCTGCGCCGCTTTCCAGAAGCGGCAGCGCCTGCAGCATCTTGCAGGACGAGCGCGGATAGATGACCGCCTGCGGGTTGCCCCAGGCCTGCACAATCGCGCCATTGTGATCGCAGACCACGGCATGGCCCTGATGCAGGCTTTCGCACAGGTCACCGCGCCAAACTTCGACCAGATCAACAGGTTGTGTCATGAGATACCTTCTTGGTTTGTTACCTTCACTGCGTTACTTTGCCGAGTGAATTTTTCGGGGCTTTCCCCGAGGTGCTTTTTCTTGATAGCAAGCAAGGTATCGGGTTAATGACGTTCCTGCCAGTCCAAAGGGTGCCGCAAGATGCATCCGGGGCGCAGGTGGACGTCCAGAGGCAAAGGCGGTTTGGAGGCTACAGGATGATCTTGAAGACGATGAAAATGGGTGCGGTTCTGGCGGCGGTGACGGTGTCGGGCATGGCAGTCGCGCAAGAGCAAAGTGAAAACCGCGTTGCGGCGACATCCGACTGGGCCGTCTATGTGGAGGCAAGCCCGCGTGAATGCTGGGCCGTGTCCGCCCCAGTCGAGACGATCAACACCCGCGACGGCAACACGGTCGATGTGAACCGAGGCGATATCCAGCTGATCATCTTTTACCGCCCCGGTGACAGCATCGCAGGGCAGGTGATGTTCGCGGGCGGCTATCCGTTTGCTCCCGGATCGGTCGTGACGGTGCGGATCGGCGACACAACCTATGAATTGTTCACCGAAGGCAATTTCGCATGGCCCGCATCGGCCGAAGATGACGCGCGCATGGTCGCGGCGATGAAGCGCGGGGCCGATGCCACAGTTGTGGGGCGTTCGGCGCGCGGCACGCAGACCAGCGACCGCTTCAGCCTGATCGGTTTCACGGCTGCTGTGGATGAAGCGGCCAGCCGCTGCGCGGGTTGATGGATCTGTAAAAAACTTCTCTGCCTCCGGCGGGGATATTTATGCTCGAACGATGGGGGCGGTTTTCTTGTGGAAACCGGCCCTTTCGCCTATATGGCGGGGATATCCTGCCAGAAAGACCTATGATGGACGCCCAAACCCCGATCACGCAAGACGTGCTGACCATTCCGCGCAAGGCGGTCGAAGGGTTGCCGAACCTTGTCGGCATGACCCGCGATGCGATGCGCGAGGCGTTGATCGCCGCAGGCACGCCCGAAAAGCAGGCCAAGATGCGCGTAGGCCAGATCTGGCAGTGGATCTATCACTGGGGCGTGCGCGATTTCGCCCTGATGACAAATCTGGCGAAGGATTACCGCGCCATGCTGGCCGACAATTTCATCGTGGCCATCCCCGAGGTCGTCACCCGTCAGCTGAGCGGCGACGGCACACGCAAATATCTGGTGCGTATCGCAGGCGGGCATGAGGTCGAGGTGGTCTATATCCCCGAAACCGACCGTGGCACGCTTTGTATTTCGTCGCAGGTCGGTTGCACGCTGACCTGTTCGTTCTGCCACACCGGCACGCAGAAACTGGTGCGCAACCTGACCACCGCCGAGATTATCGGGCAGGTGATGGTCGCCCGCGACGATCTGGGTGAATGGCCTGTGCAGGGCGCGCCCAAGGATGAAACGCGGCTTTTGTCCAATATCGTGCTGATGGGTATGGGCGAGCCTTTGTACAATTTCGAAAACGTACGCGACGCGATGAAAATCGCGATGGACCCGCATGGCATCCAGCTGTCGCGCCGCCGGATCACCCTGTCGACATCCGGTGTCGTGCCGGAAATCGCGCGCACGGCGCAGGAAATCGGTTGCCAACTGGCGATTTCCTTCCACGCCACCACGGATGAGGTCCGCGACAAGCTGGTGCCGATCAACAAGCGCTGGCCGATCGCAGACTTACTTGACGCCTTGCGCACCTATCCCAAGGTCAGCAATTCGGAACGCATTACCTTTGAGTATGTGATGCTGGACGGCGTGAACGACAGCGACGCCGATGCGCGCCGGCTGATCAAGCTGATCGACGGCATCCCCGCCAAGATCAACCTCATTCCGTTCAACGAATGGCCCGGCGCGCCGTACAAGCGGTCGTCGAACAACCGGATCCGCGCCTTTGCCGATATCATCTACAAGGCGGGCTATGCGTCGCCCATCCGCACCCCGCGGGGCGAGGATATCATGGCCGCCTGTGGCCAGTTGAAATCGGCGACCGAACGTGCGCGAAAGTCCAAGGCCCAGATCGCGCAGGACGCGGGACTTTAACGCTTTCTGGCTAACGGAAAATTTACCAATTCATGGTGAAAAAGGGGGATGAAACACATCATCCTTGGCCTTCCGCCCGAAATCATGGACGCCCTGCAACATCTGGGCGGCCGCGACGATACAGAGATCCGAAGGATCATCTGCGAAGCCCTGCGCAACGATTTCAATCGCCGTGCCAAAATGGCGCGGGATCGCGGGCGCAAATCCGTCGCCGCCTGAAACTGGCGGCGACGGGTCATAACACCGTCAGACCAGCAGCGCGCGCGCCTGATCGGGCGACAGCGCTGCGGGGCGATCACAGGTCGTGGTCATGTCGATGAACCGCCGTTCTTCGCCTGCGCGCAGGATGCCGGTCATCACATCCACCGCATGGACGGCAAGGTCGATGTTACAGCGATGCGCGCGGCCTTCTGTCACCGCGGTGGCCATATCGGCCAGCCCTGCACAGCGGTAATTGGCGCGGTCGTCCTGATTGGGGATGCCAAAGGGGTGATCCCATGCAGGCAGCGCCGTGATCGCCTTGTCCTGTCCGCCGATTTCCACCGTGCCGCCAAAGAAATTGGGGTCGGGGATGAACAGCGATCCGGTTTCGCCGTAAAGCTCCATATTGGCATGCCGGTGCGCCCAGACGTCCCAGCTGGCACCCAGGGTCACGGTCGCGCCATTGGCGAATTCCAGCAGCGCGTGGATGTTCGTAGGCGTATCCACGGGCACCTTTTCACCCAACCGCGCGCCGTTACCGATGGTCCGTTCGGCAAAGGTCGCGGTGGCAAGGGCCGCCACCGATTTCACAGGCCCGATCAGCTGGATCAGGTTGGTGATGTAATAGGGGCCAATGTCCAGCACCGGCCCCGCACCGGGTTGGAAAAAGAAATCGGGGTTGGGATGCCAGGCTTCCATGCCGTGACCCATCACATGGCAGGTGCCACCGATGATCCGGCCCACATCGCCCGCGTCGATGGCCGCGCGCGCCTGTTGATGCGCGCCGCCAAGGAAAGTGTCGGGCGCGGACCCGATGGCCAGGCCCTTGGCAGCCGCCAGATTGCGCAATTCCTCACCCTCGGCCAGCGTCAGGACCAGCGGCTTTTCCGAATAGGCGTGTTTGCCTGCCTCGAGGATCATCTTTGTCACGGCGAAATGCACCGCCGGAATGGTCAGGTTGACCACCACATCAACATCGGGCGCCTTGAGCAGGTCAGTGACGGTTTCCGCGCGCAGACCGTATTCCGCAGCCCGCGCGCGCGCTGCGTCCATGTTGATATCCGCCACCGCCACCAGCCGCAAAGATTTGAAGATCGGTGCGAATTTCAGGTAGGTGGTCGAGATGTTGCCGCATCCGATGATGCCGACGCCAAGCTGTGTCATGGAATGGTCCTTAGAATGATTGCACGGCAGCAAGGCTGCGGCGGGCGAAACGGGCGTCATCGCTGGGGTTGTCATGTTCGACGACATAGTGATCGACACCGGCCTCTTGCAGTGCGGCGTGGATGGCGGCCCAGTCCATGATGCCGTGGCCCACGTCGGCCCAGCCGTCTTCGTCGACAGCGGTCCCGTCGGCGGCGATGTCCTTGATGTGGGCGGCGGTCAGGCGACCCGCGTATTTCTGAATCCATGCTACCGGATCATGGCCAGCGACACGCACCCAACCCAGATCAAGCTCCAGCATCAGGTCAGGAGAGGCCGCGGCGATCAGGTCAAGCGGCATATCGCCTTCGGGGGTGGGGTCCAGCTCGAAGGCATGGTTGTGCCAGCCGAACACCAGCCCCGCATCCTGCACAGGCTTGCCTGCTTCGGCGAGCCGCGCGCCAAAGGCGGTCCAGCCAGCGGTATCGGTGGGCCGGTTTTCGGGGGTGAGGTATGGCACGATCACCTTGCCGATGCCCAGCGTCTTGGCCGTAGCGATGGCCCCCGCGCTGTCCTGTTCCAGCATGTCCAGCGCGAAATGGCAGCTTGGCATTTGCAGGCCGCTGTCACCAAGCGCGGCCTTCAGCCCGTCGGCATCCGCCAGAAGGCCGCCATAGCCTTCGACATCCTTGTAACCGATCTCAGCCAGCTTGCGCATGGTCTCGGTGAGGGGTGGGAAATTGCGGGAGCAGTAGAGCTGATAGGCGATGCGTGGCATGGTCGTTTCCTTTGTTCATTCAGGCATAGGTGGCGCTGTGCAGGTCGCGCAGCGTGAATTGGGGGGTGCTGGCCGGATCGGCAGGGGTGAAGGTCAGGGTCCGTGTCTCACTCGGCAGCAGGTGCAGGACGTTGCCCGACCAGCGCCCGGCCACATCCGCCTCGAGCGCGACGAAAAGCGCGAGGTTTTGGGTGGTCAGTGTCACGGACAGGCCGTCCAGCAGCATCGTCAGTTCGGGTGCGACAAGGTCGTAGGATTTGAACGGGCGCGGCGCGTGGATGTCGCGGCCTGAAGCACCGCTGTCATCCTGCCAGTGGAAGGTCAGCATTTCATCGGGCGCCAGATCGGCCAAGGGCAGACTGTGCAGATCAACCGCCTCTGCGCCAATGCTCTGCCCGCCCGCCCACAGATCGCGCCGCGCGCCAGCGGGCGTGATCGCCTGCGCGGTCACCTGCACCTGTCGCGCACCGGCACTGTCGTTGATCCCGCGCAGCACGATCCGGTCACCCACCGGCACCGCTGTCACCAGCACCGGCGCATAGAAGGCAAGCGCCATGTGGTGCAGCAGCTTCCAGTCGCCACCGTGATCGAGCGAGGCCCATGAACAGACCGGCCATGTGTCGTTCAACTGCCAGATCAGCGTGCCCATGCAATGCGGCTTCAGGCTGCGCCAATGGGTGACGGCGGTCTTGATCGCCAGCCCCTGCTGGATCTGCGACAGATAGACGAAATCGTCAAAATGCTTGGGCCAGCGGAAATAACGAAACATGGTTTCAGCGATCCGCGCATTGCCGCCTTTGTTCTTCTGGTGGCTTTCCAGCACGGGTGCCGCGATATTCTGGTCCTGCGGTCCGGTGAACCGCCGGATCGCATTCATCGACGGATAGCTTTGAAACCCGAATTCGGAACAAAAGCGTGGAGACACGTCGCGGTAATGGTCGAAATCGCGGCCTTCATGCCAGACCGACCAGAAATGCATGTCGCCGGACCCGTCGTCATGCCATGCGTCGCCGAAGGACATGAGGCCCGGCGATGGTGACGACGGCCACCAGATCGCGGCGGGGTCGGTCTCTTTCAGCGCAGTTTCAATACAGCGGTTCAGCCGGTCGTAATTCACCAGATAGCGGTCACGGTCCTTGCGGCTGACCTCGTACCAGTTCAGCGCGCCGATCAGTTCGTTGTCGCCACACCACAGCGCCAGACAAGCGTGATGCTGGATGCGGGCGACGTTTTCGGCGACCTCTGCCGTGACCTCGGCCAGAAAATCGGGGGTCGAGGGGTAAAGATTGCAAGAGAACATGAAATCCTGCCAGACCAGCAGGCCAAGTTCATCGCAGGCATCATAAAAACTATCGCGCTCGTACCGGCCGCCGCCCCAGACGCGGATCATGTTCATGTTGGCATCGACCGCCGATTGCAGCAGGTCGCGGGTCTTTTCATCACTGATCTGGCCCGCCAGCGCATCGGCGGGAATCCAGTTTGCCCCTTTGCAGAACACATCCCGCCCGTTGACGCGGAATTTGAAACCAAGGCCAGCGGCATCGGGTGTCGTCACCAGTTCAATCTGCCGCAACCCGATCCGGCGGCGGGCGGTGGCGTCACCTGCCGTGATCGTCAGGTCATAAAGCGGCTGGTCCCCCTGGCCCGCAGGCCACCAAAGGTCGGGGTTCTGAATGGTCAGCCTCAGTCGCGCTTCGCCGTTCACGGCAGGGGCCGTCACGCTTTGACCTGCAATTGTCGCCGTCACATCACCCGTGTGATGGGCCGTTGCCACGGTCACATCCAGCACCACCGCCCCGTCTGCATGGCTCTGTGCGACCATCACGCTGTCAATCCGCGCGGCCTGCGATGGCACCACCTGCATCAGCCCGTAAATCCCGAAGGGGGCCAGCGCGATGTTCCAGTCCCAGCCGAAATCGCAGGCGGGTTTGCGCAGCATATTGCCGTTGGGGATCGGGCAATTGTCGGGATGATGCGGCACGGTGAACGGCAAGGCCGCCTGTTTTTCCGCACCCACCCTGACAGGCGAATGAAAAGTCACGCTGATGCTGTTGCGCCCGAGGCGTGCGACAGCCGCCAAAGGCATGCGGTAGCTGCGGAACGCGTTCTCCGCTTGCAAGACGACTTGATCGTTGACCCGCACAGTGGCAACGCAATCCACCTCTGACAGAACCAGATCAACCTCCGTTTCCGACAGGTCAAAATCGCGGGTCGCGGTCCAGTCACGTTCGCAAATCCAGCGCAGATCAAATTCGTTGCGCCCCCAATAGGGATCGGGGATCAGCCCCGCCGCGTGCAGTGCAGAAATCCCGTCAGTGGGCATCTGCATCGCGCAAGCATGGGTGCCGCTGTCGTCCGACAGCGACCATTCGCCTGCCAGATCAAGGTGCATCAGAGGCGATCCTCGGTGGCTTTATCAAAGAGCGACGCGCGCGACGGGTCGATCCCGATGGCCAGAGCCTCGCCCGATCTGACGCGAGCCTGCCCGTCCATGCGGATGCGGAACGGATGCTGGCCCAGCTTGGCATAGATCAGCGTATCGGACCCCATCGGCTCGACCAGATCGACATCGACGCTGAATTGCAGCGGCGCATTGCGCACCAGCTCGCCTGTGACGACATGTTCGGGCCGGATGCCGATGACGGCAGGGCGGTCCGCAACCTGCGGGGCGGCGAATTCGTACCCCGTCAGGGGCATGACCATGTCATCGACCTTGAACTGGCCGCCTTGCACATGCCCGTGCAGGAAATTCATCGACGGGCTGCCGATGAAATCCGCGACATAGAGGTTGCGGGGCCGGTTATAAATCTCGTCCGGGGTGCCCAGCTGCATGATCTTACCGCCTTTCATCACGGCAATGCGGTCGGCCAGTGTCATCGCCTCGATCTGGTCGTGGGTGACGTAGATCATGGTGTTCTGTAACTGGTTGTGCAGGCGCTTCAGTTCGACCCGCAGATCGACGCGCAGCTTGGCGTCAAGGTTGGACAGGGGTTCGTCGAACAGGAACACATCGACGTCACGCACCAGGGCGCGACCGATGGCAACGCGCTGGCGCTGGCCACCCGACAAGGCCCCCGGTTTGCGGTCCAAAAGCGGTTCGATCTGCAGGATCGACGCGGCACGGGCAACGCGCTGTTCGATCTCGGCCTTGGGCAGGCGCGCGTTTTTCAGGCCAAACGACAGGTTACCCCGCACCGTCATCTGCGGATAAAGCGCGTAGGACTGGAACACCATGCCGATCCCGCGCTCGGACGGTTCGGCCCAAGTCACGTTGCGGCCCTTAATGAAGATCTGCCCGTCGCTGACCTCCAACAAGCCCGCGATACAGTTCAGCAAGGTGGATTTGCCGCAACCGGACGAGCCCAGCAGGACCAGAAATTCGCCTTCGTGGATGTTCAGGTCCAGATCCTTCAGGACATTCACCGCCCCGAAGTTCAGTTGCAGTTTCTTGATTTCAACGGAATAGGTCATGGATCAGCCTTTGACTGCGCCGGCGGCGATACCGCGGACAAAAAGTTTGCCAGAGGCAAAGTAGATGACAAGAGGGACAAGGCCCGTCAGCAGCGTGGCTGCCATGTTGACGTTGTATTCCTTGATCCCCTGAACCGAGTTGACGATGTTGTTGAGCTGCACCGTCATCGGATAGGTGGATGGCTTAGTGTAGATCACGCCGAACAGGAAATCGTTCCAGATACCCGTGACCTGCAAGATGATCGCCACCACGAAGATCGGCAGCGCCATCGGCAGCATGATCTGGAAATAGATCCGCCAGAACCCTGCCCCATCGACACGCGCCGCCTTGAACAATTCCTCTGGCACGGATGCGAAATAATTGCGGAACAGCAGCGTCAGAATGGGCATGCCGAACACCGTATGCACCAGCACCAATCCCGACAATTCACCCATCAGCCCGATTTCACGCAGCAGGATCACGATCGGATACAGCATCGTCTGATAGGGAATGAAGGCGCCGATGATGAGGATGGTAAAAAACACCTCCGACCCTTTGAATTTCCAGTTGGACAGCGCGTAGCCGTTCACCGATGCAATCCCAATCGACAGGATCACGGACGGGATCAGGATATTGACGGAATTCCAGAAACCACGGCTGAGGCCATCGCAGTTGATACCTGTACAGGCCTGCGACCAGGCTTTGACCCAAGGCTCGAACGTCACTTCCATCGGCGGGCCGAACACATTGCCCATGCGAATTTCGGGCATGCCTTTCAGCGATGTGACGATCATCACGTAAAGCGGCAGCAGGTAATAGACGCTGACCAGCAGCAGCGTGCCATAGATGAAGATATTGGCGCGCGAAAAGGCGCGTTTTGGTTTCGGCCCGCGCGGGCCAGCGTGCAAGGTTGCGTCAGCCACGTTTCTTGCCTCCGAATTCCAGATATGCCCAAGGGACAAGAATGATGAGCACCGACACCAGCATCATGGTCGAAGCAGCAAAGCCCTGCCCCAGATTCTGCGCGCGGAACATATAGTCGATCACGTATTTCGCAGGCACTTCGGACGAAATCCCCGGCCCGCCATTGGTTTGAGCAACGACCAGATCGTAAAGCTTGATGATGCCGGACGCGATCAGGACAAGTGCGGTGACGAAAACAGGCCGCATCATAGGGATGATGATCCGCAAATATGTTTTCACCGTGCCGATCCCGTCCACGCGGGCGGCTTTCCAGATATCCTCGTCGATCCCGCGCAGACCGGCCAGCATGATGCACATGATCAGCCCCGAGCCTTGCCAGATGCCCGCGATCAGCAGGCCGAACATGACCGTGTCAGGGTCGTTGAGCGGGTTGAAGGTGAAACTGGTCCAGCCCCAATCGCGCACAAGGTTTTGCAGGCCGAAATCGGGGTTCAAAATCCACTGCCATGCCACGCCGGTCACAACAAAGGACAGCGCGAAAGGATAAAGAAAAATGGTACGGAACGCGCCTTCGAACCTGATCTTGCGGTCCAGCAATGCGGCCAGTGTAAAGCCGATCACCAGCGACAGGACCATGCTTAGAAAGCCGTAAAGGGCGAGGTTCTGGATCGACACGATCCAGCGCGCCGTTGACCAAAGCCGTTCGTACTGATCGAACCCCACAAATTCCAGCCGCGGCAACAGACGCGAATTGGTAAAGGAATGAACGACCGTCCATGCCGTGCCGCCGACAAAGATGACCAATGCGGTCAGGATCATCGGAACCAGCGCGACCTTTGACATCAGATTGCGGAACAGCCGGATAGGTCGCTTCGCAGGGCGGGCCTGCGATGGTGCGAGTGTAGTGGTCATTGTCCGTTCCCCCCGGCATGACTTTTTGTTTTTGGGCTAAAGCGGGCCCGGCACGGATGCCGGACCCACCTCTCGGGAGAGGACTTTAGTCGGCGCTGGCGATGATTGCCGCGTAACGCGCCTGTGCGTCGGCGGCGGACATGTCACCAGACCAGAATTCGGCCATCAGATCCTCGATCTGGGTCTGGCTGTCAGGTGTCAGCGACATGTCGCCCGATGGCAGGATGCCGCCGTTTGCCAGAATTTCCAGACCCTTCTGCATGCAGCCGTTTGCGGCAGCCATGTCGATGTCACCGCGCACCGGCAGCGACCCTTTGGCGAGGTTGAAACTAACCTGCACTTCCGGCGAGATCAGCAAGGCGGCCAGTTCAAGCTGGGCAGCAGTGATTTCGGGATCGCGGTTCACAGGGAAATAGAAAGCATCCCCGCCGGTATCCAGAATGGCGTTCAGGCCCAGCCCCGGCAGGCAGGAATAATCGACGCCTTCCTGCATCCCCGCGACCGAGAATTCACCCTGCGCCCAGTCACCCATCAGCTGCGCACCGGCCGTGCCGGTAATCACCATGTTGGTAGCCTGGTTCCAGTCCTGCACGTTCGATCCGCGCGCGAATTCACGCGCATCTGCGACAGCTTCGAACACGGCCGCATATTCGGGGCCGGCGGCGACATCGGCGTTCTTGTTCACCGTGACTTCGCGCCAAGAATCAAGCCCGGCAACGGCAATGGTGATCGCGCCGAAAGCAAGGTTCTGCTGCCAGCCTTGCTGCCCCATCGCCAGCGGCTGCAAGCCAGCTTCGCGCAATGCGGGGGCGGTCTCGACGAATTCGGTCCAGTTGGTCGGGACTGGCACGCCAGCGGTTTCATAAGCGGCATGGCTGAGCCACAGCCACTGCGCGGAATGGATGTTCACCGGCACGCAATAGATCCGGCCATCCAGCGTGCAGCTGTCGAGCAGCGACGACGGGTTGACGATATCGCGCCAGCCACCAGCCTCGGCCACTTCGGTCAGGTCGAGCATCAGGCCCGCCTCGATCAGTTCCTCGGCCTGACGGCCATGGTTGAGCTGGGTCGCGGCCATCGGGTCGCCGCCCAGAATGCGTGAAATGATGATGGGGCGCGCTGTTCCGCCGGACCCGGCAATCGCGCCGTCGATCCATGTGTTGCCCGTGGCGTTCCAGGCTTCGGCGAATTTCGTGACAGCGGCGGCCTCCCCCCCGGATGTCCACCAATGCGTGACTTCAAGTTCGACGGCAGATGCAGCAGATGCGCTGACGATACACGTCGCCGCAAGCAATTTTGTTGTCAGTTTCACGATTCTTTCCTCCCTGGCCTAAATCGTTATAGATCAGCCTATATCGATTTAGATTGACCTCGCAAGAAAAAATACGACAATATAAGACATCAGAGGTGGCGCTTCGGTAACGTCCTGCCCTATATGGGTTTTCGGCCGGAATGGGGGTCTGGTCACGGGTTTTGACGTGACAAGCTGGCGCCACGCAAGGAAAGACACGCCATGGCGTCAAGCAGAACCAGCGCTGAAATCGCGGCCTCGACCGCCGCCGTCAGCGGCAAGCCGACGCTCAAAACGATTGCGCGGATCAGCGGGCTTGCCGTGCCAACAGTCTCTCGCGCCTTGAACGACGCCCCAGATATCGGCACCGAGACCAAGAAACTGATCCGCAAGATCGCCAGCGACATCGGCTATGTCCCAAACCGCGCAGGCGTGCGCCTGCGCACTGGCCGGACCAATGTCATCAGCCTTGTGATGTCCACCGAGATGGATTTGATGAGCCATACCGCGCGGCTGATCTCGTCGGTGGCAGGGGCGTTGCGCGACACGCCATATCACCTGATCGTCACGCCCTATTTCCCCGATCAGGACCCGATGGCGCCAGTGCGGTACATCGTCGAAACCGGATCGGCCGATGCGGTCATCCTCAACCAGATCCGCCCCGATGATCCGCGCGTCAATTACATGATGGAACGGCAGTTTCCCTTTGCGACGCACGGGCGCACCAACCGCGCCGACCTGCACCCCTATTACGACTATGACAATCAGGCCTTCGGCACCCTAGCTGCCCAGCGCCTGATCGCGCGCGGGCGCAAGCATATCCTGCTGATCGCCCCACCCAAGGAACACAACTACGCCCAGCACATGATCGCAGGCGTCAGCAGTGCCGTGCGCGAAGGCGGGATCGACCTGACGATCTCGAGCGCGGTGTCCAGCGACACAAAAAGTGCGGAGGTCGTGACCTTCATCATCGACACACTGACGCGCAATCCGGCCATCGACGCGGTCATCGTCGGATCGACCACATCGGCCATGGCGGCGGTGTCGGCCATCGAACAATGCGGCAAGACCGTCGGTCAAGAAGTCGATGTCTTCGCCAAGGAAGCAGTGCCGTTCCTCAAACTGTTTCGCGCGGATATCCTGACGCTGGCGGAAAAGATCGGGATCGCGGGCGAGTTCCTGGCCAAGGCCGCGATTCAGGCGATCCGCACCCCCGATCTGCCGCCGATGCAGGCTCTGGAAGTACCGTCAGACGATCTGCTCTAGCGCCGCGATGATCGCAGCGACGGGCTGGTCGATCCGCACGGCAATCGTCGGGTTCTGCGGAATTTCCAGCGTCGCATACTGGCTGTCGAGCAGGCTTGCGGGCATGTAATGCCCTTGCCGCTGCGCCAATCGCGCCATCACCACGTCGCGCGGCGCATCAAGATAGGCGATCCGCAGGTCGGGAATGGCCGCGCGGAGATGGTCGCGGTAAGGCTTGCGCAGCGCCGAACAGGCGAACACCACCGGCCCGTCCTGCCGCGCGGTCTGCACCGCCTGCCCCAGCGCATCCAGCCACGGCCAGCGCATCGCATCGGTCAAAGGCTGGCCTGCCGCCATATGCGCCACGTTCTGCGGCGGGTGGTAATCGTCGCCATCCAGAAAACGGCCGCCGATGGCTGTGGCCAGACCGGCCCCGACCGTGGACTTGCCGCAGCCCGACACGCCCATGACCATGATCGCGGGATGCATCTTAGCGCCCCGGGATCGCGCTGCGCTTGGTGCCGGTGCCTTCCCAGGTGTCCATCGCCTCCAGCGCCTCTTCGGCGGTTTCGACAAAACGGAACAGATCAAGGTCGGCGGCGGAAATCGTGCCCGCATCGGCCAGCGCATCCCAGTTGATGATCTTTTCCCAGAACGCGCGGCCAAACAGCAGGAACGGCACCCGGCCCATCCGGCCCGTCTGGATCAGCGTCAACGCCTCGAAGGTTTCGTCGAGCGTGCCGAAGCCCCCCGGAAACACGCAGACCGCCGAGGCGCGCATCAGGAAATGCATCTTGCGAATGGCGAAGTAGTGAAAGTTGAAGCACAGCTCTGGCGTCACATAAGCGTTGGGTGCCTGTTCGTGCGGTAGCACGATGTTGAGCCCGATGGACCGCCCGCCCGCATCCAGCGCGCCGCGATTGCCCGCCTCCATCACGCCGGGGCCGCCGCCTGTGACGATGACGTTTTCGGTCCCGCCGTCCTTCAGCGACCGTTCGGTAATCAGCCGCGCGAATGTGCGCGCCTCGTCATAATAGGCCGACAAGCCCGCAAGCGTTTCGGTCTTGGCGGTGTGCTTTTGCGCGGGCTCGGGAATGCGCGCGCCGCCGAACAGGACGACAGTCGAATTGATCCCCGCTTCGTTCATCAACATCTCGGGCTTGAGCAGTTCAAGCTGCAGGCGCACAGGGCGCAACTCCTCGCGCAAGAGGAATTCCTGATCGGCAAAGGCCAGCGCATAGGACGGCGCACGCGTCTGCGGTGTGTCGGGAATATGGGTCGCGGCCTCGCAATCTTGCTGGCTGTCACGGAACGGATGGCGGCGGTCGTCTTTCATCATTCTTCCTCGCATTGCGCAATCGGGCTGTTCCGGTCTATAGCCCCTTGTAAACATAGACCACACCTTATCCGGAGAATCCCATGTCCAACGCCGCCCTTGAGACCGCCATCGAAGCCGCTTGGGACGTGCGCGACACGATCACCCCCGCGACAAAAGGCGAGGTCCGCGATGCGATCGAAACGACGCTCAATGCGCTCGACAGCGGCACCTTGCGCGTGGCGGAAAAGCAGGGCGACGGGTCGTGGCATGTGAACCAGTGGGCGAAAAAGGCGGTGCTGTTGTCCTTCCGCCTGAATGACATGGAGCCGATTTCCGGCGGCAATGGCGGCAGCACATGGTGGGACAAGGTGCCATCGAAATTCGACGGCTGGACCGAGGCTGACTGGCGCAAGGCCGGTTTCCGCGCTGTGCCGGGGTCCATCGTGCGCCGCTCTGCGTTCATCGGCAAAGGCGTGGTGCTGATGCCGTCCTTCGTGAACCTTGGAGCCTATGTCGATGAAGGCAGCATGGTTGACGGTTGGGCCACGGTCGGGTCTTGCGCGCAGATCGGCAAGAACGTGCATCTGTCGGGCGGCGTCGGCATCGGCGGCGTGCTGGAACCGATGCAGGCCGGCCCCACCATCATCGAGGACAACTGCTTTATCGGCGCACGCTCCGAAGTCGTCGAAGGCTGCATCATCCGCGAAGGGTCGGTGCTGGGCATGGGCGTGTTCATCGGCCAGTCGACGAAAATCGTGGACCGCGCCACGGGCGAGGTCATGTACGGTGAAGTGCCGCCCTATTCGGTGGTCGTCGCAGGCTCCATGCCATCCACCAACGGGATCAACCTTTACTGCGCCGTGATCGTCAAACGCGTCGATGAAAAGACCCGTTCCAAGACCGGCATCAACGAATTGCTGCGCGACTGACATGATCCTTAGCCGGACCATTGCGCGCAGGCGGCTGGCTGCGGGCCAACAACCCACGTTCCTGAAGGCATGGGGGCTGGTGGCGGTTGATATCGCCATGATCGCGCTGGTGCTGGCGCTGCTCTGGCAGCCGATCCTGACGGCGGTCTATGTTGCGGGTCTGCCGCTTGTCGGGACGATCTTTGTGCTGTTCTTTACCATCTACCTGCCCTTTCACATCGTCGTCGTGATATCGACGATCTGGGCCGTGAAATCCCGCTGGATCGAGGAAGACAGCAAATGACCAAAAAGGAAAGCCGCCAGAAGGTATTCACCCTGCTGGTCGAAGTCGGGCGCAGCGCCGGTGACGGCCTGCCCGACGGGGCGACGGGTGCGGCGCTGATGTGCTATGCCTCCGGCGTGGACGAGGCAGAGGCAGTGCGCGAAACCGTGGCGATCCTGAAACAGGCCGATCTGGCACCGCTGGATGTGTCGGGCTATGGCACACTCGATGAACGGCTGGCCGAAGGGCACGATATCTCGGACGAGGAACGCGAATTGATGCAGCGCGCGCTGGATGAAAACAGCGTCATCGTGGCCCAGATGACGCCGTTCTACGACAAGGCGGATTAAACCGCGACCTTGCGGCTTTCATCAAGGTAAATCTCGCGCAGACGCGCCGCGACAGGCCCGGGCGTGCCGGTGCCGACAGCGGCCCCGTCGATCTCCACCACCGGCATGACGAACATGCTGGCCGAGGTGATGAAGGCCTCATCGGCTTGCTGCGCCTCTTCGATCGAAAAGCTGCGCTCCTCGACCTGCATCTGCGCTTCGCGAGCAAAGCGCAGCACGGCGGCGCGGGTGATCCCGTGCAGGATCTCATTGCCCAGATGGCGGGTGATGATCGTGTTGCCCTTGACGATATAGGCGTTGTTGGATGTGCCTTCGGTCACCATCCCGTCCTCGACCATCCAGGCATCATCGACACCGGCGGCTTTGGCCATCATCTTGCCCATCGACGGATACAAGAGCTGCACCGTCTTGATGTCGCGCCGCGCCCAGCGCTGGTCGGCGACCGAAATGACCTTGATGCCGGTCTTGGCGACAGGGCTGTTGGCCAGTCCGGGCTTGTTCTGGGTGAACAGCACCACCGTCGGCGTGCAGGTTTCAGGGTCGGGAAAGGCAAAATCGCGGTCACCGGGCGCGCCACGGGTGATCTGCAGATAAATCATCCCTTCCTCGATCCCGTTCAGGCGCACCAGTTCGCGGTGAATCTCCAAAAGGTCAGGCAGGCAATCGGGGTGCGGCATGTCGAGTTCGTTCAACGACCGCTCCAGCCGTTTGGCGTGGCCCGCGAAATCGATCAGCTTGCCATCCAGCACCGAGGTGACCTCGTAAACGCCATCGGCCATCAGGAAACCGCGGTCAAAGATCGAAATCGTGGCTTCGTTTTCTGGCAGATAGGTGCCGTTGACGTAAACTGTGCGCATGGTCATCCCCAAAGGTCGGCGGCGGGCGGATGCACGCCAGTGTCGTCATAGTGCAAAGGTGCAGCACGGTCTTCGGCCAATAAGAGCGGCCCGTCAAGGTCCGTGAAGGCCACGCCCTGCGCCAGAATCGTCGCAGGTGCCATCGCCAGCGACGATCCGACCATGCAGCCGACCATGATCCCGTAACCTGCGGCCTGCGCCTGCGCCTTCAGCGCCAGCGCCTCGGTCAGCCCGCCGGTCTTGTCGAGCTTGATGTTCACCATGTCATATTTGCCGCGCAGGGCGGGCAGGCTGGCGCGGTCATGGCAGCTTTCATCGGCACACACCGGCAAAGGCCGCGCGATTTCCGCCAGCATGTCATCCGCCCCCGCAGGCAGCGGCTGTTCGACCATCTGCACACCGAGCCGGATCAGATGGGGCGCAAGATCGGCGTAAACCTCTGCTGTCCAGCCTTCGTTGGCATCCACGATGATGCGCGCGGCGGGCGCGCCACGGCGCACAGCCTCCAGCCGCGCCATGTCGTCGGGTGTGCCAAGTTTGATCTTCAACAGCGGGCGATGCGCATTTTGCGCCGCCTGGGCCTGCATCGCCTCGGGTGTATCAAGCGACAGCGTGTAGGCGGTGATCGCAGGTAGCGGCACAGGCAGACCCAGCAGGTCCCAGACGCGCTTGCCTGCCTTTTTCGCCGCATGGTCCCAGAACGCACAATCCAGCGCATTGCGTGCGGCCCCTGCGGGCAGGGCGTCCTGCAAGTCAGGCCACGCCCCCGCAAAGCCCGCAATCTGCGCGGCCACACTTTCCAGCGTCTCGCCATAGCGCGCATAAGGCACACATTCGCCGCGACCCACAAAGCCACCATCCGCCACCGTCACGGTCAGCACCTGCGCTTCGGTCCGCGACCCGCGCGAAATGGTGAATACCTGCGCAAGACGGAACACATCGCGTGTCACATCCACTTTCATCATCTTCCGAGCCCAAATATCCCCGCCGGAGGCGTCGGATTTCGCAAGAAATCCGACATCAAATCCCCTCCAGCGCATCAACCAGCCGCGCCGCCCCCTGCCGGAACGTATCGACTGTCGGCAACCCCATCCGCCCTTCAACCTCGGCGAGATAGGCCAAAGCGTCATCCTCGGACAGATGCTGGGTATTGACCGACACGCCGATAATCTTGCAGGCCGGATTCGCGATACGGGCAATCGGCAGAACCATGTCGCGGAGCGCCTCAAGCGAGGGCAGCGCATAGCCGGGCAATCCGCGCATATGCTTACGTGTCGGTTCATGCGCCAGCACCAGCGCATCGGGCTGGCCGCCATGGATCAGCGCCATGGTCACGCCGGAATAGGACACGTGGAACAGGCTGCCCTGCCCTTCGATGTGATCCCAGTGATCGGGGTCGTTGTCCGGCGTCAGATATTCCACCGCTCCCGCCATGAAATCCGCGACAACTGCATCCAGCGGCACGCCACCGCCGGTGATCAGGATGCCGGTCTGACCGGTGGGGCGGAAGGTCGACTTCATGCCGCGCTTGCGCATCTCGATATCCATGGCAAGGCCGGTGTACATCTTGCCCACCGAACAATCCGTGCCGACAGCCAGACAGCGTTTGCCGGTCCGCTTCACGCCATTGGCGATCGGATAGGCGACCGAAGGCACGCGCACGTCGAACAACGACCGGCCATGCACTTCGGCGGCAGCGACCAGATCGGCCTCATCGCGCAGCAGGTTGTGCAGGCCCGACGCCAGATCGAACCCCATGCCAAGTGCTTGCAACAACACCTCTTTCCACGCGGCAGAGATCACGCCGCCACGGTTGGCCACACCGATGACCAGCGTCTTTGCACCGGCGGATCTGGCTTCTTGCAGCGTCATGTCGGCAATGCCGACATCTGCACCACAACCGGGCATCCGGTACTGGCCCACGGCATTGTCCGGGCGCCAGTCCTTGATCCCCTGCGCCACCTTCGCGGCCAGCTGGTCAGGCGCATCGCCAAGAAACAAAAGGTAAGGGGTCTGGATCATCGCAAGCTCCGGTTATCTGGTAATTGTCTTTGGTAGCTTATCGCAAAAATGCGGGGGCAATCTTTGCAAAAACACCGCGTAAATGCGATTCATTCGATGAAACCTGCGCGCCGCCCCCGATTATTCGAAGAATCCATCGCGATTAAAAAGATGCCTCGACACATCTTACAACAAAAAACCCGGACGCGAACGCCCGGGTTTTGTTTTGCGCGGTGGAAACGCTTACCCTTTGGAGAATTCGGGGTAGGCTTCCATGCCCAGCTCGCTCAGGTCGAGGCCGGTCATTTCCGATTCCTGGCTAACGCGGATGCCGATCGTCATCTTGAAGATGTACCACACGATGAAGGACACAACGAAGGTGAACACACCGTAGGCCGCGATACCGGTCAGTTGGGTCATCAGGCTGGTGCCTTCGTTGTAGAAGACAACGGCGATGGTGCCCCAGATACCGGCGAACAGGTGGACAGGGATCGCACCGACCACGTCGTCGATCTTGAACTTGTCCAGCAGCGGCACAGCGAAGACCACGATCACACCACCGACAGCACCGATCCAGAGCGCGCCGAACAGCGACGGATAGAGCGGTTCCGCCGTGATTGCGACCAGACCAGCCAGTGCGCCGTTCAGCACCATGGTCAGATCGACCTTCTTGTACAGGATTTGCGTCAGGATCAGCGCGGTTACAGCACCGGCAGACGCCGCCATGTTGGTGTTCGCGAAAATCCGGCCGACATCGGTGATGTCACCCACGGTGCCCGCAGCCAGCTGCGAACCGCCGTTGAAACCGAACCAGCCCAGCCACAGGATGAATGTACCCAGTGTTGCTAGTGCCAGGTTGGAACCGGGCATCGGGTTGACGCGGCCATCCTTGTACTTGCCCAGACGCGGACCCAGCACGATCGCACCAGCCAACGCAGCCCAGCCACCGACAGAGTGAACAACCGTCGAACCTGCGAAGTCAGAGAAGCCCAGCTCAGACAGCCAGCCGCCACCCCACTGCCACGAACCCGAGATCGGATACATGAAGCCGGTCAGCACGACGACAAAGGCAAGGAACGGCCACAGCTTGATCCGTTCAGCCAGCGCACCCGACACGATGGATGCAGTGGCCGCAACGAACATCAGCTGGAAGAAAAAGTCGGACGCAACGGATGCGTAATCCAGCGATGCCTCGTCCGCCGCCAGACCGACAGCTTCCAGCACGGTGATGTTGAAGAATCCGCCGATATAGCCGTTGAATTCACCCGGATACATCAGGTTGAAGCCGACCAGCCAGTACATGATGCCTGCGATGGAAAACAGCGCGATGTTCTTGGTCAGCTGCGTGGTCACGTTCTTGGACCGGACCAGACCGGCCTCCAGCATGGTGAACCCTGCCGCCATCCAGAACACGAGAAAGCCGCCCACAAGGAACAGCAGCGTGGTCATGATATAGGGGCCGATCTCGTCGAAAGAGGGTGCGACCTCTGCGACTTCCTCGACAGCTTCGACTGCCTCGGTCGCTTCCTGCGCGAAACCGATGACCGGAAGCAGCGCAAGCCCCGCCCCCAGCAAAAGTAGTTTTTTCGTATTCATGGTTCTGTTCCTCGTTACGCCGCGATCAAAGCGCGTCATCATTGGTCTCGCCGGTGCGCACGCGGACTGCGCTTTGCACGTCGAGAACGAAAACCTTGCCATCCCCGATCTTGTCGGTCTTGGCAGTGGTGGCGATGGTGGAGACGACCTGATCGGCCATGCTGTCAGGCACGACGATCTCGAGCTTCACCTTGGGCACGAAGTTCACGGCATATTCCGCGCCACGGTATATTTCGGTATGGCCCGACTGCGATCCGAACCCTTTGATTTCTGACACCATCATGCCGCGCACGCCCACAGAGGTCAGCGCTTCGCGGACCTCTTCGAGCTTGAACGGCTTGATTGTTGCAATGATGAGTTTCACGTTCTTCCCCTCGCAATGGATTGCGGCAACGCCCAGCCCGGCGACCGCTTGCACGCAACAAAGAACGCGGCAGTGCAGCATCGGCAAGGTTCTGCCTATGTCGGAACGGGTGCAGATCGAGCGAGTTTGCACAATTATTGCACATTTTAACTCTTATGCTTAATTAATAAGCAAAGCAAAAAACGGAGAGGGCGACTCATCGCGTCTCTACAATTCGTTTCGATCCGTTTATGGTGCAGCAAAACAGACGCACAAACAGTCGAGCGGATCATGAGTGGCAACGACAAAAGACGGGCACCTCTGGTGGCCGAAAAGCGCTATCAGGGCAAGGCAGCCCCGAAAAAGCCCGCGGCCCGCAAACCTGCCCCCAAACGCACGGCCCGCAAGTCGCGTGGGTCCGGTCGCCCGACAACCGTTCTGGGCTGGTTGCTATGGCCGTTCCGTATCCTGCTGCGGGTTATCTGGGCCATCAGCTGGCGTGTGGGGCTTGTTGCCGCGCTGATCGTCGGGGGTATATCTGTCTATTTCGCCCAGCAGATGCCCCCGATCGAAGACATCATCGACCAGCGCGCACGCGGCTCCGTCACGATGGCCGATCTGACAGGCGAAGTCTTCGCCTGGCGCGGCGATCAGTTCGGCGGCATGGTCACGGCGCGCACCGTGTCCCCGCATCTGCACAATGCGGTCGTCGCGACCGAGGACCGGCGGTTTTACAGCCATTTTGGCCTCTCGCCACGCGGTATCGCCTCTGCCGTCCGCATCAACCTGAGCGAGGGCCGCGGTCCCTTGTCCGGCAACGGCGGGTCTACGATCACCCAGCAGACGGCCAAACTGCTGTGTCTGGGCGTGCCTTATAACGCCGCCCAGTGGGAATCAGAAGCTGCCTACGAGGCGGACTGCCGGCGCACCACGCTAGCCCGCAAGGTCCGCGAGGCGTTCTATGCTATGGGCATGGAAATCGCCTACACCAAAGAGGAAATCCTGACGCTTTACCTGAACCGTGCCTATCTGGGTGCGGGCAGCCGCGGCTTCGAGGCAGCAGCTCAGCGGTATTTCGGTATTTCTGCCGCGCAGGTGAACCCCGCGCAGGCCGCGATGCTGGCCGGGCTTCTCAAGGCACCATCCACCCTTGCGCCGACTGCCAACATCGAACGGTCGCGCGAACGCGCCGCCGTTGTGGTCCGCCTGATGCAGGATCAGGGCTATTTGACCGCAGCGCAGGCGCAAGAGGCGATCGCCAACCCAGCCGCCCTGTCACGCGCCGCCGAGGCACGGTCGGGTGGCTTCTTTGCCGATTGGGTGATGGAAAGCGGGCCGGAATTCTTTACCCGCAACACAACCGAAGACGTGATCATCCGCACCACGCTTGACCAACGCATCCAGCGTGCCGCCGAAGAGGCGCTGGTGTCAGTGTTCCAGAACCAGGTGTCCGAAGGGTCAGAGGCGCAGGCGGCAATCGTGGTGATGTCAGCAGATGGCGCTGTCCGGGCGATGGTTGGCGGGCGCAACCTGCGGGCCACGGGTGCGTTCAACCGCGCGACGCAGGCATTGCGCCAGACCGGATCGGCCTTCAAGCCCTTCATCTATGCAGCAGCGCTTGATCTGGGCGTGTCGCCCTATGCGATGGTCAACGACGCACCGCAATGCTGGTCGATCCGTGGATCGCGCGAATG
Source organism: Yoonia sp. 72 (assembly GCF_034652275.1). Classification (NCBI taxonomy): domain Bacteria; kingdom Pseudomonadati; phylum Pseudomonadota; class Alphaproteobacteria; order Rhodobacterales; family Paracoccaceae; genus Yoonia; species Yoonia sp. 72. The sequence continues at coordinate 206,973 of NZ_JAXIWG010000003.1, read as the reverse complement.
GTGCCCCGAAAACTATGACCGCACGTTCAAGGGGCCAGTCTCGCTAACACAGGCGCTGGCCGAAAGCCGGAACCTTCCCGCCATCTTCCTGTCCGAGGATGTCGGCCGTGAATATGTCCGCAACGTCGCCAACGGCTTCGGTTTGCAAGGCGAACTGGCCGAGGGGCCGGCACTGGCGCTGGGCGTGTCCGAAAGCACGCTGCTCAACATTACGGGCGCCTATGCGGGCATCCTGAACGGCGGGTCGCAGGTGACGCCTTACGGCCTGCTCGATCTGCGCATTCAGGGTGACAGCGCGGTACTGATGGATTCGCAAGGTGCGGGCATCGGCAACCGGATCATCAGCGAAGAGGCCGCACGCCAGCTGACATGGATGATGACCCGCGTCGTCGAGGAAGGCACCGGACGGCGCGCCCGCATCAACGGCTGGGAAATTGCAGGCAAGACCGGCACGACCAACTCGTCACGCGACGCATGGTTCATCGGTTTCACCGGCGATTACGTCACCGGCGTCTGGATGGGATACGACAACAACACGCCCCTGCGCGGTGTGACGGGCGGCGGTCTGCCCGCCGAGATCTGGCGCGAAACCATGGTGCGTGTGCTGGACGGGCGGATGCCTACGCCATTGCCGATGATGGTGCCGCAGGTGGCGGCCCCTACAGGTGTTCTGCAAAGCCCCGGCGGTGAAGTCGTGGATGACGACATCGTCAACCTGCTGGACCTGCTGGTAGGCGGCGATCCGACGAACTGAGAACGGGGCGCTATGGCGCCCCTTCCGGACACAGGCTGTAGACAAAAACAAATCCGTCCCAGATCATGTAAAGCCCTTCGCCGTCGGCAGTGCGCATCAGCATCGCCCGTTCGGACCATTGTTCACCCTCGGCCACGCATTCCATCGTGTAGAGCGTCGCCTCCATCCCGTTGACGTCCACAGGGCGGGTCATCTGGCATTGTGTGCCGACACCATAAAAGATGCCCGCCGCAATCCGCACCGACCCGCCATTGGCACCGATCAGCGCACATTCGGCATTGGCGGTCTGGCGATAGACGCCATCATAGGGCGCCGCCGACAGCACGGCAGGCAGAAGGCCGATCAGAATGGCGGATTGGCGCAAAAATTTGAACATGCTCCACTCATGCGGCAAATTCCGCGCGCAATCAACAGGGGGCAGGGGCGATGCACAAGGTTGTCATGTGGTTTGGTGCAGGCCCTGCTTTCCACCGCTTTGCAAGTAACGGATGTTGTAGAGTTGATATGTCATGATGCTGGCCCTTCGATTGCAAAAATGCGGATGAGACGAAAGCCACGATAGCTATTACGGCTATCGGCTAGTGGCCTTTTACGAGAGCCAAGCCTTAGAGCGTCCATCGCCATATTGTAGGACCCGCCTTTGGCGACGTACCTGTCACAGCCTTTCTCGGCATGGGCCAGATAGGCGCTGTTGGTGGGCAACCCCAGATGTTGCGGTGTAAAACAGGACAAGGTGATTTCGTAGACATTGCCCGACATGTGCCGCAGCCCCCAAGGGTTGGCCGCATCAAGAGTGTCCACGGGCACCGGGATCGCGCGGGTGACCAGATCAGGAAAGGGACGGCCGCGATTATGCGCTGTCGTTTCACCAGAGAAATTCGCCTGATCCGAGGTCAGCACATCCCCTTGCGCGAACCGTGTTGTTGTACCGGCCCGTGCGGCGTATTCCCACTCCGCTTCTGTCGGCAGACGATAAACCTCAACGCCGACACGGGCGTTGAGCCAAGCCACATACTCCTCAATATCGCGCAAGGAGACATTGATCGCAGGATGATCAGGACCAAGTGCTATATAGCCGTTTTCAAACGTCAGTACCGAATGATCGGGGTCATGACGACACCCGCCTTCTTGGACGCAGACCATCCATTCCGCATGGGTGACTTCATTCACGCCCATCGCATAGGGCGTGTCCATTTCCACTCTGTGCCGCGGTCCTTCACTCGGAATGTTATAGAGGCCATCTGGTCCATCCCGGCCGACCGGACCGTTTCCCTCGACATCCCAAAGCGAAGACCAGGATTCACCTTCACTGGCCCCCATCATGAACGCCCCAAGCGGCATGACGATCATCTCCGGACAGACATCGCATTCCTTGAACATGTCGAGGTCAGTGACCGCCGTGCCGTTGGTGAGCAGGTAGGTCGGTGTCTCCTCGGCCAGCGCGCCCAATGGCAGCAAGCCCAGCGCGACGGCACCGCCAAGGATCGTCATGTGGGTTTTGGGCATGTAGATCGACCGCTTCGCAATCATGAGATGTATCAAACGCTACACGCTCTTCCCCGCAACCAACAGTCCAAAGCGATAGAGGGTCGGACAGGATTTCTTTACAGGACCGCAAGCATTTGCGCCTATCCTATTAGCCTGTGTCGGCCTTGGCACGCATCAGGCGCGATTGTCCTGCGAAGGCGGTTGTTTCTTGACCTTGGTGCCTCTGCTCGGTTCAATTCGGGCATGTTGCGGCTGGCCCAAGTGTATTATGGTCCTCGCATAAGCGGAAATTGATTGCGCAAAATGACGGATAATCCAGCGGCACAAGGACGGTCGGAACTGCGCAGCGCGCGGCGCGAAAGCAGGCTGCTCTATTGGATCGTCGGCATCTTCAGCTTTTTCGTCAACCTGCTGATGCTGACCGGCCCGCTCTATATGCTCAACGTCTATGACCGCGTGCTGAACTCGCGCTCGGTGGAAACGCTGATCGCGCTGACGGTGCTGGTGGCGTTTCTGTACGCGATGATGGGCATTCTCGACCATGTGCGCGGCCGTGTGATGGCGCGGGTCGGCGCGCGGTTTCAGGCGCGGCTGGACCGGCGCGTGTTTGCGGCGGTGATGCGCGCCACGACCTTGCAACGCGCCCCGCGCGAGGCGGCGACGGGCCTGCGCGATCTGGAATCCGTACAGCGGCTGATCACCTCGCCCACGCTGATGGCGGTGTTTGATTTGCCTTGGGCACCGTTGTTCTTCCTTGGCATTTTCATCTTTCATCCGCTGATGGGGGTGCTGGCTGTCTGCGGCGCGCTGGTGCTGGTCGTTGTCGCCGTGCTGAACCAGATCACCACCCGCGCGCCCTTGGCGCAGGCCAATGCGGCCAGTTTTGCGTCTGAACAGATGGGCAGCCAGATCCGGCAGGAAAGCGAGATGGTCCATGCGCTGGGCATGCGCGGAGCGGCCTTCGACCGCTGGCAAGTCGCGCGCAATGCGTCGCTTGATGCCAGTATCGGCGCGTCGGATGCCGCGGGCAGCTATACCGCGCTGACCAAGGCGTTCCGGCTATTCCTGCAATCGGCGATGCTGGGGCTCGGCGCCTATCTGGTGCTGCTAGGGGAGTTGTCCCCCGGTGCGATGATCGCAGGCTCGATCCTGCTGGGCCGCGCGCTCGCCCCGATCGAGATGATCGTGGGCCAATGGGCGGTGTTCCAGCGCGGGCGCGAAGGCTGGGGCAATCTGGCGGTCCTGCTGGGGCAGGTCGCGCCCGAGGCACCCCGCACCCGCCTCCCACGACCCAAGGCGCGGCTGAGCGCCGAACAGGTCACCGTCGTCCCTCCGGGAGAGAGCGTTGCCGCCCTGCGCATGGTCAGTTTCGATGTGGGCGCAGGGCAGGCCGTGGGGGTCATCGGCACCTCGGGCGCGGGCAAATCCACGCTGGCCCGCGCGCTGACTGGCGTCTGGCAACCGGCGGGCGGGCAGATCAGATTGGATGGCGCGGCGCTGGATCAATACGACGCGGACGTGCTGGGCCAGCATATCGGCTATCTGCCGCAGCGCGTGCAATTGTTCGACGGCACGATCAAGGACAACATCGCCCGCATGGCGATGGCCCCCGACGATGCGGCGGTCGTGCTGGCTGCACAGAAAGCCGCGGCGCATGACATGATCCTGAAACTGCCCGACGGCTACGACACCCGTGTATCCGCGACGACAGGCCGGTTGTCAGGCGGGCAGATCCAGCGGATCGGCCTCGCCCGCGCGCTGTATGGCGACCCTGTCGTGCTGGTGCTGGACGAGCCGAATTCCAATCTCGACAACGACGGGTCACTGGCGCTGAACGCCGCGATCCGCGCGTTCAAGGCGGCGGGCGGGATCGTGTTTATCATGGCGCACCGGCCTGCGGCGATTCAGGAATGCGACCTTCTGCTGGTGATCGACAACGGAATGCGCCGCGCCTTCGGGCCAAAGGATGATGTACTGGCCGAATTGGTCCAGAACCACGCGCAGATCAAACGCGGCACGCCGCAATCGGGGGGCGTGGCATGACCACAAAACAGCCCGCAGGCTGGCCTGTCCGGCGATATATGGTGATCGGTGTCGCGGCTCTGGCCGTGCTGGTCGGCGGCTTTGGCACGTGGTCGGTCATGGCACAGATCAACGGCGCGGTCATTTCCAGCGGCCAGATCGAGGTGGACCGCAACCGGCAGGTCGTGCAGCACCCCTTCGGCGGCGTGGTCGCGGAAATCCTTGTGGTTGAAGGCGACAGCGTGGCGGAAGGTGACGTGCTGATCCGGCTTGACCCGACCGATCTGCGATCGGACCTGTCCATCGTCGAAGGGCAATTGTTCGAAATCCTTGCCCGCCGCGCCCGTCTTGAGGCGGAACGCGATGACGCAACCGCCCTCACATTTGACCCCGTGCTGCTGGCCTCCGACAGGCCGGAGGCGGCCGAGCTGATGGAAGGGCAGGACCGCCTGTTTGCCGCGCGGCTGGAAACCAGCCTGCAATCCGTCGAACAGCTGACACAGCAACGTGCCCAGATCGCCAGCCAGATCACCGGCATCACCGCCCAGCAGACTGCGCTTGAAACCCAACAGGACCTGATCGCACGCGAACTGGCCGACCAGCAAAGCCTGCTGGATCGCGGGCTGGCGCAGGCCGGCCGCGTGCTGGCCCTGCAACGCGAACAGGCCAGCCTGCAAGGTCGCGTCGGTGAGTTGACGGCGATGGCCGCCCAAGCCGCCGAACGCATGACCGAGATCGAAATTCAGGTGCTCGGCCTTGCATCCTCCCGCCGCGAAGAGGCGATCACCCGCCTGCGCGACCTGCAATTCAACCAGCTTGAACTGGCCGAACGCCGGCAGATCCTGCTGCGTCAGCTTGACCGGCTGGATATCCGCGCGCCCGTGTCGGGGATCGTCTATGGCATGCAGGTCTTTGCACCGCGCTCGGTGATCCGGCCTGCCGATCCGGTTCTTTACCTGATCCCGCAGGACCGCCCATTGGTGATTGCGACGCAGGTGCAGGCGGTCGATATCGACCAGATTTTTGTCGGGCAGGACGTGACCTTGCGCTTTTCCGCCTTTGACCAGCGGCGCACGCCGGAACTGACGGGGCGCGTGACGCTCTTGTCGGCGGATGCCTTCCAGAACGACGCGACCGGCGTGTCCTATTACCGCGCCGAGGTGCAGTTGAACGACGGCCAGATCGACCGCCTGCCTGCCGACCTGACCCTGATCCCCGGCATGCCGGTCGAGGCTTTTGTGCGCACCGGCGACCGCAGCCCGCTGGATTACCTGCTCAAGCCGCTGGCGGATTATTTCACCCGCGCCTTCCGCGACCGGTGATTGCACAGTCCGGCTTTGCCCGCTAGCGTCCGGCCAAACAGCCAAGGAGTGTGACATGAGCGTGATCGAAACCCGTCTGGCCGAACTGGGCGTGAGCCTGCCCGACGCCCCTGCCCCTGCGGCGAATTACGTGCCCTTCGTGCAGACAGGCAATCTGGTGCATGTGTCGGGGCAAATCTCGGCCAATGCGGATGGGATGATCAAAGGCAAACTGGGTGTGGACATGGACGTCGAGGCCGGTGCCGCCGCCGCGCGCGCCTGTGCGGTCAGCCTGCTGGCACAGCTCAAGGCCGCCTGTGGAGGTGATATCGACCGGCTGGTGCGGGTGGTCAAACTGGTGGGATTCGTCAATTCGACCCCCGATTTCGGTGACCAGCCCAAGGTCATCAACGGCGCCTCCGACTTCATGGTTGCTGCCCTTGGCGACAAAGGCCGCCATGCACGCTCTGCCGTCAGTGCGGCAAGCTTGCCCTTTGGCGTGGCCGTCGAAATCGAAGGCATTTTCGAGATCGCATGATGCTGCCTTTAGCGTTCCTGTCCCGCCCTATCGCGCACCGCGCCTTGCATGACCGCAAGGCGGGGCGCGTGGAAAACTCCATCGCCGCAATTAAGGCCGCGATTGCCGCCGGTTACGGCATCGAAATCGACGTGCAACTGTCCAGTGACGGGCAGGCTATGGTGTTTCACGACGACACGCTGGACCGGCTGACCGCGCAAACCGGACCGGTGCGTGCGCGCAGCCGTGCCGAACTGGAACAGATCGCGCTGAAGGATGACACCGGCACGATCCCCGCGCTGGCGGATGTTCTGGCGCTGGTCGCAGGGCAGGTGCCGCTGCTGATCGAGATCAAGGATCAGGATGGCAATATGGGGCCGGATGTCGGTCCTCTAGAAGAAGCGACCTGCGCGGCGCTCGCGGATTACAAAGGCGACGTGGCGCTGATGTCCTTCAACCCGCACAGCATGGCGGCCTGCCGGGCCCTCGCCCCGGCCATTGCACGCGGGCTGGTCACATCGGCCTATGATCCGGTGTTCTGGCCCGAACTGACCCGCGCTGTGTGTGACCATCTGCGCCAGATCCCCGATTACGACCGCGTTGACGCCTGTTTCATCAGCCACGAGGCGCTTGATCTGGCCCGCCCCCGCGTGGCCGAGATCAAGGCGACTGGCGCCCCTGTCCTGTGCTGGACGATCCGGTCCGCGATGGCCGAGGCGAAGGCCCGAGAAATCGCGGATAATGTCACCTTCGAGGGTTATCTTGCTTGACGCGCGCCCTGCGCCCTCCAGTTAAAGCAGATGGACGGATCAGCGATCGAAATCACTACCCATGCCAGCATCAACGGCATCAGCCCCGCCGATTGGGATGCCTGCGCCTGCCCCGAGGCCAACAGCGGCCGCCCGAATGACCCGTTCACAACGCACCGCTTTCTAAAGGCGCTGGAGGACAGCTATTCCGTTGGCCCGGGCACGGGCTGGCAGCCGCGGTATCTGACCGCGCAACAGGACGGCCAGATCATCGCCGTTGCCCCGCTTTATGCCAAGGGGCATAGTCAGGGCGAATACATCTTCGATCACAACTGGGCGCATGCTTATGAAAACGCGGGCGGGCGGTATTACCCGAAACTCCAGATCGCGGTGCCGTTCACGCCAGCCACAGGGCGGCGGTTCCTGACCCGTCCGGGGTTCGAGGCCGTGGGTATGGCGGCCCTGATCCAAGGCGCGGTCCAGATCGCAGCTGATAACAACCTGTCGTCGCTGCACGCAACCTTCTGCACCGAGGCCGAGGCACTGGCGGGGGCCGAAATGGGCCTGCAATCGCGGATCGGGCAGCAGTTTCACTGGGTCAACGAAGGCTATGGCGGGTTCGACGATTTCCTTGCCAGCCTGTCCAGCCGCAAGCGCAAGAACATCCGCAAGGAACGCGAGACAGCGCAGGGGTTCGGCGGGCAGATCGTGGCGCTGACGGGCGACCAGATCCAGCCGGAACACTGGGATGCGTTCTGGCAATTCTATCAGGACACCGGCAACCGCAAATGGGGCACGCCGTATCTGACGCGCAATTTCTTCCACTTTGCGCACCAGACCCTGCGGGACGACATACTGATGGTGCTCGCGATCCGCGATGGCGTGCCTGTCGCAGGCGCGCTGAACTTTATCGGGCGCGAGACGTTATTTGGCCGGTACTGGGGCTGTACCGAACACCACGCCTGCCTGCATTTCGAACTGTGCTATTATCAGGCCATCGACTTTGCCATCGCCCATGGCATGGCGCGGGTCGAGGCAGGGGCGCAGGGCGAACACAAGCTCGCGCGCGGCTATCTGCCGGTGCCGGTGCATTCGCTGCACTGGTTCGCGGATGCAGGCTTTTGCGATGCGATTGCCCGCTATCTGGTGGCCGAACGCGACGCGGTGGATCATGAAATCGAGGTGCTGACCAGCTATGGTCCGTTCCGCAAAACCGACAGGGAAGAACAACAATGACCGACGCACTGACCCAATCCGAACGCGACAGCGACCTTGCCCCCCTTCTGGCAAATGGCTGGCAGATGGTCGAAGGGCGCGACGCGATCCATAAACAATTCGTGTTCCGCAACTTCATCGAAGCCTTTGGATTCATGACAAAGGTTGCCCTTTGGGCGGAAAAATGGAATCACCACCCCGAATGGTCGAATGTCTACAAAACAGTAGAGGTGACATTGACGACCCATGACGCTGGCGGATTGTCGGCGCTGGATACCAAACTGGGCGCCAAGATGGACGCGCTCGCCGGGGGCTGACTTGGAAAACATGCTGACGACCGAAATCATCAACGGGCGCACGCTTGCCGATCTGCTGACGCTGGAGTTTCTGGTCTCGATCTTCGGCAGCGTGCTAGCCGCGATCCTGATCCTGATCACCGGGTTCATTATTGGCGGCTGGTTGCGCGGACGCTTGGTGCGGGTCGGCCAGATGAACCGGCATCTGGACGACACCTTGTTCAGCTTCCTGGGCAATATCGTCCGTTATGTCGTCATCGGCTTTGCGTTTCTGTTCGTTCTCAACACCTTCGGGGTGCAGACGACATCCTTTGTCGCCGTCATCGGTGCGGCCGGTCTGGCCATCGGTCTGGCCTTGCAAGGCACGCTGTCAAACATCGCGGCGGGTGTGATGATCGTCTTCTTCCGCCCCGTGAAACTGGGTGATTTCGTCGAGGTGAACGGCCAGATGGGCACGGTCAAGGAAATCAACCTCAACTTCATCGAGCTGGCCTCGGTCGCGAATGTGCAGATCATCATTCCCAACAGCCAGGTCTGGGGCAATACGATTGTCAACTATTCCGCCTATGACAGCCGTCGCGCGGAATGGGTGTTCGGCGTCAGCTATGGCGCGGACCTGAAACTGGCCGAGGAGACGATCCGCACGACGATCCTGTCGGACCCACGGTCGTGGGCCGAGCCTGCGCCGTTCATTCAGGTCAACAACCTCGGCGATTTCTCGGTCGATTTTCTGGTGCGGGTGTGGTGTTCGAGCGGCGATTTCTTTCAGTATCAGGCCGATATGAAGCGGCAGGTAAAAGAGGCGCTGGATGCGGCCGGTGTGGAAATCCCTTTCCCGACGCGCACGGTGCTGAGTGCGGCGGAGTGAATAGGCGGCACGTTTCCCGGTATTTCGTGGTGAATGGGAAAGATGAATGCAGTCGAAGCTTGGCGTTCAACGTCCGCTTTGAGCCCAGAGTCACCAATGCTGCACCTTGCTCCAAGGTCAGGTTTCTGTTGCGACACGCTCGATAAAGCTCCTTACAGCCTGCAAGGCTTCGTCAGGTTTGTCTGAGATAACGCCGTGCCCACAATCTGCAAAGCGATGATAAGTCACTTGGCTATTGGGCAGGCTGTCGGAGATAACCTCCGCAAACACCGGCGGCGTAATTGGATCTTCGTCACCGACCATAAGAAGAACTGGGCAGGCAATCCGATGTAGGTCGCCTCGGAAATCCATCTGCCCATGCTCTGCATGCGGACCATTGAAATGCAGCGCCGTTTCATTCCGCCAAAGGATGCGGGACAGCCAGTCCGTTGATGCAGATGGGCTGCGCTGATAAAGCGGCACGCAGCGGTCTCGGTAGAGCGCTCTACCCTCGTCCGTCGGATTGTCCCAATAGTCCTGCGCGATTTTTGCGATCTCAGGACCGCCAAGGCGTTCGAAAGCTTGGTAGACTTCATGAAAATCGACCTTGGCTGCAGTAGATATCAACACGAGACCCGCAGCATGGTCGGGATGGCGGGTCGCATAGGCCAGTGACACGAAGCCACCAAAAGAAGTCCCAATGACAATCGGCCGCTCGATACCTAAAGCTTCGCACAGGCCGCGCAAATCATCGCCCCATTGTGCGAGGTTCCATTCCTTGGGATCATCCCCGGAACTGCGCCCATTCCCACGATGATCATAGAAAACCACCTGTGCAATATCTGTGAGTTGGCTGAAATATGGCTTTGAAACGGTGTGATCTGCGCCTGGGCCGCCATGAACCATGACAACGGTTGGTTTCTCCCGCATCACTGCTCCGTCGGGTGCTAGCCCTTCGCCATCGACGTCGAAATAAATGCGTGCTCCATTGACGATTGTATACATGCCTGCCTTCTGTGCGTCGAAGCAGATCACAATGCCGCTGGATGGACCACCCTAGAAAACCAGACGCCGGCGCAAGCGCAGCGAAAGTCTGCTCCGTCCCGCACAGCGGACACCCAGCACGCGAATGCTCCCGACGATATCTCCGGAAGCCCTTGTTCTACTCGGTTCCGCTGCCGCAAGAGGGTTCCCCCTCAAGCGCGGTCATTCCTGTGAATGTCCGCCCTTACCCCAGTTCCGCCAGCAGGGTTTCGCCTGCCGAAATCTCGCACTGGCCCGGTCCGGCCTCGACGTTCAGGATCTTGACCACGCCATCCTCGACCAGCATCGCATACCGCTTGGAGCGGTTGACGAAGCCCACGGGGGCTGCGCTGAAATCCATCCCGATGGCGGTGGTAAAGGTGCTTTCGGCATCGGCCAGCATCGTGATGCCGGTTTCGGTCGCGCGGGTGCTTTCGCCCCATGCCTTCATCACGAAAGGATCGTTGACCGACACGCAGATGATTTCATCCACGCCTTTGGCCATGAACTCGTCATAGGTGACCATGAAGCTCGGGACATGGGCCGTGGTGCAGGTGCCGGTAAAGGCCCCGGGCAGACCGAAGATCACGACCTTGCGGCCCTTCAGCTTGTCGGCCAGCGTCACTGATTCCGGCCCGTTGTCGCCCATCTGCAAAAATGTCGCATCCGGTAGTGTATCGCCTGTCTTGATTGTCATGGCTTTCGCCCCCTCTTCGCGTTGTATAGCCGATTGCTTCCCATATAGAGTGCTGCAAAACAAGTGGTGACACCAAGGGAACAGTTTCATGACGCATGTTGTCGTCGTCGGTGGAGGGCAGGCCGGCGCCTCGGTTGTGGCGAAATTGCGCGCCGAGGGGTTCGCAGGCGCGATCACGCTGATCGGTGCCGAAAAGGTGCCGCCCTACCAGCGCCCGCCTTTGTCAAAGGCCTATCTGCTTGGGGATATGACGCAGGAAAGGCTCTATCTGCGGCCCGCGGAGTTTTACGCCGATCAGGATATCGCCCTGCGTCTGGATACCCGCGTAGTCGCCATCGACCCGACTGCGAAAACCGTCACGCTGACGGGCGAGGAGACGGTGGCTTATGACGCGCTTGTGTTGACCACCGGCGCGCATCCGCGCACCCTGCCCGCCGCGATCGGCGGCAATCTGGACGGGGTCTATGCCATGCGCGATCTGGCTGACGCCGATGCGCTGGCCCCCGAACTTGTCGCGGGACGGCAGGTGCTGATCGTCGGCGGTGGCTATATTGGGCTGGAGGCGGCGGCGGTCGCGGCCAAGCGCGGGTTGCGCGTGACGCTGGTGGAAATGGCCGACCGTATCCTGCAACGGGTGGCGGCGCCGCAAACCTCGGATTATTTCCGCGCGCTGCACCGGTCGCATGGCGTGACCATCCGCGAAGGCGTGGGGCTGGACCGGCTACTGGGCGATACCCGTGTGACGGGGGCACGGCTGACCGATGGCACCGAACTCGGCATTGATTTCGCCATCGTCGGCGCAGGGATCACGCCTGCGACGATCCTTGCCGACAGTGCGGGCCTACATGTGGACAACGGGATCACCACCGACAGCCACGGCCGCACGTCCGACCCGCATATCTGGGCGGCGGGCGATTGTGCGTCCTGCCTGTTTCAGGGGCTCCGCATCCGTCTGGAAAGCGTGGGCAACGCGATTGATCAGGCCGAGGCGGTGGCGCTGAACATCATGGGCCGCGACCTGCCCTACCAGCCCAAGCCGTGGTTCTGGTCGGATCAGTATGATTGCAAGTTACAGATCGCGGGGTTGAATACGGGCTATACCCATGTGCATGTGCGCAAGGGCGATGCGCCCGGCAGCCAGTCGCATTGGTATTATCGCGGCAGTGACCTGCTGGCGGTCGATGCGATGAACGACCCGCGCAACTACATGATCGGCAAGCGCCTGATCGAGGCGGGCCGCAGCCCTGATCCTGCACTTATCACCGACCCTGCCACCGATATGAAGGCGCTGCTGGCCGCATGAGGATCATCGCAGGCACCCATCGCGGCACCCATCTGGCCGATGTCGGCGCAGGCGACGATGCAGCCCATCTGCGCCCGACCAGCGACCGCGTGCGCGAAAGCCTGTTCAACGTGTTGCAAGGCGGACGGTTCGGCGATGCCGTGCGCGGCGCGCGGGTGCTGGACCTGTTCGCAGGCACAGGTGCCTTGGGGCTGGAGGCTTTGTCGCGCGGTGCGGTCCATGCGACATTCGTCGATAACGGACGCGCGGCACAGGCGCTGATCCGCTCCAATATCGTCAAGCTCAGGCGCGAGCGGGATGCGCGGCTGATCCCGACCAGCGCCGTGGCGATCCCCGCAGGCCAGCCCTGCAATCTGGTGTTTATGGACCCGCCCTACGGTCTGGCGCTGGGGCATGCCGCGCTTGACGCGGCCCTGCGACAAGGCTGGATCGCGCCGGGCGCCTTGATCGTCTGGGAAGAAGGCCGCGGGCAAGTCGCCCCCAAAGGCTTTACGGTCGAGGATCAGCGACGCTATGGCGATACGTTCGTGACCCTGATGCGCCGCGATCAGGCGGGCTGAAGCACCGCCGCAGGGGCCACCCACCAATTCATATGCGCCACCTGCATCCGGCGCGCGACCTGACGGGCGGTGGCCATGTCCTTGACCAGCCCGTAACAGGTCGCCCCTGACCCTGACATGCCCGCAAAACTGACCACCGGCAAAGCGCGCAGTGCGGCAATCGCTTCGGTGATTTCGGGCGCGATCCCTTCGGCAGGGGCTTGCAGGTCGTTGCGCTGTGCGGCCAGCCATTGCGCGAAACCGTCGTAATCAAGGCCCAGAGGCAGATCATCCATGCCGCTGCCATCGCGGCTGGTCAGCGCCTGAAACACGGCCGCGGTCGGGACATCGACAGGCGGGCGGACCAGCACCAGCGCGCAATCCGGCAGGCGCGGCACATCAGACAGTGTTTCGCCGATGCCCGTCATCCGTGTGGGCGCAGGGGCTTGCAGGCAGACAGGAACATCTGCGCCCAAGGCGACCACCTCGGGTGCATCTGGTGGCAAGGGAACCACGCCCCAAAGCTCCGCCAGCATCGCAAGGGTCAGCGCCGCATCCGACGACCCGCTGCCGATACCCGCCGCATGGGGCAGATGTTTTTCCAGCGTCAGCGCGGCCCCCATCTCGACCCCGCGCGCCTGCTGCAACGCGGTCGCCGCCCGCATCATCAGGTTGCCGTCATCGGTCGGCACACCGGGTGAAAACGGCCCGCTGACGCTGATCCGCATGTCGGGGGAACTGGTGGCGCTGAGTTGGTCACAGACACCGGCAAAGACCACCAGACTGTCCAGCAGGTGATAGCCGTCATCGCGACGGCCGGTGACATGCAAGGTCAGGTTGACCTTGGCCGGGGCTGTGGCCTTAATCGTTGCCACGGGCCAGCCTGATCGGTTCTTCGCCCTCTGCGATCAGCACAAGATCAAGACCGCGGTCGAGCTTGTCGCGGATGCGCTGCGCATCAATCTCGGTCGGGTTGAAGGACAAGGCGCGCTGCCACTGGAAACGCGCCTCGGTCGTGCGCCCGACGGCCCAATAGGCATCGCCCAAATGATCGTTGATCACCGGATCGACCGGTTCCAGCGTGGCGGCGCGTTCAAGGATTTGGACCGCCTCTTCGTAGTTGCCAAGCTTGAACAGCACCCACCCCAGAGAATCGACAATGGCCCCGTTGTCGGGCATGGCCGCGACAGCCGTTTCGATCATCGTCAGTGCCTCGTCCAGCTTTTCGCCACGTTCGACCAGCGAATAGCCCAGATAGTTCAGGATCTGCGGGTTGTCGGGCTGCAAGACCAATGCGGCGCGGAAATCGGCCTCGGCTTCGGGCCAGAGGTCAAGCTGGTGGTTCGTGACGGCGCGCGCATAAAGCACGATCCACCGCGCAGGGGCAGTATCGCCATAGAGCGCAAGCGCACGGCTATAGGCGGCTTTGGCGTCGTCCAACCGGTCTACTTGCCGCAGCAGGTCGCCTTTTCGGGCAAAGACCTGCGGCATATCGGGATAGCTGCGCGACAGCGCCTCGATCACCTCGACGGCGGCTTCCAGTTTACCGGCAGCGCGCAGAACCTCGGCCCGACCAAGTTCGGCAGAGGGAAAGGCCGGATCGTCACGCGAGATACCGGCATAGACCACATTGGCCAGATCGTATTGACCAAGGTCTTCCAGCAGGGCAGCTGTCATCAGTACAGCGGGTGTATTTTCGGGGGCAAGGTGGGTCGCTGCACGCGCAAAAAGCAGCGTATAAGCCTCGGGCGCATCGGACTGCATCAACCCTGCGACGGTGATATAAACCTCTGCCAGCCCTGCACGGGGGGTTGGCACAGCCGCAAAAGGCACAGCGTCACCCGCGACAAGCGCATCGCGCAAGACCATCATCCCCGGGTCAATCTGGCTGCCGAAGATGTCATCAAGCAGCGCGAGCGCCTCTGCACTGCGGCCAAGCTGGCTGAGGATCTCGATATGAGCGATGGCGCTTTTGCGGCTGTATTGCAGACCGGGGCGCGACAAAAACAACGCGGCGGCACCTTCGAAATCTCCCACCGACGCAAGGGCATAGGCCTTGTGGGTGATCCCGTGCGTCGTCATGCCTTCCGTTTCGATCACCTGATCAAACTGCCCAAGCGCACGCCGGATATTGCCGTTGCCCATATGCGCCCAGCCTTGGGTCAACCCATCGACCAAGGGGCCGATCGACCGTCCGCTTTCAAGCGCTTCGAAAATGCCGTCCCAGTTACCCGCCTTTGCATCGGCGACATTGATCGCAAGATCCGCAACCTGGCTGGGCAGCCGCAGGCGCACCATTTCGCGGGCAAGACCCTCGGCCTGCTCGAAATCACCCAGTGCCACGAAAGACGTCAGCGCGCTTTCCAGCAGCAGCGGGTTGCCGGGGTCAGCGGCCAACGCTGCACCAAAGTACCGGGCACCCCCTGCGAAATCGTTGACACCCGCTGCCTGCCGCCCGGCCAGATAGGCCCCAAGGTCGGGCTGCGCCATGACAGGTGACGCCGCAGCGCACATCATGGCGATCACGCCAGCAGTCAGGGTGTTTTTGAGCACGTCAAAGCCTATCGTTGAGGAGTGTGCTGTCACGCTAACGGGTGACGGGACATCTTGTAAATGCGCAAACCCGAGTGCGGCGATAAGCTGCGGATCACCGCTGGTTCATCATGCCCCGACACAAAGAGGCAGGCCCGAAAGCCTGCCTTCTCGTCCCGCCCCACTGCCCGGCACGCCTGTTTTTACGGCGCTTAACGTTTGGTAAACCCTACGCGACGAAGTGATTCGCCGTCAAGGGACTGATTCGTTTTTAGCTGGTCGGCGCGTAAACTTCGCAAATCGGGCTGACGGGGGTCGGGCTGACCAGAAACGGGGTTTCAGGCGGCATCCCGCTTTCTTCGACCCAGACACCATTCAGGCAGAAATCCTGCGCATAGTTGCCAAGATTGAACCCAAAGCCCGGATTGCCGCAATCATCGGCGTTGCCATCGGCGTTCCACGCCTGGCTGACACCCAGCCCCAATTCACCGGGCGTCAGAAAGGCCCCGCGCGTAGGGTCGAAATGCAACTGCCATGTGTCGTCGGCCCCGCGCGTCTGCATGTCCCATTTGCCGATCAGCATGCCATCCAGATAACCCGCGATGCGGAATTCGGTCACGTCGTTCTCTGTGACCAAAGGCTGCGACAGGGCGGCTGGGTTCACCGTCATCTGGCCGGTCATGGTATAGCCATTGGCCCCGTCCCAGCAAAAATAGAAATCGACGGCTTGCGCCTGTGTGCCGATCAACGCCAGAGCGGCGGCAAATCTTGCGATCATTGGCTGTTCTCCCGGATGACATGGCCCGCCAGATAAAGCGACCCGCAGATCAGGATCCGCGCCTGCGGATGGCTGGCGCGGATCGCGGTGATCGCGTCCTGCACGCTGGCGGCAGTGGTGGCGGGCAGGCCCACGTCCGCTGCAAAGCGCGCCGTATCTTCGGCGGGGATCGTATTCGCCTCGCCGGGGATGGACACGGCCGTCAGGCTTTGGGCGATACCCGCCAGGGGGCGCAGATATCCTGCGATATCCTTGGTGTTGAGCATCCCGCAGATCAGATGCGTGGGGCGTGGCGATTGCGCGCGCAAGGTCGCGGCAAGGGCCACGCCAGCGGCGGGGTTATGCCCCCCGTCAAGCCAGAGTTCCGCAGGCGCGGCCAGATCGACCAGCGCACCGCGCGTCAGCTTTTCCATCCGTGCGGGCCAATAGGCGCGGGTGACGGCAGCCTCGCAAGCAGCCTCATCCTTGCCAAGATGGCGCAGTGCCGCGATGGCGGCGCCTGCGTTCATCACCTGATGCGGACCGGGCAGGTTCGGCAGCGGCAAATCTAGCAGGCCGCGTTCGTCCTGATAGATCAGCCGATCACGTTCGGTGCTGACATGCCAATGTTGTCCGTGGGCCAGCAATGGTGCGCCGTTGCGCGCGGCCACCGCCTCGATCACATCCATGCTTTCAGGGTGCTGCGGGCCGACAACGCAAGGCACGCCGCGCTTGATGATCCCCGCCTTTTCGCCCGCGATAGCAGCCAAAGTGTTGCCCAGATATTGCTGGTGATCCATGTCCACAGGCGTGATGATCGTCAGCGCAGGCTTTGCGATCACATTGGTCGCGTCCAGCCGCCCGCCCAGCCCGACCTCAAGCAAGGTGTAATCGGCAGGCGTTTCGACAAACGCCAGCAAGGCCGCGACGGTCGTGATTTCGAAATAGGTGATCGGATCGGTGCCGTTCGCGTGATAGCAGCGGTCCAGCACATCGGTCAGCGCGGGTTCGGAAATCAGCTCTCCCGCTACCCTGATCCGTTCGTGAAACCGCGCCAGATGGGGTGAGGTATAGGCATGCACCACGCTGCCGCCCTGTTCTAGCCCCGCGCGGATCATCGCCTGCGTGGACCCTTTGCCGTTGGTGCCAGCGACATGGATGACGGGCGGCAGCCGGTCCTGCGGATCACCCACAGCCGCAAGCAACCGCCAGACGCGGTCCAGGGTCAGGTCCATGACCTTGGGATGCAGCGCCATCATCCTTTGCAGGATAACGTCAGAGCCTTGTGTCACTTCTCAGCATCCACCGGTTCGGGTGCGGGGGCAGGTTCCGGCGCAGGCAGGTCGCCCTTGACCGCCGGTGTCTGCCTGGTCAGCAGGCGCACGATGGTGACCAGTTCATCCTTAAGATGGGTGCGTTTCGTGACGCGGTCCAGCATCCCGTGATCCAGCAGGTATTCGGCGCGCTGGAACCCTTCGGGCAGTTTTTCCCCGATGGTCTGTTCGATCACCCGCGCACCGGCGAAGCCGATCAGCGCATTGGGTTCGGCAATCTGGATATCGCCCAGCATCGCATAGGAGGCCGTGACGCCACCCGTGGTCGGATGGGTCAGCACGACGATATAGGGCAGCCCCGCCTCTTTGAGCATCTGCACGGCAATGGTCGTGCGCGGCATCTGCATCAGGCCAAGGATACCTTCCTGCATGCGCGCGCCACCGGCGGCGGAAAACAGGATCAGCGGGCGTTTGAGCGTGATGGCGCGTTCCGCGGCGGCGACGATGGCATTGCCCACATACATCGACATTGACCCGCCCATGAAGGAAAAGTCCTGCACGGCGACGACAACACCCGTGCGGCCCATGTCACCTTCTGCCACCAGCATCGCGTCTTTTTCGCCGGTTTTCTTGCGGGCTTCCTTGATCCGGTCGGTGTATTTCTTCTGGTCGCGGAAATGCAGAGGGTCTGCGACAGGTTCGGGCACTGCAACCTCGACAAAGACGCCGCCGTCGAAAAGCGACCGCAGCCGATCACGCGCACCGATGGCCATGTGATGCTCGCAATTGGTGCAGACGTTCAGGTTGTCGGCCAGTTCGCGGTGGAACAGCATGGTTCCGCATTCGGGGCACTTGGTCCACAGGTTTTCCGGCACTTCGCGGCGCGAAAACAACGAATTGATCGTCGGGCGAACGTAATTGGTGATCCAGTTCATATGCGGGCCTTTTGCTTGTCCCCCGTCAGATATGACCCTGCGGCAGAAAATGCAATCAGCGCCTGATCGCGATTCTTGCGGCCAGCCACATCACCAACAGCGATCCGGCCATGGTCAGCGCATAGGGGATCATCCATGGATCGAGCAGGGTCTGAAGGCTGTAATCGTAGGTTTCAGGGTCTTCGTAAGGATAAAGAAACAGCGCCAGCCCCGAGGCGGGCCAGTCCGTGACAGCATAAAGCAGCAGCGCAAAGGCGTTGTTGGCCAGATGAAGCCCGATGGCCGCGCCCAGATTGCCGGTCCGCGCGGTCAGGTCGGCGCAGGCCAGTCCCAGCGCCGCGGCCCATGCCGCCCAGATCAGCCCGTCGGCAGGTCCAAAGCCATTCCAGTAATGCAGCGTCCCGAACAGAACCGACGGAAACACCATCCACGCCCAGCGCGACGAGGACAGGCAGGCCATCTGCTGTTGCAGATAGCCGCGAAAGAACAGTTCTTCGGTACCGACCTGCACCAGAAGCGCCAGAAGCCCCAAAGGCAAAAGCAGCATCCATGTCCCGAAATCGCGCATCACCACCGTATCATCAGCCAGCGCCCAAGGCGGCAAAAGCTCGATCAGCAGCAGCACCAGCCCGACCGCCCAGCCCACCCGTTTCAGGTCGTCCCATGCGGCAGCGCGATCCCCGATCAGTGACCAGAATCCGCGCCGGTGCAGAACGTGCAGCAACCCCACGATTCCCAACCCCACGATTCCAAAGCCGTAGAACTGCGCCAGCGTCCCGAAGGCGCTGGTGCCTTCATAATAGGCATCCAATGCCGCGTCGGACAGGAACAGCGCCAGAACGAGCGGCGACAGATTGAAGATCAGATCGACCAGATAAATCATGACGACAACGCGCCACACATCCCGCACCGGCCATGCGGGGCGAACAAACTGTGCATGGGCGCGGTAGGGATCACTCATGCCCATGTTTAGACAGGCATCCGTTGGGCCTGCAATAACGGTTTCGCGCTTGTGTCAGTCCCGCCCGTTATTTAGACCAGTTCCAACAGTTTTTCGGGGAGAGATGTTATGCCTAACAGCCGTGTCGACAAATCCAGATTGCCCAGCCGCCATGTGACCGAAGGTGCCTCGCGCGCGCCGCACCGGTCCTATTTCTATGCGATGGGTCTGGACGAACATGAAATCGCGCAGCCTTGGGTCGGTGTCGCCACCTGCTGGAACGAGGCAGCCCCCTGCAACATCACGCTGAACCGGCAGGCGCAGGCCGTCAAGGTCGGCGTCAAGAACGCCAAAGGCACACCGCGCGAATTCACCACGATCACCGTCACCGACGGCATCGCAATGGGGCATGAGGGGATGCGGTCGTCGCTCGCATCGCGCGAGGCAATTGCCGATACGGTGGAACTGACGATGCGCGGCCATTGCTATGACGCGCTGGTCGGTCTTGCGGGCTGCGACAAATCGCTGCCGGGGATGATGATGGCCATGGTGCGGCTGAACGTGCCTTCGGTGTTCATCTACGGCGGGTCGATCCTGCCGGGCCGGTTGAACGGGCAGGACGTAACCGTGCAGGACGTGTTCGAGGCCGTGGGCAAGCATCAGGCAGGCAACATGACCGATGCCGAGCTTGAGATTCTCGAACGTGTGGCCTGTCCGTCTGCAGGTGCCTGCGGCGGGCAGTTCACCGCCAACACCATGGCCTGCGTGTCAGAGGCAATCGGTCTGGCGCTGCTCAATTCCTCCGGTGCACCGGCACCTTACGAATCGCGTGACCAGTACGGTGTCGCCTCTGGCGAGGCAGTCATGCACCTGATCGCCAAGAACATCCGCGCCCGCGATATCGTGACGCGCAAATCGCTGGAAAACGCGGCCCGCATCGTGGCCTGCACCGGCGGGTCGACCAATGCCGGTCTGCACCTGCCTGCGATTGCCGCCGAAGCAGGCATTGATTTCGATCTGTCCGATGTCTGCGACATCTTCCGCGACACGCCCTATTTCGTCGACCTGAAACCGGGCGGCAAATACGTGGCCAAGGATCTGTACGAAGCGGGCGGCGTGCCTGTCGTGCTGAAAGAACTGCGCAAGGCCGGTCTGATCCACGAGGATTGCATGACAGCGACAGGCCGCGTGATCGGCGAAGAACTCGACATGATCAAGGGCGAGGCGGACAACCGCGTTATCTATACCGTGGCCAACCCGATCACCAAGACCGGCGGCGTCGTGGGCCTGAAAGGCAACCTTGCGCCTGAAGGGGCCATCGTGAAGGTCGCGGGCATGTCGGAAGAAGAACAGCTTTTCACTGGCCCCGCCCGCGTATTCGAATGCGAAGAAGACGCGTTCGAGGCGGTGAAAGCCCGCGAGTATAAAGAAGGCGAAGTGCTGGTCATCCGCAACGAAGGCCCCAGAGGCGGCCCCGGCATGCGCGAGATGCTGTCCACCACCGCCGCCCTGTCCGGGCAAGGCATGGGCAAGAAAGTCGCGCTGATCACGGATGGCCGTTTCTCGGGGGCGACACGCGGGTTCTGCGTGGGCCATGTGGGGCCAGAGGCCGCGCAGGGCGGCCCCATCGCGCTGCTCAAAGACGGTGACATGATTACCCTGAACGCAATCACCGGCGAATTGTCGGTGGCATTGACCGATGCCGAACTGGAAGAACGGCGCAAGGCATGGACCGGCCCGCGCGAAACGATCTATGCGTCCGGTGCCTTGTGGAAATATGCGCAGCTGGTCGGGTCCACCCGTCTGGGCGCGCTGACCCATCCGGGTGCCAAAGGCGAAAAGCACATCTACATGGACCTTTAAGGGCATGATCAGGCGCGCACTGGCCCTGTTCGGGATCGCGGCGCTTGCCGCTTGCGATCCCGTCGGGGTTGCCCAGCCGGTGGCGCTGTTGGGTGGCGATCTGGTGGCCACGCCTCCGGCGGGCTACTGCGCTGATCCCGTATCAAGCCGTTTGCGCGCCGGTTTCGCGGTCTTCGCGCCCTGCGTGACGCTGGGCACCGACGCACCCGTGCCACAGGTGCTTGGCGTTGCCACAGTGCAAGCGGGCGACGCAGGGTCGGCGATGGTCGCAGGCGCGGAAACCGGCCTGCGCGATTTCCTGATCAGCCCGCAAGGGGCGGGTTTGCTCAGCAAGGGAGGCAGCGGCGAGACGGTGTCGGTCGTTTCCTCGCAGGCGTTCGGCGGGCGCGTTGTCGTCCATTTCCGCGATACGGGCGAGCCCCCGATGGACGGGCTTGGCCCCGACGAATGGCGTGCCTTTACCGATGTGAATGGCAGGCTGGTCACGGTCTCTGTACGCGGGCTGGATGACGCGCCGCTGTCGGCCGGACGAGGTAGCGCCCTGCTCGATCAGATGTTGCGTGGTTTGTCCGCTAGCGCGACCGTGGCAGACGCCACACCTTAGACGGGCGCGCCGGAAAGGACCGCGAAGCGATGCCGATCACACCACAGGGTTTGCTGGGCCGGCTGTTTCACAAAGGGGCGCTGGCACGCTGGCGCGCGGCAGCCCGACGCGCCAGCAAGACCGATCTGATCGCGCTGCGCGCGCAACGCTATCAGGCACGCCAGCTGAAATCAGTCTTGCAGGACCTGTGCCAGCAAGCCGATGACAGGCTCGCCCTGCCCCAGATCGGGTCTGATTTTTTTGCTCGTCCTGCCGGGACGGATTGGGCGTGGCGACCTGCGGCCTGGCGGCTGCGTCTGGATCGACCCGGACGTGCGCCCGTGCATGACAAGACCAAGATCGGACGCGAGATCGGCATCTATCACGACTGTCCGCGGTCCGAGATTGCCGTAAGGCAAATCCGAAACCTACGCGATTTTGACCTTTCCCCGTTTGGTTTGAGACTGGAGGTTTTCCATTTTGATGGAAACTATCTGTCTGTGGTTGTTGATCTGCCCGCAGAAAGCTGCGCCGGACTGCGCAAACACCATGTCATCGCATTGACGGCCACGGTCGAAACAGAACAGCCCATCACGATTTTCGCGCGGCTGAACCTGCGCCATGGTCCGAATACCGAACAGATATTGCTGACCCTTCCACAGAACGGGGCGCAATCGACCGTCGCCTTCGATCTGGCCTATACGCAACTGAACGAACAGCGCGCAGAGCGCATGTGGATCGACCTGATGTTCGACAATCCTGCCATGAACCGCGTCACCTTGCGCGATCTGACCATCTGCCGCTACCCGCGCGCACAGCTTTGAAAGGGCGCTTCATGTCTCATCCGGTTCTGACAGGATCGCATCTGCGCGCAGGTATCTGGGAATTCGGCGTTACAAGCACGGCAAGACCCGACCTGACCGCAACCCATGAAGGACAGCCCTTGCCCGACCTGCGCTGCGCCCCGGGTGATGCGCCTGACCGCTGGCTTTGCAGCCTGCCCGTCCCATCCGCGATCCTGAACGAAGGGCTACAAACCATCGTGATCCGCAGCACTGACGGCACCACCATCGGCAGCCTTGCCATCCTCTCAGGCGAGGCGCTGGCCGAAGACATCCGCGCCGAAATCGACCTGCTGCGCTGCGAACTTGACCTGCTGAAGGCGGCATTTCGCCAACAGCACCATGCGGGCAAACCCTAGCGGTACGTTCAATGATCCGGACTGGATGACAATGTGTCGCGATGTCAACTCTTCGTCAGAACGGGAACCGTAGCTGCTCTCGGCGCGTAACAAAGATGTTAACCAACTTGAGAGGAGCACGACATGAACCGTCGTTTCGCACTGAAATCCGCCTTTTTCGCAACAGCCATGGCTGCTGTCGCCGCCTGTACCCCGATGATGGACGGTGAGCCCGACATCGTCGATATCGCCGCATCCAACGGCAATTTCACCACCTTGGTCGCCGCCGTGACGGCGGCCGGTCTGGTCGATACGCTGAAAGGCGAAGGCCCGTTCACTGTCTTTGCACCCACCGATGCCGCCTTTGCCGCCCTGCCCGCTGGCACGGTCGAAAACCTGCTGCTGCCCGAAAACCGCGATCAACTGACCGCGATCCTGACCTATCACGTCGTCCCCGGTGCCGTGACATCCGACCAGCTGGCCGGTCAACGGCTGAGCGTGGCGACCGTGAACGGTGCCAATGTCCATATCGATGGCCGTGATGGCGTGACCGTCGAAGGTGCGAACGTGACGACCGCCGATATCATTGCCTCGAACGGCGTGATCCATGTGATCGACGCGGTTCTGCTGCCATAAACGGACCAAGCTGCGCGCGGCCCTGCTGGCGGCGCGCAGCAAACCCGATGTGACGCCACGTTGGGCGTGACGCGACCCGCGGCTTTGGCCATTCTTCGCCCATTGAGGGAGGCCCGCCATGTCGCATTATCCGCATCTTCTTGCACCGCTTGATCTGGGGTTCACCACGCTCAAGAACCGCGTGCTGATGGGGTCGATGCACACGGGGCTGGAAGAAACCGGCGACTGGAACCGCGTGGCCGAATTCTATGCCACCCGCGCGCGTGGCGGTGTCGCATTGATGGTCACCGGCGGCATGGCACCCAACCCTGAAGGCGGCGTTTTTCCCGGTGCAGCGGGGCTTTATTCCGACAAGGACATCGCCAACCACCGCATCGTCACAACCCGCGTCCATGACGCAGGCGGCAAGATCGCGATGCAGATCCTGCATGCGGGCCGTTATGCCTACGGCCCCAAATGCGTGGCACCGTCTGCGATCAAGTCACCCATCTCGCCTTTCGCGCCGCAGGAGCTGGACGAGGACGGGATCGAAAAACAGATCAGCGATATTGTCACCGCCGCCACCCGCGCCCGCGAGGCCGGTTATGACGGGGTCGAGGTGATGGGATCGGAAGGCTATTTCATCAACCAGTTTCTGGTGACCCACACCAACAAACGCACCGACCGCTGGGGCGGGTCCTACGAGAACCGGATGCGCCTGCCGGTCGAGATCATGCGCCGCGTGCGCGCCGCCGTCGGCCCTGATTTCATCGTGATCTACCGGCTGTCGATGATCGACCTGATCCCGAACGGGTCGACTTGGGAAGAGGTCGTTCAGCTTGCCAAAGCGATGGAGGCGGCAGGGGCGACCATCCTCAACACCGGCATCGGCTGGCACGAGGCGCGAATTCCCACCATCGCCACATCCGTGCCGCGCCGCGCCTTTGCATGGGTCACGCGCAAGCTGATGGGCGAGGTGTCGATCCCGATCATCACATCGAACCGGATCAATACGCCCGATGTGGCCGAACAGGTGCTGGCCGAAGGCTGCGCCGATATGGTCAGTATGGCGCGGCCTTTCCTTGCCGATCCCGATTTCGTGGCGAAGGCCATGGAAGGCAAAGCCGCCGAAATAGCCCCCTGCATCGCCTGCAATCAGGCCTGCCTTGATCACACTTTCAGCGGCAAACTGTCGTCCTGTCTGGTCAATCCGCGTGCCTGCCACGAAACCGAATTGACGCTCGCACCCGCCACAACGCGCAAGACGATCGCCGTCATCGGTGCTGGCCCTGCGGGCCTGTCCGCCGCCCTGACTGCGGCCGAGCGCGGGCATGATGTCACGCTGTTCGACAAATCCGACCGGATCGGCGGGCAACTGAACCTTGCCAAACAGGTGCCGGGCAAAGAGGAATTCTGGGGCCTTGTCAATTATTACGACACGATGGTCGCCAAGGCGGGCATCACGCTGGCGCTGGGCAAGGTCGCGACTCCGGACGATTTGGCCGGTTTCGACGAGATCATCATCGCGACAGGCGTGCTGCCGCGCGATCCGGGCATTCCGGGGCAGGACGGCCCCAATGTCGTGTCCTATATCGACGTGCTGCGCGGTAACGTGCAGGTCGGCGAAAAGGTCGCGATCATCGGGGCGGGCGGGATCGGGTTCGATGTGGCAGAGTTTCTTGTGACCGACCACAGCCCGACGGACCATCTGCCAGACTGGTTGCAGGAATGGGGCGTGGGCGATCCCGCCGAGGTGCGCGGCGGTCTGCGTATAGAGGGGCCGCAGCCCGATGCACCCGTGCGGCAAGTCACGCTATTGCAGCGCAAGGCCGAAAAGCTGGGCAAACGGCTGGGCAAGACGACAGGCTGGATTCACCGCGCAGGGCTTCAGATGAAGAACGTGCAGATGATCGGCGGCGTGAATTACGACCGGATTGACGCAGATGGGCTGCATATCAGCCACGGTGCCGACCACAGCGACCCCAAAGTCATTGCCGCAGATACGATCGTGCTGTGCGCAGGCCAGTTGCCCGAACGCAGCCTTGCCGATCAATTGATCGCAGCAGGGCGTTCTGTGCATGTGATCGGCGGGGCGGATGTGGCGGCGGAACTCGACGCAAAGCGCGCAATCGATCAGGGGACACGGCTGGCCGCGACGCTCTGACGTAGCGGAACAGCGGAACGCAGCGCCGACCGAAACCCTTTGCCACAAGGGATTTTCGGCGTTTCTGTTTCCGTATCGGCATCAAAGCAGCTTCCTTCCCCCATATTGTCAGGCATTTGTCCTATTCCTGCCTGAATTGATGGGCAAAACGATCCTAGCTACACAACTAAGTTGGAAGTCGAATATGGATCGCCTCACGGAAATGGAAGCCTTCGCAACCGTGGTTGACCAAGGTGGCTTTACCGATGCGGCGAAAAAAATGGGTATTTCCAAATCGGCCGTGTCCAAACATGTCTCGGCGCTCGAGGCACGGTTGGGTGCGCGGCTTTTGAACCGCACCACCCGCCGCGTCAGTCCCACCGAAATCGGGCTGGCCTATTACGACCGCGCGCGCCGCGTGCTGAACGACGCGGGCGAGGCGGATGCGCTGGTCACCTCCATGCAGACGGCACCGTCGGGGTTGTTGCGGATCAGCGTGGCGACCGATTTCGGCGTGAACCACCTGTCGCCGGTGCTGGGGGATTTTCTGGGCGAATATCCCGACATCACCGTCAACATGGTGCTGAACAACCGCTATGTCGAACTGATCTCGGAAGGCTTCGACATGGCTGTGCGGATCGGTGAACTTGAAGACAGCACCCTGCGCGCCCACAAGCTGACCGAAACGACACGGCGCATGATCGCAAGCCCCGGCTATTTCGCGCAATACGGCCGCCCTGAAAAGATCGACGATCTGAATGACCACAAGTTGTTGCATTATTCGAACCAGGCCAATTCTGCGGTCTGGAAGCTGACTGCGCCGTCGGGCGAAAAACGGCAGGTCCGCACGGCAGGCTGGCTGACGGTGAACGATGGGCAATCGCTGCTGAACGCCTGTATCGGCGGGCTTGGCATCGCCTATCTGCCCAGCTTCCTCTATGCCGACGCCATGCGCAAAGGACTGGTGGAAGAAGCGATCCCCGATCTTCCGGTGGAAACCCAAGGGATTTTCGCGGTCTATCCGCAGGGGCATTTTACACAGCCCAAAGTCCGCGCTTTCGTCGATTTCCTGTCGCGGACCTTTGCCGACAAAGGGCCGAATGCATGGTAATGACGGCTTTGGTGGCGTCCCTATCAATAAAGCATTAACACTTTCCGACTAGCCTGCCTCGCAAGTTCACAGAGGCGCTTATGGAACAATTGATGCGGCTACTCGAGCCCCGTAGCAGGCGGGGTGTCGTTGTGCGGGTGCTGTTCTTCGTGGCAGTCATTTCGCTGGCCAATATCCTTTTTGCAACATTGATCGGCCCGTTGCTGCCGGGGAAACCCGTTCTCTACCAGATCGCGAAATCGGCCTTTGTAGGCGGTCCGCTCTTGTGGTTCTTCTTTGTCGTGATGCTTTATCAGGTCCGCTTGCAGCGCCATTTGTCGCTGTTGTCGCGCAAGGACTGGCTGACAGGCCTGAACAACCGGCGCACCTTTCTGGACCTGGCCAGCAAGCGGCACAAGGACTACAAATCAGACATCCTGCTGATGCTCGACGCGGACAATTTCAAGCAGATCAACGATACCTACGGCCATCAGGCAGGCGACACCTGCCTGAAAGCGATTGCCTATATGCTCAAACGCAACCTGCGCGAGGAAGATGTCAGCGGTCGCATCGGGGGCGAGGAATTTGCCATCCTGCTGGCCAATTCAACGCCGGACCAGGCGCGCGTGATCGCAGAACGGCTGATCAAACCGATCCCATTCCGCGCAGGCCCCGCGCATCTGACCGTGACCCTGTCGATCGGTGCCGTCGTCACGTCACCCGACAGACCGCTCGAACAGTTGTTCAGCCTTGCCGACAAGGCGCTCTATCAAGCCAAATCCGAAGGGCGCGCGCGCGTGATCTTCGCAGGACCGGAGTTGGGCACGCCACGGATGCCGATCGCTGTCTGATCGCGCTACTGCGTTGATGTCACGATCACTTCGACGCGGCGGTTGGCGTCGCGCCCGGCTTCGGTCAGGTTGGTCGCGACCGGGGCCAGATAGCCCATGCCTTCGGCGGCAAGCTGACGTCGCGGGACACTGTGCACCGTGACAAGACGTTCCAACACAGACCGCGCGCGGCGCTGCGACAGCGCGATATTGGTGTCCAGCGCGCCAGCCGAATCCGTGTGGCCGACCAGTGCGACCACTCTGTCGGGGTTCGCCTCCAGATAGGCGGCGACCTCTGCCAAGGCGGGATAGGCCCTGTCGTCCAACTGCGCCGACCCCGTCACAAAATCCAGATCAGGCAGGATAGCGCGCCCGACACTGTCCAGTTGCACCGCAATCCCCTCGGGCGCCGCGACCTGCCCGGTGACAGGGGCGGACGCACTGGCAAGCGGTTCGGGTTCAGGCTGGTTCGGCACGACGCGTGTGACCTGCACAAAGCCGGCATCCGCCATGCGGCTGACAAAGAGGGTCACGTATTCGAGCCCTTCCGCAGTGGTGCGTTCAGCGGTCAGGAATCTGAAATCACCAAGGTTGATTTGCATCTCGGGCGGCGGCAGCGTGTCCATATCAAAGCGGAAATCGAACCCGCCGCAGGCCTCTGTCTGGCATTCGAACAGGATGCGGAACCGCGCGTCGCGCAATTGTTCGCGCAAAGGGCGCAGCAATTGCAAACTGGTCAGTGACACCGTGTCGATCCGCCAGGCCTGCCGCGTCATTTCGCCTTCAATCAGCGTGGTCGGCACTGCTCCGTCCTGCCAGATCCCGACGGGCAGGGCATAGCTGTCCAGCGGGCTTTGCTCTTCGGTCTGCAGGGCGGCATCGGCCGGAAAATCCAGCACCTGCGCTTGCGCCCCCGCCATCGAAAACGCCACCAAAAGACAGGCCAGTCTGATCATCGGGCCTGCGCGTGATAAGCGTCGTTCGGGCGCATGTCGGTTGCCGATGCGATCCGGTTGGTCATGTTGAAAAACCCCGCGACGGCCGCGATATCCCAGATGTCGCGGTCCGAAAACCCGACCTGCCGCAGCGCATCGCGGTCCTTTTCGGTGATTGTCCCGCTGGCCAGCGTCATGGTTTCGGCAAACAGCAGCATCGCTGTCTGGCGCGCATCGAGCGGGGCCACCCGCCAGTTCATCACCAGCATTTCGCCCAAGGCCGGATCGCCTGACAGCTGCCGGACCGCAGCCCCATGCGCGGTCAGGCAATAATAACATTTGTTGGCAGACGACACCGCCACCGCGATCATCTCGCGTTCCAGCTTGGTCAGGCCGGAGGGGGCCAGCATCAGATCGTTGTAAAGCCCCGAAAACGCATCGAGTTTGTCGATGTCGAAAGCATAGGCGCGCAGGACATTGGGCACGAACCCCAGCTTTTCCTGACAGATGTCAAAGTATTTCTGTGTCGCTTCCGGCAGCGGATCGACCATCGGCAAATCAAGGGCGGTCGGTTGGTCGGTCAAGGCTGTCCTCCGGCATGATGCGATAATGGTACTGTCCCACAACCTCCATCCCGAGGGAAGCATAGAGCGCATTGGCGGCGGTATTCGCCCGTGTCGCGACCAGCGTCAGCCAGCGCGCGCCCTGCCCCTGCGCCCAGAATGCGCTCGCAACCATCATGTGCCGCGCCAACCCTTGGCGGCGAAACGCCGTCGCAATTTCAACCGCATGGACCATGGCGCAATCACCGTGGATGCCCGCAAACAAGGTGCCTGCAGGCCGGTCCCTTGTGCGCCCGAGGATCGTGGTTTTTGGCATCGGCGCACGGTCCATGATGGCAAGCCTGCCTGCGCTGATCCCGCCTGCGGCCCAAATCTCGGCCTGTGCCGAAAGCGGTGGCCAGACCTCGAAGGTGGTCACAGCGGGCGGGCGCTGGATCGCGATGCGGTCCAGCGCGACGGCATGGATATTGACGGGGTCCTTGACCAGATAGCCGCGCTGCGCCAGCGCGTCATCCAGCGCCTCCTCGCCCTCGCGGATCATGAACAGCGGCCTTTGGCCTGCCGCGCGCATGGTGGAGGCGGCCAGTGTGATTTCGTCAGCCGTCCACGGCCCTTCTGCCGTGGCCGAACAGACCCGGCTGCTGTTGCTGGCGTCCAGCCGGACTGTCCAAGGGCCAACGCTGCGCCGCGCCGCGGGCGGCCACGTGCCTTCGATCACCTGATAGCACCGCTGCGCGGATGGCAGGGTCATCCGGCAAACAGGTCTTGCAGACGCGCGAAGGCGGCCTCGACCTGCGCTGAATCGGCCCCACGGATCACAAGATTCGCGCCGTAAATGCCGTTGCGCTGGAACGGATAGGACCCGACGGACAGGTCGGGGTGGTCCGCCGCAAAAATAGCCAAAGGCCCCGCGATATCGCCCTCGCCCCGCATCACCTCGAGCGTGCGGGACGAAAGCGGCGCGCCGCCTGACAGGGTCGGCAGAACGCTTGCGACCATCGCCTGAAAGACCGACGGCACGCCCGCCATGACATGCACATTGCCGATGCTGAACCCCGGTGCCGTGCTTACGGGGTTGTCGATCAGTGTGGCACTGGCGGGAATCCGCGCCATGCGCAGACGCGCGGCGTTCAATTCCTGCCCCGACCGGTCGTAATGCGCCTGCAACAGCGCGCGCGCATCGGCGCGTACGTCGATCGTGTCGCCAAAGGCAGCCGCGATGCAATCGGCGGTGATGTCGTCATGGGTCGGCCCAATGCCTCCGCTGGTGAACACATGGTCGAACCCCGCCGACAGCGCCTGCACGGCGGCGATGATCGCAGGGGCGTCGTCGCTGACGATGCGGACCTCGCGCAGGTCAATGCCCGCCTCGGTCAACCGCCCCGCCAGATGGTGCATATTGGCGTCGCGCGTGCGGCCCGACAGGATTTCGTCGCCGATGACCAGCATTGCGGCGGTGGGGTTGGGCATCTGGCTCTCCTTTTTATGTCACGGACCTTATAGATCGCGCCACGCGCTTTGCCATGCCCTTCGCAGCCCTAGAACTTTTGCGAGACTTGCAATATATCGACGCTTATAGGGCAAAGGATACGCGACGTGGACACCAACAAAGGCCGCCTGACCAAAGACGGCATCCGGATTTACGAACCCGCCGATTTCGACGGCATGGCAAAGGCAGGCGCGCTGGCGGCCACTATTCTGGACGAGATCGCGGCCCATGTCGTACCCGGCCAGACCACCGGAGAGCTTGACCGCATGATTACCCAGATGGTCAGCGATGCGGGGGCTGTCTCGGCCACGATCGGCTACAAGGGCTATCAGCACGCCAGCTGCATTTCGGTCAATCACGTCGTCTGCCACGGTATCCCCGGCACCAAGCTGCTGCGCGACGGTGATATCCTGAACATCGATGTGACTGTGATCGTCGATGGCTGGTATGGCGATACCAGCCGGATGTATGTCGCGGGCAAACTGTCGCGCAAGGCCGAACGCCTGATCGACGTGACACATGATGCGCTGATGAAAGGGATTGCCGCGGCAAAGCCCGGAAATACCTTTGGCGATATCGGTCATGCGATCCAGACCTATGCGGAAAGCCACCGCATGTCCGTCGTGCGCGATTTCTGCGGGCACGGGCTGGGCCGTGTATTCCACGCGCCGCCCAATGTGCTGCATTACGGGCGCGCGGGCACGGGGGCTGTGCTGCAAGAAGGCATGTTCTTTACCATCGAGCCGATGATCAATCTCGGTCGCGCCGATACCAAGGTGCTGGCCGATGACTGGACCGCCGTGACCTGTGACAAATCACTGTCGGCGCAGTTTGAACATTCGGTCGGGATCACCGCAGACGGTTGCCAGATTTTCACCCTCTCGCCCAAGGGGCTGTTCCACCCGACCTATCCCGTCTGATTGATGGGGCACCGGTTCTGGCCTTCGCTTGTCCTGATCGTGGCACTGGCCCTTGCGGGCCTGTCGATATTTCGACTCGAACAGGCGGGGGCGGGGCTGGTCATATCCGACCTTGCCGTGGGCGAAACCCCCGTCACGGTGGTATCGCGGCCCGATGTGGCCGACGCCCCTGTTGTCGTGATCGCCCATGGCTTTGCCGGATCGCGCCAGTTGATGATCGGTTTCGCGCAAACGCTGGCGCAGGCAGGCTATATCGTCGCAAGCTATGATCTCGAAGGACACGGGCGCAATCCGGTGCCGATGTCGGGCGATGTGACGTCCGTCGACGGCACGACGCGGCTCTTGGTCGAGGAATTGGGCCGCGTGATCGACGCAAGCCTGGGCCTGCGTGGCGCGAACGGGCAACTGGCGCTGCTGGGGCATTCGATGGCCTCCGACATCATCGTCCGGCAGGCGATTGCCGATCCGCGTGTGGATGCGACCGTAGCTGTGTCGATGTTTTCAACCGAAGTGACGGCCGAAGCGCCTGCCAACCTGCTGGTCATCAACGGCGCATGGGAAACGGCGCTTGCGGCCGAGGCGTTGCGTGTGCTGCGCCTGACCGACCCTGACGCGACAGTCGCGCAGACCTTGGGCGATCCTGCGGCGGGCACAGGGCGACGCGCGGTGCTGGCCCCGTCGGTGGAGCATGTCGGCGTGCTCTATTCCCCGACCAGCATGGTCGAGACACGCGACTGGCTGAACGCGGTGTTCGACCGCCCGAACGACACGTCCGTCGCCGCGCGCGGCGGCTGGATCGCGCTGCTGATCGTCAGTGTGACGGCGCTCGCATGGCCTTTGGCGCGCCTTGCGCGGCCTTTGCGCGCGGCCACACCGCCTGTGCGGCTGCCACGCGGTGTGTTCTGGGCTGCGACCTTGGTGCCGACGATCCTGACGCCGCTGATCCTGTATCCATTCGAGGTCGGTTTCCTGCCTGTGCTGGTTGCCGACTACCTTGCGCTGCATTTCGCGCTGTTCGGGCTGATCGGGTTGTTGTTCCTTGCCCGCGCGGGGGCCTTGCGTTGGGATGCGACAGGCTTGCTGCTGGCGCTGCCCATCGCGGTGTTCTGCATCGGTATCTTCGGGGGCATGCTGGATATCTATGTGGCGTCCTTTTTCGCCGTCGATGCCCGCATCTGGATCATCCTTGCCATCGCGGCGGGGGCGGTGCCGTTCATGCTGGCCGATGCCTATCTGACCGAAGCAGGCCGCGCGCCGTTGTGGCGGGTGCTGGTGGTGCGCACCAATGCGCTGGTCTCGCTGGGCATTGCCACGGCACTGGACATGGAAAGCCTGTTCTTTCTGCTGTTGATAATGCCGATCATCCTGCTGTTCTTTGTGCTGTTCGGCACTTTGGGCGGCTGGATCGGGCGGGCTGCGCAGCGGCCCATGGCGGCAGGCGTGGGCCTTGGCGTGTTTCTGGGCTGGGCCTTGGGCATGACCTTTCCGCTTTTCGCGGTGTGACCTTGAAATCGGGGGTCGCATCGTTATCTTTATCGCGTTGCTAGCGGCGGCACCTTTCCCCCAATCACCATGAAAGGATGCACGCGATGCACCTGCCCCCCTATGCCATGCTGGCTATGCTGGCGCTGACGACACCCGCCGTTGCCCAAGAGGTGACGTTGCGGTTCCAGCACTTTGTCTCGCCCGCGAGTGCCAACCCGACCTATTTCATGCAGCCTTGGGCCGACGCGATCGAGGAGCAATCCGGCGGGCGGATCAAGGTCGAAATCTATCCGTTCATGCAATTGGGCGGATCGGCCACCAACCAATACGACCTGATCCGCGACGGCGCGATTGATGGCGGCTGGGTGATCCCCGGCTATCAGCCCAACCGATTTCCCGAGGCCGAAGCGCTGGAACTGCCCTTCATGACCACCAAATCGGCGGAAGAGGCGAGTGCGGCAGCGTGGGACTTCACACAGGATTACCTGCTCGATGATTTCGCCGATGTGCATATCATCGCAGTCCACATGCACGGCCCCGGCATCCTGCACAAACGCGGGGACGCGCCCACCACGATGGAAGATTTCGCAGGGCTGAAACTGCGGGGCCCGTCGCGCACCGCGACCTTGTTGCTGGAAGAACTAGGCGCGGAGCCTATCGGCATGCCCGTCCCGCAGTTCCCCGAGGCGATTGCGCGCGGTGTGGTCGATGGCGGCGTGATCCCGTGGGAACAGGCCCCGTCGCTGAAGCTGGATGAACTGACCGACAGCCATACCGATGTGGCTGGCGACCGGTCGCTTTATAACCTCTATTTCCTCTGGGCGATGAACAAGGCCACCTATGACGCCTTGCCAGACGATCTGCGCGCGGTGATCGACGCCAATTCCGGCCTGATGGCCAGCCGCTGGGCCGGGCGCGCGCATGACACGGGCGATGCTGTCGGGCGCGACGTGATGGCGGCCAGCGGCAACACGATCGCCGAACTTTCGGTAGAGGAGACCGCAGAAATCATGGCCATTGGCGCTGGCGTCACCAGCCGCTGGATCGCGGAGATGAATGCCAAAGGGTATGACGGTGCGGCATTGGTCAGCGCGGCCCAGTTGGCGGTCGAGAATAACACAGGGTTGGTAGACTGATCCTATCTGATCCGGGCGACGACGTAATCGGCCAGATCGACCAGCATGGTTTTCAGCGGATGGTCAGGGATGACGCCCAGCGCATCCTTGGCCTTGGCCGCCCAGAGAATCGCATCCTGACGGGTGCTTTCCAGCGTGCCGTGCCGGTGTAGCAGCGCGATTGCATGGTCCAGATCACCGTCTTCCTGACGGCCTTTCTGGATCGTGCGGGTCCAGAAGGCGCGGTCGTCGGCATCCGCAGCCGCGACCGCGCGGATCACCGGCAAGGTCAGCTTACGTTCGCGGAAATCGTCGCCAATGTTCTTGCCGGTGGCTTTGGTACCGCCGTAATCCAAAAGGTCATCGACGATCTGGAACGATATGCCCAAGGCATCGCCGTAATCGAACAGCGCCTGTTTGATGGCGGCGTCCTGTCCTGCAATCTCTCCACCCACTTCCATCGCGGCTGAAAACAAGGCGGCGGTCTTGCCGCGCACGACCTTGATGTAAATCTCTTCGGTGGTGGCCAGATCGGCGGCGGCGGTCAGTTGCAGCACCTCGCCTTCGGCGATGGTGGCCGAGGCATTGGCAAGGATATCGAGCACCCGCAGTGATCCGGTTTCCACCATCAACTGGAATGACCGCGCGAACAGATAATCGCCGACCAGCACGCTGGATGTATTGTCCCAAAGCAGGTTCGCCGTGGGCCGCCCGCGCCGCTGGCTGCTTTCATCGACGACATCGTCATGCAGCAGGGTCGCGGTGTGGATGAATTCAACCGTCGCCGCCAAATGGATATGGTAAGGTCCGTCATAGCCGCACATCCGCGCCGCAGCCAAGGTCAGCATCGGGCGCAGGCGTTTGCCGCCCGCCTCGACGAGATGCGCCGTGACCTGCGGGATGCGCGGCGCATGTTCGGAAGCCATGCGTTCACGGATCATCGCGTTGACCGCTGTCAGGTCATCCGCCAAGGCGGCCGCCAATTGTTCGTGTGGTTTGGTGGCGGCGTGATCAAGGCTCATGCGAGGTTCCGTCATGTGAATGGACAAGGGAGCAGCAGCGCCTTAATCCTTGGGTATGAAAGAGCTTTTACGCACCAATGACGTGACCGTCATCGCCTTTGCAACCGCCCTGTTGGACGCGGAAGGTATAGACTGGTTCACCTTCGACGACAATATGAGCATCATGGAAGGCAGTATCGGCATCATGCCGCGCCGCCTGATGGTGCATGACCGCGACCTGTTCATGGCCGAAGCCGTGATGCGCGATGGCGAGATCGATCTGGGGCGTGACTGAGGATGTGACGCAGGACGCCTTTCTGGGCGGGCGCTTGCAGATACTGCAGCCGCGCCACGGCTATCGTGCGGGCGTGGATCCGGTGCTGCTGGCCGCCAGTATTACCGCACGCGCGGGCCAGTCGGTGCTGGAACTGGGCTGCGGCGTCGGGACTGCGGCCTTGTGTCTCGGGCGGCGGGTGCCGGGGCTGGCGCTGACGGGGGTCGAGGTGCAGACCGCATATGCCGATCTTGCGCGGCGCAATGCGGTGGCCAATGACCTGCCGCTTGAGGTGATCACCGCCGATCTGCGCGCGCTGCCTGCTGATCTGCGCCAGAGGCGATTCGATCATGTCATCATGAACCCGCCCTATTTTGACCGCGACACCGGTACGGCGGCCAGCGACCCCGGGCGGGATACGGCGCTCGGGGGCGACACGCCCTTGGCGGATTGGCTCGACATCGGGGCGCGGCGGCTTGCGCCCAAGGGGTATCTGACCATGATCCAGCGGATCGAACGCCTGCCAGAGGTCCTGTCAGCCCTGCAAGGGCGGCTGGGATCAGTGGTGGTTTTGCCTATCGCCGGGCGGCCAGCGCGAGCGCCCGGCCTGTTCATCCTGCGCGCAAGACAGGAAGGGCGCGCACCGTTCTGTCTGCTGCCCGCGCTGGAGATGCATGTAGGCACGGCGCATGACGGCGACAAGGACAGCTATACCCCGCAGGTCGCCCGAATTTTACGCAACGGCGCCGATCTGCCCATGGATCGTTAATCTTTTGGCAGGAATTGGCTGCCAAGCTGCGGTGAGAGGGGAATTGCTGCACTGCCGCGTGACAGCGGGTCTGAATCGTGTTGCAATTCCGTTACGTTCAACCAGCAGGAGGAAGATCATGAGCTTGAGTTCGCATTTGCAGGAACTGAAGAAAAAGCACCAAACCCTCTCGGACCATGTCGAGGTGTTGCAACGCTCGCCCGGCGTGGATGATCTTGAGCTGGCGAAACTCAAGAAGAAAAAGTTGCAGATCAAGGAAGAGATCACCCGCCTTGCAACACATTGAATAACCGCTGACGTCGGCCCACGGGCTGCCAGCAAAAACAAAAGGCCGCGCCATCAGGGCGCGGCCTTTCTTTATTCTGCCCTGAACGGGGTCAGCACATATACTGACCGCCGTTGGCCGAAATTGTGGACCCCGTGACGAAACCCGCATCGTCAGAGGCCAGAAACACCACCGCGCGCGCGATTTCCGATGCTTCGCCCAGACGTCCAACGGGAATCTGCGGCAGGATCACTTCGTTCATCACTTTTTCAGGAATCGTGCTCATCATCTCGGTGTTGATATAGCCGGGGGCGATGACGTTCACGGTGATGCCCGCGCGCGCGCCTTCTTGCGCCAGCGCCTTGGTGAAACCGATGTCACCGGCCTTGGCGGCGGCATAGTTGGCCTGCGCGAACTGGCCTTTCTGGCCGTTGATCGACGAAATCGTGATGATCCGGCCGAATTTCCGCTCTCGCATGCCGGGCCAGACGGGGTGGGTCATGTTGAACACGCCCGAAAGGTTGGTGTCGATCACCTCTTGCCACTGCTGCGGCGTCATCTTGTGGAACGGCGCATCGCGGGTGATGCCCGCGTTGTTGACAAGCACCTCGATCGGGCCAATATCCGCCTCGACCGATGCGATGCCGGCGGCGCAGGCCTCGTAATTGCCGACGTCCCATTTATAGGTCTTGATGCCGGTTTCGGCGCTAAAGGCGGCTGCCTTTTCGTCATTGCCCGCATAGGTCGCGGCGACGGTATAGCCTGCATCCTTCAAGGCTGTTGAAATGGCCGCGCCAATGCCGCGCGATCCTCCCGTGACAAGTGCCACACGTCCCATAGTCTCTCCTCCCGTTTGTTATTGTCGTATGGGCGGCCGTCAGCCGACCGCCCCTGTCGTCAGAACCGTTCGACGCAAAGCGCGACACCCATGCCGCCCCCGATGCAGAGCGTGGCCAGGCCCTTTTTGGCACCGCGGCGCTTCATCTCGAACAGCAGGGTGTTGAGGATGCGCGCGCCGGATGCGCCGATCGGGTGGCCGATGGCGATGGCGCCGCCGTTCACGTTCACGATGGCAGGGTCCCAGCCCATGTCCTTGTTGACGGCACAGGCCTGTGCGGCAAAAGCTTCGTTCGCCTCGACCAGATCAAGGTCCTCGACGCGCCAGCCCGCCTTGGCCAAGGCCTTGCGGCTGGCCATGACAGGACCGACACCCATGATCGACGGGTCAAGCCCCGCCGTCGCATAGGACGCGATCCGTGCGAGCGGTTCGATCCCGCGCTTTTCGGCGTTATCGGCGGACATAAGCAACGTCGCCGCCGCCCCGTCGTTCAGGCCAGAGGCATTGGCGGCCGTGACCGACCCGTCCTTGGTGAAGGCGGGGCGCAGTTTCTGCATCGCGTCGATTGTGGCGCCGTGGCGGATATACTCGTCCTGATCGACGATGATGTCGCCT
The DNA here is from genome assembly GCF_034652275.1 of Yoonia sp. 72. Classification (NCBI taxonomy): domain Bacteria; kingdom Pseudomonadati; phylum Pseudomonadota; class Alphaproteobacteria; order Rhodobacterales; family Paracoccaceae; genus Yoonia; species Yoonia sp. 72. The sequence continues at coordinate 169,211 of NZ_JAXIWG010000003.1, read as the reverse complement.
TTGCGGGTCTTGACGGTAAAGGCCATGATCTCGTCGGCGAATTTACCGGCCTTTTGCGCGGCTTCGGCCTTGTTCTGGGACGCAACGGCGAATGCGTCCTGCATGTCGCGGGTGATCTGCCACTGGTTGGCGACGTTTTCGGCCGTCTGGCCCATGTGGTAATTGTTAAACGCGTCCCACAGCCCGTCACGGATCATCGTGTCGATGTAGGACACATCGCCCATCTTGTGACCGGCGCGCAGATGGGCGGCATGGGGGCTGAGCGTCATATTTTCCTGACCACCCGCCAGCACGATATCGGCATCGCCCAGCTGGATATGCTGCGCACCCAGCGCCACGGCGCGCAGGCCCGACCCGCAGACCTGATTAATGCTCCATGCCGCAGCCTCGATCGGCAGGCCCGCATTGATATGGGCCTGACGGGCGGGGTTCTGGCCCTGTGCGGCGGTCAGCACCTGCCCAAGGATCGTCTCGCTCACCTCGGATTTGTCGATGCCAGCACGCGCCACGACCTCTGACAAAACTGCCGCGCCCAGATCATGCGCGGGCGTGTTCGCAAAGGCGCCGCCGAAACTGCCGACAGCGGTGCGCGCTGCGGATGCGATAACAACATTGGTCATGGATTGGTCCCTTCAGGTTTGTTCCGCCGAAAGGATGCGACCCACACGCCGGACATGCGCAAGCCCACTTCCCCCCGTTTGGGTCATGCTATTGGGTTGAACCATAGAGGGCAATTCAATTTCCCTGCCTTGATTTCAATCAACCTCAGAAGGTGAACCGGGGCACGCCGTAAAGATAACCTTGCAGACAATCCACACCGATGCTGCGCAGGAATGCGGCCTCCTCCTCGGTCTCGACACCGTCGGCGATGGCGAACATTTCGAACTGGTGGGCGACGGTGATCAGCGCTTCGGCCAGAACCTGATTGTCGGGGTCGCGGTCGATGCCACGTACAAAGCTTTTGTCGATCTTCACAAGGTCGAAAAAGAAATCCTTGAGATGGCGGAACGCCGTCATCCCCGCGCCGAAACCATCCAGCGCAAAGGCCACGCCTTTGGGCTGCATTTCCGCCATGAAGCGGATCATCACATCGGGCAGCATCATCGCGGATGTTTCGCTGATCTCGAAAATCAGCCGGTCGCCCAGACGGGCGCGGTCGCGCAACCCGTCGTCCAGAATGCGCCGCCATGCGCTGTCGGCGACCGACCGTGCCGACAAGTTGATCGACAGGCGCAGGCCGGGATTGCGCCGCAGGTGCCGCAGCGCCAGCGCAAGGCTGACGCAATCAATTTCCCGCCCGATGGCCGTATCTTCGACCAGCGCCATGAAATGCGCCGCCGGAATGATGCGGCCCGCGTCATCATGCAGACGGATCAACCCTTCATAAAAGGCAATCTGCGGGATCGCATCGGCAGTGACGATCTGGTGGAACGCCAGACTGGCCCTGTCCGCCGCCAGCGCGTCACGCACGAGGGCCACGACATCGCCATCACGGCTGGCCAAGGCATAAAGCAGCGGGTCAGCCACCGGCAAATCGGTGATATCCGTGCGGGAAAGCGTGGCGTTCGACATCGGGCCCATCCATAGTGACAGAGGCACCTTGCACCAACAGCCGCTAACAAAGCCTTAAGGGAGTCACATGGCACGCTGCGACTGGGCCGGACCCGAACAGATATACATCGATTATCACGACACCGAATGGGGCGTGCCCGAATACGACAGCCGCGCCTTGTGGGAAAAGCTGGTGCTGGACGGGTTTCAGGCGGGGCTATCGTGGATCACGATCCTGAAGAAACGCGACAATTTCCGCGCGGCCTTTGCGGGCTTTGACCCCGATATCATCGCAGACTGGGGCGAGGATGACGTGCGCCGCCTGCTGGCCGATTCCGGCATCATCCGCCACCGCGGCAAGATCGAGGCCACGATCACCAACGCCCGCGCCTGGCAAAGGATCGAGGCCGATCAAGGCTTTGCCGACTTCCTCTGGGCCTATGTGGGCGGCGTGCCCTTGCAGACAACCTTGCCCGACCGCCGCGCGATGCCCACGCAATCGGCGCTGTCGGTGCAAATCTCGAAGGACCTCAAAAAAGCGGGGTTCAAATTCTGCGGCCCGACCATCGTCTATGCTTTCATGGAGGCGACGGGGCTGATCAACAACCATGTCACAACCTGCCCGCGTCACGCGGCCTGCGCGGCCCTTGCGCGTTCACCAGCGGTCTAGCGCGGCCTCGTCGGCGTCTTTCGCTGCGACCCATGCGGCACCGGACAGGGTGACTTCCTTCTTCCAGAACGGCGCGCGGGATTTGAGGTAATCCATCAGGAAATCCGCGGCGGCAAAAGCCTCGGCGCGGTGGGCGGCGGCGGTGGCGACCATCATGATTGGCGCGCCGGGGGCCAATGTGCCGAAACGGTGGATCACCAGCGCATCGGCCAGCGACCAGCGCGTCACGGCCTCGTCCAGGATCTTGCCAATCGCGCGTTCGGTCATGCCGGGGTAATGTTCGATCAGCATGTGCCGCAGATCACCCGATGTATCGCGGACAACACCCGTGAAACTGACGACAGCGCCGATATCGTGACGGTCCTTCGCGAAACCGGCCAGTTCGGCGCCCGTGTCGAACGCCGCTTCCTGCACGCGAACCTGCATCAGCCGCCCGTCATCGGCGGAAAGAACGCAACCTCGCGCACGCCTGCAAGCGGCGCATCGAAATCCGCCAGTTCCTGATCGACCGCGACGCGTAACGCGCTGGTATCGGCAAAGGCCGCGGCATAGCGTTCCTCGCGCGCGGCCAGTTCCGCCACCAGATCGGCTACGGTCGCGGCCTGCGTCTGCACAACCTCCTGCGGCACGCCGATCCGTTCACGCACCCAGGCGAAATACATCACGTTCATGGCACGGGTCCCCGCAGATAGGGCTGCGCCTTGCGAAAGTAATCCCAGCCCGTCAGCAAAGTCAGGAAACCCGCGATCCAGAGCGCGACGATCCCCACCCACCATGTCACGAAAGTCGACATCGCCTCGACCCCGTCATAATGCTCGAATGCGCCCTTGGCGAACAGGATGGCGATGGCGACCATCTGCGCGGTGGTTTTCCACTTGGCCAGTTGCGTGACCTTCAGCGTCCCTGCTGTATCCCCAAGAAACTCGCGCAGGCCCGACACGAAAACTTCGCGAAACATGATGAAAGTCGCAGGCAGCAGGATCCACGGGTCCATGCCGGAAAATCCGGTGATGACCAAAAGCGCGATCACCACCATCGCCTTGTCGGCGATCGGGTCCAGCATCGCGCCCAGCTTGCTTTCCTGTTTCCATTTGCGGGCGAGATACCCGTCCAGAAAATCGGTCAGCGCCGCGGTCACGAACAGGACCAGCGCGAACCAGTCGGCGGCGGGCCGGTTGAAATACAGGAACATGATCACGACACCGGGGGCAGCGGCGAGACGCAGGATCGTCAGGATATTTGGCAATGACAGCATGATGGGTGCACAATAAACCGGCTTTGCCCAAGACACCAGCGCCCCCATCTTCCGAGCCCAAATATCCCCGCCGGAGGCAGAAAAGTCCTTACCCTTGCTCGTGGAAGTAGTCGTAGATCACCTGCGCCATATTTGCCGACACCCCATCCACTGCCTTCAGATCAGCCAGATTGGCGCGGGCAACGGCCTTGGCCGACCCGAAATGCGCAAGCAGCGCGCGTTTGCGCGTGGCCCCCACGCCCGGCACATCGTCAAGCGGGGTTGCGCCGATGGCCTTGGACCGTTTGGCGCGATGGGTGCCAATGGCGAAACGGTGCACCTCGTCACGCATGCGCTGCACGAAATACAAAACCGGATCATTGTGGCGCAGCGCCATGACAGGTTTGCCGGTACGGTGGAATTCCTCTTTGCCTGCGTCGCGGTCCAGCCCCTTGGCCACGCCGACCATCGGGATGTCGCTAACGCCCATGTCATCCATAATCTGGCGCACGGCAGACACCTGCCCTTGGCCACCGTCGATCAGCAACAGGTCGGGCCAGGTGCCCTGCGTCCGTTCGGGGTCTTCCTTGATCAGGCGCTGAAAGCGGCGTTTGAGAACCTCTTTCATCATGCCGAAATCGTCGCCGGGGGTCAGGTCGTCGCCACGGATGTTGAACTTGCGGTACTGGTTCTTGTCGAACCCGTCGGGTCCCGCCACGACCATCGCGCCCACGGCATGCGCGCCTTGAATATGGCTGTTGTCATAGACCTCGATCCGCTGCGGCACCTTGGGCAGATCGAACGCCTCGGCCAGCCCTTTGAGCAACCGGCTCTGCGTGGCGGTTTCCGACATCTTGCGCGCAAGGCTCTCGCGGGCATTGCGCAGCGCGTTCTGCACCAGTTCCGCCTTTTCGCCGCGCTGGGGGATCACGATCTCGACCTTGCGACCCGCCTTTTCGGCAAGTGCGGCCGCCATCAGATCGTCATTGTCCAAGCCATGCGACAGGATCAGCATCCGTGGCGGTTCGCGGCCTGCGTAGAACTGGCCGACGAAAGCTTCCATCACCTCGGCCATATCCTCTTCACCGCTGATGCGGGGATAGTAATCGTGGTTGCCCCAGTTCTGGTTGGCGCGGATGAAGAACACCTGCACGCAGGCCTGCCCGCCATCGGTATGCAGCGCGATCACGTCAGCCTCTGCCGTATTCTGGGGGTTGATGCCTTGCGCCGATTGCACCTGCGTCAGCGCCTTGATCCGGTCGCGGAGCGCCGCGGCGCGTTCGAATAGCATGTCGTCGCTCGCGGCCTGCATCTGCGCGGCGAGTGCTTCTTGAATCCCCTTGGTGCGGCCTTGCAGGAAATTTTCCGCCTCTTTCACGGACAAGGCATAGTCATCCTTGCTGATCATCCCGCAGCAGGGGCCGGAACAGCGTTTGATCTGGTATTGCAGGCAAGGCCGCGTGCGGGTCTCGAAATCGCTATCCGAGCAATTGCGCAGCAAAAACACGCGCTGCAACTGCGACAATGTGCGGTTGACGGCACCGGCACCGGCGAAGGGGCCGTAGTAATCCCCCTTCTGGCTTTTCGCGCCGCGGTGTTTGCGGATCATCGGAAAATCGTGATCCTTGGTGACAAGGATATTGGGAAAGCTCTTGTCGTCGCGCAGCAGCACATTGTAGCGCGGCTTGAGCTGCTTGATCAGGTTCTGTTCCAGCAGCAAGGCTTCGGTTTCGGTCCGCGTCGTCAGGAACATCATCGTCGCGGTTTCCGAAATCATCCGCGCGATCCGTGGCGAATGGTTCCCGGGGCGCGCGTAATTGCTGACCCGCGCCTTGAGGTTCCGAGCCTTGCCCACATAGAGAACACGGCTTTCCGCATCCAGCATCCGGTACACCCCGGGCGAGGAATCGAGGCTGCGCAGATAGCCGTGGATCACGTCATATCCGCTGCTGGCTGTCTGGGGTCCGGTGTCGGTCATGCGTCGGGTTCTTTGATTCTACCTGCGCTGCAATGCTAACGCGTCAGGAACAAGAGGAAAGGCATCCACCGTTTCTGTGGATAAGTCGGTGGACGAACTGCGGGTATCGGGATTTTTCCTTTGTTTCAGGCCCACTTCGTCTCTTTGCCTAAAAAATGGGCGTATTCGCAGGCCATTGATTTTCCACAATATATTTCTTAATTGCGTCTTAACGCTTTGAAAAAGCGTGGGATTATGACAGTTTCGTGAAGGCTGGCGCTGACAGTGCGTAACTTTCGGAACCCGTCACTCGACGCCCAGCACATCGGGGGTCTGCCACGCCAGATGCTGCCCCCCGTCCACGGCCAGCATTTGCCCTGTCACGCCGGGGGCATCAAGGAAATATCCCAAGGCCGCGCAGATCTCGTCAGGGTTGGCACCGCGCTCCAGCACCGTCGCCGCGCGCTGGCGGGCAAAGTGGTCGGCCGATTGGCGCGACCCTTGCAAGGTCGGCCCCGGCCCGATCGCATTGACCCGCACATCGGGGGCCAGCGCCTGCGCCGTGGTGCGCGTCATCGCCCAAAGCCCCATCTTGGCGATGGTATAGGTCATGAATTCGGGCGTCAGTTTCTGCACCCGCTGGTCGATCAGGTTCACGACCAAAGCCTGCGCCACAGGTTCGCCCATGCTGTCGGTCCGCGCCTTGGGGGCTTGCGCGGCAAACGCTTGGGTCAGCACGAAAGGCGCGCGCAGGTTCGACCCGATGTGCCGGTCCCAGCTGGTCTTGGTGGCGCTGTGGATCGTGTCGTATTCAAAGATAGACGCGTTGTTGACCAGACAAGTCAGCGGACCGCCCAGCGCATCCCGCGCGCGCCCGACCAAGGCGGCGGTTGCGTCTTCATCCAAAAGATCGGCTTGCAGCGCCACGGCCTGCCGCCCCATCGCGCGCAGTTGCGCGACAGTATCCTGCGCGCCAGCCAGCGAGCCCGCGTAATGCACAGCCACATCATAGCCGCGCTGCCCAAGGTAAAGCGCCATCGCCTGCCCCAGCCGCGCCCCTGCCCCTGTCACCAGTGCCTTCATGGCCGCCCCTTTTCACAGGCGCAGGGCCCTTTGCCGATCCGGTAGCGGTGACATTTGGGGCATTTCGCCGCCGCAAGTTTTGCCTGCCCCGGGAACCGCCATTTGCCGAAGATGCCCAGGACTGCCATGAAGGCCAGAAACAACAGGACCGATTTGACGATCATAGGCCGAACCGTGCGTAGTGCGCCCGTTCCTCGACCCCCGCGATGGCGTCATCGACGATCTGCGCGCCGAACCGCGCCAGCAGCGGCTTGCGCTGCCCGTAGCGGCGGAATTTCACCTTGTCGCCAAAACGCGCCCGCATCACGGGGGCGAGGTGGCCGATACCATCCACCAGCCCTGCGTCGATGCCTTTCTGGCCGATATAAACCTCGCCCGTGAACAGGTCGGGATCGTCGGACAGTTTTGGCCCGCGCCGTGATTTCACATAGGCGATGAAGGTGCCGTGCAGGTCCTCGAGCCAGCCTTTGAGCTTTTTGACATCGGCGGGGTTCTGCGGCTTGAACGGGTCCAGCAGGCTTTTGGATTTGCCCGCCGTATGCACCCGCCGTTCGATGCCCACGCGGTCGATCGCCTCGTGTGCGCCGAAACCCGCGCTGATGACGCCAATGGACCCGGTGATCGAACATGCGTCGATGAAAATTTCATCCGCAGCGCAGGCCAGCCAATACCCGCCGGAGGCCGCCACATCCTCGACAAAGGCGAAAACGGGGATTTTCTTTTCATCCGCCAACCGCCGGATGCGCGACGCGATCAGCGAAGACTGCACGGGCGACCCGCCCGGACAGTTGATTTCAAGGGCGACAGCGGCGGGTTTACCCTTGCTGAAGGCCTTTTCGATAACCGGCGCAAGACCGGGGTTGTCCAGACCACGGCCGGAATTGCTGATCGCGCCTTGCAGGCGGATCACGGCGACGAAAGGATCGGACTTGATGAAGGGAATGTATTTCATGCCCACATACTTAAACCGATCCTCGCGCCCCGCAAGGTCACTGCCGGATGCGCCAGCCGGTGCGGAAAATCCACCAGATGAAACCAAGGCAGGCCGCCGTGAACACCGTGATCGCCAGCAGCGACACCCCGATGCTGACATCCGCGACGCCAAAGAATGACCAGCGGAAGCCCGAAATCAGGTAAACTACCGGATTGAACAGCGTGATCGTCTGCCAGACAGGCGGCAGCATCGTGATCGAATAGAACGACCCGCCCAGAAACACCAAGGGCGTGATGACCAACAGCGGGATCAACTGCAATTGTTCGAAATTCCCCGCCCAGATGCCGATGATGAACCCCAAGAGCGAAAAGCTGATGCAGGTCAGTATGAGCAACGCCAGCATCGCAAACGGATGCGCGATCTGGATGTCGATGAAGAAAAACGCCGTCAGCAGGATGATGATGCCGATAAAGAGCGCCTTGGTCGCGGCCGCGCCCACATAGCCCGCCACGATTTCCAGAAAGCTGACAGGGGCCGACAGCAGTTCATAGATCGTGCCGGTGAATTTCGGGAAATAGATGCCGAAGCTGGCGTTGGATGTGGCCTGCGTCATCACCGACAGCATAATCAGCCCCGGCACGATGAAGGCGCCATAGCTGACGCCCTCGACCTGGTCGATCCGGCTGCCGATGGCGGCACCGAACACCACAAAATAGAGCGAGGTGGACAGCACGGGCGACACCAGCGACTGCATGATCGTGCGCTGGAACCGCCGCATTTCATGCACATAGATCGTCTTGACTGCATTCAGGTTCATTGGTCTTCCTTCACAAGGCCGACAAAGATGTCTTCAAGACTGCTTTGCTGCGTCTGCAAGTCCTTCATCTGCAAACCGGCGTTTTGCAGATCGTTCAGCAAGGTCGTGATGCCGGTGCGCGGCCCTTTGGTGTCATAGGTATAGGTCAGGCTTTGCCCGTCGGGTGCGCGGTGCAGGTCGTATTTGGCCAGCGCTTCGGGGATCTCGGGTGTCGCGGCGACCAGATCAATGCGCAGCTGTTTCTTGCCCATCTGCGCCATCAGTTCGGCCTTGCCCTGGATCAGCAGGATTTCACCCTTGGCGATGATGCCGACACGATCGGCAATCGCCTCGGCCTCTTCGATATAATGCGTGGTCAGGATGATCGTGACGCCCGATGCTTTCAGACGGGCTACGACATCCCACATGTCCTTGCGCAGTTCGACATCAACGCCCGCGCTGGGTTCGTCCAGAAACAGCACGCGCGGTTCATGCGCCAGCGCCTTGGCGATCAGCACACGGCGTTTCATGCCACCGGACAGGGTGATGATCTTCTTGTCGCGCTTATCGTCCAGCGACAACTGCGCAAGGATCGCGTCCACCTTGCCGTCATCGCGGGGTTTGCCGAACAGGCCGCGCGAAAACTGGACAGAGGCCCTGACCGTCTCGAACGGTTCCAGACTGATTTCTTGCGGGACCAGCCCGATCATGGCGCGTGCGGCGCGATAGTCGGTCTGGGTGTCATGCCCGCCCACCGTCACCGTCCCCGAGGTCGGCGTTGTGATACCGCAGATCGTGGAAATCAGCGTGGTCTTGCCCGCACCATTGGGGCCGAGCAGGGCAAGGATTTCGCCTTCTTCAATCTCCAGATTGACAGATTTGAGCGCCTCGAACCCGCCGTCATAGGCTTTGCGCAGGTTCTTGACGGAAACGATTGCAGTCATGGGACAGCCTTTGTGTTGGTCGCTGATTACCTAGCCCCGCACAGTCCGAAGTAAAAGAGCCCGCACCGTGCGCTGATCCATGACAGGGCTGGGCCGGTTTGCACAGCCTCACCCCATCCTTGCCGCCATATCCAGCATCCGGCAGGAAAAGCCCCATTCGTTGTCGTACCAGCCGAAGACCCGCAGCATCCCGCCTTGGGTCACGCGGGTTTCGGGCAAGGCGACGATCAGGCTTTCAGACCGCGCGCGCAGGTCCGAGGACACCAGCAACTTCTCGGTATGGCCGATCACGCCGGTCTGGGCGCGCAACAGGTCATGCAGCGCGGCGCGGTCGGGCGTGTCGCGCACCACGACTGCAAGGTCGATGGCGGACACAGAGGCGACAGGCACACGCACCGCCGCCGCCTCGATCCGGCCTGCGATCTGCGGCAGCACATCGCCCAGCAGTTTCTGCGCCGAGGTTGTCGTCGGCACCATCGACAGCCCTGCCGCACGGCTGCGCAGGAAATCATCGCGCGGGGCGTCGATCGTCGGCTGGCTGCCGGTGTAACAATGGATCGTCGTCATCCAGCCCGTTTCAACCCCGAAGCGGTCGTCAAGCAACCGCACCAGCGGTGCCAATGCATTGGTCGTACAGGACGCATTCGAGACGATCTTCTGATCCGCAAGCCGGTCATCATTCGCACCAAGTACGATTGTAACGTCTGCCGCCGCCGACGGCCCCGAGATCAGGATGCGGGAAGCGCCCGCGCGCAAGCCAGCCTCGGCCATCATGCGGGTGTCGGCCTTTCCGGTGCATTCGAGCATCACATCGACACCCGACAGATCGAGAGAGGCCACGTCGTCGGTCCGGTGGATCGGAATCGCCTTGCCGTTGATGACAAGGGCATCCCCCTGCAATTCCGCCTGCCCCGGAAACGGCCCGAAGACACTGTCATAGGCAAACAGATGCGCGCAAAGGTCACTGGCCGCCAGATCGTTGATGCCGGCAACCTCGATCCCTGTTCCGTAACCCAAAGCATTGGCGCGCAGCACTGTGCGCCCGATCCTGCCAAAGCCGTTGATGAATACCTTTGTCATGCCAGTCTCCGGAATTTTGCCGGATGCTGCATCTTTGCTGAATGCTCTACAAGGGACAACGGCGGTGCGCCCGAGGACAGAATCAGGCAGCGCACCCATTGACTGCACCAGAATCAGGCGGCAAAAATCGTGAAAGTTCAGTTTCCGGTTTGCGCATGACCTGAAATGATGCACAAATATGTTGCATCGGGTGCGATGGTCGTCGCAAGCCGACTGCGCGCTTGAAAAGGCCACAAATCGCAGGTCATCCTGAAAAAGCGCGGGTTTTAACTGAAAACGAGCCGGACACTGTTTCGTTTTCTTCCTACAATCGCGCCAAAAGAGCGGGATTAAGGACCACCAAACAACAAGTTAGCGTCACTTTTTGGCCTAATTTGAGTGAGACTAAAAAACAAAGGCGGGCGCATTACGTCCTGCTGTTGAGTGTGAGAGCTGGAAATAACGATGGCCAAACCGCTAGTGCAAGACAACGCAGATGAAAAGGACAGCTTCGTCGACGAGCTGAAGCCGGGCACAAAGTTGATGCACGGCCAGTACACGATCGAAAGCTTCCTGAATGCCGGTGGCTTCGGGATCACCTACCTTGCGCGGGACAGTCTCGACCGCAAGATCGTGATCAAGGAATGCTTCCCGGGAGCCTTCTGCCGACGCAGCCGCTATGTGGTGCAGGCGCGGTCGCGGGCGCATCAGAACGAATTGAAATCCATCGTTCGCCTTTTCGTGCAAGAGGCCCGCAGCCTTGCCAAGCTCAGCCACCCCAATATCGTGGGGGTCCATCAGGTCTTTGAGGATAACGACACAGCCTATATGGCGCTTGATTTCGTGGAAGGGCGCGATCTTCTCGACACGATCGAAGACCCCAATCACGACCTGACGCCCGTCAAAATCAAGGCGATCCTCAAGGACGTTCTGGGTGCGGTCGGCTTTATCCACGAGCAGGGCATCCTGCACCGCGATATTTCGCCCGACAACATTCTGATCAGCACGGACATGCGCCCCGTCCTGATCGATTTCGGTGCCGCCCGCGAGGAAGCGACCAAGCAAAGCCGCGTGCTGTCAGCGCTGCGCGTGGTCAAGGACGGCTATTCACCGCAGGAATTCTATATCGCCGGGTCCGAACAGGGGCCAAGCAGCGACCTTTATGCGCTGGCGGCGACTTTCTATCATCTGATCTCGAAGGACGTGCCGCCGAATTCGCAGGCGCGTCTTGCAGCAATCGCATCCGGCGACCCCGATCCTTATGTGAAACTGGTGGGGCGCATCACGGGCTATGACGAACCATTCCTTGCCGCGATGGACAAGGCGCTCGAGGTATTGCCCAAGGACCGCCTGCAATCGGCCAAGGCATGGCTTGATATGATGGACGGTGCGCAGGGCAACGTGACGCCTTTGAAGATCGCAACACCCAAAAAGGAAGCGGTTCAGACAACGGCAAGCCAGCCAAAATCGAAAATGCCGTTGCTTTTGGGGTCTGCTGCGGTTGTCGCGCTACTTGTAGGTGCGGGCATCTTCATGAGCGGATCGGGCACCGACCCTGTCACGGCACCTGTGACCGCAGATGCGCCAAGCATCGCGACCAGTGTGGCTGAACCTGCACAGCCGCAGACCGAATTGCCGACAGTGGCCGATACGACGGTGGCCCAAGAGCCTGTCACCGAGACGCAGACCGTGACCGACCAGACCGCAGAGGCACCGACGCTTGATTTCGCGGCAGCCGAAATCACACCGCTGGCACCCGACGCGACCGCGGTCGAAGACGCGCTTGCCGCTGTGGTGACCGAAACGCCAGAGCCGGCAGTGACGCCCGAGCCGGCAGAAGAAGCTGCCGTGATCGATCCGTTGCCTTTGCCAGCCGAAATGCCCCAGACGGCCCAAGAACCAGAAGTCACGGCCCAATTGCCCGAGACGTCAGACCTTCGCCCCGCCGCTGAATCCGATGTTGCCGCGATGACGCTGCCCGCGACGCCCGACCTGGTGGCGGATGTGGGCACCGGCCCGGTCGTGGATATCGCCGCGATCGTGCCCGGCAACGAAGTGTCCGCATCTACGGTTATGGCCAACTGGACGGTCGATGTGCCGTTTGTTGGTGCCGGTGACGGTTCGAATATCATTGCATCCGTCACACCCGGCGCACCGGCCTGGGCGCAGCCCGGATTGGTGGTCACCGACGTGAACGGCGTCGAGATTGCCGCGATCAGCGACATACCCGATGCGCTGCGCGGGGTCAGTGATACATCTGCGAACACGACCGCCGTGGATGTGACTTTTGGCACGCTGAACCCGACATCGGGTGAACGGATCGAGCGGCAGCTGAGCGTGCCCGTCGTGCAGACGGTCGCCCTGCCCAACGGTGTCGCCTTCGAGACAAGCTTTGCCGATGCATCCTGGCGCACCATGGTAACAGCCGTCCCGTCTGATCTGGGCAGCGGCCTGCAGGAGGGTGACATCGTCACATCCTACATTCCGACAGCCGAAACCCTGACGGACCGTGACAGTATTCTGACGATCCTCAACCGCGAAATCGACAACGGCACCGACCGTTTCATGTTTGCGGTGCAACGCGACGGCAGCATGTGGGTGGCATCAGTCACCTTTGAAGGTGCAGGAGAGTAGGCGCGAACGTCTTTCCCACGGAATGGGCGTGTGCGCGTAATTTGAAAGGTTGAAAACATGAAGTTCATTCGTGATCTCATTGGCAGAAAGCAGTCGGGGGCAGATGACATGCCACCCCGCGCGTCGGACAAGCTCGAAGACTCTTATCGTGACACCATCGGTTCCATCGCCGACGACGCGGCGCCGCGACAGCGCGGGGGTGATCTGCCCGCCGACGTGAACGCGATGCTGACGAACATCAACGCCAAAACACGGCCTGTCGAGCCTCCGGCGCCAGTCGCAAAGGAAGCAGAAGCTCCCAGCGCGCCTGCCGTGAATATCTGGGACATGGAAGGCGACGACGGATCGACCGCACTGCCTGACACGGCACCCGTCCTGCCGACACCGTCCCCCGCGCTGGCCTCTGCCGCAGCGGCGCGCTCGTCCGCACGGTCGCGCCGGACCAAGACGCGCCTGATCGGCTTCGAGAAATCCGACGGTGATGTTGTCGACCTTTTCAACGACGCCCCCAAGGTCGTGTCCACACAACGCGCCAAGTTTCCGGTGGGCTGGATCGTCGTCGCTGACGGCCCCGGGCGCGGAGAAAGCTTTGCGCTGATGGCTGGCATGAACTCCATCGGTCGCGGCGAGGATCAGGCTGTCCAGCTTGATTTCGGCGACAACGCGATTTCACGCACCAACCATGCCGCGATCGTCTATGACACCGACGGCAAGGAATTCCTGCTTGGCCATGGCGGCAAGTCCAACATTGTACGCCTGAACGACAAGCCCGTGATCAGCAACGAGACGCTGACGACAGGCGACGTGATCCGCATCGGCGAAACCGTGCTGCGTTTCGTGGCGCTGTGCGACAAGTCTTTCAACTGGTCCGACGGCGCAACCGGGGAGGACGAAGATGTGGCGATCGCCTGAACCGCGCTTTGACGTAGCTTCAGCGATCTGCCAGGGCGGCCGCGATTATCAGGAAGACGCCATCGTCACTGATTTTCCGTTCGGCGCGGACAGCGGTGTCGTGGTGCTTGCCGATGGCATGGGCGGCCATGCCGCCGGCGATGTCGCCAGCAAGATCGTCGTCACCGAAGTGTTCAGCGAACTGAAATTCCAAAGCGCGAACTTTTCCGATTTTGAAGGCGAGATTCCGCAATACCTGACCGCTGCCGCCGTGAACGCCAATGATGTCGTCCGCCAGCATGTCGCCCAGAACCCCGAAACGCGGGGCATGGGCGCGACGCTGGTGTCGCTCGTGCTGGTCGAAAACCGGATGTTCTGGATGTCGATCGGGGATTCGCCGCTTTATCATTTCCGCAATGGCAAATTGCAGCAGCTGAACGAAGACCATTCAATGGCCCCCCAGATCGATTTCATGGTCAAATCGGGGCTTCTTGATCCGATTGCGGGCAAGAACCATCCGGACCGCAACTGCCTGACCTCGGTCATTCTGGGCGACCGTGTGGCCAAATCCGATTGCCCCAAGACACCGTTCAAGCTCGAAGTGGGCGATATCGTTCTGGTCTCCAGTGACGGGCTGCAATATCTCGAAGACGCGCAAATCCAGCGGATCTTGCAGAAATACCGGCGCAAGAAAGCGGCCGAGATCGCAGGCTACCTTCTGGAAGCCATCGAGGCCCTGGCCGATCCCGATCAGGACAATTGCACCTTTTCGGTAATCAAGCTCAATCACAACAAACCCGTGATCCGCGCTGTGCGTCCAAAGCCCGTGGGCCATGTGGATGCGCATACGAACACGACGACGCGCGTCGTTGAGATCGACGATGTGGCTGCAACAACTGCCGCCCGCGCGGATCTGTCCAACGACCGGCGCGAGGTCAAGCCGGTCGTGAAAGAGGTCAAGCCCGTCAAACATGTCACCGCCAGCGATGGCCACGGCAAAGAGGAGGTTGATGAGGCAGCACCGGCAGCTAAGATCGCGGCCGGAGGCAGTTAATGTCGAATCAATCACTTTCCGCCCGCGTCCAGCAAAATCTGGCGCGGGCAATTGCGTCGGGCCGTTTGCCCGAACCGGCACAGATACGTGCCGAAAACCTGATGGAACGGATCGAAAAGCCCGTTCGCATCGGGCTTTTGGGGCGTTCTGGCGCGGGCAAGTCCCTTTTGCTGAACCTTCTGGTCGGGACGGATGTGGCGCCCAAAGGCGCGAAATTGCCGTCGCTTGAACTCACGCATGGCGATACCCCCTGCATCATCTGCACGCTGGCAGACGGGACCAAGACACAGATCGACAGTGACGACCTGCGCGATGTCGTGGACCTTGTCCCTGTGTTCATCGAGATGCGCCTGCCCTTGCCAGCCCTTGGCAAGATTTCAGTGCTGGAAGTCGTATCGCCTAACGATGCTGGCTCGATCCACCGTGCCAGCCAATGGGCGGCCAAGCGGACAGATGTCGTGCTGTGGTGTAGCCAGTCGTTTGACGCCGAAGAACAGGGTATCTGGGCGCAAATGCCCGACCTGATCAAGGATCACGGCTTTCTGATGATCACCAAGGCCGACCTTTTGCGCGCGAACGGAACGCTCGATGGTGTTCTGGCCGATGCCAACGCGGTCGCGCGCGACGAATTCAACCAGATCCTTGCGATTGCAACCAAGGATGCCGTCGCGGCCCGCAACATCGACGGCACTGTGGACAAAAAACAGATGCGCGAAAGCGGGGGCATGGCCTTGATCGCCGCGGTGCTGAAACAGGTCGAACTTGGCAAGCAGTCTGCGGTAGACATGGCCGACGTGCTGCTGGCCCAGCATCCCGAGGCGATTGCAGACCAACAATCTCCCGCGGCGACACCAGCCGAACCGGCAAAAGCGGAACCGCCAGCATCCCCGATGCCAGACTTGCCCGACGAAAAGGTGATCCTGCAACGTGTGAAAGATGCTGTCTCTCGGCCGGTGGAGCCTGCACCGGCAGCCGCCTTGACACCTGCACTGCACCCCACCAGCGCAGAGGCCTACCGCGTCGCGCTTGACCATATCACCAAGCAAAGCGGCGCCTTGCTGACGCTGGCCAGATCAGGCGACGGCAGCGCGCCCGCCAAGGTCATGGCCCAGACTGTTGCCCAGTTGCAATGGTTGTGCGACCATCTTAACGATCATGGCGACGATCACGACCCTGTGCTGCAACGGGCGCGTGACACCGTGTTCGACGCGGCCGACCTTGTGCAGCTGATGCAGATGGAAAAACGCGACAGTGCCGCAATTGAGGCTGTCAGCCTTTTGTTGCAGGTGAAACGCGAGTTGCAGGCAGACCTTGCAGCATAAACCGGGCGGGCGGTTGAACAAATCGCCCAAATGCCGTCATACTAAAGCCGCGTGATTTTGTTTCCATTACAGCAATAAATCTTGTGTAGTCTCATGATTTGGCGCTGGGGCGAACTCCTGCTATTGGTGCGACGACCGCAGTGTTGAGGACAGATACGAATGAAGATGGAAGAGCTGGCAAAAGTGGACGGATACAAGGTCCCGGCAGCACATCACCCGTTCATGAGCCTGGGTCTGGAAAAGCTTGACCTGTTTCATGAAGAGATCGCCGATCTCGAAGCGACATTGAAAGATGTCGTCAAGCTGGGCGGCCAGGATGCAGAAAAGAAATCTGTAAAGCTTATCAAGCAGTTACGCGCCTTTGAACCCAGCATCACGATGATTGGCCAGATCAAATCCGGCAAGACGTCACTGGTCAACGCCATGGTCGGGCGCCCTGATTTATTGCCCGCCGACGTGAACCCGTGGACCTCTGTCGTGACCTCGCTGCATCTGAACGCGCCTTTGCCAGAGGACGCGCCAACGGCGACTTTCCAGTTCTTCAACAAGGACGAATGGGACCATCTTATCGAAAACGGCGGGCGAATCGGTGAATTGTCCGCCCGCGCCGGTGCCGACGAGGAGATGGAGAAAATCCGCCTTCAAATTGCCGAAATGCGCGACAAGACCAAGCGCCGGCTTGGCCGCAAATTCGAGCTTTTGCTGGGTCAGAAACACAATTACGCTGACCTGAACGACGAACTTGTGCAGCGCTATGTCTGTATGGGCGACGATTTCGACGATCTGGACGAACCCGACCAGCAGGGCCGTTTCGCCGATATCACCAAATCCGCCGATCTCTATCTGGACGCCAAGGCGATCCCGATGCCGCTCTGCCTGCGTGACACACCCGGTGTGAACGACACCTTCATGATGCGCGAACAGATCACCATCAACGCCTTGCGCGACAGCCGCATCTGCGTGGTGGTCCTGTCGGCGCATCAGGCGCTCAGCTCCATGGACATGGGATTGATCCGCCTGATTTCCAACGTGAAATCCCGCGAAGTCGTGATTTTCGTGAACCGGATTGACGAACTGGCCAACCCCGCTGCACAGGTTCCCGAAATCCGCGACAGCATCCTGCAAACGCTGCTCGACAACAACGGCCCCGAAAATCCGAAACTGATTTTCGGCAGCGCCTATTGGGCGAATATCGCGCTTGCGGAAAACCTCGATGCGATCGTGGCCGACAGTGCCGAGGCGATGTTCAACTGGGCCGAAGCCTCGCTCAGCGCGGAAACCGCGGGCATGGAAACCAAGGAACTGGTCTGGCACCTGTCGGGTGTCCCCGAACTGTTCCGCGCCGTGTCCGAACGCATCACCGAAGGGCCGGGCGCCGAAATCCTGACCGCGTGCCGCAAACGCGCGCTGAACCTTGTGGGCGGCGTGCGCGCGTCGTCATCCATCGTGTCGATGCGTCTGGACGGTGACACCGTCGAAGTCATGCCGCATGCCCAGCTTGTCCAGCATCTGGACCGGATCGCCGAAACCAACATCAAGCTGCTGAATGATCGCCTTGATATCGTGTTCCAGCAATTCGGGTCGCGGGTCGATCAATCGCACAAACGCTTTCTTGATCGCGCGCTGGAATCGCTGCTGCAACATCTGGAAAGCAGGGGCGAAGAAGAGGTCTGGCAATACAGCCCCGACGGGCTGCGGATGCTGCTGCGGACCAGCTATCAGGTGATGCGGCGCAATGTGACCGCGACCTGCGATCAGGTCTTTGCAGCGGCCTCGGAAGATCTGGCCGAAACCTATCGGGCGGCCTTTGGCGTCGCGGTCGAGAACTTCAAGATCACACCGCCGGCGGCGCCCGAAATTCCCGCCCCCGTCACTTTGGGCCAGACGATCGCGCTGGACCTGCAGACGTCGTGGTGGAAAGGCTGGTGGAAACGCCGCAAGGGATACCGTGCTTTCGCCAGCGGGTTCTACGACCTGATCGAGGCCGAAACAGCCCCCATTGTCGAAGAACTCAAGGATCGGCAGGCAATGGATATCCGCGCCATGGCCGAACGCGAATTGCGCGAATTTCTTGACGAACAGCGCGGCTTGCTGACGGACATCAGCGAAAAATCCACCGTGCATATCGACGATCTGAAAAACATCTTTGGCATCACGGCGCAGCAGGAACGCGAAGAACTGTTCGATTACATCATCGAAGAACTGACCTTCCAGACCCGCGCCGCACCGCAAGGAACTGAATGATGACCGACGCACCCGTCGCATCCATTGGATCGCGCAAGCCCCGCATCGCGCTGATGGGGGAATTCAGCGCCGGCAAAAGCACGCTGTCCAATCTGCTGCTCGGCGCACGGCCTTTGCCCGAAAAGGTGACAGCGACACGGCTGGCACCCGTCTGGATGTCCTATGGTACAACCGCGCCCTACCGCGTGACGGTCGACGGCGCGACAGAGCCTGTGGCGCTGGAACGGCTCGAATCCATTCCGGTGGCGGAAACCCATGTGATCCGCCTGTTCATGGAATGCGATATCCTTGAACTTTGCGACCTGATCGACTTTCCCGGGATTTCGGACCCGAACATGTCGTCAGAGGTCTGGGAACGCATGTTGCCAGAGGTGGACGCCGTCATCTGGTGTACCCACGCGACGCAGGCCTGGCGCCAATCCGAAGCGGCCGTATGGAACATGATGCCCGACGCGGTCAGGGATTTTTCCATTCTGCTGATCACCCGCTATGACAAGCTGATCACCGACAAGGATCGCCGCCGCGTGTTCCAGCGCGTGCGCCGCGAGACCGACGGGCAATTCGCCGCGACCTTCCCGATCTCGCTGCTGCAAGCCTTGCAGGCGGGCGATGATTACGAAAAATGGGACGCCAGCGGCGCAGGGCCTTTCGTGACCCATCTGATCGACATGATCGAAAAGCTGACCAAGATCGCGGCACGCACCGACCAGCCCCTTTATAACATCGCCAATGGCACACCGATCCCAGAGCCTGTGCGCGCAACGATCATGCCACGCCGTGTGCAACGCGTCCGTCAGGACCAAGAGCCAGAGGATGACAGCGACGGGCCGGTGCGTGCATCCTCGTGATGGCGGCACGGCAGGACTTCCCCCTGCCATGAATTTGCCTTAGTCACAGGCTTGGCAGAAACAATGGGCAGGACCAATGGTCGCTGACGCGCTGGACAGATTGCACGACAGATATCCGGGTTGCGAAACGCTGGCCTTTGCGGATCTGTCGACCAATATGGTCCTGATCACGAATTCGAACACAACCTTCCGCCGCGAAGGCCTCGATTCGCTATGCAGCGAAGCGGCGCTGGCCTTCGGCACCGACGGGACGCGTACAATCGGCGATGCTGCGGCGATGACAGCTTTTGTTGCGACCCGCGACCAGTTGCGGATTTACATTCGCGATGCGCGTGAACCGCATGACGCGCTGTGCTGCGTGTGCAGCCATGAGGTGGCAGTCGACAGTTTCCTGAAAGATGCGCGCGCCTGCCTGCACGAGATCAGCAATGGCGCATGACATCCCCCAAATGAGGACCTCGCACCGTGAGTGACCAGAGCGCGCTTGTCACGAAACTTATGGCACTGGCCGATGACAGCAGCAGCTTTGTCGGCAGCGCCCGTGTGATTTCGCTGGCGGGGGTGCCAGGGCCGATCGCGGCGATCATTGACGAAATCGACACCGCGGTGCTGGAACGCGCGCTGGTGTTCGACATCGACGGCGTCGTGTTGCGCATGGCCGTGGCGGGCCGCCGCCTGCGCGGGGTCATCGACATCGCCGGTGTCCCGCAATCGACCCAAGCGGTCACGGGCAAGGTTCTGTCGCAGGACGACATCGCCACGACCAAGGCAGTCGGCACCCTGCTGGCGGACCTGTGCAAGGATGCCAAACAGGTGACGGTGCAGGCCAAACCCGCCGAACCCCTTGGCAACCCGTCCGAGGCGGGTGTGCCCGCAACCGCGCTGGCCGGTCTTTGGGAGGTGGCGCAGGTGGGTGCCCCGCAGTCGAAAATGTCGCGCTTTCTGGCCGTCAATGCCGCCACGATCACGGCCTTCATTCAGGCGCAGGACGGCACGATCACCGCGACACAGGGCGATACAGCACAGCTTGACCCGATCTGGCATGACCAGTTCGGCCCGTTCCGCAAACGGCAAAAGGCAATCTTTCCACGGCAGGACAACCCGCTTCTGGTCTGTCTTGACAATGCGTTGGGTGACGGACGGGCCGCTGCCATCGCCGTTGCTGGCGACGAGGCCAGCGTTTTCGCCTATGACCCTCCCGCGATCAGCGCCGTTCTGGCATCGTGGCGCATGATAACAAAATAGCGCTAGAGCCGCGCTGGAAAGCCCTCAGCGCGCAGGTCGGTCTGCAACAGATCCTCAAGCAGCTTCACGATCATCGGCGATTGCGCGCCCCCGCCATAGGCCGCGCGCGCCGCGACATAGGTCTGTTCGGTCGCCCCCGCCAGATCCAGCGGAACGCCGAATTCGCGCCCGAAATCCAGCGCAAATCCCAGATCCTTCAATGCCAGATCGATATTGAACGCGATGTCATAGGACCCGTTCAGCACCAGCGCACCTTCGGTTTCATGCACGAAGGAATTGCCCGAAGACGCCTTGATCGCATGCCACGCCTGCCCAAGGTCAAGACCCCCGCGTTTGGCCAACATCAGCGCCTCACCGCAGGCTTTCAGATGGATAAAGGCCAGCATATTGGTGATGACCTTGATGATCGACGCAGACCCAAGCGGCCCCATATGGAACACCTGATTGCCGATGGCCTGCAGCGCGGGCAGGTGCAGGTCGAACATGTCCTTGTCACCCCCCGCCAGCATGGTGATCTGGCCTTGGGCCGCCAGATGCACGCCGCCGGTGACAGGCAGTTCCATCATCCGCACGCCCGCTGCCGCAGCCTGATCGGCAAAGGCCAGCACATCGTCGCGGCCCAGCGTGGACATTTCGATCCAATGCGCACCGGGTTTCATCACGGGCAGGATACGCGCCAGCACCTGTGCCGTGACGGCGGGCGATGGCAGGCAGGTGATGACATGATCGACCGATGCAGCGACCGCCTCTGGCGTGTCGGCCCACTGCGCACCGGCTGCGCAGACCGCATCGCCCGCGGACCGGTTCAGGTCGGTCACAGTCAGCTCCATCCCCGCACGCCGCAAACTCGCGGCACAATGCCCGCCCAGATTACCCAGCCCGATATAGCCGTAATGCATCGCTGGCCCCTTAATTGAAATAAATGCGATAATCCGCACGGATTGCGGCGTCGACATCAGGGTCGATCTGCCGCCCCGCCTTGGCCAGAATGCTGTTCTTGCGCGAAATCGCCTTGTCGAGCAGCATGGGCCGGTCGGCCTCGACCCATTCCTTTGGGCTCATGCGGTTGCCAAGCACCGGATAGATGTACTCCGTCTGCATCAGTTGCAGCGTCTGGTCGGACCCTAGGTAATGGCCCGCGCCGTCAAGGCAGACGGCCTTCATCGCCTCGATGGACGTGCTGTCCTCGGTCACGTCGATCCCGCGCACGCAACGCATGACCTGCCCCAGAATGTCATCGCCCAGCACCAGCGATTCCAGACAGAACCCCAGCAGCGACGCATGCATCCCCACCGCCTCGTAAACCATGTTCAGCCCCGACAGGCCCGCAAGGACATTGGTGATCCCCTGTTCCCAACCGGCCTGCATGTCGGGCAGCTTGCTGTCGGAGATCCCTGCCGCAGCCCCCCCCGGCAGGCCGTAGAAATGATGCATCTGCGCGCAACCCGCCGTCAGCAGCGCCTGTTCGGCCGATCCGCCCGACATCGCCCCCGTGCGCAGGTCCGACACAAACGGCCAAGTGCCGAAAATCGCCGGATGCCCCGGTGCCATCGCGTTGACATAGACGACGCCTGCCAGACATTCCGCCACCGCCTGCACGATGGCGAGCGCGATGGGTGCCGGTGCCGTCGCCCCCGCCTGCCCTGCCGATAGCAGCAGCACGGGCATACCGCCACGGATGCAGCTTTCCATCGCCATGCAGCTTTCCTCGGCGAATTTCATGGGCGGGACGACAAAGCAGTTGGAATTGGAAATGAAGGGCCGCGCGCGCCATGCCGCCTCGCCCCCTGCGATCCGGTGGATCATGTCGAAACCGGGGGCCACATGCGACGGGTCGCTGAACGATGTGCCCACGTGCTTTGTCGTGCCCGAACAGCAGGCATAGATCGTGTTCAGGTCCATTTCGAGATTGTCGAGAACATCTCGGCAGACCATCGCCCGCTGGAAGAAATGCACATTTTCAAGGTGATGCGTGATCCGTGCCGCATCGAACAGGTCCTGCGCCGTGCTGTCGCGATAGGTGTTGGTCGCAAGGTCCACGATATGCACCGCCGCCCCCGCCGTACCGAAATGCACGTTGGTGCCGGACAGATGCAGGTCGTATTTCGGATCGCGCCCGAACAGGGTGATATCGCGCGCCGCCTTGGCGAGCATATCCTCGACCAAGGCACGCGGAAACCGCAGGCGCCCGTCATCGCCAAGGATCGCACCAGCGCGGGTCATGATCTCGATCCCCGATTGCGGGGCTTGGGACAGGCCGATCTGTTCCAGCGCATCAAGGGCCGCGTGATGGATGCGCAGCACCTCGGCATCGGTCAGCACTTTGAGCCGGCCACCGGGCATGCCCGCGCGCACGGGGCGCTTATCCTCGGCCAAGGGTGCAGAACGCAAGGCAACCCGCGCGGCGCGGCCGCCGCTGCGGGATTTCAGTTGGATCGTGTCGGACATGGGGCTCTCCACAGGGCGGATTTGCGACGATCCTGCGCCCAAACCGGACATCTGGCAATCAGGCATTCCGGTTGTTATTGATCGGGATCACCGATCAGGGCAGAGTGATTTCCATGCAAATCGAATTGATCGAAACCTTCCTTGATCTGTGCGAAACGCGCAGCTTCAACCAGACAGCCGAACGGCTGGGGGTGACGCAATCCACGATCTCGGGCCGGATCAAGGCGCTGGAAAAGGCGATTGGCCGCCCGCTGTTCTCCCGCTCGCGCGCAGGCACGGCGCTGACCACCGAAGGGCTGCGGTTCGAACCCCATGCCCGCAGCTTGCGGCATAGCTGGATCACCGCGCTGAACGCCACGCGCGACAGTGGGATCGCGGGGGTCACGATGCGGATCGGGTTGCAACACGACCTTGTCGGCATGGCGATCAGCGCGCTGATCGGGCAGTTTCGCGCCGCCCTGCCTGATACGGTGTTTTTCTTCGAGGCCGATTATTCCGCGCAGATGTGCGCCGATCTGGTGACAGGCGCGCAGGATGTGGCGGTGCTTTACACCCCCAAAATCCACCCCGATCTTTACTTCCAGACCTTGGGCGAGGTGCCTTATCTGATGGTCTCGACCCACGCGTCCCGCCTGACCGAGGTGCGCGCCGACAGCTATATTCTTGCCAATTATGCCCCCGCTTTTGCGCAAAGCCATGCGGCCTTGCTACCCGACCTGACGAATGTGTCGCTGTCCATCGGGCAGAACGCGGCGATGGTCGATCTGGTCACATCGCTGGCGGGCAGTGCCTATGTGCTAGCTCCGTCTGCACAGGCGCTGATCGCGGCAGGCCAGTGCCATCTGGTGACGGATGCGCCGGTCATCACCCAGCCGGTCTTTGCAGGCGTCACCCTGCGCAACCGGCACCGTGCGGCCTATCGCCGGATGGTGCGGATACTCGACGGCCATTTCGGATCGTCCCCGCCGATGACCGCAGGCCGGTCCTTGCGGATGACGCGCGGCACTGCGCCCTAGGTCTTGCAAGGCCTGCGCGACTCCTTTAGTTATGTTATAACATTACATAGAGGAGAAGAGCATGGCAGACACACGCTTGCCCGTCACGGTTTTGTCGGGGTTTCTGGGTGCGGGAAAAACCACCCTGCTCAACCATGTCCTGAACAACCGCGAGGGCCGCCGCGTCGCGGTGATCGTCAATGACATGTCCGAGGTGAACATCGACGCCGATCTGATCCGCGAAGGTGCGGAACTGTCGCGGTCCGAGGAAAAGCTGGTCGAAATGACGAACGGCTGCATCTGCTGCACCCTGCGCGACGACCTGCTGCAAGAGGTGCGACGCCTGTCCGCCGAAGGACGGTTCGATTACCTGCTGATCGAATCCACCGGCATTGCCGAGCCCCTGCCCGTCGCCGCGACCTTTGATTTCAGGGACGAGGATGGTGACAGCCTGTCCGATGTCGCCCGTCTCGATACGATGGTGACGGTGGTGGACGCGATCAACCTGCTCAATGATTTTGCCAGCCATGATTTTCTGGCCGATCGCGGCGAAAGTCTGGGGGACGAGGATAACCGCACGCTGGTCAACCTGCTGACCGAGCAGATGGAATTCGCCGATGTCGTGATCCTGAACAAGACAACTGACGCAGGCCCCGACAAGGTCGATGCCGCGCGCAAGATCATCCGCGCGCTGAACCCTGATGCAAAGCTGATCGAGACGGACCAGTCCCGCGTTGATCCTGATGCGATCTTTAACACGGGCCTCTTTGATTTCGACCGCGCGCATGAACATCCGTTCTGGGCCAAGGAGCTTTACGGCTTTGCCCATCACACACCCGAAACCGAGGAATACGGCATTTCGTCCTTTGTCTACCGCGCCCGCGCGCCGTTCGATCCGGCAAAGGTCCATGTCGTCCTGACCGGCGATCTGCCCGGCGTGATCCGCGCCAAGGGCCATTTCTGGCTGGCGACGCGGCCCAACTGGGTGGCGGAATACAGCCTTGCGGGGGCGGTGTCTTCCGTCACGCCCTTGGGCGGTTTGTGGGTGTCGGTGCCGCGCGACCGCTGGCCCACACACCCCGACATGCTGGCCGAGGTTGCGGGTAAATGGGCGGAACCTTGGGGTGACCGGCGGCAGGAACTGGTGTTCATCGGCGCGGGGATGGATGAGGCCGCAATCCGCGCCATGCTCGACGCAGCATTGATCCCGGCGCAGGATTTCACGCCCGACGCGTGGACAGGGCTGGCCGATCCGTTTCCGCAATGGGGCAAACGGCAGGCGGCATGATGCGGCGGAACCTGCAGACCACCCTGCGCGGGAAACCGCGCCCTGACCCGATGCGCGATTTCGATGCCCTGCCGCCCCCCTTGCGGCAATGGCTTGCCACCGCACGCCTGCCGTGGAGCCCACGGTCCGCGCGGCGGATCTGGGCGAAATATCAAGGGGATGCGGCGGCGGCACTGGCATCCTTGGAACGGGCTGAACGTGCGACCCTCGCCCGTGATGTGCCGAAAATCTGGGGCAAGGCGCATCCATCCGTGCAAATCTGACTGCGGCGGATTGCCCCTCGCAGCCGCCCGCCATTGACGAACAAATGCAGAACATTAATGTGGGGTCATGGTAAAAATGACCTTGCAAGACAAGCTCGCGATTCTGTCGGACGCCGCGAAATACGACGCCTCCTGCGCCTCGTCGGGGGGAGAGCGGCGGGATTCGAAGAAGGGCGGCCTTGGGTCATCCGGCGGGGCGGGCATCTGCCATGCCTATACACCGGACGGGCGATGCATCTCGCTGCTCAAGATCCTGATGACCAACTTCTGCATTTTCGACTGCGCCTATTGCATCAACCGCGTGTCCTCGAACGTGGAACGCGCAAGGTTCTCGGTCGAAGAGGTCGTGACCCTGACGCTGGAATTCTACCGGCGCAATTACATCGAAGGGTTGTTTTTATCTTCCGGCATCATCAAATCGCCCGACCAGACCATGGGCGACATGGCGCGGATCGCGAAAAGCCTGCGGGTGGATCACGGGTTTCGCGGCTATATCCACCTGAAAACCATCCCCGATGCAGCACCAGAATTGATCAAAGAGGCGGGGCTTTACGCAGACCGATTGTCGATCAATGTGGAACTGCCGCAGGATGCATCCTTGCGCAAATTCGCCCCCGAAAAGCGCCCCGAGACGATCCGCGCCAGCATGGCGCAGGTGCGGCTGGAAGGGGAAGCCGCCAAGGACAAATCCCACACCGGCAAACGCCCGCCGCGTTTTGCGCCCGCAGGCCAAAGCACGCAGATGATCGTCGGCGCGGATGGCACCGATGACGTGACGATCCTGAACAGCGCGACGCGGCTTTATTCGGGCTATAAACTGCGGCGGGTCTATTATTCCGCCTTCTCCCCGATCCCCGATGCCTCCGCCGCACTGCCGCTGGTCCAGCCGCCTTTGGTGCGCGAACACAGGCTTTATCAGGCGGATTGGCTGCTGCGGTTCTACGGCTTTTCGGCCGAGGAGATCGCGACAGGCACCAAGGCGGGGCATCTGGATCTGGAGCTTGATCCGAAATTGGCTTGGGCGCTGCAGCACCGCGACCAGTTTCCGGTGAACGTGAATAGCGCCAGTCGCGACATGCTGCTGCGGGTCCCCGGTTTCGGGACGCGGATCGTGGACCGGATCATCGCGGCACGGCGCAATGGTGCCCTGCGGTACGAGGATCTGGTGCGCATGGGTGCGCTGATGAAAAAGGCCAAGGCGTTCGTCACCATGCCCGGCTGGACGCCTGCCGCGATGACCGACAGCGTGAACTTGCGCGCGCGTTTCGCGCCGCCGCCCCAGCAGTTGCAGCTGATTTGACCTACGCCGTCACGCTGCCCGATCTTGGCACGCTGGACGCATGGCGTGCGGCGGCGCGGATCGCCATTTCGCACCGGATCGCACCCGATCTAATCGACTGGACGGGGGGTGGCGGGTTGTTCGCCGCCAGCCCCCTGCCCGACGAGATAGGCCCGCATCAGGCGAAGGTGCCCGCTGTCTTCTTCGACATCGCCAAATCCGCGATCTGGCATAAATCGCCCGACCGTGCGGCGCTGCTGTATCAGGCGCTCTGGCGGATCGACCGGCGCGAGGGTGATCCTTTGTCCGCCGCCGATCCTTTGGGCCGGCGATTGCAACTACTGGCCAAGAACGTCCGCCGCGACATTCACAAGATGCATGCCTTCGTTCGATTCCGCGAATTGCCCACCGACAGCGCCCGCCGCCGTTTCGCGGCTTGGTTTGAACCCGAGCATCACACGCTGGAACCCGGTGTGCCGTTCTTTGCCAAACGCTTTGCCGATATGGACTGGATGATTGCCACGCCGGAGCTGACCGCGCATTTCGAAGACGGCAAGCTGCGCTTTGGCCCTGCCGCCGCCCGCCCCGATCTGCCTGATGATGCCTCGGAAACCCTCTGGGCCACCTATTTCGCCAATATCTTCAACCCCGCGCGGATCAAGCTCGATGCGATGCGGTCGGAAATGCCCAAGAAGTATTGGAAGAACCTGCCCGAAACGCAACTGATCCCCGCCATGCTGAAAGACGCCGAAGCCCGCGTGCAGCGGATGCGCGAGGCAGGCAGCACCCCCGCCCGCCCCGGTGCGGCGGCGATTTCCACGCGGTATCGGGCCGCGATGCCGCAGGCGGTGGACTTGCCCGACAGCCTGGATCAGGCGCGCGACGCCGCCTTGCACTGCCGCCGTTGCGGATTGTGCGAAAAGGCGACGCAGACGGTCTGGGGCGCGGGCGCGCCGGATGCCGCGCTGATGATCGTGGGCGAACAGCCTGGCGACCGCGAGGATCTGGAAGGCAAGCCCTTTGTCGGCCCCGCGGGACAGGTCTTGGGGCAAGCGATGGCCGAGGCGCAGATTGTCCCCGCCGACACGTGGCTGACCAATGCGGTCAAGCATTTCAAATTCACCCCGCGCGGCAAGCGGCGTATCCACCAGTCGCCTGACCGCGCAGAAATCGACCATTGCCGCTGGTGGCTGGGGCTGGAACTGGGGTTCGTGCAGCCGCAACTGACCGTGGCGCTGGGGGCCACTGCCGCCTATGCGCTGACCGGCAATGCCGCACCCTTGGCGGACCGCCAGGGCAAGATCGAACAAGGCCTGCACAACGGGCCTGTGCTGGTGACATGGCATCCGTCCTACGTCCTGCGCCTGACCGACGCTGCGGCACAGGCCGCAGCGCGTGCCGATCTGACCGCCGCCCTTTACGAAGCCGCGCGCCGCGCCACTTAGCAGGTGATGCAGACCACAGGTGCCCAGTGACCCAACCCGATGACAGAGCGCGCGGCACACCCGTGCCGACCGGCCGAACAAGCCGTCTATTCCGCATGGGCGGGATCGCCGCAGGGATCGCAGGCGGCGTTGCGGCGGGTGGCTTGCGGCAACTTGCAACAGGGCGACGCCCCGGCATGGCGGACCTGTTGCTGACGCCGTCCAATGCGCTGCGGCTGACCGACGGGCTGGCACAGATGCGCGGGGCCGCGCTGAAGATGGGGCAGATGCTGTCGATGGACACCGGCATCGTACTGTCGCCGGAACTGACCGCGATCCTTGCGCGCCTGCGCGACGATGCGCGCCACATGCCGCCCAAACAGCTCCAAGACACGCTGAACGCACAATGGGGTGAAGGCTGGCGCAAGCGCTTTGCCTCGTTTGAGGTGCGCCCTTTCGCCGCCGCGTCCATCGGGCAGGTGCATCGCGCCACCACGCATGATGGCCGCGATCTGGCGATCAAGGTGCAGTATCCGGGTGTGCGCGCCAGCATCGACAGCGATGTGGACAATATCGCCGGGCTGATGCGCCTGCCGGGGCTATTGCCGCGCGGCATGGATATTGCCCCGCTGCTGGCCGCCGCGAAAGCGCAGTTGCACGAAGAGGCCGATTACAGCGCCGAGGCCGCGCATCTGCGCCGTTTCGGTGATCTGCTGGCGGGGTCAGACGCGTTCATGGTCCCGCAGGTGCAGGACGATTTCAGCACCGACGCGGTGCTGGCGATGACCTATCTCGAGGCTGATCCGGTCGATGTGCTGGTGGATGCGCCGCAGGACGTGCGCGACCGTGCGGCGCGCGATCTGATCGATCTGGTGTTGCGCGAACTCTTCACCTTTGGCGCGATGCAGACCGACCCCAATTTAGCCAATTACCGCGTGGACCGCGCGACGGGCCGGATCGTGCTGCTGGATTTCGGGGCAGTGCGCAGCATCAATCCCGCGCAACAGGCCACGTTCCGCAACCTGATGAATGCGGGGCTGGATGACGACAGCGGGGCGATCAGGCAGGCGATGCTGGACATCGGCTATTTCGGCACAGCCACACCGCCGCCGCATCAGGACCTGATCCAGCGGATGTTCGACACCGCGATGGTCCCGCTCCGGCAGGATGCGCCGTTCGATTTCGGCACGACGGACCTGCTGGAACGCCTGCGCGATATGGGCATGGTCATCGGCAACGACCGCGACCTGATGCATGTGCCACCCGCCGAGACGCTGTTTTTGCACCGCAAGATCGGCGGCATGTATCTGCTGGCGACCAAGCTGCGCGCACGGGTCAATCTGCGCGCGCTTCTGGAAAATTACCGGACGCATTGAATTTGCCCGCCTGCGCCACACCATAGGGGTGACAGAGCAGGACGTTTCCAAGATGATCGAGTTTACCCCCACCCGCGCCGCAGGGCTTGCCGCGATGACCGCCTTTGTGCCCGCGATGGGCAAGCGCTATGCCAACGGTCGCAACTACGACCACGGGGCGGGGGCGCATAAGGCGGTGTCACAGCTGTCGCCCTATATCCGCCGCCGTCTGGTGACCGAACAAGAGGTGGTCGAGGCCGCCATTGCCGCGCATGGTGCGGACAAGGCCGAAAAGTTCGTCGAAGAAGTGATCTGGCGCAGCTATTTCAAAGGCTGGCTGGAACGCCGCCCGCAGGTCTGGGACAGCTATGTGCAGGGGCTGCAGGGTGATCTGGCCGCGCTCGACCGCGACCGAAAGCTGCGGCGCGATTTGGAAAGGGCGATGGACGGGCAGACGGGATTGGCCTGTTTCGATGCCTGGGCCACTGAGCTGGTCGAGACAGGCTATCTGCATAATCACGCGCGGATGTGGTTCGCCTCGATCTGGATCTTTACGCTGGGGCTGCCGTGGCGGTTGGGGGCGGATTTCTTTTACCGGCACCTGCTGGATGGCGATGCCGCGTCCAACACGCTGGGCTGGCGCTGGGTGGCGGGGCTGCACACGCGCGGCAAGCCCTATCCAGCGCGGGCCGACAATATCGCGACCTTCACCAACGGGCGGTTCACACCGCGCGCAAGCGATCTGGCCGATGTCACGCAAGGGCTGGAAGCGACGGAACCGGACGGCCTGCCCTCTGTCCTGCCCCTGCGCGATATCATAGCCCCGAAGTCGGGCGTGCCGACCGCGCTGCTTATCACCGAGGAGGATTGCGGGATTGCGGATTTCGATCTGGCCGACCTCGATATCCGCACCTGCGCGACACTGGCCGCCAGCCATCTGCGATCCCCTTTGCCAGTGGCCGATGCGGTGATGCAGTTCGAGGCGGGGGCGCTGGCCGACACCGCCGCCCGCGCGGGCATGACCGCCGTTCCGCTGCGCGCCGATCATCCCGACGCGCTTGCGAAATGGGCGGCAGCGGCAGGGGTGGCGCAGATCGTCACGCCATACGTGACACGTGGCCCGACCTATGACTGGCTGCAAGAGGCCAAACCCTATCTGCAAGCCAATGGCGTCACGCTGGCCGAATGGCGGCGCGACTGGGATGCAGCCATATGGCCGTCAGCGACTGCCGGTTTCTTCAAGGTGCGCCAGCAGATCCCCCGCGTTCTGGCCAATCTGGTGCCGGTATGACCATCATTGTCATCGGAGCGGGCATCGCGGGCCTGACCGCGGCGCGCAAGCTGGCGGATGCGGGGCTGGGTGTTGTCGTGCTCGACAAAGGGCGCGGCATCGGCGGGCGTGTGGCGACGCGACGGGCCATGGGCCTGCATTTCGACCATGGCGCGCAATATGTCAGCGCCAAGGGTGCGGGTTTTGCGGCCGTGCTGGGCGAACTCGCGGCAAGCGGCCATGTTGGCGCATGGCAGACGGGGCATGTCGGCACACCCGGCATGTCGGCGCTGGCCAAGGGGATCGGCGCAGGGCTGAGCGTGCGGCAAGAGGCGCTCGTCACCGGGCTGTCGCGTGAGGACAAAGGCTGGCGGGTGCATCTGGGGGATGAGGTGCTGCCCGCATCGCAGGTGATCTGCACCGTCCCAACCCCGCAGGTGGCCGGGATCATCGGGGCGGATCATCCGCTGGTCGCGCGGCTGACGGATGTTGCCTATGCGCCCAACCTGACGCTGATGGCGGCGATCGACGGGCCAGCGCCTTTCATCACCAAACGGGACCCGGACGCCGATCTTGCATGGATCGCGCAGGACAGCACCAAGCCTGACCGCCCGCAAGGGCCGGTGGCTTGGGTGGCGCAAGCCAGCACCGCGTTCAGCGAAACGCATCTGGAACTGGAGAAGGACGCTATTGCGGACCTGATGCTGCCGTTGCTGCTGGACCGGCTGGGCGCGACGCTTGCGCAGGTCCGCTATGCCGCCGCGCACCGGTGGCGCTATGGGCAGGTGACGCAGGCCTTGGGCGCGCCTTTCCTGCGCGACGATACCGGCACGCTTTATCTGGGCGGTGACTGGTGCCTTGGGCCGAAGGTCGAGGATGCATGGACCAGTGGCACCGCGATTGCCGATGATCTGCTGGCGCGCGATGCTGGCTGATCCGCGCATCGCACGGCTGATCGCCTTGATCAGCGCGGCTTTGCACCCGCCCGCAGGGGCGGGGCGGATCGCGCTGGCGCTGGTGCTGGGCGTGATCTGCCACGCGACCTTTGCCGCCGCCGTGCTGGCGATGATTGCGGCGATGTTCTTTGGCCTGAGCGAGAGTTTCGGCGCCGTGCCATGGCCTTGGGCGGCACTCGCCAATGCCGCGCTGATCGCGCAATTCCCGCTGGCGCATTCGTTCTTTCTGTCGGCGCGCGGCAGCAAATGGCTCGCGCGGCTGATCCCCGGACCGCATGGCGCGACGCTGGCGACAACGACCTATGCGATCATCGCTTCGGTGCAATTGCTGGCCTTGTTCACGCTCTGGACACCGTCCGGCGTCATCTGGTGGCGGGCCGAAGGCATTGCTTTCTGGGCCATCACCACCGCCTATGCCGCAAGCTGGCTTTTGCTGATGAAGGCAAGTTTTGATGCGGGCGCCGAGGTGCAGTCGGGCGCGTTGGGCTGGATGTCGCTTCTCGCGCGGATCAGGCCGGTGTTTCCCGACATGCCCACGCGGGGATTGTTCGCGCTGATCCGCCAGCCGATCTACGTGGCTTTCGCTCTGACGCTGTGGACCGTGCCGGTCTGGACGCCGGATCAACTGGCGCTGGCGGTCAGCTACACCGCCTATTGCCTGCTGGCCCCGCGGATGAAGGAACGGCGCTTTGCCCGCCGGTATGGTGCAGATTTCGCCCGTTACCGCGCGCAGGTGCCTTATGCACTGCCACGATTGAAAAAGGACAAACCCCATGCGCAATGACCTGACCATCTATGACACCTATGCCGACAAATGGTGGTCCGATGACATCCGCTGGGTCAGGACGCTGAAGAACCTTGTGCCCGGACGGTTAAAGCATTTTGATAAAGTGATCGACTGGCAGGGCAAGGATGTGCTTGATCTGGGCTGCGCTGGCGGGTTCATGGCCGAGGCGCTGGCCAAGCGCGGCGCGCAGGTCACCGGGATCGACCCCGCCGCCGAGGCCATCACCGCCGCGCGCCAGCATGCGAGATCGGAAGGATTAGACATCGCCTATGATGTCGGCATGGGCGAGGCGCTGCCCTATGACGCCGCCAGTTTCGATGCGGTGGTCTGCGTCGATGTGCTGGAACATGTCACCGATCTGCAAAAGGTGATGTTCGAGGTCGCGCGCGTGCTGCGCCCCGGCGGGCTGTTCCTGTTCGACACGATCAACCGCAACCCGCTGGCGCGGCTGGCCACGATCACCGTGGCCGAGGATATATTGCGCCTGTTGCCGCGCGGCACGCATGACCCCGCCATGTTCATCAAGCCCGCCGAATTGCGCAAGGCGATGGTGACGGCGGGGCTGGTGCCTGCGCGTTTCACCGGACTTGGGCCGCGTGGAGTAAACCGACGGCTTGACCTGACCTTTGGCCCCTTACCGCTGACGGCGATCCTTTACATGGGCCATGCCCGCAAACCGGAGCCTGCATGACCCTGACCCTTGCCATCCTTGTCACTGCACTGCTGTTCGGCGGCATGGTGCTTTACTCATTCGGGTTTGCGGCGTTCCTGTTTTCCGCTTTGCCCGGACCGGTCGCCAGTGCCGCCCTCAGGCAAGCCTTTCCGCATTTCTATCTGTTCGTCATCGGATCGGCAGGTGTGGCTGCGGCCTTGCTAGCATTGCATGATCCGGTCGGCGCGGCGCTGCTTGCCCTGATCGCGGTGACCACGGTGCCGGCACGGCAGATCCTGATGCCCGCGATCAACACCGCCACGGATACGGGTGCCAAAGGCCGGTTCAAGGCGCTCCACGGTTTCAGCGTCGCGATCACGCTGGCCCATATCGCGCTGGCGGGCGTCGTGCTGGCGCGGTTCGCATGACCGGTAAACCGGACGATCCTGACCAAGCCACGATCAGCGAGATCATCGAAATGGCGCTAAGCGATCACACAAGTTTTGCGCAAATCCGCGCGCTGCACGGCCTGTCGCCGGATCAAGTCAAAGCACTTATGCGGCGCGAACTGGCCCCCGGCAGCTATCGCGCGTGGCGCAAGCGCGTGCGCCAGTTTGGTGACAGGCGAGCAGTCTACAAATAAACCGCCCAAGCAAGGCGCAAAACCGCGTCGATCCCGCCGATCAGCCAAGTTTGCCCATGCGTTTCCTGATCTGTGTGATATTTCAAGATCATGGACATCATTCTCATCACAACAGTGATCGCGTCACTGTTTCTGCTGATCGGCGTGGCAGAGCCGCTGGCCGACCGGCTGCGCGTGCCGTTCACGGTGATCCTTGCGCTGTTGGGCGTGGCCATCGCCACGGCGGCGCTGTTCTTCTTGCGCACGGACCTGACCAATGCGCTGAACCCGATGGCCGAGGCGATCCTTGGCTTGCCGATCCGGTCCAACGTGTTCCTTTACGTGTTCCTGCCGACCCTGCTGTTTCAGGCGACCTTGGGCATGAACCTGCGGCGGATGCTGGACGACTGGGTGCCGATTCTGGTGCTGGCGGTGGTGGCAGTCGTCGTCGCCACGCTCAGCGTCGGTTACGCCTTGTCCTTCGTCAGCGCCTTGCCGCTTGCGGCCTGCCTGCTGGTGGGGGCCATCGTGTCCACGACCGACCCGTCCGCTGTCGTGTCGAATTTCCGGTCGATTTCCGCGCCGCAGCGGCTGGGCAGGATCATCGAAGGCGAAAGCCTGCTGAACGATGCCGCCGCCATCGCGCTGTTTGGGCTGTTCATGGGTTTTGTGATGCTGGGCGTGCCCGACCCAAACCTTGGTGACGCGCTGACGCGGTTTCCGGTGCTGATCTTCGGCGGTGCTGTAGCGGGCTGGTTGGCGGCCCGTGTCGCAGTCTGGCTGATGTCGCTGTTTGCGCGGTTCGAACTGGCGCAGATCTCGGTGTCCGTCGCCCTGCCCTATCTGGCCTATATTGGTGCCGAACAGATGATCGGTGCGTCAGGCGTGATCGCGGTTGTGGTCGCTGGATTAACGCTGAATCTGACAGGACCCAGCCGCCTGCCCCCGCAATCATGGGCCAACCTGCGCGAAGTGTGGGGGTTGCTGGCACATTGGGCGGGGGCGCTGATCTTTGTGCTGGCGGCGCTGTTCATCCCGCGCCTGCTGGAAGAGGCCCGACCAAGTGATTTTGCCCTGATCGCCGTAGTGATCGTTGCGGCCATTGCCGCGCGCGTCGTGATCCTGTTCGGCCTGTTGCCGCTGTTGACCTTGCTGCGTCTCTCGCCTGCGGTGGACCGGCCATATCGCGTCGCGATCCTGTGGGGCGGGTTGCGCGGGGCAGTCACGCTTGCGCTGGCGCTGGCCGTCACCGAAAGCGCGCGCGTGCCGCTGGAGGTCAAGCGCGTGGTCGGTATCCTTGCCACGGGTTTCACGCTGTTCACGCTGATCGTGCAGGGGTCGAGCCTGCGCTGGGTGATCGCCAAGCTGGGCCTTGACCGGCTGTCGCCCATCGACGACGCGCTGTCACGGCAGGTGGTGGCCGTCGCTCTCCAGACCGTGCGCGAGGATGTGGCGCGCACAACCGAAAACTACGATCTCTCGCGCGAGATTGTCCGGTCCGAGGCAAAGCGTTTCGGCGAGAGGTTGGACGAGGCCGTCAAACAGGCCGAGGAAAGCGCCGACCTGCTGGACCGTGACCGCATCACGCTGGGGCTGATCGCGCTGGCAGGGCATGAACGCGACACGATCCTTGACCGCGTGCGCGACCGGACGATCTCGGCACGGATGGCCGAACAGGTGCTGGCCGATGCCGAACGCCTGATTGAAAGCGCGCGCCAAGGCGGGCGCAGCGGCTATCAGCGCGCGGCGAAACGGTCCGTCACCTATGGGCGGGCGTTCCGCGCGGCGGTGTTCCTGCACAACCGGCTGAAGTTTTCGATGCCGCTAGCGCGGATGACAGCCGACAGGTTCGAATACCTGCTGTCGCAACGGCTGATCCTGCGCGATCTGGACGTGTTCATCGACGGGCGCATCCGCCGCATCCACGGCCGCCGTGTCGCCGATCTGTTGCAGGAACTGCTGGCCCGACGGATCGAGCTGGTGGAAACCGCGCTCGAAGGGCTGCGCCTGCAATATCCCGGTTACGCCGAAGAACTCGAACGCCGTTTTATCCGGCGCACGGCCTTGCGGTTGGAAGAACGCGAATATGCCGCGATGCGCGATGACGGGCTGATCGGCGCCGAGGTCTATACCACGCTGGCGCAGGACCTTACGCAGCGGCGGGCGGCGGCGGAAACGCGCCCGCCGCTTGATATCGCGCCGCAAAGGTCCGACCTTGTCCGGCAGTTGCCTTTGTTCGCCGATCTTGACGATGCCACCCTGCGCCAGCTGAGCCGCGCGTTCCAGACCCGTTACGCCAATGCCGACGACATCCTGATCCGCAAGGACAATGCCGCCAAGCGGGTGTTCTTTATCGCATCAGGCGCTGTCGAATTGCAGGTCGCAGGCCAGACATGGCGGCTTGGTCCGGGGGAAATGTTCGGCCAGATGGCGATCCTGATGCAAAAACCGCGCCGCGCCTTGGTACGGGCAATCGCGCCCTCGACACTGCTGGTGCTGGACGAGGAACGGTTCCGCCGCTTACTTAAACGCAGTGACAGGTTGCAGCAGGCGGTGCGCGCCAGCGCCGAAAAGCGGGGGATCGCGCCTGAACGGCTGTTGTCGGATGTTACAGAGGCCACACCACCAGCAACAACGGCAGGCTGACCGCGACCACCATCACCTCGAGCGGGAGACCAAGGCGCCAGTAATCGCCGAACCCGAACCCGCCGGGGCCAAGGATCAGGGTGTTGTTCTGGTGCCCAATAGGTGTCAGGAACGCGCAGGACGCGCCAATGGCTACCGCCATCAGGAAACTGTCGGGGTTCACGCCCAAGGTCGCCGCGATCCCGATGGCGATGGGGCATAGGACAGCGGCCGTCGCTGCATTGTTCATCACGTCCGACAGAAACATCGTGGTGACCAGCACCACGGCCAGCGCCGCGACCGCATTACCCTGCGCAACAGTGCCGACAAGGAACTGCGCCAGAACTTCTGCCGCCCCCGTCGTCTGCAATGCCCCGGCTACGGGGATCAGCGCGCCCAAAAGCACGATTACGGGCCAGTCGATCGCGGTATAGATATTGCGCGGCGGCACCGTGCGGAACACCATCGTGGCGATCACGCCCAAGGTGAAAGCCGCCGCCGCAGGCAACAGTCCAAAGGTGACCACCGCGACCGAAATCAGCATGATCGCCCCCGCGATCAGCGCCATGCGCTTGTCGGGGATGCGCAATTCGCGTGCGCCAAGCGGCACACATCCGGTCTCGCTCGCGAAATCCGACAGCGCCTCGGCGGGGCCTTGCATCATCAGAAGATCGCCTGATTTAAGCTTGAGCGTGCGTAGCCGCGCGCGCGGCGGATGCCCTTCGCGGGCCACGGCAAGCAGGTTCAAGCCGTAGCGCGTGCGCAGCCGCAGGTCGCGCGCGGACCGCCCGACAATGCTGGACGCCGGCAACACGGCCAGTTCGCGCAGAACGATATCGGTGTCGCGTTTGGACTTGGCGCTTTCGTCATCGGTCTTGTCGGTCTTGTCCGCGTCGGCGGATGAAGCCTTTTGTTCTTCCAGCGTGATCCCGAACACCGACAGCGTTTCCGACAGCGCGTCGACTTCGGCTTCCATAACCAGAATATCGCCTGCGCGGATGCGCCTTGCACCATGCGGCGCGGTGATCCGCACATCGCTGCGGACCATGGCGATCACCTGCGCATCGCTATCCGCGATCTCGCTTTCAAAGGCGCGCAGGGTCAGGCCGACCGCCTTGCTGTCGTCTGGCACGCGGACCTCTGTCATATAGGCACCCGTCGCGAAATCACCGTCCGCCACCGATTTGCGCTTTGGCACCAACCGCCAGCCGATTAGGACGATGAATGCAATACCACAAAGCGCCACGGCCACACCCACAGGGGCAAAGTCGAACATCGCGAACTGGCCCAGCCCCGCCTCGGCGCGGAAACCGGATACGATCAGGTTGGGCGGCGTGCCGATCAGCGTGGTCATCCCGCCAAGGATCGTCGCAAAGGCCAGCGGCATCAGCACTTGTCCCGGCGTCATATCCAGCCTGCCGGACAGTTGCACCGCGACCGGCATCAGCAGCGCCATCGCGCCCACGTTGTTCATGAATCCGGACAGCAAGGCGCCCAGCCCCATCAGCGCCGCAAGGCTGGCCGTGCGCCCCGCCGCGCGCGGCAGGACCGTCCGCGCCAGCCAGTCGACCGCACCGGTGGTTTGCAGACCCTGGCTCAGGATCAGCACGCAGGCCACGGTGATGACTGCAGGATGCCCGAACCCCGCAAAGGCCGCATCGGCTGGCACCAGCCCCGCAACCACACAGGCCATAAGAGAGGCAAGCGCCGTGACATCGTGCCTGAACCGGCCCCAGAGGAACATCGCCATCGTGGCTGTCAGAATGGCGATGATCAGGATTTGGGCTGTAGTCATGGGGCAACTTTCACATCAGGCCGCAGGCGGCCGCAACCGCTGGCTGAGAAGGCTTATATGGGGCACGCCGTGGCAGACCGCAAATGCGCCGCTACGGCAAAAGAAAAGGGCCGGATCGGCTCCGGCCCCTTTTGGGATCTTGCTATGGGCAACGCCCCGTCAGCGCGGTTCGTTCATCAACCCGCGCACAACGGCATAACAGGCCGCCAGCAGCACGATGGTAAACGGCAGACCCGCCGACACCGCCATCGCCTGCAAGGCCGCCAAGCCACCTCCCAGCAGCAATGCGACAGCCACCGCGCCTTCGAAGCTCGCCCAGAACACGCGCTGGATCACCGGCGCGTTGGTCTTGCCACCCGCTGCGATCGTGTCGATCACAAGGCTGCCGGAATCCGACGAGGTGATGAAGAACACCACGACCAAGATGATCCCGACAAAAGATGTGATCGCCGTCAGCGGCAATTGGGTCAGCATCTCAAACAGTTTCAGTTCAAGTGCTGCATCCTGCACTGCGGTATAGCCGTCATTCACGACCTGCCCGATGGCCGTGCCGCCCAGCGCAGTCATCCACAGCACCGACAGCAGCGTCGGCACGATCAGCACGCCGATCAGGAATTCACGCACTGTCCGGCCACGGCTGACGCGGGCGATGAACATGCCCACGAAAGGTGACCAACTGATCCACCACGCCCAATAGAACGCGGTCCAGCCTTGGGAAAAGTTCGCATCCTCGCGCCCGAAAGGCATCGACAGCGCAGGCAGGTATTGCCCGTAAGCCAGCAGATTGTCGAAAAACCCTGTCAGGATCGCGACCGTTGGTCCGGCGATGATGATGAACAGCAACAGCAGGATCGCAAGGCCCATGTTGACCTCGGACAGCACCTTCACCCCGCCATCGAGGCCGCGAATGATCGACCCGATGGCGATCAGCGTGATCACGATAATGAGCAGGATCAGCATCGAATTGCCGGTGCCGAAGCCGAACAGGAAATTCAGCCCCGCAGAGGCTTGCTGCGCGCCGATCCCCAGTGATGTGGCCAGACCGAACACCGTGGCCAGCACCGCCAGAATGTCGATGATATGACCCGGCCAGCCCCAGACCCGTTCACCGAAGATCGGGTAAAAGCAGGACCGCAGCGTCAGTGGCAGACCCTTGTTGTAGCTGAACAGCGCCAGCGCCAGGGCGACGACCGCATAGATCGCCCAAGGGTGCAGACCCCAGTGAAAGATCGTGGCCGCCATGCCCAGACGGCGCGCGTCCTCGACATTGCCTTCGGCACCGCCCAGCGGCGCCCAATCGGTGCGCAGCCCGTCTTCGCCCACAACGATCCCGCCCAAGGCCGCATCGAAATGGCCCATCGGTTCGGAGACGCCAAAGAACATCAGCCCGATGCCCATGCCTGCG
The DNA here is from genome assembly GCF_034652275.1 of Yoonia sp. 72. Taxonomy (NCBI): domain Bacteria; kingdom Pseudomonadati; phylum Pseudomonadota; class Alphaproteobacteria; order Rhodobacterales; family Paracoccaceae; genus Yoonia; species Yoonia sp. 72. Next base: position 129,581 of record NZ_JAXIWG010000003.1, on the reverse strand, counting down.
GCAAACAGCATCGAAAACCAGCCGACATAGCCGTAATCGGGTGTTGCATCCGGCCCGCCAAGGCGCACCTTGCCCAAAGGCGAGACGACCAGCCCCAGACAGACCAGCACAAAGATGTTGCCCGCGCTGAGGAAAAACCAGTCAAGGTTGCCTGTCAGCCAGTCGCGCAGGCCGATGAACAGGGGTTCGGCCTCGTTCTGGAAGGCCAGCGTGAGGAAGGTGAAAAGCATGATCGCGATGGCCGAGACGGAAAACACGATCTTGTGCAGGTCCAGTTCCAGCGCGACAGCACCACTGAAATTATCCTGACCGATGTCATAATCGGTCTCGATAATTTCAGTGTCACCTTCGGGTTCGGGGATCGCTTCGATGTCCGGCGGCTCTTGGCCGGGCGCAGCTATGTCGGTCATATCGGTCCTTTCTTTTCTGGCTCTGCTTGACTGTGGGTCACGCAGATAAGGGGCTGCACCTAACGCATCCATCGCCAAGCTTCAACCAAGCGCCGTGAAAAGTCCTTGTTTTATTGGAAATCCAATCGCTTATCGTCCAGTCACCCGCCGCATCGCGCCGGACGGCAGCGCGGATTTTTTACAAAAACATCATCCTGATTTTACTTGGACGTTGCTTTGCGCGGTCAGTGACGGCGGCATCACCCTGCCGATGCAAAGGATCCCTGCCATGAAACTGACTGCGACACTTACAGCGATGACCGTTGTGCTTGCCACGCCAAGCTTTGCCGAATTCGCCCTCGCTGACCGCTTTGTCGACAACGACGGCGACCTGATCGCTGACATTCCGACCGATGAAAGCCAGTGGCTTGACCCCGCAACGCTGGTCTTTGCCTATACGCCCGTCGAAGACCCTGCCGTCTATGCCGAAGTCTGGCAGCCCTTCCTTGACCACATGGCCGAAGTGACCGGCAAGAATGTGCAGTTCTTCCCCGTCCAGTCCAACGCCGCCCAGATCGAAGCGATGCGCGCAGGCCGTCTGCATGTCGCGGGCTTCAACACAGGGTCGAACCCCTTGGCTGTCGCCTGCGCCGGTTTCCGTCCTTTCGCCATGATGGCGGCCGCCGACGGGTCGTTCGGCTACGAGATGGAAATCATCACCTACCCCGACAGCGGCATCACCGAGATCGCCGATCTGGCCGGTCGCACGCTGGCCTTCACATCGGAAACATCGAATTCCGGCTTCAAGGCCCCATCCGCGCTGCTCGAAGCAGAATTCGGTCTGGTCGCGGGCACCGACTTCTCGACCGCATTCTCGGGCGCGCATGACAATTCGATCCTTGGCGTGGCGAACCGCGATTATGACGCCGCCGCCATCGCCAACTCTGTCCGGATCCGCATGGAAGCCCGCGATGTCGTTCAGGCAGACCAGTTCGAGATCATCTATACCTCGGACACTTTCCCGACGACGGGTTATGGCACGGTCTACAACCTGCACCCCGATCTGCAGGAAGCCGTGAAAGAAGCGTTCTTCAGCTTCGACTGGACCGGCACCAGCATGGAAGCGGAATTCAGCGCCTCTGGCGAAGCCCAGTTCATCCCGATCACTTTCCAGGAAAACTGGGCCGTCATCCGCCAGATCGATGCGGCGATGAACACCCAATACACCTGCGAATAACGCCTTTTCGACTTGCAAACGCGGGCGGTAGTTATCGCCCGCGTTTCCTTTTTCAGGATATCCCGATGCTGATCCTCCAATCGCTTTCCAAGACCTACAAGACTGGCGATACCGCCCTGTCCGACGTGTCCCTGACCGTGCCCAAAGGGCAGATCATGGGGCTGATCGGACCGTCGGGTGCGGGTAAATCCACGCTGATCCGCTGCATCAACCGGCTGGTCGAACCGACAGGCGGCAAGGTGCTGCTGAACGACGTGAACCTTGTAGGTCTTGGCAAGCGCGAGTTGCGCCAGCAACGCCGCCGGATCGGGATGATCTTTCAGGAATATGCCTTGGTCGAACGGCTGACCGTGATGGAAAACGTCCTGTCGGGGAGGTTGGGCTATGTGCCGTTCTGGCGCAGCTATCTGCGCCGCTTTCCGGCCGAGGATATCGCCCGTGCCTATGCGCTGCTGGACCGTGTCGGGCTGTTGCAACATGCCGACAAACGCGCCGATGCTTTGTCGGGCGGACAGCGGCAGCGTGTCGGCATCGCGCGCGCGCTGGCGCAGGACCCCGAATTGCTGCTGGTCGATGAACCGACCGCCAGCCTTGACCCCAAGACATCGCGCCAGATCATGCGCCTTTTGATCGAAATTTGCGCCGAACGCGGCCTGCCTGCCATCGTCAACATCCATGACGTGCCTTTGGCGCAGCAGTTCATGCAGCGCATCGTGGGCTTGCGCGCGGGTCGCGTCGTGTTCGACGGCCCGCCCGACCTGTTAACACAGGACGCGCTGACCACGATCTATGGCGAGGAAGACTGGAACGCGATGCGCAAGGGCGACGAAGAACAATCCGCCGCCGAAGCCGACGCACGCGAGCGTATTGCGGCGCTGGTGCAATGAGCGCGACCTACCCCACGCGCTGGAAGCGCCCGCCGCAGATCATCCGCGACCGCCGCTGGCGGGTCGCTTTACAGATCGGTATCGTCGTCTATCTGGTGCTGGCGCTTGGCACGGTCGAGGTCAACTGGACCCGTGTCTATGAAGGGCTGGAACGCGGGCAGCGGTTTGTCATGGGGTTTCTGCAACCCGATTTTACCAGCCGCTGGCGCGATATCTCCAACGGATTGATTGAAAGCCTGACGATGACGCTGACATCAACCGTGGTCGGTGTCGCCATCTCGGTGCCCATCGGAATCGGGGCGGCACGCAATATCGCGCCCGTCTGGATCTACCGCATCTGCCGGTCGATCATCGCGGTCAGCCGCGCGCTTCAGGAAATCATCATCGCGATCTTTCTGGTGGCGATGTTCGGGTTCGGCCCTTTTGCAGGGTTCCTGACGCTGTCCTTCGCCACCATCGGGTTCATCGCCAAACTGCTGGCCGACGATATCGAGGAGATCGAGGAAGCGCAGGCCGAAGCGATCCGCGCCACAGGCGCATCTTGGTGGCAGGTCGTGAACTATGCCGTGCAGCCGCAGGTCATGCCGCGCCTGATCGGGCTGTCGCTTTACCGGCTTGATATCAATTTCCGCGAATCCGCCGTGATCGGCATTGTCGGCGCGGGCGGGATCGGGGCGACGCTGAATACCGCGATCAGCCGCTATGAATACGACAGCGCTGGCGCCATCCTGCTCATCATCATCGGGATCGTGATGGTGGCAGAATACAGCTCCAGCTATCTGCGAAAGTTTCTGCAATGACCGATTTGACGCATCATTCCCAAGTCTGGACCTATCGCACCCCGCGCGCGCGGCTGATGCTCTGGGGGGGCTGGTTCGCGCTGGTGGCACTGTTCGTCTATTGCTGGCAGGTCATGACGGCCAATACGATGTGGGTTTTCGTGTGGGACGCGCCCAAGCAGGCCGCCGATATCGGGGGCCGGATGCTGCCGCCGCGCTGGGGCTACTTGGGCGAGCTGATGGGTCCCTTGTGGGATACGATAAACATTGCCACGCTAGGCACCTTGGGCGGGGTCATCATGGCCGTGCCGGTGGCGTTTCTGGCGGCGCGCAACACCTCGCCGTCCTTGCTGGTCCTGCGCCCTATCGCGCTGTTCATCATCGTGGCCTCGCGGTCGATCAACGCGCTGATCTGGGCGCTTTTGCTGGTGGCGATCATCGGTCCCGGCCTTTTGGCAGGGATCATCGCCATCGCGCTGCGGTCCATCGGGTTCATCGGCAAGCTGCTTTATGAGGCGATCGAGGAAACCGATGCCAAGCAGATCGAGGCGATCACCGCCACGGGTGCAAGCGGCGCGCAGGTGCTCAGCTACGGGATCGTGCCGCAGGTGCTGCCGACGTTCTGGGGGATCACCGTGTTCCGCTGGGACATCAACATCCGCGAAAGCGCCATTCTGGGGCTGGTCGGTGCCGGTGGCCTTGGGCTGAAACTCGAAGCCTCGCTCAACACGCTGGCCTGGAGCCAGATCAGCGTGATCCTTCTGTTGATCCTTGGCACCGTCGTGGTTAGTGAATGGGTGTCATCGCGTGTGCGCCACGCGATCATCTGACCCTGCGCCGGCATGAACGGCAAGCGCACAGCTTGTCACGACCAGAGGGCGGAACGACCCTATCTGGAAAACTGCCGATCCTGCGGGCTAGTGCCCCTTCCCGCTTTGACCGCGCAAGGCGAGGTAAATCGCCAAGCTCAGCCCGAAACCGGACAATGCGGCCAGTGACGGCACGACGGGTGTCAGGAAAAGCGTCAGGCCGACCCCCAGGCCCGTTGACCACAAAACGGCCTTTGGTGCGCGATCCCGCAGGAACAAGGCCCCGAAGACCGCAGGCAGAAATACGACCAGCGATGAAAACGCCGCGATCACATTCAACAGCAAGTCACCCATCACCAGCGCCAGAACGCCGAGCGACAGGAAATAGCACAGCGTGGCAAGGCGGGCTCTGCGCAGGTCTTTTGTCTTTCCGACCAACCCGCCAATGACAGGCATGGTGAATGTGTCGATGGACGACATCACCGCCACCAGCAGAACGGCATCGCTCAACCAGCCCCAGCCGGACGGCATTGCATCGCGCAAACCCCGCATGACGGTCACAGGTGCAGCATCCGCCGGTTGGATGTTGTAATGTCCCAGATAAGCAATCGTCAGGTTGACAAGCCCGCAAATGATGGCCGCCAGCACATAGGCCAGCCGTGCGTTTTTGGCGCTGTCGGCTGTGGCGATACGCTGCCAGTTGTCCACGCTCAAGACAGTCGAGAACGGAAACAGCAATAGGACAGCAACAAGAAAGACAATGCCATAAGATCCGGTCGACAGGGCCGATGGTGCATCGACGCGCCCTTCGCCCGGATTGAAGATCAGAACACCAGCGATCAGCGCAATGCCGGCCACGAGGATAAGGGCCTGAACCATATCCGTCTGCGTCGCAGCCTGATATCCGCCGCAAACGGCATATCCCGCGACCGAAGCTACAGCCAGGACCATCGCGGCGGCGGCTGACAGGTCCAGCACCATTTGCAGGATCAGGCTCAACGCCAGTATCTGCACAAGTGACCGCAAACCGAACACAATGCCGAACGGGAGCCAGATGAGCAGGCGATTGGAAATGCCGTGCCGTTCGCGCAGATAGTCGATCAACCCGTAATGTCCCGCCTGCCGGGTTTCCCGGTGGATCCGTGGTGCAAGCCATGCGCAGAGCAACAGACCCGCTGCATAGGTCAGCGACAGGGCATAGGCGATCAGTGGCGCTTCGGAGGCAAAAAGATACAGCGGCACAAATGTCCCGATCCCGATATTGCCCGCGATGGCAGAGCCGAGCGTCGGCGCAAAACCGGTTTTACCGCCGTTAAACAGATAGAGTTCTGCGGTCTGGCGAGGTGCCAGCAGCAAGGCATGCACCAGTGGAATGGCAAGGAACAGAATGATTGTCAGAGGTGTCATCAGGGTCAGGACAACTGACGATCCTGCAAGAGCGAAGGTGCTGTTGGTTGCTGCCGCGTCAACCACCCGAGCGGACCCGTCAATATCCGGTGCGACAATTCCGATCTGCTGGTGATATGCATCTTGTCAAAAACCTGTTTCACATGGCTGCGCACCGTGTGCTCGGAAATGCCCAGACGTTCTGCGGCAGCACTGGTTGAAATACCTTCGGCCAGCAGCAAAGCGACCGTGCCTTCCTTGTGAGTCAACCCGTAGGCCATCATCAGCAAGCTTGCCTTGCTCTCCGCAAGATCATGCGCCAGCTCGGGGTCGCGGAGCACCAACAACCCGCCGACGAGATCTCCCGATCCGGCCTCGACCCGGGCAGGGCCGGGGTGCATCCATAACCCGATGATCCGGCCGTCGAGCACCAGCGGCGTTTCGCAGGGCTGATCGACGCGCGCGGGAAAAGCTGTTCCGGCAGGTTGTTCGGCCAAAAGCCGCGCCGTCATGCGGGCCAGATTGCCCTCGGCCGCACACATCAGGCGTGCCATGATGCGCTTGAAGGCGGGATTGGCATGGCCAAGCTGCAAATCCGAATCTAGCAAAGCGACACCAAGGTCCAGCCGGTCGATCACGTCATGATAGACCCGCCCCATATGGGCTGCCCAGCGCAATTCCTCGCGCAGCTCAAAGGCGCGGTGCCAATGCGGGTGCAGGGTCTCGATCAAGGCGTCGATCGTGGGGTCATCGGTCTCGGCGGCATGGGCAATGCTGATGATGAGATCGATCCAGTGGGTGTCATCTTCGATCGCCGCATAGCATTTCGCGATCATCGCAGTCAGGTCGAGAGGGTGCGGCCTGTGTTCGCCAACCGCCGCAGAGACCGGTTCCTGCACCACGACAGGCGCGGGATGCGCGGGCCGGGATACGGGCGGCGGGCTGTCAGCGGCAGAAGCGCCGTCCTGCATCCAGCCCAGACAGACGTCAGCCACCGGCACCTGTTCGGCATCGATCAGGATATTCGCTCTGACCTTGGGCAGGTACCTGACCGACACATCGGCCACCCCGCGACCGCTGATCGCTGCCGTGATGGTCGGCACCTGCTTGCCGCCACGGGTTTGCGGATCCTCTGGCCCGGTCAAGACCATCACCCTTAGATCCGGTGCCAGATCGGGCCCGTTTGCCGCTTTGACCCATGACCCCTGGATCCCGCGCAACGTCGCCAGCCAATAGCCCAGTGTCGGCGTCGGAAATCCGGTCGGGTCAGCGCGTATCCGCGCGATCTGGTCAGGGTCGGCAGTCACGGTCTGCAGCATCGTCCAAGGGTCGCTGTCGGGATGCCCCGGGATATGAGCCCGCAAAAAGCGGTAAATATGATGCAGCAGCTGCGGGTCCGGTGAATCGATGGGCCGTGTCAGCCGCCGCACACGCAAGAAACCGTCCATCACCTTCGCGACACCCTTCTGCGGCAATGTTGGTCCGGCAAGCACCAGATGCCGCGCGAGATCATGATCGTCGCGCAAGAGGTCCAGCATCACATGACCTGACAGGCTTCCGCCCAGAAGAAGGCGCTGGTCACGTGGCACATCCTCAAAGGCATGACGCGCGAAACAGCGCATATCGTCGCGCAGCTGGTCCCATCCGCGCTCGGGGTCCAGATGCGCCTTGGGCGCCTTGCCAGAGATCGACATGCCATGCCCGCGCAGATCACCCGCCCAGACGACAGCGCCTTGCGCGCAGAGCGTCGCGACACAGGGGGCCATCAGACGCGTATTGACCGAAGGTCCATGGCCAAGCAGCACGACGACACCCGTTCGATGGTTTCCAGTCGCCCGTTGCAGCATCAAAGGACATCCGTCCGCCGACACCACGGTTGTCCTTTCGATCTTCATGCAAGACCTCAACCAGCACCACTGCAAGCCCCACACAAAGCGTCTTGCACGACGATCTTGCCGAGGTTCGGTCGATCCGGCAAGCCTGCAAAAGCAGACCTGCGATCCATCACCGGCGATGCTGGCCTAGTTCATTCCGAGGGTGATGACGACATCATCGCCAGCGGCGACAGCGAGGTCATGGCGTTCGCCGGTGCCACCATCCGCGCGGCGTACATCGATGCGGTAGGTCGCAGGTGGCAGGTAATAGGGTCCCTGCGCCTGAAGCCACGCCGATTGCACGTCGATCACCGTTGTTTCATTGGCGAAGCTGACCGAAACGATATCATCAGCCGTCATACTGTCCGATGCCAGCACGATCCTTGCGTAATCATCCAGCGGCAGGGTCAGCTCGGTCATGTCGGCGGTCACGTCGGCGCGGAAAAACAGCATGACGGGACCAATCTGCAATTCCAGCCCCAGATCGCCGGACACCGGACCCAGATAGTTTTCCTCGCCTCTGATCCGTTCGGCAAAGTCGTATCCGGTCAGGGCATTCGTAACAGAACTGCGCCGTTCCGCCGCGACAAGCCCCGTGCGGGACGCGAACCAGTCTACCTGATCGGTGACGTCGTCCTGTTCTGGCCCAAAGACCAGACGGACCTGCAGTCCATCGGCCGCTTCCGCAGGTGGCGATTTCAGTCCGAAGAGCGCCAGCATCAACAGACTGCCCGCTGCCAGTGTCACGCCAAGTGCCGGCATGTATCGCTTTATCATCGGTATCCCTTCGTTGCTTTTGCACCTGTCAAAGTCGAACAGACAGGTGACCGGCCTGCGCCGCATCCCGCATTTGGGGGATGCCACAAGGCATGCCGCACGCGGCGATCCTGTGCCGGCAATTCTGGCGTAGGCTGGTGTTGTTCGGCATCCTTGCCAGCCGCACGGTCGCTTTGCTGTCAGGTATGACGGTGTCGGGAGCTGCGGGGCTGGCACGTTTATCGGGCTTGTGCGTTTCTATCCGGCGCTGGCGCTGGTCTCGCAACACCTCTGGCAGACGGCGCGCGCCAACCCTGTCGCATGAGGGGCGCCGCTTTACGGAAGGTTCTGCTGGTTGCCGCCCTGACTCCAAGTCTTGTTGCCTTGCGCGATCTTGGCTTTTTGCGCGCTCGCCACCCGCCTCAGGTGACGGTTGACGCCAAATCGCCAGGCATCCGGCCCGCGACTGCTCCGTTTCGTGCCAGCGCGCGCAGTGCCGATCAATTGCAGGATGACGTCCAGTTCCCATGCAAAGCCCGCGGTCTTGATGATGCTTCCGCTTTCGGACACGACAAGGCACGGCACAGGTGTCGACTTTTCACGCCAAGGCAAAGCGCCGACGCATTGCGCAAGTGCCGGAATGTCAAAGAACGGCCGCGGATCGACCACTGACAGGATTGTGACGTCAGGAGCGTCTGGACCGGAACAGTCGCGCAAACTGCCAATCTGGTGGCCGATGTCCAGCCCGACCAGATCACGTGCAATCCGCGCGCCGACAGGGTTGTCCAGCGCCCCGGCAATGGTCTGCAGCGCCTCGCCCATACGATCTGCGAGCCGGGGGAAAACGACCAGCAGCCCGCCGCTAAAGCGCAGTTGCGGCAGATGGATGGCCACGGTACCGTCGGATACATCATAGCGGCGCCTTGATGCAGACCGGCTTGGCACAAATTCCACCTGCAGCCCCGCATTGCGACAACGCAAAACCCAAGCCTCGTGGTCTTTTCTGTATCCGAAGTCGGTTACGATGGTCAGGCCGCCTGCCGCGGCGACATCGGCGACCAGCGCGTTCTGCCGTTTCCGGCGCCGGGACTTTTCCCGGATCGGCACCAGAATGCCCGCACCCACCAGAAGGCCAATCGACGTGTAAAGAAAGATATCAAGCACCATGGGGGCAATCCTGTCGCAAACTGTCGTGCAAAAACCAGAGTGATTGCCAAGCTGGGAGTCCGCGTCCCTCAAATGGGGGATGCGACGACCGGTGCCGCCAATCTAGCCTTGGGGACATACCCCGCGCTTTTGGAGAACGTCGGATCACCATGCCCAGTCCTTTCGCTATGTGTCGCCCGTGGGTCACTGCAATCACCCTGAGTCCGCTTTTCGCTGCGGGTCATGTTGCGCCCGCCATCGCACAATCGGCTGCATGCCTGACCCCGGTCGAAGTTGTCGAAACAGGCGAGATGTGGATCACGCTCGACGACCGCACGGACCGGCTGGTTTTCATTGCCGTCACGGTCGATGACCTGTTGTTCGACGGTGCGGAAAGCATATCCTCGGCTGCCGTCCTGTCGGGCGAAAATGCAGCGGGCGGACCCTATCAGATATGGTCGATCACCGCCTATCCAGAAGGCTGGGTGACGGAATTGCGCCAACAGCTGTGCGGTGAGGATATTCTTGATGCGATCGACGCCCAGCGGGTCTTGTCCGTCGATGGCGACCCTCTGGCGGGGGCGATGGTGAGCCTGTCGCCGTCGCAATCCGTCATTCAAGGGTATCTGCAGTTTGGCAGGGCTGGCAAAACCGACCCTGACCGGCTGGCTGCCGAGACCGCCGCGCGTGCGCAACTTGCAGCCTTCGAAAGCCGTTTGCCCCCGCGCGACGGGGTGTTCCTTGTGAACTTCAGGCTGCCGGCCCCGAATCTGCGCGATGCCCGCGCGATAGAGGCGCAGATGGCGGCGATCGTATCCGATCCCTCCCTCGACCCTGCGGAAATGAACCGTCGTCTGGAAGCATTGATGCTCGGCCGCTCTCCGGGCCCGACAGATCCCGGAGCAATAACCTGCCCTTGCCCGATGGAAATCATGGAGGCCCATCTTTTTGGGGCCGATGGTCCGCCTTTTCTTGCCGAAAGCCGGAGTTGGGACACCTCCGACATGGCGTCGGCACCGTTTGGCCTGACGGTCACGGAAATCGCATCGCAGCCTGACGGGGCCTATCGGGTCACAGGACAGTTTTCGGGCGCGGTTTTCGGGATGGCACCCAAGGCAGCACAAGAAAGCGCCGGTTCAACTTTTCTCGATAGTCTCGGCCTGCCGGACATGGACAAAAGCCCGGATGCCATCGCGATATCGGGCGGGTTCACCATCGACCGCGTCCTGTCGGGTGACATGACGCGCCTGCCCAAACTGTTCTGAGGCTGATCGACATGTTCCGTCTTCTGCTTGCGCTGATCTGGCTGACCGTCTCGCCGTCTGCAATCCGCGCACAGGCGCAGCCTGACCATGTGGTGATCGACGCGACGGAGCGCCTTTCGCGCGCCTCTGGCCCCAGACGGGCCGCCGCAGTCGAGGAACTGGTAACATTGGCGACCGGCAACCGTGATGCAAAAAGCACAACCATCCGGTTTGGCGATACGGAATGGATTACCCTCAATCATGTACCTGTGCAGGTCAGCGTCTCTGGCGATTGGGGAAATCACGACGTCACCTGTTATGTGACCTTGCGCTTTGACCGCACGCGGACGGGCAATGACAGCTGGCAGGTGGCCTTCGGTGTCGTGGAGGCCGGGCTTGACGCGGCCTATCTGCAATCCGGCGACGCTGCCGTGCAGATTGCGCATTTTGTCGAAACCGCCATGGGCGACGAACCGGCCCCGTTTGTCACAGGTGACGGTTTCATCAATGCGGCTTGCGGGCCCGGCCCGCTCGCAGACCCCGCTCTTGCCGAGCCTGCAATCATCGCGCGTATCCAGCGCCAGAACGCCGCCTGTGTCTATGCAATCGAGGATCTGGGCGTACAGGCCTTGAATCCTGATGTGCCGATGCCGCCGGCCTGCATCATGCTGGTGGCCATGCAGCGCGACTATGCTGGCTCCCTGGGTCTTGCGCCAGAGTCCCTTGCAAGATTGCAGGAATGCGCGCCGCAGATCGCCGCAGCCAACGGCAGTGACCGGCAAGTCGATAGTGCCTGCGCCGGTTTTCTGCGCGGCATGGCGCAACAGGCCGATGCTACACTCGGCACTTGTATCGCCAGCGCCGGAGGCAGCGGCAGCCTGATGATTCTTGACCCTACGCCCTATACGTTCAGCGCCATCTATAGCGGCCAATATCAACGCGCGGATTGCAAGGGCTACACCGTCCAACTGCGTTTCAACGTCACGGATGATTTTGCCTTTGTTTCCGCCCTGCCCACAACGTCATCCTGCCTGCTTGTCGAGCCGGAAGAACCGACCTTCGATCTTTTCTTCAACCGCGAGGTTGACGAGAAAAGGCTGTCCGACCTGATCCGCCTGCGTGTGAACGTCTGGAATGGGGGCGTCTGGACGATACCGCTCACGTTTACACAGGTGGAGAACGGGCATATCCGGGTGCAGCCGACCGAAACCCTGATTGCAGGCAGTCTGTACTGGCTCGATGTCAAAAGCGGAGAGAACGGCATCAAAAGCGCAACCGGTGCCATCCTTGATGCACCACCCGCCGTCAGCCTGATCGTGCCAGGCCCGCCGGACGAAGAAGATTTCACCACCGTCCTGCGGTTCCATGTGTCTCCGGTGTCGCAAAATCCGGCATTGACGCGGATTGAGGACAGGTTCCGCGCCGGTGTTTACCAGATCGTGCGCGACGAAAGATTGCTGCGCAACCGGCCCACGGCGCTGCGCCTCTGGTTTGACTGGCCCGGCTATGGGGACAACGTGCCCTATGTCAATAATGCCCTGTGCATGTCGGTCGAGGTGACAGAGACAGGAAAGCAGGACGAGTTACTTTATCCGCCGCGCGACACGGTCTTGCGGCCGGACCATCACTATACGCAGACCGACCGGCGCATGGGGCGCCATACGGTGAATTTCTTCAACTGGCGTCCCGCAGATCCGATCGGCAGCGTGACTGTCACCGTCAAGCCGCAGGTCTATTGGCGCAGTCTGGATGCCGACCCCGATGATGTGCCCGAGATCACGGTCGATCACGCAGTGCGGTTTCTGGAACAGCAGCCCGCCAATCTGGAACTGATCGTCGGCTTTGTCGAGTTCGACGATTACGCCGATGCGGGCTGGCAGGGCGACATGGCGGTCTGGCGGCAGAACTTCAACAGTGTGCGTCGCTATGCCTGGCAGGTGATGCCCATCAACTCTGTCACTGTCCGTTATGTCGGCGGTTTTACTCCGGAGGAACTTGGCGTCAGCTTCTCGGAGGCGGACGAAGACGACTTCGCAAAGTTGCAGCGCGAAGACTGGATCAACGGATGCGACGACAGCCGCAGCAACCCCGGGCGCAATGTGATCCAACCAGAATGCAGGGCGTCTTTCTTTCATCGCGACATGACCGTCCCGATGGCAGCAGCGGCGTTCGGCGACAGGTATTGCCAGTCGTCGCATCAAGTCTGTTTTCTGATGGCACCGCCAACATTCGGCAAGGTGCGGGACAGCTCCGCACCGGGCCGGCGCCAGATCGAAGTGTCCGCGCGCCTGATCGATTCAGAGAAGCGGACAGTCGGCAGGGTGAGTCCGATTGCAACAGACGGGCAAGCACTGACGCATGAAATTGCGCATAGTTTTGGACTGAACCACCTGCCACTCCGCCAGAGTGATGATTTTGATTTCATGGCCTACACCCGGGTCGGCGGGGTGTTTCCCGATATCGACGGCATCTTGATGGCTTTGTCAGGCCGCGACGGTGCGATGAAAAGCTCTGAAACGGGCAATGCGGACAACCCGCGCTTTCTGGCACCAGTCATGTTTCCCAATGTCATCGGAGAGACAGTCGCCTTCATGCCGACGTCGCAGTTCACGCAGTTGATGGACAGCATCTACGGGATCGGCGGCTCGGTGTTCGGACCAGAGCAGGTCTATTCGCATCGCTGGGAACGGCTGCCGTATGCCGAGATCCAGAACCGCTTATCATATCCGCGCGAAATCAGCATGTTCGAGGATGATGAGCTGCCATCCGTGCCACGTCTGACGCAGCGCTTGCCGCTGCTGGACGAACCAGAGGCCGACGGGATCGCGCTGTCGCTCGTTCTGTTGCAAACAGAAGAGACCGCCTTGCCATTGGCGTTTCGCATCATCGGCGCGGGCACACAGAGAGCGACGGACCTTTCGACGGGTGTGCCGGTGGGGGTGATGCGACTGTCTTTTGCGGATCGCGCCGATAGGGATGTGCCATTTGCAGCGCCTTCCTTTGCGCGCGCGATGGCAACGCAGGGGGACCGACTTGTCGCTGTTGATCTGGACCTGTTCCTGCCACTGGATGACGCAGAGCGCAGGACGCTGCGCAGGATCGCGCTGCTGGATCATGAGGGTGAATTGGTGACCTCGCTCGACATTGCAACCTTGCCGGAAGAGCCGATCCAGATCACGCAGGCGATAGATCCGCGCGGTCTGCTGACGCTGGCATGGGATACGGGTTTGCCACAAGCGCCGGAACTTGCCTTTCTGCCTGCCGGACAGATGACACCGGTGCCTTTGGGCATGGCATCACACCACGGGGCCGTGATCGATACAGCCGCTGCCGGGCTGGTTGGGACTGGTGATTTGATCGTGACACTGGAAACGGTGGCAGGACGCTGGCAGTCGATCGTACCGGTCACTCTGCCATCCGTTCTGCGGGTCAGCGAGACGCTGATGTCCGATAGTGGCAACCCGGAAATGATCGTGACGTTCAACCGCCCCCTGTCAGAGGATCTGCCGTCCTTCAGCCTGCTGACTGCAGAGGGACCGATTGCGCTTTTTGCCACCGTCCTTGACGACCAGTTGGTTCTGACCGCGTCTGCCGACCTGCCGACCTGTGCCAGCTATCCGGTGGTCGCGGAGGGTGTCCTGCGCGATGTGATCGGAACAGCGCTGTCAGGGCGGGTGGACTGGACTTTCGCAACAGGCGGCGAAGATTGCGCGCAAGTCATGGTGAACGAGGCGCGGCTGACCCTGACCGGTGGTGGTGCCGATCAGACCCTTCTTGGACAAGTCAGCATGACGGAGACAGGCTATCTTTTGCAATTTAACGGTCTGGGTGTTCTGATCGAAACGGCACAAGACGCGGTGTCCGGTCTGGTATCTGTCGCGCAAGGCCAAAGCCGCCGTGATCTGGTGTTGCGCTATGGCGGCCCTGAGAACGCGGATGGTGTGGTGCAAATCATGCGGGATCATCAGGGCCTGCATGCAAGTTTCAGCGCCCGATGGGGCAACAGGTCAGTCAGCGGCAGTTTTCAACTGCCCGACTGACCTCGCATTTGCGACCCTCGCACGCCCCAGACAATCGACGCATCCCCGACCGGCGCGACATGGTCCGTGACGTCCTGTCAGTTCCGCCCCAGCACGGTCGCTTCCCATTCGCGGTCAAGCCCGATCGCCCTGTCCTGTGCCGTCCAATCGGGAATGGCGCAGCGCGACAGTCCGACACAGATGCCATCCAGACAGATCCGGCCATCGCCATCAGGCAATAGCGCGATATTGCCGACCAACGTCGCCGCCAGCCCCGCCGAAGGCGCGCCCGGATAAAAGTCGCAAGTCAGATCGGTCCCGCAGCGCAAATGGGCATTCGGCGTGGGGCTATAATCGCCTGCCTTTGTCTCGAAGGCGACGAACAGGCCATCCTCGTGCATATAGCCGGGCGTGGTGCGGCAGGCGTGCCGCTTTTCGGCGTCTGACCATGCCGACAGCTCGCGCCCGTCAAGCCGCGGAAACCATAGACCGGCCAAGGCAAGCCGCATGTCGGGGGGCGGCGCGAGCTGGCCGCCTTGTACGGGGTCCGGCGAAGGAATAACGGTGGGGGCAATGCCTTGGTTCAGTTCCCGCAGCGTGGATGCCAGAAGCGGACCCAAAGGATGTGTGTCGAGATCGATCCTCATGCCTGCCCCCTGCTGGCAGGCGCGCCAGAAAAACGACTGCACATAGCCGCCGCCATAGTCGCCCACCTGCCGGAAGGTGTCGGCGCTGCGGCTGTATAGCTGGGTCGGCACCTCGAACACGGCGGCGGCAGGGTCCCCCACATTGGCATCCTCCAGCGTGCAGGTCAGCGGCCAGCGCGCATCACCCGACGCGGCGCAGGTTTCGGCGGCAATGACGGAATAGACCGGCCCGTTCGCTTCTTCACGCAATTCAAGACTGATAATCGAGCCGTCAGGATAGGACACAGAAGGTGTATCGAAACAGGCTTCGACGAACGCGGCGCTACCGGGCGTGATCCCCTGACCCTCGGTCTCGAAATCCGCCAGCCAGATACCGGGCGGCAAGCGTGTCGCTGCCGTTTCTGCTACGGGTGTCGCACCTTGGTCGGCGGCGTCCAGTTCGGCCAGCAAGTATGGTTCGAGATTGTCTGGCAAAGCCGCAAGAGGGCAGCTGGCAAGGCGCGTACAATTGCCGTCACCGCACAGATCAAGCATCGTTCCCGCATCTGCCAGCGTCACCGCCTGCGGCATTCTCTCGGGCGGTAGGTTGGTCGCCAGCACGTCGCAGCCGCCTGTGGGTGTGCAGGAAAAGCGGGCGATCAGGGCCAGTCCGCCGTTGCCGTCACCGTCCCACACACCGATCCGGCCATCCGCGCGGATCACAATGGGCGAAGTCTGACAGGACAATCCCGGAATACCGCCCTGCGTTTCACCCCAGATCCCCTGCAACCGCGCAAAATCGATCAGGCCGTCCCCACCAAGAGGGTCTTGCGCTGGCGCAAGCGCGCCGGACCGGGCCGGCTGGTCCTCGCGGTCCAGCATATGTTGCAACCGCGTCCGGCCATCGCCCGCCGGCTGGTCCGCACCGGCCAGATCGACCGGCGCAAGGCAACTGCGGTAGACACGCGCAGGAACGGCCGGGTTGTCAGAGCCAAGCGCAAAGGTACCTTGCGGTCCAACCTCTATAGTGCCCAAGAAGCTGTGCGCGGGCGCGTGCGGCGAAGTCCCGAGAGGTGCCTGAAAATCATCACAAAACAAGAGTGGTCCGGACTGTTCGCAGATGCGATAGGCTGTGGTTTCGAACAAGGCGTTGATATCGGCCCGCTGGCCGATCCGCAGGTCTCGTTCCGCGATCAGCCCGTCATCGTGGATCACTGTCGGCTGCGTCGCGCATTGTGCCTGCACCATCATGTCCAGCGGCGCGACCAGCAGACTTTGCATTGCGTCCTGTAGCATCTGCCCGGGCGCGACATCCAGCATCGCAAAGACACCACTGGGCAGCACGTCGATCCGGCCAATGGGTGGGGCTGGTTCGGAAAGCGGCAATGCCGGACCCGAACCCGTCAGGTCGCCAAAGCCGCGCAATGTTGGCGGCATGGTCACGGCCCCCTGAAAAGGTCCGTAACTGCGCGACACCAGCGCGCGGCCGGCGCCAAGTTGGACGGCTTCTTCGAACGGTTCTGACAGGATATGGACAAAGACCTGCAAATCCGGTCCTGTATTGGCATCGCCTTCAAACACCGCAATACCTTGCGCGAACAGGTCCAATGCCGGAAAGACGCCGCCCTTGGTCAGCCGATCGAAGGCGTTAGGCACCTCTTCCAATGTCGGGCCGCCGATCGGATAGACCTCGGGTTCGGAACATTCGGTCCCGCCACACCAGCCCGGATGCATCAGCGCGAAACCCCGCGTGTAGCTGTCAAACTGACCCGGCATGGATTCCGGCGGGCCAAACACGAAACTGATCGCTGCACGGCCGTCTGCATGGGTATAATCATAGCGCACCTGCGGGACAAAAGCACCGTCCGGTGCCATCGCCTGGGGTTGCGTCGGCTCTGCCGGTTCCGCAGCGGGTACAAGGTCGGGCGCGCGCACGGCAGTCATGAATGCCGCAAAATCCGGTCCGGACGCATCGGGGTTGCGGGTTCCGTCGCGGGTTGCGCGCTGCGGCTGCGCTGCAAGCCAGCTCGCGCGATCACCGGTCCATGCGCCGCCGGCAAGCGCGGGATCGACCGCATAGCCCCATCTGCCCGAAAAACTGTGCATCAGGGGGTCCAGCACGAATTCAAACAGCCCCCAGCGCCCGTTGGTATTGGTCCATGTCCCCCGCATTAAAAGCCCGTCCGGCGATAGCTCGCCTTCCAGCACACCCTGGTCGCGCTCTCCCCAGATCCGCCGGCCGTCCTGTTGAAACTGGATAAAGCCCCGTTCTGTGTTCCATGCACCACCGAATGTAACAAAAGGAGACATCGACTGCATGGCGTCCAGATCACCCGCGGTTCCGGCGGGGGCCGGGGTTCTGACAGGAGCCATGAAATCCTCGAACGCGGCAACGGCCGCACCCTGAAAGGCGGGATGCAGATCCGCTTCGCTGCCATCTGCGACCGAAAGAGGCGGCGGCGCGGCGCTGAGTTTGCGCGCGGCATACCGAGTGTTGTTCAGGCTCAGGCTGACCCGCGTGCCGGTGTCGCCGCCGCCGAAATGCGCCCCTCCGCCGCTGAAACCCAGACCGTCCGGCGACAGACGGAATTCGAATATGCCGGTGCCGGTGATCGTTCCGCGCATCGTCAAACCATCCGCAGCAACCTCGCCATATAGTCGACGCACAGACTGGTTTGCCAGCGGGCGCACCTCTCCCCAGACGCGGCGGCCGTCTTGCACCAGCGTCATCATGCTGGTCTCGACATCCCATGTGCCGGTAAAGCGCGGCGCCAGCGCGTCGCCGCCAAAGGCTGCCGACGGCAGTTCGCGGGCGATCCGTGCCGGTGACACGGTTTCGACATAGCAGATCCGTCCCTGCGGGCCGACCGCGTGGCAATTGCCGGTCGCAGCGTCGGACAGTTCGGCGATGCGTGCCTCGGACAAGGTATCGCCATCACGCAGCGTCACGGTGACATCCTGCCCCGGCCCTGGCACAGTCGCGACAGCCACAGCATTTTCCTGACGCTGGTCGTTGCGCGCCTCGATCCGCCATGTGCCTTGCGGCAGGTAGAACGGGGTCCAGTTGCCGTTTTGTGGCCCGCCCCCGCCATACATGAACCAGTCGCGCCGCATCCCGTCGAAAAAGCTGGCGATCTGGCGTGGCACCTGCACGGATTGCATATCTGTCATAGCGACAAAGACCCGGCCGGCGGCGAAGTCGAATGCCAGATCGACAATCTCGCCTGCCGGAATATCAACCAGCTTTTCGCGCGCGAAAGTTTGCGCAAGTTCGCCACGAATGAAGTAATTGCCGGGCGGCAAGGCGATATCCAGAGAGTTCACACCACCATAATCGACGCTGGGATCAATTGCGCCACCGATGATCGGATGGATGCGGAACACAGCGCGCCCCGACGCAGACCCGTAGGTTGCCGACGGCAGGTTGCCTGTCCCCGCCGGCATCGGCAGGCCGGCATGAGCCATGGCGGTCAGCCGCAGACGCGCCGCAATCACAAGGTCGACCTGATGCGAACCCGTCCCTTCGGGCACCTCGAATATCAGCGCGACGCGGATCAGATTGTTCCGGCTGTCAATTCTGTCCAACTGGATTTCATAGCGACCGGGCAGGAAAGCACCGTCCAGCGTCCACGGCTTGTCACCCAACCGCAAAGCGACTGCGGCAGGGACCGCCCCGCCCTCGTCCAATGCGGCAAAGCGGATGTCGCGAAAGGCATTGGCCTGCAGCACGGCGGCTCCGACAGCATCGCGGATGTAGAATTCCACCATACGCGCCGTTGCTTGCGGTTCCGGCGCTGGCGGGGGTGGCGGTGTGACGACGACCGCAGGCCCTGCGGTGTCGCGCAGGATCGTGTCGCGCAACGCCTGACCAAGCCCTTGTGCATCGTCGGCCGCGACGAACACTCCTCCGGTTTCGGTGGCAAGACAGGCCACCTGCCGCTGTTCGGCATCCGTCATGTCAAAGCCGACGACATGGGCGGTGAAATCGATCCCTTCTGCAGCGAGCATCCGGCCAAGGGCGCAGGGATCACCGCCGCAGGTCTCGATCCCGTCGGTCAGCAGAACCACGGTTGCTGTCTGTTCGGTAAAGGCCATTTCCTGTGCAGCAGCCATCACGGAATCGACGATCGGCGTCATCCCCTTCGGCCGGAGCGCATAGGCCTGATCCAGAATTTCCTGCACTGTGTCTGCGGCAGCCCCCATCGGCACCAGCGTCTGGATATCGTCGCACTGTCCCTTGCGGCGATGTCCGTAGGCCATCAGCCCGATCTGCATCTCTGCACCGGCTTCTGACAGCACTCCGGACAGCGCTTCGCGCGCCAGCTCGATTTTTGTCCGGCCCTCGATCTGTCCCCACATCGAACCGGACCCGTCCAGCACGACCATAACGGACGGGGCGTCCTGGGCCTGCGCCGGTGCGCCCGCGAGGCAGGCAAACACAACGGCGATACAACGAATGCGCGACAGCAACATGGCGAACCTTCCAAACTGGTCTGGCGGGGGACAGGTGGCACAAGGCTAGCGACGGCAGGGGACGACAGGCTCCCCCATTTGAGGGAGGCTGCGAAAAATCGGTCGCCCTAATCTGGCTGCAGATCAGCCGGAAAAGGATCACTGCCGTGAAGATCATTAGCGCCATCGCCGTTCTGACGACTTGCCTTCTTGGCGCTACCGCGTCTTTCGCATGGGAACGCGAGGCATATGGTTGCGCGGCAGGGCGCTTTTCCTGTCCGGTTCATCTGACTGCTGATGACGTGCGGCTCATCCTGGGCCTCGGGTCCGAGGCGGAGGCCGCCGCCTATTTCGATGCCCGCTTTCTTGTCGCAGAGCCGGCCCGCACGACGGCCACTGTGATGGCAGGCACCTACCGGCCCAATTTCGTCAGCTATCAGGCCATCTATCCGCGCTCCTGCAATATCAATGTGAACGACCCGCGACCTCTCGGCCCGGACAGGGTTGTCAGTGCCGGGCAGGGTGTCCTGTATCTGCAGGACGACGTCATGTTTCCCTACGAGATCAGCGAAAATGCCTATCTGACCGCCTTTGGCCTCTGTGGTCCTGCGCATGCCGGCGGTGCGCGCGACCTGAGCGCATGGGTCGGTCAAGGCGCGCGGTTCTGGGCGAGCGCGCCACCGGATCGGGCCGATCCCGGGATCAACTACGCTGTGACGGGGTCAGACGGACGGATTGCCTACGCGCTTGCAGCGGATCATGCCGTCCTGCCGCTGGAAGCGGGCGGGCAGGTCGAAGGCTGGCAGATCGTCCAGTATGAACATGTGCCTGGCACAGGCGGACCTGTCGCAATCGATGTCGGCGCAGCGGCACCCGCTGCAAGCGGCACAGTCCCGGCACCGCCGGCCATGATGCCACCCGACGTGCTGGCGGAACGATACTGGCAAACCGGCGATCCCTGTGCGGCCGTGCGGCGGATCAAGGCGGCATTTGACATGACCGGACAAAGCGACCTGCTGCCCGTGCCTGCTGGCGACGCCGCAGGCCCGCAAGCCTGCGCCGAGCTGCATACAGATCTTTTGCGCCGGCTCAGAGGGCAAGAGAGTGCACCAGCGGCGCGGCCGGTCTTTTTGTGGACCTTCAACTAGCATACGAGACGATCCTGTCCTCGCTGCGTCGTCAGTCTGTTCAGGGCGAGGTGGCACTTGCAGAGGCATCGGTCCAAAAAGATTTATGCCTCCGGCGGGGATATTTGGGCTCCAACGATGTGAAGCGTCAGCGCATCAGCACGACCGGCACCTTGCAGGCGCGGATCATCGCCGTGGTGGTTGACCCGATCACAAGGCTGCGGATGCGGCTGTGTCCGTAAGCGCCCATCACCAGCATGTCGAAACCTTCGGTGTCCACCAGATCGGCCAATGCTTTTTCGGGCTGGCCTGGCAAGACGGATGTTTCAGCCTCCAGCCCTGCGGCTTTCAGCATCGCCTTGGCATTGGCGAGTCCTTTTTCCACCTCGGCTGTGGCCGTGCCGACGGTGACGACATGGATGGACAGCCCTTGAAACAGCGGGCTGCGCGCGATGTGGTCGACCGCTTTCATCGCCGAGGCACCTCCGTCATAGGCGACGAGCACGCGTGCAATCGGCTTGAACGCGCGCGATGCAACGAACACGGGGCGCGTGCTGGTGCGCACGATCCGTTCGAGGTTGGAGCCAAGATGGCCTTTGGCGAAATCCGCATCCTCGCCGCGTTTGCCCACGATGATGACGCGGGCATCGCCTTCGACTTCGGCCACCGCCTCGACCACGTCACCGTGGCGCAGACGGGTGGTGATGTCGGTCACACCGTCCTTGTCCAGAATGGCGCGGGCATCGTCGAGGATCGCACGGCCACGCTGGCTCATCAGTTTGGACCGTTGCGCGTCAAGGTCGGCCAGTTCCTGCAGCAGCGCCGTACGCGCGCCCAGCGCGATCGTGCCGGAATGGTCACGCTTGCCCGATGTGTCGCGCGGGCCCAGCACATGGATCAGTTCCACCGCTGCCCCCGTCCGGTCGGCGATCCATGCGGCATGGTGGCAGACGCTTTGCGCATAGATAGAGCCGTCGATGAAGGCCACGATCTTTTGTGTCGGTGTCATATCCGTCTCCTCAATGCGCCATCAGCTTGTCCATCGCGCCGGGCTTGTCATGGATGGCCAGCTTGTCGACGATGGTTTCGGTCGCTTCGTTCATGCCGACGATCTCGACCTCGGCCCCGTCACGGCGGAATTTCAGCACGGCCATGTCCAGCGCCTGCACGGAACTGATGTCCCAGATATGTGCGCTCCTGACGTCGATGATGACCTTGTCGAGCGCTTCCTTGAAATCGAAGGCGTTCATGAAATCCTCGACCGAGCCATAGAACAGCTGGCCTTCGACGACATAGGTCCGTTCGCGCCCGTCTTTCGAGATCATCGTCGTCATCTTGAACAATTGCGCGATCTTGGCGGCAAAGAAGATACCCGACAGCAGCACCCCGACTAAGACCCCGATGGCAAGGTTATGGGTGTAGACCACCGTCACCACGGTCGCGATCATCACGATGGAGGAGGATTGCGGATGTGTGCGCAGCGCCTTGATCGAGGACCATGAAAAGGTCCCGATGCTGACCATGATCATAATCGCCACAAGTGCGGCCATCGGGATCTGGCTGACCAGATCGCCCAAGCCTACCACCATGATCAGCAGGATCACACCGGCGGCAAAACACGACAACCGCCCGCGCCCGCCGGATTTGACGTTGATGATCGACTGGCCGATCATGGCGCAGCCCGCCATGCCGCCGATGAACCCCGTCGCGGTATTCGCGATGCCTTGGCCCACGCATTCCTGATTGCGGTCGGATTTCGTATCGGTCAAATCATCGACGATGTTCTGTGTCATCAGGCTTTCCAAGAGGCCCACAATGGCGACCGCGATGGAATAGGGCAGGATGATCATCAGCGTCTCGACTGTCAGCGGAATCTGCGGGATCAGGAACACGGGCAGCGTGTCGGGCAGCGCGCCCATGTCGCCCACGGTGCGCACGTCCCAGCCGAAATACATCACCAGCGCGGTCAAGACCACAATGGTGACCAGCGGTGACGGGATCGCCTTGGTCAAAAGCGGGAACAGGTAGATGATGGCAAGCCCGCCTGCCACCAGCACATAGGTCAACCATGTCACGACGCCAGGGTCAAGTTCGGGCAGTTGCGCCATGAAGATCAGGATCGCCAGCGCGTTGACAAAGCCGGTCATCACCGATTTGGACACATAGCGCATCACAAACCCCAGCCGCAGGATACCCGCGCCAATCTGGATCAGCCCCGCCAGCACGGTCGCGGCAAGCAGATATTCCAGCCCGTGATCGCGCACCAAGGTCACCATCAGCACAGCCGTCGCCGCTGTCGCGGCAGAGATCATGCCGGGCCGCCCACCCGTGATCGCCGTCAGCACAGCGATCGAGAAACTGGCGTAAAGCCCGACCTTGGGATCGACGCCCGCGATGATCGAAAAGGCGATTGCTTCGGGGATCAGGGCTAGGGCGACGACAAGCCCCGCCAAAAGGTCACCGCGAATATTGCCCGTCCACTGGGCGCGGTACGCATCAATAGATATCATGTAAATCTTTCCTGTCCGGCCGCAGCGCGCCGGCAACGTCTGGTTTTGACAGGTTGTCCGGCGGATAGGCGGCCGGAAGAGCCACCCGAGGTCACCCCCGGGTCCATGTTTACAGGTCGCGATATACACGAAACGGCGTGCGCGCCAAGCCTCTTGGCCAAATAAGGCGGGGTGCGTCTCCTAGCCGAACACCAGCCCGCCATCCACGATCAGGTTCTGCCCTGTCACGGCCCGCGACCATGGGCTGGCAAAGAACAGCACGGCATCGGCCATGGCGGCGGGTGTCGTGACCTGCCCTAGCGGAGTCCCCGCTGCGATGATGTCGAACACCGCTTCGGGTGTCGCGGCGCTCGCATCGGTGGTGCGCAACAGACCGCCCGAGACCATGTTGACCGTCACACCCAGCGGCCCGAGCTCCTTGGCCGCCGTGCGGGTCAATGCCAGCAGCGCGCCTTTGGCGGCGGTGTAATCGTGATAGGGCACGACAGGGTTCTGCATCAGGTTGGTGCCGATCAGGACGACCCTCCCGAACCCTTGCGCCGCGAAATGCGGCTGCAAGGCGTGAAGGCAATGCAGCGCCCCGCCCACGGCCGTTTCCGCCTGCTGCGCGATATCGGCCCAGTGCATCTGGTCCAGCGTCTTGCGCGCATCGCCGTTGAAACTGAAATCGGCCAGCGCGTTATGGACCAGCACGTCAGGCGCGCCAAAGCGGTCGGTGATCGCGGCGACCATCGCGCTGACCTGTGCGGGGTCGGTCACATCGGCCTGAAACGCCGCTGCGCGCGGGCCAAGCTCGGCCGCCAGTGCCTCGGCCGCGTCGCGGCTGTGGCGGTAGTTGATCGCGACTTGCGCGCCTTCTTGTGCAAAGCTGCGGGCGATGGCAGCCCCAAGGCCGCGGCCTGCGCCAGTAATCAGGACAGTCAGGTCGGAAATATTGCGGGTCATCGGGTTATCCTTTGAAAAAGTCGTGAAAATGGTGGGTCGGGCCATGCCCCTGCCCCACGCGCAGCGCATCCGCGCCTGCGATGGCGCGGGCAACGAAAGCTTTCGCCTGCTCTGCCGCCTGCGGCAGTGGCAGCCCCTGCCCCAGCAAGGTGGCCAGCGCCGACGACAGGGTGCAGCCGGTGCCATGCGTGTTGCGCGTGGCGTGGCGCGTGCCTGCCAGCCATGTCATGCCGCCTGCATGCACCAGCAGATCAGGGCAATCATCCCCCGCCAGATGCCCGCCTTTGAGCAGCACCGCACGCGGCCCCAGCGCCAAGAGCGCGAGCGCCTGTGCCTGCATCTGGTCGCGGGTTGTAGCCTCGGGCAAGTCCAAAAGGTCGGCGGCTTCGGGCAGGTTGGGGGTGATGACGGCAGCCAGCGGCAGCATTGCACGCAAGGCGGCAACAGCCTCGGCCTGCAGCAATCGGTCACCGCTTTTGGCGACCATCACTGGGTCCAGCACGATAGGCGCGTCCAGCCCCTGCACGGCGTCCGACACCGCGCGGACGATCGCGGCATCGCCCAGCATCCCGATCTTGACGGCATGGATGCGGATATCGGCACGGATCGCGGCGATTTGCGCCGCCACCATATCGGGCGGGATCATTTGCACGGCTGTGACGCCTCGGGTATTCTGCGCCGTCAGCGCGGTGATCGCGGCCATGGCATAGCCGCCATTGGCCGAAATCGCCTTGATATCAGCCTGAATACCGGCGCCGCCCGAAGGGTCCGACCCCGCGATGGACAGGATATTGGGGATCATACCTGCCTCCATTCATCGACCAGCGCGCGCGTCGCGGCCTGCGGATCGGTGGCGCGGGTTACGGCACTGACGACGGCCATGCCGATGGCCCCCGCCGCCTTGACCGCCGCGGCATCGCCCGGTTTCAGCCCGCCGATGGCGTAGCAGGGCAGCGATGTGCCCGCGATGATCCGCGCCAACCCGTCAAAGCCGATGGGCGGGGCGTGGTCGGCCTTGCTGGCGGTGGCGCGGACAGGCCCCACGCCAAGGTAATCGACACCAGCAGGGACATGGGTGAGATGCTCGTCCGCCTCGACCGAAAGACCGAGCAGCATGCCCGCGCCAATCCGCGCGCGGATCAGCGCCGGATCACCGTCACCCTGCCCGATGTGCAGGCCATGTACACCTGTCCGCATGGCCAGATCGACGCGGTCGTTGACGATCAGCCGTGCGCCCTGTGCTGTCACCATCGGCAGGACAGCAGCGATCAGCGCGGCAAGATCGGCATCGCTGGCGATCTTGTCACGGATCTGGATCAAGGCGGCACCACCCTGCGCCGCCGCCCTGATCTGGTCGATCACCGGCAGGGGTGCCTCGGCATCGGTGACCACATAGACCGGCCCCATCATACAGGGGTGACCTTTGCGCCCGCCGTCAGATCATCGGGTGTGATCGCATAAAGACGGTCCAGAAACGCCGCGCCAAAAGCCCCCGGCCCTTTGGCCGTTGCTGCTGCCTGCTGCCCTGCCAGCCCGTAATAGGCCATCGCCGAGACGGTCGCTTCCAGCACCGGCTGGCCCACGGCAAAGGCCCCGATCACCCCGTTCAGCGAACAGCCAAGCGCTGTGACCCGCGTCATCAGCGGATCGCCATTGGCGACGCGGTAAGCACGGGTGCCGTCTGTGATGTAATCGACCGGCCCAGACACCGCGACCACCCCGCCCGTCCGCTGCGCCAGTTCACGCGCTGCCGCCTCGGCGGTCTCGACCGTGTCGGTCGTCTCCGGCCCGCGCCCGCCTGCGGACAGCCCAGCAAGCGCCAGCACCTCGGAGGCATTGCCGCGGATCACCGTGGGCCGCAGCGCCAGAAGCCGCGCGCAGACCCCCTTGCGATAGCGCGATACACCGATGCCCACAGGGTCCAGCACCCAAGGGCGGCCCGCGTCCTGCATGACCTGTGCCGCGATCTCCATCGCTTCCGCCCATGTGGGATCAAGCGTGCCGATATTGACGGTCAGCGCCTGTGCGATGGCGGCGAATTCGCCGACCTCCTCGCGCGCATGCAGCATGGCGGGGGCGGCACCTGCGGCCAGCAGCACATTGGCCATGATGTTCATGGCGACATAGTTGGTTATGTTATGGATAAGCGGCGCAGTGCTGCGCATCCGGTCAAGGTAAAGGCCTGTGTCGTCCATCGTGGTCCCCCTTGGCATGGGGGTCGGAGAATGCACCAACCCGCAAGCGGGGCTTGGCCATTCACGGACTCCCTACGCCAGCATGATCTGGTTCAGGTTCAAAGGGTGCTTCTCAGCCCGCAGTCGCGGACGCCCCTGTCGTGTGGTGGAACCTATAGGGTGGGGAAGGCGTGTCAAGGGTGGGGTGACCGCGGCTTTCTGGCTGGTTACCGCCGCCCACTTGCGAAGGATTGTGCAGCAGATACGCTGACAATGATCGGCTTCTGGAGACGACAGAGATGGCAGCAAAATCCAAAATCTTTGGCTATTGGATATCTTCTGTCGATGAAAAGAGCGCAAAAGAAGCTGCCAAGATGGCGGGGTTGCCAGTTCTCCTGCTTGGCGCGAATGCTCTGATACTCGCTCTGAGCGGGTTGGTGAACCAAAGCGCCAGCATGACGGTTGCGGGCAGCTATCTTACGATGGCTTTATGCTTGTCTTTCATCGCTTTTCGCATCCGCGCAGGCCATGCTGGGTGGATACCGCTGGCTGGACTTTTGTTTCTGGTCTTTATTGCCGTCAGCGTTTGTCGTCTTATCCGATCTGGCAAGCTAGCGGGGCCGACCATATCGGTGGCGCGCAGGTCGTCATGGGGTGGGTTGTCCCGCTGATTTGCCTTGTCTTTGTGTTTGCAGGTCTCAAATCTTGGATTTGGTTAAGAGCAAATGGCTTTCAGCGAACCTTTTGACCAAATCGTCGCATCGCAGCCCTCCAACGGTATGACCTTGCGCCAGCTTAGCGGCCCAGCGCCGCGCGTTCGGCGGCAGCATCCAGCGCGGGGCCGGCACCTACGCCATCCAGCAGGCCGTCGATTGCCGCGACGCTGAGATCGGAGGCGGGCATGAAATTGCCCGCACCTCCTGCATCCACGCTAAGCGCGGTGACCCAGCCGCCTGCCTGCGGATCGCGGCAGATGACATGGCGAACGTCATCCTGCCCGATCAGGCGGCACAGGCCGATAGACGTGTCATAGCTGCCCAGCACACGCACGGTGCTGCCGTCAGGTAGAACAGCCTCGGTCCCCGTCAGCAGATCCGCAGTTGCGACTGCCACATCCACCTGACCGGGGCCGGTGCTGCGCCCTGCAACAAACCCGCCCACGGCCAGCACAAGCGACGCAGCCAGCGCCATGCCCCATCCCAAAACGGGCGTCACAGCTTTGCGCAACGGCACCACGTTGGACGCTTGCGCCATCACCGCCCGCTGGAGCCGGTCGGGGACAGGCTCCAGCGGATAGGCCTCCTGCAACAGGCTGCGGGTCATCGCGAAATCGCGATAGCGCGCGGCGAGCGCCGGGTCGGCGGCGATCAGGCTGTGCAGGCGCAGGGCCTCGGTTTCGGTCAATTCGCCATCGGCAAGGGCCATCAACATGTCATCACTCACTTCATCAGGTCGGATCATCGGTCTATCCCTTTGTTGGAACGCAAGGGCATGTCTTTCAGCTTTTCGGCCAAGGCCAGCCGCGCCCGCGACAGCCGGCTCATCACCGTGCCGTCGGGAATTTCAAGAAGCGCCGCCACTTCGCGGTAGCGCATGCCTTCAACGCAGACGAGCATCAGCACGACGCGCTGGTCTTCCGGTAGTGCGGCCATGGCGCGGCGCACTTCGGCCAGATGCAGGCGGGCCTCGGTGGTCTGGCGGCCATCGGACCCGATGATCGTGTCGGCTGCCTCGGTGTCGTATTCAACCGTGTCGCGCCGCGCGCGGATCGTATCAATCCAGGTGTTGCGGATAATGCGGAACATCCATGCATCCATCCGGCTGCCTGCGGCGAAACCATCCATATTGCGCAGGGCCTTTTCGATGCTGGCCTGCACCAGATCATCGGCCTGATCCGCAGCCCCCGCCAGTCCGCGCGCAAAGCGGCGCAAGCGCGGCAAAAGCTGGATCAGTTCGGTGCGCGGGTCGATCGTCACAACAAGGACTTTCTGCAATCGTTCGCGAAAGAAACGGACAGGGCCGGTTTTTATTCCGCGAAATCTGCGCAAACGGGAATAATCTTGAAGATTGGCACGTTATTGTTGAAGCTGCACATCTGCAAGCAATGCCGGAGACTTGCCATGCCCCCCGAAAGCGACCCGACAGACATCGACCGCGCACGCCGCAGGCTTTTGCGCAGGATCGGACTGGGCATGGGCCTTGCCTATGCTGCCCCCGCACTGACAGGGCTTGGTGTCGCGCATGCGTCGGATGCAAGCAGCGGGGCGTCGCGGGCCAGCGGGCCATCGCGCAGTTCCGCGCCATCACGGCCTTCGCGCGCCTCGGCGCCGTCGCGGCCACAGGCGCAGCCCCGACAACAGCCCGTTCAGCAGCAACGCCGGTCCGAGCCACCGCAGGAGATTTTGGCTTTTGTACCCTTTGGCCAGTCGCTCAGCCCAGCGATATCGGCAGGGTTCAGGCCACTGTCGCAGACAGATGCCAGCGTCTTGTCGGGTGTTCTGGTGCGCTTTGCGATTCCGCAGGGCCGGACGGTGGTAAGCGCGCAAGCCGAACTTGCACGTCTGTTCCCCCAAGGCGTGACGGATGTGAACCATTTCTACACCCCTGACGATTTCACCTGCACCGGGGCGGATTGCGCCGCCCATGCGATGATCGGCTGGGCCGGCTGGCCCAGCGCGATGCGGCCTCGCATCGGGATGATCGACACCGGCGTCAACACGGCGCATCCATCCCTGCAGGGGCGCAGGTTACGGGTCTTTCAGGTCGATCTGGGCAACCGCGACGCTGCGGGGCGGGTCCATGGGACAGCGATCGCCGCGATGCTGGTGGGCAGCGTCGAAGGGCGGGTGCCGGGCCTTTTGCCAGATGCCGAACTGATCGCGGTCGAAGCTTTCCACGCCAGCGGCGCCGCCGAACAGGCCGATGCTTTTTCGGTCGCCAATGCGGTCAGCCTGCTGATTTCGGAACGTGTGGATGTGATCAACATGTCCTTCTCCGGGCCGGAGAACGCGGTTCTCAAACGTGTCATCGAACGCGCGGCCGAGCTTGGCATCGGGCTTGTGGCCGCCGCAGGCAACGGCGGGCCGGGCAGCCCGCCCGCCTATCCCGCCGCTTGGCCAGAGGTGATCGCTGTCACCGCCGTGGACGCGCGCGAACGCGTCTACCGGCAGGCCAACCAAGGCCCCTATGTCGCGCTTGCCGCACCGGGCGTGAACATCTGGACCGCCGCCTCTGTGTCGGGCGGGCGGCTGCGGTCTGGCACGTCCTATGCGACGCCTTTCGTGACGGCGGCGCTGGCGGTGGAACGGATGCGGATACCCGACAAGTCACTGGCCGATGTGACCGAGACCCTGTTCGCCTGCGCCAAGGATCTGGGCGAGGCTGGCTTTGACCCTGTCTATGGCCACGGGCTCGTATCTTCACCCGAAATTTGTGAAGATGAGACACAGTTTTTTTCGGTGAGCGGGGAATAGAGGGCCGGGTTGTTCCGTTTTCCTGACACGAAGACAACAGAATGACCAAACAAGGACGTATCCAAATGGCAAAGACCACCAAAGACACGATCTCCCGCCGCGGCCTGCTGATCAAGCTGGGTCTAGCGACTGGCGCCGCCTATGTCGCACCGACCTTCGCGGGGATGGACATTGCAAAGGCAAGCACCGGCAGCCCAGCCAGCGCACCATCGGGGCCGTCCGCACCAAGCAGGCCATCGGCACCAAGCACCCCGTCGATGCCAAGCGGGGCATCAGTGCCGTCGCGCCCAACAGGCGCATCCGGCCAACCCGCGTTCCAGTGGCGCTGGGACCCCGAGACATGGACCTGGGTTCAGGTTACGACTGCGCCGTAATTTGCGGTGATACAGCGCAACGCACATCCGGTTCCGGAGGCCGCAGACAGCGGCCCCGGTTCTTCACGTACTGTCCTGACCTATCCGGGCGTCAGCGTTCAGATCGTGCTGGATCATGCGGCCCCTGTCGCGGATGCTTTGCGCAGCGCCCTGCACGGCTGGACGCCCGATCAGGTGGCCTCTGCCGGCGCATCGGCGCAGGTCGCCTCGGTGCTTGGCGACAAGGGGACTTTCGCAGCGCGGTCGGCCTATCTGGGCGAGACGATCCACGGATTGGGCGTCG
The DNA here is from genome assembly GCF_034652275.1 of Yoonia sp. 72. Classification (NCBI taxonomy): domain Bacteria; kingdom Pseudomonadati; phylum Pseudomonadota; class Alphaproteobacteria; order Rhodobacterales; family Paracoccaceae; genus Yoonia; species Yoonia sp. 72. The sequence continues at coordinate 99,091 of NZ_JAXIWG010000003.1, read as the reverse complement.
CCGGTGCGGCCTGTGCGATGATCGCCGATCTCGCGCAGGATTACTTTGTCACCCGCCCCGGCAGTCTGGCGCTCCATTGTGCTGCCTTCCGGTTCAACAACCGGTTGATCGGCATGACAGGGCCAGCGAAGGCGGGCAAAAGCACGCTTGCCGCGCGCATGACGCAAGAGCCCGACATGACGGTATTCTGCGACGATGTGCTGCCGATGCAACCAGACGGGACTGCTGTCGGTCTGGGGATCTCGCCTCGCCTGCGGTTGCCCTTGCCAGAGGCGTGCTCGGACGGGTTCAGGGCACATGTCGCCCGTCATCTGGGGCCAAGCGACGACCGCTACGCCTATCTTTGCGCCCCGAATGTCGCACCGCATGGCACCAAGGCCCCGCTGTCGGTGCTGTTGATCCTTGATCGCAGGCCCGATGGTGGCGCTGCCCTGCATGACGTCACCGATCACGAGGCGCTGCATTTCCTGCTGTCGCAGAACATGGCCGATCTCGAAACGGCCGACGCTGCGATTGCGCGGCTGACGGACCTTTTGTCCCAGATCATCTGCCTGCGACTTGTCTATTCCGATCTGGAGGATGCCGTCGCACTGATCCGGCAGGCTTTTGGCGGAAGTGCGGCAGTGCACGCGGATGTCGCGGTCTTACCACCTGTACCGCCAGCCGCCGCACGCAGCATGCCGGCGGCACAAATGGCACCGGACCTATGCTGGGCGCGCAGGCCCGATGTGATGATGCAGGCGACGGGCGATGCTGCTTTCCTGTGGTTGCCCGGTCGCCAGACCGTCTGGCGGATGAACGCGCTTGCGCTCGCGGTCTGGACGATGCTGGAAATTCCCGGCTCGGCGCAGGATCTGGCGGGTGTGCTGGCGGACCATTTCACCGATCAAGACCCAGACACGCTGACAGCCGACGTGAACGCCCTGTTGCAGGGGCTGGCGAAGGCCGCGCTGATCGAGACGGCAGACCCTATGGCCCTGTCCGGATGATGTCGTAGCGCACGCGCACGCGGCAATCGGCCATGCCGAACCCTGCCATGATCGCCGCCTGCGGCCCGTCGATACTGCTGCGCAAGGACAGCAAACCGCTGATCCTGTCGGGCGCGACCAGTGTCATATTCAGCTTCAGCGCGATTTCGGCGCAGGTGCCATCTGTGCATTCGCGGCTTTGTACATTGTCGGACAACCAGCGGTATGGCCCGACCTCGCGCCATTCATAGGGTGACGCATCGGCCATGTCGGGCTGCGGCAATCCCTCGGCCAGACGGTCGGGATGAAAAGCGCCGTTCCAGTCAACCTGCGTCGACATGAATTCGACCCGTGATGCGGCCAGCATCCCTCCCAGCGCCGCAGGGCAGCCCGAGGTGGATTCGCCCAAGGTGCGCCATGCCCATGTGCCATCCAGCGGCACCATTGCCTCTGGCTCGGGGAAAAGCTCGATCGGGCATTCGCCTTCGCCGCCAAAGCTTGCCTGAATGTCGCGGCGCGGTGCGTCGACCCAAGTGACGATGCCAAGATCAGGCTCATAGACCAGTGTGTCGCGCGTCGGGTCGACCGGCGTTTCGGAACCGAAGGTCTCACCGACAACCAGCATGATTTCTTCTGCCGTCAGCGGGCTGAGCGAACATTCGCAGCCTCCTGTCCGGCAGATCGCCAGCACGGTATCGGCGCGCACCGCCACCGGCAGCGCCACGACCAGCGATGCGCCCAGCACTGCGGCAAATTGCAGGCGGGGGATCATGGCGTCACCTCCTGAAACGGCACGATCAGGTCGATCACCGCTGCGGCGGGCATGCCCTGCAAATCCACAGTTTTCGCCCCCGGACCGACAAGATTGGGTGATGACGGGCCCTGCTCCGGCGTGGCTGTATTGGCCACGGTCCCCATGAGCGCCCCCATGATTTCCATGACCGCGCGGTCCTCTTCATTCAGATCAGCCATCATCTCGGTCATGGCCGCCTGCCCCATTTGCATGGCGGCGTCCATCCCGCTTGCATTGCCGGTCATCCACGGCGGGCCTGACCATTCCTCGCCGGGGCCGGCCACACGCGAAAAGCGGGCGGCGACGCTGTCGCCATCGACCGGTGCGACGTCTCCAAAATAGTCGATGTCTCCGCTGGCGGCCCCCGTGAACTGCAAAAGCGGTGTGCCGTCACTGGCCGCAAGGGTCAGCGACAGCGTGTCGCCATCCAGCCGCCCCGTGATATCGCCGATCAGACCGCGCGCAGGGCCGACCTCGGGCGCGGTGACGAAATAGCCGAAAACCTCCGGCTCTCCGGCATCCTGAAACAGCTCGACCATCATGAAGGATTCTTCATGGTCGGGCTGGCCGGGTGTGTTCAGCCGCGCGAACCAGACGCCTTGCAGATCGCCGGGGGCAAGGCCCGTTTCATCCTCGCCCATCGCCTCCATCTCTACGGCCATCGCGGCCGAGCCGAGCGAGGCCAGAACGAAAGCAACCGCCACCCCATCGGCATCAGTCACCGTGTCAGTGACACACATCACGTCACCGGCAAGTCCGTCCTGACAATAGACAGCCTGCCCCTGACGGGCGTTGACCGTCACCACGACCTCGCCATCGGCGATACGGACGACATCGAAACTAGGGCGTTCGGCGGCGGCACCGGCAGGCGTGACATAGACCAGAGGTTCGGTCAGCCCATAGCCGGGCAGCAAGGTCATCGCGATATCATATTCCGGCAGGACGAGGTCGCACGGGGTCAACCCAACCCCGTCACAGCGGTAAAAGATATCCGTGGGATCAACCGTCAGTGCAGGTTCGGCGCGCACGACCAGCACGTCGCTGGCCAGCACCACGCGCCCCATCTGCGGGTCGTCGGCGACATAGCGCAGGGTGTATTCGCCTTCTTCAGGCGGGGCTGTCAGGACGACCTGATTGTCGGCGACATAGGCCCATGACCACCCGCCCGACATATTCGCATCGTCCCCTTGGGTGATGATATCGATCCAGTCGCCCGCATTCTGCGGACCGGTATAGGTGACAGGCACGCTTTCGCCCGGTCCGACGACCATGGGGAAGGACAATGTCACATCACCCGCCATCGGCGGAACAGGCACCGGCGCATCGGCGCTGACCGTGATCGGACGGGTGGCGATGACCTCGCGTCCGGTGATCGCGGCGTCGAGCACATAGCGCAGGTCATACTCGCCCGGTGCCTCGGGCGCGATCACGACGATGACGCCGTTGGTCGCCGCTGATACGCTGGTCCAGCCAAGATAGGCGTTCGGGTCCGTCTCACCCCGCACCGCGAAATCAACCCAGTCGGACCGCCCCGAAGGGCCGATCACCTCGATCGGGGTCAATTGTCCCGGCTGCACGGTATCGGGCGCGACAAGAAACACTTCCGGTTCCACCACCTCGAGCGGCACGGAAAGACCGACGGCAGCATCCGCAGCCCCCGACACGATGTAGCGCAGTTGATAGCGCCCGATCTCGCCGGGTGCATCGATCGACAGCGGATTGCCGTCGCTCACATGCCGCCAGACGATGTAGCGGGCAGGGTCGGTCTCATCGACAGCGGTGATGTCGATATAGTCGCCATCGTTCGCCGGACCTGTCCATGTAACGTCGAACTGCGCGCCGCGCCCGACGGTCAGCGGCGCCTCCAGCGTGAACTGGGATTCGGTGACAGTGATGGGGCGTTCTGCCAGCACGGCGGCAAAGGCGCGTCCCTCGGTGGTAATGTAGCGCAGGACGTAGTCACCCGGTTCGGCAGGCAGTGGCAACAGGATTTCGGGTTTGTCCGCCTCGATCATCACGTAGGTTGTCCATGCACCAGACCCGGCATCCGGTGTGACGACGGTGATATAATCGCCGTTCAGCGCAGGGCCGGTCCAGCGCACTGCGACAGCAGAGACGATGGGTGCCGCATCCGGCGCATCAAGCGAGGCATCCGGCAAAGGTACCAAATCGCCGGCAGTCGCGATGTCGGTATGTGTGCCAGGGGTCAGCGTGTCGGGACAAGGATCGACACCCTCAGGCCCGCCAAAACCCAGCATGTCGGGCGTGACGCTGCCGACCAGTTCGACCCTGCGGTTTTGCGCGCGCCCTGCTTCGGTGCTGTTGTCGGCCACGGGCCGGTCAAGGCTGAAGCCCTGTGCGGAAAGCTGACCTTCGGGGACACCCGCCGCGACCAGCCAGTCGCGCACGGCATCGGCCCGCGCCTCTGACAGGGTCTGGTTATAGTCGCGACTGCCGACATTATCGGTATGTCCTTCGATCCCCCATGCCCCGCCCAGTGTCAGGATGGCATCGCGCGCGGCAATCATCGCAGGCATGCTATCGGGACGCAGGCTGGCACGGTTGAATTCGAAGGTGACGCCGTCCAGCGTGACGCGCCCGTCGGATGCCAATGTTTCGACCAGTTGCAGGCAGGACCGGGCGGGGGCATCCGCCGCTTGGGCAAAGGCGGCCCCTGCGGCTAGACCGTTTACCACCAGAAGCGTTCCCGCCGTCACTGCCCGACCCGCAGTCCAGAAATGTGTCGTCATGCTGTAAAATTGCCGCAAGAAACCGATCCTTGTCCTTAATAGTCAGACTATATTCTCAGGCTGGGGGCGGCAGGCAACTACTAAATGGTAGTAAGTATGGATGAGAAGTGTGCGTCAAAGGAAACAGGCCCTGCCGCCCGACGGGCCGACAGGGCCTGCCGGTTTAGCGCTGCGCCTCTTGCGAGGTTTCGGTGACAACTTCGCCGGCGGTTTGAATGTCGCGTCCGGCCCCTTCGACTGTTTCGCAGGCAGCCAGTGCGCCCGCAGCCAGCAAAGCGAAGAATGTGATGCGTGTCGTCTTCATGAGGTTCTCCAAAGGTTAATCTTGCGTAGTCCCACAACCGCCGACAGGGCGTTCGGTTCCCCGCGGGCGAAACGCGGTCTCAGTTGTCCTCGTCGACAACGTGCCATTTGACCGGAAACACGACATGCAATTCGTAGCGGTCGGCAATCTGGTTGATCTCTAGCGTGCCGTTCAACTGCGCCACAAAGGATTCGATCAGTTTCGACCCCAGACCAGAGCCATAGTCAGGGTCTTGTGCCTCGATTTCGGCCTCTGTCGGGGCGACATAGGAATTGACCACGCTCAGACCATAATTGCCGTCGCCCATATCCTTGAGCGCGATGTTGATCCACGCATCGGCACCTGTCGTCACGCCGCAATACTTGACCGCGTTGATCGCGGCCTCCGTGGTCAGCAACGACAAGGGCACCGACTGATCGGGGCTGATTTCCACCGCGTCGAACTGGGTCGCCACGCCGATCTTGCGACCGGATTCGTCAAGCGTGCCTACGATCACCAATTGCTGGATGATCCCGTCCAACAGCGTGTCGGCCCGCACCAGCGACAGGTTGCGCGCCATATAAAGATAGCGGTGGATCGCCGACAGCGCCATGACGCGGTCTTGCACGCGGCGCAGCAGATGCTTGGCTTCGGCGCTTTTGGTGGCGCGGATCTGCATGTTGAGCATGCTGGCAATCAGTTGCAGGTTGTTTTTGACCCTGTGATGAACCTCGCGCAGCAAAACCGTCTTTTCGCGCAGATCCGCCTCGCGTTCGCGTTCCTGTTCGGACAGGCGGCGGGTCATGGCGCGGAAGCTTTCGGCGACGACTTCCAGCTCATCAGGCGCATTGTCCAGCCGTGCGTTGTCCAGATCGCCACGGCCCGCCGCATAAAGCCGCATCCACGACCGCAGGCGGCGCACATGGCGGATCACCAGATAATGCACCCAGATATAGGCGACAGCGATCGTGATCGCCCAGATCAGCAGCGGGAAATACAGCGCGAACATCTGTTCATAGCGCAACTGGACAAGCCCGCTTTGGTGCGGTTCCCAACTGCCCAGCGCAAAAACCTTGTCCGGCACCAGCGGCACCACCGCAAAATCGCGGGTGACGCCGAATCTGTTATTGTCCCGGAAAGTATGGCGGCCGATTGCAGCCAGATCAGCCAGCGAAGTGTTCTCCGGCAGCACGGCACGGCGCATGTCGGTGTAATCCGCGGTTGCGATGATTTCGCCATCAGTCCGGAAAACCACGAGGTCAACATCAGGCGCGGCTTCGGCAAGCTTTTCGATCAGCAGGTTCATTTGGATCGCAATCCAGATCACGCCGCGATACTCGCCCCCGTCGAAAACAGGGACCAGAACGCTGACCGTCGCCAGCCCGGCTGCAAACTCCAGCGAATGCATCACGACCTCGATCTCGCGGCTGCCAAGTTCGGTGCCAAGCGAGGTGACCGATCTTGCGCTGGGTGGCACGCCGTCGGATGCGCAGGTCACGTTCAGATCAGGATCGACAAAGCCCGCAAAAACATAGGCAGGCTCGCGTTCGACAACGCCCCGCAAGATCCCTTCGCAATTTTCGAAAGGAAGGGTGCTGTCGTTAAGAATGTCCGACAGGGTCCGCCCGACGGTCAGTGTCGCGTGAATCATGTCGCGGCTTTCCGAAAACGCCTGCTGGGTTTGCGCCAGCAATGCGGTTTCGGACAGGTCTTGCCGCTCTTGCAATACCTCATAGGTCTGGAACACCGAGATCAGGCCAAGCGGCAGGATCGCAAGGCTCAACGCCAGCCCCAGTCGCAGTGCCAGCTTGGGCCGGAAAAATCCCTCCAGCACGCTGGATCGTTCTGTCATGCAGCAGGCTTTCCGATCACCACGGCCATGGTTGCGGCATCGGTCATTTCCAGCTGGTCCTCGTCGTCGAGGTGCATCAGCTCTGCCAGCCGCTTGCGCGCGCGGTTCGTGCGGCTTTTCACCGTGCCTACGGCGCAGCCGCACATGACGGCGGCCTCTTCATAGGAAAACCCTTCCGCACCGATCAGGATCAGGACTTCGCGCTGCTCGTCGGTCAGTTTCGCAAAGGCGACGCGAAAATCGGCCATCGCCAGATGCCCGTCATGCGCAGGCTTTTCGGACAATTTGCCGGCCATCACGCCATCAGGGTCTTCGACCTCGCGGCGGCGTTTGCGATAAAGCGAGTAATAGGTGTTGCGCAAAATGGTGAACAGCCAGGCCCGCAGGTTGGTGCCGGGCTGGAATTTGTCCATATTGCCCCAAGCCTTCACCACCGCATCCTGCACAAGATCGTCCGCAGCGGCAGCGTTGCGGGTCAGGCTGGTCGCAAATGCGCGCATCGCGGGCAAGTGCGTAATCAATTCGTCCCGCGGGTCCATAGGCTCGGCCACTAGATCGTTCACGATTTTTCCTCGGGAGGCTCGGGAGTGCGTTCTGCCGCACGCGTGCGCAACTGCTCCAGAAGCTGGGTAAAGCGTTCTGGAACCGGCTCTTTGGCGGCATCCGCATAAACCCTGCGGAGGTTATCATCAATTTGCTGGTTCAATTCGGTCGTCCTGCGTTTATTTGCCATATCGCCTATTTTCTGCCACCCTATGAAAGGAACAAAACTTGCGCCCCCCGGGGAACATAACACGTTCAGCGGCGTTGGGTTCCACACATGACCAACTTTTTTCCACTTCTGGGGACATCAATGACGGACACACAAAACCTGCCCGATCTCGCGACGGAAATCGGACACCACCTGCCTTTCCTGCGCCGCTATGCGCGTGCGCTGACGGGCAGCCAGCAATCGGGCGACAACTATGCAATAGCCACCCTCGAGGCGATGCTTTCCGACGACACCGTATTTGAACGCGCTCTTGCCCCCAAAACGGCCTTGTTTCGTGTCTTTCACCAGATCTGGGTTTCGTCAGGATCACCCGTCGACGAGGCGGCAGCCCCCGACACCCCCGAATCCCGCGCACAATGGCGTCTGTCAGGATTGACCGAAAACACCCGCGAAGTCCTGCTGCTGCACAGCATCGAAGGATTCACCACAACCGAGATCGCGGCAATTATAGGCACCTCCGCTGATGAGGCGCAGTCGCTTTTGACGATCGCGCGCAACGAGATGACCAGCGCCATCCACGGCCGGATCATGATCATCGAGGACGAGGCGATCATCGCCATGGATATCCGCGCCATCGTCGAGGAAATGGGCCATGCAGTAACAAATATCGCCCGCACCCGCGATGAAGCCGTCCAACTTGCGCGGCGCGATTCACCGGACATGATCTTGGCCGACATCCAGCTTGCCGACAAATCCTCGGGGATTGATGCGGTCAACCACATCCTCAAGGAACTGGGCGAACTGCCGGTCGTCTTCATCACGGCCTTCCCTGAAAGATTGCTGACGGGCGAGAGACCCGAACCCGCGTTCCTGATCACCAAGCCCTATACCGAAGAACAGGTGCGATCCGCGGTCAGTCAGGCGATGTTCTTTGCCGGGACCGAAACACTCCGGGCCTGACCGGTAGAATGCGATCCAAGAGAACAGGACCCTGCGCGATCACCGCGCAGGGTTTTTTTCGATGTGTCAGGGTGTGCGGCCACGCAAAGCCCGTGCGATCATCGCGACGACGAACAGTACGATGAACACGAAGAACAGGATCTGCGCGATCCCGGCCGAGGCCGATGCGATCCCGCCAAAGCCCAGAACCCCCGCAACAAGTGCGACGACGAGGAAGACAAGTGCCCAATAAAGCATGGGTTTCTCCTTTTGAATTTTGCCATTTGTGATGCAGCCCCAACCAGCGAAGTGGCGTCTTGGTTCCCTTGCGCGCGCTGATTGACCGATTTTGGCGCGATACGCGGGCGCAGATGATTTTATCCGCTGACGGAACTTCGGTGCGGTTGCGGCGTTGGCAGGCCGGATACACATTGAAAGGAATTTAACATGGCACAGCCAAAAGCAGTGAACGCCGCACCACAAGACACTCAGGATCATATCGAACAATTGTCCGAACAGATCGCCGTGTTGCGTCAGGATATCAGCGCGATTTCCAAATCGCTTGGCGACATCGGCGCATCGACCAAAGATGCCGCGATTGAATCCGCCCGTCTGAAAGCCGCCGAGCTGCGCGCGAGCGGTGAGGAACTGGGTCAGCAGGCGGTTGATGCCGTGCGCCAGCAACCCGCCGCAGCCGTCGGCATCGCCGTCGGTGTCGGATTTCTGTTGGGCTTCCTGACAGGGCGGAAGTAACCGATGACCGGACTGGTTTCCGATCTTGGCCGCCGCGCGCGCCTTGCCGCGCGCGCGGCAGCTTTTTCTGTCGCCGGGATCGTGTTCTGCGCGACCGGCCTTGCGTTTCTGACGGTGGCGCTCTGGGTGCTGCTGGCCGCCGAACAAAGCGTGCTGGCCGCATGGACCGTGCTTGGCCTGCTTTATCTGGTGCTCGGTGCCGCGTTCATGCTGTTGGGCGGGCGCAAGGACCGCACGTTGCCCGCGCCAGCCGCAACCGCTCCGCCACCTGCACAGGGGGTCGAGCCGTTCCTGCGGATGGCCGAAGCCTTTGCCGTGGGTATGCAGGCTGGCCGCGACGCCCGCCGCCCGCGCCGCTAGAGTTCGCGCACTGACGATCGCAGGCTGTGATGGATCATATCCTCGGTGAACGGACGCACCAGCATGGCCCAGCCCTGCCCCAGCACTGCGGTCTCGTCATCCTCGCCGATCGTCAGCACGATTTTCGCCCCGGTCAGCATCAGCGCCGGATAGAGCGGCGATACCAGCACATCCTCGAATCGCATTTCAAGAAATACAGCCGCGACCGGCCCCCCCGGTGCAATTGCCATTTCAAGCTCTTCCACCGACGTGACTTTCACCACGTTGCAAGGACCACCCGCATGCAGAGCACCATAGATATCCTCCGCAATCAGAGGACTGCTCTCCATGATGATATAGACAGGCGGCTCTTGCCGGATGGGGTTGTCATAGGGCATCTGCATCTTTCTGTTGAATTCTCACGGCGTTCCTGACTCTTCCCTATAGTGTTTTCAAGGTCACGCATTAATCTGTGACAGGTTCAGGCGGAATAACTCCATGGTCACACCTTGCCGTAACTGCCCCCTACGCAAGCAGCCGATCTTCGATCAGCTTACCGATGCCGAGGTCCGGTTCATGCAGGATTTCAAATCGGGCGAACTGAAGGTCGCCGCAGGCACGACCCTGATGATGGAAGGGTCCAACAGCCCCCAGCTTTACACCGCGCTGGAAGGCTTGGGGCTGCGTTACAAGACGCTGCTGTCGGGCGACAGACAGGTCATCAACTTTGTCATGCCCGGTGATTTCATTGGGTTGCAGGCGGGTGTGATGAAGGAAATGCAGCATTCCGTCGAGGCCACGTCCGACATGGTCCTGTGTGTCTTTGATCGCAAGCGGCTGTGGGAATTGTTCCGCGACCAGCCCGGACGCGCATTTGATCTGACATGGCTGGCCGCCGTCGAAGAGGATTTTCTGGGCGAACGGCTTGCTGTGCTGGGCCGGATGAACGGGATCGCACGGCTCGCGCGGGCACTGGTGCGCCTTTATGACCACGGCGAGGCCGTGAAGCTGGGGAAGGATTACAAGATGCCCTTGCCCTACAAACAGCAGGATATGGCAGATGCTCTGGGCATGTCGGCGGTGCATATCAACAAGATGCTCAAGAAACTGCGCGACCAGAAGCTTGCGACATGGCGCAGCGGAAATCTGGAAATCCATAACTACCGCGCCTTGTGCGATGTCGCCGAACTTGACCGTGACGACACACCGCCGCGCAGGCCGCTGCTTTGATGCTAGACGATTTCTGGCGGCAGCCCGGGCACGGCCGTCGCCATCTCGCGCGCAGCGGCGGAATCGTATTCCACCAGAAATCCGCGCCGGTGTTGCGGCGGCAAGGCACTGTTGGTGCCCACCAGCCGTTTCCAGTGGTCGAACCCCGTCTCGACATCCATGAATTCCGGCCCCGCATCCTGCGGCAGCCAGACGCCCATGACGCGCTGCCGCACGGTGGCGACATGATCCTTGCGCGTCAGATGCAGCCCCGCCTCGGTGTCCCAGCGCATGCTGCGCCCGTTCAGGTTGGCTGAAGACACCACCGCCGTCACATCGTCGAAAATCGACACTTTGGAATGGACATAGACCAGCGGCGCATCTTCCAGCGCATCGCGGTCGTCGCTGGTGCTTTTGCGCGGCTGGACTGGCGAGGCGAACAAGAGCCGGTCAGCCCCGAACCCATTGCGCAGGCAGTTGATCGCGCGCACCTGCTGGTGTTCACCAAAGCGGCTGTCGAGCCCCGGATTTTCCGAAAAGGCCACATCCTCGGGTGCCGCGGGCAGAACCACGATCAAGCGCAGGCCGGGCACCTGTTTTGCACGCCGCGCCAGTGCGCGCGCAATGGGTAAATGCCGCAGGAACTGCGTTTCAAGATAGATCAGGTGATGCGACTGGCCGATCGCGCGCAGGTGCAACGCCTCGATTTCATCAACCACAGTCTGCGGCGACAACCGCAACGGCGCGTTCTGGCGGCGGCGCGACAGCGTGCGCACAAATCCTGCCGCCTGCGGCGCAGGGCGCGCTTTGCGGTCCACGACATCAAGAAACGTGTCCAGATGGGCCTTGGCTGCGGCAACGACCGAGCCTGTCGCCATCAACTGCACGTCATGCCATGTCTGGTCGGGCGAGCGCGCGTGGTCATGTGTGTCATAGCGCCGATCGTTCAGGTCAAGACCGCCGATATAAACCTTTTCGTCGTCAAAGACGGCCAGTTTCTGGTGGTGCGTGGCGGGATGGATCGCGACCAGCCGCTGCGGAAACCGAAGCTGATCGTGCCGGTCAACCTTGGACAAGGGTCGCAGCCGTGGCGATTCTTTCCGGAAGCGGAGCCGTTCACCCCCTGTCATGGCGGACCACAGATCCACCATCTCGCGCATCTTCTTGCGCGCCATGGGGTAGAACGCCATGCGCGAACACAGCCCGCATTGCGCATCATGCAGCGCAACCGTGAAGGACAACTGTGCGTCAGGACGCGCCACCTCGCGCAGGGCGGTGATCTGGCGCTGCGTGCGCCAGGCGAGCCGGTGCAATTCAACCGCCGCGACAGGATCGAAGTCGGACACGATCAGACGGATCGCGACACCGCGGTTCAGCACATGCAGCAGCAGGTCGAACCATGTCTTGCCGATCTTGCGGGCCTCGGGCGACCGCAGCGCCGTTGACAGATCGAAGATGCGAAAACATCCGCTGATGCTGTGTTTTGCCTCAAGCACGGCCTGCTCGAACGCGGGATATGCCTCTTGCGCAGTGATCAGGACCGTCAGATCCTCCACTGAAGAGCCGTCTTTTTGCACGCGCGTCATATGGTTCATTTGTGCCAACCTGTGCCAACCGTATTTCGCCACGATTGTGGCGCTTTATTTTCACTCGTTCTTTGTCACCGCGCCGCTTCGGCAAAACTGCCTTGCCAGCGCCCCCGACGCACCGCGCCACGACGGCCTTCACATTGGTCGCTGCAAATTTCCAACGCACCCCGCGGGACAAGAGTTCCGCAATGGTCATTCCCGCTCACAGGCGGGTGACCGCTTTATCCCCGAGTTTATCCCCGAGCGGCCGCCCGAAACGCGAAACGCGCGGTAATGTTCCGCGCTGTCGGGGCTGTTTTTTTGCACGTCACGCGGAAACATTCCGGGCTGCTTGCGGTTGATCGGTCACAAGGCGCCATGACGATGTGGCGTCAGACACGACGACCTAGGAGAAACAGAATGAAACGTATTCTTGCAACAACCGCGCTTGTCGCACTGACCGCCGTCCCTGTCTTTGCACAGACCGACACCACGACGCAAACCGGCGATGCGACGATGGCGCAAAATGACACTATGGGCGGCATGTTCGACATGAACGGCATGCAGCTGAGCGCTGACGAAATGATCGGTCGCACCGTATATGCCAGCAGCGTTGACGGCGCTGGGAACGGTGACGCCGTTATCACCGGCGACGGTACCGCCGCCGATGGCACGATGACCGCTGACGGCACAGCCGGTATGGACGGTCCTGCCGACGACTGGGAAAACATCGGCTCGGTCAATGACGTGATCTTCACCGCAGATGGCAGCATCGAAGCCGTCGTGCTGGATATCGGCGGCTTTCTGGGCATCGGTGCGCGTGAAATCAGCCTGACGATGGACGACCTGACGCTGATCAACGACACCAGCAGCGACGAGGACTTCTTTGTCGTCTACAACGGCAACCCGGCCGAGCTCGAGCAGCGCCCTGAAATGGACCGCGACAGCATGACCGAGCAGGGTAGCACCTTTCAATCGACTGCCGTGACAGACGGTATGGGCACCGATACCACAGCAACAGAAGCGCCCACGGCACCGACGACGGCACAAGATACTGCGCCAGCAACCGGCGCCGATGATCTGATGCAAGAGGGTGCGCAGGAGCCAATGGTCGCCGAAGATACGACCATCGTGGACCCCGCCAACGATTCGACCTCGATGGGCGACGACACCTATCTCACCGACCAGGACCGCGCAGCGCTGACGGCGGACGATCTGATCGGCACGACCGTGCATGACATGAACGACGAAAGTGTCGGCAGCATCAACGATATCGTTCTGACCGCTGACGGTCAGGTCGGCGATGTGATCGTGGACGTGGGCGGCTTTCTGGGAATCGGCGCACGGTCCGTGGCCCTGTCGTTTGACGATCTGCAAATCGGGCGTGACGAGGGCGGCATGACATCGTCGCTGCGCGTGTGGGCAAACATCACCGAAGAAGAACTTGAAAACATGCCGGAATGGACCGGCGACAACTGATCCACGGATCTTTGGTATCGCGGGAGGCCGGGCATCTGCCCGGCCTTTTCGTTTGCGGGCTTTCTTTTCCGGCGCGGTTTCGCCCACAATGGGATGAACACGAGGAAAGAATAAGCCATGACCACCAGACCCACCCTGCTGATCCCCCGCAAACTTGCCGCTGCCGTGCTGGAACGGGCGCGCGCCAGCTATGACGTGATCCTGAACGAGGATGATCATGTCTTTACGCGCGCTGAACTGATCGCCGCCTGCCAGACTGTCGATGCCGTTCTGCCCTGCCATTCGGAACATTTCAGCGCCGATGTGATCGCCGCCCTGCCTGACAGGCTGCGAATCATCGCCAACCATTCCGTCGGTGTCGATCACGTCGATCTGGCCGCAGCCAAGGCGCGCGGCATTGTCGTGACCAACACGCCTGACGTTCTGTCGGACGCGACAGCCGAAATTGCCATGCTCTGCATGCTGGGGGCCGCGCGGCGCGGGTCCGAAGGCGACCGGATGGTCCGCGAGGGACGCTGGAACTTCTGGTCGCCCTCTTTCATGGTGGGCCGGCAGGTCACGGGCCGCCGGTTCGGTGTGCTGGGCATGGGCCGCGTCGGTCAGATCACCGCCGACCGTGCGCGCGGATTCGGGATGGAAATCCACTATCACAACCGTGCCCGCCTGAGCCCCGACAAGGAAAAGGGCGCCGTATTCCACGATACCGTCGAAAGCCTGCTGGCCGTGTCGGACGTGCTGTCGCTGCACTGCCCTGCGACACCCGACACGACGGGCCTGATCAATGCCCGCACGCTGGCGCTGCTGCCGGAGCGGGCGATTCTGGTGAACACGGCACGCGGCGCGCTGGTGGATGAAGATGCTCTGGTTGCAGCACTGAAAAGCGGGCGGTTGTTCGCGGCAGGCCTTGATGTGTTCCGTACAGAACCGGGCGGCAACGCGGAACTGGCGCAACTCGATAATGTGTTCATGCTGCCGCATATCGGGTCCGCGACCTTCGAGACGCGCGATGCGATGGGTTTTCGCGCGCTCGATAACCTTGATTCCTTTTTCGAGGGCGGGACACCGGGCGACAGGCTGGTCTGATCGGGCCGCGCAAAACGTCCTGAGGTTGTGAAGCAGCGCATATTCGGGATGTGTTAGCGCAAACGCATGCTCCCACGTCGCTTGAATGCTTGCTTTTGAAAAATTGGTGAGTAATCCTGACCACCTCGGTGTCTTTTGGCAGCGAAACATATCTGGGAGGATACAATGACACAGAAATCGGCTCCGAAGACCACGAGCGCGCTGTCGCGTCGGTCATTCTTGAGTAAGGGCGCCCTGGGAGGAACAGTCGCCGCCGGTGCAGCGCTGAGCGCACCTGCCGTTCTGGCGCAATCGCCGCTTGTGGTCCGGATGCAGACATCCTGGCCCGCGTCGGACATCTGGATGGATTTTGCGCAGCAATACATCGATCGTGTGGAGGCGATGTCCGGTGGGCGTCTGTCGATCGACCTGCTGCCAGCCGGTGCCGTTGTCGGCGCGTTTCAGGTGATGGATGCGGTCAACGATGGCGTCATCGACATGGCGCACACCGTGCCCGTGTACTGGTACGGCAAATCCAAGGCCGCATCGTTCTTTGGCACGGGTCCTGTCTTCGGCGGTTCCGCGAACACGATGCTGGGCTGGTTCTATCAGGGCGGCGGCGACGAGCTTTACCGTGAACTGACGCAGGACATTCTTGGCCTGAACGTCGTGGGCTTCATGGGCTTCCCGATGCCCGCGCAGCCGTTCGGCTGGTTCAAGCAAGAAGTGAACACCGCAGCCGATCTGCAGGGCTTCAAGTACCGCACCGTGGGTCTGGCAGCCGACTTGCTGCAGGCGATGGGCATGTCCGTGGCGCAGCTTCCCGGTGGCGAGATCGTGCCGGCGATGGAACGCGGCGTCATTGATGCGTTCGAGTTCAACAACCCGTCGTCCGACCTTCGCTTTGGATCGCCCGATGTGGCCAAGAACTACTATCTGTCGTCCTATCATCAGGCGTCGGAAAGCTTTGAATTCATCATCAACCAAGATTTCTATGACGATCTGGACGATGATCTTCAGGCCATCCTGCGCTATGGCGTAGAGGCCGCGTCCACCGCAAACACCGCGCTTGCGATGAACGAATACTCCAACGACCTGATCCGTATCCGTGACGAATTCGGCGTCACGATCCACCGGACGTCCAAGGACATCCTGCAGGCCCAGCTCGGTGCCTGGGATACGCTGATCGAAGAGCTGGAGCAGGACGAGTTCTCCAAGCGGGTGATGGACAGCCAGCGCGCATGGGTCGACAAGGTCGCCTATTACGAGCTGATGAACGCGCCCGACCTCGCACTGGCCTACGAGCATTACTTCCCCGGCAAGCTCGCGATCTGATCTGACGGATCACACCACCGACAGAACCGGGGGCGCAACGCGCCCCCGGTTTCGCACGACATGAACGGGAGCAATCATGATCCGCTATATCGAATTCGCAGACAAACTGTCGGGCTTCTTCGGCAAGGCCTTTGCCTGGCTCATCATCATGATGACCTTCGGCATGAGCTACGAAGTCTTCATGCGGTATTTCCTGAACAAGCCGACACCGTGGGCGCTGGATGTGTCTTTTATCATGTATGGCACGCTGTTCATGGTAGGCGGGGCCTATACCCTGTCGCGCGGCGGGCATGTGCGGGGCGATTTCATCTACCGTCTGTGGACGGTGAAGACACAAGCACGGGTCGATCTGGTGCTTTACATCCTGTTCTTCTTTCCCGGCGTTCTGGCGCTGATCTTCGCGGGCTGGAAATATGCCGGCCGCTCATGGAGCTATAGCGAGGTCAGCATCAACAGTCCTGCGGGCGTGCCGATCTATCAATTCAAGACCATCATCGTGGTGGCGGGTATCCTGCTTTTGATTCAGGGTCTGGCGCAGGTTTTCCGCTGCATCCTCGCCATGCGCGAAGGCTATTGGCGCCGCGCCGCAGAGGACGTGATGGAAACAGAAGACCTGCTGATCAAACAAGCCGCCGAAAAAGCGGCGCAAGGCCAGTGACATCGCGCAACGCGCCCGGTCCCCATTTTACGGAGTATAGCAAGTGACTGATCCGCAAGTTGCCCTGATGATGCTTGGCATCTTCATTGTGCTCGTTTTCCTAGGCTTTCCGATTGCATTCACGCTGATGGCGATGGGGATCGGGTTTGGCTATTACGCCTATTACGACCCAAGCCGGATGTGGCGCGCCTATAACCGGCTGGCCGAAGATGCGGACGGCTGGACGTCATTCACGACATGGATAGAGGGGTTCTATAATAACAGGATCTTCGATTTGTTCGTGAACCAGACCTATACGGTCATGTCGAACGAGGTTCTGACCGCCGTTCCGCTGTTCCTGTTCATGGGCTATGTGGTGGAACGCGCCAATATCGTGGACCGCCTGTTCACCACGTTGAATATCGCGGCCAAGGGCATGCCGGGGTCGATGGGGGTTGCCGCACTTGTGACATGCGCCTTGTTCGCGACCTCGACAGGCATCGTGGGTGCGGTCGTCACGCTGATGGGCCTGCTGGCACTGCCTGCGATGATGAAAGCGCGGTATGACACCAGCTTTGCATCCGGCATCATCTGCGCGGGCGGCACGCTTGGCATCCTGATCCCGCCGTCGATCATGCTGATCGTCTATGCGGCGTCGTCGGGTGTGTCGATTGTCCGGCTCTATGCAGCAGCCCTTTACCCCAGCCTTGTGCTGGTCGGGCTTTACCTGACCTACATCATTGGCCGGTCGATCCTGCAGCCAAGCATCGCACCCAAACCGACCAAGGAAGAAGTGCCCGATGTGCCGTTCGGCCAGCTTGCATGGATGCTGCTGACCTCGATCTTCCCGCTCGCGTTCCTGATCCTTGCCGTGCTGGGGTCGATCCTCTTCGGTCTGGCCACCCCGACCGAGGCCGCGTCGATCGGTGCCTTGGGCGGCATGGTGCTGGCCACCGCCTATCGCGCGATGAGCTATCAGAAACTGCGCGAAAGCGTCTATTTGACCGTGCGCACGACCGCGATGGTCTGCTGGCTGTTTGTCGGGTCCTATACGTTCTCGTCCGTTTTCTCTTATCTGGGTGGCGAACACCTGATCTCGGAATTCGTGATGGGGTTCGATCTGACGCCGTTCCAGTTCCTGATCCTCGCACAGCTGATCATCTTCCTTCTGGGCTGGCCGCTGGAATGGTCGGAAATCATCATCATCTTCGTGCCGATCTTCCTGCCACTGCTACCCTTGTTCGGGGTCGATCCGCTGTTCTTCGGCATTCTGGTGGCGCTGAACCTGCAGACGTCGTTCCTGACCCCGCCGATGGCAATGTCGGCCTATTACCTCAAGGGGATCGCGCCACCATCGGTGCAGCTGTCGCATATCTTCAAGGGTGTGATGCCCTATCTGGGGATGGTCTTTATCTGCATGTATCTGATGTATCAGTTCCCTGCGCTGGTCTTCTCGCTGCCGGATTCGATCTATGGCACACGCTAAAACCAAGCCCCTGCCCGCAGGCACGCGGCGCAATGACAGCGTGATCGCGCTTGATCCGCTGGACATGCGCGACCGGCTGGCATCGGGGGCCTTGCGCGCGGTCGATCTGGCCAGTGCCTGCGTCGATCAGGTCAAACGCCGCGAAGCGGATGTACAGGCCTGGGCCTGGCTGGACGAACAGCACGTGATGGCGCAGGCGCAGCGGCTCGACACGCTGCGCAAGACGGGCCAACCCGTGGGGCCGCTGCATGGCATGCCTGTCGCGCTCAAGGACATCATCGACACCCACGGGATCGCCACCGAGAACGGCACGGTCATCGACAAAGGCCGCGTCCCCACCGAGGATGCAGTGATCGTGCGCAAGCTCAAGGCGGCGGGCGCCTATGTGATGGGCAAGACGGTTACGACCGAACTGGCCTATATCGCCCCCGGCAAGACCCGCAATCCGGTCAATCCCAACCACACGCCCGGCGGATCGTCGCAAGGGTCGGCGGCGGCCGTTGGCGCGGCGATGGTGCCGCTGGCGATTGGCACGCAAACCGGCGGGTCAGTGATCCGGCCTGCGTCCTATTGCGGGGTCGTCGGGTTCAAGCCCAGCTTTGGCATGATCCCGCGCACGGGTATCCTGCCGCAATCGCCCTCGCTCGATACGGTCGGGGTTTTTGCGACCAGCGTGGCGGGTGTCGCAATGTTGGCCGATGTGCTGTGCGGGGATGTTCCCGCCGATCCCGCGACCACGCTGTCGGCACCGCCGCGGCTGCTCGCCACCGCGCTGTCCGATGTGCCGGTGCGCCCGACGCTTGCGGTCCTGTCTCAGATGCCGGGCGATACCGCGCCCTCCGAGGATATGGCGCTGGCCATGCAGGAACTGGCGGGCCTTTTGGGCGAGAATGCCTTTGCGCTGATCCTGCCGCAGCTTTTCGACGAGGCATCCGAGATCCGCGAAAGGATCAACTTTGCCGAGATGGCGAAATGCTATTACGCCTATGAACGGCGCGGGCGGCATCAACTGTCCGACCTGACGCTGGCGGCAATCGACGCGGGCAAGGCCGTGCTGGCGCGCGACTACATCGCGGCACTTGACTGGCCGAAGCTGCTGAATGCCGCGCTGGACGAAATCTTCGACCGCTGCGACGCGATCATCTGCCCCGCGACCCCGACATCCGCCCCTGCGGGCCTGTCATCGACCGGCAGTGCGGTGTATAATGGGTTGTGGACATTGTGCGGCGTGCCGGTGGTGACGCTGCCACTGTTCGAAGATGCGGCGGGGATGCCGATGGGCCTGCAAATGGTGGGCCGCCGTGGCAATGATGCCCGATTGCTGCGCACGGCGCGGTGGTTGACGACCGAAATCAGAAACACAAGCGGAGTAACAACCGATGCTTGACCGCGTTCTGGCGATTTTCGCCTTCATCATGCTTTGTAGCTTCCTCGGTATCCTCGTATTCGAGCTGGGAAGGTTGGACATCTCGGTGATCGCGGCGATCACTCTGGCCCTGGCCGGTTGGGACGTCCTGGGTCGAAAGAAAAGCTGAAACATCTACACGGCTGATACCTCGGGCCGCTGCTTTTGCAAACTTGCGTGTTCTGTTCCCCCAAAGGGCTGCCTTTTCCTGAAAACCGCTTGACCTTTGTCCCCCCGACAGGTTGAACGGCCCTGATAATTGATGTGGGAAACAGGTGTTTTCAGATGAACGACCAGAACCGTAACCTCATCCTTGCGACGCTTCTCAGCTTTGCCGTGATCATGACATGGACGCTGCTGTTCCCGCCTGAGGAGATCCTTGTCGATCCGGCCGCAGAGGTTGCGACCCAATCGGTCGATCCGACCGTGCCGCTGGCCGATCCTGCGACACCTGCAGCCACAGCACCCGACGCTGCCGAAGAATCGGCCATCGACGTTGTGCGCGTGCCGATTGAAACTCCCGAACTGACCGGATCGATTTCGATGCTGGGTGGCCGGATCGACGATCTGGCGCTGACCGACTACCGCGAAACGCTGGAAGAGGGCGCGCCGATCGTGCGCCTGCTGCGCCCCGTGGGCGAAGAGGACGCCTATTTCGCGACCTTCGGCTGGACCGCTAGCGAAGGTATCGACCCCGCCGCCGTACCTGGCCCCGACACGATCTGGTCCGTCGAAAGCGGCGAAACGCTGACACCCACGACGCCCGTCACGCTGGTCTGGGACAACGGCGCAGGCCAGATTTTCCGCACCGAGATTTCGGTCGATGACCGGTTCATGTTCAGCTTTGCCCAAAGCATCGAAAACGCGGGCGAAGCCGCGGTCACCGCGCGACCCTACGGGATCGTGCGCAGGCATGGCGAGCCGTCGGATGCAAAACGCTTTTTTATCCTGCACGAAGGTCTCGTGCGGATGTCCGATGGTGAGCTGGAAGAAACCACCTATCGCAACATTCCCGATTACGCCTTTGATGAACGCGAACGCACATTGGCCGAACGGATCGAAGTGCAGCAATCCGGCTGGATCGGCTATACCGACCATTACTGGATGACCACACTGATCCCCCAAGCCGGACAGCCGTTCCGGTCCACCTCCAAGTATTTCGAGGCGCGCGATCTGTTTCAGGTCGAGGCTGTGATGCCCCCCAGCGTTGTTGCCGCAGGTGAAACCGCCACGGTGACGACCCGTCTTTTCGCCGGTGCCAAGGAATGGGACGCAATCCGCTACTATGAACAAGAAGGCGGCGTGGAGCGGTTTCTGGACAGCATCGACTGGGGCTGGTTCTTTTTCCTGACCAAGCCGATCTTCTGGCTGCTGCACACGCTGAACATCTATATCGGCAACATGGGCTGGTCGATCCTTGCGCTGACGCTGATCCTCAAGGCGCTGGTGCTGCCGCTGGCCTATAAATCCTACGTCTCGATGGCGCGGATGAAAGAACTGCAGCCCGAGATGGAAAAGCTGAAGGAACGTGCCGGCGACGACCGGCAGGCCATGCAGCAAGGCATGATGAAGCTGTACAAGGAAAACAAGGTCAATCCGGCGGCAGGCTGTCTGCCGATCCTGTTGCAGATTCCGATCTTTTTCTCGCTCTACAAGGTGATCTTTGTCACGATCGAATTGCGCCACGCACCGTGGATCGGCTGGATCGACGACCTCAGCGCGCCTGACCCGTCCTCGATCATTAACCTCTTTGGCCTGCTGCCTTGGGCGGCCCCAGACCCAAGCTCGATCCTGTCGCTGATCTTTATCGGTGTGCTGCCGATCATGCTGGGCGTGTCGATGTGGATGCAGCAAAAGCTGAACCCCGCCCCGACCGACCCGACACAGCAGATGATCTTTGCATGGATGCCATGGGTGTTCATGTTCATGCTGGGCGGTTTTGCATCCGGTCTGGTGCTTTACTGGATCGCCAACAACATCATCACCTTCGTGCAGCAATATGCGATCATGCGCAGCCACGGGGCGAAACCGGATGTGTTCGGCAACATCAAATCCGGGTTGAAACGCAAAAAGGCGGATGCGGAAAGCAAGCCTGACAAATAGGACGGCCAAGCGAAATGGAACTGCGATTCCCCCAAGCGCCCGACCCAGATGACGCATCCAAAGAGGCCGGGCGCATGCTGTTCGCGGGCGAGACCACCTTTGTCAAAGGTGTCGTCGCCATGGACGGCCTGCCCCCCGCCGACCGGATCGAGGTCTGCCTTGCAGGCCGGTCCAACGTGGGGAAATCCTCGCTCATCAACGCGCTGACAGGGCGCAAGGGGCTGGCGCGCGCGTCCAACACGCCGGGGCGCACGCAGGAGATCAACTTTTTCACAGCGGGCGACATCTATGTCGTCGATTTGCCGGGCTATGGTTTCGCCAATGCGCCTGTTGCCGTGGTCGAAAAGTGGCAGCGCCTGCTGAAACAATACCTGCAGGGCCGTCAAACTCTGCGCCGCGTGTTCGTGCTGATCGACGCGCGCCATGGCGCGAAAGCGGTGGACGAGGAAATCATGTCGCTGCTTGACGCCTCGGCCGTGACGTTTCAGGTCGTGATGACCAAGGTCGACAAGCTGCGCGGGGACGCGCTGGAAGACTCGCTCGCCAAAACCCGTGCGGCGCTGGTCAAACACCCTGCCGCCTACCCCGAACTGATCCTGACCTCTGCCGAAAAGGGCGACGGGATCCCCACATTGCGCGCCATCATCGCAGGGATATCATGAAGAAAAGGACCGCCGACATGAACCGTGACTGGATCGCGACCGCCCGCACCCTGTCCGAGGCCCTGCCCTATCTGCAGCGCTATTCCGGTGCTGTCGTCGTGGTTAAATTCGGCGGCAATGCGATGGGCGACGCCGATGCGATGGCCGAGTTCGCTCGCGATATCGTACTGATGAAACAGGTTGGCATGAACCCTGTCGTCGTGCATGGCGGCGGGCCGATGATCAACCAGATGCTCGACAAGCTGGGCATCAAGACCGAATTCGTACGCGGCCAGCGCGTGACCGATCAGGATACGGTCGAAGTCGTCGAAATGGTGCTGACCGGGCTGGTCAACAAACGCATCGTGCAGGCGATCATGGACGAAGGCGGGCGCGCGGTCGGCCTCTCCGGCAAGGATGACGACCTGATGGTCGCCGAGGCGCTGAACCCCGAACTGGGCTTTGTCGGCCGCCCCGTGGAAATGAACGTGCAGGTGCTGCGCGATCTGAATGCCGCAGGGATCATTCCCGTCGTGGCCCCTGTGGCCACGGGCATGGACATGCTCGAAACCTTCAACGTGAACGGCGACACGGCCGCAGGTGCCATCGCAGGCGCGCTGAAGGCGGACCGGCTGCTGCTGCTGACCGATGTGCCCGGCATCAAGGATGCCAGCGGCGAGGTTGTGACGCAGCTGACCCCCGATCAGGTCCGCGCAATGATTGCCGACGGCACGATCTCCGGCGGCATGATCCCCAAGGCCGAAACCGCGCTGATGGCGGTGGAACAGGGCGTGCGCGCGGTCGTCATCCTTGATGGTCGCCTGCCCAATGCCAGCCTGCTGGAACTGTTCACCGAACATGGTGCTGGGTCCATCATCCGCGAACCGCGCTGACGATGACCGC
Organism: Yoonia sp. 72; assembly: GCF_034652275.1. Lineage (NCBI taxonomy): Bacteria > Pseudomonadati > Pseudomonadota > Alphaproteobacteria > Rhodobacterales > Paracoccaceae > Yoonia > Yoonia sp. 72. Next base: position 75,874 of record NZ_JAXIWG010000003.1, on the reverse strand, counting down.
CAGCGCCCTTGACGCGGCTCTGGCGTTGCACGGGCTGCACGTCTCGGGCGCGTTTCAGATCCAGCCGGAAGACGCGCTGCCGCGCAAGGACGGGTCACTGGTCCTGATCAGCCCCGCCGAACCTGCGTTCTGGCCAATCTTCACCGCCAGCCCCGAATATCGCGACAGCCAACCTGACCCGATGGACCGCTGGTCGCGCCGGATTGGTGACGCGCTGGCGCAGGATTTCGGCGCACTGGCGCTCTACCCGTTCGGCGGTGCGCCGTTCCTACCGTTCTACACTTGGGCGTTGCGGTCGGGACGCGCATGGCCGTCACCCATCGGGTTTCTGGTGCATGATACAGGCGGGCTGTTCATCTCTTACCGCATGGCGCTGCTGGTGCCTTGGGTCACGGCCACAGGCGCGGGCACGCGCCCCTGTGACAGTTGCATAGACCAGCCCTGCGCTAGTGCCTGCCCTGTGGCGGCTTTTGCCAGCGGCTATGATGTGACAGCCTGCAAGGACCACTTGCACAGCGCCCTCGGACAGGATTGCATGGGCCAAGGCTGCGCCGCGCGCCGCGCCTGTCCCGTGGGTCAAGGCACCCGCCTGCCCGCCCATGCGGCCTTTCATATGGAGTCTTTCCTGTGACCCTCACGCTCATCCTGATCCGCCACGCGAAATCAAGCTGGGATGATCCGTTTGCCGACGATCACGCACGCGTGCTGAACGCCCGTGGCCGCGCGGCGGCACCTGCCATAAGCGCGTGGCTTGCGGCGCAAGGGCATGTGCCGGATGTGGTGCTGTGCTCCGATGCCGCGCGCACGCAGGAAACAGCGGCGCTGATCCTGCCGCATCTGGCACCTGCGCCCGATCTGCAACTGGTGCCGGCCCTCTACCACGCCAGCCCCGACACGATGCTGGACCTGTTGCAGAAACAGACTGCCCGCAGAATCGCGATGATCGGGCATAACCCCGGCATCGCCATGTTCGCCGACGGGATGATCGAACGGCGGCCTGCGCATCCTCGCTTTGGCGACTATCCGACCTGCGCCACCTGCGTGATCCGGTTTGATGCCGACAGGTGGGATAGGGCCGCCCCGCGTAGCGGCCGCTGCACGGCCTTCATCACCCCCGCAGACCTGCCCATCGTCCGAGCATAAATATCCCCGCCGGAGGCCAGAAAGTTCTTAATTCAATCTCTCAGTGCCCCAGAATCTGGCTGAGGAACAGCTTAGTCCGTTCGGACTGCGGATTGTTGAAGAACTCTTCAGGCTCGTTCTGTTCGACGATCTGCCCCTGATCCATAAAGATCACGCGGTTCGCAACCTGACGGGCAAAGCCCATCTCATGCGTCACGCAGATCATCGTCATGCCGTCCTCGGCCAGACTGACCATCGTGTCCAGCACCTCTTTGATCATTTCAGGGTCTAGCGCCGATGTCGGTTCGTCGAACAGCATGATGCGCGGGCGCATGCACAAGGACCGCGCGATGGCGACGCGCTGCTGCTGGCCGCCCGACAACTGGCCGGGGTATTTCAGCGCCTGTTCGGGGATCTTGACCTTGGTCAGGAAATGCATCGCGATCTCTTCGGCTTCGCGCTTGGGGATCTTGCGCACCCAGATCGGGGCAAGCGTGCAGTTTTCCAGAATGGTCAGATGCGGGAACAGGTTGAAATGCTGGAACACCATCCCGACCTCGGACCGGATCCGGTCCACGTTCTTGAGGTCGGATGACAGGACCGTACCATCCACGGTGATCTGGCCTTTCTGGTGTTCTTCCAGCGCGTTGATGCAGCGGATCAGTGTCGATTTGCCCGAACCCGAAGGCCCCGCAATGACGATCCGTTCGCCGCGCTGGACGGTCAGGTCGATGTCGCGCAGCACGTGGAACGTGCCGTACCACTTGTTCATATTGCGGATTTCGATCGCCACCTCGTCAGAGACATTGGCAGCGACCCGCGGCATGCCGGCGGTATCCAGTTCAACTTGGGCCATGATGGTCTCTCCTCAGCGGTGGTCGGTCCGGAGACGACGCTCCAGATACATTGAATAACGGGACATGAAGAAGCAGAATATGAAGAACAGCCCCCCCACAAAGATATAGAGTTCCCAGTAAATGCCGTTCCATTCACCGGTGGCACGGATCGCATTGGTCAGGCCAAGCGGGTCGCGCAGACCGATGAACACGACCAGCGTCGTATCCTTGAACAGCCCGATAAAGGTGTTCACGATACCCGGGATCGAGATTTTCAGCGCCTGCGGCAGGATGATCAGCCGCATGGATTTCCAATAATCCAGCCCCAGCGAATCCGCCGCCTCGTACTGGCCTTTGGGCAAGGCGGCCAGACCGCCACGCACCACTTCGGCCAGATAGGCAGAGGCAAAGAGCGTCACCATGATGATCACCCGCAAGAGCAGGTCAAACGTGGTGCCGGGTGGCAGGAAGTAGTTCAGCAGGGTCGAGGCGGTGAACAGCCAGACGATCAGCGGCACGCCGCGGATCACCTCGATGAAGGACACGCAGACCCATTTGATCAGCGGCATCGATGATTGCCGCCCCAAGGCCAGCGCGATGCCCAAAGGCAAGGACAGAACGATCCCCGATGTGCCGATGATGATGGCCAGCATGAACCCGCCAAACTGGTCCGACGGGATATAGGTCAGTCCCCATGGCAGCGCCGAGGCCAGCGCCCCGCGCAAATGCGACAGCAGCGAGCCCATACCAAGCGGATCCATAAAATAGATGACGAACACCGCAATCGACACAATCAGCCCGCCAAGGCTGCCGACAAAGGCGGCGGCCGTCCGACCTGCAAAAAGGGTCAGCGCAAGCCCTGCAGCCACCAGCACCGGCAACCAGACCGACCCGCCCCATAGAAGAAAGAAGGCAATGAACGGATAGATCAGCGAGAATATCAGCAAGCTGCGAGGCAGGTTGGAATACAGGATCGGCGCCAAAGCGAAGACGAGCAGGGCCAGCGCCAGAAGGGGCCGCCAGAAGCCGAAAAAGAACAAAACCGTATTGCCAAGTTCGTTACGCATCTCCGACACGAAAGCAACGCGCTGGGTTGCGTTGAAGCCGCCGCCAAATACCACCTCTGCGCCACCGGCCGCTTCAAGCTGTTCGGCATAGAACAGGCGCGCCAGCAGCGGGTTGTCGGTGGGGTAAAACCCGAACAGCATCTGCAGCCAGCGTTCGTTGATGACAGCCCAGCAAGCCGCGCTTTCCAGCCCGCGCGCATCGCGGATTTCGCGACATTCGGTCAGCGACCCCGCATCCCAGATACCGTTGTAGACCCAAGGCACCGTGCCGGACAGGACAGCCCAGACAAGATAGATGGCAAGGATGGTCATGAGAGAGTTGAACCAGCCCGAAAACAGGTTCTCGCGCAGCCATTTGACCGGACCCGTTACGCCCGGCGGGGGCGCTTGTTCCGGCAGCATGTCACTGCGGACATAGGCGACCTTTGATGCATCGCTCATCTCAGCGCTCCTTCAGCTTGACGCCGGAATTGTAGAAATTCATGGCCGATGAAATGATCAGACTGGTGATCAGGTAGAATATGCCCAACAGCAAGATTCCTTCCAATTCGCGGCCGGTCTGGTTGACGGTGATACCGCCCAGCGTGGACCGCGCATCCATGTACCCCACAGCCAGCGCCAGCGAGGAGTTCTTGGTCAGGTTCAGAAACTGTGAGATCAGTGGCGGGATGATGACGCGCAGCGCCTGCGGCAGGATGATCAGCTGCATGGTGCGATTGGGCTGCATGCCCAGCGCAAAAGCGGCCTCTGTCTGGCCTTTCGAGACAGCCAGAATACCCGAGCGCACGATTTCCGCGATGAAGGCAGAGGTGTAAAGCGACAGCGCCAGCCACAGCGCGATCAGCGAATTGCGCACCTGCAAGCCGCCTTGAAAATTGAAGCCGCCCAGTACCGGGTAATCGAGCGTGATCGGACGGCCCAGCGCATAAAATGCCAGCGTCACAGGCACGATCAACAGCGCCAGCGACAATGGCAGCACCGGCAGTTGCTGGCCCGTGTCTTCCTGCCGTTTGCGCGCGATGTAGCGCAGCACAAAAATTCCGATGATCGACAGGATCAGGACGGCGACAACGATGCCCGACCCGTCCGCCCAAATGGGGCGCGGAATAAAGACACCACGGTTGGTGATCGCCATGCTGTCGGCGAAAAGCATGGTTGCCGTACCGCCTTCGGCAAAATCGCGCGGCTGTGGCGTTGCTTCGGTCATCACAGCGAAAACGATCAAGATCCAGATCAGCAGCGGCGTGTTGCGCATGCATTCGACATAGACGGTCATCACGCGGGCGACGAGCCAGTTCTTGGACAGTCGCAGAACGCCCGCGAAAACGCCGATCACGGTCGCAAGGATACAGCCAAGCACGGCCACCAGCAGCGTGTTGAGAATACCGACCAAAGCGGCACGCGCATGCGTGTCTTGGGATGTGAAGGGGATCAGTTGCTGGTTGATGTCGTAACCAGCCGTGGTCCACAGAAAGTTGAAACTGATGTCCTTGCCCAAAACTGCAAGGTTGGTGACGGTGTTATCGATCAGTTGCGCCAGAAACAGCATGATCAACATAGCGGCGACCACCTGAATTGTCAGCGACCTATACCGCGCATCATAAAGCAACATGCTGATGCGGAATGTTTCGCGCGGGTGATCAGAAATGTCCGCCATGCGCAGCCCTCGATCTGGATACGACAACAGGGGGCAAGAAATATCTTGTCCGCCAAAAGTCAGAATATGGGTTTAATGAATGATGAAAGGGGCCCGGCCATGGCCGGACCCCAACCGATCAGTGATTAGCGGAAAGGTCCGCCATACATCAGGCCGCCTTCGGTCCACTGTGCGTTCAGACCGCGAGCCAGGCCGACAGCAGTGGCTTCACCGATGTTCGCTTCGAAGATCTCGCCATAGTTCCCGCCAACAGAGATAGCGTTCACAGCCCAGTCTGCGTCCAGACCGATCATGGCACCCAGTTCACCTTCGGTACCCAGCAGGCGGTTGACCTCTGGGTTGTCGGTGGGTGCAGCAGCCAGCTCGGCCACGTTCGCCTGTGTCACGCCATATTCTTCGGCCGCGATCAGCGCATGGGTCGTCCAACGAACGATATCGCCCCAATCGTTGTCACCATGGCGCACTGCGGGGCCCAGTGGTTCCTTGGATACGACTTCCGGAAGAATCACGTGATCGCCCGGTGCTTCGAACGTCGCGCGTGTTGCGGCAAGGCCCGAGATATCGGTGGTATAGACGTCGCATGCACCGGCCAAGTACTGCTGCTGGCCTTCGGCGTTGGTTGCGACCGGCACGGGCTCATAGCTGATGCCATTGGCGCGGAAGTAGTCAGCAAGGTTCAGCTCGGTGGTGGTACCGGTCTGGATGCAGACCGTCGCGCCGTCGAGTTCGGTCGCCGAGGACACGCCCAGTGCGCGTGGGACCATAAAGCCCTGACCGTCGTAATAGTTGATGGCAGGGAAATCGAGCGCAAGGTCGGTGTCGCGTGTGAAGGTCCAGGTCGAGTTGCGGACCAGAACGTCGACTTCACCAGCGGCCAGCGCGGTAAAGCGGGTCTGGCTTGTCAGCGGCACGAATTGGACGGCCTGACCGTCACCCAGCACAGCGGCAGCGATCGCACGGCACAGAGCCACGTCGAACCCTTCCCAGTTGCCGTTCGCATCGGGTGCGGCGAAACCTGCCAGACCTTCGTTCGAGCCACAAAGCAGGGTGCCGCGTGCTTTTACGTCATCAAGGGTCGCAGCCGATGCGATACCGGCGGTCATGCCAGCGACGGCCAGCGCGCCGATAAATACGGTTTTTGTCATTTTTACCTCTTCCTGAGTTTCCGCCGGTAAATCCGGCAGCCAATTTTTATGCCACCTCTTTCAAGGTCGCCGCTTCTACAAAGGCCAAGCCCTTGTTCGAGTTTTGCTAGATTGTCCGATGAAGCGCCATCTGGTCAAGCAAAACTCGCAGTAATCACCGCGCAAATGCCGCGAAAACAGGCAATTATCGGGACAAATGCCCCGATAAGGGCCGCGTTGGATCACGCCCTTGCCAGATGAAAGAATCTCTCTGCATGCAGAAAGGCCGCCCGTTTGACCTCTGCCGCGGCGGTGGCCTCTTCGTCAGCCCCCCATTGCGAGATCTGCCAGTTCTCATCGACGCGGGATATGTCCCAGGCCTGTGCCGCATCGAGATGCGCGCGCATCACCGCAAGCGCAAGGACCAGCGACCCTGACAGGCTGATCAGATCATGCGCGGCAGCCAGTCCAAAATCGTCCTGAGCCTCCAGTTCGCGCTGCAATCTGGCAATACTTTCATCGGGTTGCGGCACATGCACCACACCTTCGCCTACCATCAGCCGGACCTGAAGGTCCTGTTCGGCCCAGTGCAGCAGCGGGTCCCATGCCTGCCGCTGGCGTACAACCAGCCCGTCGGGGGCGGGCGCACGATAACACAGCAGATCAGTCCCGCCGTATTCCGACAAAAGGCCGATCACCTCGGCCCTTTGGGTGCGGACCTTGTCGATCGCCGCATTGGCGCTGCGTGTCACCGGCATGGTGCGTGGATCGACCAGACCTGTCTGCGCGTCCCATTCCTGCGCCACGGCTTCGGCCAAGGGCAGTGTCGGCACGACCAAGGCCGCCTTGGCCGGCGTTTTTACCGGACGCCCGTCCAACGTGACGGTGAACCCGCCGTCGCAGGCCTCTGGCGTCGCGGCCTTCCAGAATCGTTTCGGTTTCCAGTCGCTCATGGGTGTGATCCGGTCAGTTGGTCGATGGCAGGCAAAAGGTCGGCAAATTGGTCGATCAGCAGGTCGGGGCGCAGGCTGCCCGCATCGTGATAGCCCCAGGACACGCCGATGGTGCGCACGCCCGCAGCACGCCCCATATCCATGTCAAAGGTGGTATCGCCGATCATCACGGCGGCGCGGGCATCGGTGCCGGTCTCATTGAGAGCGGTCAGAATCATGGACGGGTTCGGCTTGGACGGATGGTCGTCGGCCACCTGTTCGCTGTGGAACAGACCACGCAGCCCGTGTTTTTCGAGCATCTTGTCGAGGCCCCGCCGCGATTTGCCGGTAGCCACGGCCAGCAAGGTGTTGTCCTGCCCGGCCAGTTCGTCCAGCGCCGCACGCGCGCCGGGGTAAAGCGGGCTTAGCTCGCCCTGCCCGTCCGCGCCGCGCAGGTCCATATAGGCGTCCTTGTAGGCCTGCACGAGACGGGGATGCCTATCGGGTGCCTCGTCCGGGCAAAGCCGCACCATGGCGACATCCAGCGACAGCCCGACAATCGACAACAACCGTTTGCGGTCGGGCAGCACCAGACCTTCGGCTGCGAAAGCGGCAGTCATCGCGGCGACGATTTCGGCCTGGCTGTCGACCAGCGTGCCGTCCACGTCGAAGATCACAAGGCGCAGGTCACTCATCGGGCATGTTGAACGGATCGACAGGAGCGTGGCCGACGACCCAACCCACGAAATCCCAAGTGTTCTGCATGTGCTCTGGCAGGTCGGCGGTCAGATGCAGGATTTTGCCGGTGGCGGGATGTTCGATGGTCAGGCTGCGTGCATGCAGGTGCATCTTGCGCCCGATCTCGCTGCCCATGCTGGCCCCCCAGCCATCGCCAAGGTTCTCCTGCCCCGATCCGCCATATTTGCCATCACCGATAATCGGATGCCCGATCTCGGCCATATGCGCACGCAACTGGTGGGTCCGGCCCGTAATCGGGACCAGCGCACACCATGCCGCACGACTGGCCAGCGTATCCATCACGGCATAATCCGATGTGGCGCGCTTTGCGCCTTCGGTGCTTGCGATCTCGTTGGGATGCACGCAGCGCATCTTTTCATTCTCGCCGCCTTTGCCGTGGCCGGGGGCCTTCACCAGACCGTATTTGATCGTACCCGCGCGCGGATGCGGCACACCGGCGACAGCGGCCCAGTAAATTTTGCGCGTCTCTCGGTGCTTGAGGTTCTCAGTCAACTGCTTGGCCATCATCCGTGTCCGCGCGAGCAACAGCACACCCGATGTATCGCGGTCCAACCGGTGCACCAGACGCGGTTTTTCGTCGTAGCCGAACATCAGCGCCTCGGCCATGCCATCAACGTGGCGGGTGGTGTTGGTGCCACCTTGCGTGGCCAGCCCATGCGGTTTGTTGATCGCGATAATGTGGTCGTCCTTGTAGATCACGCAGGACTGAATCAGCTTGGCATCCGCCTTGGTGACGCCATGACGGGCAAGGGTGGCGGCAGCGGCGGCCTCTTCCTCGGTCGGCAAGGGCGGGATGCGGATTTTCTGGCCGACTTCGAGCCGCGTGCTGGTTTTCACGCGCCCGCCATCGACGCGCAATTCGCCTTTGCGGCACAGCTTTTCGATGCGCCCTTGGGTCAGATGTGGGAACAAGCGGCGCAGATAGCGGTCCAGCCGCTGATCGCCGTCGTCGGGGCCGATGGTTCTGGTGTGTACACCGCTCATGTCGTCATTCCTTTGGCAAGCCACAGGCCCAATCCGCAGGCCGCAATTGATACAAATACCGACGCCAGCACATAGCTGCCCGCTGCCACGACACGGCCCGATTCAATCAGGCGCAACGTGTCGAGCGAAAACGTCGAAAAGGTGGTGAAACCACCCAGAACGCCCATCATTACGAAGGGAATCCAGTTCTGCAATCCGCGCGCAGCCAGCAATATCCAGACCAACCCGATCAGAAATGACCCCAGCACGTTGATGACCAGCGTGCCAATGGGAAACGGCACCGCCATCCCCACAAGGAAGCGCAGCACAGAACCGACAGCCCCGCCAAGAGCCACAGAGATCACAGGTATCATCATCGGCCTGCCTTGGCCTTTTGGCGCGGGGAAGTCAATTCTTGCCCCGCTTGGCACGCAATCCGGCGAAGAAATCCACGCGTTTCTTCAACTCGCGTTCAAACCCCCGATCCACGGGCAGGTAATAAATGCCGCGCTTCATGGTCTCGGGGAAATAGTTCTGGCCGCTGAACCCGTCCTCGGCATCGTGGTCATAGGCATAGCCTGCCCCGAACCCCTGTTCCTTCATCAGCTTGGTCGGTGCGTTCAGGATATGGGCAGGCGGCGGTTCGGAACCCGTCTGTTTCGCGGCGGCCATCGCGGCCTTGTAGGCGACATAGGCCGCATTCGATTTCGGCGCGAGCGCGAGGTAGGTCACCGCCTGCGCCAAGGCCAGTTCACCCTCGGGCGATCCCAGCCGTTCATAGGTTTCCCAGCTTTGCAAACACACCGCCTGCGCCTGCGGGTCAGCAAGGCCAATATCTTCAACCGCCATCCGCGTGATGCGGCGGGCAAGGTAACGGGGGTCCTCGCCCCCTGCCAGCATGCGGGCGAACCAGTAAAGTGCGGCATCAGGGTCGGACCCGCGCACGGATTTATGCAGCGCGGAGATCAGGTTGTAATGCTCATCGCCGGATTTGTCGTATTTCACCGCGCGTTTCATCAGCCGTTTGGTCAGGTCGTCGCGCGTCAGTTTCGCATCGGTTTTCCAGGCCGCCACCTGTTCGATCAGATTGAGCAGCGCGCGGCCATCACCATCGGCCATGTCCAGCAGCGCCTCGCGCGCGTTTCCGTCCAGTGGCAGGGCGCGGCCCAGTTCCTTTTCGGCACGTTGGGCGAGCAGTTCGAGGTCAGTCAGAGTCAGTCGGGTCAGGATGAACACCTGCGCACGGCTCAGCAACGCGGCGTTCAGCTCGAAACTGGGGTTTTCGGTCGTCGCCCCGACCAGCAGGATCGTCCCATCCTCCATATAGGGCAGAAAGCCGTCCTGCTGTGCCTTGTTGAAACGGTGGATTTCATCGACGAACAACAGCGTGCCCTTGCCGTTCTGGCGGCGCATCTTCGCGGCCTCGAACACCTTGCGCAGATCAGGCACGCCCGTGAAAATCGCGCTGATCTGGACGAAATGCAGGTCGGTTTCATCCGCCAGCAACCGCGCGATCGTCGTCTTGCCCACGCCAGGCGGGCCCCAGAAAACCAGCGACGACAGAGAACCAGAGGCCAGCATCGTGCCCAGCGGCGCATCCGGGCCAAGCACCTGCTGCTGGCCGATCACCTCGGACAACCGCTTGGGCCGCAGCCGGTCGGCCAGCGGGCGGGGGCCTGCGGGGGCAGTGTTGGGGGCGCTGTCGAACAGGTCAGGCATGGGCAGATGATAGGCTTTCCGTGAAAAAGCGAAAGCCCCGCCAATCTGGCAGGGCTTTGCAAAAAAGTCGGTACGTGGCGGGGAAATTAATCCTCCATCGCCTCGAACTCGGCCAGACGGGCCTTGTCAGCCGCGCCTTTGGCATTCACGTCGCGGTCCACGAATTCGATGATCGCCATCGGGGCCATGTCGCCATAGCGGAAGCCGGCCTTCATGATGCGGACATAGCCGCCCTGACGTTCGGCATAACGTGGGCCGATGATTTCAAACAGCTTGGCTGTGTGGATGTCCTGCTTGAGCTGGGCATCGGCCTGACGGCGGGCATGCAGATCGCCGCGCTTGCCAAGGGTGACCAGCTTCTCGACGATGCGGCGCAGTTCTTTCGCCTTGGGCAGCGTTGTTTTGATCTGTTCGTGTTCGATCAGGGCCCCGGCCATGTTGGCGAACATCGCCTTGCGGTGTTCGTGGGTCCGGTTCAGCTTGCGGTAGCCGCTTGCGTGACGCATTTGGTGTCTCCTTCAGATTTATACTTTGTCCAACGGTCTGATGCGTGCCAGCCGTATTATTGGGGCGGGATTGCCCGGGGTCTTCCCCACATGCGTGGGCATTTCGGCGTGACGCGCCCCGGACGTGTTCCGGGGCCTCGTCGGTTTGCGTGAGGTCCCGGGTCAGGCCCGGGACGAAGACCAGTTAAAACTGGTCTTCAAACTTTTTAGCCAAATCTTCGATGTTGTCCGGCGGCCAATCCTCGACGTCCATGCCAAGGTGCAAACCCATGCCCGACAGCACTTCCTTGATTTCGTTCAAGGATTTGCGGCCAAAGTTCGGTGTGCGCAGCATTTCTGCTTCGGTTTTCTGGATCAGATCGCCGATATAGACGATGTTGTCGTTCTTGAGGCAGTTTGCCGAACGCACCGACAGTTCCAACTCGTCCACTTTCTTGAGCAGCAGCGGGTTGAATTCCAGCCCGTCGTCATCGGAACCGGCAGAGGCCGATTCAGGCTCGTCGAAGTTGACGAAGATCGACAGCTGGTCCTGCAGGATCCGCGCGGCATAGGCCACAGCATCGTCAGGCGACAGCGAGCCGTCGGTTTCCACCTTCATCGTCAGCTTGTCATAGTCGAGCACCTGACCTTCGCGGGTCGGTTGCACGTCATAGGACACCTTTTTCACCGGCGAATAGATCGCGTCGATGGCGATCATGCCGATGGGGGCATCTTCCGGCTTGTTCTTGTCAGCGGCAACGTAACCTTTGCCGGTGTTCACGGTCAGTTCCATGTAAAGATCGGCACCGTCATCGAGGTGGCAGATCACATGGTCCTTGTTCAGGATTTCGATCCCGGCAGTTTCCGAGATATCAGCAGCCGTCACAACGCCCGGCCCTTTGGCCTGCACGGACAGACGCTTGGGGCCTTCGACTTCCATACGGATGGCGACGCCCTTGAGGTTCAACACGATGTCGGTGACGTCTTCACGCACGCCCGACACGGACGAAAACTCATGCAGCACGTTGTCGATCTGCACGGCAGTGATCGCGGCACCCTGCAGCGACGACATCAGGATGCGGCGCAGCGCGTTGCCAAGTGTCAGACCAAAGCCGCGTTCCAGCGGTTCGGCGACCATGGTCGCCTGACGCATCGGGTCATTGCCCGGCTTGACGTCCAACTGCATCGGCTTGATCAGTTCAGCCCAGTTCTTGTGGATCATATGTCCCTCCATCCTTGTTTGCCTTCATGTCCAAAAAGGCAAACGCCCGAGGTTTCAAAATGACGGATTGGGGCCGTGCAAAAAGATGCACGACCCCAATGCGTTCGGAGTGGTTCAGACGCGGCGGCGCTTTGGCGGGCGGCAGCCGTTGTGCGCCATCGGGGTCACATCACGGATCGACGTGATGTTGAAGCCGACAGCGGCCAGTGCGCGCAGCGCGGATTCGCGGCCGGAACCGGGACCCTGCACTTCGACTTCCAGCGTCTTGACGCCGTGGTCTTGTGCTTTCTTGCCCGCATCTTCCGCAGCCATCTGAGCGGCATAAGGCGTGGATTTCCGCGACCCTTTGAAACCCATCGTGCCAGCGGACGACCATGCGATCGCATTGCCCTGCACGTCGGAAATCAGGATCTTGGTGTTGTTGAACGAAGAATTCACATGAGCAACGCCAGCGGCGATGTTCTTGGAAACCTTCTTTTTGGTGCGTTTGGTATCGCGTGCCATCTGTCAGGTCCCCTTATTTCTTCTTGCCAGCAATGGCCTTTGCAGGGCCCTTGCGTGTGCGCGCGTTGGTGTGGGTCCGCTGACCGCGCACCGGCAGGTTGCGACGGTGACGCAGGCCACGGTAGCAGCCAAGGTCCATCAGGCGCTTGATGTTCATCTGGGTTTCACGACGCAGGTCACCTTCGACGGTGAGGTTCGCGTCGATGAATTCGCGGATCGTCAGGATTTCTGCGTCCGACAGATCGTTCACGCGACGGGCGCGGTCGATGTTGGTTGCTTCGCAGATCTGTTCGGCAATGGCAGGGCCAATACCAGTGATATATGTCAGGGCGATTGGAACCCGCTTTGCAGTCGGGATGTTTACGCCGGCAATACGTGCCACGTGTGCAATTCCTTTTCGTTGCGGGTCCGTGATGCCAGACCCTTTTTTCACAACGGAAGCCCGGACCATACGGCACCGGGCTGCGTCATATCAGGTAAGCCGCAGGATGAAGGGTGCGACCCCGCACCTGCGCATTGATTCCCTTGCGGGATGGCGCTGTTTAGGGGGCAACGCCCGCAGCGTCAATAGACCGCAAGCGGTTAGCCAAGGACCTTGGCGATGCTGTCGGCAACGTCATCCACGCTGGCCAACCCATCGAGCGATACAAGATCGCCTTTGGCATGGTAATAACCGATCAGCGGGCTGGTCTGCTTGTAATAGGCCAAAAGACGAGTCCGCAGGCTTTCGGCGTTATCATCGGCACGGGCTTGCCCACCGGATGCAACCGTTTCGGCGGCGCGGCCCAGCACACGTTCGACCAGCACATCGTCGTTGACCTGCAATTCGATCACATGATCAAGGCTCTGGCCCATTTCGGCAAGCAGATCACCCAAGGCGTCAGCCTGCCCAAGCGTGCGCGGAAAGCCGTCGAAGATGAAACCGCCATGATCGCCGCCCGCCTCGAGCTGTTCGCGGATCAGGCCGATCACGATCTCGTCCGTGACCAGTTCGCCGCGGTCCATGACGGCGGCGACGGTTTTACCCATCGCGGTGCCGCTGGTCCGCGCAGCACGCAGCATGTCGCCGGTGCTGAGCTGGATCATGTTGCGATCTTCTACCAGCTTGCGGGCCTGTGTCCCTTTGCCAGCGCCCGGTGGTCCAAGTAGAATGATATTCATCGCCGCGACGGGCCTTTTTTCTTGGTCGTGCTGCGTTTGCCGCGCAGCTGCGATTTTTCGATCAGGCCTTCATACTGGTGAGCAACCAGATGCGACTGCACCTGCTGGATCGTATCCATCCCCACCGACACGATAATCAGCACGGATGTACCGCCGAAATAGAACGGGATCGACAGTTCCGCGCGGATGATTTCCGGCAGCAGGGCCACCAGCGCCAGATAACCCGACCCCAGCACCAGAATACGCGTCAGCACATAGTCGAGATATTCCTCGGTCCGTTTACCGGGGCGAATGCCGGGGATAAACCCGTTCTGGTTCTTGAGGTTCTCGGCCACATCCTCGGTCTTGAAGGCGACTTCACGGGTGTAGAAATAGGTGAAGAAAATGATCATGCCGCCAAAGAAGATCAGGTAGAGCGGCTGGCCAGGGCCGAAGAGCGCCAGAATGGTGGACATGACAGGCCCGCTGGACCCGCCACTGAACGTGCTGATCGTCGTCGGCAACAGCAGCAGCGCCGAGGCAAAGATCGCAGGGATCACACCGGCAGGGTTCACCTTGATCGGCAGATGGCTGGACGACCCGTCATAGATCTTCATGCCGCGCTGCTGGCGGGGATACTGGATGTGGATCTTGCGCAGCGAGCGTTCCATGAACACCACGAAGGTCAACACCACAAGCACCATCAGCAGAATCCCGACGATCACGAAGGGGCTGATCGCACCGGTGCGACCTTGGCTAAGGAACTGCGCCAAGGCAGATGGGATTTCCGCGATGATGCCGACAAAGATGATCAACGAAATACCGTTGCCGATGCCGCGCGCGGTGATCTGTTCACCAAGCCACATCAGGAACATCGTGCCACCAACAATGGTGATCACGCAGGAGGCGCGGAAAAAGAAACCGGGGTCAGAGGCCAGACCGCCCGCCTCGAGGCTGATGGCAAGGCCATAGGCCTGCGCCGTCGCCAGCACGACCGTGCCGTAGCGGGTGTATTGGTTCAGCTTGCGGCGGCCTGCCTCGCCCTCTTTCTTGAGGTTCTTGAGCGGCTCCCACATCGCGCCCAGCAACTGCATGACGATCGAGGCTGAAATGTACGGCATGATGCCCAGCGTAAAAATCGCCATCCGCGACAGTGCACCGCCGGTGAACATCGACAGGATACCACCGATCCCCGCCTGCGCGTCTTCCATGAATTGCTGCAGGGCAATGCCGTCGATCCCGGGGACCGGGATGAAGGTGCCCAGACGATAGATCATCAATAGACCAATCGTGAAAAAGATGCGTTGGCGCAGTTCAGTTGCTTTGCCGAAGGCGCTCCAACTGACGTTGGCTGCCATTTGCTCTGCTGCAGAAGCCATGTGGGTCTCTTTTCATGATAAACGCCGCTGAACGGTTCCCCGATCAGCGGCGTTTGGGAAAACTTGCAAGATCATCTAAGCGACGGTGTCGCCGCTCACAAGGTCTTACTCAGCCGCTGCCGATGTCTTGACGGTCAGTGATCCGCCAGCCTTGGCGACGGCATCGACAGCACCCTGCGACGCGCCGGTCACGCTGATCGTGGCTTTGGAGGTGAATTCACCCTTTGCCAGAACGCGGATACCGTCTTTCTTGCGACGGACCAGACCGGACGCGATCAGCGCGTCTTCGGTGATGTCTGCCTTGATGTCGATCTTGCCTTCGTCGATGAATTTCTGGATCAGGCCCAGATTGACGACCGAGAATGCCTTGCGGTTCGGCTTGTTGAAGCCGCGCTTTGGCAGACGCTGGTACAAAGGCATCTGGCCGCCTTCGTAGCCCTTGATCGCCACACCCGAGCGGGATTTCTGACCCTTGATACCACGGCCACCGGTCTTACCCATGCCGGAACCGGGACCACGGCCAATGCGCTTCTTACGCTGGGTGGCGCCTGGGTTGTCGGAAAGTTCATTCAGTTTCATGTCGCTTCTCCTTTTGCCGGAACTGGCCCCCAGCGACGGGAGTGGCCAAACACGGCGTTACAATCGAGTCGGACCGAAGGTGCCGACTTGCGGCGTATAAACGGGGGTTCGGGGCAGGTCAAGAAAGCTCGCACAGGAATGCGCGTCGGGGCCGACCAG
This sequence comes from Yoonia sp. 72, assembly GCF_034652275.1. Lineage (NCBI taxonomy): Bacteria > Pseudomonadati > Pseudomonadota > Alphaproteobacteria > Rhodobacterales > Paracoccaceae > Yoonia > Yoonia sp. 72. Next base: position 60,227 of record NZ_JAXIWG010000003.1, on the reverse strand, counting down.
CAGAGGCATTCAACAAAATGTGGCATGACTTCACAAGCAAGGCAAAGGCGCTATGATCTGACGCATGATGAATACGGAATTCTTTCTTCGACGCAGCGGTGACACACAATGATCGGCACCATGCTGATATCGGTGGGGCTGGCGACATCCGCCGTCCAGAGCGATGGAAGCTTTCGCTATCAGGCCGAGATCGTCGCCGAGGACATGGTGAATTCCAGCGGCGAACGTCTGGATAATCTGGCGGCGATCCTGCAGCAGGACCGCGCGAATTATCACCGTTTCGATATCCGCCAGAGCGGCGACGAAACGGACCCGTTCTTCGCCGATTACCAGACCCGCGCGCGCATGCAGACCATTTATAGCCCCGGCACCCGCGACGCCGAGATTGAAGCCCTGCTCGCCTTTGGTGCCGTGATCCAGCTCGACGTCGAGGTCTGCCTGCGCAACGGACGCCCGGTACAGATCGGCGTCAGGTATAGCGACACGGACGGAACGATCTGCGGTTAGGCCTCGGAAAGCATGCACAAAGACAAGAACGCCCCCGGTTTCCCGAGGGCGTTTTGAATTTCGTCAGGTGGATCGTGGTCCACCCAATCTGCCTCTTACCCGCGCTCTTCGATGATCTCGACGAGGTGGGGGATGCTGTTGACCATGCCGCGCACGGAAGGTGTATCTTCCAGCTCGCGGGTACGGTTCATCTTGTTCAAGCCCAGACCGATCAGCGTAGCACGCTGTTTCTCGGGGCGGCGGATCGGGGAACCGATCTGCTTGACGACGATCGTTTTTGCCATGGTTTAAGCCTCCTCGGCGACTTGTGCGGATGTGTCGGCTGCATCTTCCCGCTTGGGCAGAATGTCAGCGACTTTCTTGCCGCGACGCTGGGCCACGTTGCGCGGCGACTGCTCTTTTTGCAGGCCGTCCATCGTGGCACGGATCATGTTGTAAGGGTTCTGCGAACCGATCGATTTGGACACGACGTCCTGCACGCCCAGCATCTCGAACACGGCGCGCATTGGACCACCGGCGATGATGCCGGTACCAGCGGGCGCTGTGCGCATCACGACGCGACCGGCGCCATGGCGGCCTTCGATATCGTGGTGCAGGGTGCGGCCGTCACGCAGGGCGACGCGGATCATCTGGCGTTTCGCCTGTTCGGTCGCCTTGCGGATCGCCTCGGGGACTTCCTTGGCTTTACCTTTGCCGAAACCGACGCGGCCCTTCTGGTCACCGACGACGACAAGCGCGGCAAAGCCGAACCGCTTACCACCTTTGACGGTCTTGGACACGCGGTTGATGGCGACCAGGCGGTCGGCAAACTCGGGTGCTTGTTCTTCGCGGGGGCGACGGTTGCCACCCCGGTTGTTGTCACGTTCTGCCATAGCTGGCGTCCTTATCTTCTTGCCCGAGGGCGTTGTCCAATCGCGGTCGAAGCCGGATCATCGAGGCTGCGCCGGAGGCACATCCTACAGTGCTGGTAGGGTGCGCATTCCTGCGCACCGCTACATTAGATTTTCAACCCGCCTTCGCGGGCCGCATCAGCAAGGGCCTTGATCTTGCCGTGGAACAGAAAACCGCCACGGTCGAAATAGGCCTGTTCGATCCCGGCAGCCTTGGCGCGTTCTGCGATTGCAGCACCGACCTTGGCAGCGGCTTCGACATTGTTCTTGCCGACAACGCCCAGATCCTTTTCGAGTGTCGATGCCGACGCAAGCGTCACACCGTTCACATCGTCGATCAGCTGGACGCTGATGTTCTTGTTGCTGCGGTGTACCGAAAGACGCGCACGCCCCTGGTTGGCTGTTACGCCCCGCAGTTTGTTCCGAACGCGCATACGGCGCTTCAGAAACAGTGTTCTTTTGCTGTTTGCCATTTGTGCGTTCCTTACTTCTTCTTGCCTTCTTTGCGGAAGATGAATTCGCCTTTGTACTTGATGCCCTTGCCTTTGTAAGGCTCGGGTTTGCGCCATTCACGGATATTCGCCGCGACCTGGCCAACAAGCTGCTGGTCGATCCCTTCCACGATGATTTCGGTCTGCTTGGGCGCAGTCACGGTGACCCCTGCCGGCACTTCGAAATTCACATCATGGCTATAGCCCAATGCCAGTTTCAGGACATCGCCCTGCATCGTGGCACGATAACCCACACCGCTGATCTCAAGCTCTTTCTTGAAACCGGTGGTCACGCCGGTCACCAGGTTTTCGACCTGGCTGCGCGACATGCCCCACTGCTGGCGCGCCCGCTTGGACGTGCCGCGTGGTTTGACGGTGACGATGTTGCCATCAACAGTGATGGTCACGTCGTCAGTCGCCTTGAAGGTGCGGGTGCCCTTCGGGCCTTTGACTTCCACGGTTTGACCGGACACCGACGCAGTGACGCCAGAGGGCAGCTCAACCGGTTTTTTACCAATACGAGACATGTTTTCCCCTTAGAACACTGTGCAAAGCACTTCGCCGCCAATTTTGGCCGCCCGTGCATTCGCGTCCGTCATCACACCCTTGGAGGTGGAGACAATCGACACACCCAGGCCCTGACGGACGGATGGGAGGTCATTGGCGCCCAGATACACGCGACGACCGGGCTTGGAGACCCGCTTCACTTCGCGAATGACTGGTGTGCCTTCGTAGTACTTCAGTTCGACGTTGAAAGCAGGATGGCCGTCTTTGCCGTCCTTCTTTTCGTAGCCGCGGATGTAGCCTTCTGCGACCATCACATCCAGCACGCGCGCACGCAGCTTGGACGCCGGTGTTTCCACCGAAGCCTTGCCGCGCATCTGGCCGTTGCGGATGCGTGTCAGCATATCACCGATAGGATCGTTCATATCAAATTCTCCTTACCAGCTCGACTTGACCATGCCGGGGATTTCGCCATTGGAACCAAGGTTCCGCAGCGCGATCCGGCTGATCTTGAGTTTGCGGTAATAGGCGTGTGGACGCCCGGTGAGCTGGCAACGGTTGTGCAGACGCACAGCCGAAGAATTGCGCGGCAGTTTTGCAAGCTGCAAAGTTGCCTTGAAGCGCTCTTCGACCGGCTTGGACTGGTCGTTGATGATTGCTTTCAGCGCTGCACGCTTCACAGCATATTGCGCCACCAGCTTTTCGCGCTTTTTCTCGCGCTCGATCATGGATTTCTTAGCCATTTGTCAAATCTCCCTAACGCTTAGCTGTTGAATGGCATGTTGAAGAGCTTCAACAGTGCCTTTGCTTCAGCGTCAGTGTTCGCTGTGGTGCAGATAACGATGTCCATTCCCCACATCTCATCGATCTTGTCGAAGTTGATTTCGGGGAACACGATATGTTCCTTCAGGCCGGTGGCATAGTTGCCGCGACCGTCGAAGGATTTGCCGGAGACACCACGGAAGTCGCGGATACGGGGCATGGCAACCGTGATCAGGCGATCAAGGAATTCATACATCCGGTCACCGCGCAGGGTGACTTTCGCGCCAAGTGGCATGTCTTCACGCACGCGGAAACCGGCGATCGATTTCTTGGCCTTCGTGGTCATCGCCTTCTGGCCGGCGATGGTTGTCAGGTCTTCCTGCGCGGATTTGGCTTTCTTGCTGTCACGGACAGCTTCTGCGCCGCAGCCGATGTTCAGGACGATCTTGTCCAGACGCGGGATCTGCATGTCGTTCTTGTAGCCGAATTCTTCCTTCATCGCAGCGCGAATGCGGGAGACATAGTCGGCCTTCAGGCGGGGGGTGTAGTTTGCAGCGTCAAGCATCAGATCACATCCCCTGTCGTCTTGGCGAAACGCACTTTGTTTTCGCCTTCGATGCGGAAACCAACGCGGGTCGGTTTGCCATTCTTGTCAACGATCGCCAGGTTCGACAGCTGGATCGGCATCGCCTTGGGCGTGCGGCCACCTTGGGTCGTCTGGGATTGCTTCTGGTGACGGATCGCCATGTTGATACCATCAACAACAGCTTTGCCGGACTTTGGATCAACGGCAGCAATCGTGCCCTTCATCCCTTTGTCTTTGCCGGCAAGAACGATCACGTTATCGCCTTTGCGGAGTTTCGCAGCCATGGTTACAGCACCTCCGGAGCGAGCGAGATGATTTTCATGAAGTTCTTTGCGCGCAGCTCGCGAACAACTGGCCCGAAGATACGGGTGCCGACAGGCTCGTTGTTGTTGTTGAGGATGACAGCAGCGTTGCTGTCAAAGCGGATGGCAGTGCCATCTTCGCGGAACACTTCTTTGGCGGTGCGTACGACGACGGCCTTACGCACGTCACCTTTTTTCACGCGACCGCGTGGGATGGCTTCTTTCACCGATACGACGATAATGTCACCGACACTGGCGTAACGGCGGTGAGAACCACCCAGAACCTTGATGCACTGAACACGGCGAGCGCCGCTGTTGTCAGCTACATCCAGATTGGTCTGCATCTGGATCATTTGGTTTCTCCGACCTTTGGGGAGTTGCCGATTTCCGACCGGCGCCCCAGGGTTTCATTGAACCGGGTGTTACTGCTTAAGAAGCAATAACCTCCCAGCGTTTGGTTTTCGATTTCGGCGCACATTCCTGAATGCGGACGGTGTCACCGACGTTGAAGGCGTTGTTCTCGTCGTGAGCCCGGTATTTCTTGGACTTACGGACGGTTTTCTGCAGCAAAGGGTGCTTGAAGCGACGCTCGACCTGGACGGTCACGGTCTGGGCGTTCTGGTTGCTTGTGACAACACCTTGAAGGATACGCTTAGGCATTCTCTTAAGCCTCCGAAGCCGCAGCTGCGGCCTTTTCGTTCAGAATGGTTTTGACGCGGGCCGCATTGCGACGTGCCGCACGGAACGCTGCAGTGTTTTCCAGCTGGCCAGTGGCCTGCTGAAAGCGCAGGTTGAACGATTCTTTTTTCAGTTTGACCAGCTCGTCACGGAGCTGATCGGGCGACTTCGCCCGCAGTTCTTTGGCATCCATGCCATTTTTCCTTTTCAACATCATCGGCAGGCCGCGCAAAGCGTTACCCGATTCCCGATGGAGTGGGGGTAGAAGTGCGCCGTTTAGCCCCCATTCCCCGATAAAGCAACCCCTTGCAGGGCAGCGGTTTGCTTTATCGCACAGCAAGATACGAGGCGACACTATACCGTTGCGTGGAAACTGGATATGACAGGCGCATGACCAATATCAAATCGCTTTTCGCCACCCGTCTTTATCAAGCCCAGCTCTCTGCCCATGGGGCGATAGATCCGGGCGAGCTGGAAAACTCTTGTCTTGTGATTGCCGATGACGATGAGGCCGGCCAGCAGTGGTGCGAAGAACAGGGCTATCCCGGCTACACGTCCTATGCGTCGCTGACCGATCTGCCGTGGCGGTTTCCGATATTCAAGGACCTTGTCGCCGTGCTGGACAAGCATGTTGCCGCTTTCGTAAAGGACCTTGAATTCGACCTTGGCGACAAGGCGCTGAAGCTCGAGGATATCTGGATCAACATTCTGCCCCCCGGTGGCATCCACACTGGCCATATCCACCCCCATTCAGTCATTAGCGGCACGACCTATGTCGCCATGCCTGAAGGGGCCAGCGCGATCAAGTTCGAGGACCCGCGCCTTGCGATGATGATGGCCGCCCCGCCCCGCCAGAAATCCGCACGCGAGGAATTGCGCCAGTTTGTCTACGTCGCCCCCGTGGTGGGCGACGTGCTTCTGTGGGAAAGCTGGCTGCGCCACGAGGTGCCGATGAACATGGCAGAGGAAGAAGAACGGATCAGCGTCAGTTTCAATTACAGCTGGGGTTGAGGCTGCGAAACTCAGCGCAATGCGACGACGTGAATAAACAGAGGTCGCGTTTTCACCTCAAATTCACCGCATTGGGTTAGGATAAGCCCAGCAAAGGAGTAACCTATGACACCGGATCGGAACCACACCAACGAAGCAGACCGCGCCGCCAAGGCGTTCTACGGTCTAACAGACAGTGAATTCGCCGCACAGATCGCCCAGATTTGCGGCAATGACCGCAAGCTGATGCAGGCGTTTGAAAGAACCCGCGACTGGTATATGGCGACACCGGAGAACCAGCGCAAAGCGATGCGTCTGTCCTAGGGCGTCACGCCCCCACCAGCCAGGCCAGCAGCGTCACGAAGACACCGGTCAGAAAACCTACAAGCAGTGCAAGTTGCGCTCTGACCTGCCAGACCCGTTTCATGCGTTGCTGTGCCGCCTGCCTATCACTGGCGACGTCGGTCATCCTGACCTGACCGGCTTTGGCCCTTTGGGACTGCCAGTGTTGATAGTCTTCGGGGAAATCGAAGTCTTCGGTCAGATCATCGACATGGTTGAATGTCAGCCTGAGCGGCACAGGAAGATCCCCAACAGCCGCTTTGTCAGCCAGGATGTTGTAAAGCTGCCAGCCTGTTGGCCGCGCTGTCGGCGCGGTCGCGATTTGCGCCAAGGCGTCATCAAGCACGTGATGCGCAAGAGGGCCGAAGGTCAGAGCAAAGATTTCCGGAGAGGCGCAGCCGGTAATGCGGCTGCCCGTCAACCGCCCGAGAAAGGCGATCGCGTCTGGCTGTGACTGTCGCAAAGTCGCGATCGCCGCATCCGAGAAAAACACGTCGCCAAACAACAGGGCCGTCAGACCGCTTTTCGACCAAAGCGCGCGCGAGGAATTGAATTTATCCGCCGGTGCTGTGCAGGTCTCTTGCGGGACATCCAGATAGCCCGTCTGGGGTAAGTGATAATCCTCGCCCCGCCCCGCGATGACGATGCGGGTTATTCCCGACTGCCGCAGCTTGGCAAGCGTGTTGTGCAAAAGCGGAACGGAATCAATCGGGACCAGATGTTTTGGTACACCCATGTGGTTGGCCCATCGCACAGCTTCACCACCGCATAGAATGATCGCTTCCACGTTCACCATCCAAGTCAGCAAAAACGATTGTCCAGTAGCGCCCTGTTTGCATGCTTTCGTCAAGCAAAAACCCCCGCCGATATCTCGACGGGGGTTCTGATCTTTCGACAATTCGGAAGGTCGGGTTGCCCCGGACTTACCAGTCTTCGCGCACCACGGTGCGTGTTTTGATCGGCAGTTTCATCGCGGCAAGGCGCAGGGCCTCGCGTGCGATTTCTTCGCTGACGCCGTCGATTTCGAACATCACGCGGCCGGGTTTGACCTTGCATGCCCAAAAGTCGATCGAACCCTTACCTTTACCCATCCGCACTTCGATGGGCTTGGAGGTCACGGGCAGATCCGGGAAAATCCGGATCCAGACGCGGCCCTGACGCTTCATGTGACGCGTCATGGCGCGACGCGCCGCTTCGATCTGGCGGGCGGTGATCCGCTCCGGCTCGGTCGCTTTCAGACCGTACGTGCCAAAGTTCAGGTCGGACCCGCCCTTTGCTTCACCACGGATACGGCCTTTGTGCAGCTTGCGGTGTTTCGTGCGCTTTGGTTGCAGCATCTTCTCTACTCCTTACCTGTCGCGACGCGGGCCGCCAGGACCGCGCGGGATAGCGCCTTCCTGAAGCTCGGCATGTTTACGGTCGTGGCCTTGCGGGTCATGCTCCATGATCTCACCTTTGTAGATGAAGACCTTGATGCCGATGATGCCATAGGGCGTCATGGCTTCGTAGAGCGCATAGTCGATGTCCGCACGCAATGTGTGCAGCGGCACGCGACCTTCACGGTACCATTCGGTCCGCGCGATTTCGGCACCGCCCAGACGACCGGCAAGGTTGACCCGGATCCCCAGGGCGCCCATGCGCATGGCGTTCTGCACAGCACGTTTCATCGCACGACGGAACGACACCCGGCGTTCCAGCTGCTGACCGATGGATTCAGCGACCAGCGCTGCGTCCAGTTCGGGCTTGCGCACTTCAACGATGTTGAGGTGCAATTCCGATTTGGTCAGGTTCGCCAGCTTCTGACGCAGACCTTCGATGTCTGCACCTTTCTTGCCGATGATCACGCCGGGACGGGCAGCATGGATCGTGACGCGGCACTTTTTGTGCGGACGTTCGATGATCACGCGGCTGACGCCGGATTGTGCGCATTCTTTGCGGATGAACGCCTTGATCTTCAGGTCCTCCAGCAGCAAATCACCATATTCCTTGGTGTTCGCGAACCAGCGGCTGTCCCAGGTGCGGTTGACCTGAAGACGCATCCCGATAGGGTTTACTTTGTTACCCATTATGATTGCTCCTCAACTTGACGCACCTTGATGGTCAGTTCTGAAAACGGCTTGACGATCTTGCCGAAACGGCCACGCGCCCGTGGGCGGCCCCGCTTCATGATCAGGTTCTTGCCGACGTAAGCCTCTGCAACGACCAGCGCGTCAACATCCAGATTGTGGTTGTTTTCGGCGTTGGCGATGGCCGACTGAAGACATTTCTTCACATCGTCCGAGATCCGCTTTTTGGAGAAAGTCAGGTCCTGCAGGGCCTTTTCGACTTTCTTGCCACGGATCAGCGCAGCAACGAGGTTCAGCTTTTGCGGGGATGTACGGAGCATGCGCAGTTTTGCCATTGCTTCGTTATCGGCCACGCGGCGGGGATTCTTATCCTTGCTCATGGCTTATTTCCGCTTCGCTTTTTTGTCGGCGGCGTGACCTGTGTAGGTCCGTGTTGGCGAATATTCACCAAACTTCTGACCGATCATGTCTTCCGTGACGTTGACAGGGATGTGCTTCTTGCCGTTGTAGACCGCGAAGGTCAGGCCAACGAACTGAGGCAGGATAGTGGAACGACGCGACCAGATCTTGATCACTTCGTTGCGGCCGCTTTCGCGCGTTGCTTCTGCCTTTTTCAAGACATAGGCGTCGACGAACGGGCCTTTCCAGACGGAACGAGCCATTATTACCGACCCTTCTTCTTGGCATGACGCGTGCGCACGATCAGGCGCTGCGATGCTTTGTTCTTGTTACGGGTGCGGGTACCTTTGGTATCCTTACCCCATGGGGTCACAGGCGTCCGGCCACCGGATGTCCGGCCTTCACCACCACCATGCGGGTGGTCGATCGGGTTCATCGCGACACCGCGCACAGATGGGCGAATGCCCTTGTGACGGTTGCGACCGGCCTTACCGATGTTCTGGTTGCTGTTGTCGGGGTTCGACACGGCACCGACGGTGGCCATGCATTCCTGACGGACCAGACGCAATTCGCCGGACGACAGGCGGATCTGCGCATAGCCGCCATCGCGACCGACGAACTGGGCATAGGTGCCGGCTGCACGGGCGATCTGGCCGCCTTTGCCTGCCTTGAGTTCGATGTTGTGGACGATTGTCCCGATGGGCATGCCCGAGAAAGGCATCGCGTTGCCCGGCTTGATGTCAGCCTTGGCCGAGGCGATGACCTTGTCACCGATCGCCAGACGCTGTGGCGCCAGAATATAGGTCTGGGTGCCGTCTTCGTACTGGATCAGCGCAATGAATGCTGTCCGGTTCGGATCGTATTCGATACGTGCAACAACGGCTGTCATGTCCAGCTTGTTGCGCTTGAAATCGACGATGCGGTAAAGACGCTTTGCGCCCCCACCAATGCGACGCATTGTGATCCGTCCGGTGTTGTTCCGTCCGCCCGATTTGCTCAGACCCTCTGTGAGGGCCTTGACAGGGCGACCTTTCCAAAGCTCCGAACGGTCGATCAGCACCAGCCCGCGCTGGCCTGGCGTCGTCGGTTTGTACGACTTTAATGCCATGTTAGCTTCTTCCGTTTGCTTGGCGTCCCGGACAGGTCCGGGACTATGGTTTACAGGGCCCCGAAGGTCCCCAAGTGAAGGGTTGTCGGGGTGAACCCCGACCTACGATTGCCGGGGCGAACCCTAGCCTGCGCATAAGACACAAGGCCCCGGAACGAATCCGAGGCCGTGATTGGTGGCGTATAGCGGGGAGGTCGGGGGGTGTCTAGAGACGAGTAGATAAAACCGCAAGTCTCGTAACGGCTGGGCTTGCTGAACAGTCTGTGTCACTCATTTTCGTCCTGCCGCCACGGACTTTTGCTATCTGGGCGACCACTACGCCTTAAGAACACAGCTGCCACTCGTCTCTTTAACCATAGGACTATGATCGCAATCACCTGACCTACCACATAACTGGTAATTAGCATTGCTCGCACTTCGCCGACTGTTTCAATCTGAAAATAGGTTACCTGCCAAATAGCAATTGGAATCGCAATCGCAGCACCAAGTAGTATGGCGACCAGTACAGCGCTTCTTAAAGACAAAAGCTTAAAAAGAACATTCAAGAACTGTTCGATCATGGCAATTTAACAACTACTCCAATAGAGGCCCGACAAAAGCGTAAAATTCGTCACCGAATTGTTTGAAACGTCCGGCACTCCAGCGCTGCTCCCAAGTCTCAGGCTCTGAGACTACCAATCTCCGCCATTCTCTGATGCGTTCAATAGCTTCAGATGGTCGGTTAACCCGCGACATGTCAATGAAGGCTATGTATCGCGCTTCGTTTGTAAATTGTGCGCCTGGACTCCAAGCGATAAGAAATGGCCCCCGACCATCAACATTTTGGCCTGAGCGATTAGCTGCATCAATAACGTCACGAGATGTTTTTGCATCATACAGATCGGTAGCGTTTGTGCATGCCTCAGTTAAACGAAACCCTATTTGCTGGTCAGTGATCTCTTTTTGCACCGGCCATACCGTAAGTGCTAAGTTTGCTCTAGCCGAGTCTGTTTCACTTACTGGTGAAATTCCCTGCATAAACGCCTCGCAGATCATAACAAATCGCGACCTGTTTGCAGACGTTGGCGCTGACGGGAAAGCAACAACGCCATAAACATCGAAATTCGCGGGGTTAAATTGGCTCGGACCAGCAAACACTCGCCGTGCAATCATTGCGCCACTATCGCCTAATTGATCAATCCCGGCCTGTTGTCTTCGGGTTTCCAATTCTCCGAGAGCCAACACGCCGCCTACTACGAATGCTCCAAGGAGAGCACCTGCTTCGCCACCGCCTCCACCGTCGGAGTTTCCTCCATCACATGCTGAGACCACTGCAGCGGCCAATAATGTCAAAAGTAACCTCTTCAATGCTCGCGCTTCCGATGACGATTGCGGTTCGCGCTAGGGTAATATGGTTTGCTACAAACACAATTATTTTATGGCCCCGTCGCCGTTGGGTGCCCGAACCGCCCATCCTGAAAGCGAGGCGGTACCGAGAATGAGCGATGAAGGACTTTTCTTCGCACGTGCAACTATTCCCGCCCAACAAAAAAGCCCCCGCGTTCCCGCGAGGGCTTTCTTTCTTCGACCTCACCTGAGCCTTACAGCCCGGTGGAGATATCGATCGTGTTGCCTGCTTCCAGGGTCACGTAGGCCTTTTTCACGTCTTTGCGAGTACCCAGGGCACCGCGGAAACGCTTGACCTTGCCTTTGGTGATCGTCGTGTTCACGGCCTTGACCTTCACACCGAACAGCGCCTCGACGGCCTGTTTGATCTGGGGTTTGTTGGCGTCGATTGCGACTTCGAAAACGACGGCGTTGGCTTCGGACGCCATCGTCGCTTTCTCGGTGATGATCGGCTTGCGGATCACGTCGTAATGTTCGGCTTTCACGCTCATGACAAACGAGCCTCCAGTGCTGCGACACCCGCCTTGGTCAGGACAAGCGTGTCCGACTTCAGGATGTCGTAAACGTTGGCACCCATGGATGGGAGAACGTTAATGGTTTCGATGTTGGCGGCTGCGCGGGCGAAGTTTTCGTTCACTTCGGCCCCGTCGATGATGAGCGCACGCTTCCAACCCAACGAACCGACCATTTTGGCCAGTGCCGAGGTTTTTGCGTCTTTCACATCGATGCTGTCCACGATGACCAGCTCGCCTGCTGCCACTTTCGCGGACAGGGCATGCTTGAGCCCCAGCTTGCGGAACTTCTTGGTCAGCTCGTGCGCGTGGCTGCGCGGGGTTGGGCCCTTGTAGGTACCACCGTGCCGGAAGATCGGCGCGCCTTTGGAACCGTGACGTGCGCCGCCGGTGCCTTTCTGGCGATAGATCTTCTTGGTGGAATAGGACACTTCCGACCGGCCAAGCACGTCGTGTGTGCCTGCCATGGCCTTGTTGCGCTGCCAGCGGACGACACGGTGCAGGATGTCCTTGCGGGGCTCAAGACCAAAGATCGCGTCGTTCAATTCGACGGAACCGGCCTTTGCGCCTTCCAGATTGATTGCATCAGCCTTCATTTTTATCACCCTCTGTCGTATCGGCATCAGCCGGGGCTTCGTTTGCGGCGGCTTCAGCAGCTTCCAGTGCGGCCTGTTCTGCTTCGGCAGCGGCCTTTGCGGCTGCGGCTTCTTCAGCGGCGGCTGCGGCGGCGGCTTCTTCGGCCAGACGCTTGGCTTCTTCGTCGAGCGACTTCAGACCGGCAGGGTAGATCACGTTTTCAGGTGTCGGCTTTTTCACCGCATCCTTGAGCGTCACCCAACCGCCACGCGAACCGGGAACCGCGCCCTTGACCATGATCAGGCCACGGTCGGCATCGGTGCGCACGACTTGCAGGTTCTGGGTCGTCACGCGGGCGGAACCCATGTGGCCGGCCATTTTCTTGCCTTTGAACACCTTGCCCGGATCCTGACACTGGCCAGTGGAACCGTGCGAACGGTGGCTGACGGACACACCGTGCGAAGCACGCAGACCGCCAAAGTTGTGCCGCTTCATCGCACCGGCAAAACCTTTACCGATGGATGTGCCGGACACGTCCACATACTGGCCTTCGAAGTAATGGTTCGCGGTCAGTGTTTCACCGACGTTGATCATGTTCTCGGGGGCGACGCGGAATTCGGCAACCTTGCGCTTTGGTTCGACCTTGGCGGCGGCGAAATGGCCACGCATGGCCTGGCTTGTACGCTTTGCCTTGGCAGCACCGGCACCCAACTGGACAGCGACATAGCCGTCTTTGTCAGCGGTGCGCTGTGCAACAACCTGCAGGTTTTCCAGCGAAAGAACGGTGACAGGGATCTGACGGCCGTCTTCCATGAACAACCGGGTCATGCCCAGTTTCTTTGCGATAAGTCCTGTACGGAGCATTCTGAAAACCCTCCTTACACGGAAATCTGGACGTCAACGCCAGCAGCGAGGTCGAGCTTCATCAGCGCGTCCACGGTCTGTGGTGTCGGGTCGACGATGTCGAGCAGGCGCTTGTGCGTGCGGATCTCGAACTGGTCGCGGGATTTCTTGTCGATGTGCGGGCCGCGCAGAACAGTGAACTTTTCGATCTTGTTCGGCAGTGGGATCGGGCCGCGAACAGAAGCGCCTGTGCGCTTGGCTGTGCTGACGATTTCGGCTGTGCTCGCGTCGAGCACCCGGAAATCAAACGCCTTGAGGCGGATACGGATGGTTTGGCTACCTGCCATTTCATCACCCTTTTTGAATAGGGCCTAGATCGGAGAGGAGGATCATGGCTCATCCAGAACCCTCATCGCGTCTTTTCGTCCAACGTAAAAAGGGCACGCATGGCGCACCCTTGTCGGATTGGGGCCGTATAGGGGGTTGCGCCCAAGCTGGCAAGGGCTGATTGCACAAATGCGCCCGATCCGCGCGGCCTTGCGTTTCAACGCTATTGGTGGTGCTGTTTGGGTGCATGCGCCCCATTTTCACGGCCGGATGCAGCACGAAAGGCACCATTCATGGCAAGGAATCTGTCGCGGCATCTGACCGGGGCGTCGCGGACCGAATCGGGCAACCGCGGGCTTGGCTATCTGCTGGCCTTCGTGGCCGGGGCGATCAATGCGGGCGGCTTCCTCGCGGTGCAGCAATACACATCGCATATGACGGGGATCGTGTCCGAAATGGCCGATCTGATTGCCGTGGGGCAGTACCGGATCGCCCTGTTCGGGCTGGCCTGTCTGGCCACCTTCATCGGTGGTGCCGCTTGCACCGCTGTCCTTGTGAATTATGCCCGCAGCCGTCAACTGCAAAGTGAATATGCGATCCCCCTGCTGCTGGAAGCATCGCTGCTGATGGCTTTCGGGATTCTTGGCACGCAGATCGGTGGCCTGCAGGGGGCTTTTGTGACGGTCACGATCTTGCTTTTGTGCTTCGTGATGGGATTGCAGAATGCGGTCATCACCAAGATTTCGGGGGCCGTGATACGGACGACCCATGTCACGGGGATCGCCACGGATCTTGGCATTGATCTGGGCCGGTGGGTGTTCCGCAAAACCGCGATGCGGGCCGAATTTGTGCCCACCTCGCAACGGGTGCCGATGCTGGCGATCTTGCTGGTGTCGTTCTTTGTCGGCGGGCTGACCGGGGCTGTCGGCTTCCAGACCCTTGGCTATGCCGCGACCTTGCCGCTGGCAGCGGCATTAGTGGCGGCCGCGATCACACCAGTCTTTGACGACGTTAAAGACCGCAAGCGGCGCTGAAACGCAAAAGGCCGCCCTTTTGGGGCGGCCTTTCGTTTGGTGTCAGGCGGGGCGAGCCCCGCCATATTTTGCTTAGAGCAGGATCTTCGACACAACGCCGGCGCCGACGGTGCGGCCGCCTTCGCGGATGGCGAAACGCAGGCCGTCTTCCATGGCGATCGGCGCGATCAGCTCGACTTCGAACTTCAGGTTGTCGCCGGGCATCACCATTTCGGTGCCTTCAGGCAGAACAACCGTGCCGGTCACGTCCGTTGTACGGAAGTAGAACTGCGGGCGGTAGTTCGCGAAGAATGGCGTGTGACGGCCACCTTCTTCTTTGGTCAGAATATAGGCTTCTGCTTCGAACTTGGTGTGTGGCTTGACCGAACCGGGCTTGCACAGCACCTGACCGCGCTCAACGCCTTCACGATCCACACCGCGCAGCAATGCGCCGATGTTGTCGCCAGCCTGACCGCTGTCCAGCAATTTGCGGAACATTTCCACACCGGTACAGATGGTTTTCTTGGTGTCGCGGATACCGACGATTTCGATCTCGTCGCCCACGTTGATCACGCCACGCTCGACACGACCGGTCACAACCGTGCCACGGCCGGAAATCGAGAACACGTCCTCGATCGGCATAAGGAACGGCAGGTCAACGGCGCGTGCTGGTGTCGGGATGTATTCGTCGACGGCCGCAATCAGCTTGCGGATCGATTCTTCGCCGATTTCCGGCTGGGTGCCGTTCATCGCGTGCAGAGCCGAACCGGGGATGACGGGGATGTCGTCGCCGGGATAGTCGTACTTGGACAGCAGTTCGCGGATTTCCATCTCGACCAGTTCGAGAAGTTCGGCGTCATCCACCTGGTCGACCTTGTTCATATAGACGACCATGTAGGGAATGCCGACCTGACGGCCCAGCAGGATGTGCTCGCGCGTCTGCGGCATCGGGCCGTCAGCAGCGTTCACGACGAGGATCGCGCCGTCCATCTGGGCGGCACCGGTGATCATGTTTTTCACATAGTCGGCGTGGCCGGGGCAGTCGACGTGGGCGTAGTGACGGGCTTCGGATTCGTATTCGACATGCGCGGTCGAGATCGTGATGCCACGTGCCTTTTCTTCGGGCGCGCCGTCGATCTGGTCATAGGCGCGGAATTCGCCGAAATACTTCGTGATCGCTGCGGTCAGCGTCGTCTTGCCGTGGTCAACGTGGCCGATCGTGCCGATGTTCACGTGCGGCTTGTTACGTTCAAACTTTGCCTTTGCCATGGTGTGGCTCCTTGAATTTGTGTTGGGGCGGCGGGGAGAACCCCGCCCTACGGGGGGTGGTAGGGCGGGGTTATCCCCGCCGCACCGTTAAGCGTATTTCTTCTGGATCTCGTCGCTGATGTTCTGCGGCACCGGTTCATAATGATCGAAGATCATCGTGAAGTTGGCGCGACCGGACGACATCGACCGCAAGGTGTTGATGTAGCCGAACATGTTGGCCAGCGGCACAAAAGCCTCGATCACGTTGGCGTTGCCGCGGCTATCCTGCCCCTGCACCATGCCCCGACGCGATGTCAGGTCGCCGATGATCCCGCCGGTATATTCCTCGGGTGTCACGACTTCGACCTTCATGATCGGTTCGAGCAGTTTCGCACCAGCCTTGCGCATCCCTTCACGCATACACATCCGTGCTGCGATCTCAAACGCGAGAACCGAGGAGTCCACATCGTGATACTTGCCTTCCAGCAGCGCCACTTTGAAGTCGATCACGGGGAAGCCTGCCAGAGGACCGGAGTCCATGACCGACTTGATCCCTTTTTCGACGCCGGGGATGTATTCCTTTGGCACCGAACCACCAACGACGCGGGACTCGAACGAGTAACCTTCGCCGGGGGCTGTGGGCTGGATCAACAGCTTGACTTCACCGAACTGGCCCGACCCACCGGATTGTTTCTTGTGGGTATAGGTGTGTTCGACTTCGTGGCCGATGGTTTCGCGATATGCCACCTGCGGCGCACCGATGTTGGCCTCGACCTTGAATTCGCGGCGCATACGGTCGACCAGAATGTCGAGGTGCAATTCGCCCATGCCCTTCATGATGGTCTGACCGGATTCAAAGTCAGTTTCCACACGGAAGGATGGATCTTCTGCAGCCAGACGTGCCAGTGCGATGCCCATTTTCTCTTGGTCGGCCTTTGTTTTCGGCTCGACCGCGATTTCGATCACGGGCTCGGGGAAGGTCATCGTTTCCAGAACGACAGGATCGGACGGATCACACAGGGTGTCGCCGGTTGTCGTGTTCTTCAGACCACCCAGCGCGATGATGTCACCGGCCCAGGCTTCGTCGATTTCTTCGCGGTTGATGGCGTGCATCATCATCATGCGACCGACGCGTTCCTTGCCACCCTTGGTGGAGTTCAGCATCGCATCGCCCTTGGCCAGCTTGCCCGAATAGATGCGGGTGAAGGTCAAGGAGCCCACGAATGGGTCGTTCATGATTTTGAACGCAAGGCCCGAGAACGGCATGCTGTCATCCGCACGGCGCGGAATGTTGCGTGTCTCAGTGTCGTCACCGGGTTTGAAGCCCATGTAATCGACCACGTCCAGCGGGCTGGGCAGATAGTCGATCACAGCGTTCAGCAACGGCTGCACACCTTTGTTCTTGAAAGCGGAACCGGCCAGAACGGGGACGAATTTCATCGCCAGCGTGCCCTTGCGGATCAGCTTGCGCAGAGTGTCCACGTCGGGCTCTTGCCCTTCGAGATAGGCTTCCATGGCGTCATCATCCATGTCGACGGCCAGCTCGATCAGCTTGCCGCGCCATTCCAGTGCCAGCTCGTTCAGGCTGTCGCGGATCGGCTGACGCACCCAGGATGCACCCAGATCTTCGCCCTGATAGACCCATTCTTCCATGGTCACGAGGTCGATGATGCCTTCCAGTTCGGTCTCTGCACCGATGGGAAGCTGCACGGGGGCAGGCACGGCACCGGTCCGGTCGGCGATCATCCGCACGCAGTTGTAGAAATCTGCCCCGATTTTGTCCATCTTGTTGACGAACACGATCCGCGGGACCTTGTAACGGTCAGCCTGACGCCAGACGGTTTCGGTCTGGGGTTCGACGCCGGCGTTGGCGTCCAGCAAACAGATCGCGCCGTCAAGCACGGCCAGCGAGCGTTCGACTTCGATGGTGAAGTCCACGTGGCCGGGGGTGTCGATGATGTTCATGCGGAACTTGGTGTCGGAGATCCCGTCAGCGGTCGGGTCGTCCTGGCGCTGCCAGAAGGTCGTGGTCGCAGCCGAGGTGATGGTGATGCCGCGTTCCTGTTCCTGTTCCATCCAGTCCATGGTCGCCGCACCATCATGCACTTCGCCGATGTTGTGGGACTTGCCGGTGTAATACAGGATCCGTTCGGTGCAGGTGGTTTTGCCTGCATCGATATGCGCCATGATACCGAAGTTGCGGTAGCGGTTCAGTGGATAGTCGCGTGCCATGTCAGATCGTCCCTATTACCAGCGGTAATGGCTGAACGCTTTGTTCGCGTCGGCCATCTTGTGGGTGTCTTCGCGCTTTTTCACGGCGGTGCCGCGGCCCTGGATCGCGTCAAGCAGTTCGCCTGCAAGCCGTTCTTCCATGGTGTTTTCATTGCGCTTTTTCGCGGCAGCAATCAGCCAGCGGATCGCCAGCGCTTCGCGGCGCTCGGGGCGGACTTCGACGGGCACCTGGTAGGTCGCACCACCGACGCGGCGCGAACGCACTTCGACCGATGGTTTGATGTTGTCCAGACACTCGTGGAACACTTCCACGGGCGACTTTTTCAGCTTGCCTTCAACGCGATCGAACGCGTTGTAGACGATCCGTTCGGCGACAGCTTTTTTGCCATCAACCATCAGGTTGTTCATGAACTTTGTCAGAACGATATCACCAAACTTGGCGTCTGGCAGAACTTGGCGCTTCTCAGCGGCGTGACGACGTGACATGTGATCTTTCCCTTACTTCGGACGCTTCGCGCCATATTTGGAACGGCGCTGTTTACGGTTCTTGACGCCTTGGGTATCAAGCACACCGCGCAGGATGTGGTAACGCACACCGGGAAGGTCTTTTACACGGCCGCCGCGGATCAGGACGACAGAGTGTTCCTGAAGGTTGTGGCTTTCACCGGGGATGTAAGAGATCACCTCGAAGCCGTTGGTCAGACGCACCTTGGCGACTTTCCGCATGGCCGAGTTCGGTTTCTTTGGTGTGGTGGTGTAAACGCGCGTGCAGACGCCGCGTTTCTGTGGGCAGGATTCCAGGTGCTGCGACTTGGATTTGACAATTTTCGGCTGGCGCGGCTTGCGGATCAGCTGCTGAATCGTTGGCATCGTGTGATGTTCCCATCTATTCACATGTATGCGTCCGGCAAACGCGGGTTTCAAAACATGCTTTTCGACTATGAAAAGCACAAAAATTCCGCGTCGAACCCTTACCGGAGGTTCGGTGCGGTCTGTATCCAGAGGAACAAGGCAATAATCGCCCGGTTCTTGGCCACAACAGATGTGATATCGGGACAAATGGGAAAACCCCGCCCGGACAAGCGGCGTATAGGCCGTTGCGCATGGGCTGTCAACAGGGGCGGACCGGCGCCGTTTTGCCCCCAATCCCGCAGAAAACAAGCTGCTATTGCATAGCGCGCCTTCAACCGCAACGCTCGGTTCAAGAGACACAAAGCCCGACACGCAATCATGCAAGAATCGATACCGGGCAAGCTGGAGACTACACCCATGAAGCTGATTTTCTCCGCCTTGGCGGCTACTCTGATGCTGGCCGCCTGCGTCGCCCCTACCCCGCCGACCATCGGACAAGGCGATGTTGATCGCGCCTTTCGCGAGGCTACCCGCATCAGCCGCCTGCCCGAGACGCGCACGGTCGATCTCCCGACAGGATCCGTGACCTATACAGGACAGGTCGGATCCAATGTGGCGGGCGACCTGCGCGGCAGCATCCTTGGCGACATGGTGATGAACGTCGGCTTCAGCACCAATCGGGTGACAGGGTCGGTGTCCAACCTCAATCTGATCGACACGGCAGGCAGACCCGACCAGTTGCTCGGCGGCAGGCTTGCAATCGGCGGGTTCGAGGATCAGGGCAGTATCCTTGCCGGTGCTGCCGGCGAGATCACAGGTGTCACGGCAGGCGGCACGGCTTTCGCATCAGACGTGAACCTGACGCTGCAAGGCCGTGTTCGCGATGACTTCAGCCGCGGTGATGCCGTCTTCGGCACAGCAACCGGGAACGCTGTTGGCGACGTGAACCTGTTCTTCGACGGCGTGTTCTTCGGCACGCGCTAGCCGGATCAGCGGATGCGGTCCGGCGACAGGTTGTGCCGGATGCGCAGCCGCCGTTCACGCCAGAGCGTGAAGAGGCCCGTGGCGACCACGATTGACGCCCCAAGGATCGTCAAGGCATTCGGCCATTCGTCGAACACCGCCATCCCGAGGATCAGCGCGACCAGCAAGCTGGTATAGCGGAAAGGCGCGACAAAGCTGATCTCGCCCGAGCGCATTGCACTGACCGAGAAGATATAGCCGAAAATCAGGCAGACCGTCGCACTGCCGATCTGCATGGTCGAGGTGCCGGACATCGGTTGCCATGTGATGAAAAGTGACCCGATCGCGCCCAGTGCCGTGACACCAATCGCCGCGATCAGGGCCACGAATACCACCGGAACCTGCACGGACATGCGCCGCACCGCCAGATCGCGCAGCGTGATGCAGGCCACCGAGATCAGCGCATAGATACTGTAGCTGCTGAAATCCGCCCCACCCGGCTGGATGATGAGCACCACGCCCACAAAGCCGATGCCGATAGCGGCAAACCTGCGCCACCCCAGCGCCTCGCCCAGAAACAGTGTCGCGGCAAGGCTGACGGCCAGTGGCAGCGCCTGCAAAATCGCGCTGACATTGGCGATGGGCATGTGAAACAGAGCTGTCAGAAAGAAATAGGTGCCACCCACCTCGCCCACCGTGCGCAACAGGATCAGTCCCCAGTCGCGCCGCGGCAGGTTGAAATGTAACTGGTCCATGACGCGGCACATGATCGTCAGGCAGATAATCGCGCCCATGCCGCGCAACAGGACGGCCTGAAACAGGGGGATCTGGTCGGACACGGACTTCATGAAAGCATCGTTGACGGTAAAGGCACACATGCCCCCCGTCATCAGCAACGCACCCCGGATATTGTCAGACATCACCGCCATGACACGGAGGTATCAGCGCCCCGTGGCCGCCGCCAGCGCGATTGGCAACTGGCCTTATACATTCCTGCCAGATGCAAAAAAGGCCCCCGTCTCCGGGGGCCTTTTCAGGATGCTCAAGCGTTTACGCTTATGCGTCGTTGTCTTCGGTCGCCTCGCTGCGGGCACCGAACACATCGGTTTCTTCGCTGCGCACGGGGGCAACCAAGGCTGCCGCCTGTTCGGCTTCTTCGCGGCGGGCTTCGATCACGACATTGTCGCGGTCCGCTGCGATCTTGCGCATCTGCTGGGTTGCCCCACCAGTCCCGGCCGGGATCAAACGGCCGACGATGACGTTTTCTTTCAGACCGATCAGCTTGTCCCGCTTGCCCTGCACAGATGCTTCGGTCAGCACGCGTGTGGTTTCCTGGAACGACGCCGCCGAGATGAACGACCGTGTCTGCAACGATGCCTTGGTGATCCCAAGCAGGATCGGCTCGCCCGTTGCCGGACGGTCGCCGCGCTTGAGCGCCTTGGCGTTGGCTTCGTCGAATTCAGCCTTATCGACAGTTTCGCCTTTCAGCAGAACCGTGTCACCGCTGTCCTGGATTTCCCATTTCTGGAGCATCTGGCGGACGATGACTTCGATGTGCTTGTCGTTGATCTTCACGCCCTGCAGACGGTAAACGTCCTGCACTTCGTCGATCATGTAGACTGCCAAGGCTTCGACACCCATGACCGCAAGAATGTCGTGCGGAGCCGGGTTGCCATCCATGATGTAATCGCCCTTCTGGACAAAGTCACCTTCCACAACGGGAATGTGCTTGCCCTTGGGCACCATGTATTCGACCTTCACGTCCGCATCTTCGGCGCTTTCGATCGTGATCCGGCGCTTGTTCTTGTAGTCCTTGCCAAAGCGCACGTAGCCATCGATTTCGGCGATGATCGCGTGATCCTTGGGACGACGGGCTTCGAACAATTCGGCCACACGCGGCAGACCGCCGGTGATGTCCTTGGTCTTGGCACCTTCGCGCGGGATACGGGCGATCACGTCACCAGCTTTCACCTCTTGCCCGTCTTCGACGGACAGAACGGCGTCAACCGACATGCCATAGGATACGGGGTTGCCGTCATCCTTGAGCACGACTTCACCATCCGCACCGACCACGATGATCTTCGGTGCCAGCTCGTTGCCTTTGGGGGCGGCGCGCCAGTCGGACACGATGCGCTGGGTCATGCCCGTTGCATCATCGGTGTCTTCACGCACGGCGATCCCGTTGACGAGGTCAACATATTTCGCCGTCCCCGACTTTTCGGCAATGATCGGCAGGGTGTAAGGGTCCCATTCGAAGATCTTGTCGCCGCGCAGGATGTCCTGGCCTTCTTTGACCAGCACCTTGGAGCCGTAGCCGACCTTGTGGGTCGCACGATCCTCGCCCTCGGGTCCGACGATCGCGATGACCATGTTCCGGCCCATCACGACGTTTTCGCCAGCGGCGTTTTCCAGCAGTTGCGCGTTACGGAACGTGACCTTGCCGGGCTGCGATGCTTCGAGGAAGGACTGCTGCCCGCCCTGCGCCACACCGCCGATGTGGAAGGTCCGCATCGTCAACTGTGTGCCGGGTTCACCGATGGATTGGGCGGCGATGATGCCGACCGCTTCACCGATGTTCACGCGGGTACCGCGCGCCAGATCACGGCCATAGCACATCGCACAGACGCCATCTTCGGCCTCGCAAGTCAGCGGGCTGCGGATGCGCATCTTGCCGATGGCGGCTGCGTCGATCATGTCGGCTTTGCGTTCATCGATCAGCTCGCCTGCATGCACGATCACCTCGTCGGTGCCGGGACGCAGAACGTCATCAGCAGAGACACGGCCCAGCACACGTTCGGCCAGCGACGACACAACCTCGCCATCGTTCACGGCGGCTTCGGCAGTGATCGCACGATCAGTGCCGCAATCGACCTGACGGACGATGCAATCCTGTGCGACGTCCACCAGACGACGTGTCAGATAACCCGAGTTCGCGGTCTTCAGCGCCGTATCCGACAGACCCTTACGGGCACCGTGGGTCGAGTTGAAGTATTCAAGAACGGTCAGACCTTCCTTGAAGTTCGAGATGATCGGCGTCTCGATGATCTCGCCGTTCGGCTTGGCCATCAGGCCGCGCATCCCGCCAAGCTGCTTCATCTGAGTGACCGAGCCACGCGCACCGGAATGGGCCATCATATAGACCGAGTTCGGCTCCGACTCCGATCCGTCGGCATCGCGGCCGGCGGTCGAAATGGTGGTCATCATCGCCTCGGTGACCTTGTCGTTGGCTTTCGACCAGGCGTCCACGACCTTGTTGTACTTTTCACCTTGGGTGATCAGGCCGTCCATGTACTGCTGTTCAAAGTCTTTGACCTGATCACGCGTTTCATCGACCAGCGCCCATTTGGTGTCGGGTACGACCATATCGTCCTTGCCGAACGAAATGCCCGCCTTGAACGCCTCGCGGAAGCCCATGGTCATGATCTGGTCGCAGAAGATAACCGATTCCTTCTGGCCGCAATAGCGGTAGACGGTGTCGATGATCTGCTGGACTTCCTTCTTGCGCAGCAAGCGGTTGACCAAAGCGAAAGGCGCCTTGGCATTCAGCGGCAACAGCACGCCCAGACGCAGACGGCCCGGTGTCGTTTCGAACCGTTCCAGCACTTCGTTGCCTTCGTCGTCGATCTGGATCATCCGCGCGGTGATCTTGGCGTGCAGATGCACCTCGCCTGCGGCCAGCGCGTGTTCGACTTCGTCGATGTTGCTGAAGGACATGCCTTCGCCCTTCATGCCTTCACGCTGGATGGTCGTGTAGTAAAGGCCAAGGATCATATCCTGCGACGGCACGATAATCGGCGCGCCGTTGGCAGGCGACAGCACGTTGTTCGTGGACATCATCAGAACGCGGGCTTCCAGCTGCGCCTCAAGGCTCAGCGGGACGTGCACAGCCATCTGGTCGCCGTCAAAGTCGGCGTTGAACGCGGTACAGACCAGCGGATGCAGCTGGATCGCCTTGCCTTCGATCAGGACAGGTTCGAACGCCTGAATGCCCAGACGGTGCAAGGTTGGCGCACGGTTCAGCATGACAGGGTGTTCGCGGATCACCTCATCCAGAATATCCCAGACTTCGGGCCGTTCTTTTTCGACCAGTTTCTTGGCCTGTTTCACGGTGCTGGACAGGCCCTTGGCCTCCAGCCGCGAATAGATGAACGGCTTGAACAGTTCGAGCGCCATTTTCTTGGGCAACCCGCACTGGTGCAGTTTCAGTTCCGGACCGGTCACGATGACCGAACGACCCGAAAAGTCGACCCGCTTGCCCAAAAGGTTCTGGCGGAAACGGCCCTGCTTGCCCTTGAGCATATCGGACAGCGATTTCAGCGGACGCTTGTTGGCACCCGTGATGACGCGGCCACGGCGACCGTTGTCAAACAGCGCATCGACGGATTCCTGCAACATGCGCTTTTCGTTGCGCACGATGATATCGGGCGCGCGCAGTTCGATCAGACGCTTCAGACGGTTGTTGCGGTTGATCACACGACGATACAGATCGTTGAGGTCGGATGTCGCGAAACGGCCACCATCCAGCGGCACCAGCGGGCGCAGTTCTGGCGGGATCACGGGGATCACGGTCAGGACCATCCATTCCGGACGGTTGCCGGATT
Source organism: Yoonia sp. 72 (assembly GCF_034652275.1). Taxonomy (NCBI): domain Bacteria; kingdom Pseudomonadati; phylum Pseudomonadota; class Alphaproteobacteria; order Rhodobacterales; family Paracoccaceae; genus Yoonia; species Yoonia sp. 72. The sequence goes on along the minus strand of NZ_JAXIWG010000003.1, from coordinate 36,049 downwards.
CAAGGAAGTTCTCGACGATCTTCAGACGCTTGATGATCTTCTTGGGCTTCAACTCGCCTGTCGCCACTTTCAGATCGGCGCGCAGCTGTTCAGCCTCGGATTCGAGGTCGATCTGGGCCAGCATTTCGCGGATCGCTTCGGCACCGATATTGGCCTGGAACGCGTCCATGCCGTAAAGGTCCTGCGCGTCGTTGAATTCTTCCTCGGTCAGCAACTGGCCATAGGTGAGGTCAGTCAAGCCGGGTTCAATCACAACGTAGTTTTCGAAATACAGGATGCGTTCCAGATCACGCAGGGTCATGTCCAGCATCAGGCCGATGCGGGATGGCAGCGATTTCAGGAACCAGATGTGCGCGACAGGTGCGGCCAGTTCGATATGGCCCATACGTTCGCGGCGGACCTTTTGCAGGGTCACTTCCACGCCGCATTTTTCGCAGACGACACCGCGGTATTTCATGCGCTTGTATTTGCCGCAGAGGCATTCGTAATCCTTGATCGGGCCAAAGATACGCGCGCAGAACAGACCGTCCCGCTCTGGCTTGAACGTGCGGTAGTTGATGGTTTCGGGCTTCTTGATCTCGCCGAAGGACCACGACAGGATCCGCTCGGGCGATGCCAGAGACACCTTGATTTCGTCAAACGTCTTTGCCGGAGCAACCGGGTTGAACGGGTTGTTTGTCAGTTCCTGGTTCATCTTTTTACCTCGAATATCGGGTGGAAAGGGACGCGGTCAAAATTCTTCGTACGAAGAATTTTGACCTTAGAAAGAATTTTCGGACGAAAATTCTTGGCTATTCGTCGTCCTCCGCATCCAGGAGTTCCATGTTGAGGCCGAGACCCCGGACTTCTTTCACGAGCACGTTAAAGGACTCGGGCACGCCAGCCTCGAAATTGTCCTCGCCTTTGACGATGCTTTCATAGACTTTCGTCCGCCCTGCCACGTCATCTGACTTGACCGTCAGCATTTCCTGCAAGGTGTAGGCAGCGCCGTAAGCTTCCAGTGCCCAGACTTCCATTTCCCCGAAACGCTGGCCGCCGAACTGGGCTTTACCACCCAGAGGCTGCTGCGTGACAAGGCTGTAAGGCCCGGTGGAACGCGCATGGATCTTGTCATCGACAAGGTGGTGCAGTTTCAGCAGGTATTTGACACCCACCGTCACCTTGCGGCTGAACTGTTCGCCTGTGCGACCGTCGAACAGGATCGATTGACCCGAGGTGTCGAAACCGGCACGCCGCAGCGCATCGTTTACGTCAGCCTCTTTCGCCCCGTCGAAGACAGGTGTCGCAATCGGCACACCCCGCGTGACGTGACCGGCCGCTTCGACCAGATCATCCTCGTTCATGCCGGCGATGCCTTCGTCGTAGACATCGTCGCCATAGGCGATCTTCATCGCCTCGCGCACGGGTGTCAGGTCGCCGGACCGGCGGTATTCACCCAAAGCCTCGTCGATCTGGATGCCCAGACCGCGCGCGGCCCAACCCATGTGCGTCTCAAGGATCTGACCGACGTTCATGCGCGATGGCACGCCCAGCGGGTTCAGACAGAAGTCCACAGGTGTCCCGTCCGCAAGGAACGGCATGTCTTCCATCGGCACAACCTTGGAAATGACGCCCTTGTTGCCGTGACGACCGGCCATCTTGTCGCCGGGCTGCAGCTTGCGCTTCACCGCGACGAACACTTTGACCATCTTCATCACGCCCGGAGGCAGATCGTCGCCGCGACGGACCTTTTCAACCTTGTCCTCGAACCGTGCATCCATTGCACGTTTCTGGATTTCGTATTGCTGGTTCAGCGCCTCGACGATTTTCGCGTCGTCTTCGTCTTCCATCGCGAGCTGCCACCACTGGCCGCGGCTCAGTTCGGAAACGCTTTCCTCGGTCACAACAGCGCCTGCCTTGAAGCCTTTTGGCCCCTTGGCTGCTTTCTTGCCACCGATGATATCCCACAGACGCGCATAGATATTGCGGTCAAGGATCGCACGTTCGTCATCGCGGTCGCGCGACAGGCGTTCGACTTCTTCACGCTCGATCTGGAGCGCGCGTTCGTCTTTTTCCACGCCGTGACGGTTGAACACGCGCACCTCGACCACGGTGCCAAAGTCACCGGGCGGCAGGCGGAGCGATGTGTCACGCACGTCGGATGCCTTTTCACCAAAGATGGCGCGCAGCAGCTTTTCTTCCGGCGTCATCGGGCTTTCGCCTTTTGGGGTGATCTTGCCGACCAGAATATCCGCAGGCCCGACTTCGGCCCCGATATAGACGATGCCCGCCTCGTCGAGGTTGCGCAGGGCTTCCTCGCCGACGTTGGGGATGTCGCGGGTGATTTCCTCTGGCCCGAGTTTCGTGTCACGCGCGGCGACTTCGAATTCCTCGATATGGATCGAGGTGAAGACGTCGTCGCGCACGATACGTTCGGAGATCAGGATCGAGTCTTCGTAGTTGTAGCCGTTCCACGGCATGAAGGCGACGACCACGTTCTTGCCCAGTGCCAGCTCGCCCAGATCGGTGCTTGGGCCATCGGCGATGACCTGACCTTTCTGGACCAGATCGCCCACCTTCACCAGCGGACGCTGGTTGATGCAGGTGTTTTGGTTGGACCGCTGGAATTTGCGCATGCGGTAGATGTCGACGCCCGCATCACCCAGTTCCAGATCGGATGTGGCACGGATCACGATCCGCTGCGCATCGACCTGGTCGATGATACCGGCACGTTTCGCCATGATCGCAGCGCCGGAATCGCGCGCCACGACTTCTTCGATGCCGGTGCCGACCAGTGGCGCTTCGGCCTGCAGCAAAGGCACGGCCTGCCGCTGCATGTTCGAGCCCATCAGCGCGCGGTTGGCGTCGTCGTTTTCAAGGAACGGGATCAGTGAGGCGGCGACCGAAACCAGCTGCTTCGGCGACACGTCGATCAGGTCCACGTTTTCACGCGGGGCCAGCGTGTAGTCGCCGTTCACACGGGTCGACACCAGATCGTTGCGGAACGATCCGTCAGGGTTCATCGACGCGTTGGCCTGCGCCACGGTGTGGCGCATTTCCTCGGTCGCGGACATGTATTGCACATCATCCGTCACCTTGCCGTCCACGACCTTGCGGTATGGTGTTTCGATAAAGCCGTATTTGTTCACGCGGGCGAAAGTGGCCAGCGAGTTGATCAGACCGATGTTCGGACCTTCGGGCGTTTCAATCGGGCACATCCGGCCATAATGGGTCGGGTGGACGTCGCGCACCTCAAAGCCTGCACGTTCGCGGGTCAGACCGCCGGGCCCAAGCGCCGACAGACGACGCTTGTGCGTCACTTCGGAGAGAGGGTTGGTTTGGTCCATGAACTGCGACAGCTGGCTGGAGCCGAAGAATTCGCGCACAGCCGCAGCAGCAGGTTTCGCGTTGATCAGGTCCTGCGGCATCACGGTGTCGATTTCGACCGAGGACATACGTTCCTTGATCGCGCGTTCCATACGCAGCAGACCGACGCGATACTGGTTTTCCATCAACTCGCCCACGGAACGGACGCGACGGTTGCCAAGGTGGTCGATGTCGTCGATGTCGCCCTTGCCGTCGCGCAATTCGGTCAGCGCCTTGATACAGGCGACGATATCCTCACGGCGCAGCGTGCGGATGCTGTCATCGGCATCGAGGTCCAGACGCATGTTCATCTTGACGCGGCCCACGGCGGACAGGTCATAGCGTTCGCTGTCAAAGAACAGCGTGTCAAACAGCGCCGATGCGGAATCGACGGTCGGTGGTTCACCGGGGCGCATGACGCGGTAGATATCCATGAGCGCGGTTTCGCGGTTCATGTTCTTGTCGGCCGCCATCGTGCTGCGGATGTAGCCACCCACAGAGATGTTGTCGATGTCGAGCACGGGGATCGAGGTGATGCCCGCGTCGATCAGTTCTTTCAACGTACCGCCAACGACGTCACCGGTCTTGTCCATTTCCAGCGTCAGCTCGTCACCGGCTTCGACGTAGATCGCACCAGTGTCTTCGTTGATGATGTCGCGGGCGACGTATTTGCCGACGATATGTTCGTAAGGCACCAGCAGGTTCTTGACCTTACCGTCGTCGATCATCTTCTTGACCGAGCGTGGTGTTACCTTCTCGCCAGCCTTTGCAATGATCTCGCCGGTGTCGGCATCAACCAAGTCATAGGTCGGACGGGTGCCGCGCACGCGCTCGGGGAAGAACTTGGTCGTCCAGGCGTTCGCCTTTTTGTCCAGCGCGTAATCGACAGTGTTGTAATAGGCATTCATGATGCCTTCCTGGTCCAGACCAAGCGCATAAAGCAGGGTGGTGACAGGCAGTTTGCGGCGACGGTCGATCCGGCAGAACACAAGGTCCTTGGCGTCGAATTCGAAATCGAGCCAGCTGCCGCGGTAAGGGATGATGCGGCAAGCGAACAGCAGTTTGCCCGACGAATGGGTCTTGCCCTTGTCGTGGTCAAAGAACACGCCGGGGCTGCGGTGCATCTGGGACACGATCACGCGTTCGGTGCCGTTCACGACGAAAGTGCCGTTCGGCGTCATCAGGGGCATATCGCCCATGAACACGTCTTGTTCCTTGATATCCTTGACGGATTTGGACCCTGTGTCCTCGTCCACTTCGAACACGATCAGGCGCAGCGTCACCTTCAGCGGGGCGGCATAGGTCATGTCGCGCTGCATGCATTCTTCGACGTCGTACTTGGGCTTTTCCAGTTCGTATTTCACGAACTCCAGCACGGCGGTTTCGTTGAAGTCCTTGATCGGGAAAACCGACTGGAACACACCCTTGATGCCTTCGCCGTCAAGCGGTGTTTCACTGTCGCCGGAACGCAGGAACAGATCATAGGAAGATTTCTGAACCTCGATGAGGTTCGGCATTTCAAGCACTTCACGGATTTTGCCGTAATACTTGCGCAGGCGTTTCTGACCAAGGAAGGAGGAAGCCATGTGCGATATCACCTTTTGTTTGTCTCTCGAACGGACAGCGCCCGGGCTGCGCTGCCGCGTCCATTTGACGAGGGGTTTCAAGTCTATTCGTGGCTGCCGTCCCACCGGCCGCCTCCCGACTTTTCAACCTAGCCCAAGAGGTGGGCCACGCATGGCCGACCGCTAAGACAGGTTTGGCTGGACGCACGATCAGTGCGTCCAGCCGTTTTGGTTCGGCAAAGGCAACCCTTTGCCAGATAGGGCTTAGGCCAGTTCGACGGTCGCGCCAGCTGCTTCCAGCTTGGCTTTGATTTCGTCGGCTTCGGCTTTCGACGCGCCTTCTTTGACCTTGCCGCCAGCTTCGACCAGATCTTTGGCTTCTTTCAGGCCCAGACCGGTGATGCCGCGCACCTCTTTGATCACGTTGATCTTCTGTGCGCCGGCGTCTTTCAAGACGACGTCGAATTCGGTCTTTTCTTCTGCAGCTTCAGCAGCAACAGCAGGACCGGCCATCATCACAGCGCCGCCAGCAGCGGGCTCGATGCCGTACTCATCCTTGAGGATGGTTTTCAGTTCTTGTGCTTCGAGAAGGGTCAGACCAACGATCTCTTCAGCCAGTTTTTTCAGATCAGCCATTTTATGCTTTCCGTTCGTTTTAAGTGTGTTCCAACGTGAGGCGACAGCCCCAAGTCAATTCAGATGCTTTACGCAGCTTTCTCTTCGATGGTCGAAAGAATGCTCGCGATGTTCGAAGCAGGCGCGCCAATGGCCCCGGCGATGTTTGCGGCAGGTGCTGCGATGCAACCCACGATGGAAGCGATAAGCTCCTCGCGGCTTGGCATCCCGGCAACGGCTTTCACACCGGCTGGATCCAATGCTGAATCACCCATAGCCCCGCCCAGAACGACCAATTTCTCGTTCGTCTTGGCATAGGCATCGACCACTTTCGCTGCTGCGACAGGGTCTTCGGAATAGGCGATTACTGTCATCCCCGTCAGGTAGGTAGCGATGCTTGCGCATGGCTTGCCTTCAAGGGCGATCTTGGCGAGCTTGTTCTTGGCAACGCGCACGGCCCCGCCGGCATCACGCATACGCGCCCGCAGGTCCTGCATTTCAGCAACTGTCATGCCTTCGTAGTGGGCGACCACTACAACGCCAGAGCTTTCAAAGATCTGGCCGAGTTCATCGACCAATTGTTCTTTTTGTGCTCTATCCACAGTTTCACTCCAATTAAGGTGCCAAATAGTCTGGCACCGGCTCTCGTTTTTGCCGGGCGGCGGACCACCCGACAGTCGGTGTCCACGTAAACGGGGCGAGCCAAGTTGAACCGAGGAGAGCCTCGAAAAATTCTGGTCTATCCCGTCTCAGGCAGGAATTAACGGTCTTGCGACCAACCCACCGTCTCGGACGAATAAAGGCCCGAACGAATCAATCTTTCGGGCCCATAGGGTTGGTTATCGCCTGACGGCCCGCTTGCCAAGGGCTGATTTCGCACAGGACAGGCCGCGAGGGGCCGCCGCGATAAACCTTTGCGCAATCATTGGGCCCTAGAGTGCGCCAATGACATGCGCGACCACATCAACTTTCCGAAATCTCGAAGATTTCGCAGGCATCGCCTCTGACTGGTTCTGGGAAACCGATCACGCGCACCGGTTTACCTATTTTTCGACCCGTATGGAAGAAGTCACCAGACTCAGGACAGCGGATCTTCTTGGTCGGGACCGCGTGGCCCTTGCGGCCAAGGCCACCAGCGCGGCGTGGCAGTCACATCTGGATGATCTTGCAGCACATCGCCCGTTCCGCGATTTCGAATACGAGGTGATCAGGCCCAGCGACGGGTCGGTGTTGTGGTTACGGACAGCCGGCGTTCCCCGGTTTGACGCCGACGGCACCTTCATCGGCTATCGCGGCACGGGCCATGACATCACCCGCGAAAAATTGACGATCATGCAACTGGAACAAAGCAATGCCGCGCTGGCCGTGCGGAACCGCGAACTGCACGAGGCGCGGCATGCGCTGGAGCAGGCGGCCTACCACGACATTCTGACCGGGCTGCCGAACCGCCGCGCATTTGAACATGCGCTGGAAAAGGCCCTTGGGGCCTTGGGTATCAAGCTGGCCTTGCTGCATCTCGATCTTGACCGGTTCAAATGGGTGAACGACACGCTGGGGCACCCCTGCGGCGACATTCTTTTGGCGACCGCCGCGCAGCGCGTTTGTGCGGCCGTGGGCGACGGGGGGCAAACCTACCGCGTGGGCGGGGACGAGTTCATGGTCCTGCTGACGCGCAACGTCACTGCGGCCAATGCGACCCGGACGGGGAACGCCATCGTCGATGCGATGACAGCCCCTATCGATCTGGCGCAGCGACAGGTCACCATCGGGATCAGTGTCGGGATCGCCTTTGGCGTGGCCGGGCAGGACAATGCCGCGGCCATGACGACCAATGCCGATGTCGCGTTATACGAAGCCAAGCGCAACGGCCGCAATCAGGTCTGCACCATCACCCCACAGGTCACAACGCGGATGCAGGCTCGCCGCCGGATTGCGGCCACCATCCCTGCGGCGTTGCAGCGTGGCGAATTCGTCGCCTATTTCCAGCCACAGGCGGATGCACTGTCTGGCGACATCATCGGGGCAGAGGCGCTGGTCCGCTGGTGTCACCCGGACTATGGCCTGATGAAGCCCGGGACCTTCCTCGATCTCGCGACCGAGATGGGAATGGTCGAGGATATCGACAGGCTGATGCTGCGTCTGGCACTTGACGCGATGAACCGCCTGCACGCCTGCGGGCTGCGCCTGCCGTCCATTTCGGTGAACATCAGTGCGCCCCGCCTGATGGACCCGCGATTGCCCGATGATGTCGCAAGCTGCTGGACCGACCGGCAATGCAGTCTGTCGATCGAACTGCTGGAAACGATCTATTTCGACGACAGGCGCGAGAACCCCCTGATCAAGGACAATCTGCGCAGCCTGCGCGACATGGGTGTCGAAATCCTGACGGATGATTTTGGCAGCGGGCGCGCGTCGATCACCGGCTTGCTGAAGGTCAGGCCGGACCGGCTCAAGATTGAACGCAATCTGATCCGTGCGGCTGTGTCTGACCCACAGCAACGCAAGGTGGTCGCGGCGATCCTTGAAATGACGCGCGCCTTGGGGATCGAAGCAATGGCCGAAGGCGTCGAATCTGCCGAGGATATCACCGTGGTGCGCGGCATCGGCTGCAGGTATTATCAGGGCAATGCGCTGGCGCCCGCGCTAAGCGAGGATGATTTTGTGGCCTTTCTGTCGCGCCACAAGATCGCAGCACAAACGAAAACGGCAGGCCGTGATGGCCTGCCGCTCTGTGTGTGACCTGAAAGAAGGATCAGGCGTTGCCGGTCGCCGAAGCCACGTCGACAGTCACGCCGGGGCCCATTGTCGAGCTGACGGCGATCTTTTTCATATAGGTGCCTTTGGCGCCGGATGGACGCGCCTTGCCGACGGCATCCACGAAAGCGCGCATGTTTTCCTGCAGCTGTTCAGCCGAGAAAGACGCCTTGCCGATACCGGCATGCACAACGCCTGCTTTTTCGGCTTTGAACTGGACCTGTCCGCCCTTGGCCGCTTCGACAGCTTCCTTGACGTCCATGGTCACAGTGCCGACACGCGGGTTCGGCATCAGGTTGCGTGGACCCAGCACCTTACCCAGACGGCCAACGATGGCCATCATGTCAGGCGTAGCGATGCAACGGTCAAAGTCGATTTTGCCGGACTGGATGGTTTCCATCAGGTCCTCTGCACCGACGATATCGGCGCCTGCGGCCTTTGCTTCGTCAGCCTTGTCGCCACGGGCGAAAACGGCGACGCGAACGGTCTTGCCGGTGCCGTTGGGCAGGGTCACCGTGCCACGGACCATCTGGTCAGCGTGACGTGGGTCGACACCCAACTGCATCGAGATTTCGACGGTTTCGTCGAATTTCGCTGTTGCGTTGCCTTTAACCAAGGCGATCGCTTCGGCGACCGACACATTGGTTTTGCCATCAAACGCGGCGCGGGCTGCGGAGATACGCTTACCATGCTTTGCCATTACTTGACCTCCACGCCCATCGAACGGGCAGAGCCCATGATGATCTGCATTGCACCTTCAATGGACGTCGCATTGAGGTCTTTCATCTTGGCTTCGGCGATTTCACGCACCTGCTTGGCGGTGATCGATCCTGCGGATGCACGGCCGGGGGTCTTGGACCCGGACTGCAGCTTGGCCGCCTTCTTGATGTAATAGGACGCAGGGGGCGTCTTGATCTCGAAGGTGAAGGACTTGTCCGCGTAATAGGTGATCACGGTCGGGCAAGGCGCGCCTTTTTCCATATCTGCTGTCTTGGCGTTGAACGCCTTGCAGAATTCCATGATGTTGATCCCGCGCTGACCCAATGCTGGGCCGACCGGCGGGCTTGGCTTGGCGTCGCCCGCTGCAACCTGCAGCTTGAGCATGCCCATGACTTTCTTGGCCATCTGGCCTCTCCTTTTTCAGCGGTGGGCTGACGCCCACCCTACATTTACCCACAAACGGGCGGTGATGCCGTGGTTCGGTCCGGATCAAACCCGGGCCTCCCACGTCTGAACACGCAAGGTTACTGTTTGGAAACCTGCGTGAATTCCAACTCGACCGGGGTGGCCCGGCCAAAAATCGACACCGTAACCTTGAGGCGCTGGTGTTCTTCGTCGACATATTCGACCATACCGTCGAAATCCTCGAACGGGCCGTCGTTGACCTTGACCTTCTCGCCGATCTCGAAGTGGATCAGGGTGCGCGGGCTATCCTCGCCTTCCTGAACGCGGCCAAGGATGGCCTGCACTTCGGCATCGCGCATCGGCATCGGGCGGCCTTGTGGCCCCAGAAACCCGGTAACGCGGTTGATCGAGTTGATCAGGTGATAGCCTTCGTCCGACATTTCCATATGCACCAGCACATAGCCGGGCATGAAACGGCGTTCGGTCGTCACTTTCTTGTTGCGGCGCACCTCGATGACTTCTTCGGTGGGCACAAGGACTTCGTCGATCTGGTCGGACAGGCCTTTTTCTTCCGCTTTTGCGCGGATTGCCTCTGCGATCTTCTTTTCGAAGTTCGAAAGAACGCTTACCGAATACCAGCGTTTAGCCATCTGTCAGAGCACCTTGTCGTCACGAGACCGCACCGGCCCCTGGTTCAAATTGATCCGACGCCTGCGCCGGTGTCGAAAATAAAAGCGGCGTGCAACTTGATTCGCCGCACGCCATATTTCCGAAGTTGCCTGCCTTTACCGCCGCCACCACCCGTTTTCAAGAGGGGCGGGCAGAATAAGCACGCCAGCCTTAGCCGCCGAAATAGCCCAGCACGCCGGACAGGCCGAAGCGGATCACGAAATCGACCAGCGAAAAGAACACGGCCGTCAGTGCGGCAAGGATGAATACCATGATCGTGGTCAGCACGACCTCGCGGCGGGTCGGCCAGACGACCTTGGCCACCTCGGCGCGGACTTCTTGAATGAACTTCACGGGATTGGCGATGGCCATCGGCACGGTCCTTTATCGAAACTTTGGCGGACATACGGGTTTGCCGCGCCGAATTCAAGCCCGCACGGCAGCACGCGCCCAGAGCGGGTCCAGCAGCGTCACCTCCGGTATGGCCGCAATCGCTGCGATCTGCGTGCGATAGGCTGCATCACCGGCGGCATGTTCGGCAGGGCTAAACCCGTCGAAAGCCGGATAGCCTTCCTCGACCGGCAACACCCTGCGCGCGGCCATGCCGAGATCAGCCAACCCTGCCGACCCATGGCGGTGCAAGACCTCGGCCACGGCTGCGGCGGACAGGCTGCGGTGAATATAGCGGTCGATCGGTTGCACCAGACCTGCCGCAGCGGGTCCCAGAAGTGCTGCACAAATCGCAGGGAAATGGGCCGCGTAATCCTCAAAGCACCACACGACAAGCTGGCCAACTCCGGGTGCTGCGCGCAGACGCGCCACCAGATCGGCCCAATCGACAGAGGCCAAGGCGTTCATCTTGCGGTATTGCGCCATCGGCGTCACGATGCCGCCCATCAACTGCTGGCAATAGGCCCCGTTCAGAAAGCCGGTCGGCCGCCGGATCGCAAGACAGACATCGACATCGCGCCCGACAGCCTGTGCCACCGCGCTGATCCGCATGGCCGCATCGGGATACCGGCTGGTCACCGGCCTGCGGCGCGCCACATTCAAGACGCCGATATAGTTTTCCTCGCTGAACACGATCCGCTCGGCGGTCTGGCACAGCGATGTGAACTGATTGGACGGCGCCTGCCCCTCATCGATTCCCAGCAGGGCCGGAACAGACTGACGCGGCTGACGCAGTCTATCCGGCCCGAACCAATGCACCCCGCGCGCGGCCAATGCGCTGGCCTGCATCCGGATCGACCGTTGCAGATGCGATGTCGCGGTCTTGTGCGCCCCGATGTGGAAAGCCACGGAAAATGTTGGTTCAGTCATGGGGCGGGTGATCCTTCGGCACGGGCCGTTCCGATCTGTGGCTTGGCAGGGGCAGCAGGGCTTGAACCCGCGACCTACGGTTTTGGAGACCGTCGCTCTACCAACTGAGCTATACCCCTAAGGCCGATTGACGGGTTAGTCGCAAATCCGGACAGGATCAAGTGCCAAGGTGGCGCAGACTTGTGTTCGGCGGCAGAAATGTTGAAACACAACGGCAAGACGAAACCGAAAGGCCACCTTTTGTCCCTGCGCAGACGGATCGAAAAATCGGAACGCGTCGCCTCTGTGCTGGCATGGCTTGCCGGGGGGTATCTGGCACTGTGCAACCGCACGACCCGCTGGCAGGTCGAAGGGCTGGATGATCTGCGCGCGGCCTTGGCGCAGGGTCCGGTACTCTTGGTGATGTGGCACAGCCGGTCGGTGATGGGCGCGCTGCACTGGCCTGTGGCCGACGGCCCGCTGTCGAGCCTTTACGACGCCTCGCCCATCGGGCGGGTGTCGGGTGCGCTGCAACGCCGTGTCGGGCTGCAATCCATCCAGATGTCGCGCAAGACCTCCAATCTCGCGGCGTCACGGATCGTGCTCAAACGCGTGCGAGAAGGTGTCAGCATCGGGATGACCGGCGATGGCCCGCTGGGTCCCGCGCATCAGGTCAAGGATGCACCACTGGAATGGGCGCGCGTGACGGGTGTGCCGGTCTTTTGCTATGCTTTCACCACGACGCGCGGCCGCAGGCTCGAGACGTGGGACCGGATGCTGGTGCCACGGATGTTCGGACGCGGGGCTGTCGTGTTCGCGCGGTTCGACGGGGCGATCCCGCGCAAGCCGGATGATGCCACCCGCGAAGCACTGCGCGAGGAGATGCGCCGCTTCATGGATACGACAACCGCGCGGGCCGACGCGCTGATCAGCCGCTAGCGGCCTTTTCCAGCGCCGCAAGATCGGCCCCGACAATCGCGGCTTCATGCGTGGTGATCCGGTCGATGTCCCAGTCCCACCAGCTAATCCTGTTGAGCGCGGCGATCACCTCCGGCGCAAATCGCTGCCGGATGACGCGGGCGGGGTTGCCCGCCACGATGGTGTAATCTGGGATGCTCCCACCAACGACAGCCCGTGCACCCACGATGACGCCATTGCCGATCTTGGCACCCGGCAGGATCGTGGCGCCCTGCCCGATCCAGACATCATGCCCGATCACCGTGTCAGGCCCCGGTCCGGGCATCGAGGGGCTGTCCGACCCGCCCCCCGTGAAGATACCGAAAGGAAAGCTGGAAAACCCGTCGTGCCGATGATTGGCCGAAGCGGTGACAAAGGTCACGCCATCCGCGATCTGACAAAACTTGCCGATCCTCAGGCGCTCGGGCGAGAAGTCGTAAAGATAGGGGGCAAGCTGTGCCGCCCAGTCCTGCGGCGGGACATGGGCGCTGGCATAGCTGTAGGCACCGGTGCTGATGCGCGGATGGTCGATAACGGCAGACAGGAACACGGTGCCCTGATGGGCAGCGCCATTCGGCAGACGGACAGGATAACGTGTCGATGGGTCAGGAAAGTAGGGCATTGGGATACCTTTGTGCTGGAACGACGTTGTTTCAGAACAAGGTATGATCCATCGGTGCCTCCATTGATCGCAGGCAAAGTAGCGGGGGTGCATGCGCTTGAAAAGCCCTGCAAGACAAAAAGGCCGCCCTTTTGGGGCGGCCTTTTGTTTGGTGTCAGGCGGGGCGAACCCCGCCCTACCAGTACTTAGAGCAGGATCTTCGACACGACGCCGGCGCCGACGGTGCGGCCGCCTTCGCGGATGGCGAAACGCAGGCCGTCTTCCATCGCGATCGGCGCGATCAGCTCGACTTCGAACTTCAGGTTGTCGCCCGGCATCACCATTTCGGTGCCTTCAGGCAGCACAACCGTGCCGGTCACGTCCGTTGTGCGGAAGTAGAACTGCGGGCGGTAGTTCGCGAAGAACGGCGTGTGACGGCCACCTTCTTCTTTGGTCAGAATATAGGCTTCTGCTTCGAACTTGGTGTGTGGCTTGACCGAACCGGGCTTGCACAGCACCTGGCCGCGCTCCACGCCTTCACGGTCCACACCGCGCAGCAGGGCGCCAATGTTGTCGCCAGCCTGACCGCTGTCCAGCAGTTTGCGGAACATTTCCACGCCTGTGCAGGTCGTTTTCTTGGTGTCGCGGATACCGACGATTTCGATTTCGTCGCCCACGTTGATGATCCCGCGTTCCACGCGACCGGTCACAACCGTACCACGACCGGAGATCGAGAACACGTCCTCGATTGGCATCAGGAACGGCAGGTCAACCGCGCGTGCTGGCGTCGGGATGTATTCGTCGACAGCCGCGATCAGCTTGCGGATCGAGTTCTCGCCGATCTCGGGGTCGCGGCCTTCCATGGCTGCCAGTGCCGAGCCGGGGATGACGGGGATGTCGTCGCCTGGGTAGTCGTACTTCGACAGCAGTTCGCGGATTTCCATCTCGACCAGTTCGAGCAGTTCGGCGTCATCCACCTGATCGACCTTGTTCATATAGACGACCATGTAGGGAATGCCGACCTGACGGCCCAGCAGGATGTGCTCGCGAGTCTGCGGCATCGGGCCGTCAGCGGCATTCACCACGAGGATCGCGCCGTCCATCTGGGCGGCACCGGTGATCATGTTCTTCACATAGTCGGCGTGGCCGGGGCAGTCGACGTGGGCGTAGTGACGGGCTTCGGATTCGTATTCGACGTGCGCGGTCGAGATCGTGATGCCACGTGCCTTCTCTTCGGGCGCGCCGTCGATCTGGTCATAGGCGCGGAATTCGCCGAAATACTTCGTGATCGCTGCGGTCAGCGTCGTCTTGCCGTGGTCAACGTGGCCGATCGTGCCGATGTTCACGTGCGGCTTGTTACGTTCAAACTTTGCCTTTGCCATTCTTCAGGACCTTAATTTCAGAGGGGCCGAGGTGACCCGTTTCAGCATCGCGGGCGATGTATTGGGAAACGGACGGGAAATCAAGCGCAATGCGGCCTGCGCGCTGCTTTTGACTTTTATGCCTCCGGCGGGGATGTTTGGGCTCGGACGATGATCAGGTGAAGCGGTTGTCACGCGGGAAGCCGCGTGGTGCCATCCGCCCCGCACTGGCGCGCTTGCCAATCCATTCCTCTAGATCGGATTGCGTCCGCGTGCGCCCTGCGGGGTCAAGCCATGTCAGCCCGTCCGCCAGCGTGAAGGTCGTGGCATCCGACAGCCCGCCGTCCTTGTATTTCTGCAGGCGCACGCCCTTGCCACGGGTCATTTCGGGCAACTCGTCGATGCCGAAGACCAAGACCTTGCGGTTTTCGCCCACTACGGCGACATGATCACCGGTGATGCGCTTGCACAGCCGCGCCGTGCTGTCGCCAAGGTTGAGAACCTGTTTGCCGGCGCGGGTCTGGGCCACCACCTCGGTCTCGGGCACGACAAAGCCGTTGCCGTCGGTCGAGGCAACCAGCAGCTTTTCACCTGGTTTGTGGATCAGGATGTCGATGATTTCCGCCTCGTTCGGCAGGTCGATCATCAGGCGCAAAGGTTCGCCCATGCCGCGCCCGCCCGGCAGGTTGGCGGCCGACACCGTGTAGAATCGCCCGTTGGCGCCAAAGACCAGCAATTTGTCGGTGGTTTCGGCGTGAAAGGTGAAACGGGCGGCGTCGCCGTCCTTGAATTTCAATTCGCGGGTCAGATCGATATGGCCCGTCATCGCGCGCACCCAGCCCATCTGCGAACAGACCACAGTGATCGGCTCGCGGTCGATCATCGCCTCGATCGGGACATCGGCCACTTCAGCAGCCAGCGCGAATTGCGTGCGCCGCGCGCCGCCGGGGCTGGTGCGGCCGAATTGTTTGCGGGTTTCGCGCAATTCATCCGCGATCCGCGCCCATTGCAGCGCCTCGTCACCCAGCAGCGCGACGATGCCCGCGCGTTCGGCGGCCAGCGCGTCGCGTTCGGCGATCAGTTCGAGTTCTTCCAGTCGGCGCAGCGACCGCAGACGCATGTTCAGGATCGCCTCGGCCTGCACTTCGGTCAGGGCGATTTCGGGGTCGGTGGCTTTTGGCCCGACGTAATCCTTTTCGGATGTCGCGCGGACGTGCGGATGCGCCCAATCCTCGGCCATCAGGGCGGATTTGGGGTCGTCGTCATAGCGGATGATGTCGATCACCCGATCCAGATGCAGGAAGGCGATGATGAACCCTTCGAGGACCTCGAGCCGGTGGTCGATCTTGCCCAGCCGGTGACGCGAGCGACGCAAGAGCACATCGCGGCGGTGGTCGAGGAAAGCGCGGAGCACTTCTTTAAGAGAACAGACCTTGGGCGTCAGCCCGTCGATCAGCACGTTCATGTTGAGGCTGAACCGGATTTCCAGATCAGAGTTGCGGAACAGCATGCCCATCAGCATTTCGGGGTCGACCGACCGCGCGCGCGGTTCGAGCACGACGCGCACATCCTCGGCGCTTTCGTCGCGCACGTCAGCCAGCAGCGGGACCTTCTTGGTCTGGATCACCTCGGCCAGTTTCTCGATCAGTTTCGACTTCTGCACCTGATAGGGGATCTCGGTCACGACGATCTGCCATTGGCCGCGGCCCAGATCCTCGACCTCCCATTTGGCGCGCAGACGGAACGACCCGCGTCCCGTGCGATACGCTTCGGCCATATTCTCGGGCGGCTCGACGATCACGCCGCCCGTGGGGAAATCAGGGCCAAGGATATGGGTCAGCAGGCTGTCATCCGCCGCACCGGGCGATTTGATCAGATGCAGGCAGGCGTCGATCAGTTCGTGCAGGTTGTGCGGCGGGATATTCGTGGCCATGCCGACGGCAATGCCGCTGGACCCGTTGGCCAGCAGGTTGGGGAAACTGGCAGGCAGCACGCTGGGTTCGGTCAGGCGGCCATCGTAATTGTCGCGGAAATCGACGGCATCCTCGGACAGACCTTCGAGCAGCGCCTCGGCGGCGGCGGTCATGCGCGCCTCGGTGTAGCGGGAGGCGGCGGGGTTGTCGCCGTCGATATTGCCAAAGTTCCCCTGCCCGTCCACCAGCGGATAGCGGACGTTGAAATCCTGCGCGAGACGCGCCATCGCGTCATAGATCGCGGCATCGCCATGCGGGTGGAAATCACCCATCGTGTCGCCGCTGATCTTGGCGGATTTCAAGAACCCGCCCGTGGGCGACAGCCGCAACCGCGACATCGCATAAAGGATACGGCGGTGGACCGGTTTCAGACCGTCGCGCGCATCGGGCAGCGCGCGGTGCATGATCGTGGACAGTGCATAGGTCAGATAGCGGTCGCCGATCGCGCTGCGCAGCGATTCGGTCACGTCATTGGGGCCGGGGGCGGTCTCGTTCTCATCACTCATGGTTTGTCGTGTAGCGATCAAGGATTCACCCGTAAAGCGGGGAAATGGCGATGCGGGGCCGCTTGCCCTTTCGTCCGGCATTCGTCAAAGCTGCGCCATGGTGCAGAAATCCATCCTGATCACAGGTGCCTCGTCAGGTATCGGGCTTGACGCGGCGCAGGGCTTGCGCGCTGCGGGCTGGCGCGTATTCGCGTCCTGCCGCAAGGCCGAGGATTGCGCGCGGCTGGCGGGGCTCGGGTTCGAGAGCCCGCGTATCGACTATACCGACGAAGCCAGTATCGCCGCAGGTCTGGCCGAGGTGCTGGCGGCGACGGGTGGCACGCTTGATGCGCTGTATAACAACGGCGCCTATGCGCTGCCGGGCGCTGTCGAGGATCTACCGGTTGATGGATTGCGCGCCTTGTTCGAGACGAATTTCTTTGGCTGGCACGCGCTGACGCGCGCGGTAATACCCGTGATGCGCGCGCAGGGGCATGGGCGGATCGTGAATTGTTCGTCGGTGCTGGGGCTGGTCGGCATCCCGTGGCGGGGGGCCTATGTCGCGAGTAAATTTGCGCTCGAAGGGCTAAGCGATGTGCTGCGGCTGGAAATGGCGGGCACCGGGATCAAGGTAATCCTGATCGAACCCGGGCCGATCACGTCGGATATCCGGAAGAACGCGATTCCCCATTTCGAGCGCTGGATCGACTGGGAAAAATCGGCGCGGGCGGATGACTATAAATCCCTGCTCGGGCGGCTTTACACCGATAGCGGGCCAGACCGGTTCGAACTGCCCGCTAGTGCGGTCACCGCCAAACTGCTGCATGCGGTGACGGCGCCCAACCCGAAACCGCGCTATTATGTCACGCGACCCACCTATATGGCAGGGCTGATGCGGCGGATGCTGCCGACGCGGTTGCTTGATGCGGTGCTGTTGCGCAGTTAGGGGTTTGCTATCGCGCTGCGTGGCGCTAGGTCGCGCTGACAAGATCAAAGGAAGTCAATCATGGCCAACGATCCACTTTTCTGGCTGGTCGCCGTCTCGGTTTTGCTGGTGCTCGGCATCTTGGTGTTGGGCGTCGGGTCCTTCGGCAAGGGCGGCGAATTCTATCGCAAGAATGCCAACAAGATCATGCGCTGGCGGATCGGTGCGCAATTCGTGGCCGTACTGTTGATCTTGCTATTCGTTTATCTGCGCGGACAAGGGGGCTGACCACATGGTGGTGCTGAACAAGATCTATACGAAAACCGGCGATGCGGGTGAAACGGCGCTGGGCAATGGCGACCGCGTGGCAAAATACGCGCTGCGGGTGAACGCCTATGGCACGGTGGATGAAACTAACGCCACCGTCGGGATGGCGCGCCTGCATGCGACCGGCGAGATGGACACCTATCTGGCGATGATCCAGAACGATCTGTTCGATCTGGGCGCAGACCTGTGCCGCCCCGACATGGAACGTGACGGCGAGGCTGGCCATACCGTGTTGCGCATGAGCGATGCGCAAGTCGCGCGACTGGAAAGCCAGATCGACGCGATGACCGCCAAGGTCGAACCCCTGCGCAGTTTCGTGTTGCCGGGCGGATCGGCGCTGGCCGCGCATCTGCACCTCTGCCGGACAGTGTCACGCCGCGCCGAACGGCTGACGGTGGAACTGGCCCGGTCCGAGGCGGTCAATCCCGCGGCGGCGAAATACCTCAACCGGCTGTCGGACTGGTTCTTTCAGGCGTCGCGTATCGCCAATGACGACGGACGCGCCGATGTGCTGTGGATTCCGGGGGCAAATCGCTGAGCTAGGGTGGGTTTGACCCCACCTTGCTTGACGTGCGCGTCAAGAACGTGGCGTCCCTGACACCTGCCGCGTCGATTTTGCACTGTTGTCACCCCGCCGCAACGGCTAACTACTGCATCAGACCACATGATGAATTCTATGGGAGAAACGCAGATGAAGGTGCTCGTACCTGTCAAGCGCGTGATCGACTATAACGTGAAGGTCCGCGTCAAGGCGGATGGTTCCGGTGTCGATCTTGCCAATGTCAAAATGTCCATGAACCCTTTCGACGAAATCGCCGTCGAAGAGGCGATCCGCCTGCGCGAAGCGGGCAAGGTCGAAGAGGTCGTGGCCGTGTCCATCGGCGTCAAGCAGGCGCAGGAAACGCTGCGCACTGCCCTCGCGATGGGGGCTGACCGCGCCATCCTCGTCGTGGCTAGCGACGACGTGCATCAGGATATCGAACCCCTCGCCGTTGCGAAAATCCTTGCCGCTGTGGTCAAGGAAGAAAACCCCGGTCTGGTGATCTGCGGCAAGCAGGCCATCGACAACGACATGAACGCGACAGGGCAGATGCTGTCCGCGCTGCTCGGCTGGTCACAGGCGACATTCGCCTCCGAGGTCAGCATCGACGGCGACCATGCGACCGTGACACGCGAAGTGGACGGCGGCTTGCAGACCATCAAGGTCAAGATGCCCACGATCATCAGCGTCGATCTGCGCCTGAACGAACCACGCTATGCATCCTTGCCCAACATCATGAAGGCCAAGAAAAAGCCTTTGGATGAAAAGACACCGGCCGATTACGGCGTCGATATCACACCGCGCCTGAGCGTGGTGAAAACCGTCGAACCGGGCACGCGCAAAGCGGGCATCATGGTGAAATCGGTGGACGAACTGGTCGAGAAACTCAAAGAAGCGGGGGCTGTGTAATGGCTGTTCTGTTGATTGGTGAAGTGACCGATGGCACCTTGGCCGTCGATGCGACCGCAAAAGCCGTAACAGCGGCCCGCGCCTTGGGCGATGTGACCGTTCTCTGCGCCGGTGCCTCGGCCCGTGCGGCTGCGGATGAGGCGGCAAAGATCGACGGTGTCGCGCGCGTGCTTTGTGCCGAGGACCCCGCCTTGGGTCATCGCTTGGCGGAACCGACCGCCGACCTGATCGTGTCGCTGGCAGGCGATTACACCCATATCGCTGCCCCCGGCACGACAGATGCGAAAAACGTCATGCCGCGCGTCGCGGCCTTGCTCGATGTGATGGTGATTTCCGAAGTGACGGGCATCGTTGATGCCGACACGTTCGAGCGTCCGATCTATGCCGGCAACGCGATCCAGACCGTCAAATCGTCCGACGCGACCAAGGTGATGACGATCCGCACCGCGGGTTTCGAGGCCGCAGGCATGGGCGGGTCCGCTGCCGTGGAAATGATCGGTGCCGCGGGCAACCCCGGTCTGTCGGAATGGGTCGAGGACAAGGTCGCAGCCTCTGACCGGCCAGAACTGACATCGGCAGGTGTGGTCGTCTCCGGCGGGCGCGGGCTGGGCTCGCAGGCCGATTTCGCCCTGATCGAGAAACTGGCCGACAAGCTGGGTGCTGCCGTCGGCGCGTCGCGCGCCGCCGTGGACAGCGGCTATGCGCCCAATGACTGGCAGGTCGGGCAGACCGGCAAGGTTGTCGCGCCTGATCTCTATGTCGCTGTCGGCATTTCCGGTGCGATCCAGCACCTTGCCGGGATGAAGGACAGCAAGATCATTGTGGCCATCAACAAGGACGAAGAAGCGCCGATCTTTCAGGTCGCCGATTACGGCCTTGTCGCCGACCTGTTCGATGCCTTGCCGGAGTTGACAGGTAAGCTCTGACGCCAGTCTGACGTGTTCTCGAAGGGGTCGGCGGTCATCGCCGGCCCCTTTTGCATGTCAGATCGAGAACAATTCATCCCGTAGGGCGGTGATCAGCTTGGTCGCGGCTTCTGCATGGCAACGCACGCCCAGCATTTCGGCCGCGACGGATTGCTGAGACGGGGGGTAATGCATCCCCATCGTACCCTGCCCCAGCGCCAGTTCCGACGGGTTGGCAACGACGACCGATTTGACCAAGGGGCGCAGCGTGTCGATCATTGCGGCGGTGACAAAAAGCGGGTCGGTCTGCAACTGCCCCGGTCGGTCCGCCCAAGGTGTATCGTCCAGCGGTTCATCCGAGAACCACAGCAACATGCTGTGCGGGCCGATCTGGCGCAGCATGTTCTGCATCCGCGCGAGCCAGGCCTGGCGCAATTCGTGGACGACGATATCGAACCGTTCCGGCGAGATGTCGAACAGGCGGCCAAGCAGATGGCGGGTGAACGAAAATTCGGTGAAATCCACCTCGGGATAGATCGCCTGCAACACGGTTGACGCGCGCAGAAACCTGTCGTTGCGGCGCGGATGCACCGAATAAAACCGGTTCGACAGGTTGTTCGCTCCCAGCACCTGCACCACGGTCATGTCGGCGGCATGGCAGATTTCCATGATCGTGGGGTCATTCACAAAGGCATCGATCCCGCCGTTCACGCAGCCAAAGTTCACACATGTCTGCCGCAAGGCCGTTTCGACCAGCGTGGGAAAGGGCTTTTCGATGAATTTGCCATAGGTTTCCGTACCGCCGATAAAGGCGATATACGGACGGTCGAGCGGTTTACGCGGACCACGGAACAGAATGCGCGAATTGCCATAACGACAGGGCGCATAGGACAGATCGCCCATGTCTATCGATTCTTGCCGCATCTTGGTTCCCGGTGCTGTCATTCGACGCCAGATTCGCGCAATTGTTTTGCGAAATCGCTAATGGTTGGATTTCAGGCAAATTTGCTGCATCTGTCCGGCTTGAAGCCAGCCCGTGCAGCGGCCTATGGTGCTACGGAACCTGTAAAGGAAAAGTCATGGCGATCGAACGTGTGGGAATTGTGGGTGCGGGACAGATGGGCAACGGCATTGCCCATGTCTTTGCCGTGGCGGGTTATGACGTGCTTCTGACCGATGTCAGCGCCGATGCGCTGGCAGCCGCCCTCGCGCAAATCGACCGCAACCTCGAACGGCAGGTCACGCGCGAGATCATCACCGCCGATACCAAGGCGCAGGCGATGCGCCGGATCGCCTCGACCCAGACGCTGACCGATCTGGGCGACAGCGACCTGATCATCGAAGCCGCGACCGAACGCGAAACGATCAAGGCCGCGATTTTCGAGGATCTTGTGCCGCATCTGAAACCCGACACGATCCTGACATCGAACACATCGTCCATCTCGATCACGCGGCTGGCGTCGCGCACAGACCGGCCCGAACGCTTCATGGGGTTCCATTTCATGAACCCCGTGCCGATCATGCAGCTGGTCGAGCTGATCCGTGGGATCGCCACGGACGAGCCGACCTTCCGCGCCTGTCAGGAAGTCGTGGAACGGTTGGGCAAGACCAGCACCGCCTCAGAGGATTTCCCCGGCTTCATCGTCAACCGCATCCTGATGCCGATGATCAACGAGGCGATCTATACGCTATACGAAGGCGTGGGTTCGGTGCAGTCGATCGACACATCGCTGAAACTGGGGGCGAACCATCCGATGGGGCCGCTGGAACTGGCCGATTTCATCGGGCTGGATACCTGCCTTGCGATCATGAACGTGCTGCATGACGGGCTGGCCGATACCAAATACCGCCCCTGCCCCTTGCTGACGAAATACGTCGAAGCCGGTTGGCTGGGTCGCAAGACGCAGCGCGGGTTTTATGATTACCGCGGCGATACTCCAGTGCCGACGCGCTGAACCGCGCCGTTCCAGAAAAGATTCTATGCCTCCGGCGCGGATATTTCGGCTCGAACGATGGGGGCTTTGGGCTGTCAGTCGCCTTCGCCGAACTTGTCGGCGACCAGCGCCGTGATGGCCGCAAGCAGCGGTTCGGCGTCCGGCCCGCGGGTTTCGACCTCGATATAGGTGCCGACGGACGCGGCGAGCATCAACAGACCCATGATGCTGTCGCCGCTGGCGCTTTCGCCATCCTTGCGCACGGTGGCCTCGGCGTCGAAGCTTTCGACGACCTCGACCAGCTTGGCCGAGGCGCGGGCATGCAGGCCCTTGATATTCTCGATCTTCAGAACCGCTGTCGTCATTGGGATATGCCGCCGTTGTGGCTGTTGATGTATTTATGCGCCGCTGCAATCGCGGCTTCGGCGGCGTCGGGCACAGAGCGTTTGCGCGATTTGGCAAGCTTGATCAGCATCGGCAGGTTCGCCCCGTAAAGGATCTTGCGGTTGGCGGGGCTGCAGGCGCGCAGCGACAGGTTCGAGGGCGATCCGCCGAACATATCGGTCACAATGATCACGCCCGCGCCCGTGTCGACGGAATCGGCCGCATCGCAGATTTCGGCCTGTTTCAGCGCGCGGTCGTCATCCGGCCCGATAGCGATGCTGACCATGCCGGGCTGTTGGCCCACGACATGTTCCACGGCGGACAGGTATTCCCGCGCCAGCCCGCCATGTGCGACGATGACGATCCCGATCAAGCCTGTCGTTCCTTGCTGACCAATGTGTCGTGCCTTTCCATCTCTCGATGCCGTTTAGACACATGCCACCCGTCTTTCGCAAGGGCCTGTGCCATCTGTTCGACGATCATGACGGAACGGTGTTGCCCTCCGGTACAGCCAAAACCGATTGAAAGGTGGCTTTTGCCTTCGTCCTTATGTGCGGGCAGGACCAGATCGATCAGCGCTTTCACCCGACCGAAGAAGTCATCGAATCGCGGATCGGCAGCGACATAGGCCGCGACATCGCCATCGCGCCCGTCACGCGCGCGCAGATCGGCATCCCAATGCGGGTTGCGCAGGAAACGGCAGTCCATGACGATATCCATACCGCGCGGCAACCCGCGTTTGTAGGAAAACGAATGCAGCGTGACCCCCAGATTGCGCCCCTCGGCGGTGGCGAACCAGCGGTCGATTTCGGCGCGCAGGTCATGCGGCGACAGGCCCGTCGTATCGATCAGCACATCGGCGCGGCTGCGCACGGGAACCAACAGGTCGCGTTCGCGGGCGATCCCAGCGAGCGGCGGCCCCGCAGGGGCGAGCGGATGCCGCCTGCGGGTTTCGGAATAGCGTTTGACCAGCTCTTCCTCGGCGGCGTCCAGATACAGGACCTGCATCACCTGATCGCTGCGCGCGGCCAACTGGTCGATGGTCGCGATCAGCGCATCGGTGCCGAAATCGCGGTTGCGCACGTCAAGGCCCAGTGCGAGCGGGCGGCTGGGCGGGGGCCCGTCCAGCAGGCGCGGCAACAGAGACAGGGGCAGGTTGTCGATCACCTCGTAGCCCAGATCCTCGAGCGCGTTGATCGCGGTTGACCGGCCCGCACCTGACGGCCCGGTCACAAGGACCGTCGTGGGCACTATGCGTGGGGTGTCTGTCATCGGTCGCTCCAGCCTGCCTTGAGGATTTGCACAATGATTGCGGCGAAATGTGGCCCGTCGATGCGTTTAATCAAGGGAATATCGCAGCCACATATGCGTGTAGACGCGCGGTCCGGCAGGCGCTGATCGGCGGTCCTGTCCAGATCGACGACCAGCGCCACAGTGGCGCGCGCCTGACAGGCGGCGTTCAGGATACCCACGCCACGCGCCTCGATCAGCCCGGCGATGGCGGGCGGACACGTCGCCACCAGCCTGCCCCCGTCCGCCTGCAACACCACCCTGTCATCAGCGACCAAGGTGCCGCCCAGCGCCATCAGGTACAAGGCCAGCGCTGATTTGCCCCGGCCTGCGGCCCCGAGGATCAGCACCCCGCGGTCGTCCCAAGCCACACAGGTGCCGTGACGCGTTTCAGGCTGCGTCATGGCGATCCTTTACAAGGGCAGTCCGACGACAAACCTTGCGCCAGCGGGTTCAGACGTGGGATCGGCATCAGTGGGGCGGATATTCTCGGCCCAGATCACGCCGCCATGCGCCTCGACGATCTGTTTGGAGATGGCAAGGCCAAGGCCGGAATTGTTGCCGAACTGGCCAGCAGGGCGTTCGGAATAGAAGCGCTGGAAAATCTTGCGCAGCGCATCGTCGGGGATACCCGGTCCTGTGTCTTCGACCACCACAAGCACGCGGTTTTCGCGGGTGCGGGTCCAGACACGGATCGCGTCGCCTTTTTCACAGAAGGAAATCGCATTGGTGATCAGGTTGACAAAGACCTGCGCCAAGCGCCCTTCAAGACCCTGCACCATGATCGGCGCCTGCGGCACATCGGTGACGAAATTAATGCCGCGGGCCTCTGCATCTTTACCGAGGTAGTCGTTCACATTTCGCAGCATGTTGATCAGGTCAAAGGTTTCCTCTTCTTCCTTGACCAGTTCGCTGTCGAGCCGCGACGCGTTCGAGATGTCACTGACCAGACGGTCAAGCCGTTTGACATCATGTTCGATCACTTCGAGCATACGTTCGCGCTGATCCTCCCGTTTCGCGATGCGCATCGTACCGACGGCCGAACGCAGCGACGCAAGCGGGTTTTTGATTTCATGGGCGACATCAGCTGCGAACTGTTCGTTGCTTTCGATCCGCTCGTAAAGAGCGGAGACCATGCCGCGCAAGGCACCGGACAGGCGGCCGATCTCGTCCGGTCGGGCCGTCAGGTCGGGAATGCGCACACGGACGGGCGACATCTTGCGCGCGTTCTTCTGGTGGCTGGCCTCGGCGGCGGTCGCGAGATCGGCGAGCGGGTTGGCGATGGTCGAGGCAAGAACAAGGCTGAGCCCGATACTGACCGCGATACCGATGAACAAAAGGCGCAATACCTCTTCGCGTTCGCGCCGCACAAGGCTGTCGACCTCGCCCGCCGCTGTGGCAGCCGCGATCACGCCGATGGGCTCACCGTTGCGCAGGATCGGCGTGAAGACGACGAAAACCGACCCCCCCCCGACTTCGGTGATGTTGAGCTGGGTATTGCCCTGCATGGCGGCATCGACAAGCGCGGGTGATGCGCGCGCCAGCACTTCCTGCCGTGGCGCGGCTTCTGCACTGTCGAACAGGCCAAACAGCCCCCCGGTCAGCGACCCCAGAAAATCGGTGATCACGGTCTGGCCGATCTGCGCGTCAAGATCGGCAATTTCTGCCTGCGTCAACGGACCCGTCGTGCGCGCAACAAGGGTAGCATCCGGCGCGAACACCGACACTTCCAGCCCGCCGCGCAGGTTGAGGCCCGCAAGTGTCTCGGCAGGGTTGATCCCGTCAGCGGTGACAAGGTTGACAGGTGCCACGCTTGGCATCTGTGCTTCAAACACATCCGCGATCAGCTGGGCTTCGTAGATCAATCCGTTGGCGCGTTGAAACACCAGACTGTCGCGCGAGGAGTTGAGATAAAGCACCCCCGCGATCATGATGAACATGGCGATCAGGTTGAAAACGACGATCTTGCGCGCGATCGGCGACTTGCGCAGCGCGATGATCCCGCGTTTGGGCGCATTGATGTAGGTCGCGCCGTCGCGCGTGGCGTCAGGTTCAACCCAATCCTCACCCAAAACAAGATCAGGCGACAACGCCGCCTTGCGGACAGACCGCAGGTCGCGCACGTCGATTTTGGGGGCGGAACTCATGCCCTAGTCTTCGTTGTAACGGTAACCAATTCCATACAATGTCTCGATCGCGGAAAACTCGTCATCGGTATTACGCATCTTCTTGCGAAGACGTTTGATATGGCTGTCGATGGTACGGTCATCGACATAGACCTGATCATCATAGGCCACATCCATCAACTGATCGCGGCTTTTGACGAAACCGGGGCGCTGCGCCAGCGCCTGCAACAGCAGGAATTCGGTCACGGTCAGCGATACATCCTGACCTTTCCATTTTACCGCATGGCGCAACGGGTCCATCACCAGATCACCGCGAACCATGATCTTGGTCTCTTCGGTTTCTTCGATCTCTTCGCCAGCGATGGCATCCTGACGCCGCAACAGCGACCGGATCCGTTCGACCAGCAGGCGCTGTGAAAACGGCTTTTTGACGTAATCGTCCGCGCCCATCCGCAGACCCAGAACCTCGTCGATCTCGTCGTCCTTGGAGGTCAGGAAAATAACCGGCATGGAGGTTTTCTGCCGCAGCCGCTGCAACAGGTCCATCCCGTCCATCCGCGGCATCTTGATGTCGAGCACGGCCATATCCGGCATGCGTTTGTTGAACGCGTCCCATGCAGCCTGCCCGTCGTTATAGGTCTCGACCTCGAACCCTTCGGCTTCCAGCGTCATCGCTACAGAGGTCAGGATATTGCGGTCGTCGTCAACCAGTGCGATTCTCGACATGGGTGTCTTACCTCTATGCATTTCAGTGAACTCATAACAACTACATGATTTTCCGCCTTTTATCTAGGCGAATCAATCCCCAAAGAAATTGGCGCCACAAATTTGCCGTAATTGGTTCAATTTTGCCATGCCAGCCCGCCATGGCCCGACGCATGGGGCCGATCGGCCAGCAATGGTTGCGCTAACATGCATTTGGTTGCGCTAACGTCCGTTCGCCCCTCTATGAAGGCAGGAAAGCTTGGTGTTATGGACATCTATCGCAGGCGTGATTGCCAATTCTAAAAGGAGCGAACCCATGGACCAAGGTACGGTCAACCCGACGATGAAGCTTGAGCATCAAGGCATCACAGGGCTGGGTTATGTGTATTACAACAGCTCTGCCGCAGAATTGCACGACGCGGCTGTGGCCGCTGGTGAAGGTGTCACAGGCAAGGGTGGCAGCCTTCTGGTGACCACGGGCAAGCATACCGGCCGGTCGCCCAAGGACAAATTCGTCGTGCGCACCCCGTCGGTCGAAAACACGATCTGGTGGGATAACAACGCCCCGATGGAGCCTGCGAAATTCGACGCCCTTTATGCCGATATGATCGCGCATATGCAGGGCGGCACCTATCATGTGCAGGACCTGTTCGGGGGGGCCGATCCGGCCCACCGGCTGGATGTGCGCGTGGTGACGGAACTGGCATGGCACGGGTTGTTCATCCGCCACCTGCTGCGCCGCCCCGATGCCAGCGAACTGGCCGCGTTCGCACCCGAATTCACGATCATCAACTGCCCCAGCTTCAAGGCGGACCCCGCGCGCCACGGCTGCCGGACCGATACGGTGATCGCGCTGAATTTCGACCGCAAGCTGATCCTGATCGGCGGCACGGAATACGCGGGCGAGAACAAGAAATCGGTGTTTACCCTGCTGAACTACCTGCTGCCTGAAAAAGGCATCATGCCGATGCATTGCAGCGCCAACCATGCACCCGGCAATCCTGTCGATACGGCCGTGTTCTTTGGACTGTCCGGCACCGGCAAGACCACGCTGTCCGCCGACCCCAGCCGCGTGCTGATCGGCGATGACGAACACGGCTGGTCGGATCGCGGCACCTTCAATTTCGAAGGCGGCTGCTATGCCAAGACCATCAACCTAAGCGCCGAAGCGGAACCGGATATCTACGCCACCTGTTTCATGCCGCATACCGTGATCGAAAACATGGTGTTCGATCCTGAAACGTTTGAGCTTGATTTCGAGGATGACAGCCTGACCGCGAACATGCGCTGTGCCTATCCGCTGAATTACATCTCGAACGCGTCGGAAACGGCGCTGGGTGGGCATCCCAAGAACATCATCATGTTGACCTGTGATGCCTTCGGCGTGCTGCCCCCCATTGCGCGGTTGACACCGGCGCAGGCGATGTATCACTTCCTGTCGGGCTTCACCTCCAAGGTCGCTGGCACCGAACGTGGCGTGACCGAACCGGAACCGACCTTCAGCACCTGTTTCGGCGCACCTTTCATGCCGCGCAGGCCGGAAGTTTACGGCAACCTTCTGCGCTCCAAGATCGCAAGCCATGGGGCCACCTGCTGGCTGGTGAACACCGGCTGGACCGGCGGCGCCTATGGCACCGGCAGCCGGATGCCGATCAAGGCGACACGCGCCCTGCTGGCGGCGGCGCTGGACGGCACGCTGATCGAAAGCACCTTCCGCAAAGATCCGCATTTCGGGTTCGAAGTACCGGTGGCGGTGGACGGGCTAGACCCCAAACTGCTCGACCCGCGGGCGACCTGGGCGGATGCGGCGGCCTATGACGCGCAGGCGGCCAAGCTTGTCGGCATGTTCAGCGACAATTTCGCCAAATATGTGCCTTTTATCGATGACGATGTGAAAGCCGCAGCCATCGGCTGACACGGGTATGGTGGAACCTTTTCCACCTTACGACGATCTCGACACCGCGGCGCATCAGGCTATGGTTACACTATGCGCCTGATGTTCGCCTTCCTCGTCTGCCTGTCGCTGCCGCCCGTCGCTGTCGCGCAAGGCGTCATCGCCTCGCTGCGCGCAGGCGTCGTTTGCGGGCCACCTGTCGTCGGCTCTGCACCGGCGCCCGACACGATCGCCGGCAGCACGCATCTGATCGAAGAAACCCCGCCCTTTATCGCCGAGATCACGCAGGTGCCCGCCGTGATCGGGATCGGCTTTGGCGTCAAGGCGCAGGCCGCTGACCCCGACGGGCTGTCCGGTGTGACGATGATCGTGACCCATCCGCCGATGGGCGATGCGGGGGTCACGCGGCAAAGCTACACTTCATGGATCAGCGGGACAGAACCGTCGATGACGTTCTACCAGTTCGACGAGGATTACGAACGCGTCACCGGCACATGGACTTTCACGGCGGTTCTTGGGGACGAGGAACTCTTTTCGGTCGATTTCGAGGTTGTTCCACCGCAGGCCTTGCCCGGTCTGGCCGAGGCCTGCGGTTACGGCGACCTTTTGTCCTAGCCCATCACGCCGCGGCGGATCAGGTTCACCCCCGCGATCACCAGCACCCAAAGCGTGACCTGCCGGAACCTGTCGGCATCGAAACGGTCGCCGAGCCGGAACCCGACCCACATGCCCAGCATCCCCGGCACCACCAACGCCGCCGAAAACGGCCATGTCTGCGCATTCAGCACGCCTGATTGCACATGGCCCAGAAACAGCATCACTGACCCCAGTCCGTAAATCACGCCCTGCACCGACATCTGCCGGTCACGCGGCGTGCCAAGCGCCAGCAGATATAGCACCGTTGGTGGCCCCCAAGTCCCGGTCAGCCCGCCGAGGATACCGGACACGATCCCTGCGAAATATTCGACCGGACGCCGCATCCGCGCGGCGATCACCGGACGCCAGCCCGCGATCTGGATCAGGCACAGGATCACCACCGGCACGCCCAAGACAATGAACAGCGTATCGGTCGGAATGCGCCGCAGAAATTGCGCCGAAACAAGGATCATCACGCAAACCGCCGCGATATAGCGCCAGTGTTCCACCACCGCCTCGCGCGCTTGTCCCAGACCCGCGCGTGCGACCTGCAGGATATTGCTGACCACGATCGGCAGCACGATCCCCGCGATGATCAGTTCAGGCGCGATGGCGATTCCCATCCCCGACACCATGATCAGCGGCATGGCGAAACCGACCGCGCCCTTCACGAACCCGCCAAGGAACGTGACGACACAAGCGAAGATGAACAATTCAGGCGTGATGACAGCGAAAAAATGTGACATGCTGCGTCATATGCCGTTCCGCGACGCTTGGCATCACCAAATCGGGTGCGACATTTTCATTCAATGGCGTTGCGGTTCGTGAATTAATATTGCGCTGCGACTGCAAAGTGCCTATCTCTGCACCTGCACACAAACCGGAGACTCACCATGCCCCATGACGGACAGGACCTGCATCTGACCACCAGCCCGATCCTTGCCGATCTGCTGCATCTGACCGGCGCGGCCTTGCCTGCCGTCGATACAGTGCTGGCGCAGGCCAAGGATATCGTGCGCGCCAAGGTCAGCCGCGATGGCCGCGTTTCCGGCGCGCTGATCGACCAGCATCAGACGGCGGCGCATGGCTTGGCGTGGCTTGCGACCTATGCACAATCCTTGCACCAGATGCAGGATTGGGCGCAGCGCTTGCAAGCGGACGGCAAGTTCGGCGAGGTTGAGCAGTTGATTCACCAGATCGCATTCGGTGAATACCTCTGGCAAATTTACGGCGGCATCCCGATGAGCCAGGGGGAGATCATGCGCCCGCAGGATATCGGCCTGTCACAAGACGACATGCGCGCGATGATGATCCCCGCCGTGATGACACTCTGTGAGCAGGGCAACACGCAGGCCGCGCGGATGCGCCTTGTGGAGCTGATGCAGGATCAGGCGGCGAACCTGACCGTCGGCGCCTCTGGCCTTGATGAAGAGCTGGAGATGATCCGCGCACAATTCCGGCGTTTCAGCCTCGAAAAGGTGGAACCCCATGCACATGACTGGCACCTGAAGGACGAATTGATCCCGCTGTCGATCATCGACGAGATGGCCGAAATGGGCGTGTTCGGCCTGACAATCCCCGAGGAATACGGCGGTTTCGGCCTGTCCAAAGCGTCGATGTGCGTGGTGTCCGAAGAACTCTCGCGCGGGTATATCGGTGTGGGGTCACTGGCCACACGCACCGAAATCGCCGCCGAACTGATCCTCTGCGGCGGCACCGAAGAGCAGAAACAGCACTGGCTGCCCGGCCTTGCCTCTGCCGAGATCCTGCCAACGGCCGTTTTCACCGAACCCAATACAGGCTCTGACCTTGGGTCTTTGCGCACCCGCGCGGTCAAAAACGGCGACGACTGGGAAATAACCGGCAACAAGACATGGATCACCCATGCCACGCGCACCCATGTGATGACCCTGCTGGCGCGCACCGATCCGGCAACCACCGATTACAGCGGGTTGTCGATGTTTCTTGCCGAAAAGATCCCCGGCACCGAAGAAAACCCCTTCCCCACCCCAGGCATGACCGGCGGCGAGATCGAGGTGCTGGGCTATCGCGGGATGAAGGAATATGAACTCGCCTTCGACGGTTTCATGGTCAAAGGCGATAACCTGTTGGGCGGCGAGACCGGCAAGGGCTTCAAGCAGTTGATGCAGACCTTTGAATCGGCCCGCATCCAGACCGCCGCGCGCTCCGTAGGTGTGGCGCAATCGGCGCTGGATGTCGGCATGCAATATGCGCAGGACCGCAAGCAATTCGGCGCGGCGCTGATCGCGTTCCCCCGCGTGGCAGGCAAACTGGCGATGATGGCGGTGGAAATCACCATCGCGCGGCAGCTGACCTATTTCAGCGCGCATGAAAAAGACAACGACCGCCGCTGCGACCTTGAGGCTGGGATGGCCAAGCTCTTGGGCGCGCGCGTCGCATGGGCCTGTGCGGACAATGCGCTGCAAATCCACGGTGGCAACGGTTTCGCGCTGGAATACAAGATCAGCCGCATCCTTTGCGATGCCCGCATCCTGAACATCTTTGAAGGGGCGGCAGAAATTCAGGCACAGGTGATCGCGCGGCGCTTGCTCGGGTAACATGTATGCGGAACTTGTCGGGGGCCAGCGGCCTTGATAGGGAGCCGCAAACAAAAAGGAACCCGCCATGCCCAAGATCGTCCTGCTGACGGGTGCCTCCGGCTATATCGCCAAACACATCGCCTTGCAGTTGCTGCAGGCGGGCTATCACGTGCGCGGCACGTTGCGCGACCCTGCGCGGGGTGAGGCCATTCGCGCGGCCCTTGCCCCGCATGTGCCCGACCTCGATGCAAAGCTGGATTTCGCGCAGGTCGACCTGACCCGCGATGACGGCTGGGAAAAGGCACTGGCGGGGGTCGATGTACTGGTCCACACAGCCTCCCCCTTTCCCATTACCCAACCTGATAATCCTGACGACCTGATCCGCCCTGCCGTTGACGGCACCTTGCGCGCCTTGCGTGCCGCACAGTCGGCGGGAGTTGCGCGCGTGGTGCTGACCTCCTCGACCGCCGCGATCAGTGGATCGGCCCTGCCGCAGGGCGATACCGCCTATAGTGAGACCAACTGGACCGACCCCGCCGACCCCAAGATCACGGCCTATACGAAATCCAAGACGCTGGCTGAAAAGGCGGCGTGGGATTTTGTGGTGCAGGACGCGCCGGATATGCGGCTGACAGTCATCAACCCCGGCTTCGTGGTCGGTGCGCCGCTTGACGCGCGCTATGGCAGTTCGGTCGGGGTGATCGCGCGGATGCTGCGGCGCAAAGACCCGATGCTGCCGAATTTCGGCTTTGCCGCTGTCGATGTGCAGGATGTGGCCGAATTGCATGTGGCCGTGATCGACCGCCCCGAAACCTATGGTCAGCGGATCATGGCGGTGGACCGCTTCATCTGGTTCACGGACATGGCGCAGGCGATCAAGGCTGCCTATCCCGCGCGCCGGATCGTCACACGGGTTGCACCCGATTTCATCGTCAGGCTGCTCGCGCGGTTTGATCCCGCGATCCGCACGATCGTCCCGTCGCTGGGGCGGCAGGACAGATACGACAACGCCCGCGCGATGGCGACCTTGGGGCGGGGCATGCGGCAGGTCAACAAATCGGTCGTGGCGACGGCCGCCTATCTGATCGACAAAAAGCTCGCCTAGCCGTCCTGCCGGAGGATCGCGTCGATCAACCGCGCGCGCGCGGCAGGCATCGGGCGGTCGCCCAAGCCTTTGATGAGGCGGTTTTCGATGAAAAACCCCGTCGTGCCCAGCGCCTTGGCGATCTCGGCCCCTGACGCATCGCCTTTGCCTGCCAGCACGGGTGGCAGCGGCAGCAACCTGTCCGCCCAGACACCCGCCGCATCGCGGCTGACCGCGCGGCCGGACTTGGGCGACACAAAGGCCAGATCCTCGTTCACGCCGCTGGCTGCACAGGCGGTAAGGTCCATGCCGAACCCCATTTCCTCCAGCAGCGCCTGCTCCCAGCGCAGATAGGCCAAAGGCCAGACATCGGGCTGGCCCAACAGGTCGAGCAAGCCGATGGTGCGGTGATAGAGCGGCAGATGCGCCTCGCGTTCAGGCAGGACCATGACGAGCAGGGCGCAAACGGCGTTCAACCCCGCCAGCGACAGACGATCCCCCATCGCGGCGGCATTGCGCGACCGGACAGGTTCCACCGTGAACGACCCCAGATGATCGTCCAGCCGCGCGGACCATGTGACCGTCAGCTGCGCCCCCGGTTGCAGCATAGGAGCGACCTTGCGGCTGGTGCCGCCGCGCACCACGCCCGCATGACGGCCATGGACGGGGCTGAACACTTCGATGATCGCCGAAGTTTCGCCAAAAGGGCGCGCCGCCAGCAAAGCGGCCTCGTCACACCAGGTAATCATGCGGCAACATCTGTCATGCAGGAATATCAGCCGCTGGCGGGGCAAGATGCAAGCTGTGATAAAGCAAGTCCGACCCCCGCAAAAACAGAGAGGCAAGACGATTGGATATCGTCTTGCCTCTGCGTGATATCACCGGCTTGAACAGGAAATCACCTTGCGAGATCGTTGGCGGGGAACCGCGGATCATGGGGATGTGATAAGCGTCAAAAGTTAACAATTCCCAAACAAACCCGAAGAACAGGTCACGCAAGCCCGTCCTGATCCAGCAGATGGCGCCCGTCCCTGTCCTCGACCTCGATCACCCACAGGTCTGTGTCGAAACCGCGCTGACGCTGGATCGAGAGATCGACATCACGCTCTGGCCCTTCGGCCAGAACGACCCATGTGCGATCACCCGTCATCAGATCGAAACTGCGCTGGTAACAACAGGCCCGCCCGTCGAGCGTGTTGAGCTTGACCATCACCGCCCCCGCCGTGGCATCGCCGCGGGCAACGACAAAGGCCGGGATCGCCGCCAGACGCAGCCTTGTCAGGTAGGCCGACACCCAGATGTCGGCGGTCA
Organism: Yoonia sp. 72; assembly: GCF_034652275.1. Lineage (NCBI taxonomy): Bacteria > Pseudomonadati > Pseudomonadota > Alphaproteobacteria > Rhodobacterales > Paracoccaceae > Yoonia > Yoonia sp. 72. The sequence continues at coordinate 1,768 of NZ_JAXIWG010000003.1, read as the reverse complement.
ATCTCATGCGTTGCCGTCTTTGAAATCCAGACCCATTTCGGAATAGCGCTCTTTTTCTTCCAGCCAGTTCGGGCGCACCTTCACTTGCAGGAACAGATGTACGGGACGGCCCAGAAATTCCATGATCTCGGCGCGGGCGGCTTGGCTGACCTGTTTGATCGTTTCGCCGCCCTTGCCCAGCACGATGCCTTTGTGGCCGTCGCGCGCAACATAGATCAGCTGGTCGATGCGGGCGGACCCGTCGGGGCGTTCTTCCCAATTCTCGGTCTCGACGGTCAGTTCGTAGGGCAGTTCCTGATGCAGCCGCAGGGTCAGCTTTTCGCGGGTCATCTCGGCGGCAATCATACGCATCGGCAGATCGGCGATCTGGTCCTCGGGGTAAAGCCACGGGCCTTCAGGCACCTGTTCCACAAGCCAGGCACGCAAGGCGTCGCAGCCATGCCCGCGTTCGGCGGAAATCATGAAGGTTTCGGCGAAAGGAAACGCCTCGTTCATGTCGCGGGTCAGGGCCAGCAGGCTTTCGGATTTCACCTTGTCGATCTTGTTGATTGCCAACGCGACCTTGGTATTGCCCATGCGGTCGGGCAGGTTGGCAAGAATCGCCTTGACGCCTTCGCTCATGCCGCGATGGGCCTCGATCATCAGCACGACAACATCGGCATCCGCAGCCCCGCCCCAAGCGGCGGCGACCATGGCACGGTCCAGCCTGCGGCGCGGTTTGAACAGACCCGGGGTGTCGATGAAAATCAGCTGCGCCTGCCCTTCCATCGCGACACCGCGAATGCGCGCGCGGGTGGTCTGGACCTTGTGGGTCACGATGGACACCTTGGCGCCGACCATCCGGTTCAGCAGGGTGGACTTGCCCGCGTTCGGTTCCCCGATCAGGGCGACAAAGCCCGCTTTGGTCGGTGCGTCGGTCATGGGTCAACTTTCTTCAAAAGGGCGGCGGCGGCGGCTTGTTCCGCCTGCCGTTTCGACCCTGCGGTCGCTGTCTCGGTCTGGCCAGAGGCCAGTTGCACGGCAATGGTAAAGGCAGGCTGGTGGTCAGGTCCAGTGCGTGCCGTTTCGGTATAGGTGGGTGGCGCTTCGCCGCGCGCCTGCGCCCATTCCTGCAAGGCGGTCTTGGCGTCGCGGGCATCGTCGGCGACATCGGTCACACGCGCCCCCCAGAGGTGCAGCACAACCTTGCGCGCGGCCTCAAACCCGCCGTCCTGATAGATCGCGGCGATCACCGCCTCCATCGCGTCGGCCAGCAGGGCTTCCTTGCGGCGGCCACCCGATTTCATCTCGGACCGGCCCAGCTTGATGACCGCGCCAAGGTCGATCTGGCGTGCGACATCGGCGCAGGTTTCACGGCGCACCAGCGCGTTGTAGCGCGGGGCCAGCAACCCTTCGGGCGCGGAGGGATCAGCCTTCAGCAGCGCCTCGGCCATCACCAGACCCAGCACGCGGTCGCCCAGAAATTCAAGCCGCTGGTTGTCGTCGCGGTGGACGCTGACCATCGACGAATGGGTCACCGACCGCACCAGCAATTCCGGCTTGACGAAGTGATAGCCAAGACGCTGCGAAAAGGCGGCAAGATCGGCGGACAGTTTCACTCGATCGCCTTGAAGAAACGGTCGCTGCGCCATGTCCAGAAGGCCAGCATCGACCGGCCCGCGGACGAGAACAGCACTCGGTCGGCGCGGCCCACGATATCCTTGCGCGGCACGTAGCCGACACCGCCCAGCGTTTGCGGCACGCGGCTGTCGATGGAATTGTCGCGGTT